>CAVTDY010000032.1:0-254671 GCA_963733605.1 uncultured Actinomycetota bacterium
TATTCTAGTCTTGAAAACTACATGGAGAAGATGGCTGACAATAATTCGAAGGCGCTTATTGAAGCGCTCAAAGAGGTCATTCGAGATTTCAATGCGAAGATAAACGAACAATTTGGCGATAATTTCAAGCAGCTAAATTCGGCAGTTGAAAGGATTCTCGTCTGGCAAGAGGCGTATCGCCAGCAAATGGCAGAGATGATCGACCAGCAACGGGCGACAACTGAAAACATGTCCATAGCCGCCGTACGTTATTCGGAACTCGTACAGCAGGCTGAGAGATTCTTCATCACCGCCGCAAGCCTCCTGACATTGCTCACCGCCCTGGAAAGCCAAAGAGAGCATCTGCACGGGGCATTAACCCATCGGGGGAATCTCCTTAAAGGCAGCCGGCGATGGCATACCTCGTCTCGAAGAGAAGATAACCGAGCTAACGCGCCAGATCGAGGCCAGCGTTCGGAACACGAGTGAGACGCTTGGGGCGGCATCGAGAGATTTGACACGAAACGTTCAGGACTCCCATTCGCAGATGCAAAGGCTACTTACCCAGAGCGCGGCGGATGTGCACAGGAAGTCAACTCGCACGAAAAGCAGCTGAGCGCGCAGACCAAGGAACAAGTAGTCGCCTTGGACAGGGCGCTCAGCGAGGAGCTTACAAATTCTATCAGGACACTCGGCGAACATCTGACAGCGCTCTCGCGCAGATTTGTGGAGGACTACAGACCTCTGACCGAGAGCCTCCGCTCGCTTACCCATCTGACGACGTAGCCGATGTCCACGAACTTAGGATACACGGCATCAAGTGCCGGAGCAGACGCATTGGATACCCTTGGCCGATCTGATGACCGGCTTGATGATGGTATTCTTGCTGATCGCCATCTCGTACATGGTAAAAGTCGAAGCCGCTTCACAGCACATTCGGGAAATCGCGATCCTGTACGAGCGGATGAAAGTAGAGCTCTACGACGATCTGAAGAAGGAGTTCGAAAAGGATCTTCCGAGATGGGGTGCGGAGCTTGATCGGGATTCGACCATACGTTTCAAGGAGCCAGATGTACTTTTTGCTATAGGAAGTAGTGATCTCAAGAATAATTTCAAAAGCATATTAGATGATTTCTTTCCAAGGTATGTTCACAGGGTTGATCTCGGATAAGTACCGTGATGCGGTCGAAGAAATCCGGATTGAAGGCCATACATCGAGCATCTGGTCAAATCTGGCTCCTGATCAAGCATACTTCCAAAACATGAAGCTTTCTCAGGACCGCACGCGGAGTAGCCTGCAATACGTGCTCGCGTTGCCTACTGTCCGGTATGACGTCACGTGGCCGAGAGGCCGCATTACCGCTAATGGGCTTTCTTCGAAAAAGACTGGTCAAGAGCCCTGACGGTTCCGAGGACTCCGAACGCTCGCAACGGGTCGAGTTTCGCGTGCGCACGGACGCCGAGTTGCGAATTGCCAAGATAATCGAGACGGACAAATGAGATTACCAGATTTTTCAGACGATGTAGGCCTCATCGCGCTACGGCGATCGATGGGCGCCGAAGCGCCCGGCTCGTTCTCACCCAGCTATCGACCTGACAAGTCTGACCCTCACGGAACTCCAACAATCGGCCCCTTCCTGGCCGTCTTCGTGTTCGCGCTGATCGTACCGATCGGCTACGCGATCTACCTGAGCCTGTACCGGCAGGAACTGATCGGCGGCAACGCGTTCGTCGGGCTCGGCAACTACAAGCTCGCGCTTAGCGACCCGCAGTTCTGGGGCGTCACTGCGCCGCATGCTGCTCTTCCTCTGAGTCGTGCAGGTGCCGGTCATGACGGTGCTCGCGCTGCTCGCCGCGCTCGCGCTCGACAGCGCCCGGCTGCGCTGGGCGCCGCTGTACCGGCTGTCGATCTGCCGTACGCCGTCCCCGCCGTGGTCGCGTCGCTCATGTGGGGCTTCATCTACGGGTCGCAGTATGGATCTGGACGCGCTGATCGTGGTGTCCTCGCCGTGGGTGGACGGCGCGTCGGCGGCCGGCCAGACGATGGACTGGCTGGCCGATAACGGCTATACCGGCCTGTTGCACCGCACCGTGGTGGTGCTCAACGACTCTGACGGCCACGCCGACAGGAAAACCCGCGCCACGTTGACCGACTATTTCAGTCGTCACGGCCAAACGGTGGTCGAGTTGCCGTTCGACGGGCACCTGCGCCCCGGCGGGGTGATCGACATCGACAACGAACTCGACCGGCCGACCCGCCGGCGACTGCTCGAGATCGCCGCGGCGATCGCCGAGCACTTCCCGGCCACCACCGACGCGTCGCGGGACCGCCGATGACGGCGGTTCGACCGGGTGTGCCGTCCCCGTCGCCCTCTGCCGGCGACGCCCCTTTGGTGCCTCGTCGTGCCGGGTGTCGATCCTGGTCGGCGACTCCCACCAGATCGACCTTGTGCTGCCCTCGGCGGTCCCGCTGTCTGCGCTGACCGACGCCACCCGCGACGCGGCCAGCCGGGTCCTGCGCACCCGCGGCGATGACGAGCTGGCGCGCGGCTGATACGAGTTCAGCCGGGTGGCGGGCATGACCGCGCTGGCCCCCGAGCTGTCGCTGGCCGCCCAGGGCGTCGTCGACGGCGAGCTGCTGGCGCTGGTTCCCGCAGGGACCGCGCAGCGCTATGGACCCAACATCGAAAACGTCTCGACCGCGCTCGCGCGGTTCGCGCAGGAGCATTTCCCGGTCGTGTCGGCGCGGGACGCGGTCGCGGTGGGCGCGGCGCTGACCGTCGCAGCGTTGGCGGTGGCCGCTGTCATCGTGTGGCGGCTGCGGTGGGCCAGCGACGGTAACTGGGTGCCCCGGCGGTGTTCGCCGCGGCCGCGGCGGGGCTGATCGTCACTGCGCTGGTGTGCTCGCGCACAGCCGCCCAACGTTCCGTCGTGGACGGCACCGCCTGGGCCGGTCTTGTCGCGGCCGCACTGGCCGGGGCCACCGGCCCGCACGGCGCGCATCCTTCTGCCCCGCACGCGTTCCTCGCGTGCCTGGTGACGATCGTCGGCGCGTTGATGCTGGTCCGGTTCACCGGGCGGCATCAGACGGCGGCCGCAGCGGTGATCACGATGGCGGCGGCAGGGTTCGGCGCTGCGACGGTGCGGATGTTCTTCAACGTGCCCGGGCAGCGCATCGCGATCGTGATGCTGATCGCCGTGCTGGTGGCCGCCAGGGCTGCGCCGACGATGGGGCTGTGGATGGCCAAGGTGCCGAGGCAGAGTTTCGGCTCGATCACCGGGCGCGATCTGTTCGCCCGCGCACCCGGCCAACCCGAGGACACGGTGTCCCCGGTCGAGTCGGCCGCTCACGACGTGACGCTGCGCGGCGAGCAGGTCGCCGAGGTGGCGCGGCGGTCCAACCGGGTGCTGACCGGGACGCTGCTGGGCGTCGGGACGGTGGCGCTGGTGTCGTCGTGGTTCGCCATCGCGCCGGGAAGCGGCAGTCAGTGGCCGTCGGTCACCGTGGTCGCGGTCGTCGCGCTCATTTTGGTGTTGCGGGCGCGGGCTTTTCGAGACCGGCGCCACGCGATCACGGTGGTGTGCGCGGCGTCGCTGTCTCTGATCGCGGTTCCCGCGCACTACGGGCTGCACGCCGCGCCGACCGACACCGCGACCGGGCTGTGGGCCGCCGGTGCGGTGTTGGCGGTGGCCCTGGCTGCCCTGATCGCCGGTGCTGCCGTCCCGAGCCACATCTTCTCCCCACCGGTGCGCCAGGCGGTGGAGTATGTGGAATACATCCTGATGGCGCTGGTGATTCCGTTCTCCGCGTGGGCGATCGGGCTGCTGCACTACATCAGGTATCACTGATGCGCGTACGCGCCACTGCGGCCGCGTTCGGCGCGATCGCATTGCTGTCGGCCAACCTCGTCGCCCCACCGGCCGCGCTGGCTGTCGCCCCTCCTGTCGTCGACCCCGGCGCGTTGCCGCCCAACGACACGCCAGGTCCGACCGAGGAGATGAAACAGGACAAAGCGTGCGTCACGCCGGTGGTGATCGCCGACCCCGACGTGGGCCAGCCCCCGCCGGGCAACGCCATGCTCGACGTCAGAGCCGCCTGGCAGTACTCCACCGGCGCGGGGGTGTCCATCGCGCTCATCGACACCGGCGTGACCCCGAATCCGCGCTTCCCCAGCCTGTTTCCCGGCGGGGACTATGTGATGGGGCTGCCGGGCGGCGGGCTGAGCGACTGCGAGAGTCACGGCACCGTCGTTGCGTCCATCATCGGCGCTGCCCCGTCCAACCCGGGCGACCGGCCCACCCCACGCCCGGCCGGCGCCGGGGCGCCGCCGCCCCCGCCCGACGTTCCGGCCAACCCGGCCCCGACCGTCGCCCCACCGCCGCCGCCGAAAGCCTCGACGGTGACCGTCACCGCGCCGCCTCCTCCTCCGCCGCCGGCCGAGCCGCCACCGGACACCCCGCCCGCTGCCGGCCCTGGTGATCCCGGCGGTCCGCAGCCACTCGTGCCGGGACCGCCGCCGGGCGGCCCGGACGGCGTGGTGGGAGTCGCCCCCGACGCGACGCTGATCTCGATCCGGCAGTCCTCCACCGCGTTCGGGCCGGCGCGCTCGGACCCCAACGATCCCGATCAGCTGCGGCGCAAGGCCGGTGACATCCTGACGCTGGCCCGCGCGATCCGCCACGCCGCCGATCTCGGCGTGAAGGTGATCAACGTGTCGGTGGCCTCGTGCATCAACGCCGCCACCCCGGTGAACCAGGACGCCCTGGGCGCGGCGATCCGCTACGCCGTGGTCGACAAGGACATCGTGGTGGTGGCGGCGGCCGGAAACCGCGGGGAGACCGCCGATTGCGGGCAGAACCCGGCGTTTGATCCGTTGAACCCCAACGATCCCCGCGACTGGGCCGGTGTGCGCACCATCGTGTCGCCCGCGTGGTTCTCCGACTACGTGCTTACCGTCGGCGCGGTCACTCCCGACGGGCAGCCGATGCCCGATTCCATCAACGGTCCATGGGTGTCGGTGGCCGCGCCCGGGTGGCGCGTCATGGGGCTGTCCAACACCAACGGCGCCGCGGTCAACGCCCAGCCCGATCGCGACCCGGGGCTGGGCAACAACTTCTGGGGCACCAGCTTCTCGGCCGCCTACGTGTCCGGGGTGGTCGCGCTGGTGCGCGCGAAGTTCCCGAATCTGACGGCGCGACAGGTGATGCGGCGGATCACCGAGACCGCTCACAACCCTGCCCGCGGCGTGGACAACGCGGTCGGTTTCGGCATCGTCGACCCGGTCGCTGCGCTGACCTTCGACGTCGACGCGGGCGACCCCAAGCCCGTGGAGCACCTGCGCGCCAACCTGTATGTGCCGCCCGCGCCGCCGGGGCCCGACCTGCGGCCGCGTAACACTGCGCTGCTGGGCGGGGCCGCCGTGCTGGTGCTCGCCGGGATCATCGCTGCGGTCGTGGCCGTGCGAAAGCGGATGTCGTGAAAGGGGTGTCATGAAGGAGCGGGCACTCGGGGTACGCGTGGCGCTGCCCGTGGTGGTGGCCACCGAGATCATCGCCATCGGCGCGTTCATCGGGCTTGCACCGGACCGGTTCGGCTGGTGGCCGGCCGCGGTGATCACCGGGGCGGCGTTCGTGCTGATGGCCGTGACGGTGCATCGCCGTAACCTGCCCGGCTGGGTCGCCGCGCTGATGCGGTGGCGTTCGCGGCGGCGCCGGCCGGTCGAGGCGGCCGCGGCCGTCGATGTGTCTCAGGGCAACATCGTCTGCGGAGTGCGCGTGGATGCCTACGAGGCCATCGCGATGGTGGAGGTCACCGGGCGGGCCTACACCCCAACGTTTTTACGCGGATCCACGGTGTCGCTGACGACGAACGTGCTGCCCCTTGCTGTGCTCACCGGCCTGCTCGACCAGCCCGGCGGACTCAAACTGGCCGGCATCGACGTGGTGTCCTCGGGGCAGCGAGTGCGCCGCGGCGCCGGGTATCCGCCGCTGTATTCGACGTTGCTGGCCGACCGGCCGGCTGCTGGGCACCGCGACACCCGGCTGATCGTGCGCCTGGATCTGACCGACTCGGTGGGCGGCCTGTCGTATCGCACATCGATCGGCGCGGCGGTGGCGGCCGCGACCGAGCGCATCATCAATGCCCTTCTGCAGGAAGGGATCCGCGCTGCGGCATTGTCGGCGGCGGAGCTGAACGCCGTGTTAGAGCGAACTCTCTGCAGGGCTTGCCGACGCGCCGGAAGTGCCCGCAGCCGGGGACGAGGTCGACGCCGACGTTGACGCGCGGGTGCCAGCCCTGGCCGGGGCTCGTGCGGGTGCTGCGTCTGCGGTCGGTGGTGGTGTCGGTGGCCAGGCAGCGCGAGTGGCGGCCGAGGTAGGGTGGCGCACGGTCAATGCACGGCCGGGGCATCTGACGACGTATTACTTCTCCCCGCAAGACATCACGACCGCTGCGCTGCACCACATGTGGGCGCTGCGCGCCGATCACATCGTGGCAGTAACCAGCCTGTCCAAGCAGCGCCGCGTGGCACCCGACGGGGGTGGGCCGGTGATGGTCTCGGCGATGGTGCGCACCAACGATCCGCAGCGTCCGCAGCAGCCGCCCACGCTGTATCTGAACACCCTGCCCGGCGACCAGTTCGATGCCGCGCTGCGGGCGGCACCGACCGCGCGGCCGCGGCTGCGGCTACCGCAACGGGCGCTGGGTGATCCCGACGAGTTGGTGATCCCGATCGGGCCGACCGGCATCCTGGTTGGCGCCGCGCTGCGCGACGACCCGCGCGCCACCCCGCCCATCCAGCGCGACGACATGATCATGTGGGCGCTCACCGACCCCCAGCGCGCCACCCGGGTCGTGATGGACACCTCCGACTTCTACGTGCGCCAGCTGCTGCTGCGCGCGGCCGCGGTGGGGGAGCGCATCGCGATCTACTCCAACCAACCGCAGCGCTGGGTGGGGTTGTCGCAGCCCAACATCGCCATCGTCGAGCGCCGCCGCGCCCCCGAGTTCGTCCCGACGATCATCGTCAACGACCGCCCGGTGGCGCTGCCGTCGGCGGGTCTGTCCTCGACGGTCGTGACGTTGGGCCGCGCTGATCGCGGACCCGCCCCAGACATCCGGTTTGTGCAGACCTCCCGCTCGACGGTGCGGATCACCTCCGGCGCTGACGATCTCGACGTGGCCATCGTGGCGTTCCGCCAGGAGCAGGCGTGGACGGGATGAGAGTGGTTGTTGGCGTGGTGGTGGATGTCAGTTCTCAAACAAAATGTCGTCGTCTCAATGAACCGCCCCGGCATGTGTCGTATGACACGGAAGATGGGAACCTCGGTGAGCATCACGGCGTGTGCCCGTAGACCGGTTGGGTAATCGCGGTTACGACGATGAGCAGCAGCACGGCTGCCCCGACGAGGGACACCGCGCGCCGCGCAGTGATTCGTGCCGGCAGAGGGCGCTGCCCCAGGTTCGTTGGCGCTGCAGTGCGATTACATAGGTGCACAACGCCACGGCGGCAGCCGAGCCGGCCGGGGGACTAGCCCCGCCAGGCCGGTGTAGCTGTGCAGGTCCCTGAGCGTGAGCAGCGCGCCCGTTGGCCAGAAAGGCGAACGACGTCCGGGTCCAGGCCAGCGTTCTCCGTTCCGCCTGTAGCCCGCTGTCGCGCGGACCGCGAGTCGCCGTCGAGTCAGTCAACCGGTGACCACCTTCCCGATCACCAACCCGATGGCGATCATGCCCACAACGGTGAGACCCACCGCGAGGTAGGCCGGCGTGGGGTGACGGGGCAAGGGGCCGCCGCGGCGGATGGCGCGATCCGCCTGCTCCCAGCGCCGCAGCCTGGCGCTAGTGAGGGTCGCCAGCACCGCCAGCAGCAGCCCCAGGGCCTTCCGCTCGCCGGGGATGGTCAGCTCCGGGACGAGCTGCGCCAAGGCGACCGCCGCGGCGAGCAGCCCCAGTGCGGTGCGCTGCCAGGCCAAAAACGTGCGCTCATTGGCGAGGGTGAACCGGTAGTCGGGCTCGCACTGGCCCGCAGTTTCGGCGCCGCGGTCGCCGGCATGCGTGGTGGTGTCATCGGCCACAAGACACCCGCCAGGGCGCGCCACCCACAGGCGTTTCGCCGTCCTCGGGGGTTCGCCAATACCATGGCCTGCCGCGTCGCGTCCGCCCAGGTGGCGTAACTTTCTTGTGACGGTTGGCGTAACTCGGGGTAACAGTTCCGGCGTAGATCTCTCCCACATCAGATTTCGTCTGTGACGTGGGGAGTAGGCCGTGGACATAGCCCAGCTGTTTGTGCGTTCGCCGGGAAATTTTGTGCGTTCGCCGGGAAATGTCGTCGTCAACAACGTCGGTGCGCCGCCAACGGCCGTGCCTCCGGTCGTTATTCGCAGCGCGGCCGACGTGAGCGATATCGTCGACGCCGGTATTGATCATTCGGATCCCGTCGCGCAACGTCAGGCTCGCCGCAAGACGCTGCTCGTGATGGTCATCGCCTTGGGCGGTGTTTTCGTGGATGCCTATGACTTCACCAGCCTGGGTATCGGCACGATCCAATTGCGCCAAGAGTTTCACCTGTCGGCCTCCGGGGTCGGTCTGCTTTCGGCCACCATGGCGTTTAGCGCGATGTTCGGTGCGCTGTTCGGCGGATACTTCGTCGACAAACTCGGCCGTAAAGACATGTTCCTGCTGGACTTGTGGTTCTTCGTCATTTCCGCCATCGGCGCGGCGCTGGCGCCCAATCTCACGGTCCTCATTTTTTTCCGGCTGCTGATGGGGCTGGGCGTGGGCCTGGACTTCCCGGTGGCGTTGAGCTTCGTCGTTGAGTTCTGTGACCGGGCCCGGCGAGGTCTGTTCGTGAACAGTAGCTACGTAAACTGGTGTCTGGCAGCCCTTGTCGGCTTCGGCGCCAGCTATATCGGCTATGTGCTGGGCGCCGGGGACAATTTGTGGCGGGTGGCCGTCGGGTTCGGCGCGGTGCCGGCGTTGATACTGCTCATACTGCGCTACCGCTACATGCTCGAAAGCCCGTTGTGGGCGGCTCACCAGGGCGATCTCAAAAGTGCGGCCGCAATCCTGCGCAAGACCCGCAATCTTGACGTCGAAGTGCACCCCGACGCGGCTCCCGAGCCCCCGCACCGGCCGAAATCCATTGTGCACGCTGCCCGCAACATCTTCTCGCCGCACTACCGGCCCCGCGCCATTCTTTCCGCGGTCATCAGTTGTGTGCAAAGCATCGAGTACTATGCGGTGATTTTTTACCTGCCGATCATCTCCCAGCTGATTTTCGGTCAGAGCCTGCTCAACGCTATTTTGGGCGGCGCGCTGTTCAACGCGATAGGGCTGATCGGGTCCGTGGTTCAGGCCAAGGTCTGCGACCGCACCGGGTTGCGCCCGCTGGCCCTCGGTGGTGCTGTGGTGACCGCGGTGTCGTTGTTCGGGATCGCTTTCGGCCACGCGCTGGGAAGCCTTGCGCTGCAGGGGATTATGCTCGGAGTGTTTATGCTCGGCCACACCACCGGGCCCGGCCCCCAGGGTATGGCCTACGCCGCGTTGTCCTTTCCCACGCCGATCAGAGGCTCGGCGGTGGGGTGGGCCCAGGGCATGCTGCGGGTGGGCAGCATCACGGGGTTTCTGTTTTTCCCGGTGGTGTTGTCCGCGGCCGGTTTCACTACGACGTTCGCCCTGCTGGCCATCGCGCCGATCATCATCGCCGCGGTGACTCTCATCATTCGGTGGGAGCCGATCGGTGTCGACATCGAGGCCGAGCCGGTCCCTTCGCCCGCATAGCGAAGGCGACCGGCACCCCCGGCCCAGTCACGGGGTGAGCCCTCGGTGGCAGGGTTGCCGCATCGACGGTTAGCCGCTCGCGCCCGGTGGTACAACCACATAACGGGCGCCGGGCTGAGCGGGCACGAAGTCGACCGGAGCACCGGCTGGAATGAGTTGTTCTTCTTCGACGCTGTCCTCGAACTTGCGGATAATCCGCCGTGCATGCTGCATCACCCACCACCGAACGTGCTTCTGGTTAACAGGTTCGCGCTCTTTGGGGTCCTCGAGCAGGTTGATGATGCGTGCGAACCCCAGCGGCATCTCCGGATCGTGGAAGTGCTGCTGGCGTTTGAAACTCACCTTGAATTGGCTCCACTTGACCGCGTGCAACTCCTCGTTGAGCCAGACCATGCATCCCTCGCGCGATGACGTGTCGCTGCCACCGGCGAAGAATTCGTTCTGATCGAGCCCGTCGATGATCCGATCGGTGGGGGGCTCGCATCCTGCCCACCTGAGCAGCGTCGGGAACATGTCGGTCACGTGCACCATCTCGTTGCTCTCCCGAACGGGCACTCTGCCCGGCCACCGGATCAGGCACGGCGTGCGGATCCCACCCTCGGCGGAACTGAAATACGATCCGTCGAAGAAGCCGGCGGTGCCGCGGCCCAGCAAGTGGTCCTCGGGACCGTTGTCGCCGGCGAAGACGACGATGGTGTTGTCGGCGACACCCAACTCGTCCAGGTAGTCCAGGATGCTGCCGAAATCGTGGTCGAGCATCAACAGGCAGTCACCCCACTCGCCGTTGGTGCTTTTCCCCACGAACTCGTCGCGCGGAACCATGGGGAAGTGCATCAGCGAGTGGTTGTGGTACAGGTAGAACGGCTTGTCGGCCTCCACGCTGCGCTTCATGAACGCCCTGGCCCGCCGGTCATACTCGGCGTCCATCTCGCCTTTGAGCGCCACGGTCAGCTGCTGATCGGTGGCCCGGACTCCCTGCTCTCGCGTGCCTTCATACATATATGAATAGCCGTCGCGCTCACCGTCGTACCACGGGTCGTCCGGCCACAGACATTCGTCGTATGTGCGTAACGGGCCATACCACTCGTCGAAGCCGTGGTCGGTGGGCCAGCGGCCGTCTTCGGCCCCGATGTGCCACTTGCCGAAACACGCTGTGGCGTAACCGGCCTCCGACAAGATGTCGCCCATCGTGCGCTCCCAGGCGACGAGACCACCGTCGTTTCCGCCGAGCGCAATGGTGTGATTGCCGGAGCGGATGGGGTAGCGGCCCGTCATGAGCGCTGAACGTGTTGGCGTGCACTGCGGTTCGACGACGAAGTGTGAAAGTCTCAGTCCCTCTTCGGCGAACTGGTCGATGCGCTTGGTGTCGGCGCCGCGCAACATCCCGCCGCCGAAGCATCCAAGCTCACCCAGGCCGAGATTATCGACGTGAAAATAAACGATATTCGGTCGGTTAGCCACGATATACCTCTCAATTGTTGTCGGTGTGTTGTGTCGGGATGGTTGGCTGCATACTTGGGTCGCTAGGCGGCCTGCGTACATGGTCATGGGCCTGGGGTCCTGTCGGGGACGACGGATAGTCGTCGTCAGGCAGCACCGATCACCCCGGAAGCGAACGGCTTCCAAGTCGAATGGTGTCCCGTCCTCGAGGAACGTGAGGCGGTGCATGAGCAGTAGCGGCGCGCCCGGTCGGATTCCCAGCAGCTTCGCGGTTTCGGCGTCGGCGGCGACTGCCTCGGTGGTGACCTCGGCCCACCCGAGCCTGACACCAAGTTCGCGCTCGATCAGCGAGAACAGATCCGCACTATGCAGATCGGCGCCCAGCAGCACCGGGATCGCTTCGGGGCGAAGGGAACTGGTGTCCAACGAGAGTGGAAGCCCGCCCACCGAGCGTAACCGCTCCACAAACGCGATCGGACTGCCTTCGGGCACCGCCAGCTTGCCGGCGACGAACAGCGTCGCGACGGACTCGCGAACGGACAGCACGCGATTGTCGACCGGCAGGTGGTAGCCCGCCATCGACTCGGCCAGTCCCTCCAGCCGGTCGAGGTGCTGGCGCAACTTGGCCCCGGTGACGAAGGTGCCCGCACCCGGGACGCGCGTGACCAAACCCTCGGCACGCAGCAGGTCCAGCGCTTCACGAATCGCGTTGCGGCTGACACCCAGCTCGGCGGCCAGCGTCGATTCCGGGGGCAGCGCCGGGCTTGCCGCGGCCAGGCCACCGAACCCACCTTCCATGATCTGGCTGCGCAGCACATCGCGGGCCCACCGCGCGGCGTCGGCGCGGCTGCCCGCGTAGTCGCGGACCGGCGCGCGTGGAAACGCGGGCGGGGGAACCCGGGGCCGGCTGGGCATGTGCTCACCTTGCCAGTTCTGCTTCGTCTGGCGGTAAGCATGAAGTTACGCCACCACCTCTGCTGCTGAAGCGCAGGCCAGGTCATTTAGTCCGGCGTAATATATGCAGTAACGCCACCAACCATGCCCCGGTTTTGGTTACCGTCTGTTCGGACGGCTTCTTTCCGTAGCTAGGGTGTCCGGTCGGTTTCGGAGTCGATGGCATTCAGGATGCGGTCTACAACAACACAGCAATCTCGGGCCAAGCGGCCGCCGGGTGGGGCAGCGGGGCCAGCTAGAGCCGAGGAATCGCCTAGTCCATCCGTTTGAAAATCACATAGATGGGGCAGGCTGAGGTCATGGGAAAGCTCATCCGTCGTACGACTATCCTGCCGGCTGTTCTTGCGCCAATCGCCGCCCTGTCGCTAGTCAGCCCCGCAGCCGGCTCGGCGCAACCGCTCGATTGCCAGAACGGGGAGTGGTGGGATCCGGTCGCCAACGTGTGTCAACCGCCAGCGGCGCCGGTTCCGCTGGGCTGTCAGAATGGCGACTGGTGGGATCCGGTCGGTAATGTGTGCAGGCCGCCGCTCGTGCCGTTCCCGCCGGACTGCGGGGACGGACAGTACTGGAATCCGGCTACCAATGCCTGTCGGCCGCTTGGTCAAGTCTAGCCGGGTGACTGACCCCGGCAGTCAAATTGACACGTCAGTTGACATCGCCGCCCCCGCCGAGACCGTGTGGGGTGTCCCCACGGATCGGCGAGTTCACATGGTCGTCGCAACACTCTCAATCTTGAGAGGTTGCGGCGGCCATGTCGTTTTCGGAGGACTGTGTTCAATTCGGGGATCGGTTAGCAAAGCTGGTTGATGCCGGCGCCACTGTGCGGGAGGCCGGTGCAAAGCTGGGGATCTCACACCAGCGGTGTTATGCGATTCTGCGGGCGACTGGGCGACCGGCTGGCTCGACACGCGCTGCCAGGCGGGGCGCCGATTCTGCGGGGGTGGTGGCGGTATTCGACGCCACGGGTTCGGTCAATGCGGCCGCTAAGGCCAATGGCATCTCCCATGCTTCGGCGCGGCGGCTGCTGGCCGATAAGGGTTTGATCAGCAACGACCGCCAACCGTATGGCAAGCCGGCGGCCCGTGTTCGATTCCTGGAACTCGTTGAGTCAGGGTGGTCGGCGGCTCGGGCGGCCCGCGAGGTCGGGGTTCATGTGCGCACGGCCCGCGATTGGCGTGAGGGCATCCGCAAGATCGGCAACACGCGGGTACGTCCAGATGGCACGGTCATCGAATACGGCGGTTCAGGGCGCTACACACAACCGGTGAACACGACCGTTGCTGGGGCGCCGGCGGTATTCAGCGATCGATACTTGTTGTTGCCCGACCGGCTCGTCATCGCCGACGGGCTGCTCAATGGGTTGACGTTAACCGCGATCGCGGCGCTGATCGGCAAGCACAAGTCCACGGTCTCGCGCGAGATCGGCACCCGAAGCATCGGCGGGCTGTATCTGCCGTATCAGGCCGATCGGGCCGCTAAGGCTGATCGGGCCCGCCCGAAGGAGGCCAAACTGGTGACCAACCAGAAGTTGCGCGATGCGGTGGCAGATGGACTGTCGCGGCGGTTGTCACCCGAGCAGATCTCGCATCGTCTGGTCAAGGACTTCCCGGACGACGAGAGCATGCGGGTGAGCCACGAAACGATCTACCAAGCGCTGTACTTCCAAGCTCGCGGCGGCTTGAAACGCGAAGTAGCCCAGGCGCTTCGGACGGGACGCACACGCCGCAAGCCGCACCGCGTCCCGGATCAACGCACGCAGCGGTTCGTCGATCCGATGATCATGATCAGCGACCGGCCCGCCGAGATCGCCGACCGCGCCGTACCGGGTCACTGGGAAGGCGACCTGATCATGGGTGAAGGCAACAAGACGGCGATCGCCACCCTCGTCGAGCGCGCGACCCGCTACACCATGCTGGTGCACCTGCCCGACGGCCATCACGCCGAGGCCGTGCGCGACGGCCTGATAGCGACCATCGCCACACTGCCGGGGCACTTGCGCGGATCGCTGACTTGGGACCAGGGCGCCGAGATGGCACGCCACAAACAGTTCTCCATGGCCACCGACATGGCGGTCTACTTTTGCGACCCGGCCAGCCCGTGGCAGCGCGGCACCAACGAAAACACCAACGGCCTGCTGCGCCAATACTTCCCCAAAAGCACCGACCTCAGCATCTACGGGCCAGCAGACCTCGAACACGTCTCCCAGCAACTCAACGCCCGCCCACGCAAAACGCTCGGCTGGGACACACCAGCCGAGCGTTTACGTGATCTACTACTGCCTACTTAACAGGCGGTGTTGCGACGACCCGTAGAAAACGCCATCTGGGGTCCTATCCGTTATGGAATCCGTTCATAACCCGCATCGCCGGGGACCTACGGGTAGGCCAACGACTGACGGTCACGCTGCAACCGCCTAACGGGAAGGGCATGACGTTTCGGCCGAAACTACAAGTCGTCGAACCCAACCGGCGGTTGGTTTGGCTAGGGCACCTGTTCGTCCCAGGAATATTCGACGGCCTCCACGAATTCGCCTTGTCTCCCACAAACACCGGAACCACGATCCTGTCTCAGAGAGAAACGTTCAGGGGATTACTGGTTCCCTTCCTGGGTCGTACGCTTGACCAAACCCGCACTGGATTCACCGCACTCATTCAAGCACTCAAACGCCGCGCGGAATCCGTTTGTCACAGCTGAGCAAGCGCTCCTATTCGACGTGGCCACCAGCGAGGAGTTCCAAGCCTCCCAACCGGTCTGGGTGATCGGCTAGATGTTGTCTTCGGCCAGGAGATCGGCGTACTTCTGCTCGAAATCCCAGACCTGCTGGAAGCCGATCATTTGCGCGAAGTCGCTGAACGGAATCAGCGGGTCGTGCACTGGCTCGCCTTGTGCCAGGGATGCGTAGACGCTGGCCAGTGCGTGACTGGCGGCGAAGAGCCCAGCAGTGGGGTAGATCGCCGCGGCGAATCCCAATTCCTGAAGCCGGGTTTGCGGCAAGATCGGGGTGACGCCGCCGTGCACCTGGTTGGACAGCACCGGCACATCGAACGCCGCCCCGATCCTTCCCATTTGCTCTTCGGACTCCGGGGCCTCGATGAACAAGATGTCGGTCGCAACGAAGCCTGAGTATCGGCGAGCTCGCGCAATTTCTGCGCGGCCTCGACGTCGGCTATGTCAGCTGCCTCCCTGCGGTGGCTACGCGGATCGGAGCTGCACCTGTCAGCGTTCGTTCGAGAGCAGTCTCGCGACGAAGTCAAAGCATGTCATCACAGCTGCCGTCCATCCGGCGTACCTGCTAACCGCAAGACTGCGGTGTGATTCTTGGTCGTGACAACTGCCCGATGACACGAGGTGAGACAACTCGCGTCATCGCCGGTCAAGAGATCCGCAGATGACAAGCGATTTGGGACTCGATTAGACCACCCGCGCCGTGGGCCCGCGCGGCGACCCGAGACCGATCGGCAGCGTCAGTTCGAACACCGCACCCCGCGCACCCGGTGCAGGCGCGCGGCACACCACGTCGCCGCCGTGGGCGCGCGCGATGCCGCGTGCGATGGTCAGCCCCAGGCCGATCCCCTTGCCGCTGCTGCGACCGACATCCAGACGGACCAGGCGGTCAAAAATCCGCTCCCGTTCGGCTTCGGGTACACCGGGTCCGCCGTCGGTCACCGTCACCGAGACCATGGCCGCAGTCGCCGACACCACCATCACCACCGCGTCTCCCGCCGGGGTGACGGCACACGCATTGTTGACCAGGTTGGCCATCACCTGACGGATCCTGGCAGCGTCCGCCCACGCCGTAGCTGACGGGCCCTGCACCATTACCCGGACCTGCGGCTCCACCAGCGCCGCCCGCTCGGCCTGCTCCACGCAGATCCGGCGGATGTCGATCAACTCCTTAGAGAGCGCCAGACCGGTGTCGATGCGGGCCAGGTCGAGCAAATCCTCGACCAGCCGCCCAGCATGTCGCGCCTCGCGGCCCAAGGCCAGCAGCAACCGCTGCCGATCCGGCGCAGGAGCGCTGTCGGGTTGGGCAAGCACGGCTTCGGCCGCTGCGGCGATCCCGGCAATCGGCGTTCTCAACTCATGGGCGGCGTCGGCGACGAATCGTCGCAGCGCTCGTTCAGAGCCCAATGCGCGCTGTTCGGCGCCTTCCAGGGCATCGAGCATGTCGTCGAACGCCGCGCCGGCCCGACCCAGTTCGGTGTCGGTGCCCGCCCGCAGGCGTTGCCCCCGGCGACCGCCGGCGATCCCACGGGCCAGCGTCGTCATTCGGTCCAGTGGGGCCAGTGCCGCCCGTGTCGTCCACGGCACGACCACTGCGACCAGGACGACGGTCACCGCGGCCACGATGAGCAGCAGCCGCACCATGCGGGACCGCACCGACTCGATCAACGGCGCGTCGATCTGCAAGGTCAACCGTGCGCCGTTGAGCGACGGCCCCGGGAGCAGTCAGCGTGATCGAGCGGGTGTGTGCGGAGGAGTCGTGCAGCGGTCGGGTGTCGAGCGCTCCGAACTCGCGGCCGTCGGCGAGCACCAGCCGCGCGCGTACCGACTGTGACTGCAAGCGGCTCACCAGCTCGCGCGGCGGGGTGCCGTGCTGTGCCAGCCCGCGGGCGAACTGGGCATGTTCGGTGAGCGCCGCGGCCACCGACCGGTCGATCATCACCGAGCGTGGCCGAGTACATCACAACAGCGACGGCGAGGAGCGCAACCACGCAGATGGCCAGGGTTCCCAGCGTGACCCGCCGGCTCAGCGAGATCTGTCCCGACCGTCGCCAACTCACCCATTCTCCGCCCGCAAAACGTAGCCCATCCCGCGCACCGTGTGCAGCAAGCGCGGTCCATGCGCATCCAGTTTGCGGCGCAGCGCACTGATGTTGACTTCCACGATATTCGGGTCGTAAGCGTCGAAACCCCAGATCGCCGAAAGAATCTGGGCCTTACTGAGCACCGCACCCCGGTTCTCCGCTAAATACTGCACCAGCCGGAACTCGGTCGCGGTCAGCGCGACGGACACATCACCCCGGCGTACCGTGGCCGCCTCCGGATCCACCACCAGGTCTGCCACGGTGATCACCGCCGGTAGCCGACCCATCCGCCGCAGCAACGCATTCACCCGCGCCACGAGTTCGGCCAGTATGAACGGTTTGGTCACGTAGTCGTCAGCACCGGAAGTCAACCCGCGCAACCGATCCTCAACGTCACCGCGCGCGGTCAGCATCACCACGCCCGCCCGCGACCGCGAGCGCGCCACCGCCAACAAGGCGAACCCGTCACGGCCGGGCAGCATCACGTCCAAGACGAGCACGTCGGGTCGGAAGGCCGCCAGGTCACTTTCCAGACGGTCACCGTCGGAACGCACCAACACCCGGTGACCGGCAGCGCTCAACGCCGACTGCACCGCCACCGCGATCGCCTCAGCATCCTCGATCACCAACACCGCGGCCGGACCGCCACCGGCGCGCGCACTCACCTGCCAGCCCACGGTCTGGTTGGACGGTCAGCGCAACGCCGCCCATGCCCACCTCGTGCCCGCAAACCCTGCGCGGGCGGTGCAACGCATGCCACCACGTCCCAACTGTGCCAGCAGCCTGATCCCCGTCGCAAACGTCGCTGGATCACGCGAGCTGCGGTGGGTTGTTGCGCGCGGCGGCCGTCCCGTCCGGCCGGTGTGTTGACGTTCCAACGTATTCTGTTCTGCCACTGCGGCATTGACGGTTCGCGGGTCGTCGTCTCCGACTGGCTTCGTCAGGCCTACAAGCAACGAAGCGGGTGGAACAGATCGAAAAGCGGTCCGGCGCAGGGCCCTACCCAATCCGGCGGTGGGGCGTACCCCGGGGGCGGGTACCAACCTGCTGGCGGAAGCCAGTCTCGCGGTGGGTACCAACGTGGCGGCGGAACCCAACCTCGGCCCGGATATCCATCGTTCCATCCCACCCACTCGGGATGATGCCAACCCTCGCGCCACCAGCCGGCATGCCATCCGCCGTGGTTCTGGCAGTAGTACCCGCACCCCGGATAGGCAGACGCCGCGCCAGCCCCGACTCCGACCGTCGTCAGACCCATGCCCAATGCAATTGCCGCCACCGCGGCCATCTGCTTTGCGCCCATTACTTGCTCCTTTCATGGACCCGGCCTAATGCGAACCTTCACGGCTGAACCTGAAACGAGCCTGGAAAACCGACTAGATCAGACACTTCTTCAGCCGATCTTCAGTCCGGCGCCGGAGGCGACCTGAACCGTCGCGGGGCGGGTCAACTCTTGGACCACGACCGACCGGCTCGGCGCTTCGCGCCAGTAATCACGGTGTTGCCGTTCGACGCCGCCGGACTTGCCCTCGTAGGATCTTGATGCGTTGGCCGCGGAGTCAGCAGCATGCTCGGGACGGGAAAGCGGGTTGAAGCTCGGATGGTCGGATGGAAAGACCTCGGACCCACCTTGGGGCTGACACGGCGTTCGGTTTCGCACCCAATCAGCCTCCCGGTGCTGGAGCGAACAACGTGCGGTAACGCCACCAGGCTTCCCGGCGATGGGATTCAGGTGAAGAAGATCATCGCGACGGTCGCCGTTCTTGCGACGCTGGCCCCCACCGCCCTTCTGACTGCCCAGGTGTCGCAGGCCGCCCCGAATGACGCCACCACGACGGTCGCGCCCGCCCCCGGTGGCCGCCAGCAGGCCCCGGCCGAAGCGCCGGCCCAGCAGGCTCCGCCGATCCAGACCCAGACGGCCGCGCCCCCGCCGCCCCCGCCGCCCCTGCTCCGGTTCGTCAGACTGATGAGCAGCCGGTCAAGACCGTTGCCCCCCCGCCAGTGGAGACCCCGACCCCGACGGTTCCGGCGTCCACGCCGACCGTGGCGCCGACGACCGAGGCCCCTGTCACCACGCCCGCTCCGCGCATCGCGACGCCGACGGCTCCGGTGTCGCCGACCACGCAGGCGCCCATCACGACTCAGACCGAGCACCCAGAGCCCGACGGCGACGACCGCGCCGAGCACCCAGAGCCCGACGACGACGCCCGCCCCGAGCGGCCCAGCCGACGACCTCAGCTCTTGCACCGGCAGCAACGACCCCGGCGAGTGCAGCGGTGACCACCAGTGCGGTAGGGCCGACCCAGCCGACGTCGTCGAGCCAAGTCCCAGCTCCGCAGGACCGTCGCCGCCTGCCACGTCGAGTGCGCTCAACACTCCGAAGACTTCGGCTGCGCCAGTCACGACCTCGCTCGCGCCGACGACCGTGGTCACCGACGGCAAGACGGTCACCGAGCTGGTGCCCTCTACCAGCTCGTCCACGGTGTCGGTGAGCAGCGGGACACCGGTGGTACCCCAGCCAGCCGCGGTGCCGGTGCAAGTCTGCCGAAGCGATCCAGGCTGCCAAGGCTGGCCCCGGCGGTCTTCGTGAACCCCGCCGCACCGCCCCCGCCCCCGGTGAACGTCACCAACGTCACCAACATCAACACCCAGATCACTAACATCCAGCAAATCAACATCCGCAACAACACCAATGTCACCGTCAACAACTGGCGACCCGACCGCTGGGATTACGTGGACTACGACCCCTACCGCCGCCCGATCTTGTACAACCCGTGCGGGCAGGACGTGCGCTACAGGTACTACTACAACGGGGACTACCGCGACGCTTGGGTGCCCGCGGGCGGGCGCATCGTGCTCAACATCGGCATTGTCGGGGTGTTCCCCTTCGTCGCCGTGGGATCCAACTTCGTGTCCAGCGGCTACTTCAACGGTGGCGCCTGGATTCCGCCCGCCGACAACTACACCGGCCCGCCCCCGCCCGACTGGCAGCCCTACAACCCGGTCGTACTACGACAACGCCTACGTCAACGTGCCTGCGGCCAATCGGTCCATCTTCGTCAACCGGGTCACCGTGGTCGGCCACGACGACACGGCGCCGGCGGGTCAGCAGGACTCCTTCATGCTCGATGGCACCACGCTGGCTCGTGGGCAGATCAGCCCCGACGGCTCGGCGATCACCCTGGCCACCGCGCAGAAAACCCCCGGGGTGGGTCCGGTCACCGACGGGGTGGACCTGGTCAACCTGGCCACCCCGGTGGCCCCGCCGCGCGACAACACCCCCTACTACGTGGGTGCCGCGCTGGCGGTGGCCGCGGTGGCGGGCGGCGTCTTCTGGTGGGTGTGGCGCAAAGGGCGGTCGCGGCAGCGCACAGCGCAGGCGGTTACGACCCGCCTACCCAACAGTGGTGAGCACAAGCCGCTGAGGAAGGCCCTAACCGCGATACCGATCCACGAGTGCGAAGTACTCGTCGAGCAATCGAAGCAATTCGGCGAGCGGCAAGGTGGGCAACAGAAGAGCCAGCTGACCGAAACCGAGGTCGTCGGCGGCGCGCCAGTAATCGGGGTCCTTGGGGGTGCCGAACATCGCCAGCGGCGTCCCGGCGTGTTAAGGCGTGGGCCCCGCCTCGTCGGAGTGCTGCGTCGCGTGAAGCATGTTGGGGTGCGCGAACTTCATCCAGGTGTACGGGTGCTCGGGTGACGTCGTGCTACCAAGGATGAACGTTCGGTCGGTGCGGCGGGCGCGGGCGATCGTGGACAGCCACGTGGCGACGGTGCTGATGCGGTTCTGCAAGCCCGTGAGAAATGCGATGTGGATGAGTCCCCAGCCCAGCCAGCCGATAAAGCCGGCGAGCTTGACCGGGCCGGCTTGCAGCAGGGCGTGTCCA
This sequence comes from uncultured Actinomycetota bacterium, assembly GCA_963733605.1. Classification (GTDB taxonomy): domain Bacteria; phylum Actinomycetota; class Actinomycetes; order Mycobacteriales; family Mycobacteriaceae; genus Mycobacterium. Next base: position 20,847 of record CAVTDY010000032.1, read on the forward strand.
CGGCTGATGTAGGCCGCAGAGCCGAGATCGCGGTAACGGTAGGGCGGACGCGTCTTGCCTGCGAGATCGTGACGAATGCAGGCGGCGGCGTGGATTCCGCCCTGCATGGCGTTCTCCGCCACGCCCGGCAGGTTGTCGCGGCCGACGAGGTCACCGATGACGAAGATCTCCGGATGCCCGGGCACGGATAGGTCGGCCTCCACCGCGATGCGTCCGGCATGGTCGGAGTCGGCCCCGAGCACCTTTGCGATATGCCGCGCGAACGGCACGGCCTCCACGCCCGCCGTCCACAGGACGGTCCTGGCCGCAAACTCCTCCGGCGCGCCGCCCGCCTTCGGGGTGACCGTCACGCCGTCGTGTCGCACGTCGGTGACGTGCACGCCCATGTGCAGTTCGACGCCCAGATTCTGCAGGATCTTGGTGGCCTTGTCGGTGAGGTCTGGCGCGAAACTGCCCAGAACGCAGGTTCCCCCGTCGAAGAGCAGGACCCGGGCGTCTTCGGGCGCGATGCTGTGGAACTCGTTGGCCAGGGCTCGAGTAGCCATTTCCCGGATCTGCCCCGCCAGCTCCACACCGGTGGGTCCGCCACCGGCGATGGCGAAGGTGAGCCACGCGTCGCGGTCGGGTCCCTGGGGCAGAGTTTCGGCCATCTCGAATGCGCCGAAGAGCCTGCGGCGAACGCTCAGCGCGTCATCGAGGGTCTTCATCCCCGGCGCCCACTGCGCGAATTCCTCATGACCCAGATAGCACTGACGCATTCCGACGGCGACGATCAGCACGTCGTAGTCCAGGGTGAACGTGGTCTCGTCGGGGCGGCGGGCGGTGACCTGGCGCGCGTCGGCGTCGAGGTCGACGGCTTCGCCGAGCAGGGTGGTGACGTTGCGGTGACGCGCGAGCTCCTCGCGCAGCGAGCGGCTGATCTGCCCAATGCTCAGTGTCCCGGTGGCGCACTGGTACAGCAGCGGCTGGAACACGTGGGAAGCGGCGCGATCAAGCAGCGTGACCTCGACATCGACACGCCCGAGCCTGCGCGCGCAGAACAACCCACCGAAACCGCCCCCGATGATCAACACCCTTGTTCGACCGTCACCCATCACGTCACCCTTTTCGCATCGAGGACCAGCTCATCACGGTGTATCCGCCCCAGTCTGCAGCCTGCGGCGGCACTGCTCGACGAGACCGTCTGCCACATTGAACATCGGCCCGTCGAACGCAGGAGAATGGTCAGGACAAATGGTCAGGACAGCGACTCATCCAACTCGCCCAGCGAGGCGATCAGAGCACTGTTGGCCGAGTAGTCGACCGGGCACGCGATGATGCTGACGGTGTCGTCCTGGAGTGCCGTGCGCAGGGTCGGGAGCAGCTCGTCGGCCGCCGAGATGCGGTAGCCCGTCGCGCCGAAGCTCTCCGCATATGCGACGAAGTCAGGATTTCCGAAGTGGGTGTCCACGTTGTGGCCGATCTCGAGGTCCATCTTCCAGCTGATCAGTCCGTAGGCGTCGTCCACCCAGATGAGGATCACCATCGGTGTTCCGAGTCGCAGCGCGGTCTCGATCTCCTGAGAGTTCATCAGGAACGCGCCGTCGCCGGTGGCGACGAGTACCTTCGCGGCGGGCCGGGCGATCTTGGCCGCGATTCCACCGGGCAGCGTCCAGGCCATTGTCGAGAGTCCGTTGGAGATCAGACAGGTGTTCGGCTCGTAGGTCGGGTAGAGCCTGGCCATCCACATCTTCAGAGCCCCGGTATCGACGAGGACGATGTCGTTGCGCTGCAGGGCTGCTCGCGTGTCGGCGACGATGCGGGCCGGCGCCAGCGGGAACCGGTCGTCGGCGCGTCCACGGTCGAGCTCACCTGAGAGCAGCTCACGGATCCGTTCGCCACCGGACGGGGACGGGTTATCGCGAGTGACCGCTGCCGCCAGCGCATCAAGGCTGCGTCCGATATCGGCGTGCAATCCGACCGCGACGTCGTAGTGGGCGTCGACTTCGGCGGGAAAGCGGTGGATGTGGATGATCCTCGCGTCGCCGCGCGGATTGATGCGGACCGGGTCGAACTCCTGCAACTCGTAGCCGACGGCGACAATGGCATCGGCCTGGTCGAAGCCGAAATTCACGTAGTCATGGCGCATGAAGCCGACCGCGCCGAGTGCGAGCGGATGATCGTCGGGCATGACGCCCTTGCCGTGAAACGTTGTCGCCACAGGGATCTGGAGCGACTCGGCGAATCGGCGTACCGCTTCGGATGCTCCGGTTCGGGCAGCGCCGTGCCCGGCCAGCAGGATGGGATTGCGCGCCGAGCGCAGAATCTCTGCGGCACGCTCTACCTGGGCGGCTGAGGGATCGTCGGGCCGCGGGACATTGACGCGCAGACGGACCCGCCCCCGCCGGGGCGTCGGCGGACTCGACGTCCTCGGGCACAGCCAGATAGACCGCCCCGGGGCGCTCGGTCTGTGCGAGCTTGAAGGCCTTTCGGACCATCTCCGGCACCGAGGCCGGGGTCGCAACGAGCGCGGACCACTTCGTCACCGGCGCGAACATCGATACCAGGTCGACGCCTTGGTGCGACTCCTTGTAGCTTCGGCCCATCCCGACCTGGGCCGAGACCGCAAGCACCGGAGTGGAATTCGTGGTTGCGTCTGCGACGCCCAGTAGAAGGTTGATCGCGCCGGGGCCAAGCGTTGCCGAGCACACGCCAGCGCGGCCGGTCAGGCGCCCGTAGACCTCGGCCATAAACGAGGCGCCCTGCTCGTGGCGGGTCAGCACGTAGTCGATCGACGACCTCGACAGCGCGTCAACGAGCCGGATGTTCTCCTCGCCTGGGATGCCGAAGACATGGGTCACGCCCTCGTTTTCCAGGCACTCGACGATCAGTTCGGCGGTCGTGCGACTTGGTTCGCCCACATCGGCGAGCCTATCCGCGCCAGGGTCATCACAGGCCACTGACCGGTGGTGTAGTGCATGACCTTGCTGCTCAGGGGCCCAAGGGGGCCCGGTTGAGGACGTCGCGGATCCCCCAATCGGCTGCGAATGTCGCGCCTTGCGTGTCGACTGGGGGTCTGCGGGGAACGGGGTTGTCATGGAGCAGCTGAGCTGGACCGACGACATGATGTTGCGCGCCGAAACGCCGGAGACCCCGATGCAGATCCAGATGCTGCTGATCTATGACCAGTCAACGGCGCCTGCCGGCAGAGTTACCTTCAAGCGCATCCTGAGCGAGATCGATGCCCGACTGCATCTTGCGCCGACTTTCCGTCGGCGGCTGACCGAGCTGCCTGGTGGCCTGCACATGCCGTACTGGGTCGATGATCCGAACTTCGACCTCGAGTATCACGTGCGTCACATCGCGCTGCCTCAGCCGGGGGACTGGCGTCAGCTGTGCATACAGATCGCGCGCATCCACGGACGCCAGCTCGACCTTCGCCGGCCGCCGTGGGAGATGACAGTGATCGAGGGACTGAACTCCATCCCGGGGGTGCCAACGGGATCGTTCGCCGTCTCACTCAAGCTGCACCACTGTGTCGTCGACGGGATGGAAAGCGTCGAGCTGATGGCGGCCATGCATGACCTCGCGGTCGACAGCCCACGTCCCGCCCCGCCGGAGAAGGCCTGGAAACCGGGACCGCTGCCATCGACGGAAGACCTCGTCTTGCGGACAGCGATCAACGGCGTGCTCCACCCGTTGCGCGCGGGCAAAGTCTTGATTCCCAGTGCTCTTAGCGCGCTGCGCCACATCGCGGGGCTGCCGGGCGCGCTTGCTGGCGGAGTAGCGGCGACGCTGGCGCCCGGGTCGGGCTCGCTGTTCGCCCCAAGCACACGTTTTAACGACGCGGCCACACCGCATCGGGTGTTTGATGCCCGATTTCATGACCTCGCCGATTTCAAGCGGATCAAAGCCTGCGTGCCGGGCGCGACCATCAACGACGTGGCACTTGCCTATGTCGGCGGTGCGCTCCGCCATTATCTGGACAGCCACGGCGAGCTGCCCGACGAGACTCTGGTCGCCGCGTGCCCGACGTCGATACGGTCCAGCAGCGAAAGCGGCACCGGCGGCAACCGACTGTTCGGCAGATTGCAGGCACTCGGAACCACGACTGCTGATCCACTCGAACGGTTGGCGGCGATCGTTGATGAGACCTCCGTCTTTCGCGACACCTCCGATTCCTCGAGCACCACCCGGCTGATGGCGCTGGTGGGTACCGTGCCCACCACACTGATGGGACTGGCGGTGAAGGCCGCCAGTGCGATGCCCGTTTCCGGACCGACGATCGCTAACACCACCGTGAGTAACGTGCCGGGCCCGACCGACCCCATCTTCTTCGCGGGCGCTCGCCTTCTGCGGGTCACCGGCCTTGGCCCACTGATCGGCGGGATGAATCTCTTCCACATCGTCGCGAGCTACAACGGAACGATCTCGATCGGGGTGACAGCGGATCGCAACGCGCTACCTGACCCAGCTCACTACGCCGACTGTATGCAGACCGCCTTCCAGGAGCTGCTTGCGTCGGCTTGAGGGAAACGCCTGTCGGTGCTGCGAAGACAACCTCTGGGGAAGTCGTGCATCGGCGACGCTGTTTGCGGGCTTAGGCTGATGCGATGAGCAAGGCAGACCGGATCGCCCTGGACGCCGATTCCGTGGCCGTCACCGCCAGGCGGGTGGCTAGTCACGCCGACGACATCCGCGCGAACCATGAGGCGACTCAGGCTTCGCTCGACGACGCGTTGTACGGCTGCGTTGGCAGTTCCGGCGAGGAGCTGGGCCGGCTCAGCCAGCGGTGGGCGGTGGTCGGAACCCGCCACGGCGAGCGGCTCGACGCGCTGAGCCGCCACGTCGGCGAAGCAGGAGTGCGGCTGACTGACGCCGATGACGCCAACACCAGCCGGCTGGAGCGCGTCGGGAACCAAATGCGCTGACGGGTCTGGGCTTTCAGCCGGCGCGAACCGGTCAGGGGAGTGCGGCGTCAAGCCATACGGCGCGCGAATCAGCGCACAGGACACCCTCTGGGTGGCCGTAGTGTTGTGCTATGGGCGGTGACGAATACCGATCTCCTGTCACGCCTTTCGGTGGCTGGGTGACCGACCACAAGCTCGCTCGGCTGATGCCGTTGGAGACCGCCTCCCACATTCTGGGTCTGGCGCCTCCCGGTACGGGGAAGACGCGCCGGTGGCTGGCACAGAGCGCAGTGCTGTGGCCCGGTCCCGCTGTGGTGTCGTCCAGCAAGGACGACCTCATGCAGATGGTGTCGTCGCGGCGCTGGGGCAAGGCCATGCTGCTGGACCTGCGGCCCATCACAGCGCCGCGCTATCCCCGCGAATTCACCTGCTGCCGTTACGATCCCACCGTGCTCATCGGCACCCTGGAGGACGCCCAAGCCGCCGCCGAGACGTTGCTGAGCATGTCGTCGGTCGGTTACGGCGGCACCCAAGCCCGCCCAGCGGCCGACAACGGCATGTGGGAGACCCTGGCTTTCGCGCCGCTGACGTGTCTGCTGTATGCGGCCAGCCGCGCGGCCACCACACTGGGCATGGAGTGGGCACTGGAGGCCGCCGAAGACGCCAGCGTTCCGCTGCGCTGGCCCCGTCAGGTCAGCACCGAAGCGTCCTGGGCGTCGGCGGCGCTGTGGTGCGCCAACCCGTTGTTTGAGGCGCGCGTGCGCGGCATCCTGAGCATGGTTGACAAGCAACGTGATTCGGTGAAGATGACGGTCACCAAGGCGTTGACCGCGTGGCTGCGCACCTCCATCCGTGACCGCGGCCTGCCCACACTCGACCCCGGGTTCCTCGACGAGCCGGGCGCCACGCTCTACGTGTTGTCACCGGCCGAGGGCACCGCGGCGCCGCTGGCGGTCACGCTGATGGAGCAGCTGATCCGGCGCCAGCGCATCAAGGTGGGCCAATGGGAGGCCTATCCCCGCATCGGGATGTTCCTCGACGAGCTGCCCAACACCCCGCTGCCCAAGATCCTGCAATACTTTGCCGAGGCGCGAGGGCTCGGTGTGTCGATCTGTGCTGCGGCGCAGGCCAGTTCACAGCTCGACGTCGCCTACGGCGCGCTGCAGGGCCGCGCCATCCGCGACGTCGTGCCCGCGACCTTGATCATGTTCGGTGCGCACGAGGACGAACTGATGCGCGCGGCGGCGTTCTGGGCGGGCAAGACCACCCGCGGCCAACAGTCCTACGATCACAACCTCGACGACGCAACCACCTCGCGGCAGTTTGGCAGCGCGTTGGAGCCCGAGGAACTCAGCCCCCGCAACACGGGGCAGGCGCGACTGCTGGTGCGCGGCACCCCGGGCCAGATGGTGGAGCTGATCGACTGGACCGACTTCGTGACGTACCTCGACGAGCTGCGCGGGGCGCTGCGAATGTAGTGCCTCGTCCGTGGGCGTACTGGAGTGGGCGAGGTGGCCCGGGGATGACTCTTCCGCCGGACCCGGCGGCCAGGGCGGTGTTAGCCTGCGCCAGTGGAGATGGCCGACGGCGACGGCGAATCGGCGGCGTCGGAGAGACCGACCCGCTGTCGGCTGTTTGCCAGCCCGGATGAATCAAAAATCCTCAAAGGGCGGGCGCTCCAGGAATCACTGGCCAGGACATTTGCTGAGCAACCCCAGCTGGCCATTGACGTGGGCAGCGATGCGATCTCGGTCATCGAGCCCCCAGCAAGGCGGTCATTACCTCGGCAGGCCGTGCGCGGGTGACCGCGACACCGGCGATTTACGCTCCCGTGTCCGAGTCCTCGGAAGGGGCCGGGCGGCAGTACAAGCAGCCCATGCTGAAGGTGGAGGGTCCCGGCGCGCTGAACAGCGCTGAGAATTGCGATTCGCCCGATGCGGTATTCAATATGGAACGGCCATAACCTCCGGTAGGTGGCGTCGGGGGCGAGGACACTTGACGTGCAGCCACCCGGCAGTCACCGACCCATCCGCCACGATCTCGATGGGTGAATCTCTCGCGGACATGGCTGGACTCCTTTTCGGGGGAGCACCATGCGGCTGATTCCGTACACCGAACAGTCCTCGGAAGGTATCTTCCCTTTGCTCAGCGTCGCGAGATGTCACGGCCTCAGTGAACCCTTCCGACGCACCGAAGTGGCAAGCTTTTCGAGTGTCCTAGGCGGCCAAATACGTCGCCACCTTAGATGATTTGTCACGTTTATTGTTAAGAAGTGTAGGGTGCGGCTGGTGAGCCAGGCCGGATGCGCGGTCGACCGCCGCGCATGACCAGGTGAGCTCGGAGCGCCCTTTCGGGGCTGGGCGGCCTGTGGCACGGTGGATGGGTAAAGAACAATCGACGACTCTCAGCTGGTATTGCTTCACCCTCGACGTATCGCCAACCCGCGGACCGGCGACCCAAATGCGGGAGATCCCCACCGTCGCCGACCCCCTCTTTGGCCTCGTCGTTTGCGCGGAGGCGCCAGCCCGAACGAGGGAGCACAATCTTGAACACCAGCCCCTACAAATCGATGTCCACGCGGTTCATCACGGCAGCCGCGGTCGCGGCCTGCGTTGCGGCGTGCGGGTCGAGTTCGACGCAATCGTCGACCACGACTTCAGCCACCGGCGTGGCCGGTTCCCCGGTCATGGTCCAACTCGGCAACCAGCCGTCGGGCACGGTGACGTTGAGCTGGGATCCCCAGACCAAGAACGTCAGCGCCAAGCTGCAGATGGTCGGCTTCACCCCGAGCAGCAGTCACGCGATGCACATCCACCAGGGCAGCTGCGCGGCGCAGGGCGATGTCGTGGTCCCGTTTCCCGACGTGACCGCCAACGACGCCGGGGCGATCGACACCACCGTCACCAGCTTGCAGCCATCCGCCGCTGGTCTGACCGCCGGCACGTTCCTCAACATCCATTTGGCTCCCTCTCCGCAAATGGGCGGCCCGGGCTCGCTGGGGTACACGCCCATCTCTTGTGGGGACATCACGCCTGCCGGGCCGACGACGGTGACCATGGCACCGCTGCCACAGGATGGCCAGCATCCTCAGGGATCGGCGACGTTGACTTACGATCCCGCGAAGAAGACGCTGACGGTCGCCGCCACCGCGAGCGGCCTCGTGCCCGCGAGTGCCCACGCGGCACATATTCACCTCGGCTCGTGTGAGTCTCAGGGGGCGGTCAAGTACCCACTCAACGATCTGGTCGCGTCGCCCGCCGGTACCGCCGAGACGACCACGGTGATCCAGAATGTCGATCAGGCCCCGCCGGCATCGGGCTGGTACGTCAACGTCCACTTCGGATCGTCCAGCCAGATCGAGCAGAATGGGCAGCCGACCCTGTATTTCGCGCCCATCTTGTGCGGCAACATCGGCAAGTAGGGGCCGGAGGTCCTGCGAGCTGTTGATGTTGGCGACAACATTTTGTGATGCCGCCGCTCGGCGGGCGTAGAAGGCGGTACCTTCTGCGTGATCCCGCACCTTTCGTCAGAGGACCCACCGTGTCCAACCATTTCACCGGCCTCAGCCTCGGACCGCCGCTGGGTGATCAGCGTCTGGATCTCTGCGACCTCTATGCGTTCGTCTCGCCGGCGGACCCGGAGCGGACCGTCATGATCCTGAATGCCAACCCTCTGGCCGATGCCCTGCACCCCGACGCGATTTACCGCCTTGCGGTCGACAACGACGGGGACCTGTCGAACGACATCGCGTTCAGCTATGTCTTCTCCGAACCGAAGGACGGCGAGCAGACCGTCGACGTGTACCTGGCGGCAAACGCGGACGCCGAATCGGCCGAAGCCGTCGGCGAGAAGATCTTCTCCAACGTCCCCGTTTCGTTCGGCCCTGAACCGCACATCGCAACGTCCGACGACTTCACGTTCTTCGCCGGCGCGCGCAGTGACGCGTTCTTCTTCGACTTCGACGGAGTCAAGAACCTCTTCGACATCTCGGGTGGCCGCAATTTCACCGCGCTCACGCTTCCCGGCGAATCACCGTGGACCGGTGTGGATTCCAACACGCAAGCCAACGTCTTCTCGACCGCGATCGAGATGCCGACCAGCTTCCTTGGCGCCGAACCCGACATCAGGATCTGGGGCAGGTGCAGCTTGCGCCGCGACGGCGAGCTCCTCCATGTCGACCGCGCCGGTCATCCTTCGGTCAGCAGCTTCTTCAACACCGATGACACCAAGGAGGAGTACAACGCCAGCGAGCCGGTCAATGACCGGACACGGTGGATCGACATGTTCATTCATCTGTTGGGTCATACCGGCGGCTATTCGCGCGAAGAAGCTATCGAAGCGATCAACAACGAGGGCACCCTGCCCGACATGCTGACCTTCAACCCGTCCAAGCCGGCGAAGTACCCGAACGGCCGCGTCTTCACCGACGACGTCATCGACTATCGGCTGGCGTTCCTCACCAAGGGCGAGTGCCCGCCCTCGGGTTTGAGCCCGCACACCGATACGCTCACCGTGTTTCCGTATCTGGGCCCGCCGCACCCGGCGAGCTAGGCGGGATTTTCGCCTGCACCACAGGCAGTCTCGTTGCTTCTCTTTGCCGGTCGCCGGTGCCTCTAGAGAGCAGTCAAAAGTCGTTCTCGGACCGGCAGTCCGTGTCGTCTGAGCGACCTCGGGGAGCAATCCGGCGGGGCCTCGCGTGGCGCCGTCGTTGCGCGAGCTTGGGCTGATCGGCGTCGGGAAGCAGTTCGAATCGGTTGGGAGTTCTCCATAGTTCGATGGTTTGCATGACCCAATAGACGGTGAACTCGAGGATCAACGCAGTCTCGACAACGATGACCCACTGGTTCCAGCTGTCGAGCACGAGGTGCAGCACCACAACCGCGATCAACGTCACGATCATCGCCGCCGCAATGCCCTGGTAGAGCATGAGATAGAGGTGCCGATGCGGAGATTTGGTGTCATCTTGACGGCTGACGAGGTATGCCGTGGTGACGACGGTGGTGATGATCGCCAGGAACATGATGATCGCGGCAATGCCGTGTGCATTCGAGTCGAACTGGTTTGGGAAGAAGATCAGTGCGACAAGGCCTAGGACCATGATCGCCCGCAGGAGGTACATCGATACCGTGCCCAAGACGCTCTTGGGCACGGTGGTGTTGGTGCGTCGGTACATCCACCACGACACCACGCGAGCGATGACCAGGACGAACACGACGGCCCACACATTGTTCGTGATCGCGTGCGTGATGTTGTAGTTGGCCGGCAAGCCGTACTGCCCGCAGAGCAAGACTGGTCGGGTGGTGGGGACCATGGCGACGATGAACGCCAGGATGCCCGCAAGAGTCAGCAGGACATCCTCGGTGTCGCTGCTGCCTTTGTAGACGATGAATTGCACGCCGAGGGCACAGAGCGCTGCGATGAAGATGCTGTGTGCGGTAGTGAAGTAGTAGGCGCTGATCGAGGTTTGCCAACACGTTGCCGTCAGCCGCTCGCCGATCACCGCCGCGCCGAGCATCACGATCATGGCCGCCATACCGCCACGCAGGTAGCGGTAGGTATCAAGGGTGATGTCGCGAGTATGTGTCGTCATATCGCCTGGCATTTTCGTCTGTTCCCCGCGCGTTATCGAAGCGCGTGAGTAACTCATTACCCGCTGCAGCTTCGGGCGGTGGCCGTTCTGCGAAAGTCACGATGTCCAGATCGAGGGCGACCCGCACGGCACACTCGGGCCGCAGGTCAGCGCCGCACTGATGCCGACGACCGCGAGCGCGATCGGCAACGACAACGTGGTCGGGATCACCGGCCGACTGGCGGGCATTGTGGGCTGGACCGACGAGCAGGTGGCGGCGTTGCGGGCGGGAATTAGCCTGGGTGACAACAAGATCGATGCGTTGACCGGGCTTGTCCGCGAGGCGGCCGTCAGCGCCCGCAGTGTCACGGGCACCAGCTGGACCGCGGCTCAGGACGCGGGGTGGAATGACGAGGACGACGTCAGACGGTGGCCGCGATCTCGGTGCGGTAGACCGCGGCGGTGAGCTAAGACGTGAAACTGAGCTGAAGCCGCCTGCGCACTGGCCTGGAACTGGGCATCCGATATCGCCGCACGCAGGTCCTGCTCGGTGGCCCATTCGGCGACGTTGATCAACTGGAATCGCGCATCAGATGACAACGCGCGATACAGGCGAAACGAACGGAAACCCGGTTTGGTGCGCAGGAGTGCAGCGCGCTTCTCCCACTGCGCGACAAAGGCTTCGAGCTCTTCAGTCGCGATCTCGAACACGTTAATCAACGTCACCGGCGTGTCATCTGTGGAAGGTTGCGCCATCCGTCCTCCTCGCGTCTCGACTGGTCTGCGCGATCTACGGTAGGCGAAGACGTGTCGACGGGCCGTCAAAGTTGGTGCGCCGGGAATGCCCGCGATGGCCGAAACTGGATAACACGGGCACCGGCCACGGTACGAGCACCGCGCGGCGACGGCCATCCACCGCCACCGACTACCGTCAAACCCGACAGATAACGACCGAGGAGCGCAGAGACACACTGATGACCTCGCCGACCGAACAGCGCCGCGCGTTCGACGCCGCGATGGAGGCCTACCGATCCGGCGACATGGCCCGCGCGCGCTCCGTCTTCGCCCAGGTCACCGCGACAACCCGAGCATGTCGGACGCCTGGCTGGGCCGGATGGCCTGCGGTGACCACGATCTCGACACCCTGGCCGGCGCCCACGAGCACTCCCGCGCCCTCTACCGCGAGACCCGCCGCATCGGCCTGAACGACGGCGACCTGTATGCCCAGGTCGCCGCCCCGCTGTATGTGACGGTGCCGGTGTGGTCACGCGCCACCATCGCGCTGGCCTACGCCGCGGCGCTGATCTCGGCCGCCGCTACGACGAGGCCGCGCGGCTGCTCGATGACCCGATCGTCACCGCCGACACCCAGGCCGCCCAATGGCACCAGTTCATCAAGGCGTGCCTGTTTCACCAGACCCGCCGCTGGCCCGATGTGCGCGCGGTCACCGCCGTCTGCCCGCCCGCGCACGCCACCTACGTCCTGGAGCCGGTCACCGCCGCGGTCGCGTCGATGTCCGCCGCTGCGGCCGCCAGCCTCGGACAGTTCCAGGCCGCACTGGAGCTCTGCCGACCGGCTCTCGCCGGACAATCAGTTCGTCGCCGCCGACATCGCGTTGACGCGGGGGTGGTGTCGCAGGGAGCTGGGCGATGAGGAGGGGGCGAGGGCTTCGTTTCGGGATGCCGCGGTGGACGGTGCGCTGTTGGAGCCGGCGCGGCAGGCCCTGGACAACCCGAAACTCCGGCTCATCGTGACCGACGCCGACACCATCGCCACCCGCACCGACCCGTGGGACCCGGGCACCGAGGTGTCGCGTTCGACGCGGGACGCCGCCGCGCTGGCACTTGAGCAGCAGCAGGTCTTGGATCAGGCCCAGGCGCGGCTGGACGAGCTGATCGGGCTGGAGGGGCCCAAGGAGCAGATCGCGGTGTGGCGCACCGAGATTCAGATCGACCAGCTGCTCGCCGCCCAGGGCGAGGAGACGTCGGCGACCAACGAGAATCACATGGTGCTCGAAGGCCCGCCCGGCACCGCCAAGACCAGCTTCGCGCGCATCGTCGCCGAAATCCTGTTCGGGCTGGGCAAGATTCAGAGACCCGACGTCATGGAGGTGACCGAGGAAGACCTCGTCGTGGGCTACGTCTCCCAGACCGCCCAACGCATGAAGGAAGTCTGCGAAGAAGCGCTGGGCGGGGTGCTGTTCATCGACGAGGCCTACCGGCTGGTTCCCGAACACGAGGGCCACTCGTTCGGCAAGGACGCCATCAACACGCTGTTGAAGTACATGGAGGATTTTCGCGATCAGCTCGTGGTGATCGTCGCCGGATACCCGGTGGAGATGCGGCGCTTCCTCGCCGCGAATCCGGGTTTGGCTTCGCGGTTTCACTTCACCCTGACGTTCGAGAGTTATACCGCTGGCGAGATCGTGGCGATCGGCGCGCACATCGCAACCAAGGAGAAGATCGCGATCTCCGAGCCGCGTGGCCGCTGCTGGAGGCCGAGGCGTCGCGGCTGCGTTCGATGCCAACCGATTCCGGGACAGCCCTCGACGTCGCGGGCAACGGACGGTATGCCCGCAAGGTGGTTATCGCCTGCAAGCGTGAACGCGCCCGGCGGCTGCACACCGTGGCCCCGCCTGAGTTGGCCGAGCTCGCCAAGACCGACCCGTCGGTGCTGGTGGTCAACGACGACGACATGGCGCGGGCGTTGGCGTCGGCGTTGGCGTAGGAGCCAACCCTGGAGATAGCCGGGAATCTGCTCCGATAAACCTGGGCTTCAGCTGCTCTTCAGGTTGGCTGGTCACGATGAACGGGTGGCTACGCAGTCGGCACAGTGGATCGCCGCGGCCCGGTTGGTACGCCGAACGGGTTTCGGCGCCAGCGGCCGCGTCGTCGATGCGGTGGCGACCCAGGACCCGTCGGCCTACGTCGGGTCGGTTCTCGCCACCGATCCCGACGCCGATCCGGGGGCCAAGGCCACACCGATACCCACGCTCGGCTGGCCCGGGCGCCCGCCGGGCAAGCAAGCCGGAACCGATGCCCGCAAGGCGTACAACAAAGAATTGGCCGCTCAAATGCGGACGGTATCGACGTGGTGGATCAACCGGATGGCCACCGTCGATCAACCCGTGCACGAGAAGCTGACGTTGCTGTGGCACAACCACTTCGCCACCTCGGCAAGCAAGGTGCGCATCGCCGCGATGATGGCTGCGCAAAACCAGAAAATCCGGACCCTCAAGCTGGGCGACTTCCACACGCTGGCCTACGCGATGCTGACCGATGCAGCGATGCTGCGATGGCTGGACGGTCAACAAAACACCGCCCGCGCCGCCAATGAGAACCTGGCCCGCGAGTTCATGGAATTGTTCGCGCTGGGACACGGCAACGGCTACACCGAAGACGACGTCCGCGAGGGGGCACGGGCCCTGACCGGGTGGGTGATCCAACCCGACGGCCAGACGCAGGTGGTGCCCCGCCGCAGGGACGACGGGTCCAAGACCGTGCTGGGCGTCACCGGCGACCTGGACGCGGCGTCCTACTGCGACGCCGTGCTGGCGCGCCCCGAGTCGGCGTCGTTCGTGGCGCAGCGGTTATGGCAGCAACTGGTCTCCGACGCGCCGCCGTCGGATGCGGCGCTGGGCCGCAGCGTGGCCGCCTACGGATCCGGGCGGGACCTCAAGGCGCTGACGGCGGCGATCCTCACCGACCCCGAGTTCGGCGGCCAGCCGAACTCCTACGTCAACACCCCGGTGGAGTGGCTGATCGGGCTGGTGCGGTCGCTGCAGATTCCGCTGGACACCCAGAAGCAGACCACGCTGGTGGACCGCACCATGAAACTTCTTGGCCAGCAACCGTTCTACCCGCCTGACGTCGGCGGGTGGCCACGCGGTCAGGCGTGGCTGTCGACCGCCAGCGCCGGGGCGCGACTCCGCGCGGCGACCGCACTGACCAAGTCCGCCGACCTGTCGACCGTCGAGAGCGCGGCGCCGGCGGACCGCATCGACGCCGCCGGCTACCTGCTGGGGATCGGAGCGTGGACCGACCGAAGCGCCGCCGCGTTGCGCCCACTGGTGAGCCGACCGCCCGCACTGGTCGCGGCCGCTGCCAACACACCCGAGAATCTGACGTCCTAGGACAGCCATGGTCGAGATGAACCGCCGTAGATTTCTGATCGCCAGCGCAGGCGTCGGCGCGCTGAGCCTGGCCGGCGCGGCCGCGGTCAGCTGGCCCGAGCTGATGCAGGCCGCGAAGGAACGGCCGCTGGCCGACGGCACCGGCATCCTGGTGCTGGTCACGCTGTACGGCGGCAACGACGGCATCAACACCGTGATCCCCTATGCCGATCCGGCCTACCAGGCGGCCAGACCCGAATTGGCTTACGCCGCCCACGATGTGCTGGCGCTCGACGACCAGCTCGGGCTCAACCCCGGACTGTCCGGGCTGGCGGGATTGTGGAAGCAACAGCGGCTGGCGATCGTGCGCGGCGTGGGCTACCCGAATCCGGATCACAGCCACTTCCGGTCAATGGACATCTGGCAGACGGCCTCACCGCAGGAACCGGTGTCGACCGGCTGGATTGGGCGCTGGCTCGACGCCAGCGGCGACGATCCGCTGCGCGCGGTGAACATCGGTGCGGTGCTGCCGCCGCTGGCCATCGGTGCGAAGGCCACGGCCGCTGCGCTACCGGTGACCGGCGGCGCTTCGACTCCCGGCGTTGGCTGACACGATCACCGCGCTGGGTGCTGCCGATCCGCACGACACCCCGGCGATGGCGATGGTCACCGCTTCCTACCGGGCCGCCACGTCGGTCGACAAGGCTCTGCAACCCGTGACGACCGCCGACGACGCCGCCGCGAACCCCGAACAGAAGGCGGGTGTCAACCAACTGGCCGCGCAACTCGACGTGGTGGCCCGATGCATCGCCGCGCGGGTGCCCACCCGCGTCTACACCGTGCAGCTCGGTGGCTTCGACACCCACGCCGACGAGCGCGGCACGCAACAGCGGCTGCTGCAGGCCTTCGACACCGCTGCCACCGGCTTCCTGAACCAGGTGGCGTCGCAACCAGCAGGGCCGAAACGTGGTGTTGATGGCTTACTCCGAATTCGGCCGGCGGGTACGGGCGAACGCATCGCAGGGCACCGACCACGGCACCGCCGGGCCGGTGTTCGTCGCGGGAGGGCCCGTCAAGAGGCGGGTTCTACGGCGACGAGCCGTCGCTGACCGACCTCGCCGATGGCGACCTCAAGGCGGGCATCGACTTCCGCGACGTGTACTACGACGTGCTCGCCCACACCCTGAACGCCGACCCCGAACCGGTCGTCGGCGCCGGTCGACGCGGCATCGGCTTCCTGCCGGCAACACAGCCGGCCTGAGCCAGCTGCCAGGACCGACACCCGGTGCTACGCCGCGACGGCAGCGGTTTCGGGTGGGACCGGTCGTCGGGACCGACCGAAGTCGTTTGGCAGCGAGAGCCGGAACACCTTCTTCCACGCCGAGCCGACCTGGCGGACCATCGGGCCGCTGACGTATGTCAGGCCGTAGCGCTCGAAGAGTTCTTGGACCTTCGGCGCGATCTCCTGGTAACGGTTGCTCGGCAGGTCCGGGAACAGGTGGTGTTCGATCTGGAAGGACAGATTGCCGGTCATGAAGTGCAGCAACCGGTTTCCGCTGATGTTGGCCGAGCCGAGCATCTGACGGAGATACCATTCGCCGCGGGTTTCGCCGTCGATCGACTTCTTTTCGTAGGTCTGCACGCCTTCGGGGAAGTGTCCGCACATGATGACCGAGTGCGTCCACAGATTGCGCACCAGGTTGGCGGTCAGGTTCGCGGTCAGCGTGGTCACCGCCGAGGGCCCCGACAGCAACGGGTGCAGCAGGTAGTCCCGAGTGGCGTGCCTGCCGATCTTGCCGAGCACCTTTTTGCCCTGGCCGCGGAACACTTCTTTGTCCGTCTTGCCTTTGAGGTACTTGCCGATCTGCAGGTCGTAGGCGGCGATGCCGTACTGAAAGATGCAGGCGTTGAGGAAGTTCCACAACGGCTGGCCAAGGTAGAAGGGCTTCCAGCGCTGGTCCTCGTCGACGCGCATGATGCCGTAGCCCAGGTCGTTGTCCTTGCCCAGGACGTTGGTGTAGGTGTGGTGGACCTCGTTGTGTGAGTGCTTCCACAGCTCTGACGGCGAGGCGTTGTCCCATTCCCAGGTGGTGGAGTGGATCTTGGAGTCGCGCATCCAGTCCCACTGACCGTGCATCACGTTGTGGCCGATCTCCATGTTCTCGATGATCTTCGAGACCGACAGACCGACCGTGCCGATCAGCCACGCCGGCGGAAACAGGGAGAACAGCAGCACAGCGCGGCTGCCCAGCTCCAGCTTGCGCTGCCCGTCGATGACGCTGCGGATGTAGGCGGCGTCGCGTTCCCCGCGGCTGTCGAGCACCTGCTGGCGGATGGCGTCGAGTTCACGGCCGAGGTTGGCGATGTCGTCGTCGCTGAGGTGGGCGATCGGGTTGTGCTGCTGGCGTTGCAGAGCAGTCATGTCAGTTCCTTCTACAGTTCGATGTCGCAGGTGCCTGCTGCTGCAGACACACAGGTTTGGATGAGGACGCCGTCACCCGGTGCGGCGGTGGTGATGTCGCCGTTGCGCAGGTCGCGCACGGCGCCTTGGCGCAGCGGTGCCACGCAGCCGAAGCAGATGCCCATTCGGCATCCCGACGGCATCAGCACTCCGGCGGCTTCGCCGGCGTCGAGCAGCGTTTGGTCGCCCGGGGTGTCGAGGACGGTCGCGGACTTGGTGAAGGTGACGGTGCCGCCCTGACCGGCGGTCACGACGGTGGGGCGAAACCGCTCGGTGTGCAGCCGGTCGGGAATCCCGATGTCGTTCCAGTGCTGCTCGAGGGCGTCGAGCATGCCGGTGGGTCCGCATGCCCAGGTTTCGCGCTCGGCGAGGTCGTCGACGAGTGCGTCGAGTTCGGCGGTGCTCAGGACGCCGTCGGTGTCGGTGTGCTTCTCGATCAGGCGAATTCGGCCCTGGCGGGCCAACATGCGCAGTTCTCCGGCGAAGATCACATCGTCGGGTTTGGGGGCGCTGTGTACGACCACGACGTCGTCGATGTGCTCGGCCATGTTGCGCAGCATGCCCATCACCGGGGTGATACCGCTGCCCGCGGTGAGGAACAAGATCTTGGGCGGCGCCGCGGCAGGCAAGGTGAATTCTCCTGCGGCGTGGTCGAGTTGGACGACGGTGCCGACAGTGGCGCGTCGCACCAGGTGGTTGGAGACCTTGCCGCCGGGGATGGCCTTGACGGTGATCGTGATGCAGCCGTCGGCCCGATCGGTGTCTGAGGTCAGCGAGTAGGCCCGCCACTGACGCACGCCGTCGACGTCGACACCAATGCGGATGTACTGCCCGGGTGTGTGGGTGCGCCAGCCGCGGCCCGGTTTGATCACCAGGCTGACGGCGTCGCGGGTTTCGGGGTGGATTGCGACGATCCGGCCGCGCAGGTCGGTGCCCGAGCGCAGCGGATCGATGATGTCGAGGTAATCGGCGGGGACCAGCGGCGTGGTGATCCGCTCGGCGAGCTGGAGGAACCGGTCGCGCAGCGTGCCCATCGGGGTGACCCGGGGTGCTGTTGTTGTCATGGGACCACCTTCTCTCAGCCGTACGTATAAACTCTTGGCCATCCAAGGTGAATTACCGAGGTGATTTTGTTCGAGGAGAATAGATTCTATGGACGATTCCGCCGGAGCCGACGGGCGACGCGTCACCGGCCTGGCGTTGAACGACCAGGTCGTCGCGGCTTTACAGGCCGTTCTGCCGGCAGTTGCCGAACGCACTGTGGCCGCCGTCACCGTCGAGGTGCCCAGCTACGCGGACGCGTTCAGCGGGCGGATGGGCCAGCGGATCGAGGGCGCGGTTCAGATGGCGCTGGGCGCCTTTCTGCAACTGGCTGCCCGGTCGCACGACTCCGATCCACGGCCGCCGCTGTCTCGTGCGCTTGAGGGCGCGTACGAACTCGGCAGGGGTGAGGCACGTCAAGGGCGATCAATGGATGCGTTGTTGTCGGCATACCGCGTCGGCGCGCGGGTGGCGTGGCGTGAGCTCTCAGAAACCGCAGTCACCGGGGGTCTGCCACCGCTGATGATCGCCAGGTTCGCCGAATTGGTGTTCGCGTTCATCGACGAACTCTCCGCGGCAAGCGTTTCCGGGCATGCTGACGAACTGGCCTCCTCGGATCGAGAGCGGCGGCGTCATCTTGACCGGCTCGGACAGCACCTGCTCACCGGGGCGCCTGCCGAGACGCTGCAGGCGAGCGCCGAGCGCGCGGCGTGGCGTCCGCCGGACACCCTGACCGCGGTACTCCTCCCGTCGGCCCAGACGCGCGGCGTGGTGTCCCGGTTCGGGCAATCCACACTGCAACTCAGCGAGGACCTGCCCGGAATCGACACTTCCGAATCCGTCGTCGTGCTCCTCGTCCCAGACATGCACGGCCCCAACCGGTCCCGGTTACTGCGGGAACTTCAGGATCGCCGGGCCGTTGTCGGGCCGGCCCGCGCCTGGACGCAGGCACATTCGTCCTATCACCGCGTCCTGCAGACCCGCGAACTGCACCTGGCCGGCGACGGCACCGACACGATCGACACCGAGGACCATCTTGTCCAGCTGGTCCTGGGGGCCGACCACGAAGCCGGCGACGATCTCCGCCGCGAAGTTCTTGCACCGCTGGATCGGTTGCGTCCCAACACCGCCGAACGGCTCGCCGAAACACTGCGGTCCTGGCTGCTACACCAAGGCCAACGCGACGCGGTCGCCGCAGATCTGTTCGTCCACGCCCAGACCGTGCGGTATCGCATGACCCAGCTCCGCGAGCTCTACGGCGAACGGCTCAACGATCCCCAGACGGTCCTGGAACTCATCGTGGCCCTATCCATCCCGACCACGGTCGGCTCTCCCACTGCGTCATGAGGTGACCGGGGAGCTCAGTCGGTGACACGCTCCAGATAGAAGTAGAGGTGCCGACCGGCCCCGGAACTGAAGTCGAGGGCCTGCTTGCCGTTCATGATGCCCATCACGGCGTTGTCGTCGATCTTCTTGAAGTGATCGTGGACGGGCTGGCCGTCGTAGACCATCGTCGCGGTCACCTCGCCCCGGAAGTCCTCCAGCCACAGGCTGGCTTCGCCCTTGCCCAGCGCGATGTTCGAGAACTTCTTC
The DNA here is from genome assembly GCA_963733605.1 of uncultured Actinomycetota bacterium. GTDB lineage: Bacteria > Actinomycetota > Actinomycetes > Mycobacteriales > Mycobacteriaceae > Mycobacterium. The sequence goes on from CAVTDY010000032.1 coordinate 40,511, forward strand.
CCGTCGGCGTCCAGGCAGACCAGTGGCTGCACATCGTCCGCCGAGGTGAACGTCTTGCCGAACCAGCCCGCCTTCTCGAGCAGACCGTTCATTTTGTGTCCGGTGGTGAACTCGCCGCCGGCCCATTCGCCAATCATGTCCTCGATGCGCGCGGGCTCCAGTGTCGACCACCACGCGTCGAGTTCAGTGTCAGCGATCGGCTCGGTGCGTTCCTTGAAGTCGGTGAACCGTGCGCGGGCCGATACATCGCTCATAGCGTTCTCCGATCGAGTGGCGAGCGGCATCCGCGAGTTCATCGGTCTGGTGGTGGCCGCGACGGTCACCCCACATCATGGCGCTCGCTTCTGCTCGTTCGCGTGCCGGGGGCCGCTTCGTCGCAAAGGCGCCTGTTAAGCGCCGATGATGTGGCAGGTCGTGGAACAGCTCAACTCCGTTCCCGGGGGAAGTGGGTGAAGTGCATCGATTGCCGGTGGGGCAGGAGCAGGACGAGTGGTTGCGGTGGTGCGGCGGGAGCAGGAGCGGGTGGTTGCGGTGGTGCGGCGGGAGCGGGAGCAGCAGCGTGGTGGCTGCGGGCGTGCGGCGGGAGCAGGTGATGGTGGCGGAGCGGCAGGGGCCGGTGCCGGGAGGAGATTCGCGGTGAAAGCCGCTGCCTGGTCAACCAACCCGGTCTCCGCGTACTGCATATGCGCGTTGAAATCCCGTCCGCTCGAACAGACAAAGTCGTCGGGGACGCACAAGTCGATGGTCTTGGCCGCATACAGCGGGCCGACCTCGACGTCGGGCTGGTTGATCGCTCGCATAAACCGGTCGTTTGGTTTTCCGAACAGGGCGACCGCGGCGACGTGGTTGGCAACGTCTGGCGGCATCGGGTTCGGTGCACCCTCAGGTGCCCCATCCGGAATCACATTCGAGGTGACGAAGCCCATCACGGCGGCGCCTTGGGAGAATCCGCCGAGCACCATCTTGGTGTTGGGACAGTTCGCCGCCGTGGCCTCGATATGGGCGCTCGCGTCGGTAATGCCGACCAGGGCGGTGGGGAAGTCGGTGGTGGCGGGGTAGTCGACCCCATATACCCCCATCGACCGCGGGCCGAGTCGTGCGCGCAGTGAGTCCACGAACGCCTGTCCTGTTGGACCGACACCGGGATCCTCTGTGGTGCCGCGCGCGAATACCACCTCGACGTCGGGGCAGGGCTGCGCCGCTGCGAACGGAACGGGTCCGCTCAGCGTCGCCAAACTTGCTGCTGTTGCCGTAACGACGAAAAAAGCGACATGGCTTCCCCTCACCGCGCAATGCTGACACACCGGCGCGACGACGGCGAACCGAAAAACTAACAGCCGATGAACGCCGTGTGAATCCAGGCATACATTCCGCTGTCACCTCGTCGGATCGTCAACGATTAGCGCGATCTGAGGATCGCCGGAATCGTCGCCATGGCCTGGCGCCTATGTCCGCCAGCGCGTCGTCAGGGCCGAGACCCCGGCCGATGAAACACTCAGGTACCGACACGGTCGAGGCGAGTCGACTTGTGATGGCAGACAGATATAGTAGCACTATGCAATAGTTGCTGGTACTTGTCTTTGTTGCGAGTTGCTGACCGATGATCGGTCGTGGGTGTTCGGAAGGAGCTGTGGTGACTGTCGACGGTGCCGACGTTGACGGATCGCTTGATGCGCTTGCTGATTCGTTGCTGGTGGCGTCTCGTCTGTTGTTGGCGATTTCGGCCCGGTCGATTGCGCTGGTTGACGAAACGATCACGTTTCCGCAGTTCAGGACCCTGGTGATCTTGTTCAATGAGGGGCCGATCAATCTGGCCACGCTGGCGCAGTTGTTGGGTGTGCAGCCGTCTACGACGGGGCGGATGGTCGATCGGTTGGTGGAAGCCCGACTGATCGATCGCCGTCCGCACCCGCGGTCCCGCCGGGAGCTGGTGGTGGAGTTGAGTGCACACGGCGAACGGGTCGTCCGTGACGTCATGGGGCATCGACGTGCCGAAATCGCCGAGGTCGTCGGGAAGATGCCCGCGCGCGAGCGGCGCGGGCTGGTGCGGGCGCTCAACGCATTCGCCGCCGCCGGCCACGAACCGACCGCTTCCCTCGATCTATAGGTGCGTTGTGCGCCACTACATTTCACAGCTGTCGTTGATTCACGGCTGGTTACCGATCCTTACGCAGCTGGCCTCGGCGCTGGTGCTGGCGGGTGCGATCGGGTGGCGCACCCGGCGCTGGCGGAAGCTCGTGTTGCCGGGGCTGCTGGCTGGCGGTGGCGTTCTGACGCTTTGCGCCCACTGGTATTTGGGAAGCCTGGGGATCGCCGGTGACCCAGCGCCGCCGCTGTTGTGGGGGTGGCTCGGTGCGACCGGTATCGCAGTCGGGCTGGTGGTGGCCGGCTGGCGGGGTGCGCGGTGGTGGCGCCGCGGACTGTCCGTGCTGGCGGTGCCACTGTGTGTGGTGTGTGCAGCGCTCATGGTCAATACCTGGGTCGGATACTTGCCCACGGTCCAGGTCGCGTGGCGCAAGCTCACCTATGCTCCGCTTCCGGGCCAAGTCGACCGCGGCACCGTACTGGCGATGCAGTTATCGGGCATCCGACCAGGCAATGGTGTCATCACCCGAGTCACGATTCCCTCGGATGCGTCGGGGTTCAGACACCGTACAGAATTGGTGTACCTGCCGCCGGCCTGGTTTGCCCGTGACCCGGTGCCGCGCTTACCGGTGGTGTTGATGATCGGTTCGGCGCTGAACACCCCGGCGGACTGGCTGTGGGCGGGTCATGCCGCGCAAACCGCCGACGATTTCGCGGCCCAGCACGGCGGCAACGCCCCGGTAATGGTGTTCGCCGATGCTACCGGCGCCTTCAAAAACGACACCGAATGCGTCAACGGCAGTCGCGGAAATGCGGCCGATCATCTCATCAAAGACGTGCTGCCCTACATGATCTCCAACTTTCGGGTCAGTGCAGATCGTCGCAACTGGGGTGTTGCCGGATGGTCGATGGGCGGCACCTGCGCACTGGATCTGACGCTGATGCACCCCGACGCGTTCACCGCGTTCGTCGACATCGCCGGTGACGCCAGCCCCAACACCGGGGACAAAGCCAAAACCATCGCCACGCTCTTCGGTGGGGACGCCAACCGTTACGCGGCGTTTGATCCGGCCACGGTGATCACCCGCCACGGGCATTACTCGGCGGTGGCCGGCTGGTTCGAAATTCCCGACAACGGTGCAACGGAGCACCGCTTGCTCACCGGCACGGGGTTCGGCGCGCTCAGCGACAGCCCCCACGACGGCTTGGCCAACCCTGAAGGCCAGGACTTCGCCGCGAACTCAGTGTGCGCACTGGCCAGCACGAACGGCGTCCGCTGCGCTGTGATCTCTCAGCCCGGCCGGCACGACTGGCCGTTCGCCGCCCAAGCGTTTGACGCGGCGCTGCCCTGGCTGGCCGGACGGCTCGCGACCCCCCTGGCGCCGCGAATCACCTTGCCGGGCTTAGCGCCCGAGCACGGCACGGCCATCCAGGCCGCATCCCCGGGCGAGCGAACCGAGGGGAAGTAGGTCGTTTGTTTGTCGTTTGTTTGTAGCTGGACGCGGGAACTACTCCCACATCGCATCGCGCTGACAGGAGGATCGCCCCCATGCCCAATTCGTCGATCAAGAACGAAAAGATGTACGAGGACCTGCGCAAGCAAGGGGACTCCAAGGAGAAAGCGGCGCGCATCTCCAACGCCGCGGCCGCTCGAGGCAAGTCTGCGGTGGGACGCAAGGGGGGTAAATCCGGGTCGTACGACGACTGGACCGTCGCGGAGCTGAAGAAGCGGGCCAAGGAACTCGGGGTGTCCGGGTACTCCGGGCTGACCAAGAGCAAGCTGATCTCAAAAATCCGCAGTCATTGATGAGCGGCGACGGCGGTACCGGAGGGGTGGGCAGGCCCCGACCAAATCGCCGTCAGCTCGTAGCCTGATGGAATGAATGGCACGGCACCGGTGCTGGATCGTCCTTGGCGGCGACCCGGGACGATGCGGTATGTGATCACGCGGATCCGCGGTCTGCTGCGGCCGCCGATCACCATCTACCGGCCGCCCGCGGACCTCGTCGACGACCGTGATCTACCCGTCCCCACCCGTGACGGCACGATATTGCGGGCCAACGTCTTTCGCCGACCCGGCGATGACCGCAGGCCGGTGATCCTGTCGATTCACCCCTACGGCAAGGACAATTTGCCGCACCGCCGCCGGGGCCGGTGGACCTACTCGATTCAGTACCACATTCTCCGGCAGCCCGAACCCATCCGCTTCTCATCGCTGACCGGATGGGAGGCACCCGATCCGGTGTGGTGGGCCGCCCAGGGTTTCGCCGTGGTCAATGTCGATCTGCGGGGCTGTGGCCACTCCGAGGGCACCGCGCAATTGCTGTCGCCGCAGGAAGGGCGCGACGTCTGCGACGTCGTGCAGTGGGCCGGAGAACAGCCATGGAGCGACGGCCGCGTCGTGATGATCGGAGTGTCCTACCTGGCCATCAGCCAATACGAAGGCGCGGCCCAGCGGCCGTCGGCGCTACGCGCGATCATCCCATGGGAGGGCTTCTCCGACCCCTATCGGGATTTCGCGCTGCCCGGAGGCATTCGCGAGATCGGCTTCATGCGCGTCTGGGGCGCGATGTTGCGCCGCAATGTTCGACAGGCATACGACATCGGGGCGATGCCGCGGACACATCCTCTTCGGGACGGATTCTGGGAGTCGCTGACACCGGACGTCTCGCAGATAGACGTGCCGATGCTGGTGTGCGGCAGCTTCTCCGACCAAGCGCTGCACAGCCGCGGGTCGATGCGCGTGTTCGTCACGTCGGGGTCCGCGCACGCCCGGCTCTACACTCATCGCGGCGGCAAGTGGTCGACGTTCTACTCCGACGACGCGCTGGCCGAGCAACTGACGTTCATTCGTGGCGTCCTCGACGACACCGAACCCGCCCGGCGCTCGGTCCGCCTCGAGGTGCGCGAGGACGCCACCACCATCCATGCGGTCCGTGAGGAGTCCGAATGGCCATTGGCGCGGACCGTGTGGCGCCCGCTCTACCTGAGCGCGCCCGGCGTCCTCGCCGACGGGCCGCCTGAGGCCGGCGGGCACGTCACCTTCCCCAACCGATCGCGGGCGGCGGCCTTCACCTTCACCTTCGCCGAGGACACCGAACTCAGCGGACCGATGAGCGCGCGGCTGTGGATCGAGGCGATCGGCTGCGACGACGCCAACCTCTTTGTCGGGGTGGAGAAGTGGCGCAACGGCCGGCCCGTTCCGTTCGAGGGGTCCTACGGCTACGGGCGCGACCGGGTGGCCACCGGCTGGCAGCGCGCGGCGCTGCGCAGGCTCGACGGGAGCCGGTCACGCCCCTGGGAGCCGGTGCCGACCTGCACTGACCCGCAGCCGCTGAGCCCTGGCGAGATCGTCGCGGTCGATGTCGCCCTCGGTCCGTCGTCGACCCTGTTCCGGGCGGGCGAACAGCTGCGTCTTCTCGTCGCGGCACGATGGTTGGCGCCCGCCAACCCGCTGTTCGGATCGTTTCCGTCCCGCTACACCGCCTCGCCACGGGGCAGCGTCACCCTGCACTGGGGTCCCGAGCGCCCGGCGCACCTGTTGGTGCCGCAGATTCCCGGGCGCGGCTCAGAGCTCTAGCCCGGCGCCGAGATCGAAGCCGGCACTGCGGGTCGCGGCCGCGGCGGCCATGCGTTCGTGACCGGCGCGCCACGCCTGCGCTGACTTCACGTGGGCCTGCCATGCGGTGTGGCGGGCGCGGCGGCGTGACTGGTGGCGTTGAATCACCGCGGTGACCACCTCGGGAAGCAAGTGAGGCGCCGGTGCGTTCGGCCTCGGCGAGCATCGTGCGGGGCCGGTCGTCGTTGTGCAGGATCCGTTTGAAGTCGTGCTCGGCCGAGTACTTGTTGCCGCGGCGCAGCTGGTGGATCCCCGGGGCCGTCACCGGTTTGGCGTGTTCGTGATCGGCCTCGTTGCTGAACTTTTGGTACAGGAACGCCTCGTTGTTGTGCCGGCCGCGGGTCATCGCCACATAGGCCATCGCCCGCGATGATCCCTCACCGAGAATCGCGTACGAGCTGTCGGCGGTCACGCCCTGCGCCGAATGCACCGTCGCCGCATAGCCCAGCGTGACGTGCTCGGTGAGGTAGGTCTTCTCGAAGACGACGCGGGCCTTGTCGGTGCGTCGTTCGGCGGCAAGGCGATTGGTATCCGGGTCGATCGCGGCGACCCGCCAGCGGTTGCCGTTGCGGACTTGATCAACCCGGTCGTCGTGGTGCCCTGCGCCGGGGCGCACGTCGATGGTGACGTCGTTGCTTCGGCTCATGATGATGTCGCCGACGCGAATGTGTTGATCCCGAGCGGCTTTTACGGTCGGCCCTGGTCTGGTGAGCGTGTCATGAAGGCGGCGGTTGAGCGCGTCGGCCATCTCCCAGGTGTCACAGATCAGCAGCGCATCTTTGTTGGCGGCGGAGTCGGTGAGGTAGGCGCTCAGCGCGTCGGAGGCCATCGCGACAGGGTCCCCGGCGTGCAGCCGGCCGTGCTCGCGATACCACTTCACCGCGGTGCGCAGCCGGTTGCCGTGCGCCGCTCGTAACGCCAGCGAGGTGTCGCGTTCGGTGGGGTCTTTCATCCGCCACACCTCCCCGAGGCGCTGGCTCCACGGCAGCTCGGCGCAGAGCTGCTCGAACATCCCGCCGCGCGCCTTGACCGGGGACAGCTGATAGGCATCGCCGACCAGCACCATCTTCGCCTGCCCGAGGGCCGCGCAGGACAGGAGCTTTTTGAGGTCGGGGGTGCCCAGCATGGAAGCCTCGTCGACGACGACCACGGTCGAGGAGTCGACGGCCAGCCTGTGATCTTGGATCAGCATCAGCGCTTTGGCGACGGTCAGGCCGCGGTCGCCTGCGCCCTCTTGCAGCGCCTCGTCGACCGCCTTGCCGGTCGGTGCGAGCACCAGCACCCGCTTGCGCGCCCGGTGCGCGGCGGCGCGCAGCGCCTTGAGCGAGTGCGTCTTTCCCGCGCCTGCGGGCGCCTGCAGCGGCTGCACCAGGAACGGGGACACCGCGATGTTGCGGATCGCGCGCGCCTGATCGGCCGACAGGTCGCCGAGGTCCTGGGTGCGCACATCCAGGCGTGCGCGGTTGTCGGCGTCGTCAACCATGTCGAAGACGCGCTGCTCCTCGGCGATGACCGCGTCGATGGTGAATTTCTCATGGCCCTCGCGGTGGTGCGCCTGGCGCGGCGCGCTGATGCGCACGCTGACCGCCTCGACGATGCCCTCGATGAGCGCGCGCGGGTCGCCGGGCACGTCGACGGGCAGTTGCGCGCCGACGAGTTCGACCATGTCGGCGCGAGTGAACGCGGCCTTGTCGATGCGCGCGGCCATCTCGGCGATGCGCGCCCGGTCCAGTGCGGCGCGGTGTGCGCGGTGCTCGGCCGCGCTGCGGCGCTCGGCGCGCGCGTGGAAGTGTGCGTCGCGGTCGAGCGTGAGGCCGCGCGCGTCGGCGCGCCAGGACGCCTTGAGTTGCGCCCACGCCAGTGACTCCGGTTTGGCGGGTCGGGTGGCCTTCTGCGCGGCGGCCAACTGCGCGGCGGTGGGCTCGCCGTCGACGACGGTCAGGTTGTTGCGCGCCCACTCCCGCAGCCGGGTGGAGCGCTGCGACCACGCCTGGATGGATTCTTTGGCGACACCGGCGATGTCGGCCATCCCGGTGTGCGGGTCGACCGGGTTCCACTCGAAGCCGCGCTCGGCGTGCAGCTCATGTCGCAGCGTGGCCTGATAGATCATGCCGGCGGCCTTGTCCTCGTGATAGAGGCTCTTGGAGTCGATGCTGACCAGTTCGCCGTCGCGGCGGGGCTGGCGGTTGGGCACGATCACGTGGGTGTGCAGGTGCGGGTCGCCGCAGCGCGACGTTTCGTGCTGGTAGGCGATCGCCACCAGGCCCGGCAGCCGTTGCAGGTCTCGGTTTCCGGTGGCGCGGTTGTACACGCGGGTGTAGCCGGCGTGTCGTTGGAGGTAGGCCAGCGCGGCGGAAACGGCTCGGGTGTGGGCGGAGGCGAGGACTTTTTCGGCGACGTCGTCGGTGAGGGCCCGGATAAGGGAAACGCTTTTGGGCGCAGCGAAAGTCAGGTCGAAACCGTGCACGCTGTTGTCGGTGAACTCGCGGCCTTGGGCGCCGTTGGGGGCGTGGCCGTCATCGAGCCAGATGCGGACGTCTTCGGTGTCGGCGTCGCCGCCCTCCAGCTGCGCACCGGTGAGGCCGGTCGCCTGGCCGATGAGCCGTTTGTCGCCGACGACGAGCCAAGTGGGGATACGGGTTTCGCCCTGCCGAGTAGTACTCGGCCAGCCCGCCGTTGGCCTTCCGCCGATCCATCGCAGCCTGTTCGGCCGTGTCGACGGTGTCGTTGTAGTACTTGATGCTGTACTTGGTCAGCCGCGCGATGGTCAGCATCGTCGGATGGTCACGGTCGGCGCCCTCGCTTCGGTTGGGGCGGAGGGGTTTCGGGCACGATCGCCCTAAACCAGTATCACATCGCTGTGCCAATGTGCCCGACGCTTTTTTGGGGTGGCGCGGTGGATGGCGTTGGGGCGGTGGAGAACACGGGTGGGGCGTTTGGTGCAGTTGTTGGTGCGCGGGGGGTCTTAGGGTGATGGGTATCGCTGAGTGTGAGGAGGGTGGGGGTGCGAAAGATCTGGTTGGCTCTGGCGGCGCTGACCGTCGAAGGTGTGGTGGTGGTTTGGGTGGCCGGCGGCCATGTGTGGTCTTGGGTGGGCGGCGTCGTGACGGCCGGGGCGCTGTAAGCGAGGGCCAGCCAAGGGCGCTGCGTCTCGCGAGGGCGCAGTGATCAGACGCATTGTTTGGTTGCGTGTGGCATCATCTACGGCTGTGTTTCGGACCAGGCGGCGAGGGCTCAGCGTGTTAGAAACCGCTGCCCGCTACCGGCGGAGCGCCATATCGTGTCCGAGCTGAACCGGCGCCGTTTCTTCGGGGCGCTCTCGGCCGCGGTCCTCGCGAGCGTGGGTGGGGCGCACAGCGTGCTTGGGTCACCGGCGCGAGCCGTGACCGCCGTCCCCGCTGCCTCGGCGATCCAGAACGGCACCCGCGGCGTTGTCGTGGCCGGTCCACCGCCACCGCTGCGGGCGCCCGCGCGGGTGGCGCTGCCCGGGGGTGGGGTGCTCACCAGGCTGGCCGGTAGCGGCGACGCGATGGCGCTGACCCTCGACGACGGCGTCAACCCCGACGTCGTGCGCCTCTACACCGAATTCGCCAGGGACACCGGTGTGCGGCTGACGTATTTCGTCAACGGCATCTACGACTCGTGGACCCGCAACCTGGCCTTGCTTCGACCGCTGGTCGATTCGGGCCAGATTCAGCTGGGCAACCACACTTGGTCACATCCGGACCTGAGAAAAGTGTCGACCGGCACAATGGCCCAGGAGATCAGCCGCAACGACGCGTTCTTGAAGAAGACCTACGGTGTGGACGCTGCACCCTATTTTCGGCCCCCCTACGGAAGTTACAACGCGACCGTCAATGCCGTGGCGGCCTCCCTTGGCTACACCGCGACGACGATGTGGTCCGGGTCGCTGGCGGATTCCACGGTCATCACCGAGGACTACATCATCCGGATGGCCGAGCAGTACTTCACCGGTCAGACGATCGTGCTCGGCCACCTCAACCATCCGCCGGTCACCCACGTCTACGGTCAACTGCGCGATCTCATCCGCGCCCGCCAGCCTGCGCACCGTGACCCTCAACGACGTCTTCTTCCCGACACGCTAGGCCGCGCGCCGGCGTGCATTCCGTGCCGTCGTGGGGATCGTCGCTCCGTAGCATTGTGAGCGGAGCCGATCAGGTGGCGCGTTTCATCGGGAAGTCACCGGGAAGGATGATGCCCATGGGCAGCAGTGCACTGTTTGTGGCGGTGTTTCTGGCCTGCTTCGTCGAGGCGGTCGAGGCGCTGACCATCGTGCTGGCCGCAGGTACCAGCCGGGACTGGCGCTCCGCGATCACCGGCGTCGTATCCGGCGTCGCCGTCCTGGCGGTGGTCGTGGCCGTGCTCGGACCATCGTTGACACTCATCCCGTTGAGTGCGCTGCGGCTGGTCGTGGGCGGCCTGCTGCTGATCTTCGGGTTGCAGTGGCTACGCAAGGCCATCTTGCGCGCCTCCGGCCTCAAGGCCTTGCACGACGAAAACGCCATCTTCGCCACCGAACTCGCCGCCGCCCGGGCCGCAGCGCCCGACCGCCGCGGCATGGTCGGCGACTGGTACGCCTTTACCCTTCGTTCAAAGGCGTCGTCCTCGAAGGCCTCGAGGTCGCATTCATCGCGCTGACCTTCGGGGCGAACCAACACAACATCCCACTGGCCGCGGTGGCGGCCGCTTGCCGCGGTGCTTGTCGTCACCGTCGCCGGGATCGCGGTCCGCGCCCCGCTGGCCCGGGTTCCCGAGAACACCATGAAGTTCGTGGTCGGGGTCATGTTGACGTCGTTCGGTATCTTCTGGGGCGCTGAAGGAGCCGGGGCACACTGGCCCGGCGCCGACGTCGCCCTGCTGGTGGTGGTCCCCGCCGTCGCGCTGTTCGCCCTCGCGCTCGTCGCCCTGCTGCGCCGAATCAACACCCGGCCGTCGGCGTCGTTGGCCAGCCCCGCAGGCGGCGCATCATGACACGCCGCATCTCGGCGTTCGCCGCGTTCTGGTACGACTTCATCATCGGCGACGACTGGCGTGTCGCGGCCGGGGTAGTCATTGCGCTGGCGCTCACGTACGGTTTGAGCGCCACCACCGCGGTCCCGACCTGGTGGGTGCTGCCCGCCGCCGTGCTGATCCTGCTTCCGCTGAGCCTGTGGCGAGTCGCCCGCCACACCCGATCCGGACCACCGTCGTCTCCGCACGCCAGCTGAACAGCTTGGGCGCCCGACCACCCCAGGATCTGGAGTGGCCGGACGCCGGCGAGTGGGCCGCTAACTCGGCCCGGGGTAGTCCTGGTCGGTGGGGTCGGTGGCGTGCGCTGGCCCGTCGAGGAACACTGCGACCGCGGTCGTGTGGGTGCGCGAGAGCAGCGCCAGCGTCGTCTTGAGGCCGAGCTGGTCGCGGAGCTGGAAAGTGATTGGGCCGCAGTACACGTCGACCCAGTGCGTGATCGCGGTGCCCGCCGCGTTGGGTCCTGATTGCGGTACCACGCAGTAGGTGGGCCGCCGGGTCCACTCGATGGCCAGCGTGGTACGGGCGAACGGCTCATAGGGGGGCGTGGGCTGGGCGTTGATTTCCCGGGGCACCCGGGCCATCGCTGCGCGCGCGGTGGCGAACGCCTCGAGCAGCCCCTGGGCCGCTGATGCGGAGTAGAGGTTCATCAGGGTGGTCCCGAAGATCAGCCCGATGCGGGCGTCGCTGGTGCGGGCGTGATGGACGGTGATGTCGGAGGTGATGTCGCCGTAGATGACGGCGACGGTGTGGGTCACGGTGGCTGGGGGGATGACATGCAGGGTCTGAGACATGGTGATTCACCTTGTGTTTGGTCGAAGGGACTTGCCGGTTGGCCGCGCCCGTGGGGGCGGCGGGGTGGCCGGGTCAACCCCTCTGAGCCGCCGCGCTGGAGGCGAATTTCGCGGCGAGCACCGGCGAGCCCGTTGTGGGTGAAATTCGTCGGGCGAGCGCGATCAGCGGCGTGGGTTGAGGCGGTCGGGGCCTCACCGCCCACACTGAGAGGGCGCTGACGGCAATTGTGGTGAGTGGCTACGGATAACGGCGGCGCGCCGTGTCGCCATCGGCCGGCAGGCTTGACGATGGAAAGGGCGGCCCAGCGTGGACACCGGGCCGATACTCAATTAAACGCAGTCGGCGCAGATCTGCTTGTCGCCGTCTTGCTTCGCCAAGCGGTGGCGGTGGTGAACCAGAAAGCAGCTCGAGCAGGTGAACTCGTCGGCCTGCTTGGGAAGCACCCGTACGGTGAGTTCCACGCCGGTAAGGTCTGCGTCCGGCAGCTCGAATGAGTCGATCCCGTCGTCGACGTCGAGCACTGCCGTGGCAGCGTCGTCGCGGCGGGGTCCGAGCGCGTCGAGCGACTCATCAGCATCGGATTCGACAACGCGGGGCGCGTCATAGTCAGTGGCCATTTCGCACGTCACCCTTCCTATTGGAATCGATAGTTCGACAACACCGCCAGATCCCGCGTTTGTTCCCGCTGGCGCGCCGGCAGCACGATGTGTTGGAGATCGGTTGCGAAGTGTTCGTCAAGAAGACGATCCGGCTGGGCTCAGCGTTCAATTCGAAGGAACTCAGCCGGCCCGGCTAACCCAGTGCTGTCATCACCATGTGTCGCGTCACGGCCGAGCCGGTGCAGGCAGAACACACTGCCCGTCAGGCCTGCCAGTGCGGCCAGCAGCGCTGTCAACGAGACGGCGCCGCCGGCGAACCCGCAGAAGAACAGCACAGCGCCGATCCCCGAGCCCACGAACAGCAGCAATGCCGCGGTTTCGGCGACCTCTCGGCCGCCCTCGCCGGTCAAGACTTCGGTTTCGTATGTCATGGCGGCCGTCCTGTGGTCGGTGATCTGCTGACCTAGATACCCGCCACGGCGCAGGGCAAACATTTTCGCGCCCACTTAAGCGGTGGTGAGCTCGCCGCTCCTCATCTCACGCAGGGCGGTGCGTAACCCGCGTCGCTCCCCGGTGACCGGGTCCGGGCCGAAGCTTTCCCGGACACCCTTGCGGACGCGAAACTTCAACTCCGAGTGCGTCTCCGGGGCATCGTCGGCGGTGGCCCGCAACAACTTGTCGGGCAGTGCCAGCTTCGCGATCGTCGCGAACGATTGCCAGTATTGGCGTCCCAGCGATCCGGTGGTGTAGGGCAGGTCGTATTTGTCGCACAACGCGCGGACGCGCTCGGCGATCTCGGCGTAGCGGTTGCTGGGCAGGTCGGGGAACAGGTGGTGCTCGATCTGGTAGCACAGGTTGCCGCTCATGAATGCCATCAGCGGGCCGGCGTGGAAGTTGGCTGAGCCCAGCATCTGTCGCAGATACCATTCGGCCTGGGTCTCGTTCTCGAATTCCTCACGGGTGAATTTCTCCGCGCCGTCGGGGAAGTGCCCGCAGAAGATGACCATGTAGGACCAGTAGTTGCGGATCAGGTTGGCCACCGCGTTGGCGCCAAGGGTGTGCTTCCAGTTCGGCCCGGTAAGGGCAGGAAAGACGATGTAGTCCTTGCCGACCTGCTTGCCGATCTTCTTTCCGATGATCCGCAGGTCCTTGCGGACCTCGGCCATCGACTTCTCACCCTTGCGGTATTTCGTCGTCTCCACGCCGTGCAGCGCGACTCCCCACTCGAACAGCGTGCCCAGCAGCATGTTGTAGACAGGGTTGCCGATCATCCACCTCTCCCAACGCTGATCGCGGGTGAGGCGCATGATGCCGTAGCCGATGTCGTCGTCGAGTCCGACGACGTTGGTGTACTTGTGGTGGATGAAGTTGTGCGACTTCTTCCAGTGCACGCTCGGAGAGGTTGTGTCCCACTCCCATTCGGTGGAGTGGATCTCGGGGTCGTTCATCCAGTCCCATTGGCCGTGGATGATGTTGTGGCCGAGCTCCATGTTCTCGATGATTTTGGCCAGCGCCAGCATCGCGGTCCCGGCGACCCAAGCCACCTTGTTGCGGCTGGCGAACAGCGCGATGCGCCCACCGGCAGCCAGGGCCCGCTGCAGGCCGATGGCCCGGCGGATGTAGCGGGCGTCGCGCTCGCCGCGGGACTCCTCGATGTCGGACCGGATCGCATCGAGTTCGCGGCTCAATTCCTCGACGTCGGCCTCGGTGAGATGCGCGTAGCGCTTGATATCGGTGATGGCCATGACTTCTCCTAGATCTTGAGGGTGCAGTCGCCGGATGCGGTGGACACGCAGGTGTTGATGCGGTCACCGGCGCCGTGTTCGTCACCGGAGCGGAAGTCGCGGACATATCCGGCTTCCAGCGGCAGCACACAGGTCTGACAGATGCCCATCCGGCAGCCGAACGGCATCTGGATCCCGACTTTCTCGCCGGCTTCCAGAAGCGAGGTGGCGCCGTCGATGTCGATGGTCTTGTCCGAGATCTCGAACCTGACCGTGCCGCCCTCACCGCCCTTGTCGGTGCGGGCGATGGTGAACCGCTCCATGTGCAGCTCGTCGGCCAAACCCGCTTCTTCCCAAACGCTTTCGGCCGAGTCGAGCAGCGCCGACGGTCCACATATCCACGCCGAACGGTCCTGCCAGTCCTCGACGACCTCGCCCAGCGCCGCGAGATCCAGGTGGCCGGTCTCCTCGGTCAACACCAGGTGCAGCCGGTAGCTTGGCTCGTCGCGGTCGAGCTGACGCAGCTCGTCGTAAAAGATCACATCGGCGGCGGTGGGCGCCGAATGGATGTGGACGATGTCGGGGTGCTCGCCTCGCCTGCGGAGCGACCGCAGCATCGCCATCACCGGGGTGATGCCGCAGCCGGCCGTGGCGAACAGCAGCTTGGCCGGCGGCGGATCGGGCAGCGCGAAATCGCCTTTGGGGGCGGCCAGCCGCACGACGGTGCCTGGCGCCACACCGTTGACCAGGTGCGTTGACAGGAAACCCTCGGGGGTCGCCTTGACCGTGATCGAGAACAGCTTTTTGCCGCGGCGCGGAGTGGAGGTCAGTGAATACGACCGCCAGTGCCAGCGGCCGTCGACGCGCAGTCCGATCCCGACGTACTGTCCCGGCCGGTAGTCCCCGGAAAGGCCCCAGCCCGGTTTGATGTGCACGGTCGCCGAGTCGTCGGTTTCGGGCACCACCTCGACCACGACGCCCCGCAGCTCCCGCGCGGACCACAGCGGATTGAGCAGTTTGAGGTAGTCGTCGGGAAGCAGCGGCGTCGTTGCGCGCGCCGCCAACCCGCGCAACACATTGACCTTCGGGGTCAGCGCGGTGTCGACATCCTTGGCCGGCGCCGCGCTCCACCGCGTCAAGCTGCGTAACCTCGAGCCCATCCTGCGACTCCGCCCTATCGTGGGTCCAACGCTGCGGTGTACATGTGTTCACTCATACCCACGGTCAAGACGGGGCAAACATCGCCGCGCCCGTTGCGGTCGAGTCGCTGATGGTCCCCGGCCGGACAAATTGTGCACGGGACGCTACGGGGGCGGCCCTAGGCTGGTGATGACCGGAACCGTTGTGATGCGCGGATGAGATGTGGGCTAGCCGCGTACCTGGATGCGCTGGGGAGGGCCATGCGGACGACCTCCGTTACCCAGATTGATGCTGAGACGGCTCGCCAAAGACGGGGTGCGGCACGGTTTTTCTGGCTGTGGCTGATCGTCGCCACCGCGATGTCTGTCACCGGCAACGTCGCTCATGCCCTACTGCACGCCCAGGCGGGAACCGTCGCGCTGGCAGCTGGAGCCGCGTTGGTTCCGCCACTGGTGCTGCTTGCCGCGCTGCATTCGGTCGCCGTGCTGGTACGCACCCGCGCCGGCGGACTGACCTACTGGTGCGCGCTGACGATGACGCTGGCGCTGGCGTCGTGTGCGTTCGTGCTGTCGTTTGATGCGCTGCGGTCCTTGGCCGTGACGTTGGGTCTGCCGGAGACGATCGCGTGGCTGTGGCCGTGCGCCATCGACGTCGCCATCGCACAGGCCACCCTGTGCTTGCTGTCGCTGAGTCGGCGCGTCACCGTGGCTGCAGTGAATGGCGGTGCAGTCGAGGCGGTCTCGACCCCCGTGGCCCCGCGACATGATTTTTCGCCGACCGCGCCAGTGAGAACGCAACGGCCGGCCGGGGGCGCCAAGCCGGCGTCTGGCCGCAACGGCTCGTCCGTTCGGGCACGCGAAATGAAAGTGCTGGGTCGGCATCCGGGCCGGTGAGTCCCGTGGATACCGCCGGTGTCGAGCGTTGGCAGCCGGTGGCGGAATCCCTGGTGCGAGAGGGCGTCACGTCGAAGGATCCGCATCTGGTCGCGGCGATCCTGGCGCAACGCGAGGCGGGTGTGCTGCCCAGCGTGATCGGCCGCCACCACAGGGTTCACCACACGACGGTGCGCCGGATCCTGTCGGCAGCGCAGACGTTGCCCGCATGATGCGTTGGTCGCGGTTAGGTCGAGCGGTTAGTGGTCGGGTCGAGCGGGTTGCCGGCAGCGTCGATGCCAGGCACGGGTCCGACGATCTCTTTGATCTTGGCCACCAGCGCATCCGGTGTTGACAGCTCGTAGTCGTCGCCGTTGATCCGCACCGTCGGGGTGTGCGCGACGTTGGTCGCTGCGGCCATGCCCGCCACCATTGCGGTATAGGTGTCGTTGTTGATGCAGTCGGCGGTGGCGTCACCGGCGCCGGCCTGGCGTGCGGTGTCGATCAGCGCGGCGTTGTCGGGAAAGCTCGCTGCGGTCTCGGCGGGCTGGTGGGTATACAGCGCGGCGTGGAACCGCCGGAACGCGGCGATGGACTCGTCGGCCACACAGTAGGCGGCCGCGCCGGCGCGCGACGAGTAGTCCCGGTCCGGCCGGTCGAGGATGGCGACCATGTAGTAGTCGGCGGCGACCGCGCCGACGGCGATGAGCTTGTCGACGGTCGCGCCGAAGGTTTGCTCGAATTTGCGGCAGTACGGGCACAACGAGTCCTCATACATCGACAACACCACCGCAGGCTGGCCGGTATCGGGGTCGACGATCAGATTGCTCGATGTCACCCGGATCGCCTTTGCGTCAACGGCGGCCGCCGTCGGGTCGGGGGACAGCATCAGACCAGCTGTCACGGCCATCGTCAGCACCACCGCGGTCACAGCGGCTCGGGTCAGCGTTCGCAGGCGTTGGGTGTTAGCCACGGAACGCAGCCTATCGCCGCGGCGCGGTGCGGTTACCCAGCCGGGGCGATGCGGCGGCCGCACTGGGCGAGGCGGTCCAGCCTCGCGAGCGCCGAGGGGAGGTCATCAACGAACGGCAGCTCACCGTCGGGGTCACAGATCGACAGCAGGCGCCGCACCGGGCGGCTGCCGACGATCACCCAGTCCACATCGCTGCGTGCACAGTGCACGCTGATGTAATACAGCGCCGTGAACGCGTGGGTTCCGAAGAAGTCGACGCCGCGCAGATCCAGCACGAGTTGTCTGGATACGCCGGTGTGGCGCTCAGCGTAGCGGCCCAGAGCCCGGCCGTTGACGGCGTCGATCTCGCCCATGACGGCGACTGCCACCCGGCTCGACGACGGGTAGCGCACGGCGAAGGTGGCCCGGCCGCAGCGTTGCAGTTCATCCGCTGAGGCAGGATCGGGGCGGTAGATCCTGATGGTGCCGACGGCGGCCATCGCTCATCCCCTAAGTCGTATCGCACAGGCATAGGTCCGGGTAAGCCGGACGGCTTCGAGGGGCAGAGGCCAGAAATCAGGCGGCGCCGTTGAGGCGCGTCCGGCGGGCTGGAAGCTCAACCTGAGTTGAGACTAGTACGAATCGGGTTTCCGGTGCCGAACTTCAGAGAACTCTCATTTATAGCCCCTGCCAGGCTGTTTGATGACATTGGACGGCGTACGGAAGCGCATGCGGGGCATCGGGCAGGGGAGCACACGACCGAGTTCGTTGCGATGCTCGTGTCGTTGCGGTGCGGTCACCTGCTGACAACCCGTTCCGCGGGATTCGTGTTATTTGCCGAACCGGTGAAACGCAAACGTATCCCGGGCTGTCGAGGCCGAGGCGCTGTCCGGCCGCAGGCGAAGCTTGAGACAGGACGTCTGTCACCTCGACCTTCACCTCGACGAAGTCCATTTGTCTGCCGTCTGGGGTCTGTCGCGGGTACTCCCACGTCACCCAGCGCCGATCGGTGAAATCCCTCGCGGTGGTACTGCCGCTAGCAAGTAGTGCGAGCGATGACTTCGGCGAGAAACCGACGAAGCTCGTCGTGCCCGCGTGCGACACCCCCGACCGCCCAGAATGTTTGCGACGATAGGACTTTCGAGTGTCGCGTCGACCGAATAACCGGCCGGCGGCGCATCCACATCATGGTTGGCCGGCGCGTCCTTCCCACGCCCGGGTGACCGCTTCGATTTCTTCATTTCTGGGTCGAACCCCGGCGTGGCGGCAAACACGTCGGCGCCATCACTGACGATGCTGTTGTGGGACAACGTGATAGCGCACATGATGCCCTCGCTGTCCGACGCCTGACACGGTCCTTGCCTGATATCTTGCTGTATTCCATCTTGACGTATTCGTGGAGCTTGCTTGCCAGCGGTTTGATGTTCTGCTGGCGGGGAATACAGGTATCGACGGTTGTGTTCTGGCTGCCGTGGGTATGCCACAAGTATGCCGACAAAAGCATTGAAGACGCTGGCGTTTTCGCTGCGCAGGAGTATAGTTAAGCTTGGCTAACAAACATGGTGAGTGAAGCCGCTGGCCAGGCAGCGTCCGGCACCCGGTATAGCCAACCGCCGTCGTCCGGCCCCGACCAGATCCCGAATAAGCGGCGACAGATGAACTGCCGTCGGGTATGCGGAAGGAGTTGATCGACAATGAAACCCGCAAAGATGATGATCGCCACCTTGGCAGTCGCTGGAGGCCTTGCCGCCGGCGCGGTCGGTGGCGCCGGAGTCGCCAACGCCGACTGGAACTGTTGGCAGGGCGGGTGCGGCGGACACGGCTGGCACGGGGACCGCGATGGGGCTGGGGCCGTGGCGGTGACTGGAACGGCGGCGGCTGGAACGGCGGCGGCTGGGGCGGCGGCTGGAACGGCGGCGGCTGGAAGCGGCGGGCCCTGCGTCACTGGCCCGCTTGGGTTCGTCACCGTTTGCGCCTAGCAGCAGCAGACGTGAGCTGAACGGCGGAGCGATCGGCTGATCGGCGGTGCTGGATCCGCGCTTGCCGGGTGGCGCTGGACTTGGGTCTTCTGCCGTACGTGGCGTTTGGAGCGCGCACGGTCGTTGGGACGCGGTCGGCGCGGACGATTGAGCCGACAGGGGAGTGGGCTCCCGTCGGTGCATAATCGCTAAGCGGACATCGTCGGCGTGGCGCCGACGCGCGACTGCGACCACCGAGGCAAGGAAGCCAATTGTCTGAAACCAAGATCACCGTCATCTACGACAACCCGACTGATCCGGAGGCCTTCGAAAGAGCCTACGAAGCTGAACAATTGGAGGCCGCGCGGAGAATACCGGGATACATCCGGTTCGAAGCGTCCAAGGTGTGGCCGAAGGAGGACGGCACCCCGACACCCGCCCATCGGATGATCGACCTGTACTACCCGGACTACGACGCCGCAAGCCTGGCGGTAACCACGCCCGAAGCAGGGGCGTTCTTCGAAGCCATGGCCCGGCTGTCCACCGGAGGAGTGCGCGTGCTGTTTTCTGACATCGAGGTGCCTGCGGGCTGAGGGGTTGACCATGGTCGCAAAGTTCAGCGTTGCGTTCTCGGTTGTCGTGGCATTGCTGGTGTTCGCCCCCGTCGCCGTCGCGATGCCCCCGAGCGAATGCCTGCAGATGTGCGCTGGCCGGCGCAATTTCAGCCAGTGCTACGGAGTGCTGAGGCGCTAAATGCCGAGTGCCTGAGGCGCTAAATCTGGTGACAGAAATCTTGGGCCTCTTGGTGCGCTCAGGATTGGCCGTCCTGCCAGCCCGTCGGGCCTCAATATAGTTGGCGGATGATTTGCCGCCGACCGACAACTGACCAAGGTGGGACGGGCTCGTGCTGATCGGTGTGGCGGCAGCGCTGCTGGCGTGTGTCGGCTACGGGGCTGCGTCGGTCCTGCAGGCGTACGGTGCGCGTAGTTCCGCCGCTGCTGTATCGGACCGCGACGAGGGGCCAGTCGCCACGACAGGAGGCCCAACGCTTCGGTCGACCATAAGCGCGGCATTGACTCCCGCGTTCATCGCCGGGATGGCTCTCGACGTTCTTGGTTTCGCGGGAAGCATCGTCTCGGCCCGGTTGATACCGCTCTTTCTCTCGCAGACCATCATCAGCGCCAACCTCGTCGTCACCGCCGTGCTCGGCGTCGCGGTGCTCGGTGTGCGCCTGCACGGCCGCGACTGGGTGGCGATCGGCACGGTCATTGTGTCGCTGTGCGTGTTAGGGCTCACCGCCGGTCACCGCGGTCCAGGTACTGCGCAGCCCGGCCTGCACTGGGCGCTGTTGTCGGCATCGGTGGTGATCCTGGCCGGCGGGGTCGGTCTCATTCGCCTGCTTGGCGCCCGCGCCGCGTCGCGGCCGGGCTGATCGCTGGCGTCTCATACGGCGTGATGGCTGTCGCGGTGCGGGTGGTCAACGGTATCGATCCGCTTCGGCTGGATACCCTGCTGGCCGACCCGGCGTCCTGGACGATCGTTATCGCTGGGCTGGGCGGGTTCTACCTGTTTACGGTGGCGCTGCAGCTCGGCTCGGTAAACGGTGCCGCTGCTGCGCTCGTCGTCGGTGAGACGGTGGTGCCCGGCATCATCGGCGTGGTGGTGCTTGGTGACACCGCTCAACGCGGGCTGGGCTGGTTGGTGGCGGTGGCGTTCGTCGGCGCGGTCGCGGGTGCGGTGGCCGTCGCCATCCTCGGAGCTGCCGACCATTCGCGTGCGGCGAAACTGAGCCGGCGTACGTGATCGTCACCAGACGCGTACCCAGTCGACGAGCATGTCCGCCGGATAGGTCCCGGATCCGGGGTCGCCGCCACCGGAACCCGCGACCGCAAGATCCAAGACCGGGAACATCTGGTAGCCCGGGTCGTTGAACTGCCAGTCCGGCAAGGAGTTCGCCGCAACGCTGAAGTATGGTTGCGCGCCGTCGACGTAGTCCTCCCAGAAGCGGATCCCGGCGTCATCCCATTGGCATCGCCAGGTGTGCCATCCGCTGTCAACCGCGATTCTCTGGCTCGCGTGTTCTCCGCCGTTCAACTTTGCGTGGACGGTGGTTCCCGGACCCCAGTTGCCGTTGCCATACCATTCCATGACGTCGACTTCGCCGCCATTTTCGGGATTGTCGTTCGACAAATACCAGGCGGGCCAACAACCGGCGGTGAGGCAGTTCAGTTTTATCCGGGCTTCCCAGGTGTGGCCGATGCCGCCTCTCCAGTTCCCGAAGATTTTGCCGCTGTAGAAGGTGCTGCCGTCTTTTGCCGCGCGGATGACAAGGTTCGACTTGCCGTCGAGGAACAGGTTTCGGCGGTCGTCGCGGTACTGTCCAACGTTCTCGGGTCTCTCCCAAAATGTCGGGTCCTGCATTGATTCCCGGGCTCGCGCCACTGTCCACTTCGACGGATCGGGGGCTGCGCCAGCTGGGCCATCGAACTCGTCCTGGAAGAGGTAGGTCCCGGCGGGCGGCGGCAGCGGGCGCGGCGGGCGCTGGCACCCGACCCGCCGGCTGCGTCCCCTCCAACACGGGAAGCCCGGGCCGCCGGGGTTGGGATCGCGGCAGCCAGCACACCGATCCCGGTCATCAACATCGCACTGCGACGATTCAGCTCGGACACAGTTCGAATGAAACCATGCGGCCGAATCGGTGCGCGCAGCGCATCGGGCGCCCCGCGGGCCCAAAAATTTCGGGTGGCCGCCATGACGCTGGTTATGACAACTGGGGTTCGCGGGCATTGCTGACGGCGATCGGACCCCAAAACGGCGGTGACTGGGGCGGGCGCGGTGTCAGACTTCCTCTGCCCGGCACCGAGGCGGGCGCTACCGAGAGGACCCCTCCATGGCGAGCCCCGATCGCGCCAACGCCCGCACGTTCGTCGTGACAGGAGCGGCGTCGGGCATCGGCCTGGCCACTGCCCGTCGCCTGCTGGCCGAAGGCGGCACCGTCATCGGCGCCGACCTGGCTGCCCCGCCCGACCTCGGGCCGCGGTTCACGTTCGTGACGGCCGACATCACCGACGAAGCCGCGGTTGCCGCCATCCTGGCCGCCGTGCCGGACCGCCTCGACGGGGTCGTCCACGCTGCCGGCGTCGCCGGCGGTGGCCCGGTCCATTTGCTGCCGCGGGCCGAATGGGAGCGGGTGATCGGGATCAACCTCACCGGCACTTTCCTGGTGGCGAAGGCCGCACTGGCCAGGATGATCGAGCAGCCCCGGGTCGACGGCGAGCGCGGCTCCATCGTCACCCTCGCCAGTATCGAAGGCATCGAAGGGACGGCGGGCGGCAGCGTTTACAACGCCGCCAAGGGTGGCGTCGTGCTGCTCACGAAGAACATCGCGCTCGACTACGGCCCGAGCGGCATCCGGGCAAACGCTATCTGTCCCGGCTTCATCGCGACGCCGATGCTCGACAGTGTCTTCGGCATGGCGGGGATGGAGGGCCCGAGGGCATCGATCACCGAGGAACACGCCCTGCAGAGGCTGGGCAGGCCTGAGGAGATAGCGGCCATGGCGGCCTTCCTCGTGTCTCCCGACGCGTCCTTCGTCAGCGGCCAGGCCATCGCCGTCGACGGCGGCTACACCGCGGGCCGCGATCATGGCGTGGTTGCGCTCTTCGGCTTCCCCAAGTGATGTGCGCATGGAGATCCGGTCACTCTGGGGCAGCGGATAGTCCTTTGCCCTAGCTGTCCGACTGCGCTTTCCTCACGAGTTCCTCGGCGACCTGGACCAGCGGCACATTCGAATCCTGCGACAGCTTGCGCAGCAAGCCGAACGCCTGAACCGCATCGACGCCGTAGCGCTCCATGATCATGCCTTTGGCCTGGCCGATGGTGTCGCGGCTGGCCAGCGCACGCTTGAACTGTTCGTCGCGCCGCGCCGCATTCCACGCCACCGACGTATGGGCGGCGAAGATCATTCCGATGTCCTTGGAAGCCTGTTCGAATGCGTGCGGCTGATCGGCGTAGACGTTCAACGCCCCTATGGTTTCGCCGACGATGAACATCTGGAACGCCATGATGGACCGAATCGGGGTCCGTTCCAACGCATCCCGGCGGTACAGCGGGAACCGGACGTCGGTTTCCAAGTCCGCCACGTGGATGGTCTTCTCCTCCCACGCCGCGGTCAGGCACGGACCTTCGCGGTGAAGTTGCTGGATCTCGTCCAGCACGATCGGCCACTTGTGCGTCGCGGCGGGGGTGTCAATGTGCTTGGCGTTGCGGGTAAGGGTGATGCCCGCGTATTGAGCGCCGGGAATTTCGACGGCGGCGTGCTCTGCCAGTTCGGCGATCACCGTGTCGGAATCCGTGTCCGCCCGGCCGTGCAGCTGCTGCACAACTTCCGCGATGCGGAGGTGGGTTGCTTCCACCCCGGCTGGATCGTTCACCGTCATAATCCGATCATCGTGCTTATTAGGCCCTCAGCGTACGCGCAGCTCAACCATGGAGAACCCGCGATGGCGCTGCGAACTACAGCGCCCGCAGGTAGCGGTTGGTGATCACCCGCTGAGCAACCGAGGTGACGGGCGAGCCGAGCCTGCTCCACCACGTCGCGTGCCGGGAGAACGCCGTGACCTCCGCATACACCTCGTCGGTAGCGGGGTCGTAGCGCACCACGAACCGTTCCTCACCCGATTCGGCGTGGCCCGGCAGCGTCCCATAGGCGAATCCGCGCCGGTCCGGTTCGTCGACGACGTAGACCACCCGGCACGGCGCCCGCACCGGACCGAGGTGCACGATCACCTCCGATCCCACGGTCGCGACCTCGCTTGTCGCATCGACGCGCAGGCGGGCGCCGCGCAGCATGCCCCATCGGATGCCCTTTTCGGCGGCCTCCTCGAATCGGCTCCGCCCGCGCCCGATGACGGCTGACTTCTGCACGTGGTGGTAGCCGGCGGGCAGCGGTCCCGCAGTCGCGCCCACTTCGGTATACGTCAACGGCAGCGCGGCAAGGTCGCTCAGCTTCATGCGGCCAGCCTGTCATCGTCGGCGTACGGTCGGAAACGTGACCACGCACAGCGTCGCTCAAGCATCGGGAACGTTCACCATCGGCGGCGACCTTACGGTCAACCGCCTGGGTTTTGGTGCCATGCGCATCACCGGCGAGCGGCGTCTGGGGCCCGCCCGCCGACCATGACGAATGCATCCGGGTCCTGCGCCGCGCCGTCGAACTCGGTGTCAACTTCATCGACACCGCCGACTCCTACGGGCCCGATATCTCCGAGCAACTGATCCACGAGGCCCTGCACCCGTACCCCGACGGTCTCGTCATCGCCACCAAGGCGGGCCTGCTGCGCACCGGTCCCGACGCCTGGGCCCCGCTGGGCTTCCCGGCGTATCTGCGGCAGGAGTGCGAGATGAGCCTGCGCCACCTCGGCGTCGACCGCATCGACCTGTTCCAGCTGCACCGCATCGACGACAAGTTTCCCGCCGAGGATCAGATCGGCGAGCTCGCCGCATTGCAGCAGGAGGGCAAGATCCGCCACATCGGGCTGTCGGAGGTGACGGTCGAACAACTCGCCGCCGCCGCGAAGATCGCGCCAATCGTGTCGGTGCAGAACATGTACAACGTGACCGCGCGCCGCTCCGAGCCGCTGCTGGACGAATGCGAAGCGCAGGGCATCGGGTTCATTCCGTGGGCGCCGCTGGGATCGGGTCCGCTGGTCGGCCGAGGGCGGACCGCTGCAGCAAATTGCCGCTGAGCACGGGGTAGGGCCGTCGCAGCTCGCGGTCGCGTGGTTGCTGAAGCGCTCACCGGTGATGCTGCCGATCCCCGGCACGTCCAAGGTCGGCCATCTGGAGGAGAACGTCGCGGCCGCGGAGATCGAGCTGTCCGACGACGAGTTCGAAACGCTGAGCAAAGCCGGGTCGGCCAGCCGATGAGCTAGGCAATACGGTGGGCGGGTGGCCACCGAATTCGCGCGGGAGCATCGCGGCGGCGATTTCAGCCCGATTGAGCCCACCACCGGCGGCGGACCCGACTACGGCAGGTTCGTCGAAGCCGTCCGGACGGTGCAGGACCATGCCCGCGCGGCCGCTCCGCCAGACGAGGTGGTCACCAAGGCCGCCGATCTGCTTGAGGCCGTGTCGAAGCTGCTGTCGCCCTACGACACCGACGAGTGGTCGTCGCCGGCAGGCCGTCGGATGGACCTGCCCAACCGGGGCAGCGTGTTGGGCATCCCGGCCGAACTGCATAAGACCAGTGACGGGCGGATTCGGGGGGTCGCGCACTTCCGCCGCTTTCACCTGGGCCGCAACGGTGCCGTGCACGGCGGGTGCATCGCGCAGCTCTTCGACTCACTGCTCGGCTTCACCGCGTTCAAGACTCACCCGCAGCCTTTACCAGCGCACGGCGTACTTGCATGTCGACTACAGAAAAATCGTGCCCATCGAGACTGAACTCGTGGTCGACGCCGGTGTCGACCACGTCGACGGGCGCAAGATGTTCCTCGGGGGACGGTTGCTCGACGGGGAGGTGGTGCTGGCCGAGGCCAACGCGCTGTTCGTCAAGCTCAACCCCGGCCAACCATGACGCGCCGCTGGGCGCGCTGGCGCGACCGGCTGAAAAGCCCTATCGGCCTGGGGGCATGACCACCCGCACCGATAGCATGGTCGCGTTCGGCACCCCAGAAATTCCGGAACGTTTGGAGAGTCACCGATGAGCGCCGCCGCCAGCCTCGCCCCTGCAGCCCCGATCCGGGTCGCTGCCGGGACCACCGCCGGGGCAGCGGTCCGTGACGCCGGCCTGCCGAGCCGGGGCGCGGCCGATGCGATCGTCGTCGTGCGCGACGCCGACGGCCGGCTGCGCGACCTGTCCTGGACCCCGGAGCGCGACGCCGAGGTGACGCCCGTCGCCGCGAACACCGACGACGGTCGCAGCGTCATCACGGCACTCGACTGCGCACGTGCTCGCGCAGGCGGTGCAGGACATGTTCCCGGAGGCCAAGCTCGGCATCGGGCCACCCATCACCGACGGTTTCTACTACGACTTCGACGTGCCAACGCGCCTTCACCCCGGAGGATCTGGAGGCGCTGGAGAAGCGGATGCGCCAGATCGTCAAGGAAGGCCAGCTGTTCTCGCGGCGCGTCTATGAATCCAAAGACCAAGCGCGCGAAGAACTTGCGAACGAGCCGTACAAGCTCGAACTGGTCGACGACAAGTCCGGCGATCCGGACGTGATGGAGGTCGGCGGCGACGAGCTCACCGCCTACGACAACCTCAATCCCCGTACCCGCGAACGGGAATGGGGAGACCTGTGCCGTGGTCCACACATTCCGACGACGCGCTACATTCCCGCGTTCAAACTCACCCGTAGTTCGGCCGCGTACTGGCGCGGCAACCAGGACAACGCCAGCCTGCAGCGCATCTACGGCACTGCGTGGGAATCGCAGGACGCCCTCGACAAGCACCTCGAGTTCATCGAGGAGGCGCAGCGGCGCGATCACCGCAAGCTCGGCGCCGAGCTGGACCTGTTCAGCTTCCCCGACGAAATCGGTTCCGGTCTAGCGGTTTTCCATCCCAAGGGCGGCATCATCCGACGGGAGCTGGAGGACTACTCGCGGCGCAAGCACAACGAGGCCGGCTACCAGTTCGTCAACAGCCCGCACATCACCAAGGCCGAGCTGTTCAAGATCTCCGGCCACCTGGACTGGTATGCGGACGGCATGTTCCCGCCGATGCATCTCGACGCGGAATACAACGAGGACGGCACCGTGCGCAAGCCGGGCCAGGACTACTACCTCAAGCCGATGAACTGTCCGATGCACTGCCTGATCTTCCGCTCGCGGGGCCGGTCGTATCGCGAACTTCCGTTGCGGCTCTTCGAGTTCGGCACCGTCTACCGCTACGAACTCTCTGGTGTGGTGCACGGCCTGACCCGGGTGCGCGGCCTGACGATGGACGACGCCCACATCTACTGCACGCGCGACCAGATGCGCGACGAGCTGACGTCGCTGCTGCGGTTCGTGCTCGACCTGCTCGGTGACTACGGCCTGACCGATTTCTATCTGGAGCTGTCGACCAAGGACCCCGACAAATTCGTCGGCTCCGACGAGATGTGGGAGGAGGCCACGAGTGTGCTCGCCGAGGTCGGCGCCGCGTCCGGGCTGGACCTGATACCCGACCCGGGCGGCGCGGCGTTCTACGGCCCGAAGATCTCGGTGCAGGTCAAGGACGCGCTGGGGCGCAGCTGGCAGATGTCGACCATCCAGCTGGACTTCAACTTTCCGGAGCGCTTCGAGCTGGAGTACACCGCCGCCGACGGCAGCCGGCAGCGGCCAGTGATGATCCACCGCGCGCTGTTCGGCTCGATCGAGCGGTTCTTCGCCATCCTCACCGAGCACTATGCGGGTGCGTTCCCGGCGTGGCTGGCGCCGGTGCAGGTGGTAGGCATCCCGGTCGCCGACGGCCACATCCCATATCTGAACGGCCTTGCCACGCAATTGAAGATGCACGGCATCCGGGCCGAGGTGGACGCCAGCGACGACAGGATGGCCAAGAAGATCGTCAACCACACCAATCAGAAGGTGCCGTTCATGCTCGTGGCCGGCGACCGCGACGTCGAGGCCAACGCGGTGAGCTTCCGCTTCGGCGACCGCACCCAGCTCAACGGCGTGCCTCGCGACGACGCCGTCAGCGCGATTGCCGAGTGGATCGCCAGCCGCGAAAACGCCGCTCCGACAGCCGAACTGCTCAAGGTGGGCACTGGCAAGTGACCCGCGACGAGCGCTTGCGCGAAGAGCCGGCAGCAGAGTCCGACGACCGCACGATCGTCGACCACGGCGTCGGCGAGCCCGACCACTTGCAGCGACTGTGGACCCCGCATCGGATGACCTACATCGCCGAGGCGCCGATGAAGGGTGGATCGGCGGCGTCCACGCAGCCGTTCACCGACATCCCCTCGTTGCCCGACGAAGACGGGCTGATGGTTGCGCGCGGCGAGTTGGTGTACGTCGTGCTCAACCTCTACCCGTACAACCCGGGGCACTCGATGGTGGTGCCGTATCGGAGGGTGGCCGAGCTCGAAGACCTCACCGAAGAGGAAAGCATCGAGCTGATGTCGGTCACCCAGAAGCTAATCCGCGTGATCAAGGCCGTATCGCGACCGCACGGGTTCAACGTCGGGCTGAACCTGGGCAGCTCGGCGGGTGGGTCGCTGGCCGAACACCTGCATATGCATGTGGTTCCGCGCTGGAGCGGCGACGCGAACTTCATCACGATCGTCGGCGGCGCCAAGATCGTCCCTCAGCTGTTGCGTGAGACGCGTGAGCTATTGGCCACGGAGTGGGCGAGACAGCCGTGAGCAATTTCTACCTGATGACCCGCGCGGCCTACGAAAAGCTGTCCCGGCCGGTCGCGAAGGCGGCGCTGCGGGCCGGCTTCACACCCGACAGCATCACCATCATCGGCACGGCCGGGACGGTCGTCGCGGCTCTGACGCTGTTTCCGATCGGCCAGCTGTGGTGGGGCGCGGTCGCGGTCTGGTTCTTCGTGCTGGCCGACATGCTCGACGGGGCGATGGCCCGCGAGCGCGGCGGCGGCACGCGGTTCGGTGCGGTGCTGGACGCGACCTGCGACCGCATCGGCGACGGCGCGGTGTTCTGCGGGCTGCTGTGGTGGGCGGTGTTCGGGCTCGAGAGTGCGTCGCTGATCGTGGCCACGCTGATCTGCCTGGTCACCTCGCAGGTCATCTCCTACATCAAGGCCCGCGCCGAGGCCAGCGGGCTGTCCGGCGAGGGCGGCATCATCGAGCGACCCGAACGGCTGATCATCGTGCTGGTCGGCGCGGGGTTCTCCGGCCTCTTCGGAGTGCCGTGGCTGTTGCATGGGGCGATGTGGGTGCTCGCGGTGGCCAGCCTGGTCACGGTGGGTCAGCGGTTGCACACCGTGCGGACGTCGCCGGGCGCGATGGAGCCGCTACAACGACCCGAGTCGGCGAACCCAGGCGAAAAGCCCGAAACGTGGGGGCACTCCCCACGCGAGCGGGGGGCCCACCCGCCCGGAGGGCAGGGGGACGAGCCGTGACCAGCACCCCGGCGGGATCGAATTCGGATCGGGGCAGCCGTTTCTCGCTCGCGGGCCAGGTCACCGATCTTGGCTATGCCGCGGGTTGGCGGTTGGTGCGTGCGATGCCGGAAATCGTGGCGCGCAACGCGTTTGACGCGGGGGCATACATCGCGGCGCGCGGCGGCGGGCCTGAGCAGCTGCGCAAGAACTTGGCGCGGGTCCTTGCCGTGGAGCCCGCGCAGGTGCCGGACGGGCTGATTCGTGCTTCGCTGGCCTCATACGCCCGGTACTGGCGGGAGGCGTTTCGGTTGCCCTCGATGGATCTGACGAAGTTCGGTGCGCGGATCGGGCCTCGGCTGTGGAACAACGAGCACATCGGCGCCGGGCTCGAAGCCGGCCGCGGCGTCATCCTGGCGCTGCCGCACAGTGGCAACTGGGACATGGCGGGCGTGGCGGTGGTCCACTACTACGGGACCTTCACGACGGTCGCGGAGCGCCTCAAGCCGGAGTCGCTCTACCAGCGCTTCATCGACTACCGGGAGACGCTGGGGTTCGAGATGCTGCCGCTGACCGGCGGGCCGCGGCCGCCGTTCGAGGTGCTTTCCGAGCGGCTGCGCGCCAACAGGGTCATCTGCCTGATGGCCGATCGCGACCTGACCCGAAGCGGTGTGCAGGTGGACTTCTTCGGGGAGCCGACGCGGATGCCGGGCGGCTCGGCGCGGCTCGCCGTCGAGACGGGTGCCGCGCTGCTGACGGTGCACTGCTGGAACGAGCCCGACGACTGGGTCTTCGAGGTGTCAGGGCCGCTCGACACCTCGTCGGGCGACGTCACCGTGATCACCCAGGCGCTCGCGGATCGGTTCGCCCGCGGCATCGCCGCGCACCCCGCAGACTGGCACATGATGCAGCCCCAATGGTTGGCCGACCTGTCCGATGAGCGCCGCGCGAGGCTGGGGTCGGGCTGATGCGCATCGGCATGGTCTGCCCGTATTCGTTCGACGTCCCCGGCGGCGTGCAGTCACATGTGCTGCAGCTCGCCGAGGTGATGCACGGCCACGGCCATGACGTCAGCGTGCTCGCGCCGTCCTCACCGCACGTGAAGCTCCCCGACTACGTGGTGTCAGGCGGCAAGGCGGTGCCGATTCCATACAACGGGTCGGTCGCCCGGCTGCAGGTTCGGGCCCGCCACCCACCGCCAGGTCAAGCGCTGGCTGGCCGACGGAGATTTCGACGTGCTGCATCTGCACGAGCCCAATGCGCCGAGCCTGTCGATGCTGGCGCTGAACATCGCCGAAGGCCCGATCGTTGCGACGTTCCACACGTCGACCACAAAGTCGTTGACGCTCAGCGTGTTTGAGCCCATCCTGCGGCCGATGCACGAAAAGATCGTCGGCCGCATCGCGGTGTCGGACCTGGCGCGGCGCTGGCAGATGGAGGCGCTCGGCAGCGACGCCGTCGAGATCCCCAACGGCGTGGACGTCGCGTCGTTCGCGAACGCGAAACTGCTCGACGGCTACCCGCGACCGGACAAGTCGGTGCTGTTTCTTGGCCGCTTCGATGAGCAGCGCAAGGGTATGGCGGTGCTGTTGGGCGCGCTGCCGACGCTGGTGAAGCGGTTCGGTGACATCGAGATCCTGATCGTCGGCCGCGGCGACGAGGAGAAACTGCGCGAGGACGCCGGGAAACTGGCCGGGCATCTGCGGTTCCTCGGCCAGGTCGACGACGGCCAGAAGGCGTCGGCGATGCGCAGTGCCGACGTGTATTGCGCCCCGAACATCGGCGGGGAGAGCTTCGGCATCGTGCTCGTCGAGGCGATGGCGGCGGGCACCGCGGTGGTGGCCAGCGACCTCGATGCGTTCCGCCGGGTGCTTGTCGACGGTAAGGCTGGGCGGCTGGTGCCGGTCGACGACGCCCCGGCGCTGGCGGCGGGGCTGATCGAGGTGCTGGAGAACGACGTGGCCCGCTCGCGCTACGTGGATGCCGCGGCGGAGGCGGTGCGCCGCTACGACTGGTCGGTGGTGGCCCGCGAGATCATGCGGGTCTACGAGACGGTCGCCGGGTCCGGGACGAAGGTGCAGGTGGCGAGTTGATCACGTGGATCGTGATCATCGCGCTGGCGCTGCTGGTCGTCGTCGTCCTGGCGGTGGGCTGCGTGGGCGCTGCAGACCGCGCACCGGCTGGACCGGCTGCACGTGCGTTACGACCTGTCCTGGCAGGCCCTCGACGGTGCGCTGGCCCGGCGTGCGGTGGTGGCCCGTGCGGTCGCCGTCGACGCATACGGCGGGGGCCCGGACGGCAGGCGGCTGGCGGCGCTGGCCGACGCCGCCGAACGCGCGCCGCGAACGGGGCGGGAGGCCGCCGAAAACGAGCTGTCGGCGCGCGCTCGCGCTGGTGGACCCCAGCGCATTGCCGGTGCGCGTTGGTCGCCGAGATGGCCGACGCCGAGGCGCGGGTGCTGCTGGCCCGCCGATTCCACAACGACGCCGTTCGCGACACCCTTGCGCTGCGGGAACGGCCCGCGGTGCGGTTCCTGCGACTCGGCGGAACCGCTGCTCTGCCAACCTATTTCGAGATCGCCGAGGGTGGCGAGTCGTCGCCGCGAGAGGTTGGTGTGGTGAGCCGCGCGCGTCTCGGCGCGCGTGGTGCTGCTCGACGACGACGGTTGCGTGTTGCTGTTCTGCGGGTCCGATCCGGCGCACGAGGACGGTTCGGACAACCCGGCGCCGCACTGGTGGTTCACCGTCGGCGGGGCGGCCCAGCGGGGCGAGACGCTGCCGCAGACGGCGGTGCGCGAGGTGGAAGAGGAGACGGGGCTGCGGGTCGATCCGCTGGACATGATCGGTCCGGTGTGGAGGCGTGACGCGGTCATCGACTTCAACGGGTCGGTCATCCGCAGCGAGGAGATGTTCTTCGTGCACCGGACGCGGCGGTTCGAGCCGTCGACAGCGGGCCGCACCGGGTTGGAGCGGGCCTACATCCACGGCCACCGCTGGTGCGATGCGACAATGATTGCCGAGCTGGTCGCCGCGGGCCAGACCGTCTACCCGTTGCAGCTCGGCGAGCTGCTGGACGAGGCGAATGCACTGGCCGACGTCCGGGGTGGCGGGCCGCGGGACGAGCTGCAGTCGATCCGCTGATGCTGTTGATGTTCTGCTCCTCGCGTGCGCACGGAATTAACACATTTGCCGCCCCGTTTAGACTGGATCAGTAGTGATGTGGAGGAGATAGCAGTGGAAACCGCAGCTGGATCGAACGGGTCGGGCAACAGCCAGACCGGGACGGCGCGGGTCAAACGCGGCATGGCCGAGATGCTCAAGGGCGGCGTGATCATGGACGTCGTCACACCCGAGCAGGCCCGCATCGCCGAGGGCGCGGGCGCGGTGGCCGTCATGGCGTTGGAGCGGGTGCCCGCCGACATCCGCGCACAGGGCGGCGTAGCGCGGATGAGTGATCCTGATCTCATCGAGGGCATCATCTCCGCGGTCACCATTCCGGTGATGGCCAAGGCCCGCATCGGGCACTTCGTCGAAGCGCAGATTCTGCAGAGCCTGGGAGTCGACTACATCGACGAGTCCGAGGTGCTGACCCCGGCCGACTACACCCACCACATCGACAAGTGGAAGTTCACCGTGCCGTTCGTGTGCGGTGCGACCAACCTGGGCGAGGCGCTGCGCCGCATCACCGAGGGTGCGGCGATGATCCGCTCCAAGGGTGAGGCCGGCACGGGCGACGTGTCCAACGCGACCACCCACATGCGCGAGATCGGCGGCGAGATTCGTCACCTCACCTCCTTGTCCGAAGACGAGTTGTATGTCGCCGCAAAGGAATTGCAGGCGCCGTACGAACTGGTCGTCGAGGTGGCGCGGGCCGGGAAGCTACCCGTGACGCTGTTCACCGCAGGCGGCATCGCAACACCGGCCGACGCTGCGATGATGATGCAGCTCGGCGCCGAGGGGGTGTTCGTCGGCTCGGGCATCTTCAAGTCCGGCGACCCCGCGCAGCGGGCCGCCGCCATCGTCAAGGCCACGACTTTCTACGACGACCCCGACGTGCTGGCCAAGGTGTCGCGCGGGCTGGGGGAAGCCATGGTCGGCATCAACGTGGAGGACATCGCGGCGCCGCACCGGCTCGCCGAGCGTGGGTGGTAGGACCAGCGCGATGAACCGCTCGGGCGAACAGCCAAGATAACTGCATGTCGATCGAGAAGATCCTTGATCTCGAGCAGCTCGAGATCAACATCTACCGCGGAAGCGTCTTCAGTCCCCAATCGGGTAACTGGCAGCGCACCTTCGGGGGCCAGGTGGCCGGTCAGTCGCTGGTGTCGGCGGTGCGCACGGTCGACCCGCGCTACCAGGTCCACTCGCTGCACGGCTATTTCCTGCGACCGGGAGATGCCAATTCGCGCACGGTGTTCATCGTTGAACGCCTGCGTGATGGCGGCTCCTTCGCGACCAGGCGGGTGAACGCGATCCAGCACGGCGAGACCATCTTCTCGATGTCGGCGTCGTTTCAGACCGACCAGAGCGGCATCGAACACCAGGACGCCATGCCGTCGGCCCCGCCGCCGGACGACCTGCCCGAGCTGACCACGATGGGGGCGTTCGACGACGCCGGCTTCAAGCAGTTCGAGGAATGGGACGTCCGCGTCGTGCCACGCGAAAAGCTGGTGCTCCTGCCGGGCAAGGCGTCCCAGCAGCAGGTGTGGTTCCGGCACCGCGACCCGCTGCCCGACGACCCGGTGCTTCACATCTGCGCGCTGGCTTACATGAGCGATCTCACGCTGCTGGGCTCGGCGCAGGTGAACCACCTCGAGGAGCGCAAATACCTGCAGGTCGCGTCGCTGGACCACGCGATGTGGTTCATGCGGGCGTTCCGGGCCGACGAGTGGCTGCTCTATGACCAGTCGTCGCCGTCGGCGTGCGGCGGCCGGGCGCTGACGCAAGGCAAGATCTTCACTCGCACCGGCGAGATGGTGGCGGCGGTGATGCAGGAGGGGCTCACCCGCTACCAGCGTGACTACACCCCGGCCCGAGAGTGAGCGCGCCGCGCGTCGGCGTGCTGGCGCTGCAGGGCGACACCCGCGAACACCTGGCGGCGCTGCGGGAGGCGGGTGCCGACGCGACGACCGTTCGCCGCGTCAACGAACTCGAGGCCGTCGACGCGCTGGTGATCCCCGGCGGCGAGTCCACCACGATGAGTCACCTGCTGCGCGAGTTCGAACTGCTCGAGCCGCTGCGGGCGCGGCTGGCCGACGGCATGCCGGCCTACGGCTCGTGTGCCGGGATGATCCTGCTCGCCACCGAGATTCTGGATGCCGGCGTGGAGGGCCGCGCCGCCGTCCCGCTCAAGGCGATCGATATGACGGTGCGTCGCAACGCCTTTGGCCGTCAAATCGATTCGTTTGAGGGTGACTTTCCGTTTGAGGGCCTCGACGGTCGTGTGCACGCGGTATTCATCCGCGCGCCGTGGGTCGAACGCGTCGGCCCCGACGTGCAGGTGTTGGGCCGGGCCGCCGGTCACATCGTCGCCGTGCGGCAGGGTCGGATGCTGGCGACGGCGTTTCACCCGGAGATGACGGGCGATCGTCGCATCCACAAGCTCTTCGTCGACATGCTCTAGGCGATTTGTGTGCACCTGGGGAGCGCTAGGAGCTGCTCACCGCGCAATCTGTGCGAAGTAGTCGGCGACACCGACCCGGCCGGTAGGGCACAAATGTCCACGTAGACTCGGCGAGCAGACTGTGAGCACGAAAGAGGTAACACCTACATGAGCGGCCATTCCAAATGGGCCACCACCAAGCACAAGAAGGCCGTGGTCGATGCGCGCCGCGGCAAGAACTTCGCGCGGCTGATCAAGAACATCGAGGTGGCAGCGCGCGTCGGCGGGGGCGATCCGGCCGGCAACCCGACGCTGTACGACGCCATCCAGAAGGCCAAGAAGAACTCGGTGCCCAATGACAACATCGAGCGGGCCCGCAAGCGCGGCGCAGGTGAGGAAGCGGGTGGCGCCGACTGGCAGACCATCACCTACGAGGGCTACGGGCCTAACGGCGTCGCGGTGCTGATCGAGTGCCTGACCGACAACCGCAATCGCGCCGCGGGTGAGGTGCGCGTCGCGATGACCCGCAACGGCGGCAACATGGCCGACCCCGGGTCGGTGTCGTATCTGTTCTCCCGCAAGGGCGTCGTCACGTTGGAGAAGAACGGGCTGACCGAGGACGACGTGCTGACCGCTGTGCTCGAGGCGGGCGCCGAGGACGTCGACGACCTCGGTGACAGCTTTGAGGTGATATGCGAGCCGACCGATCTGGTCGCGGTGCGCACCGCCCTGCAGGACGCCGGCATCGACTACGAGTCGGCCGAGGCCAGCTTCCAGCCGTCGGTGACGGTGCCCGTCGACCTCGACGGCGCCCGCAAGGTGCTCAAGCTGATCGATGCGCTCGAAGACAGCGACGACGTGCAGGACGTCTACACCAACATCGACATCCCCGACGATGTCGCGGCCGTCCTCGACGAGGAGTAGCTCGGCCCGGATCGGGTCGGAGGCGGGGTAAGGGCCAAATTGCCCGCCTCTGCGCGACAACGGAGCACCGCAGCCCAGCCGCGGCAGGCCGCGGGCTAGGCGAACCCAGCGGTTCGGATGTACCGGCTGCGCAGGGGCGTGTCCCTACGGATGTCCGTCGGCCCACGGCGTTACTGTGTCGAACAGATGTTCACAGGAGGCTGGCGTGCGGGTGATGGGAGTCGACCCCGGGTTGACGCGATGCGGGCTGTCCGTCATCGAGAGCGGGCAGGGTCGCCACGTCATCGCTCTGGACGTCGACGTGGTCCGAACCCCGTCTGACGAGCCTCTCGCGCATCGGTTGCTCATCATCAGCAACGCGGTGGAGCACTGGATGGACACCCATCACCCCGACGTCAT
Organism: uncultured Actinomycetota bacterium; assembly: GCA_963733605.1. GTDB lineage: Bacteria > Actinomycetota > Actinomycetes > Mycobacteriales > Mycobacteriaceae > Mycobacterium. The sequence goes on from CAVTDY010000032.1 coordinate 76,255, forward strand.
CGCGATTGAGCGGGTGTTCTCCCAACAGAACGTGTCGACGGTGATGGGCACCGCGCAGGCCGGCGGCGTCATCGCACTGGCGGCGGCCAAACGCGGCATCGACGTGCACTTCCACACACCCAGCGAGGTGAAGGCCGCCGTCACAGGCAACGGCAACGCGGACAAGGCTCAGGTCACCGCGATGGTCACCAGGATCCTTGCGCTGCAGACCAAACCGACACCCGCCGACGCCGCCGACGCGTTGGCGCTGGCGATCTGCCACTGCTGGCGCGCACCGATGATCGCCCGGATGGCGAAGGCGGAGGCACTGGCCGCACAACAGCGCCGCAAGTACCAAGCGACGGTCAAAGCGAAGGCGAAGGCAGAACGATGATTGCATCGGTGAGGGGCGAAGTCCTCGACATTGCGCTTGATCACGTCGTCATCGAGGCTGCCGGCGTCGGTTACAAGGTGATGGCGACCCCGTCGACCCTTGCCACACTGCGGCGCGGCAGCGAGGCGAGGCTGATCACCGCGATGATCGTGCGCGAGGATTCGATGACCCTCTACGGGTTCGCCGAGGCCGACGCCCGCGACCTGTTCCTGACCCTGCTCGGCGTCTCCGGGGTGGGGCCGAAGATCGCCCTCGCGACGCTTGCTGTGTACGACGCGCACTCGCTTCGGCTGGCCTTGGCCGACGGGGATGTCACCGCGTTGACGCGGGTACCGGGCATCGGCAAGCGCGGTGCTGAGCGGTTGGTGCTCGAGTTGCGCGACAAGATCGGACCTGTGTATGCCGCGTCGGGTGCGATCGCCCTGAACGGCCACGCGGTGCGCGCCCCGGTGGTGGAAGCGCTTGTCGGACTTGGCTTTGCGCTCAAGCAGGCCGAGGAGGCCACCGACAAAGTACTGGCCAACGAACCGGAGGCCACTACCTCCAGTGCGCTGCGGGCGGCGCTGTCGATCTTGGGTAACAAGTGAGTCGGTTCGACGACGACGAGCCCGAGGACACTTCCGATCGGGAGGTTTCCGCCGCCCTGACCGTCGGAGAAGGCGACATCGACGCCAGCCTGCGGCCGCGGTCGTTGCGCGAGTTCATCGGTCAGCCGCGGGTGCGCGAACAGCTGCAGCTGGTCCTCGAGGGCGCCAAGAACCGCGGCGGCACACCCGATCACATCCTGCTGTCCGGCCCGCCCGGGCTGGGCAAGACGTCGCTGGCGATGATCATCGCCGCCGAACTCGGCACGTCGCTTCGGGTCACGTCCGGTCCCGCGCTCGAGCGCGCGGGCGACCTGGCCGCGATGCTGTCCAACCTCGTCGAGCACGACGTCTTGTTCATCGACGAGATCCATCGCATCGCCCGGCCCGCCGAGGAAATGCTGTACCTGGCGATGGAGGACTTCCGCGTCGACGTCATCGTCGGCAAAGGCCCTGGCGCCACGTCGATTCCGCTCGAGGTCGCGCCATTCACCCTGGTCGGGGCCACCACCAGGTCCGGTGCATTGACCGGTCCGTTGCGCGACCGGTTCGGGTTCACCGCGCACATGGACTTCTACGAGCCAGCAGAGCTGGAACGCGTGCTGGCCCGGTCGGCAGGCATTCTGGGCATCGAGGTGGGTGCCGATGCCGGTGCCGAGATCGCGCGGCGCTCGCGCGGCACCCCGCGCATCGCGAACCGATTGCTGCGCCGGGTCCGCGACTATGCCGAGGTGCGCGCCGACGGCGTGATCACCCGGGACATCGCCAAGGCCGCGCTGGAGGTCTACGACGTCGACGAGCTCGGGCTGGACCGGCTGGACCGCGCCGTATTGTCAGCGCTCACCCGCAGTTTCGGTGGCGGCCCGGTCGGGGTGTCGACGCTGGCCGTCGCGGTGGGCGAGGAGGCGACCACGGTCGAGGAAGTATGCGAGCCGTTCCTGGTGCGCGCGGGGATGATTGCCCGAACGCCCCGGGGTCGCGTCGCAACGGGGTTAGCGTGGACGCACCTGGGCATGACCCCGCCCAGCGGAGTCAGTGGACTGGGCCAGGCCGGACTGTTCGACTGATCCGAAAGGACGCGAATGGGGAACGGGACGATGCGACTCGGCGGGTGGTGCGAGTGGAAAGCGTAGGTGCCTGATGATTTACGCCGGTTTGGTGTTCGCAGGCCTTGCGGCGCTGCTGCACGTTTACATCTTCGTGATGGAGTCGCTCACGTGGACCTCCGCCAGGACCCGCGCGGCGTTCGGCACCACCGAGGAGGAGGCCGAGACGACGAAGCTGCTGGCCTTCAACCAAGGGTTCTACAACCTGTTCCTGGCGATCGTCACCGTGGTTGGCGTCGTTATCGGTGGGTTCGGCTACTACGACGCGGCCCATGCACTCATCTTCGCCGGGACCGGGTCGATGCTGGCAGCGGCGGTGGTGCTGTTCGCGTCGGCGCGCGACAAAGCGCGCGCGGCCATCATGCAGGGGACTTTCCCGCTCATCGCGATCGTGCTCATGGTGGTGGGACTGGCGATGTAGCGTCGCAACGGTGAGGTGGCGAGCGCTTTGCGCGCTGGTTGCGATCCTCGCCGTCGCGCCCGGTGGTGGGTCGGCTTCGGCCGACCCCGTCGGTGCGCCGTCCGGTCTTTTCGACGTCGGCGGCGGCCGACAGCTGTACCTGGACTGCCAGGGCGCCGGCTCGCCAACGGTCTTCATCATCCCGGGCAAGGGCAGCTATGCCGAGGCGTGGAATGTCGTTGTGCCGCCGGACGATCCGGTGCGGTCTTCGCCGTACGACGTGATTGAACAGGCCAAGCTGGAGCACAGCCCCGATGCCGTACAGCCGACGGTGGCACACACCACTCGGGTATGCGCGTACGACCGGCCGAACACCCGGCCTGACGGTCCGGACCGGTCCACCGAGGTGCCGCAACCCCACGACGTGCAGCAGGACGTCGACGACGTCGTCGCGCTGATCGGGGCCTCGCAGTTGCCGGGACCGTTCGTCTTCGCGGCCCACTCTTACGGCGGCCTGGTACTCGACCTGCTTGCGCGCACGCACCCGGATCTGGTGGCGGGGCTGGTGTTTGTCGATCCGGTATCGGAGTTTCTGCTCTCCGTTGGAAGCTCAGCGCAGAACGCGGCATTCGAACGCGATGGCGCCTCGCCGCCCGCAGCCCGGGGAGAGGGGGTGCTGGCCGGTGACGCCGTGGCCCGGATCAACGCTGCGCCGCCACTGCCGCAGGTGCCCGCCATCGTGCTCAGCGCCGACAAGTTCGCGCGGCCCGAGGTGCTGACACCGGAGAACTACACGCTGGCCCAGATCCATCAGGCGAACTCCCTGCTGGCCGACGCGCTGAGCACCACCAATGTGGTGTCCACCGGCAGCGGCCACAACATGATGTTGTATCAGCCGAAGTTCGTGGCCGACAGCATCATCGGGATCGTTGATCGGGTTCGACAACCGCATTGAGCCAACTCGGCGTTAGAGGAGTCCGAGCAGCTGCAGATCGGTGATGTACTTGACGATAACCGCCGGCGTCACATGCGGAATGTCTTTGTCCGGACCGATTTTCGCGTCCTGCACCGCCGAGCGGAACCGATCCGTCGGGGCGATCGACCCGCGAATCGGGGTTTCGGGCCGCTGGTAGTTGTGCAGAAGTGGGAGCAGCGAGGCCTGGCGCTGCCGCTCCGGCAGGGCACGGACGGCGGTGTCGAACCGCTGCAACCATGCGTCGTATTGACCGACGCGCGTGACCGGATATCCCGCTTCAATGAGCCAGTCGACGTACTCGTCGAGCCCGATGCCGTCGTCGTACGGGTTCATCACGTGATAGGTCTCAAACCCGTCGACCACCCGTTCGCCCAATGTGGAGATCGCCGCGGCAATGAACTCGACGGGCAGCCCGTCATAGTGGGCCCGTTGCCGATTGCCGTCGGCGTCGAGCTCGTAGAACGAGCCGGGCGCGATGCCGGTGGCCACCAGGCTCAGCATCAACCGGGTGAACATGTCCGGCAGATTGAGCTGGCCCGCGTAGGTGGTGTCGGCCAGGATCATGTCGCAACGGAACACCGACACCGGCAGGCCGCACAGATCGTGCGCCTCACGCAGCAGCACCTCGCCGGCCCACTTGCTGTTCGAATAGCCGTTGGCATAGCTGTCGTCGACCTTTCGGGTCGCGCTGATGACCCGAATGTCGGCGTCCTCGGTGAATGTCGACAACTCGATGCCCGCGCCCACACCGATGGTCGACACGTAGACGAACGGCTTCTGCTTGGTGGTGAGCGCGATGCGGATCAGCTCGGCGGTGCCGAGTGCATTGGGCCCGAACAGCTGGCTGTAGGGCAGGACGTGGTTGACCAACGCGGCGGGATCGACGATCACGTCGACCGTGTCTGCCAGCCGCTGCCAGGTCTGCGGATCCAGCCCGAGGTCGGCCTCGCCCTTGTCACCGGCGATGACCTCGAGATGATCGGCGGCCAATTCCTGGTAATGGCGCAGCAATTCGGCGTCGCCGGTGTCGAACGTCTTGTCGAGCCGTTCGCGGGCCGCGGCGTCGTCCTTGGCGCGCACCAGGCAGATCAGCTTGCCGTCGACCAGCTCCATCCGCTCCAGCCACTCCAGGGCCAGGTACCGGCCGAGGAATCCCGTCGCGCCGGTCAACAGCACCGTGCGCACCTCCGCGCTCGGACCCGGCAGCGAGGCGGCCGCTGCAAGGGTCTTCGCGTCGATGAACTTGTCCAGTGTCAGGTCACCGGCATGCACTTCGGTGGCATCACGGCCGTGCACCGAGGCGAACGTCGGCCTCTTGGTGCCGGGCTGGCGTTCGGCCTCAATGTAGGCGGCCAGGGCCGCGAGGTCACTGGCCGGGCTGACGATGACGCCGACGGGCACGTCGATGTCGAAGATCTCGTGCAGCAGGTTGGCGAATGTCAAGGCGGACAGGGAGTCCCCGCCGAGGTCGGTGAAGTGCGCGTCGGGCTGCAGATCGGTCGCTGCGGCGCCCAGTAGCGCCCCTGCGGCCCGGCTGACGGTCTCCAGCACCTCTCGGTCCGCGCCGTGGAGGCGCAGTTGGCGCAGCTCGTTGGTCTGGCTGTCGGCCAGGTCGAGGTAGCGCTGTTCGAGCCGATCGCCGTAGTACTCCTTGAGCTTCGGCCGCGCGAGCTTACGGATGCCGGTGAGCAGACCGTTCTCGAGCGTGAAAGGCGTCGTCTCGACGATGAAGTCGCGGGGAATCTCATAGGACTGCAGTCCGGCAGCCTTCGCAACGTCCTGCAGAGACGCGTTGATCAGCGGCTTCAGCGCCTCGCACGTCGTGGCGGGCCAGGGCATCGTCGGTAGGCACGACGACGGCCAGCAGATACGAGCGAGCGCTGTTGCCGTAGACGAAGATCTGCCGGACCAGCGGACTGTCACCGAATACCGCTTCCAACTTCGAGACGGTGACGAACTCGCCCTGCGAAAGCTTGAGCACGTTGTTGCGGCGGTCGAGGTACGCGAGCTGATCCGGCCCCACCTCGGCAACAATGTCGCCGGTGCGGTAGTAGCCGTCGACGTCGAACACGTCGGCGGTGATCTCCGGCCGCTTGTAATAACCGGGAAACAGGGTCTCGGACTTGACCAGCAGCTCACCCCTGGGGTGGGGCCGGTCGGTACGGAAGTAGCCGAGTTCGGGAACGTCAACAAGCTTGTAGTCGATCACGGGCGGGCGTGAGACCTTGCCGTCGGCGAACACCGAGCCGGCCTCGGTGGAGCCGTACCCGTCGGTCAAATGGAGGTCGAGCAAGGACTCGACGAACGTTCTCATCTCCGCCGAGATCGGCGCGGAGCCCGTCATCGCAGAGACAAACCGATCGCCGAAGAGGTTGTGGCGCATGTCGGCGAGCACATCGGTTTCGACGGCCCACGAATCGCAATCGTCGGCGCAGCGCCGGTCGACTTCGCTCTGGAACTCACCGAACACCATGTCCCAGATCCGCGGCACGAAACTCAACTGTGTCGGGCGCACCAAGGCCAGGTCCTCGAGGAAGGTCGAAAGATCGCTTTTGGCAACGAAATACGCTGTGCCGCCAGCTCCGAGCGTGGCATACATGATGCCGCGCCCCATCATGTGGCTCATCGGCATGAAGTTCAGCGTGATCGACGGGGCTGCGCCTTCATTGCCCCACATCGCCATGCTCGACCGGCGCCACGAGTTGGCGACCAACTTGGTCGGGGTACATCGCGCCTTTGGGCGTGCCGGTGCTGCCCGAGGTGTAGATCAGCAATGCCAGGGTCGGAGTCGTCGCCGGAGTCGAACGCCGGCGTGACCGGCAGCGTGTTCCCGCGGGCGAGCACCTCGGCCAAAGTCTCGACGACGACCGGGGTTTCGGCCAGCCGGGTGGTTGCGGCTGCGAGTGCGTCGCGGTGGTCGTCCACCTCGTCGTGGTAGTCGAACACGACCAGCCGCTCGGGCAGGTGTCCGGTCAGTGCCAGTTCGACGGCATCGTCGAGGAAGTCGACGCTCGACGCGATGGCGACCGGCTCGGTCTCGGCGGCGATCGGCCGCAACTGGGTGAGCGGCGCGCTGGTTTGAAGGGGCACCGAAATCGCCCCCATGCGGAGCAGCGCCATGTCCACTGTCGTGTAGTCGGTGCTGGTGAATCCAAGCACGGCGACCCGATCGCCGGGCCGCACCGGATTCTGCGTCAACCCCGCGGCGACGGCGGCGACGTTGTCCGACAGCTCGCGGTAGGTGATGGTGTCGAAGCGGGGGAGCAGCTCCGCGGATGTCCGGCCCGTCGACGCGTCGGTGACGAACTCGACGGCGCGCTGCCCTAGCGCCGGCCGGTCGGCATAACCGTCGAGCACGGTCTGCACGATCTGCGGCAGCGGCAATCCGGGTGCTTCAATCGCGTGCGCAACGGCCTCGTCCGGCCTGGCGTCGGCAAACTGCTGGTCGGTGGCGTACAGGTCGGTTATGCGGCGCGCGAGCCGCTCTTCACGGGCATCAGTCGACATCAAAAATCCTCGGCAAATCGCAGGTAGTTGGGGCGCGACACTGCGCCTACGTTCTAAAGACGTTAGCAAAACTAACTTTATTCCGTCCCTGGGCTGCCAGGTTGCTGTAAACGGTGTGACACCTGTCACGGCGCACTCGTGGAGGCCGATGCCGCCCACCTTAGCCAGGAGTCGTGCGGTTATGCCGCCGGGAGATCGGGTATTCGACGGTTGACCGAGGAGGCACCATGAGTGACACGCGTGTTCACGCCCACGGCGGCAGGCTGCAGATGCCACGCAGCCGTGGCGCGGCCAGTGGATTTCTGCTGATTCTGTTGGGCGTCTGGGGTGCGCTCATCCCGTTCGTCGGACCGTATTTCGGCTTCGCCTTCACGCCCGATCGGCAATGGATCTGGACCACCGCCCGAGGCTGGCTCGAGGTTCTGCCCGGCGCCGCCACGGCGGTCGGCGGTCTGCTGCTGCTCGGCTCGCGCAATCGCGCGACCGCGATGTTCGGTGGCTGGCTGACGGTGCTCGCCGGCGCGTGGTTCGTCGTTGGCCGCGCGCTGGCCAGCCCATTGGGCATCGGCGACGTGGGCACGCCGGTCGCGGCCACCGACACGAACCGGGTGTGGCTGGAGCTGACATATTTCTATGGGCTCGGCGCGGTGATCGTGTTCTTTGGCGCCGTCGCCCTTGGCCGGCTGTCGGTCCGCACTGCGCGCGATATCGCCTACGCTGCGCGGCCAGTCGCGGAGCAGCCGGTGATGGAGGCGAGCGGAGGAGGCGACGCGAGCGGATGGAGCTGAGCCACGGCATCGCCCGTGGGCCTCGATGTTCGGCCGACGCCACACGCACGCTCACTAGTCCAGCGCGGGACTGCAACGCGCTAGCCCGTGTACGCCATCACGTGCTTGATGCGGGTGTAGTCGTCGAAGCCGTACATCGACAGGTCCTTGCCGTGACCCGAGGACTTGTAGCCGCCGTGCGGCATCTCGGCGACCAGCGGGATGTGGGTGTTGATCCACACGCACCCGAAGTCCAGCGCCGCCGAGACTCGTAACGCCCGCGACACGTCCTTCGTCCAAACCGACGACGCCAGGCCGTATTCGGTGCCGTTGGCCCATGCGATCGCCTCGTCTTCGTCGGAGAACGATTGCACCGTGATCACCGGTCCGAAGATCTCCTGCTGGACCAGCCGGTCATCCTGCAGCAGGCCGCCGATCACCGTTGGTTCGACGTAGAAACCCTTGTCGCCCTGACGTTGTCCGCCGGTCGCCACCTTGGCGTGCGAGGGTACATCCTCAAAGAAGCTCAGCACCCGGTTCATCTGGTTGACGTTGTTGACCGGCGGCACCCAGGCGTCCTCGTCGCCGGCCGGCCTGCCGAAGGTCGTTGCCGCGCCCTTGGCCTGCTCGGCCAGGGCGTCCGTCAGATCAGCTGCCACCGACGCACGGGCGAGCACCCGCGTCGCCGCGGTGCAGTCCTGACCCGCATTGAAGTAGCCCGCCGCCGCGATTCCTTCTGCGGCCGAGGCGATGTCGCTGTCGTCGAACACGATCACCGGCGCCTTGCCGCCGAGCTCGAGATGCGTGCGCTTGAGGTGGCCGCCTGCGCTGACCGCGACCGCGCGCCCCGCGGCTACCGAGCCGGTGATCGACACCATCTGCGGCGTCGGGATGCGCGACGAGGTCGGCGCCGGTCTTCCGGTCGCCACACACGGCGTTGAGCACGCCCGGCGGGAAGTGATTGGCGGCGATCTCCGCGAGCATCACCGTGGTCACCGGCGTGGTGTCGCTGGGCTTGATCACCACGGTGTTCCCGGCGGCGATGGCCGGACAGAACTTCCAGATCGCCATCATCATCGGGTAATTCCACGGCGCCACCTGGCCGATCACGCCGACCGGTTCACGGCGGATCCACGACGTGTGGTTCGTCCATGTACTCGCCAGCCGACTTGCCTTCCAACATCCTTGCCGCACCGGCGAAGAACCGGATCTGGTCGACCATCGGCGGGATCTCTTCGGCCATGGTGACGTGGTTGGGCTTGCCGGTGTTGCGGCCCTCGGCCTCGACGAGTGCCTCGGCGTTCTTCTCGACGTCGTCTGCGAAGTCGAGCAGCGCCTTCTGCCGGTGCGACGGCGTGGTGCGCTTCCAGTCGGCGAACGCCGTGGACTGCGGCCGCGTACGCGTTGTCGATGTCTTGCTCGTTGGAGATCGGCGCGGTCGCGTACTCCTCGCCGGTAGCTCGGGTCGACCAGCGCCATGGTGGCGCCGCTGACGGAGTCGACGAGCTCGCCGCCGATGAAATTCTGGATGTTGGCCATTGCTGAACTCCTGTCGTCAGAGGTCGGCGAGGACCAGGGCGAGTACGTCGAGGCCCTCGATGAGGAGTTCGTCGCTGATGGTCAGCGGGCGGCAGGAAGCGCAGCACGTTGCCAAATGTGCCGCAGGACAGCACGATCACGCCTGCGGTGTGCGCACCCGCGCACAGTGCCTTGGTCAGGTCGGCGTCGGGCTCGGTGGTGCCCGGCTTGACCAACTCGACCGCGATCATCGCGCCGCGACCACGGACGTCGCCGATACGGTCGTCGTCGACCTGCAGCCGGCCCAGCCGGTCCTTCATCAGCTGTTCGATCTGACGCGCGCGCTCGACCAGGCCGTCGGCCTCGATGGTCTCGATGGTGGCCAGCGCCGCCGCGCAGGCGACCGGATTGCCGCCGTAGGTGCCGCCGAGCCCGCTGACGTGCGGGGCGTCCATGATCTCGGCGCGGCCGGTGACCGCCGAGAGCGGCAGGCCGTCGGCGATGCCCTTGGCGGTACACGATGAGATCGGGTTCGATGCCTTCGTGTTCGCAGGCGAACATCGCTCCGGTGCGGGCGAACCCGGTCTGCACCTCGTCGGCGATGAACACCACATTGTTCTTGCGGCACCAGTCCAGCAGCGCGGGCAGGAAGCCGTCGGCGGGAACGATGAAGCCGCCCTCACCCTGGATGGGCTCGATGATCACCGCGGCCAGGTTGTCGGCGCCCACCTGCTTGTCGATGACGTCGATCGCCCGCTTGGCGGCCAGCTCGCCGTCGGTGGCGAGCTCCTTGCCGTATTCGGCGTCGCGGTACGGATATGACAACGGCGCCCGGTAGATCTCGGGGGCGAACGGGCCGAAGCCGTGCTTGTAGGGCATCGACTTCGCGGTCAGCGCCATCGTGAGGTTCGTGCGGCCGTGGTAGGCGTGATCGAACGACACGACCGCCTGCTTGCGCGTGTACGTCCTGGCGATCTTGATCGCGTTCTCCACGGCCTCCGACCCGGAATTGAACAGCGCCGACCGTTTCTCGCTGCTGCCCGGCGTGAGGCGGTTGAGCTGCTCGGCGACCGCGACGTAGCTCCTCGTAGGGCGTGATCATGAAGCAGGTGTGGGTGAAGTTGGCGACCTGGTCGGCCACCGCCTCGACCACGCGGGGCGACGAGTTGCCGATCGTCGTGACCGCGATGCCCGAGCCCAGATCGATGAGCCGATTGCCGTCGACGTCTTCGACGATGCCGCCGAACGCTCGGGTGGCGTAAACCGGCATCGTGGTGCCGACCCCGCGTGAGACCGCGGCGCTCTTGCGGTCGATCAGCTCCTTGGACCGTGGGCCGGGAATCGCGGTGGCGAGGTAACGGCTCTGCTCAAGGGTGCTCAATGAAGCCTCCTGATGACCGGTGGGTTCGACGAATGCCGCATTGCCGTCCGAGCCTAGTCGCGAACGCACCGATCCGATCGAAAACCTCGGCACCTCACAACCGAACCACCGGCCGGATTGAATTGGCACAACGGATTTCGTTGCTCGCGCTCAGTCGCGGTCGTGATGGCACACCGCTTCGAGCATCAGACCCCACGGGTCAAGCCAGAAGGTCGCGAAGTACGGCTGCGGATACTGCGGAAAGACCTGCGGCTCGTGCAGCACACGCCCGCCGAACTGCGCCGCGAGGTCGGCGACGGCGCTGTGGACGGCATTCACCGCCGAGCGGGCCCGCACCATGAACGCCAGGTGTTGAAGGCCGGTCTGGTGTCGCGAGTACCGGGACTCTTCGGCGGACGGGTAGAAGAACAGATACGTGCCCGGCTTGCCGGCCACCGGGCGGTACGCGAACTCGCCGTCGGCGTCGAGGTAACTCTCGAATCCGACCAGTGGCATGAGGGCGTGGTAATAGCGCCGTGCACCATCGAGGTCGGGAACATTGATGCCGAGGTGTCCGAGCACTAAGCGACGCTAACAGCAGGTCGCGGCGACCGGGGGCGGGGCCGCCGGCGGCGGCAATGGCACACTGGTCAACGACGAGGGCCCTGACCTGCGGTCTGGGCGCCTGACCACAAGACCGACACGAAAGACAGCTGTTGCCATGGATCTGGTCGTATTCCTGCCCCTGCTCATCATCCTGGGCGCGTTCATGTTCTTCGCGTCGCGCCGCCAGAAGAAAGCGATGCAGGCCACCATTGACCTGCACAATTCGCTGAAGATCGGTGACCGCGTGCACACTACGTCGGGCCTGCAGGGCACGATCACCGACATCACCGACGACAACGTCGACCTGGAGATCGCGCCCGGTGTCGTCACCACCTGGATGAAGCTGGCCGTTCGTGACCGCGTCGTTGACGACGTCGACGATGACGACGACCGATGCCGGCCAGGACACCGGTTTCGGCGGCGAAATCGACGAATCGACCGCTACGAGAGCTCACCGAGAGCCCGAACCACAAGACTGACGGCTAACGACGCCTAGGCTGGCCCGACTGCAAGCACGTACCCTTTGCGGTGCTGACGAACTGATCTCGAGGAGACCCAAGAAACGTGGCATCGTCTTCGGCGCCCGTGCACCCTGCCCGCTACCTGTCGCTCTTTCTGGTGCTGCTCATCGGCGTCTATCTGCTGGTGTTCCTGACCGGCGACAAGCAGGCCAAGCCCAAGCTCGGCATCGACCTGCAGGGTGGCACCCGCGTCACGCTGACCGCCCGCACACCGGACGGCTCCGCGCCCACGCACCAGGCGCTCACCCAGGCACAGCAGATCATCAGCTCCCGCGTGAACGGCCTCGGCGTTTCCGGGTCCGAGGTCATCATCGACGGCTCCAACCTGGTCATCACCGTGCCCGGCAACGACAGCAGCGAGGCCCGCAATCTGGGCCAGACGGCGCGGCTCTACATCAGGCCGGTGATCCACGTGATTCCGGCCGAGGGCCAGGGCCCGCAGCAGCCGACAGGCGCGCCGCCGGGTGGGGCGCCTGGTGAGGCGCCGGGAATGCCGCCAGGCGGCGCGCCAGGAATGCCGCCAGGCGCCCGGAGGCGCCGCAGCCCGGCCTGCCGGGTCTAGTTCCCGGCGAGCCCGGCGCGCCCGCTGCTGGCGAGCCGGCGCGCCTGCGTCACCGCCGTCACCCGCCGAGCAGCCCCCGGCGCCGGCGACTCCGGCACCCCAGCCGCGGCCGTATCCCGCAGGAGCCGCCGCCCACCCCACCGGCGCCGCCGCCCGCGCCGGCGAGCCCGGCGTCCGGCGCCCGGCACACCGGCGCCCCCGGCCCACCGGCGCCGGCAAGGCCAGAAGGACCTGGTGCAGCGCATCGCCGACGAGAAGCAGCTGCGGCAAAGCACCGATCAGCAGATCCAGATCCTGGCGCTGCAGTTTCAGGCCACCCGGTGCAACGACGAGGACGTGCTGGCCGGCAACGATGACCCGAACCTTCCGCTGGTGACCTGCTCACAGGACCACAAACAGGTCTATCTGCTGGACAAGTCGATCATCAGTGGCGAGCAGATCAAGAGCGCCGACTCCGGGCTCGATCAGCAGCGCGGCGAGTACGTCGTCACCGTGCAGTTCAACGATGAGGCGTCGCGACATCTGGGCCGACTTCACCGCTGCCAACGTCGGCACCCAGACCGCGTTCGTGCTCGACTCGCAGGTGGTCAGCGCGCCGGAGATCCAGGAGGCCATCCCGGGTGGGCGCACGCAGATCACCGGTCGGTTCACCGCCGACTCGGCACGGCAGCTGGCCAACGTGCTGAAGTACGGCTCGCTGCCGCTGTCGTTCGAATCTTCGGAGGCCCAAACCGTCTCGGCCACACTGGGTTTGACATCGCTGCGGGCCGGCCTGATCGCCGGCGCGATCGGTCTGGTACTGGTTTTGGTCTATTCGCTGCTGTATTACCGGGTGCTGGGGCTGCTGGTCGCGTTGTCGCTGATCGCTTCGGGCGCAATGGTTTTCGCGATCCTGGTGTTGCTCGGCAGATACATCGGCTACACGCTCGACCTGGCGGGCATCGCCGGCTCTGATCATCGGTATCGGCACCACGGGAGACTCATTCGTGGTGTTCTTCGAACGCATCAAGGACGAGATCCGCGAAGGGCGTTCGTTCCGCTCGGCGGTGCCGCGGGGATGGGCGCGAGCGCGTAAGACGATCTTGTCCGGCAACGCAGTCACGCTGCTGGCCGCCGCGGTGCTCTACGTCATGGCCGTCGGCCAGGTGAAGGGGTTCGCGTTCACGCTTGGGCTCACCACCATCCTCGACGTCGTCGTGGTGTTCCTGGTGACCTGGCCGCTGGTGTTCCTGGCATCGAAGTCGCGCACAATGGCCAAGCCCGCGCTCAACGGCCTGGGTGCGGTTCAGCAGATCGCGCGCGAACGCCGTGCCGCCGCGCACGCGACGGGACAGGGATAGCGAGATGGCCGCCAAGCAATCATCCGACGTGACCGACGTCCGACGGCGTGTCGAGGCACCCGACCTGCGAAGCCGACCGCATCCGATGCGGCCGCGGCACGGCTTCTTCATCCGGCTCTACACCGGCACCGGCGCGTTCGACGTCATCGGGCGTCGGAAGGTGTGGTTCGTCGTCAGCGGGCTCATCGTCGCTCATCGCGATCGCGGCCATCGTCATCCGCGGCTTCACGTTCGGCATCGACTTCAAGGGCGGCACCACCGTGTCGATGCCCGCCGCCGGCGGGAGTCACCGCCCAGCAGGTCGAAGACGTCTTCAGCAAGGCGCTCGGCAAGGGTCCCGAGCGGTCGTGATGGTCGGCAGCGGCGGTTCGGCGACCGTGCAGATCCGCTCGGAAACCTTGACCAACGCAGCAGACCGAGCACGCTGCGCACCGCGCTCTTCGACGCGTTCCACCCCAAGGGCGCCGACGGCCAGCCGCGCAAGCAGGCCATCAGCGACTCCGCGGTGTCGTCGACCTGGGGCGGGCAGATCACCAAGAAGGCGCTCATCGCGCTGGTGGTGTTCCTCGTGCTCGTCGGCCTCTACATCATGATCCGGTACGAGCGCTACATGGCGATTGCCGCGCTGGCGTCCCTGGTGTTCGACCTGATCACAACGGCCGGGGTCTACGCGCTTATCGGGTTCGAGGTCACCCCGGCCACCTTGATCGGGCTGCTGACGATCATGGGTTTCTCGCTGTACGACACCGTCATCGTGTTCGACAAGGTGCGAGGAGAACACCCAAGGTTTCGAGCACACCACTCGGCGAACGTTCGCCGAACAGGCCAACCTCGCCATCAACCAGACGTTCATGCGGTCGATCAACACCAGCCTGATCTCGATGCTCCGGTGCTGTCTCTGATGGTCGTCGCGGTATGGCTGCTCGGCGTCGGAACGTTGAAGGACCTCGCTCTGGTGATGCTCGTCGGCGTCATGTCGGCACGTACGGGTCGATCTTTTTCGCCACCCCGCTGCTGGTGACGCTGCGCGAGCGCACCGACTTCGTCCGCACACACACCCGGCGGGTGCTCAACCGGCGCAAGCCCGGCAAGCAGGCCGAGGCGGGGCAGGACGCCGAGCCGGAGGCGGTGGCGGCCTCGGCTGGCCGCCAAGCCGTGCGCCCGACAAGCCGGCGCCCGGGTCGCGGCCAGCCCGGCCGACCACCAGCCGGACCGGACGACCGTCGGGTAAGCGAAACGCCCGGCGGCGGTAGGGCCGATGGTGCCCCGCAAGCGGGTGGGCCCCAGGCCCGCCAGGGCGAGGGGAGTGCCCCCAGTCCGGAGCCGGAGCCTCATCGCGGCGGCCGTGCTGTCGCTGATCGGCGGGCTGGGCGTGTCGTCGTGCTCGGGCAGTCCCGCCGGCAAGATCGACTACGCCGTCGACGGCACGCTGGTCACCTACAACACCAACACCGTCGCCGGCGCCGCATCGGCTGGACCGCAGGCCTTCGCCCGGGTGCTCACGGGCTTCAACTACCACGGACCCGACGGCCAGATCGTCGGCGACCACGACTTCGGCACCATCTCGGTGGTCGGGCGGGCACCGCTGGTGCTCGACTATGAGGTCAGCGCCAACGCGGTGTACTCCGACGGCAAGCCGATCACCTGCGACGACATGGTGTTGGCGTGGGCATCGCAGTCCGGTCGATTCCCCGCGTTCGATGCGGCCAACCGGGCCGGCTACAGCGACGTCGCCTCCGTCGACTGCTCGCCGGGACAGAAGAAGGCGCGGGTGACGTTCGCCCAGGACCGCGGGTTCGTCGACTTCGGCCAGCTGTTCGCGGCGACGTCGATGATGCCGTCGCACGTCATCGCCGACGAACTCGGCATCGATGTCACGACCGCGCTGCTCAACAACGACGGCCCGACCGTCGACCGCATCGCGCAGGTGTGGAACACCACCTGGAATCTGGGCCCGAGAACTTCGACCTCAAGCGGTTCCCGTCGTCGGGGCCCTACAAGCTCGAGTCGGTGAGCAAGGACGGCTCCGTCGTGCTCGTCGCCAACGACAAGTGGTGGGGTGCCAAGCCCGTCACCGGACAAGATCACCGTGTGGCCGCGAGGCGCCGACATCCAGGACCGCATCAATCACGGGCGGCTACGACGTGGTGGACGTCTCGACGGGTTCCACGGGAACGCTGAACCTGCCCGACGACTTCGTTCGCACAGACTCGCCGTCGGCGGGCGTCGAGCAGCTCATCTTCGCGCCGCAAGGCCCGATGGCCGCCACGCCCGCGCGTCGGGCGCTTGCGCTGTGCACGCCGCGCGATGTGATCGCCAAGAACGCGGCGATGCCGATCGCCAACGCCCGGCTCGACCCGGCGACCGAGGATGCGTTCGGCGCGGCTGAGGGCGCGGCTGAGGCCGGCCAGTTCGTCGTCGCGAACCCCGACGCCGCCCGCGACGGCGATCAACGGGCAGCCACTGACCGTGCGCATCGGCTATCAGAGCCCCAATGCGCGGCTGGCCGCGACCGTCGGCGCCATCGCGAAGGCCTGCGCCCCCGCCGGCATCACTGTGCAGGACGCCGCCTCGGCCACCGTCGGCCCGCTCAGTCTGCGCAACAACGAGATCGACGTGCTGCTCGCCAGCACCGGCGGCGCCGCGGGCAGCGGGTCCACAGGCTCATCGGCGATGGACGCCTACGACCTGCACACCGGCAACGGCAACAATCTGTCGGGCTACTCGAACGAGCGCATCGATGGCATCATCGCGTCGATGGCGGTGACCTCCGACCCCAAGGAACTGGCCCGGCTGCTCGGCGACGGCGGATCGATCCTGTGGGCCGACATGCCGACGCTTCCGCTCTACCGTCAGCAGCGGACCCTGCTGACTTCGAAGAAGATGTCTGCGGTGAGCAGCAATCCGACTCGATGGGGTGCGGGGTGGAACATGGACCGCTGGGTGCTGGCGCGATGAGCGAGATCTCGCGGCTCGATCGCGTCAATGATGCGTGAGGTGGCCGACTTCCCCGAGCCCGGCATCCAATTCAAGGACCTCACTCCGCGTGCTGGCCGACGCGCATGGCCTTGACGCGGTGTCCGATGCGCTCGCAGACATCGCACGGGGCGCGGACCTGGTGGCGGGAGTGGACGCCCGCGGCTTCCTGCTCGGCGGTGCTGTCGCCATCAAGCTGGGCATCGGCGTGCTTGCGGTCCGCAAGGGCGGCAAGCTGCCGCCGCCGGTGTTCAGCGAAAGCTACGAGCTCGAGTACGGCACGGCCACCCTGGAGGTGCCCGCCGATGGCATCGCGCTGGCGGGCCGCACCATTGTCATCATCGACGACGTGCTGGCCACCGGCGGCACGCTGGCTGCCGCGGCGAAGCTGCTGCGGGACGCCGGCGCGAACGTCACCGGCGCCGCGGTGGTGCTCGAACTTGCTGCTCTGGGCGGCCGCGACGTGGTCAAACCGTTACCAGTCAGCAGCTTGCACACCGTCTGAGCGATATCCTCGAAGTCTGGCGCGCGGACCAGGGCGATGAGCGCCTGCGCGACGAGCAGACCGGGAGGTGAGCATGGCTGACGAACCCGGCACGGGCCAGGCCGTGCAGGAGCCTCCGGAGGCGCAGATGCCCGAAACGCAGCCGCTGGAGATCCCGAAGACGTCGACGAGCGCGTCGCGGCGGGTGCGGGCGCGGCTGGCCCGCCGGATGACCGCCCAGCGCAGCGCCGTCAACCCGGTGCTCGAGCCGCTGGTCGCCGTGCACCGGGAGAGCTTTCCGAAGGCCGACCTTTCGCTGCTGCAGAAGGCCTACGAGGTGGCCGAGGAGAGGCACGCCGACCAGATGCGCCGCTCCGGCGACCCGTACATCACCCATCCGCTGGCCGTCGCGAACATCCTGGCCGAGCTCGGCATGGACACCACCACGCTGGTGGCCGCGCTGCTGCACGACACCGTCGAGGACACCGGCTACACGATGGAGGCGCTGACCGCCGACTTCGGTGATGAGGTGGCGCATCTCGTCGACGGCGTCACCAAGCTGGACAAGGTGGAGCTGGGCACCGCCGCCGAAGCCGAGACGATCCGCAAGATGATCATCGCAATGGCCCGCGACGGGCGGGTGCTGGTGATCAAGGTCGCCGACCGGCTGCACAACATGCGCACCATGCGCTTCCTGCCCCCGGAAAAGCAGGCCCGCAAGGCTCGCGAGACGCTGGAAGTCATTGCGCCGCTGGCACATCGGCTGGGCATGGCCACGGTGAAATGGGAGCTCGAGGATCTGTCGTTTGCGATCCTGCACCCGAAGAAGTACGAGGAGATCGTCCGGCTGGTCGCCGACCGGGCGCCGTCGCGCGACACCTACCTGGCCAAGGTGCGCGCCGAGATCAACGCCGCGCTCAACGCGTCGAAGGTCACCGCGTCCGTCGAGGGCAGGCCGAAGCATTACTGGTCGATCTACCAGAAGATGATCGTCAAGGGCCGCGACTTCGACGACATTCACGACCTGGTCGGGGTGCGTATTCTGTGCGACGAGATCCGCGACTGCTACGCCGCTGTCGGCGTGGTGCATTCGCTGTGGCAGCCGATCGCGGGCCGGTTCAAGGACTACATCGCCCAGCCGCGTTACGGCGTGTACCAGTCGCTGCACACCACGGTCGTCGGCCCCGAGGGCAAGCCGCTGGAAGTACAGATCCGCACCAACGACATGCACAAGACCGCTGAATACGGCATCGCCGCACACTGGCGCTACAAGGAAACCAAGGGCCGCAACGCCCCGCATCCGCACGCCGCCGCCGAAATCGACGACATGGCCTGGATGCGTCAGCTGCTGGACTGGCAGCGGGAGGCCGCCGACCCCGGTGAGTTCCTTGAGGCGCTGCGCTACGACCTTGCGGTGCAAGAGATCTTCGTGTTCACGCCGAAGGGCGATCTCATCACACTCCCGACGGGCTCGACCCCGGTCGACTTCGCCTACGCGGTGCACACCGAGGTCGGCCATCGCTGCATCGGCGCCAGGGTCAACGGCAGACTGGTCGCACTGGAACGCAAGCTCGAAAACGGCGAAGTGGTCGAGGTTTTCACGTCCAAGGCGCTGAACGCCGGTCCGTCGCGGGACTGGCAGAGCTTCGTGGTGTCGCCTCGGGCGAAGGCAAAGATCCGGCAGTGGTTCGCCAAGGAGCGCCGCGAGGAGGCGCTGGAAACAGGTAAGGACGCGATCGCACGCGAGGTGCGTCGCAGCGGACTTCCGTTGCAGCGCTTGATGAACGCCGAGTCGATGGCGGCGCTGGCCCGGGAACTGCGCTACACGGATGTGTCGGCGCTCTACACGGCGGTGGGGGAGGGCCACGTGTCGGCGCGACACGTGGTTCAGCGGCTGGTGGCCCAGCTCGGCGGCGACGACGAGGCCACCGACGAGCTGGCCGAGCGCTCCACTCCGGCAACCATGCTGGTGCGTCAGCGGACCACCGACGATGTCGGCGTGGCGGTGCCGGGCGCGCCAGGCGTGCTGGCGAAGCTGGCCAAGTGCTGCACCCCGGTACCGGGCGACAACATCATGGGCTTCGTCACCCGCGGCGGCGGGGTCAGCGTGCACCGCACGGACTGCACGAATGCCGGGTCGCTGCAACAACAGTCGGAGCGGATCATCGAAGTGCAGTGGGCGCCGTCGCCGTCGTCGGTGTTCCTGGTGGCCATCCAGGTCGAGGCGCTGGACCGGCACCGGCTGCTCTCGGACGTGACGCGCGTGCTGGCCGACGAGAAGGTCAACATCCTGTCCGCGTCGGTGACGACGTCCAACGACCGGGTCGCGATCAGCCGGTTCACCTTCGAGATGGGCGACCCGAAGCATCTGGGACACGTGCTGAACGTGGTGCGCAACGTGGAGGGCGTCTACGACGTCTACCGCGTGACATCTGCAGCCTAGGTGTCTGCGCACAATCTGACTTGGTTGTTTGCGTTGTCTGCGATACTGCGGCGATGCGCACTGCATTGGTAGTTCTGATCGCTTCGCTGGCGATGGCGGTGGCCGGTTGTGGTTCCACGATCAAGCCCGAGGGAGCGGCGGGCTCCGTCACCGACCTGGTGTCGAAGCAGACCGGCTTCAAGCCCACGGACGTCAAATGCCCGTCGGGTGTCGCCGCCGAGGTCGGTAAGGAGTTCGAGTGTCACTTCACCGGACCCGAGGGCAAGGCCTACACCGCCCATATGAGGGTCACCAAGGTCGACGGAGACAACGTCCAGTTCTACATCAAGACCGCGCCGAGCTAGACGTCACGCCCGCCGGAGAACGCAAAGTCACATTGGCACAGCCTGTTTCGTGCGACTTTGCGTTGTCTGGCCAGGAGTCAGCCCACCTGCACTGACGTGATGGTCACGTCGACGACGGGCTTGCCGTCGTCGCTGCCGCCGGCCACACCCGCGGCGGCGACCTTGTCCAACGTCGCCAGCCCGGCGCCGTCGATGGTGCCGAACACCGTGTAGGTCGGCGGCAGCATCGAATCCTGATGCACCAGGTAGAACTGGCTGCCGTTGGTTCCGGGCCCGGAGTTGGCCATGGCCAGCGTGCCCCGCGGGTAGACCACCGGAGTTTTCAACGCGGGATCGGTCATCCGGTACTGGTTGGTGGGGTATTCGTTGGGGAACCGGTAGCCGGGCCCGCCCGTGCCGGTCCCGGTCGGATCGCCGCACTGCAGCACACCAAGCTCGGTGGAGGTGGTCAACCGGTGGCACTTGGTGTTGTCGAAGAATCCCTGCTTGGCCAGGCTGGTGAAGTTGTTGACGGTGCAGGGTGTCTTGCTGTTGTCCAGCTCGAGCCCGACGGTGCCCGCACTGGTGGCGATGCTCGCGCGGATGACGACCGGATCAGTCGCGATCCGACCGTTCTGCGGCGGCTTGACGGGCTTGCTCGCCGGCTCCGTCGTCGCCGGATATTGACAGTTGGAGCCCAACGTCTTCGGCGGGTCGAACGCCGGCAGCGTGCCGCTGACCGGCGGCCACGGCGTCGCGGTGAGGTGCGGGCGCCCCCGGGTCACGCCGTCGAGGGCCTTGACGTCACGCGCGACCTCGGCGACCAACAGGACGCTCAGGACCACCACGACGATGGTCAGGACGGTGATCAGGTAGCTGATGACCAGCCCCGCGATGGCCAGCCCGCGACCCTCCTCGCCGGTCCTCTTGATCTGCGACAGCGAGATGTGGCCGAAGACGATGCCAAGCGGTGCGAACAGAAACGCGCACACCAGCGACACGATGGCCAGCGAATTGGTCGGTCGCGGCTGCGGGTAGCCGGGATAGCCGTAGTACCCCGCATATGCGCTCTGCGGCGGGTACGCGCCGGATGGCGGCGGAGTGGTCATGCCTGCGTCAGTCGAGCTAGTATCGACTTGACCTGGACGTTGTTCTTCGGCTTGCCGTCCTGACTTCCGTCAGCGGTGCCGGCCGCGGCGATCTTGTCCAGCGTGGCCAGGCCGGTCTGGTCGATGGTGCCGAACACCGTGTAGTTCGGCGGCAGCTGCGAATCCTTGTACACCAGGAAGAACTGGCTGCCGTTGGTCCCAGGGCCCGCGTTGGCCATCGCCAGTGTGCCTCGCGGATAGGTGACGGGCTGTTGCAGCTTGGGGTCATCGGGCTGGAACTGGTCGGTCGGGTACTCGTTGTCGAACTGGTAGCCCGGCCCGCCGGTGCCCTGGCCGGTCGGGTCGCCGCACTGCAGCACCGACAGCCCCTCCGATGTGGTCAGCCGGTGGCACGGCGTGTCGTTGAAGAAGCCCTGCTGGGCCAGGCTGGCGAAGCTATTCACCGTGCACGGTGACTTGGCGTTGTCGAGCTGCAATCCGATATTGCCCTGATTGGTCGACATGCTGGCGCTGACCTGCGCCGGGTCGGTCGGGACCTTGCCGGCGCGCGGCGGGTTGTTCGGCTTGCTCGCCTTGTCCGACGACGCCGGGTACTGGCAGTTGGCGCCCAGATTGGCCGGCGCTGCGAACGGAGGCAGCTGGCCCGGCGCGGCGGGCGCGGCCGGTGCCGCCGTGGTCGGCGCGTGCTGGTGGCCGCCGACGCGGTCTTGCTGCCGGAGTCCTGGTTGGTGACGACGACGGTCGCCACGATGGCGCCGATCACGACGATCGCGGCCACGATGGATCCGACGATCATGTAGATGCGGCGTTGTCGTTGCTTTGTCGCCCGGCGCTCCAGCTGCCGCTCGAGTTTGCGCTTCGCCGTCGCACGCCGTTGTTCGTTGGTCGGCACCGCCGCTGTCCTCCTCATGATCTGATCGGTCGGCAACGAGTGTGCCAGGCGTTGCTGAATGCGGGGGTCGCGACCCACGTGCAACAGAGGGATGGGACACTGGACGCCGTGTTGATCACCGGATTCCCGGCGGGCATGTTGGCGTGCAATTGCTACGTCCTGGCCAAGCGAACCGGCGCCGACGCGATCATCGTCGACCCGGGCCAGCGGGCGATGGGGCCGCTGCGACAGATCCTCGACGAGAACCACCTCACGCCCGGCGGCGGTGCTGTTGACGCACGGGCACGTCGACCACATCTGGTCGGCGCAGAAGGTGGCCGACATGTACGGCTGCCCCGCCTACATCCATCCCGAGGACCGGTTCATGCTGACCGATCCGATCAAGGACTTCGGGCCTCGACTGGCCCAGATCGCGTTCGGCGCGCTGTTCCGCGAACCCAAACAGGTCGTTGAGCTGGACCGCGACGGTGACAAGGTAGATGTGGGTGGTGTGACGGTGACCGTCGACCACACGCCCGGACATACCCGCGGCTCCGTCGTGTTCCGGGTGTCGGAGGGTCCCGAGGATGTGGTCTTCACCGGTGACACCTTGTTCCGCCAATCGGTGGGCCGCACCGATCTGCCCGGCGGCAGCGGCCGCGACCTGCTCGGCTCGATCGTGACAAAACTGTTGGTGCTCGACGACGACACCGTGGTGCTACCGGGGCACGGTGAGAAGACCACGATCGGCTTCGAACGGCGCACCAACCCGTTCCTCGAAGGCTTGACCTAGTGACCGAATTTCAGGCGCCCAAGGGCGTCCCGGATTACCTGCCGCCCGACTCAGCGCAATTCGTCGGCGTGCGCGACGGGCTGCTCGACGCCGCCCGGCGCGCCGGCTACGGCGACATCGAACTGCCCATCTTCGAGGACACCGCGCTGTTCGCCCGCGGCGTCGGGGAGTCCACCGACGTGGTGTCGAAGGAGATGTACACCTTCGCCGACCGGGGCGATCGCTCGGTGACGCTGCGGCCGGAGGGCACCGCGGGCGTGATGCGTGCGGTGATCGAGCACGGCCTTGACCGCGGGCCGCTGCCCGTGAAGCTCTGCTACGCCGGGCCGTTCTTCCGCTACGAGCGCCCCCAGGCCGGGCGCTACCGGCAACTGCAGCAGGTCGGGGTCGAGGCGATCGGAGTCGACGACCCGGCTCTGGACGCCGAAGTGATCGCGATCGCCGACGCCGGTTTCCGCTCGCTGGGGCTCGACGCGTTCCGGCTCGAGATCACGTCGCTGGGCGACGACAGCTGCCGGCCGCAGTACCGGGAACTGTTGCAGGACTTCCTGTTCAAGCTCGACCTCGACGAGGAGACCCGTCGGCGCGCCGAGATCAACCCGTTGCGGGTGCTCGACGACAAGCGCCCGAAGGTGCGGGAGCTCACTGCTGATGCGCCGGTCATGTTGGATCATCTCTCCGATGTGGCCAAGCAGCACTTCGAGACGGTGCTCGCGCATCTGGACGCGTTGGGCGTGCCCTATGTGATCAATCCGCGGATGGTGCGCGGGCTGGATTACTACACGAAGACCACGTTCGAGTTCGTGCACGACGGGCTCGGGGCGCAGTCCGGTATCGGCGGCGGCGGCCGCTACGACGGACTGATGCGTCAGCTCGGCGGAAAAGATTTGTCGGGCATCGGCTTTGGTCTCGGCGTCGATCGGACAATGTTGGCGTTGAAGGCCGAGGGCAAGTCGGTCGGCGGGACCGCCCGCGTCGACGTGTTCGGTGTGCCGCTCGGCGAGCAGGCCAAGGTGAAGCTGGCCGTGCTGGCCGCGCGGCTGCGGGCCGCCGGTGTGCGCGTCGACCTGTCCTACGGCGACCGCGGCATCAAGGGCGCGATGCGGGCCGCGGACCGCTCGGGCGCCTCGATCGCATTGGTCGCCGGCGACCGTGACATCGAGGCGGGCACGGTCGGCGTGAAGAACCTGGCGACAGGGGAGCAGGTCGACATAGCCGTCGACGATGTTCTGACAGAGGTGCTTTCCCGCCTGAGCCGCGCCTAGCCCGCCGACCCGGCGGTGAGCACTTCATCGACGTTGCCGATGCCACCGTCGAATGGGTTGCCGCGCTTGAGGACCTTTGTTCCGCCGGGGGTGATCGCGACGAGTTTGGGTGAGCTCGAACCGATTTGGAGCTTGCGCACGAAGCGCACCTGGTCCAATGGCACCACTGCTCCGCCGCAGTAACTGAACAACCCGAGCTTGCGGTCGATGACCGCCACCGATCGGCATTCGTGCAGTGGCTGGCTGCGGCGGCCGACGAATCTTGCGCACCACGGCATAGCGTCGCGGCCGCGATGATGAGACCGACAGCCAGCGATACCCCACCCCGCAGCTCTTGACGGGACGCCCGCGACGAGCGCGAAACAGCCGAAGCCGACAACGACGAGAGTGAGCACGACGAGCACGAACGCCAGCACCCCCAGCACACCCGTGCGGCGGTCGAAGATCAGGACCCGACGGCCGTCATCGGTGACGACGAGTCCGCCCGTGTCGGCGAGTGTTCGGGGCGTGGCTGGTGCGTTCACATGTGCAGCCTGCCTCTGCGCGGCGGCGAGCGTGCGCAGAATCGCAGAGTTGGATGCGCCGGTGGCTACCATGTGGTCGTGGTTATCCCGCCGATCATTGTTGCGGCCGCGCCGGAATGCTGGTTCTACCGCAGCTGCGGGGATGCGCTGCAGGTGGGTATTCCCGCCGGGGCGAAGGTGTTTGATGGAACGGATCAGCGCCTCCAGGTCGTCGGCGGTGACTGAAGTGTCGTGCAGGGCGATCTTGACGGCACCGACGAATTGACCGAGATCCTCGCGGATTGGCTTAGGTACAGCGATGCGATTCGCTGGTCGATCGCCGATTGGCAGTTGTCGATGCTGTTGCGGTGCGCCGTCGAGCACCACGGCTGGAGTGAGCGCTGATTCCCCAGCCCCTGGGTCAACCGATGGCGGAGCTGACGATGCCTATCCCTGCGCGGGAAGCACGTGGTCTGCCACCTTGTCGGTGCTCAGGCACAACGAGCACACGTGCGCATCGTGGGTCGTCGCACTTCATCATGTCCGGCCGTTCGTAGTCGTGATGGCACACATGGCACTTCAGGTGCTCGCCCGAGGGGTTGCCGAACTCGTCGTACATGGGGAGGTCGATGCCGTCGTCCGTGCGACGCAGGTAGTACTTGCCTTTCGTCGCGACCGCGAGAATCGGCGGCAACACCAGTGCCAGACCGATCGCCACCAGAGGTGAGTACGGCCGGATGGCCTCGCCGAGCCCACCGAAGAAGGCGAGCACCGACACGCCGGCGGCGATCAGCATCGAGCCAAAGCCGACCGGATTGAACTCGTACAGCATGCCGCGGCGGAACTCCGGCTTCATCGGCGACAGCTTCAACAGGTACTTGTTGAACACGATGTCCGACGCGACCACGACGACCCAGGCCATGCCGCAGTTGGCGTAGAACCCGAGAATGGTGTTGAGGAAGCTGAACATGTTGGCTTCCATCAGGATCAGCGCGATCAACAGGTTGAACGCCGAGGAACACGAGCCGGCCGGGGTAGGTGCTTGGTGACGCGGGTGAAGGAGTTGGTCCACGCCAGCGAACCGGAGTAGGCGTTGGTGACGTTGATCTTGATCTGGCTGATGACGACCAGCGCCACGGCCAGCGTCATCGCCAGCCAGCCGGCAGGAAGTTCTGGTAGATCTCCAGGAACTGGTGCACCGGTTGGTTGGCGACGCCCGCACTGTCGGCGACGTTGGCGATCAGGTACACCGCCAGGAACAGCCCGACGATCTGCTTGATGGCGCCGAAGATCACCCAGCCGGGGCCGGCCAGGATCAGCCACGTCCACCAGCTGCGCTTGTTCTCCGGGGTCTGCGGCGGCATGAACCGCAGGTAGTCGTTCTGCTCGGCGATCTGGGCGATCAGCGAGAGGCACACGCCTGCGGCCAGCAGCGTCGAGCCGAGGTCGAAGCCGCCCTTGCCATTCTCGCCGGCGTAGGCGAAGAACTGAGCTGACGGAGTCAGGGTGGCTGACCACCAGGTAGACGAACGGAGCCACCATCAGGATCAGCCACAGCGGTGTCGTCCAAACCTGCAGCGTGGACAGCACTTTCATGCCGTAGATGACCAGCGGGAAGATGAGCGATCGTCGATGCCGCGTAGCCGAGCCACAACGGGATATGCCAGTCCGAGCTTGAGTCCCTGGGCCATGATCGAGCCCTCGAGCGCGAAGAAGATGAACGTGAACGTCGCGAAGATGACGTTGGTGACCACCGAGCCGTAGTAGCCGAATCCGCTACCGCGGGTGACAAGGTCGAGGTCGATGTTGTAGCGCGCCGAGTAGTAGGCCACCGGGAAGCCGGTCAGGAAGATGACAATCGCGAAGATCAGGATGCCGCACAGCGCGTTCGTGGTGCCGTACGAGATGCCGACGTTGGCGCCGATCGCGAAGTCGGCGAGATAGGCGATGCCGCCCAGCGCGGAGATGCCGACGACCCGGGTGGACCACTTCCGGTAACTGCGCGGTGCAAAACGCAGCGTGTAGTCCTCCAAGGTTTCCTTGGTGGCGGTCATCGTGTCGAGGTCGGCCTCGACGGTGTCGTTCGGCGGCTCCTTGCTGAGCTCTTGGGTCATCCAGCGAAATTAAGACCGCCTTGTTTCATACCGGTGACGGGCGTGTTCCCGGCGTGAATGCGATTTGTACGCCGACCGTCATATTGACGACGCTGCCAGCGGGTCGTGCCGCGTCTGTAACGATCGGGTACCGTGCGGCGATGTGACGGACATGCGAACAGCGACAAGGGTCGGGGCCGCGGTGGCGGTGGCAGCTGCGTCAATCGCGGTGGGCCAGACTGTGGTGGGCCAGACAGTGGCGAACGCTGATCCGCCCGCTCACCAGGTCCGCTATACGCTCACGTCGGCCGGCGGTGCGGACTTCGACCTCTTCTATCTGACGAGTCAACCGCCGAACAAGGCGGCTTATAACGCCAACCCGTACGCGTTCGTCAAGAAGGAGCCGGTGACGCTGGCGCCGGGTGTGCCATGGGTCTTCGAAACCACGCTGGCGGACCCGCAGTGGGCGATCTTCACCGTGAGCAGCACCACGCACGGTGGGCAGGCCGCGCCCAATCCGCATTGCGAAATCGCCGTCGATGGTCAGTTGGCTGTGCAGCAGGACGGTCCCTACAACCTGCAGTGCCAGCTTTCGCAGTGGTGATGTGGGCCGGTGATGTGGACCGGTGAGGACCCTAGCCGGCGAACACGTAGACCCACGCCTGCTCGCCTGACCGCAACGGCACGGCCACCCGGCGATAATCGTCGACCTCGTAGTCGTCGGCCGCCGCCAGATCGGCATCGCTGATCGCGAACACCATGCCCTCCACCGCGGCATCCTGACGGTCTGTCGGCCTCAGGATCGGATGGCGATCGCTGCCGCTGGTGGCGATCACGTGCGGATCGGTGATGGTGAGGTAATCCAGTTCGTAGCCGACGATCGCGTCGGGGCGGCCGTTGAGTTCGCGGCCGAAGGTGATCCGTTGCACTTCGGGCTGACGCAGCGTGCCGTAGGAGAACAACAGGGCGGTCCGTTCAGGCATGACGGTTAGTAAATCAGCGTACGTTTGTCAGCGTCGCGCCGGCAAAGAGTCAACGCATCGGAGGGGACTCGCGATGACAGTCAACGAAGACAAACTCAACGCGTTTCTGGGCAAGGCGATTGGTGATCTCGGGGCCTCGATGAGCGCCATGCTGATCCTGATCGGCGACGAGCTCGGACTGTACTCGGCGCTTGCCGAAGGCCGATTGACATCTGCGAGAGCTGGCTGAACGCACCGGCACGACCGAACGATATGTGCGCGAATGGCTCGCCAATCAGGCCGCGGGCGGTTACGTCGAGTACGACGCGGACAGCGACACGTTCTACCTGAGCGAGGAACAAGCGCTATGCCTGGCGAACCCGGACGGGCCGATGGATCTGCCCGGCGGGTATTCGGTCGTCGAGGACCTGTTCCACGTCAAGGACCGGGCGGTCGCGAATTTCCGGAGCGGCGCCGGCATGGAATGGGGAGAGCACCATCCGTGCCTGTTCCGTGGCACCGAACGATTTTTCAGGGCGGGCTACAACGCAAGCCTGTTGTCGGAATGGCTGCCCGCGCTCGACGGTGTCGTCGAGAAACTTGAAGCCGGCAGCCGGGCCGCAGATGTCGGATGCGG
Source organism: uncultured Actinomycetota bacterium (assembly GCA_963733605.1). Lineage (GTDB taxonomy): Bacteria > Actinomycetota > Actinomycetes > Mycobacteriales > Mycobacteriaceae > Mycobacterium. The sequence continues at coordinate 104,334 of CAVTDY010000032.1, forward strand.
GCACGGCGTGACGACAATCCTGATGGCACGGGCATTTCCGAAATCACAGTTCGTCGGAATCGATTATCACGATGTCTCGATCGAGACCGCCCGCGAACAGGCGGCGAAAGCGGGCGTCACGAACGCGAGCTTCGAGGTGGCCGACGCGACGTCCTATAGCGGCAGCGACTACGACCTGATCGCCTTTTTCGACTGTCTGCACGACATGGCGGACCCATCCGGTGCCGCTCGTCATGCTCGGGAGGCCTTGGTGGCCGACGGCCACTGCATGCTGGTCGAGCCGGCCGCGGGGGATAGCCTGTCAGACAATCTCAATCCTGTCGGCCGGGTGTTCTACGGCGCATCGTCGCTCATCTGTGTACCCGTGTCGCTCGCGCAGAAGGGACCGGCACTCGGGGCTCAGGCGGGTGAGGCCCGGCTTACCGAGGTGATGGTCGACGGCGGCGGCTTCACGCGGTTCCGCCGCGCCGCAGAGACTCCGTTCAACCTCGTGTTCGAGGCTCGACCTTAACCAGACGCCCGCACCGCGCGCACGAACGATGCTACGGCCGCGCCGATTTCGTCGGCACTGTCTTCTTGAAGGAAATGCACACCGGGCACGCTGACTTCGGTCTGGTTGGGCCAGGTGCGGACGAAATCGAGAGCGCGACCGCGGATGAGTGCGCCCGGCTCGCCTTTGATGAACAGTTTGGGCACATCGCTTTGGGACAGCCAGGCGCCGTACTCCTCGACGGTGGCGACGACGTCGGCGGGCTCGCCCTCGATCGGGATGTTGCGTGGCCACGACAGTGTCGGCCTGCGATCCTCGCCGGGATTGCGGAACGGCGCGCGGTAGTGGTCCATCTCCTCATCGGTGAGCTGGCGCTTGACGGATGCTGGGCAACACCGCCTCGACGAACATGTTCTGGTCCAACACCATTGACTCGCCTTCGGGCGAGCGGAAGCCCTGGAAGACGCGTCCGCATGGGGCCGGGGAAGTCCGACCAATCGATCGGCATGGTCACTGCCTCCATGTAGGCGATGCCCGCTAGCCGGTCGCGGTGCCGGTTGGCCCAGTCGAAGCCAAGCGCCGAACCCCAGTCGTGCAGAACGAAGATCACCCGATCGCCAAGATCGAGTTCGTCCCACAGCTGGAACAGGTAGTCGCGCTGTTCGGCGTAGTGGTAGCGATCCGGTCCGGAGTCGTCGAGCTTGTCCGAGCCGCCCATGCCGATCAGATCGCAGGCGACAAGCCGGCCCAGCCCTTCCAGGTGCGGCATGACATTGCGCCACAGATACGACGACGTCGGATTGCCATGCTGGAAAACAATCGCATCGCCGTGGCCTTCGTCGATGTAGGCCATCCGCTTGCCGTTGATCTCCTTGTACTGCAGTTGCCCGTACGGTTTCGCTCCCGGCATGGTGGTCTCCTCAATTCGGTTGGTTGTCGACGAGTTTCGCGGCGGCTTCCCGGGCGACCCGCAAGATTCGACCCGAGAACTTCGGGTCGGCGACCGCGCGGGCCAGCGCCATCCCGCCGACGCAGACGGCCATCAGTGCGATCGCGTCGTCGAGGCGATCGTCGTCGCCGTGCGCAGATCGCGGCCAGGGATCCCGCAGTTCATGCTCATAGCTGGCCCGGAACTGGTCGGAAGCGTGTGCGGCGTCCGAACTCAAGGTCGCGAATCCGCAACTGGTGGACAGGTCGTCGCGGTGCGCGGTGGTGAGGTAGCGCTTGGCCAGGCTCGACAATCGCTCGCGCCATGATTCGCCGCGCATCGGCTTGATCCACTGCGGGCGGCCCGTGGTGATCGCCCGCGCGAACGCGGCGCCGGCCAGCTCGTCCTTGCTCGAGAAGTGCGAGTAGAACGCCCCGTGGGTGAGCCCGGCGTCACGCATGACCGGACACGATCGCCGCGCCGTCAAGGCCTTCCTCGCGGATCCGGCGGGCCGCGGCGTCCAGGATCTTGTCCAGTGATTCCTGCTTGCTCTCGGCACGCGTGCCTGCGACCTTTCGCATGATGGGCATCATGCTAGTCGCATGACGTTCATCATGCCAGTGCGTTACGGCGTCCTGCTGTGCCGGCGAGTATCGATGGCGTAGCTCTGCTCGGCGGCCACGGTCTTCTCGATGTTCATCGTCGCGAACATGACCGGCAGCATCAGCCGCATCATCCGCTGGGCGATGGGGCCCGGCGCCTTGGCGTGGCTGATTCGCGCGCCACGCGCGGCGATCTTCTCCACCCGCGGCCTGCGCAGCCGCTCGTACGCGGCGAACGCCGAGGGTACGTCGGGCATGTCGCGGAGGCAGCGGGCCAGCTGGATCGCGCTTTCCATCGCCAACGAGGCGCCCTGCCCGGTGCTGTTGGACGGAGCGTGCACGGCATCGCCGACGAGCACCATGCGACCACGATGCCAGTGGGGAACCGGCGGCATGATGTGCAGGCCGCCGACGGCCTGCAGGGTGTCGCTGGTGGTTTCGGCGGCAAGCCGAGCGCCGGGTATGTCCTTGGCATAGGTGGCGCGCAGGGTGTGCAGCCAGTCCTCGGCCGGCACGGCGCGGGCCTCCTTCAAGGTGAGATGCTGGGGCGACGGCAAGTTCGCTCCCCAGCCGATGCAGCCGTCGGGCCGCTTCCAGTACAGGTAATAGGCCTGTCGCCCGAATGCGAACGTCATTGTTCCTGGTTCCAGGGAAGCGGTGGCTGGATCATCCGGGGCGTCCTCGGCGATGCCTTCGAAGCCGAGCAGCCCGAGGTAACGCGCCCGGGGTGCATCGGTGTCTATGAGCCTGCGCACCGTCGAGTGCACCCCGTCGGCGCCGATCAGCACGTCGGCGCTGGCGCTGCCGCCGTCGGCGAAGTGGGCGGTAACACCATCGGAGTACTCGTCGACGCGAATCAGCTTCTTGGCGTCATGGATTCGTACACCGGCCTGCTCTGCTCGTTCCCGAAGGATGCGGTGTAGCGCGCCGCGGTCGATGAGCTGACGCGGTGGGAGTCCTTGCGGCATCGGCACCTCACGGGCGGCCTTGCTGGCGATCGACATGACCGAGCGCGTGATCGGGACCGCTTCGGCGAGCACTGCGTCGGCGGCACCGACGATCCGCAGGGCGGCCAGACCATTGGGCTCGAGCGCGAGCGAGCCGCCGATCCCGTTGGCCGAGGCCGGATCCGGCACGCGGAGCTCGTACACGGCCGCGTCGATGCCTGCCATTGCCAGAGCGGTGGCCGTGACAGGACCGGCGATTCCGCCACCAATCACGAGAGCGGTGTGTGCTGGGGGCATGTATTCCTCCTACTGGTTGGGTTCTGTACCGCGCTAAAGCGAGCTCGGTGAATTCGGATGGAATGTGGCCATTTCGTGCCAGCGGCGCCACACATCGAGATGCGGGAAGGTGCCAGCGGACAGTTCGTCGAGCAACGATCGCGTCCAGTCGATTTCGGCTCAGCGTCATCGCGATCCGGTATTCGTCCTCGACAGGAAAGCCGAGGGCACATCGGCGGCCTGATCGAGCTGACTTGCAACGCTCGACGTATCGGGTCAGCCGCTGACAGCGGCGCGCGCAAGAGCTCGATGACTCCTGCGGGGTAAGCACCGCCGAGCACGAAGCCCGGCGATGAAACGGGTGTGTTCGGCCTGCGGTTCGGCGATCAGCTCGCGCGTCCAGGCGACGATTCGTCGCGCCGGCGTCGGTGATCTGGTACATCGTGCGCTCAGGACGCGCTCCCTGGCGGGTGACACCGATCGATTCGAGGAGCCGTTGCGCTCAAGGTTCTGCACGACGGTGTAGAGCGATCCCCACTTGATGTCCATGTCGCGGTCCTTGCCGCGGGCACGCATCACCGACGCCATCTCGTAGCGGTGCATCGGCCGCTGTACGACGGTCGCCAGCACCGCGAGCGCCATCAGGTTCGCGACCTTGCGCTTCTCGGCCATCACCTCCTCGCTGCAGATTTACTCGTAGCCGAATATACGTATACGAGTATTACAAGACAAGACGGTGATTACCTTGACATTCGGATCGAACAAGTGTTCGAATAGGGTCATGCGGTGGGACGACCAGGGCGTCGGCGTCGACGACGGCGCCCTGCCTGGCCTGCAGCGCATCGGCTTCGTCCGCAGCGTCCGCACGCCGCAGTTCGACGGCATTACCTTCCACGAGGTGCTGTGCAAGAGCGCGATCAACAAGGTGCCCAACCTCGGCCCAATGTCGCCGGCCGACCGGCTCCGTCGATGCTCCCCTTCAGTTACACCGTCAACGCGCTACCGTGGGTGTTCGCACGCCTGCCGCTACTGCTTCGCGCGGCCCACTCACGAGTACCTCGACCTGGACTGTGGCACCGACTTCGACACCCAGGTCGTGGTCAAGACCAACGTGGCGGAGGTGCTGCGTCGCGAACTGCATCGGCCGTCGTGGCAGCGCGAGACCGTCGCGCTGGGCACGAACACCGACCCCTACCAGCGGGCCGAGGGGCGCTACGCCCTGATGCCGGGGATCCTCGGCGCCCTCACCGATTCCGGCACACCGTTTTCCATCCTCACCAAGGGCACACTGCTGCGCCGCGATCTGCCGCTCATCACCGAGGCCGCCAGACAGGTCGAGGTCAGCGTCGCGGTGTCGCTGGCGGTCGGGTATCCCGAACTGCACAAGGAGGTCGAACCGGGCACGCCGTCGCCGCAGGCGCGGCTAGGGCTGATCTCCGCCATTCGTGACGCCGGCCTTGGCTGTCACGTCATGGTCGCACCGGTGCTGCCGCGCACTGACCGACTCGGTCGAGCACCTGGATGCGCTGCTGGCCCAGATCGCCGAGGCAGGCGCGACGGGTGTGACGGTGTTCGGTCTGCATCTGCGCGGCTCGACGCGCGGATGGTTCATGGGCTGGCTGGCGAAATCGCATCCCGAGCTGGTGGCGGAGTACCGCGAGTTGTACAGGCGCGGGGCGTATCTCCCGTCGGACTACAAGAACATGCTGCACGACCGGGTCAAGCCGTTGGTGGCCAAGTACGGTTTGGCGCCCGATCGCCGATCCTTCCGGGCGGCCGAGGTCCCGGCGGTGTCACCCGCCGAGGTTTTGCAGCCGACGTTGTTCTAGGGCCGGAGGGCGGCGATCCGGTAGCTCAGCTCCTGTTGCGTTTGACCTGATTGAACGGCACGCCACGGTCGGCGGCGTATTCGCGGGGGAAGCCCAAGCACCCGTTCGCCGATGATGTTGCGCGCGATCTCGGTGGTGCCGCCGCCGAGCGCCGCGGACTGCCGTGACAGGTAACGCTCGCCGTAGCGCAGCAGGTCGTTTCCGACGTCGACGACACCGCTACTGCCGGCGATCGCGAGCACGGTGTCGAACTCCAGGTGATGCGTTTCGGCGTGCGTGATTCGGATGATCGAGCCCGCCGCCGGGGGTAGCGAGCCGTCGAGGACACCGTGGTACACGTGGTCGATCAACTGCTCGCGCACGGCCCGATGCACCAGCGCCCGGCCCGCCATCTCGCGGGCGCGTTCGTTGTCGGCCTGACCCGTCTTCTCCAGCAGGTCGGGGTAGTCGATCGCCACGTCGGTTTTGCCCTCGGCGCCGATGCCACTGGCGAACTCGGAGCCGCCACCGACTGCGCGCCTTTCGTGGTAGAGCTGGCGGGAGGCCACGTGCCAGCCCTCGTTCACTTCGCCGACGACGGCGTCGTCACCGAGCTCGAGGTTGTCGAAGAACTCCTCGCAGAACTCGACCGAGCCGTTGACCTGCGTGATGCGCCGCAGCGTGATGCCGGGGCTGTTGATGGGCACCAGGAACATCGTCAGGCCCTCGTGCTTGGGCACATCCCAGTCGGTGCGGGCCAGCATCAAGCCGTAGTCGGCCGCGAACGCGCTGGTGCTCCATGTCTTCGCGCCGTTGATGACCCACTTGTCGGCAACGCGGTCGGCCCGGGTGATGACCCCGGCCAGATCCGATCCGCCGCTGGGTTCCGACAACAGCTGCACAAGCACCTCGTCGCCGCGCAGCGCGGCCGAAATATGTTGGCGCTTTTGTTCTTCCGATCCGGTATCGAGGATCGTCGCGGCGCAGATCGTGAACGTCGGCGTGTTGAGGATCATCGGCATCTCGTAGTTGCGCGACTCGTTGTCGAACGCCTTCTGATACGCGATGGGAAGGCCGAGACCACCGTATTCACGCGGGAAGCAAATGCCGGCGAAGCCGCCTTCATAGAGCTTCTTCTGAAGCTCGCGGGCACGCAGCCAGGGCGCCTCCTCGCCGCGATCGTTGTCCGGCGGGTTGGCCGGGTCGATGCGGGGCATGTTGTCCGCCAGCCACGCGCGCGCACGCGCGGCGAACTCCTCGACCGACTCCGTCGCGGTTGGTGCCGATGTCGTCTCGGTCATCAGGCGGGCTCCAGCTGCTCGGTGAGCGCGTAGACGTGCAGGTTGTGCTCCTCGGGCGTGCCGAACATCGAGCGGTACAGCGTGACTCGCCGCAGATACAGGTGCAGGTCGTGTTCCCACGTCACCCCGATGCCGCCGTGCAACTGAATGCAGTCCTGCAGCATGCCCGCAGCACGTTCTCCGACATACGATTTCGCTACGCTCACGGCCATGTCGGCGCCGGGCGAACGCGCGGCCACCTCGGCGACGGCGGCGCGCGTCGTGGCGCGGCAGGCCTCGAACCAGATCTTCAGGTCGGCGTACTTGTGTTTGAGGGCCTGATACGACACCAGCGGGCGGCCGAAGGAATGCCGGTCGAAGCCCCACTGGATGGTGAAGCCCAGCACCGTGTCGAGAATGCCGACGACCTCGGCGCACTGCAGCACCTGCGCAATCTGGCTCTGCCGCGCGATCAGCGCTGCCGTTTGGTCTGCGGAGCCCACCACCGCCGATGCGTCGACCTCGACGCCGTCGAAATGCACACGGGCGTAACTCTTCACCAAGTCGATCGACTGCTGCGGCTCGACGCGTACCCCGTGCGCGTCGGTCGCCACCAGGAACTGGCGCACCGCGCCCTCGGACTGCGCAACCACCAGCAGGACGCCGCTCTCCGCGCCCGCCTCGACGCGGTCCTTCACGCCGTCGATGCGAAACCCCGTCGCGGTGGGCGTGGCCGTGACCGTGGCGTCAAGCGGTGCCCACGGCTTGCCCGGCTCGTAGACCGCCCACGAGCCGACGACCTCACCTGACGACCAGGGATTCGATTGTCGCCCCGTGGTTTTCGGGCGCATCGACCAGACCGGCGAGCACGGTGCTGACCGGGTGCAGAGGTCCCGGTGCCACGGTCTTGCCCGCCAGCTCGGCGACGAGCGCGAGGTCGGCGACGCCGTTGCCGGACACGCTGCCGCCGCCGAGCTCCTCCGGCACCAGCAGGCTCGCCCAGCCCAGCTCGGCGCCGCGCCGCCACCAGTCGGCCTCGAAGGACGCTGCCGGCTGCGTGGAGTTCACGCAGCCGGGTCAGCGATGCTTCCTTCTCTAGGAACGACTGGGTCGTCGAGGCGAACAGTATCTGCTCGGGGTTGGCAGCGTCGGTCATGAGATCGGTTCAGCCTCTTTGAGTGTCGCAGCGGGCGGAATCGGTCAGGCCGGGATGACGAGTGCGGGCACGTCGGGGTTGTGGACGATCTTGTTCTCGACCTTGAACAGGTCGACCATGTTGCCGCCCATGACCTTGCGCTGCCCTTCCTCGTCGAGGCCTTGGAGATCCTCGATGAGGTTGATCGGATCGGCCAGCCCCTCGGGGTGGGGCCAGTCGGAACCGAAGATCACCCGGTCGACGCCGCACAGGCCGGCCATCTGCGGCGAAGTCGTCTTCCCAGAACGGAGCGACGTAGACGCATCGCTTGAAGGCTTCGACCGGATTCTCCGGGAAGGCCTGCGGCATCTTCTTGTAGGTGTTCTCGAACTGCTTGAACAGGTAGGGCACCCAGTCCGCGCCGTTCTCGATCGAGAGGACGCGCAGATCGGGGTTACGGGTCAGCGCACCGTGGCAGACCAACGCCGCCATCGAGTCCTCGATGGGCCGCTTGCCCATCGAGACCATCCGGAACGCGGTCGGCTTGAACGGCAGGAACTCGTCGGCAGGTTCCCAGTCGTTGAGGTACTCCGCGTAGCCGGAGTCGGAGGCGTGCATCGACACGGGGATGCCGGCCTTCACGCAGGCCTCCCAGAACGGGTCGAACTCCTCCAGTGCCGAACGAACGGGTGCCGCGCATACCCGGCACCGGAGCGGGGCGGACCAGGACGGTCTTCGCGCCGCGCTCCAGGCACCACTCGAGTTCCTCGAGGGCACGGTCCACGATCGGCAAGGTGATGACCGGGGTGGAGAAGATGCGGCCCTCGTAGTTGAACTGCCAGGTTTCATACATCCACTCGTTGAGGGCGTGGATGACGTCGTGGATGAGGTCGGGATCGTCCTTCATGCGCTCCTCGACCAGGCTGGCCAGGGTCGGGAACATCAGGCTGTAGTCGAGGCCGAGTCCGTCCATGACCTCAAGCCGCGCCGCCGGGTCGCGGAACGCGGGGATCGCCTTCATGGGCTTGCCCATCACCTCACGGAAGCTTTTGCCGCCACTGCCGTGGCGGAAGTAGTCCTCCTGGGCGCCCGGACGGGCGACGACCTCGAAGGTCGGGTTCGGGATGTAGTCGCTGACCTGGTTGCGCACCATGATCTTGGTGCGGCCCCTGACCTCGATGTAGTCGACGACGTTCTTGCGGTGATCCGGAAGGAACTTCGTCAGCGCCTCTTTGGGCTCGTAGAAGTGGTTGTCCGCATCGAACACGGGGTAGGGAAGCACGCGGGATGCCATGTCCGCCTCCTGGAAGTCTTGTCGGTCCCTAGTGGTAATGACATTACCACGTCTGGACCAGCGAAAACACCACCCGCTGTCGAGGGGTTTGTGGACTCGGCATTGCGCAGGTCAGGTGGGGTCGCCGGAGCCGGTGAGGCCCCTCAGGCAGAAGTCGTAGATGTGGTTGGGCGTCGATCGGGACGCCGTTGAGCTCTGCGCCCAAAACGCGTAGCCGCATCGCCCCCAGCGCCGACTGCATGATCAGTGCGGCGGTGGCGTCGACGTCCAGGTCGGCGCGGAATGCGCCCTCGGCGATGCCGCGGTTGATGATGTCCTTGATCAACTCGTGCAGCGGTGAGAGAACCCGCGAGTATTCGCGCGGCAACGTCTCGGCCAGGTGATCGTTGTAGTAGGTCAGGCCGCGGTTGACCCTGTCCTGCGTGCTGGATTCGGCTGGCGTGCAGATTCGGTCGATCAGCACGCGCAGGGCCTTTTTGCTGGGCAGCTCTGCCGTCGCGTCGCGCCACTGCTGGGTCGACTCGGACATGATCTTGTCGATCAAGCTCAGCAGCAGTTCATCCTTGGTGGAGAAGTGCTGGTAGAAGGAGCGCAGCGAGGTTTTCGACCGTTCCACGACCTCGAGCACCGTGAAGTCGGTGCGCCCCGTCTCGCCGAGTATCGCCAGCGCAGATTTCATGAAGCGGGTGGCGCGGGGTTCGGTGTCGGCGCCGACGGTGTCCGGCGATCGTCCGCTGGGCTTCGCCATGGGATACCTTCCGGGCTCGTCGTTACGCTGCCGGTAATGACGTTACCGGTTTTGCACAAGCTCGGTTACTGTTCCGTCCATGACGACAGACTCAGCGCCGGTGCCGTGGACCGTTCAGGGACTGCTCGACCTGTTCGACGTGCAACCGGATAGCAGACAACCGCTTCACCGCAGCGACGGGCCCCGCCGGTGAGGACGAACGCCAAGTGGTGGAAGGCACTCAGGTGCTCGCGCAGGCGATAGTCGCTGTCGCCAAGCGCTTTCCGGACAAGTCGGTGCGCTCGGCGAACGCGGTGTTCGCCAGGGCGGTCATGGTCGCGGCGGGTCCGGTCGAGCTGGAGATCGACGTGGTCAGCGAGGGTCGGACCACCGCGACGGCGGTGGTCGCGGCCAAACAGAACGGCAAGCGATGCATCACGATGACCGTGCTCGCCGACGTTCCGACCGGGGATGTGATCCGTCATCACCTGCCGCGTCCCGAGGTCGCCGCACCCGCGGACGCGAACGTCTCGCCGATGCCGATGGCCGGACGTGAGCTGCGCCTGGTCGACGTCGTCGACATCAACAGCCCGGACGAGGTGGGACCACCCGAGTTGTACGCCTGGCTGCATTACGATCCGATTCCGACCCGCGACGACCTGGCCAAGGCGCTGATCGCGTATTTCACCGGACACCTTGGCATTTCGACGACCATGCGCGCACACGAGGGCATCGGCACCGCGCAGTCGCACCTGACGGTGTCCACCGCGCCGTTGACGCTGTCGGTCAGCTTCCACGAGCCGGTGCGGTGGGACGGTTGGCTCCTCTACACCCACGAGAGCACACAGGTCGGCGCGGGCATGTCGTACGTCCGCGGCGCCGTGCACACCGAGGAGGGCGAGCTCATCGCATCGTTTGGGCAGGACGCGCTGATCCGGCCGCTGCGCACCACCGACACCTCCATCAAGGCCCAGTCGCGGCTCTAGATCTTCAGATAGCCCTTGTCCGCGGGGATCTGGGCCGCCGTCACCAATGACGACGCATCACCGGCCAGCCACACCACGATGTCGGATACCAGGTCCGGGTCGGCCAGCGAGTCCGTGGGCAGCGCGCCGGGGGAGAAGCTGTGAATGTAGTTCTGGTGGTCGGCGAAGATCTGCCACATTGACGGGTCGTTGCCCATCGGGGTGTCGGTGCCGTACGGGTGCACCGAGTTCACCCGAATCCCGAACTCGCCCAGCTCCACCGCCAGCGAGTTGGTCAGCCCGACAACACCGAATTTGCTCGCGCAGTAGTGGCCGCAGCCGGGGACGGCCTTGATGCCGGCCGCGGAGCTGATGGTGATGATCGATCCGCCGTTGCCCGCCTCGATCATCGGGGGCACCACCGCCTTGATGGTGTTCCACAGTCCGGTGAGATTGATGTCGAGGATGTCCTGCCACTGCTGCGCCGAAATCTCCCACAGGCGGCCCCAATTCAGCACGCCGGCGTTCGCGACCACGATGTCGAGGCGCCCGAACTGCTCGAGCGCATCGGCGACCACCCGCTGCTGTCCCGCGGCGTCGCGGACGTCGACCTCATCGGCGAGAATCTTGCGGCCCTCGCCTTCAACCAGGCGCACCGTCTCGGCGAGGTCCTCCGGCTGCGCCGGCGGATAACCGTTGTGTTCGGCGACCGGTCGGCAGGCATCGATCGCGACGATGTCGGCGCCCGCGCGGGCCAACCGCAGACAGTGCGACCGGCCCTGCCCGCGGGCGGCTCCCGTCACATAGGCGACCCTGCCGGCCAGCGGGGCATCAGGATTCGTCATGCCGGCAACTCCTTCGGAAGTGGTGCTGACGCGACACGAGCGGGTTTGCGGCCGGCAAAAGCCCTATCCAAGGTTGTCGGTAGCGAAAGTGTCGCACATTTTGATGTCGCCGTTCTGATAGCCGACGGTGAACCACTTCTGCCGCTCCGCGGACGATCCGTGGGTCCACTGCTCCGGGTTGATCCGGCCGGTCGCCTGCTTCTGGATGCGATCGTCGCCGACGGACGACGCCGCCGACAGGGCATCGGCAATGTCCTTGTCGCTCAACGGCTCCAGGTAAGTCACGTCGGTGCCCGCTTGCTTGGTGACCGCCGCGTAATGCGCCCAGATGCCCGCGTAGCAGTCGGCCTGCAGCTCGGTGCGCACACTATTGCCCTGCGCGCCCTGGACGCCCTGCTGGGCGCGCCCAATCGTGCCCTGCAGATCCTGCACGTGGTGGCCGTACTCATGGGCCACCACGTACTCCTGCGCCAACGGTCCACCGCTGGAACCGAACTGGTCGACGAGCACCTGGAAGAAGTCGGTGTCGAAGTAGGCGGTCTTGTCAACGGGGCAATAGAACGGGCCCACGGAGGTGTCCGCCGGTCCGCAGCCGGTCATGAACCTGGCCGTGAAACAGCGTGGTATGCGGCGGGGTGTACCCAGGCAGCAGTTGCTGCCATACCCCGTCCACCGAGTTCGTCGTCGCCACCACGCGGCACTCCACATATTTGTTGGCGTCGGCGCCGGTTTTGCAGTGGCTCAGGTCGTATCCGGGCGCCGCGACGCCGGCCCCACTGCCGATCTGTTGCTGCTGGGGTACGACGGTGCTCGGGTCGACGCCGAGAAACAGCGCGATCACCACGATCACCAATCCGCCGAGCCCGCCGCCGATCGCAATGCCACGACCCCCGCCGCCACCGCCCGCCGAGATGTTGCTCGTGTCGATCTGCATACCCTCGTTGAAGGTCATTGCACCGCTCCGTTGCTCGCCACGCCCGTGTTCAGACCAAGGCGCATCCAGCTTTGCACACTACGATTTAGCTGTGGCAGTCCTTCTTGGACATTCGACTATCGCGCACACGGGGCTGGGAGATCTTCGCGGCACCACCGAGGGCGGGGTAGGGGTATGGCGCGGTGTGCCGTATGCCGAGCAGCCCGTTGCCGAACGCCGGTTTCTGGCTCCTGCTCCGCTGCCGCCGTGGACCGGGGTGCGCGATGCGCTCGAACACGGACCGCTGCCGCCGCAAGGCAAGTCGTTCGTCGGTGGCGGTCGCGACGACCCGAAGGTACGCGACGAAGGATGTCTGACACTGACGGTGTGGTCACCCGACACCGGTGGCTCGCTGCCAGTGATGGTGTGGATTCCCGGTGGCGCGTTCGTATACGGCGCAGGCCAGTTCCAGCTCTACAACGGGTCACGGCTGGCCGCCAACGGAAACGTGGTCGTGGTCAACATCACCTACCGGATCGGGGTGTTCGGCGGCTTCGAACTCAGCGATCTGGGCGATGGATTCGACGACAACCTCGCCCTGCGCGACCAGATGGCCGCGCTGCGCTGGATCCGCGAGCACATCGCCGCGTTCGGCGGTGACCCCGACCAGGTGACCGTTTTCGGCGAGTCGGCGGGCGCGACATCGGTGCTTGCGCTGCTGGCCAGTCCCGCGGCCGACGGGCTGTTCCGCCGCGCGATCGCGCAGAGCCCCGCGCTGCCGCTGATCGCCGACCGCGAGGTGCGGGCCAGGCAGGCCCATGAGTTCGTGCAACGGCTGGGCGTGAGCGTCGCCGAGGTCAAGGCGCTGCCGCAGCGGCAGCTGCGCCGCGCCGCCGGCCGGCTGCAGCTCAAGAGCGCCTCGACGACGCCGACGTTGGCCTACGGCCTGACCCATGGCGTCGACCTGCTGCCGAGCCATCCGCTCGACGCCGCCCGCGAGGGCACGCTGGCGCGGGTGCCGCTGATCATCGGTACCAACAGCCACGAGGCGTCGATGTTCGCCTGGACCAAGCCGCCGATGCTGCCCACGACCACGGCGTCCATCGATGCCTACCTCGACCGGGTGGCGCCCGGCGACAAGGAACGCGTGCTCGCCGCGTACCCGGATTACCCGCGCCGGCGCGCGCTCGTCGCGTTCGGCTCCGACGTCATGTTCGGGGGCCCGGCCTGGGCGTTCGCCGACGCCTACAGCGCCCAGGCGCCGACGCACATGTACCGGTTCGACCACGTCGGGTGGAGCCTGAGGGTTCTCGGGCTCGGCGCCACCCACGGCAGCGAGATCGTGCACATCCAGCACAGCTACGCCTCGTTCATCGGCCGCAAACTGCATCCGCTCGGGCGACGGCTGCAGCCGCCAGTCGGCAGGCGCATGCAGCGCGCCTGGCTGGATTTCGCGGGCAAGGGCTGGGACACCGGCGAAATCCATTGGTCCAGCGGACATCATTGGCCGATCTACGACACCGAAAACCGCTTCACTCGAATCATCCAGACCGCCCACGACACAGTGGTCCCCGATCCCGACGCCGACCGCCGCAAGGTTTGGGCGGGCCCGTACTCGGGGCATACGTCGACCGCGAGACGGTAACTGCTTGCCGGGCGACCCGAGAAACGCGTTGCGAAATACCGTTTCGCGAAGGTCAGGGGAAGCGCTTGGCGGCGTAGTCGCGCAGGTTGTAGAGGAACCTCTGGAACATCCACGACATCACCGGCCGACCGAGCGACATCCCCACGCGCGCCGCGACACCTTTCGGCTTCATCGCCATCACCCACGTCAAGGTGCAGCCGCTCGCCGTCGGGACTATCCGATAGTCCTCGGCGAAGGCCGCGATGCTGCCCGTCGAGGCCTCATTGAACCGGAAAGCCATGTGGCTGTGCGGTTCCCAGGCCAGGAATTCTTCGTCGCCGACGATGCCACCGCGCATGCCGACCGTCCGGGTGGTGCCGATGCCGTGGGGCTGCGGACTCGTCCACGTCACCTTGGTGATCGCCGTCGCCCACTGCGGCCATGACTCGGCGTCGTCGAACACCTCGAACACCTGCTCGGGGGTGATCGCCAGGTCGACAGTGCTGACGAACCGGAACGGTGCATGGGCGATGAAGTCCAGGCCGACGCGCTCACAGGGTTTCATGGCCATACACCCTAGAGCACAGTGTCTAGCCGGGTCCGTCGCTAGCGGCGGCCAGCAACGGCACCACCACCTGGCTGATCGGGGTGGCCAGCCCGTGGGCGGCGGCCTTGCGCAGGATGACACCGTTGCGGACGTCCCATTCCAGCGGCCGGTTGGCTTCTCGGTCGGTCAGCATCGACGTCGTGATGTCGGGCGGGGCTTGCGCCAGGATGTCGGCGATCTCGTCGATCACCCCGTCGCCGAGGTTGGCACCGTCGGCGCGCGCCACCGCCAGGCACTCCGCCAGATAGCGGCGACCCAGCGCCGCCACGTCGTCGCGGCGGAAGATTCCTGCCCGCCGACCGGTCAGCACCATGAAACCGACCACCGCGTTGACCAGAAGCTTGCGCCACGCGGCGGTGATGAAGTCGGGGTCGAGCTCGACTGTCACCCCTGCGTCGCGCAGCAACTGCGCGAGCGTGGTGGCCGCCTCAGAGTCCGGCAGCACCAGCCGCGGCTCGTTACGCACCCGCACCCAGCCGCCTGGCTGGGTTTCCGCCGAGATCCACACGGCGGCCGGCAGGACCGTCGACAAGGGGCAGAACCGCCCCACTCGCTGCACCTGTTCGACGCCGTTCTGCAGCGCGCACACCACCGTGCGCTCGTTGCACAGTCGCGCCAACCAGGCGCCGGCCGCCTCGTTCTGGGTGTCCTTGACCGCGATGAACACCACGTCCACCGGTCCGCTCACCTCGGCGGGATCGGTGTGCACCGGACCCGGCACCACGATCGGGTCGTGGTCGTCGGGCCGGACCTCGATCGATTCGCGCCGGGTGTGCCCGCACAGCAGGACGCGGTGACCTGCGGTGTGCAGGTACGCCGCGACCGTCGAACCGATTGCCCCGGGTCCGATGAGCGCAATGCTGGTACCCACGATCGCCAACGTACCGGCGGTTATGCCCCATCTACACTTGGCAGTCGTCTCATCAGGCCATTGACAGGGAGTATTTGTGCTGCGCACACATGCCGCCGGTTCGTTGCGGACCACCGATGCCGGGCAGAAGGTGACGCTGGCCGGCTGGGTGGCGCGCCGCCGCGACCACGGCGGCGTCATCTTCATCGACCTGCGTGACGCGTCGGGAGTGTCACAGGTGGTGTTCCGTGAGGGTGACGTGCTGGCCCAGGCACACCGGCTGCGCGCGGAGTTCTGCATCGCCGTCGACGGTGTCGTCGAGATCCGGCCCGAGGGCAACGCCAACCCCGACATCCCCACCGGTGAGATCGAGGTCAACGCGACGTCGCTGACCGTGCTGGGGGAGAGCGCGCCGCTGCCGTTTCAGCTCGATGAGCCCGCAGGCGAAGAGGCCAGGCTCAAGTACCGCTACCTGGATCTGCGCCGGGACGTGGCCGGCAACGCAATTCGGTTGCGCTCCAAGGCGAATGCGGCCGCCCGCGAGGTACTGGGCCGCCACGACTTCGTCGAGATCGAGACACCGACGATGACCCGGTCGACGCCGGAGGGGGCCCGCGACTTCCTGGTGCCGTCGCGGCTGCAGCCGGGGTCGTTCTACGCGCTGCCGCAGAGCCCGCAGCTGTTCAAGCAGCTGCTGATGGTCGCGGGAATGGAGCGCTACTACCAGATCGCCCGGTGCTACCGCGACGAGGACTTCCGTGCCGACCGCCAGCCCGAGTTCACCCAGCTCGACATGGAAATGAGCTTCGTCGACACCGAGGACGTCATCGCGATCTCGGAGGAGATCATCACGGCGCTGTGGGCGCTGATCGGGTACCACGTGCCGTTGCCGCTGCCGCGGATGACCTACGCCGACGCCATGCGCAGATTCGGCTCGGACAAACCCGATCTGCGGTTCGGCCTGGAACTCGTCGAGTGCACCGACTATTTCACCGACACGCCGTTCCGCGTGTTCCAGGCGCCCTACGTCGGCGCCGTGGTGATGCCGGGCGGCGCGTTGCAGCCGCGTCGCACGTTGGACGCCTGGCAGGACTTCGCCAAGCAGCGCGGGCACCGCGGGCTGGCGTATGTGTTGGTCGAACGACGACGGCACCCTGGGCGGCCCCGTCGCCAAGAACCTGTCCGACGCCGAGCGCGACGGGCTGGCCGCGCACGTCGGCGCGTCGGCCGGTGACTGCATCTTCTTCTCCGCCGGCCCGGCCAAGTCGTCGCGGGCGCTGCTGGGCGCTGTCCGCACCGAGATCGCCAAGCGGCAGGACCTGATCGACCCGAACGCATGGGCGTTCACCTGGGTGGTCGACCCGCCGCTGTTCGAGCCTGCCGACGAGGCCACCGCCGCGGGCGATGTCGCGGTCGGGTCGGGCGCCTGGACGGCGGTGCACCACGCGTTCACCGCGCCCAAGCCGGAGTTCGAGGACAGCATCGACACCGACCCGGGCAGCGTGCTCGCCGACGCGTACGACGTCGTGTGCAACGGCAACGAGATCGGCGGCGGCTCGATTCGTATCCATCGCCGAGACATTCAGGAGCGGGTGTTCGCGGTGATGGGCCTGGACAAGGCCGAAGCCGAGGAGAAGTTCGGATTTCTGTTGGAAGCGTTCACATTCGGCGCGCCGCCGCACGGCGGCATCGCGTTCGGCTGGGACCGCATCAACGCGCTGCTGTCGCGGATGGATTCGATCCGCGAGGTCATCGCCTTCCCGAAGTCCGGCGGTGGCGTCGACCCGCTGACCGGCGCGCCCGCGCCGATCACCGCGCAGCAGCGCAAGGAATCGGGAATAGACGCCAGGCCGCAGAAGTCTCAAGGATGATGACCGAAGTCCCCGACCCGGAAACCATGAAGGCCTTCAACAACAGCATCGTCGCCGAGTTCCGTGCGAATGGCGGCAAGGTCGGCGCCTTCGAGGGCACCGAATTGCTGTTGCTGACGACGACCGGCGCCAAGTCGGGTCGGCCGCGACTGTCGCCCCTGTCCTGTCGCCGGGTCGATGGCAAGCTGCTGATCATCGCCGGGTACGGCGGCGCAGACATCAATCCGGCGTGGGTACACAACCTGCGGGCCCACCCCCGCGCGCACGTCGAATTGGCCGACGGGTCTTTCGATGCGACGGCGCGTGAACTGCCGCCCGCCGAACGCGCCGAGATCATTCCCAAGGTCACCGCGATTTCGGCGTTTGCCGAGTTCCAGGCCAAGACGAGCCGGGTGATCCCGATCTTCGAACTGCGGCCGGTCCAACACTGACCGGTCAAACACTGAGGAGCCCGCAACACCATGACCGAAATGCCCGACGCCGAAACCATGAAGGCGTTCAACGCGAGCGTCGTCGACGAGTTCCGTGCCAACGGGGGCAAAGTCGGCGGCCCGTTCGAAGGAGCGACTCTTCTGGTGCTGACCAGCACCGGTGCCAAGTCGGGCCAGCCGCGGCTGGCGCCGCTGGCGTACCTGACCATCGACGGGAAGACGATCATCATCGGCTCGAAGGCCGGCGCCGACACCAACCCCGACTGGGTGCACAACCTGCGGGCCAACCCGCAGGCGCACATCGAAGTCGGCACCGATTCCTACGACGTGACCGCCCGCGAGCTGCCGCCCGAGGAGCGCGACGAGATGTTTCCGAAGGTGGTCGCCGCGGCACCGGGTTTCGGTGAGTATCAGGCGAAGACCAGCCGGGTGATCCCGCTGTTTGAGCTGCAGCGAAATTAGCTCGGCGTAAACCGATTTCGCTCACGGGCCGTACGGTTGTCGCTGACCGGCGGGGACCACCAACACCGGTGACCTGCGCAGACCGATGCGCGACCGGCCAACGCCGGCACGTTGATTCTGACCCATCCCAACCATCATCATCACCGCCACCGACAACATCGAGCGACCACAACGTGACCGCGCGTACGAAGTGGGGCCTTGCGTTGTCGCGGCAAGTGCCTGCATGGACGCGACGAAATGGCCAGCCTTCCCGAACTTCAGTGGGAGTGTCGGCGCTGAGGATAATGCGTCGGGACAGGTGGATTTGGTCAGAGTGCAAGGAGCGCCCATGCGCGGCAAGACATCGCTTCGATTGATCGCCATCGCCGGTGTGGCGGGCTTGGCGGCGTGCAGCAGCAGCACGACGTCAACCACGTCGCAGGGCAGCAGTGCCTCGACACCCGCAGGGCCGCCGTCGATCACCAGCGAGCCGTTCGGCCAGGTGGGCGGGACTCCGGTGAGCCGCTATACGCTCACCAGCGGGAACGGCATGCGGGTGCGGATCCTGACCTACGGCGGCATCGTTCAGTCGATCGAAGTCCCCGAGCGCACCGGACATGTCGACGATGTGGTGCTCGGCTTCCCGACCCTGGACGGCTACCTGAACAACACCGGCTCCGCCAAAACCTATTTCGGCGCGATCATCGGCCGCTACGGCAACCGCATTGCCAAGGGAACCTTCTCGCTGAACGGCACCGAGTATCACCTGCCGATCAACAACAACGGCAACAGCCTGCACGGCGGCACCGCGGGCTTCGACAGCAAGGTGTGGCAGGCCAGTCCGCAGAACGGCAGCGACAGCGTGGGCCTGAAGCTCCAATATGTCAGTCCCGCAGGCGAAATGGGCTATCCCGGGACGCTGACGACCACGGTCACCTACACCGTGGACCAGAAGAACGAACTGCGCATCGACTACCACGCGACCACCGATGCACCCACCGTGATCAACCTGACCAATCACAGCTACTTCAACCTGGCCGGTGAGGACACGCTCGACATCTACAACCAGAAACTCACCATCAACGCCGACAACTACACCCCGACCGACCCCACCCAGATCCCGACCGGGCAGATCGCCCCGGTGAAGGGCACACCGTTCGACTTCACCTCACCGACCGCGATCGGTGCGCACATCACCGCGAACGACCCGCAGCTGCTGCTGGCCCACGGCTACGACCACAACTGGGTGATCAACCGCGGCAACAACACCGGGCTGGTGCAGGCGGCCAAGGTCGAGGACCCGCAGACCGGGCGCACCCTGACCGTCTCCACCACCGAACCCGGTGTGCAGTTCTACACCTCCAACTTCATCGAGGGGCGTTCACGGGCACCAGCGGCCATATCTACCGGCAGGGCGCGGGATTCACGATGGAGACCCAGCACTACCCGGATTCGCCGAATCAGCCCACCTTCCCGAGCACCACCCTCAACCCGGGCCAAACCTACGACTCGACAACAATTTTCGCCTTCGGCACCGGATAGCAGGCACGCCTAACCCAAGCGCTCGATGATGGTGGCGTTGGCCATCCCGCCGCCCTCACACATCGTCTGCAGCCCGTAGCGGCCGCCGCGCTGCTCGAGCGCGTTGACCAGCGTCGTCATGATGCGCGCGCCGCTGGCGCCCAGCGGGTGGCCGATGGCGATCGCGCCGCCGTTGACGTTGGTCTTGGCCAGATCGGCCCCGACATCGTGCGCCCACGCGAGCACGACCGGCGCGAACGCCTCGTTCACCTCGAACAGGTCGATGTCGGCGAGCGTCAATCCCGCACGCTGCAAGACCTTTTCGGTCGCCGGGATCACACCGGTCAGCATGTACAGCGGGTCGGACCCGACGACGGTCATCGAGTGGATGCGGGCCAGCGGACGCAGCCCGAGGCGCGCAGCCACCTCGCTGGTGGTGATCAACACCGCGGCGCTGCCGTCGGAAAGCGGCGACGAGTTGCCCGCGGTGATCTCCCAGTTGATCTGCGGGAACCGTGCCTCGTAGGCAGGGTTGTAGAACGCCGGCTTGAGCCCGGCGAGCGTCTCGACCGTCGTGCCGGGGCGGATGATCTCATCGGAGGTCAACCCGTTGATTCGGAACAAGCTCGTTGTCGAACGCGCCCGTCTTTGGTTGCCGCGGCGGCCTTTTCGTGGCTGCCGGCGGAGAACTCGTCGAGCTGTTGGCGCGACAAGCCCCATTTGGCGGCGATCAACTCGGCGCTGATGCCCTGCGGCACAAGACCTTCGGGGTAGCGCTGCGCCATGGCGCCGAAGGGGTCGCTGCCCGGCAACACGCTGGAGCCCATGGGCACCCGCGACATCGATTCCACGCCTGCGGCGACGACAACGTCATAGGCACCCGAGATCACGCCCTGCGCGGCGAAATGGATCGCCTGCTGGCTGCTGCCGCACTGACGGTCCACGGTCGTGCCGGGCACACTCTCGGGGAATCCGGCGCCCAGCACCGCGTTGCGCGCGATGTTGACGGCCTGGTCGCCGGCCTGGGTGACCGCACCGGCGATGACGTCGTCAATGTGCACCGGATCGATTCCGGTGCGGCTGACCAGTTCCTTCAGGCTGTGCGCGAGAAGGTCGACGGGCAGGACGTCGTGGAGCGCGCCGCTGGCCTTGCCCTTTCCGATCGGGGTGCGTACCGCTGAAACGATGACTGCGTCGCGGCCTGCATTTGCGGCCATTGCTGCCTCCTGTACTCGACACTGAGTGATGATCTCTATACCCAGCTATATCACCTAGGTATAGTGGTAACAACTCAGAGGGAGGGTGAATTCCATGACAGTTCTGCAGGGACGGCTCGCCGACCGCGACGCCTGGTCGGCGGTGGGAGAATGCCCGATCGAAAAGACGATGACGTTGCTGGGCACTAAGTCGGCGATGTTGATCATGCGGGAGGCCTATTACGGCACCACCCGGTTCGAGGACTTCTGGCGGCGCGTCGGGATCACCAAGGCCGCGGCGTCGGCGCGGCTAACCGATCTGGTGGACGCCGGCCTGCTGCGGCGCCGGCCCTATCAGGAACCGGGCCAGCGCAGCCGCGACGAGTACGTGCTCACCGATGCGGGGCTCGATTTCATGCCCGTGGTGTGGGCGATGTTCGACTGGGGACAACGACACTTGCCACGCCCGGCGCCATTGCGACTCAGCCACAAGGACTGCGGCGCCGACGCCACCGTCGAGGTCCGCTGTGAGCGGGGGCATCAGGTGCCTCCCGACGAGCTAGTCGTACAGTTCGCCAAGAGGTGACCCCAAGCTGATTCACAGCTGAAGAGAAAAATGCGACGATTTTGCCCACAGCTACGGTGAGCCATGTCAAACACCACCGAAGTACACCCGGCGCACCGCGGGTTCGTGCCGCCGAAGCTGCCCGTGCCGCTCAATCCGGTCCTCGCCCAGCACGCCGAGGCCCGCGCCGAGAGCATCCAGAACCGGATAGCCGATCGAGATCACCCGGTTCGCGGGCTCGATGGCGTTCGTCTACCTCCACGTCATCTGGTTCGCGGCGTGGATCATCTGCCGCGTCGAGGATTACCCGTACGGGTTGCTCACGATGATCGTGTCGCTTGAGGCGATCTTCTTGTCGACGTTCGTGATGATCAGCCAGAACCGCGCCGACGCGAAGCGGCAGGCCGCCGCCGACCAGCAGTACAAGATGGTGCAGGAAGAGGACCAGCAGAACAAGCAGCTGATCGAGCTGTCGAACCAGATTCTCGAACTGACACGCGCAGTGCACGCGATCACCTGCGCGGACGGCCAGCAGCCAACCGCGGTCAAAGGTTCTCCAGAAACTCCCTAGCCAGCGTCTTCGGGGCTTGCGCCAACCAGCTTTCGGTCAGCAGTTCTTGCAGCTCCGGCATGCCGATCTCGCGAGGCGCACCGCACCGCCGGGTAGCCGTCGAAGTGCGGGGTGGTGAAAAACGACGCCGGGATCGTCGGCGATGAGCGCGAACTTCACGCTCCTCGGAACCAGCGACCCGACGGCTCGTCCGAGGTGGTGATGTCTCCCATCGCGGCCGGTAGGTCATCGGCCGCCAGATACGCGACATCGACGGTGCCGTTGACGGTCTTTGCTGCCAGACCGCGTGCCTAGGTGAACCCGCTTCTTCCACGCGGACTGGTATTCCTCGCGCCGCGCACCGGCAAGTCGCGTCCATCGACTCGCGGACCGCTTGCTCCTTGCCCGGCAACACCGGCACGACAAATGGCTCATCGAACTCATCGCTCACCCCCGGTATTAGCCTGTGGCATCAGCGTCGACGCGGTGGTCCGCCGAATCAGCGGTTCACGCATCCCATCCGACCATGGCCAACAGGCAGCGAGCGCGGCCGGTGTGATGTGATCGCACCGTGGGCATCAAGGTGGCGCTGGAGCATCGCACCAGCTACACGTTCGATCGGCTGGTCGAGGTGCATCCCCATGTCGTGCGGCTGCGCCCCGCGCCGCACTCGCGTACCCCGATCGAGGCCTACTCGCTGCAGGTCGAACCGGCCGATCACTTCATCAACTGGCAGCAGGACGCATTCGGAAATTTCCTGGCCCGCCTGGTGTTCCCGAACCGCGCCCGCAGCCTGACCATCACCGTCGGGCTGATCGCCGACATGAAGGTCATCAACCCGTTCGACTTTTTCATCGAGGACTGGGCCGAACATATCCCGTTCGAATACCCCAAGGCGCTCGCCGAGGACCTCAAGCCCTATCTGCGCCCGGTCGACGAGGGTGACGAGGGCTCGGGCCCGGGGGACCTCACTCAGGCGTGGGTGAAGAACTTCTCCGTCGCGCCCGGTACCCGCACCATCGACTTCCTTGTCGCCCTGAACCGGGCGGTCAACGCCGACGTCGGCTACAGCGTGCGGATGGAACCCGGTGTGCAGACGCCGGATCACACGCTGCGCACCGGCATCGGCTCGTGTCGCGACTCGGCGTGGCTTCTGGTGTCGATCCTGCGCCAGCTGGGCTATGCGGCCCGCTTCGTGTCCGGCTACCTGGTGCAGTTGACCTCGGACGTCGAGGCGCTCGACGGGCCGTCCGGGCCCGCCGCCGACTTCACCGACCTTCACGCCTGGGCCGAGGTGTACGTCCCCGGCGCGGGCTGGATCGGGCTGGACCCGACGTCGGGGCTGTTCGCGGGCGAGGGCCACATCCCGCTGTCGGCAACACCGCACCCCGAGTCGGCGGCGCCGATCACCGGTGCGACCGAGCCGTGCGAAACCGCGCTGGACTTCTCCAACGTCGTCACCCGGGTGCACGAGGATCCGCGGGTGACGCTGCCGTACACCGAGGCCGCCTGGGCTGCGATCTGCGCGCTGGGGGCCCGTGTCGACGAACGTCTGGCCGCCGGTGATGTCCGCCTCACCGTGGGCGGCGAGCCGACGTTCGTCTCGATCGACAACCAGGTCGACCCCGAGTGGACCACCGACGCCGACGGGCCGCACAAGCGCCAGCGCGCCTCGGAACTGGCGGCCCGGCTGAAGAAGGTGTGGGCACCGCAAGGACTGATCCAGCGCAGCCAGGGCAAGTGGTATCCGGGAGAACCCTTGCCGCGCTGGCAGATTGGACTGTTCTGGCGCACCGACGGGGAGCCGCTGTGGCGGGACGAAAAGCTGCTGGCCGATCCCGTGGCCGACCAAGCCGGAGACATCGGCGATCACACCGGATGCCGGGCTGCAGATGCTCGGCGCCATCGCCGACGGGCTCGGGCTGCCCGCCTCGCAGGTGCGGCCGGCCTACGAGGACGCACTGAGCCGGCTGGCCGGTACGGTGCGGCTGCCCGCGGGTGAACCTGTGTCGCGCGAAGCGACGATCTGGCCGAGGACGACGCGGACCGTCGAAAGGCGCTGCTGGCCCGGCTCGAAGAACGATGTCACCGAGCCCGCAGCCCACGTGCTACCGCTGCATCGCCGCGACGACGATTCGGGCTGGGCCAGCGCCGATTGGCAGCTGCGGCGCGGCCGCATCGTGTTGCTCGAGGGCGACTCACCTGCCGGGCTGCGGTTGCCGCTGAGCTCCATCAGCTGGCACCCGCCCGACGCCGCCGTTCCAGGCCGACCCGCTCGCCAAGCCCGGCAGGCTGCCGGTGGCGCCCGAACCCGATGACGCACCGGTCGAGGATGCCGAGGACGCCGAACACGGTCCCCGTGACGGCGATGGTCGCCGAGATCCGCGACGGCTTGCTCTACATCTTCGTGCCGCCCACCGAAGCGCTGGAGGACTTCGTCGACCTCATCGCCCGGATCGAGGCCGCCGCGGCGAAGATCGACTGCCCGGTCGTTGTCGAAGGCTATGGGCCACCGCCCGATTCGCGGCTGCAGTCGATGAGCGTCACCCCCGACCCCGGTGTCATCGAAGTCAACGTCGCGCCGACGGCCAGCTTCGCCGCGCAGAAGGCGCAGCTGGAAACCCTCTACGAGCAGGCCCGGCTGTCGCGGCTGAGCACTGAGGCGTTCGACGTCGACGGCACCCACGGCGGTACCGGGGGCGGCAACCACATCACGCTGGGCGGCATCACCCCTGCCGACTCGCCGCTGCTGCGCCGACCCGATCTGCTGGTGTCCCTTCTGACCTACTGGCAACGCCATCCCTCGCTGTCCTACCTGTTCGCCGGGCGGTTTGTCGGCACCACCTCGCAGGCACCGCGGGTGGACGAGGGCCGCTCGGAGTCGCTCTACGAGCTGGAGATCGCGTTCGCCGAAATCGCCCGGCTGAGCGCCGCCAAGGGCGACGACCAAGCCCTGGATCACCGACCGTGCGCTGCGCCACCTGCTGACCGACATCACCGGCAACACCCACCGCGCCGAGTTCTGCATCGACAAGCTCTACAGCCCGGACAGCGCCCGCGGCCGGCTGGGCCTACTGGAGCTGCGCGGCTTCGAGATGCCGCCGCACTATCAGATGGCGATGGTGCAGTCGCTGCTGGTGCGCGCGCTGGTGGCCTGGTTCTGGGACGAGCCGCTACGCGCCCCGCTGATCCGTCACGGCGCCAATCTGCACGGCCGATACCTGTTGCCGCACTTTCTGATTCACGATATCGCGGAAGTCGCGGCCGACCTGCGCGGCGCACGGCATCAACTTCGACACCAGCTGGCTGGACCCGTTCACCGAGTTCCGGTTCCCCCGCATCGGCACCGCGGTGTTCGACGGGGTGGAGATCGAGCTGCGCGGCGCGATCGAGCCGTGGAACACCCTCGGTGAGGAAGTCGACCGCGGGCGGTACCGCGCGCTACGTCGATTCGTCGGTGGAACGCATCCAGGTCCGGCTGATCGGGGCGGACCGGCATCGTTACGTCGTCACCGCCAACGGTTACCCGATCCCGCTGCTGGCCACCGACAACTCCGACATCCAAGTCGGCGGGGTGCGGTTCCGGGCCTGGCAGCCGCCCAGCGCGCTGCACCCGACCATCACCGTCGACGGGCCGCTGCGCTTCGAGCTCGTCGACACCGCGACGGGAGCGTCGCGCGGCGGCTGCACCTACCACGTGTCGCACCCGGGCGGCCTGGCCTACGACAAACCGCCGGTCAACGCGGTGGAGGCCGAGTCGCGGCGGGGCCGCCGCTTCGAGGCGACGCGGATTCACCCCCGGAAAGGTGGACATGTCGGACATCCGCGAGAAGCAGGCACGGCAATCCACCGATGTGGGCGCGCCGGGGATCTTGGATCTGCGGCGAGTGCGTACCGTTTTGCAGTGATGGCCCTTCCCGCAGCGTCGGAGTCCGCCCGACATCGACAACCTGCTGGCCCGGTACCGCACCGCGCGGGCCCAGCAGGCGCTGTTCGAGGTCCGCGGCGGCGCCAGCACCGGATACGACGAATTCGTCGACGCGGCAGGCAACGTGCGTCCGGCATGGCTGGAACTCGCCGAATGCGTCGGCGAGCGCGGCCGCGCCGGACTGGACCAGCTGCGGTCGATGGTGCGCGGCCTGGTCGACAACGACGGCATCACCTACATCGAGGTCGACCGGCACGGCGACGCGATCACCAACGGCAACGGCACCGCGGAGCCGGGGCCGTGGCACCTCGACGCGCTGCCGCTGCTGATCTCCGCGTCGGACTGGGACACCCTGGAATCCGGCCTGGTGCAACGCTCCCGGCTGCTCGACGCCGTGCTGACCGATCTGTACGGGCCACGCCGGGCGATCACCAGCGGGGTGCTGCCGCCCCAGCTGTTGTTCGCGCATCCCGGTTACGTCCGGGCCGCCCGCGGCATCGACGTGCCCGGCCGCCACCAGCTGTTCCTGCACGGCTGCGACGTCAGCCGCGCCACGCGACGGCGAGCTTCCGCGTCAACGCCGACTGGACCCAGGCGCCGTCGGGGGCGGGCTACGCGCTGGCCGATCGGCGAGTGGTCGCGCACGCGATCCCCGAGCTCTACGAGCGGATCGGGCCGCAGCCCGCCTCGCCGTGGGCGCAGGCGCTGCGGCTGGCGCTGATCGACGCCGCGCCGGAGTCGGCCGAAGAGCCGGTGGTGGTGGTGCTCAGCCCGGGTATCCACTCCGAGACCGCGTTCGACCAGGCCTATCTGGCCAGCGTGCTGGGTTTTCCGTTGGTGGAGAGCGCCGATCTGGTGGTCCGCGACGGCAAGCTGTGGATGCGATCGATGGGCACGCTCAAGCGGGTCGACGTGGTGCTGCGCCGGGTCGACTCCGAATTACGTCGACCCGCTGGACCTGCGCGCCGATTCCCGGCTGGGCGTGGTCGGTCTGGTGGAGGTGCTGCGCCGCGGCGCGGTGACGGTCGTCAACACGTTGGGCAGCGGCATCCTGGAAAGCCCTGGGCTGCTTCGCTTTCTGCCCGAGCTGGCCGAGCGGCTGCTGGGTGAGACGCCGCTGCTGGCGACGGCGCCGGTGTACTGGGGCGGCATCAACACGGAGCGCTCGCACCTGCTGACCAACTTGTCGTCGCTGCTGATCAAGCCGGTCGACGGGCGGCGACGCCATCGTCGGGCCGGGTTGTCGGCCAACGCAGCGCGAAGCGTTGGCCGCGCGTATCGACGCCGACGCCCTGGCAGTGGGTGGGCCAGGAGCTGCCGCAGTTCTCGTCGGCGCCCACCGACTACTACCCGGGCGGGCTGTCGTCGGCCAGCGTCGGCATGCGGCTGTTCACCGTCTCGCAGCGCAGCGGCTACGCGCCCGATGATCGGCGGGCTGGGCTACCTGCTGGCCCCGGGCGACGCCGCCTACGAGCTGAATACCGTTGCGGCCAAGGATATCTGGGTGCGCACGCCGACACGTGCCACGGCCGAGCGCATTCCGACGGTGCACGCCGAACCCGCGGCTGCGCCGTATGTCGCCGGTCTTCCGGCGCCGATGACGCCCAGCCCGACCCGGGCGGTCAGCTCGCCGCGTGTGCTGTCCGACCTGTTCTGGATGGGCCGCTACGCCGAACGGGCCGAGACCATGGCCCGGCTGCTCACCGTCACCCGCGAGCGCTACCACGAATACCGCTACCGCCGCGAGATGGAGGGCAGCGAGTGCGTGCCGGTGCTGCTGGCGGCGCTCGGCCAGATCACCGGGACCGACACCGGTGCCGACGGCGACTACGCGGAGATCGTCGCGACCGCCCAGACCACGCTGTGGTCGTTGACCGCCGATCGGCATCGTCCCGGTTCGCTGGCGCAGTCGGTCGAGCGCCTCGAGCTCGGCCGCCCGCGCGGTGCGCGACCAGATGTCCAACGACACCTGGATGGTGCTGGCGGCGGTGGAGCGCGCGGTGGCTGCATCGATCGGCGGATCCGCCCGACTCGCAGGCCGAGGGCGACGCCTTCCTGGCGTCGACGCACAACCTGACGCTGGCCGGCATGCTGGCGCTGTCCGGGGTGGCCGCCGAGTCGATGGTGCAGGACGTCGGCTGGACGATGATGGACATCGGCAAACGGATCGAGCGCGGCCTCTGGCTGACAGCACTGCTGCGTGCGACCATGACGACGACCCGCAGCCCCGGGGCGGAGCAAACCATCACCGAGTCCACGCTGGTGGCGTGCGAGTCGTCGGTCATCTACCGGCGCCGCAACCTGGGCAAGGTTAGTGTGGCTGCCGTGGCCGAGCTGGTGTTGTTCGACGCGGAGAACCCGCGGTCGCTGGTGTACCAACTGGAACGGCTGCGGGCGAACCTCAAGGCGCTGCCCGGGTCGTCGGGTTCGTCGCGGCCCGAACGGCTGGTCGACGAGATCGCCACGCGGCTGCGCCGGCTCGATCCGGCCGACCTCGGAGGCCGTCACCCCGACGGGCACGCGGGCCGCACTCGCCGAGCTGCTCGAACGGAATGCATCGCGACCTGCGCGAACTGTCCGGCCTGATCACCGCGACCCATCTGTCACTGCCCGGTGGCATGCAGCCGCTGTGGGGCCCCGACGAACGCCGGGTCGTGCCGTGACGGCTTTCCCCGAAGTGGCAGGGGGACGACAGGGATCGACCCGGGCCGAGCCGGTGCTACCAGATCACGCACCGCACGGTGTACCGCTACTCCGACGTCGTCACCAGCTCCTACGGCCGCGGGTTCCTCACCCCGCGGGACTCGGCGCGGCAGCGCTGCCTGTCGCACGAGCTGATCATCGAGCCCGAGGCGGCCGACAGCTCCACCAGCCGCGACGTCTACGGCAACATCAGCTCGTACTTCCACGTCACCGAGCGTCACCGACGTCCTGACGCATCACCAGCAAGTCGGTCGTCGAGGTGGATCCGCCGCCGCGCGAGCTCTACGGCGGTGGGTCCGCGCGGGCGCCGTGGGAGATCGCCCGCCCCGTCGGCCTCGACGGCGCGCTGGCCACCGAGTTCACCCTGGACCTGCAGCCGCCGGAGATCACCGACGAGGTACGTGCCTACGCCGCGCCGAGTTTCGAGCCCGGGCGCCCGCTGGTCGAGGTGCTTCGCGACCTGATCGTCGCGGATCTACGCCGACTTCACGTATCGATCCGGGTCGACGACGGTGTCCACTCAGGTCGGCGAGGTTTTGGCGGCGCGCGAAGGGGTATGTCAGGATTTCGCGCGGCTGGCGATCGCCTGCCTGCGCGCCAACGGTCTGGCCGCCAGCTACGTGTCGGGATATCTGGCGACCGACCCGCCGCCGGGGAAGGAACGGATGATCGGCATCGACGCGACCCACGCCTGGGCGTCGGTGTGGACGCCGCAGAACCACTGGCTGGGGTTGGATCCCACCAACGACCAGATGGTCGACGAGCGCTACATCATGGTCGGGTGCGGCCGCGACTACGCCGACGTCCCGCCGCTGCGCGGCATCATCTACACCGACTCCGAGCGCAGCGTGATCGACGTCGCCGTCGACGTGGCGCCGTACGAGGGGGGACGTGCTGCGTGCGTGACTTCATCTGCCCCAACTGCGGCCAGCACCTGGCGTTCGAGAACTCGGTCTGTCTGTCCTGCGGTAGTGGGCTGGGCTTCTCCCTCGACGACATGGCGCTGCTGGTCATCGCCACCGGCCAGGACAGCGAGCACGGCGGCGCGGTCGACGCCAGCCAGTACCAGCTGTGCGCGAATCTTCATCTGGCCGAATGCAATTGGCTGGTGCGAGGTGGCACCGACGCCGGCGGCTGTGCAAATCGTGTGCGCTGACCCGGACACGGCCCAAAGACGACGACACCAAGGCAATGGCGGCGTTCGCCGATGCGGAGAAGGCCAAACGGCGGCTGATCGTCGAGCTGTACGAGCTGAAGCTGCCGATCGTGGGTCGCGACGAGGACCAGCAGTACGGCCTGGCATTCGACCTGCTGTCCAGTGAGCACGAGAAGGTATTCACCGGGCACACAACGGCGTGATCACCTTGGATCTCGCCGAGGGCGACGACGTACACCGCGAACAGCTGCGGGTCGCGATGGACGAGCCCTACCGCACCCTGCTCGGCCATTTCCGCCACGAGATCGGCCACTACTACTACTACCGGCTGGTCGACCACGTCACAGGAGTACGCCACGCGATTCCGCGAATTGTTCGGCGATCCCGACGCCGACTACCAGGCGGCGCTGGACCGGCACTACAGACGCGGGCCCACCGCCGGACTGGGAAGAGAGCTACGTCTCGTCCTACGCCAGCATGCATCCCGCGGAGGACTGGGCCGAAACTTTCGCGCACTACCTGCACATCCGGGACACGCTGGACACCGCGGCGGCGTTCGGCGTCGCCCCGGCGGCCGCGACATTCGATCGAAGAGCCTGGGGCCCAGCGGATTTGACACAATCATCGACATGTGGCTGCCGGTGTCGTGGGCGCTGAACATGATCAACCGGTCGATGGGCAAAGACGACCTCTATCCGTTCGTGCTGCCCGCCCGCGGTGCTGGACAAGATGCGTTTCATCCACACCGTCATCGACGAGATCACCTCGGATCCGGCCAAGCTCGCCGAAGTCGGCGGCGGTTAGCCGCCGTCGCAACGCGAGCAGGCGACGGTCGCCGCGGCAGAGACCGGGTCAAAGCCAGTACGGGGCGGTGGCGCCGTGGAGGCGTTCGACGAGCGCGTCGACGGGCAGTTCCCGCAGCGCGGCACTGAGCACCTCGACACTGACGGTGCCGTCATAGCCCCCGTCCCGCAGCGTGGCAGCGAAGCGGTCGAGTTCCAGCACCCCCTCGCCGGGCGCCGCGCGACGGTGCAGGGTTTCGCGGACCAACCGGTCACCAGATTCCGGCGCCAGCGCATCAGCGAAGCCGGCAACGGTGCGCTGAGTACCGCCCGGCTTTGTCCGTGGCGCGTCCCATCGGCGCAACACGACGGTGATGCTGCCATTCGCAATGCCCTCGGCCGTGTCGCGGTTGAGCAGCACGGGATCGACCCTACGATCACGCGGTGGCTGATCGCTATGGCACCGATATCTTGACCAACGACCCGCACCGAAAGCCCCGGTCTACCGAGCGGCCGGTGGAACTCGGCATGGTCGTCGAGGACGCCCAGACCGGTTACGTGGGCGCGGTGGTGCGCATCGAGTACGGCCGGATGGAACTCGAGGACCGGCAAGGCCGCAGCAGGCCGTTCCCGATCGGTCCCGGCTATCTGATCGACGGGCGGCCGGTGATCCTGACCGCCCCGCGACGCGCAGCGCCGACGGGACCGGCGCGCACCGCATCCGGCTCGGTGGCAGTGCAGTCGAAGGCCAGGGTCGCACTGGCCAGCCGGATCTACGTCGAAGGCCGACACGACGCCGAACTGGTCGAGCAGGTGTGGGGCGACGACCTGCGCGCCGAGGGCGTGGTGGTCGAATACCTCGGCGGCGTCGACGATCTCGTGGGCATCGTCACGGAGTTCGAGCCGGGCCCCGGGCGTCGGCTCGGCGTTCTCGTCGATCACCTGGTGGCCGGCTCGAAGGAGCAGCGGGTGGCCGATGCCGTCCGCCGTGGCCCCGGCGGCGCGCACATCCTGGTCGTCGGCCACCCGTTCATCGACATCTGGCAGGCCGTCAAGCCGGGCCGGCTGGGCATCTCGGCGTGGCCGGTGGTTCCGCGCGGCCAGGACTGGAAGCGCGGCGTGTGCCGGGCGCTTGGCTGGCCGCATGCCCACAAGGCCGATATCGGCCGGGCGTGGCAGCGGATCCGGGGCCGGGTGCGGGATTGGAACGATCTCGAGCCGGCGCTCATCGGCCGCGTCGAGGAACTGATCGATTTCGTGACCGCGGCCCCGGGATTGGCAGCGGACCCAGGATTGTGACGGCTCGGCTCGGCCGTCGCGGGGTCGCCACGTGGTAAGCAGAGAGCGTGTCCGACGGTCTGTTTGACGTCCCGGCGGCGAATCGAGCGCGACCGCGGGCGGACCCGTCGGCGCATCGGCGCCGCTGGCGGTGAAGATGCGGCCGGCGACGCTCGACGAGGTGGTCGGGCAGGATCACCTGCTGCAGCCGGGCTCGCCGCTGCGCCGGCTGGTCGAGGGCTCAGGCGCGGCGTCCGTCATCCTCTATGGGCCGCCGGGCACCGGCAAGACCACGCTGGCGGCGCTGATCTCGCAGGCTACCGGCCGCCGGTTCGAGGCGCTGTCGGCGCTGTCGGCCGGTGTCAAGGAGGTCCGCGCCGTCATCGACGTTGCGCGTCGGGCGGCCGCGTACGGCGAGCAGACCGTGCTGTTCATCGACGAGGTGCACCGGTTCTCCAAGACCCAGCAGGACGCGCTGCTGTCCGCCGTCGAGAACCGGGTCGTGCTGCTGGTCGCCGCCACCACCGAGAACCCGTCGTTCTCCGTGGTGGCGCCCATTGCTGAGCCGGTCGTTGATCCTGCAACTGCAGCCCCTCGACGCCGACGCCGTGCGGACCGTGGTGCGCCGCGCCATCGACGATCCGCGCGGTCTGGGCGCACAGGTCGAGGTCACCGACGACGCCGTCGAGCTGATGGTGCAGCTGTCGGCCGGCGATGCGCGGCGCGCGCTGACCGCGCTGGAGGTGGCCGCCGAGGCGGGGGAGCGCGTCACCGTCGAGACCATCGAACAGTCGCTGGACAAGGCCGCGGTCCGCTACGACCGCGACGGCGATCAGCACTACGACGTCGTCAGCGCATTCATCAAGTCGGTCCGCGGTTCCGACGTCGACGCCGCCCTGCACTACCTGGCGCGGATGCTGGTCGCGGGAGAGGACCCGCGGTTTGTGGCCCGCCGGCTGGTGATCCTGGCCAGCGAGGACATCGGGATGGCCGATCCGACCGCGCTGCAGACCGCCGTGGCGGCCGCTCACACGGTGCAGCTGATCGGCATGCCCGAAGCCCAGCTGACGCTGGCCCACGCCACGGTGCACCTGGCCACCGCGCCCAAGTCGAACGCCGTGACCACCGCGCTGGCCGCCGCGATGGGCGACATTCGAGAAGGCAAGGCCGGCCAGGTGCCGACCCATCTGCGCGACGGCCACTACTCGGGCGCGGCCAAGCTGGGCAACGCGATCGGCTACAAATACGCGCATGACAACCCGGACGGCGTTGTGCCCCAACAGTATCCGCCAGACGAGCTGGTCGGGGTGGACTACTACCAGCCGACCAGCCATGGCGCCGAACGCGAGATCGCCACCAGGCTCGACAAGTTGCGCGCCATCATCCGCAAAAAGCGCTGAGCGGCCGCCGCACAACGCTAACGGACCGACCGCACAAAGCGATCGCGGCGACGAAGACGATGGATCAAGATAGGTAACGCAGCCAGATCGACGCCGCTGGTTAGCAGTGGGGATGCCGATCGCGCGGGCGATCGCCGTCACCGATGGAGGCCGCGATGCCGACCAAGAGGGGGCACGTCACATAGATGGCCACGACGAGGCTCACGGCCGACCAACGGAACTCGTTCATCGCGGCGCAACTGGGCTGGACGATGGACGCTTTCGACTACTTCATCGTCGTGCTCGTCTACGCCGACATCGCCGCGACGTTCCACGTGTCGAAGACGGAGGTGGCGTTCCTGACCACGGCCACGCTGATCATGCGTCCGGTCGGCGCCGTGCTGTTCGGACTGTGGGCCGATCGCGTCGGCCGTCGGATACCGCTGATGGTCGACGTGGCGTTCTACTCGATCGTCGGGTTTGCCTGCGCCTTCGCGCCCAACTTCACGGTCCTCGTCGTCCTGCGGATGCTGTATGGCATCGGGATGGGTGGTGAATGGGGCCTTGGTGCGGCTTTGGCGATGGAAAAGATCCCCGCCGAGCGGCGGGGATTCTTTTCAGGTCTGCTGCAGGAGGGGTACTCGTTCGGCTATCTGTTGGCCACTCTGACGTCCCTGCTGGTGATCGATAGCCTCGGGCTTTCGTGGCGCTGGCTATTCGGGCTGAGCATCATCCCGGCGTCGATCACGCTGCTCATCCGCACCCGAGTCCGTGAATCCGAAGTGTGGCAGGCCACCCAGGACCGCATGCGCCTCACCCGAACGCGGATCCGAGACGTGATCGCCAACGGCACCATCATTCGCCGATTCGTCTACCTCGTGCTCCTGATGACGGCGTTCAACTGGATGAGCCACGGCACCCAAGACGTGTACCCGACATTTCTGTCGTCGAGCCACGAAAGCGGCGCGGGGTTGTCCACCGAGACCGCTCGCTGGATCGCCGTGATCTACAACATCGGCGCGATCGGCGGTGGCCTGGTGTTCGGCACCCTCTCGCAGCGGTTCGGCCGCCGGTACACGATCGCGTTCTGCGCGGTCCTCGGCCTGCCGATCGTGCCGTTGTTCGCCTACTCGCAGAGCGCCGCGATGCTCTGCCTTGGCGCATTCCTCATGCAGGTGGTCGTCCAGGGCGCCTGGGGCGTCATCCCGGCCCACCTCACCGAGCTGTCGCCCGATGCCATCCGGGGCTTCTACCCGGGCGTCACCTACCAACTCGGCAATCTGCTGGCCGCCTTCAACCTGCCGATCCAGGAACACCTCGCCGCGTCGCACGGCTATCCGTTCGCGCTCGCCGCGACCATCGTGCCGGTGCTCATCGCGGTCGCGGCGCTCACCTTGATGGGCAAGGACGCCACCGGCCTGCAGTTCGGCACCGACCGCAGCGCGTACCCCGCCATCAACACCTCGTGAGTGCTCGTAGGCTCGACGACGTGGACACCGATGTGCTCGACGTCGACACGGCGAGGCGCCGCATCGTCGACCTCACCGACGCGTTGCGGTCCTTCTGCGGCGGTCATGGGGACGGCCTGTGCAACGTCTTCGTCCCGCACGCCACCGCCGGCGTGGCGATCATCGAAACCGGTGCCGGGTCGGATGCCGACCTCATCGACACGCTCGAGCGGCTGCTGCCGCGCGACGACCGCTACCGACACGCGCACGGTTCGCCGGGGCACGGCGCCGACCACGTGCTGCCCGCGCTCGTGGCGCCGTCGGTGACCGTTCCAGTGCAGGGCGGCGAGCCGCTGCTGGGCACGTGGCAAAGCGTGGTGCTGGTCGATCTGAACCGGGACAACCCGCGGCGCACGGTCCGGCTGAGCTTCATCACCGGTTGAGAGGTGCTCGACGTCGCGCTGTTCGTCGGCTTTTCGGCGCAACAATGGCGACCGGTAGTGTAGTGCGGTCGAATAGTCGCAGGTAATTTCGGAACAATCCCGAGCAGAAAAGGACAGTAGGGACGTGCAAACACACGAGATCAGGAAGCGTTTCCTCGATCATTTCGTGAAGGCGGGCCACACCGAGGTGCCGAGTGCCTCGGTGATCCTCGACGACCCCAACTTGCTGTTCGTCAACGCGGGCATGGTGCAGTTCGTGCCCTACTTCCTCGGCCAGCGCACCCCGCCGTACAGCACGGCGACCAGCATCCAGAAGTGCATCCGCACACCCGACATCGACGAGGTCGGCATCACCACGCGGCACAACACGTTCTTCCAGATGGCCGGCAACTTCTCGTTCGGCGACTACTTCAAGACGCCGCGCGATCGAGTTGGCCTGGACACTGCTGACCAACCCGCGTCGATCACGGTGGCTACGGGCTCGATCCCGAAAGGCTTTGGGCCACCGTCTATCTGGACGATGACGAGGCGGTCGAGCTGTGGCAGGAGATCGCCGGCCTGCCGCGCGGAGCGCATTCAGCGCCGCGGCATGGCCGACAACTACTGGTCGATGGGCATTCCCGGGCCGTGCGGCCCGTCATCGGAGATCTACTACGACCGCGGGCCTGAGTTCGGCGTCGAGGGCGGCCCGGTGGCCAACGAGGACCGCTACATCGAGATCTGGAATCTCGTGTTCATGCAGAACGAGCGCGGCGAGGGCACCAGCAAGGAGGACTTCGAGATCCTCGGGCCGCTGCCGCGCAAGAACATCGACACCGGCATGGGCGTGGAGCGCGTGGCGTTCCTGCTGCAGGGTGTGGACAACGTCTACGAGACCGACCTGCTGCGCCCGGTGATCGACATCGTCGCCGCGGTCGCCCCGCGCGGGTACGGCGTGGGCAACCACGAGGACGACGTGCGCTACCGGATCATCGCCGACCACAGCCGCACCGCGGCGATCCTGATCGGCGACGGGGTCAGCCCGGGCAACGACGGCCGCGGCTACGTGCTGCGCCGGCTGCTGCGCCGCGTGATCCGCTCGGCCAAGCTGCTCGGCATCGACGACCCGATCGTCGGCGAACTGATGACGACGGTGCGCGACGCGATGGGCCCGTCCTACCCCGAACTCGTCACCGATTTCGACCGGATTCAACGCATCGCGGTCGCCGAGGAGACCGCGTTCAACCGCACCCTGGCGTCGGGCTCGAGGCTGTTCGACGACGCGGCCAGCGCGACCAAGGCGTCGGGCGCCACCGTGCTGTCGGGCACCGACGCGTTCACCTTGCACGACACCTACGGCTTCCCACTGGAATTGACGCTCGAGATGGCCGCAGAGTCCGGTCTGAGCGTCGACGAGGAAGGCTTCCGCGGCCTGATGGCCGAGCAGCGCCAGCGCGCCAAGGCCGACGCCGCCGCGCGCAAGCAGGCGCACGCCGATCTGTCCGAATACCGCGACCTGGTCGACGCCGGCCCGACGGAGTTCACCGGTTTCGACGAATTGACCTCCGAGGCAAAGATTCTCGGAATCTTCGTCGACGGCAAGCGGGTGCCCGTTGTCGGCGCATGACGGCCGACGAGCGCCGATCGCGTCGAGCTGATCCTCGACCGCACCCCGTTTTACGCCGAGTCGGGCGGCCAGATCGCTGACGAGGGCAGTATCACGGGGACGGGCGCACGGGCTCCAGCGCGCCGCCAAGGCCGCCGTCAGCGACGTGCAGAAGATCGCCAAAACGCTGTGGGCGCACCGGGTCAACGTCGAGTCCGGCGAATTCGTCGAGGGCGATACCGTCGTCGCCGCCGTCGACCCCGGCTGGCGGCACGGCGCGACCCAGGGCCATTCCGGCACCCACATGGTGCATGCCGCGCTGCGACAAGTACTGGGCCCCAACGCTGTTCAGGCCGGCTCACTGAACCGACCGGGCTATCTGCGGTTCGACTTCAACTGGCAGGGCCCGCTGAGCGACGACCAGCGAACCCAGATCGAGGAAGTCACCAACGAGGCGGTCGAGGCCGACTTCGAGGTGCACAGCTTCACCACCGAACTGGACAAGGCCAAGGCGATGGGTGCGATGGCGTTGTTCGGTGAGAACTATCCCGACGAGGTCCGGGTCGTCGAGATCGGCGGGCCGTTCTCGCTGGAACTGTGCGGCGGCACGCATGTGCGCAACTCGGCGCAGATCGGACCCGTCACGATCCTCGGCGAGTCGTCGGTCGGCTCCGGCGTGCGGCGGGTCGAGGCGTACGTCGGTCTGGACTCGTTCCGCCACCTGGCCAAGGAACGCGCGCTGATGGCGGGTCTTGCGTCGTCGCTGAAGGTTCCATCGGAGGAGGTTCCGGCCCGGGTGGCCAATCTGGTCGAGCGTCTGCGGGCCGCCGAGAAGGAACTCGACCGGATGCGGTTGGCGGACGCGCGGGCCGCCGCAGCGAATGCCGCCGCGGGTGCCGAGCAGATCGGTAAGGTCCGTGTCGTGGCGCAGCGGATGGCCGGCGGTATGTCGGCGGCTGATCTGCGCACGCTCGTCGGCGACATCCGGGGCAAGCTGGGCAGCGACCCCGCTGTCGTCGCGTTGATCGCCGAGGGCGAGAACGACAGCGTGCCCTTTGTGGTGGCGGTCAACCCGGCCGCACAGGACCTCGGTCTTAGGGCCAACGAATTGGTGAAGCCGTTGAGTGCGGCGGTCAACGGTCGTGGGGGCGGGAAGGCCGATCTGGCGCAGGGTTCCGGTAAGGGGGCGGCGGGTATCGACGCGGCACTGGCCGCGTTGCGCGCAGAGATAGGCCGGAGCTAGCCTGGTGGCCGATACCGACGACCGTCTGCCGGATCGGCCCGGGGGCGACGATCCCGGACGCGGCCGACGGCTCGGCATCGACGTCGGCACCGTGCGCATCGGGGTGGCCGCCAGCGATCCGGACGGGATCCTGGCCACGCCCGTGGAGACGGTGCGAGCGGGACCGACGGCACAAGACCGGAAAGCACCTGCGACGGCTCGCGCAGCTGGCCGACGAATTGGAGGCCGTCGAAGTGGTGGTCGGATTGCCGCGCACCCTTGCCGACCGGTCCGGTCCGTCCGCGATCGGACGCGATCGAGCTGGCCGACGCAGCTGGCCCGGCGCATCGCGCCGACGCCGGTGCGGTTGTCCGACGAACGGCTCACCACGGTCGCGGCACAGCGGTCGCTGCGCGATGCGGGTATCCGCGCCAAGGGACAGCGGACGATGATCGATCAGGCTGCGGCGGTGGAGATTTTGCAGAACTGGCTGGACCAGCGGCGCGCGGCCTTGGCCGGGCACGGAGAGGCCGCCGATGACTGACGACTGGGGCCGGGAACGCGCCGAGCCGGTGGCGGTCGGACCGCCGCGACGCCGCGTTATCCCGAGTCGGACCGGATCGCGTGAAGGCCCGCGGCCGGCGTAAACGGCGCGTTCGTCAGTGGCTTCGCGCTGGTGTCGTTGATCGTGGTCGTCGTCGGCGCGGTCTTCCTCGGTTCGAAGCTGTGGCACGCGATGTTCGGCTCGGGCAACGACTACTCCGGCGACGGCGTCAACGACGTCGTCATCCAGGTCCACAACGGCGACTCCACCACGGCGATCGGCAAGACGCTGGAAGACCACAAGGTGGTGGCGACGGTCAAGGCGTTCGTCGAGGCCGCCGCGCGGCAACACCGCTATCTCCGCGATCCAGCCCGGCTTCTACAGGGTGCGCACCGAGATCCCGGCGTCCGATGCCGTCTCGCGACTTGCCGATCCGCAGAACCGGGTCGGCAAGCTGGTGATCCCGGAGGGACGCCAACTCGACGACATCACGGACGTCAAGACCAACGCGGTCACCGAAGGCATCTTCACGTCTGATCTCGCGACGCCACCTGTGTGAACCTCGACGGGGACCAGCAGTGTGTGTATCGGTCGACGACCTGCGCAACGCCGCGGGAGCTGCTGCGCCGTCGGCACTTTCGATGCCGGATTGGGCGATGGGCGCGGTCAAGCGCGCTGGGCAACGACCACCGGCGGATCGAAGGGGCTGATCGCGCCCGGCACCTGGAACATCGATCCCGTCGGCGTCTGCCCAGGACATTCTGTCCACGCTGATCGCGACGAGCGCGACGCAGTACGCGCAGGAGCGGGCTGCTCGACACGGGCGAAGTCGATGAGCATGTCGCCCTACCAGATCCTCACCGTGGCTCACTGGTGCAGCGGGAGTCCAAACCGGAGGACTTCGCGAAGGTCGCCCGGGTCATCTACAACCGGCTGCGCGAGAACCGGACCCTGGAATTCGACTCCACGGTGAACTTCCGCTGGACCGGCATAGAGGTGGCCACCACCGACGCCGACCGCGCGCAGAACACGCCGTGGAATACCTATGTGCGCGCCGGGACTTCCGGCCACACCGATCTGCTCGCCCGGCCAGCCGGCGCTGGCGGCGGCCGAACAGCCCGCGCCGGGGGACTGGCTGTACTTCGTCACGATCGACATGCAGGGCACCACGTTGTTCACCCGCGACTACCAGCAGCATCTCGCGAACATCGAACTGGCCAAGCGCAACGGTGTCCTCGACAGCCGCGCGATGGTCCGCGCAAGGCCGCGGTGCTCGGGTCGCCGATCGCGCATTCCCGGTCCCCGCAGCTGCATCTCGCCGCATACCGGGCGCTGGGGCTGGACGACTGGACCTATGAGCGCATCGAGTGCACAGCCGACGAATTGCCAGCCTGGTGGCAGGTTTCGGACCTGAATGGGTCGGTGTGTCGGTGACGATGCCGGGCAAGTTCGCGGCGCTGCGGTTCGCCGACGAGCGCACCGCCGCGCGCCGAACTGGTCGGCTCGGCCAACACGCTGGTGCGGATCGCAGACCGGGTGGCGCGCCGACAACACCGACGTCGACGGTGTGAAGGGTGCGCTCGGGTCCGGCATCGGCAGTGGCCGGCCGCGCCGCCGTGCTGGGCTCGGGCGCGTACCGCGCCCGCCGCCGTCGTCGGGCTCGCCGAGCTTGGCGTGCACGACATTACGGTCGTCGCCCGCAATCCCGACAAGGCGGCGGCCGCTGCTGGCGCTCGGACCCGGCTCGGTATCGAATCGCGCTGGATCGAGCTCGGGACGGCCTCGGTGCGACGTCGACGTGGTCGTCAGCACCATGCCCGCCGAGGTCGCCGCGCGGTACGCGTCGACGCGTGCGCGGCCGTCCCGCTGACTGCTCGACGCGATATACGATCCGTGGCCGACGCCGCTGGCGACGGCCGTCGCGGCGGCGGGCGGACGGGTGATCAGCGGGCTGCAGATGCTGCTGCATCAGGCGTTCGCTCAGGTCGAGCAGTTCACCGGTCATGCCTGCGCCCGAAAGAGGCGATGAGCGCCGCGCTGGCCGAACGGTAGCGTTCGGGATGATGCGGGATGTCGGGGACTGACCGTCGTGCTGATCGTGCTGGATGCTGGCGCTGCGCGGGTCGACATCTGGACTGCGCGACGGTCCGCGACCGCGCCGACGCCGATGATCACGCGGTAATCGGTTGCCCCTGAGTCGATTTCACGTGTGCGGAGCGCACCGCCCCGATGCTGGCGGCCGTGGCGAGCGCCGATCGCGAGATACCCTGTCGTCGCAAGATGCTGGTGCAGGATCAGCAAACCCGCGATCGCGGCGATCACCGGTGACAGACAGGTCAAGATCGCGAACGTCTCCGGCGGGAGGCGGCGCAGGCGAGATCAGCTCCAACGAGTACGGGATGACCGATGACATCACCCCGACGGTGGCTCCGACGCCGAGCACCCCCCAATGCAGAGCGCGGCCGGGGTCGACGGCGAAAACCGCGAACGGCGCCGTCACCACCGCGCCGATCGCCGTCGCCAGAGCCACCGCGTCGACGCTGGGGAAGTCGGCTGCGGCGCGCTGCGGAGGCCAGGATGTAGGCCGCCCAGCCGGCCGCCGCCGCGGCGGCGAAAGCCAGCCCCGACAGGATCGACATGGCCTCGGTGAACGCCGGTCAGGCTGAGCAACGCCACCCCCGCCAGCGCGAGCGCGGCCCAAAGCCATGCCGTCTTCTGTCTGCCGACGACCGACCGAAAGGATAAGCGGGCCGAGGACTTCGACGGTGACCGCGACGCCGAGCGGAATTCGCGTCAGCGAGTTGTAGAAGCACAGGTTCATCACGGTCAGGGTGGCCGCCAGCGCTCCCGCCGACACCCATGCCCGCCTGGGCAGACCTCGTACGCGGGGACGGACCGCCAGGCAGAGAACGACGCCCGCGACGAGAAATCGGATGAACACAGCTCCGATCGCGCCCAGCGCCGCGAACAGTCCGACAGCGAACG
The DNA here is from genome assembly GCA_963733605.1 of uncultured Actinomycetota bacterium. Lineage (GTDB taxonomy): Bacteria > Actinomycetota > Actinomycetes > Mycobacteriales > Mycobacteriaceae > Mycobacterium. The sequence continues at coordinate 145,653 of CAVTDY010000032.1, forward strand.
CCGCACCCACCTCCTGGCTGATCGCCGCGACCAGCACGAGCAACGCAGGGCCGGTCGGGGATCGTCGGTGGGCGGACGGCACGAATCGAGCCTATGACCGGCTGGTGTCGCGGGCGTATCGGCCCTGTACCTCGTCGGTGCATCCCGGCCGTGCTCGCGATTTGGGCCCAATCAGCAGCGCTGAGCGCTCTGGAGTGCACACAAATCGGAGCTGGGCAGGCCGTCGTGGGAAGATGGGACGCGTGTTGCGTTGGACCACAGCTGGTGAATCCCACGGCCGCGCCCTGGTGGCCGTGGTCGAAGGCATGGTTGCAGGCGTCCACGTCACCTCCGCCGACATCGCGGGTCAGCTGGCCCGCCGCCGCCTTGGCTACGGCCGCGGCGCCAGGATGAAGTTCGAGCAGGACCAGGTCACCATGCTGGCCGGGGTCCGGCACGGCATCACCCTCGGCGGCCCGATCGCGATCGAGATCGGCAACACCGAGTGGCCGAAATGGGAAACCGTGATGGCGGCCGACCCCGTCGACCCGGCCGAGCTCGAGGACAGCGCCCGCAACGCGCCGCTGACCCGGCCGCGGCCGGGGCATGCCGACTACGCCGGCATGCTCAAGTACGGCTTCGACGACGCCCGCCCGGTGCTCGAACGCGCCAGCGCCCGCGAGACCGCCGCCCGGGTGGCCGCCGGCACCGTCGCCCGGGCGTTCCTGCGGGAGGCGCTCGGCGTCGAGGTGTTGTCGCATGTCGATCTCCATCGGCGCGTCCAAGCCTTACGACGGGCCGCCGCCGCAGTTCTCCGACCTGCCGGCCATCGACGCCAGCCCCGTGCGCGCATTTGACGACAAGGCCGCCGAGAAGTTGATGATCGCCGAGATCGAGGCCGCCAAGAAGGACGGCGACACGCTCGGTGGCGTCGTCGAGGTGGTCGTCCACGGGTTGCCGGTCGGGTTGGGCTCGTTCACCAGCGGCGACAACCGGCTCGACAGCCAGCTGGCCGGTGCGGTGATGGGCATCCAGGCGATCAAGGGCGTCGAGATCGGCGACGGCTTCGAGACCGCGCGCCGGCGCGGCAGCGTCGCCCACGACGAGATGTATCCCGGGCCCGACGGTGTGATGCGCTCGACGAACCGGGCCGGCGGCCTGGAAGGCGGCATGACCAACGGCCAGCCGTTGCGGGTGCGCGCCGCGATGAAGCCGATCTCCACCGTGCCGCGGGCGCTGGCCACCGTCGACATGGCCACCGGCGACGAGGCCGTCGCGATCCACCAGCGCTCCGACGTGTGCGCGGTGCCCGCCGCGGGCGTGGTGGTCGAGACCATGGTGGCGCTGGTGCTGGCGCGCGCGGCGCTGGAGAAGTTCGGCGGGGACTCGCTGGCCGAGACGCGGGCCAACATCGACAGGTACCTGCGCGCGGTGCGCACGCGAGGAGCAAAAGAGCAGGAAGCCGCTCGCGAGCCGGCAACGCAACCGTGCAGGCATCGGGCTGATGGCGCCCAAGGCGGTGCTGGTCGGGCTGCCCGGCTCGGGCAAGTCGACGATCGGGCGGCGCCTGGCCAAGGCGCTGGGCCTTTCGCTGCTCGACACCGACGCCGCGATCGAGGAGACCACCGGCTCGCACCATCGCCGACATCTTCGCCACCGACGGCGAGCGCGGAATTCCGCCGCATCGAGGAGGACGTCGTGCGCTCCGCGCTGCAGTCCCATGACGGCGTGCTTTCGCTGGGCGGCGGCGCCGTCACCACCGCGGGGGTGCGTGACGCGCTGGCCGGGCACACCGTCATCTATCTGGAGATCAGCGCCGCCGGAGGGATCGCGCCGCACCGGCGGCAGCACCGTGCGTCCGCTGCTGGCAGGCGGCGATCGCAACGAGAAGTTCAAAGCCCTGATGGCCGAACGCGTTCCGTTGTACCGGCGGGTCGCCACGATGCGCGTCAACACCAACCGCCGCAATCCCGGCGCGGTGGTGCGCTACATCGTCGAACAGCTCGAGAACCCTGCGGCGGCCAAGCCGCAGCGCGCGCCGCCGCCGCCCGTCGTGGCGGCGTGGTCCGTCGTCGCTGAACCCGGCGCCGAGCACCGAGGCTCCGCCGACCCCGGCCGCCGTGGCGGCCCGCAATGCGAAAGGGGCACCGTGACTGAGCCGGTGACCGTCGACGTTCTCGTCGACCCGCCATACCCGGTGATCATCGGCACCGGTCTGCTCGGCGAACTGGGCCGCATACTGGACGGCAGGCACAAGGTCGCGATCCTGCACCAGCCGGTGCTGTCGCAGACAGCCGAGGCGATCCGGAGCCACCTGTCGGACAAGGGCATCGATGCACACCGCATCGAGATCCCCGACGCCGAAGGCCGGCAAGGAGCTGCCAGTCCTCGGGTTCATCTGGGAAGTGCTGGGCCGCATCGGCGTTGGCCGCAAGGACGCGATCGTCAGCCTCGGCGGAGGAGCGGCCACCGACGTCGCCGGATTCGCCGCCGCCACCTGGCTGCGCGGCGTGGACATCGTGCACGTGCCCACCACGCTGCTGGGCATGGTCGACGCCGCGGTCGGCGGCAAGACCGGCATCAACACCGACGCGGGAAAGAACCTGGTCGGCGCGTTCCACCAGCCCGCCGCCGTGCTCATCGACCTGGCCACACTGGAAACCTTGCCGCGCAACGAGATCGTGGCCGGCATGGCCGAGATCGTGAAGGCCGGCTTCATCGCCGACCCGGTGATCCTGGACCTGATCGAGGCCGACCCGGAGGCCGCGCTCGACCCGGCGGGCACGGTGTTGCCGGAGTTGATCCGGCGCGCGGTCGCCGTCAAGGCCGAGGTCGTCGCCGCGGACGAGAAAGAATCGCAGCTGCGCGAGATCCTCAACTACGGTCACACCCTCGCCCATGCGATCGAGCGTCGGGAACGCTACCAATGGCGGCACGGCGCAGCGGTGTCGGTGGGCCTGGTGTTCGCCGCCGAGCTGGGTCGGCTGGCCGGGCGCCTCGACGACGACACCGCCGAGCGGCACCGGTCGATCCTCACCTCACTGGGGCTGCCCGTCAGCTACGACACCGACGCGCTGCCGCAACTGCTCGAATACATGGCGGGCGACAAAAAGACACGCGCCGGCGTGCTTCGGTTCGTGGTGCTCGACGGGCTGGCCAAGCCGGGACGGCTTGAGGGGCCGGATCCGTCGCTGTTGGCGGCGGCCTATGCGGAGGTGGCGCAGTGACGACCATTCAGGTGATCAACGGCCCCAACCTCGGCCGGCTGGGTCGCCGCGAGCCCGAGGTCTACGGCAGCACCAGCCACGACGACCTGGTCGCGCTCGTCGAACGCTCAGCCGCCGAGCTGGGCTTGAAAGCCGTTGTCCGGCAATCCGATAACGAAGCCGAGCTGCTGGCGTGGATCCACGCCGCCGCCGACGCCGGCGAGCCGGTGGTGCTCAACGCCGGAGCGCTCACCCACACGTCGGTGGCGCTGCGCGACGCGTGTGCTGAGCTGCGGGCACCGCTGATCGAGGTGCACATCTCGAACGTGCATACCCGCGAGGAGTTTCGGCACCACTCCTATATCAGCGCCGTCGCGACCGGCGTGATCGTCGGCCTCGGAGTTCAGGGTTACGTGCTGGCGCTGCGGTACCTGGCGAGCCTCGGCTAGGACTCCTCCTCGTGACGCGCCTCGGTGGGCGCCGTCTCGGTGACATCGGTGCCGCCGTCGTGGCGCACTGCGGCGAACACATCGGTGTCGACCCGCTCGTCGCCGGCGTCCGTCGTTCGTTGGCGCGGCAGCTCGGGAGCCCGACGGTCCACCAGCCAGTGGCCCAGCGCGACGCCCCCGATCGCGAAAAGGAACACCAGCAGCGCGGTGAACGCCGCGAACGTGGTGAGCTCGTTGAGCAGACCCTCGACGTAGAGGCTCTTGTAGAACAGCGAGATGAACCAGGCCACCGCGCCGCTGACCACGCCCGCGAACAGACCGGCCAGCAGCCACGTCATCGACAGGTCTGCGCGACGGTCGGGGTCGGGGTTGGCTCGCGCGTCGGACTGCCCGTCGAGGACCCCCCAGATCAACACCGCGATCGCGAAGAGAACGACCAGCACGAGGCTGATCAATCCCGCCTTCGTCTCAAACGCGTTGATCAACGTCCCCTGCACTAACCGGACGATCACCATCAGGGCCGCGAACACCAGTCCACGCAGTAACCACTTGCTCATGGGGCCACACCTTAGCGAGTAGCGTCACCGACTGTGACGATTTCTCAGCGCCGGGACCGGCTGCGCCAGCGGCTTGCCGATGCCGGCCTGGACGCGATGCTGGTATCCGACCTGGTCAACGTGCGTTATCTGTCCGGTTTCACCGGTTCGAACGCGGCGCTGCTGATCCTCACCGACGACGAAACGCCGGTGCTGGCCACCGACGGGCGCTATCGCACCCAGGCCGCGCAGCAAGCCCAGGACGCCGAGATCGTCATCGAGCGGGCGTGCGCGCGGCATCTGGCCGGGCGCGCCGCCAAGGACGGCGTGCGCCGGTTGGGGTTTGAAAGCCACGTGGTCACCGTCGACGGCTTCGCCGCCCTGCGCTCGGCCGCCGGTGACTCCACCGAGCTGGTGCGTGCGGCGGGAATGGTGGAGGCGCTGCGCGAGGTCAAGGATGCCGGCGAGGTCGCGCTGCTGCGGCTGGCGTGCGAGGCCGCCGACGCCGCGCTGACCGACCTCGTCGACCGGGGCGGGCTGCGCACCGGCCGGACGGAGAAAGAGGTGGGCCGCGAGCTCGAGTCGCTGATGCTCGATCACGGCGCCGACGGCGTGTCGTTCGAAACCATCGTCGCGGCGGGGGCCAACTCCGCGATCCCGCACCACCGGCCGACCGATGCGGTGCTGACGGCGGGCGACTTCGTGAAGATCGACTTCGGTGCGCTGGTCTGCGGCTACCACTCCGACATGACCCGCACGTTCGTGCTGGCTCCCGCCGCGCAGTGGCAGCTCGACATTTACGAGCTGGTTGCCGCCGCGCAGCAAGCGGGCCGGGACGCGCTCGCGCCGGGGGTGACCCTCAAGGACGTCGACGGCGCGTCGCGGCAGGTGATCGCCGACGCCGGCTACGCCGACAACTTCGGCCACGGGCTCGGCCACGGGGTGGGACTGCAGATCCACGAAGCGCCGGGAATCAGCGCGTCGGCCGCAGGCCAGCTGCTTGCGGGCTCTGCGGTCACCGTGGAGCCCGGTGTCTATCTGCCCGATCGCGGCGGCGTCCGCATCGAGGACACCCTTGTCGTTGGCGAGCGCAACACCAGAATTACTGACCCGGTTTCCCCGGGAACTGGCGATTCTGGCATAGCTAACACAAAGCGGCGGAACGCTGACTTCGGGGTCGTTGGGGTCGATTGCTGAACAACCGCACAACCGGCCGGCGGCGGGCGTACGCTCTGGCCGATCAGCCTTGGCTCTCCCGAGGAGAGTGTCATGCCACCCCATCACGGCAAGGATCTCAACCGCCTGCTTGTCGGCTGGCTGCTTCGTGGGTATCGCGGGGCCGGCGGGGTGTCTAACCGGCTAGAACTGGATAGGGCGGTACTCGAGGCCCTGCAGGTGCTTGAGCATGCCGATGTGGTCCAGTTAGGAACGAGAAGCCCGCAAGGGTGGAGCGCCACCGGGTTGGGCGAGACGGCTCTGGCCAACGGCGATTTCCGCCAGCGCATCAAGGATCGGACCGGCGGGTAGTCGTTCGAGGTAGCTTGCGGTCAACCGCAAAGGTTGGTCTGTCGGGCGGACGGTGGACGGCGTCACATCTCGAACCGACGGCACTGAGTAAGGTAAGCGAGTCGCCCGGGGGAGAGGCATATCCGTAAGGAACTGGCGATTTTTCAGACAAGAAGCTAGGAGAAATACCGACCGTGGCATCGACCGCCGACTTCAAGAATGGGCTCGTCCTGCAGATCGACGGCCAGCTGTGGCAGATCGTCGAGTTCCAGCACGTCAAGCCGGGCAAGGGGCCGGCCTTCGTGCGGACCAAGCTGAAGAACGTGCTGTCCGGCAAGGTCGTCGACAAGACCTACAACGCCGGCGTGAAGGTCGAGACTGCCACCGTCGACCGCCGCGACACCACCTACCTGTACCGCGACGGGTCGGACTTCGTGTTCATGGACAGTGCGGACTACGAACAGCATCACCTGCCCGATTCGCTGGTCGGGGACGCGGCCAACTTCCTGCTGGAGAGCATGCCGGTGCAGGTCGCGTTCCACGACGGCAGCCCCCTGTACCTCGAGCTGCCCGTGACCGTGGAACTCGTGGTCACCCACACCGAGCCCGGCCTGCAGGGCGACCGCTCCAGTGCAGGCACCAAGCCGGCGACGCTGGAGACCGGCGCGACCATCAACGTGCCGCTGTTCATCAACACCGGCGACAAGCTGAAGGTGGATTCGCGCGACGGCAGCTACCTGGGCCGGGTGAATGCCTGATCGACGAGGCGATCGAGGCCGGCACCAGGCCCGCAAACGCGCCGTCGACCTGCTCTTCGAGGCCGAGGCGCGGGGGATGACCGCCGCCGAGGTCGCCGAAGGGCGAAATGCCTTGGCGGAGACGGAATCCGACGTCTCGCCGCTCAATCCGTACACGGTGACCGTGGCACGCGGGGTGACCGAGAACGCCGCGCACATCGACGACCTCATCTCGGCCCACCTGCAGGGCTGGACCTTGGAAAGGCTGCCCGCCGTCGACAGGGCGATCCTGCGCGTCGCGGTGTGGGAGCTGCTGCACGCCGATGACGTCCCAGAACCGGTCGCCGTCGACGAAGCCGTCGAGCTGGCCAAGCAGTTGTCCACCGACGACTCACCGGGTTTCGTCAACGGCGTGCTGGGCCAGGTGATGCTGGTGACGCCACAGATCCGGGCCGCGTCTGAAGCGGTGCGGGGCACGGCCGACCCGGCCTGACAGCTAGATCTCCAGGGCCTGATACGTCCGGCGCACGAATTTCGGTTGTGTTGATTGCAGTTTCAGCAATGAGGTGTTGCCCGCCACGGCGGCGGCCGCGTCGACGCCGAAGTTCGGGAGGTTCTGGATGAGATAGACCAAGATGAGATTCTGGCTCGGATCGGCCTGCCACCAGGTGCCGTAGGCCCCAGGCCAGCTGAACGTCCCGATACCGCCGGGCCCGAACAGCTGACGGGACCGGGTCGGGTCGGTCACCACCGAAAGGTTCAAGCCGAAACCGCGGCCGATCCAGAACGGCATGCCCAGAAACGGATGACGTTTCTGCTCGTCGGTCAGGCGGTCGCTGCGCATCAACCTCACCGACTCCTCGGAGAGCACCCGTACACCGTCGACTTCACCACCGGCGAGAAGCATCCGGGCAAACGTCAGATAGTCGTCGGCGGTGGAGAAGAGATTCGCCCCACCCATGCAGAACGGGGGCGGCGAGATCGGCGGTGGCCCCATCGCGTCATGGCTGAGCGTGTCGTCGTCCTCGAGCTTGTACATGGTGGCGGTACGACCGCGGTTGCGGGACGCCACGAAGAATCCGGTGTCGGCCATGTTCAGTGGACCCAGAACCCGCTCGGCGAGCACGTCCTGAAGGGACTTGCCTTCGATGCGTTCAAGCAGAATGCCCAACACATCGGTGGCGTTGCTGTAGGTCACCTTGTCGCCGGGTTGATGCTGAAGCGGTAACGCGGCCACCTCGGCCAACCAGCTGTCCGGGTTCTGCCGTGCCGAAATGCGCGAGTATGCCTTCGCCAACGGCCCGGTCACGGAGAAGAAGTACGCCAGCCCGCTGCGGTGGGTCATCAGATCATCGACGGTGATCGGCCGGCGCGCCGGATGCGTCTTGTCCAGCGGACCGCCCGGCGTGTCGAGCACCCGCATGGTCGACAGCTCGGGCAGCCAGTTCGCGACCGGGTCGGCCAGCGCCAGCTTGCCTTCGTCGAGCAGGGACAGCGCGGCGGCAACGGTCACGGGTTTGGTCATCGACGCGATGCGGAAAATCGTGTCCCGCTGCATCGGGAGGTTGGCGTCGACGTCGCGGTGGCCGAGTTCGTTGATCTGCAGGACCTCGCCGGAGCGCCAAACCAGCGTCACCGCGCCCGCCAGCAGCCCGGCATCGATCGCTTCGCGGATGGAGGCCTGGTTACCGTCGAGTCTCATCGGCGTCAGCGTACCCAGCGCCGCAGGTGGGTCGGCCGGTGGCGCTGATTCGAGTAGCCGGCTACGCCACGCTCACCGAGCAGCGCTCGGCGGTGTCGCGATAGCCGGCCAATCGCCGGGTGCTAAGCTCGCGCGGAAGTTCGACGTCCTTTAACGATCCGTCCCGAGAGGCGGAGAAGGAGGTCAGAGTCGCATCGTGGGCTCTCCTGACACCGACCGGGAATTGTTGACCGCCGCCGACGTCGGCCGGACCATCTCCCGCATCGCCCATCAGATCATTGAGAAGACCGCGCTTGACGGTCCCGACGCGCCCCGCGTCATCCTGCTCGGCATCCCGACCCGCGGTGTGACGCTGGCCGCCCGGCTCGCCGACAGAATCAAGGAATTCTCGGACGTCACGGTGCCGCGCGGTGCCTTGGACATCACGCTCTACCGCGATGACCTCAACTTCAAGCCACCGCGGCCACTGGAGGACACCTCCATTCCTGAGGGCGGCATCGACGGCGCGCTGGTGATCCTCGTCGACGACGTGTTGTACTCCGGCCGGACCGTTCGCTCCGCCCTGGACGCCCTGCGTGACATCGGCCGGCCCCGCGCCGTGCAACTCGCAGTGCTCGTCGATCGCGGCCACCGCGAACTGCCGCTGCGCGCCGACTACGTCGGCAAAAACGTGCCCACCTCGCGCAGCGAGAACGTCAAGGTCCGGCTGGCTGAGGATGACGGCTACGACGGGGTGTCCATCGCACCGCACGGAGGGCCACCACGATGAAGCATCTACTGTCGGCGGCCGACCTGAGCCGCGACGATGCGGTGGCAATCCTCGACGACGCCGACCAGTTCAGCCAGGCACTGCTCGGGCGCGAGGTCAAGAAGCTGCCGACGCTGCGCGGTCGAACGATCATCACGATGTTCTACGAGAATTCCACCCGCACCCGGGTGTCGTTCGAGGTCGCGGGGAAGTGGATGAGCGCCGACGTGATCAACGTCAGTGCGTCGGGATCCTCGGTGGCCAAAGGCGAATCGCTGCGCGACACCGCGCTCACCCTGCGCGCTGCCGGTGCCGACGCGCTGATCATCCGGCACCCCGCGTCCGGGGCGGCCCAGCAGCTGGCCGAATGGACGGCCACCGAGCAGGGCGGGCCTGCGGTGATCAATGCCGGCGACGGCACCCACGAACACCCCACCCAGGCGCTTCTCGACGCGCTGACCATCCGGCAACGGCTGGGCAGCATCGAGGGCAAGCGGGTGGTAATCGTGGGCGACGTGCTGCACAGCCGGGTGGCGCGGTCCAACGTCCTGTTGCTCGACACTCTGGGCGCCGAAGTGGTTCTCGTCGCGCCGCCCACCCTGCTGCCGGTCGGGGTGACCGACTGGCCGGTGACCGTCTCGCATGACCTCGACGCCGAACTTCCCATCGCCGACGCGGTGCTGATGCTGCGGGTGCAGGCCGAACGGATGAATGGCGGCTTCTTCCCTTCGGCCCGCGAGTACTCGGTGCTCTACGGGCTATCCGAGAAGCGTCAGGCGTTGCTTCCCGGCAATGCAGTCGTGCTGCATCCCGGCCCGATGGTGCGCGGCATGGAGATCGCCTTCTCGGTCGCTGATTCGGCGCAATCGGCTGTGTTGCAACAGGTGTCCAACGGTGTGCATGTCCGGATGGCGGTGCTGTTTCATCTTCTGGTCGGTGCAGAGCGGGAGGCGATCAGCGCATGAGCGTGTTGATTCGAGGGGTCCGGCTCTACGGCGAAGGGAAGCCAGTCGATGTGCTGGTGTCCGATGCCCAGATCACCGAGATCGGTCCGAAGCTGCCCATTCCCGACGATGCCGACGTCGTCGACGCCACCGGCCAGATCCTGCTCCCGGGCTTCGTCGACCTGCACACCCACCTGCGCGAGCCTGGCCGGGAGTACGCCGAGGACATCGAGACCGGCTCGGCGGCAGCGGCTTTGGGCGGCTACACCGCGGTGTTCGCGATGGCCAACACCAATCCGGTCGCCGACAGCCCGGTCGTCACCGATCATGTCTGGCACCGGGGCCAACAGGTCGGGCTCGTCGACGTGCATCCGGTCGGCGCGGTCACTGTGGGGTTGGCCGGCGCCCAACTGACCGAGATGGGGTTGATGGCAGCCGGCGCCGGGCAGGTGAGGATGTTCTCCGACGACGGCATCTGCGTGCACGACCCACTGATCATGCGCAGGGCCCTCGAGTACGCAACGGGCCTCGGTGTCCTGATCGCGCAGCACGCCGAAGAGCCGCGGCTCACTGTCGGCGCGGTCGCACACGAGGGCCCCAACGCCGCCCGGCTCGGTTTGGCCGGCTGGCCCCGTGCCGCCGAGGAGTCCATCGTCGCCCGTGACGCGCTGCTGGCCCGCGATGCGGGTGCGCGGGTGCACATCTGCCACGCGTCCACCACCGGCACGGTGGAAATCATCAGATGGGCCAAGGCACAAGGTATTTCGATCACAGCCGAGGTAACCCCGCATCACTTGCTGCTCGACGACGAGCGGTTGTCCACCTACGACGGCCGCAACCGCGTCAACCCGCCGCTGCGTGAGGCCGCCGACACCGAGGCGCTGCGGCATGCGCTGGCCGACGGGGTCATCGACTGCGTGGCCACCGACCACGCGCCGCACGCCGAACACGAAAAGTTCTGTGAGTTCTCCGCCGCGCGGCCCGGCATGCTCGGCCTGCAGACCGCGCTCTCGGTCGTAGTCGAGACGATGGTGCGGCCCGGCCTGTTGACATGGCGTGACGTCGCGCGAGTGATGAGCGAAGGCCCGGCCCGCATCGTCGGATTGCCAGACCAGGGCCGACCCTTGGAGATCGGGGAGCCGGCCAACCTGACCGTCGTCGACCCCGACGCGACGTGGACGGTCGAGGGGTCCGCGCTGGCCAGCCGCTCGGACAATACGCCGTATGAATCCATGGAGTTGCCTGCGGCCGTCACGATGACGCTGCTGAGGGGCAAGATCACCGCACGCGACGGGAAGAGCGCGGCGTGAACGGCAAGCGAGAAGCGCAGGCGGATCGCGCATGAACACCGGAACGCTTGTCGGGTCGCTGATCATGGCCGCAGTGGTTGCCGTGCTGATCGCGTTCCTGATCCGGCAGATGATGCGTGGCTGGCTGCACCGCGCGCAGCGGCAGGCGCAATTGATTGGCACGCTGCCGGCGCTGCCCGATACCGTTGGCCAGGCGCTGATCCCCGCGACCAAGGGGCTCTACGTCGGCAGCACGCTCGCGCCCAGCTGGCTGGACCGCATCGCCGTCGGTGACCTCGGCTACCGCGCCAAGGCCGTGCTGACCCGCTATCCCGAAGGAATCATGTTGCAGCGCAACGGTGCCGGCCCGATCTGGATACCCGACGACGCGATCACCGCGATTCGCACCGAGCGGGGAATCGCGGGCAAGGCGATGACCCACGAAGGCATCCTTGCCATCAGGTGGCGGTTGCCGTCGGGAACCGAGATCGACACCGGTTTTCGCGCCGACGATCGCCGGGAATACGACCGCTGGCTGAAGGAAGCCGCATGAGCCGCGCGGCGGTGCTGGTGCTCGAGGACGGCCGCATCTTCACCGGCACCCCGTTCGGGGCCGTCGGGCAGACGCTCGGCGAGGCGGTGTTCTCCACCGGCATGTCGGGCTACCAGGAAACCCTCACCGACCCCAGTTACCACGGGCAGATCGTGGTGGCCACCGCGCCGCAGATCGGCAACACCGGGTGGAACCATGAGGACGCCGAGAGTCGCGGCGACAAGATCTGGGTGGCCGGCTACGCGGTGCGCGATCCGTCGCCGCGGGCGTCGAGCTGGCGCGCCACCGGCACGCTCGAGGACGAACTCGTTCGGCAGGAGATCGTCGGCATCGCGGGCATCGACACCCGCGCCGTGGTGCGACATCTTCGCAGCCTGGGGTCGATGAAGGCGGGTGTGTTCTCCGGTGATGCGCGCGCCGATGCCGGCGAGCTGCTGACCCGGGTCCGCAGCCAACCGTCGATGCTCGGCGCAGATCTCGCCGGCGAGGTCAGCACCGAGGTCACCTACGTCGTGGAACCCGATGGGCCGCAACGGTTCACCGTCGCCGCGATCGACCTCGGCATCAAGACCAACACGCCGCGCAACTTCGCGAGGCGCGGCATCCGCAGCCATGTGCTGCCGTCGACGGTGGGGTTCGACCAGATCGCCGAACTCAAGCCTGACGGGGTGTTTCTGTCCAACGGGCCCGGCGACCCGGCGACCGCCGACCACATCGTCGGCGTCACCCGAGAAGTGCTCGGTGCCGGCATCCCGTTGTTCGGCATCTGCTTCGGCAACCAGATTCTCGGTAGGGCGCTCGGCCGCCCGACCTACAAGATGGTGTTCGGGCACCGCGGCATCAACGTGCCCGTCATCGACCACGCGACCGGCCGGGTCGCGGTGACCGCGCAGAACCACGGATTCGCGCTCGAAGGCGAGGCGGGCGAGCGGTTCGACACCCCGTTCGGCACCGCCGAGGTCAGCCACACCTGCGCCAACGACGGCGTCGTCGAAGGCATCAAACTCGTTGACGGGCGCGCTTTTTCGGTGCAGTACCACCCGGAGGCGGCGGCGGGCCCACACGACGCGGAGTACCTGTTCGACCAGTTCGTCGACCTGATGGCAGGGAGAACCGGGACGGAGGGGGAGCTAGATGCCGCGGCGGACTGACCTGCGCCACGTGCTGGTGATCGGCTCCGGGCCGATCGTCATCGGCCAAGCCTGCGAGTTCGACTACTCGGGCACCCAGGCCTGTCGCGTGCTGCGCGCCGAAGGGCTGCAGGTCAGCCTGGTCAACTCCAACCCGGCGACCATCATGACCGACCCCGAGTTCGCCGACCACACCTACGTCGAGCCGATCACACCCGCGTTCGTCGAGCGCGTCATCGCCCAACAGGCCGAGCGCGGCAACAAGATCGACGCGCTGCTGGCCACGCTGGGCGGGCAGACCGCGCTGAACACCGCCGTCGCGCTGTACGAGAACGGTGCGCTGGACCGGTACGGCGTCGAGCTGATCGGCGCCGACTTCGAGGCCATCCAGCGCGGCGAGGACCGGCAGCGATTCAAGGACATCGTCGCCAAGGTCGGCGGCGAATCCGCGCGGTCCCGGGTGTGTTTCACGATGGACGAGGTGCGCGAGACCGTCGAGGAGCTCGGGCTGCCCGTCGTCGTTCGCCCGTCGTTCACGATGGGCGGCCTCGGGTCGGGCATGGCGCATTCCGCCGACGGAGGTCGAACGGATGGCCGGCGACGGGTTGACCGCCTCGCCCAGCGCCAACGTGCTGATCGAGGAATCCATCTTCGGCTGGAAGGAGTTCGAGCTCGAGCTGATGCGCGACGGCCACGACAACGTGGTCGTGGTGTGTTCGATCGAGAACGTCGACCCGATGGGCGTGCACACCGGCGACTCGGTGACCGTCGCCCCTGCGATGACACTGACCGACCGCGAATACCAGAAGATGCGCGACCTCGGGCATCGCGATCCTGCGCGAGGTCGGCGTCGACACCGGCGGCTGCAACATCCAATTCGCGGTCGACCCACAAGACGGCAGGCTCATCGTCATCGAGATGAACCCGCGGGTGTCGCGATCGAGTGCGCTGGCGTCAAAGGCCACCGGCTTCCCGATCGCCAAGATCGCCGCCAAGCTGGCGATCGGCTACACCCTCGATGAGATCCTCAACGACATCACCAAGGAAACCCCTGCCTGCTTCGAGCCGACTCTGGACTATGTCGTGGTCAAGGCGCCGCGGTTTGCGTTCGAGAAGTTTCCCGGCGCCGACGCGACACTGACCACCACGATGAAGTCCGTCGGCGAGGCAATGTCGTTGGGCCGCAACTTCATCGAAGCGCTCGGCAAGGTGATGCGTTCCCTGGAAACCGACCGGGCCGGATTCTGGACCACACCCGACCCCGACGTGTCGGTCGAGGACCTGCTGGAGGGTCTGAAGACGCCCACCGACGGGCGGCTCTACGACATCGAGCTCGCCCTGCGCCTCGGCGCCGCCGTCGAACAGGTCTCGGCAGGCCTCCGGCGTCGACCCGTGGTTCGTCGAACAGATCGCGGGACTGGTCGCACTGCGGTCCGAACTGCAGGACGCCCCCGTGCTGGACGGCGAGCTGTTGCGGCGCAGCAAGCACCATGGGCTGTCGGACCGCCAGATCGCCGCGCTGCGACCGGAACTGGCCGGCGAGGTCGGCGTGCGCGCGCTGCGCCGGCGGCTCGGCATCCACCCCGTCTTCAAGACCGTCGACACCTGCGCGGCCGAGTTCGAGGCGAAGACGCCGTATCACTACAGCAGCTACGAGACTCGACCCGGCCGCCGAGACCGAGGTCGCCCCGCAGACCGAGAAGCCAAAGGTGCTGATCCTGGGGTCCGGGCCGCAACCGGATCGGGCAGGGCATCGAGTTCGACTACAGCTGCGTGCACGCCGCGACCACGCTGAGCGAGGCCGGGTTCGAGACCGTGATGGTCAACTGCAACCCCGAGACGGTGTCCACCGACTACGACACCGCCGACCGGCTGTACTTCGAACCGCTGACGTTCGAGGACGTGCTCGAGGTGTTCTACGCCGAATCCGCCTCAGGTAAGGGCGGTCCCGGCGTGGTCGGCGTCATCGTGCAACTCGGCGGGCAGACGCCACTCGGGTCTGGCGCAGCGGCTCGCCGACGCCGGCGTGCCGATCGTCGGCACCAGCCCCAAGGCCATCGACCTGGCCGAGGACCGCGGCGCGTTCGGTGAGGTGCTCAACAACGCGGGGCTGCCCGCGCCGCGGTTCGGCACGGCCACCAGCTTCGAGCAGGCCCGCCGGATCGCCGCTGAGATCGGCTACCCGGTGCTGGTGCGGCCGTCCTACGTGCTCGGCGGGCGCGGCATGGAGATCGTCTACGACGACGAAACCCTGCAGGGCTACATCACCCGCGCCACCCAACTGTCGCCCGAGCACCCCGTGCTGGTCGACCGGTTCCTCGAGGACGCCATCGAGATCGACGTCGACGCACTGTGCGACGGCACCGAGGTGTACATCGGCGGAATCATGGAGCACATCGAGGAGGCCGGTATCCACTCCGGCGACTCCGCGTGCGCGCTGCCGCCGGTGACGTTGGGCCGCAGCGACATCGAGTCGGTGCGCCACGCCACCGAGGCCATCGCGCACGGCATCGGCGTGGTCGGGCTGCTCAACGTGCAGTATCGCGCTCAAGGACGACGTGCTCTACGTGCTGGAGGCCAACCCGCGCGCCAGCCGCACGGTGCCGTTCGTATCCAAGGCCACCGCCGTGCCGCTGGCCAAGGCCTGCGCGCGAATCATGTTGGGCGCGACCATCGCCCAGCTGCGCGACGGAGGGTGTCCTCGCCAAGACCGGGGACGGCGGCGTCGCACGCCCGCAACGCGCCCGTCGCCGTCAAGGAGGCCGTGCTGCCGTTCAATCGGTTCCGCAAGGCCGACGGCACGCAGATCGACTCGCTGCTGGGCCCGGAGATGAAGTCGACCGGCGAAGTAATGGGCATCGACCACGACTTCGGCAGCGCGTTCGCGAAGAGCCAGACCGCCGCCTACGGCTCGCTGCCTACTCACGGCACCGTGTTCGTCTCGGTGGCCAACCGCGACAAGCGCTCGCTGGTGTTCCCGGTGAAACGGCTGGCCGACTTGGGCTTCCGGGTGCTGGCCACCGCAGGGACCGCCGAGATGCTGCGGCGCAACGGCATTCCGTGCGACGAGGTGCGCAAGCACTTCGAGCCACCCAGTCCCGGCCGGCCCGCCGCTGTCGGCCGTCGACGCCATCAGGGCCGGCGAGATCGACATGGTGATCAACACTCCCTACGGCAACTCCGGTCCGCGCATCGACGGATACGAAATCCGTTCGGCCGCAGTGGCAATGAACATTCCCTGTGTGACGACCGTGCAGGGCGCATCGGCAGCCGTGCAGGGCATCGAGGCGGGAATCCGCGGCGACATCGGCGTGATGTCGCTGCAGGAGCTGCACAGCGCGCTGGGAGAGTAGGCAGTGGGCGGGTTCGGTCGCCGGCTGGCTGACGCGGTGTCGCGAGCGCGGGCCGCTGTGCTGCGGCATCGACCCGCATCCCGAACTGCTGCGGGCCTGGGGCCTGCCGACCGACGCCGACGGGCTGAGCAGGTTCTGCGACGTCTGCGTCGGCCGCCTTCGCCGATTTCGCCGTGGTCAAACCCCAGGTGGCGTTCTTCGAGGCGTACGGGGCCGCCGGTTATGCGGTGTTGGAACGAACGATCTCCGCGCTGCGCGCCGAAGGGGTGCTGGTGCTGGCCGATGCCAAACGCGGCGACATCGGCTCGACAATGGCGGCCTACGCCGATGCGTGGGCCGGTGACTTCACCGCTGGCCGCGGATGCGGTGACCGCCTCGCCGTATCTCGGATTCGGTTCCCTGCAGCCGCTTCTCGACACCGCCGCCGCCCATGGTCGAGGGGTGTTCGTGCTGGCCGCCACGTCGAATCCCGAGGGTGCGGGCGTGCAGCGGGCCGACGCCGGGGGCCGCACCGTCGCGCAATCGATCGTCGACGCCGCCGGCCGCGGTCAACCGCGAGTCGCCGTCGCAGCCCGGCTCGGTCGGCGTCGTCGTCGGCGCGACCGTGTCCGACCCGCCCGATGTCAGCGCACTGGGCGGCCCGGTGCTGGTGCCGGGCGTCGGCGCGCAGGGCGGACGACCCGAGGCGCTCGGCGGCCTTGGCGGGGCGCGGCCGGGACAGCTGTTGCCCGCCGTGTCACGCGAGGTGCTGCGCGCCGGCCCCGAGGTCGCCGCGGTGCGGGCCGCGGCGCAGCGATTCCGTGATGCGGTGGCATATCTGGCATGACCGCCGACGGCAACCGCGGCAGTCGCAACGGGTTTCGCCGATGTCAACGCGGGGGCACTGACGAGGTGACGACGATTTTCGGCGCCGCTACTGCGGCTCTGCGACCCGCTTGGCGGCCACCACCATCAGTGGCGGCAACGCCAATTCCACCACCAGCATCGCGACATAGAACGGATGAGGTGCGCCGTCGACCACGACCGCGAGGAGCCGCCCGATCCCGCCGACGAAGAACACGGCGGCCAGCAGGTTGATGTAGACGCGCTTGTGCTGCACATCGCGTGCGCACCACAGCAGCGCGACGCCGTAACACAGCAGCAGTCCGGCGAAGAACCGGTCCTCGCCCGCCATCGTCGCGTTCACCGCCACGCCGCCGATGATCGCTCTGGGGCCGATCGCGAAATGGGCGAGGGAGATGCCGATCACGATGACGCCGAACAACGCCAGCAGTGTCTGGAATGCCTGTCGCATGGACCGCTCCCGGTGCCGCGGATAGGATCTACTACGCATCGTAGTTGATCGGCGTCCTGCGGCACCAGGGTCGATTCACCGCGGGATCGGGGATACCGGAGAACCATAAGCCCAGGTCAAACGCTTGACGTCCATGATCAGCCTCCTTCTAGGCTGGTGAACACCCCATGATCGACATCGATTGCGGGCCGCCCTGCAGGTAGCCATGGGCCCGCTTTGGCCCGATTGGTCGTGCGCTGGGCGCCCGCGGTGCCCTGTCAACCGACAGGTCGACCCAGGGTGTCGCGACCGTCACGACACGCCCGACACGCGGTGACCAGCCAACATTTTCTTAAGTTTCGCTGCCAGTGGTCTGTCGGCCATGGACCCCGGCGAGGTCACCAGGGATCCGACCGTGCGCCGGTCATTCGAAAACCCTTGATATGCAGGCAGTTCCGCAGCGATCGTGACAGCGATCACGGCGTTTGCGCCGTTCACGACGGCCGCCGGGCCGTCACACCGGCGCCTCATACGCTGGGCTTTTGGAGCCGTAACCAGGGGGTGGGGTTAGCTTTCGTCAGATTGCGTGGGTACGGTCGCTCTCGCTGGCTGGTTTACGGACCAGCCGAGACAAAAACAGATGATGGTGACGAGACGGAGGAACCCGTGGCACTTCCCCAGTTGACCGACGAACAGCGCGCGGCAGCGTTGGAGAAGGCTGCTGCCGCACGTCGAGCACGTGCCGAACTCAAGGATCGGCTCAAGCGCGGCGGCACCAACCTCAAGCAGGTGCTCAAGGATGCCGAGACCAACGAGGTCTTCGGCAAGATGAAGGTTTCCGCGCTTCTGGAGGCATTGCCCAAGGTCGGCAAGGTCAAGGCGCAGGAGATCATGACCGAGCTCGAGATCGCGCCGACCCGCCGACTGCGCGGCCTGGGTGATCGTCAGCGGAAGGCGCTGCTGGAAAAGTTCGACTTCTCGTAAGGGAGGTCAGTGAGCGAAGGCGGAGGGCTGGGCAGCGCTAAGGCCCCGGTCGTGGTGCTGTCCGGCCCATCTGCCGTCGGGAAATCCACTGTCGTCCGCTGTCTGCGTGACCGGATCCCCGACCTGCACTTTTCCGTTTCCGTCACCACCAGGGCACCCCGCCCCGGTGAGGTGGACGGCGTCGACTATTCCTTCGTGACCGCCGAGCGGTTCCAGCAGCTGATCGACGACGGCGCGCTGCTGGAATGGGCGGAGATCCACGGTGGCCTGCACAGATCCGGGACGCCCGCCGCACCCATCCGGGAGGCGACAAAGGTCGGCCAACCGGTCCTGATCGAAGTCGATCTGGCCGGCGCCCGGGCCGTCAAGGAAGCGATGCCCGAGGTCATCACCGTTTTTCTGGCCCCACCCAGCTGGGAGGCGCTCGGCAGCCGGCTCTCGAAGCGTGGCACCGAAACCGCCGAGGTCATGGCCCGACGACTGGCCACCGCTCGCGCGGAGTTGGCCGCTCAGGACGACTTCGACGTCGTCGTCGTGAACAGCGAGTTGGAGTCCGCCTGCACTGAATTGGTATCCTTGCTGGTGGGCAAAGCGCCAGACACGGCGCGATCGAGCCCGAGAGCCACCTAACCCTTCAGGAGATTTTCTACGTGAGCACCCCGCACGCCGATGCGCAGCTGGCCGCTGTGGACGACATCGACACGTCCGCCGCCAGCGCATACGACACGCCGTTGGGCATTACCAACCCGCCCATCGACGAGCTGCTTGACCGCGCGTCGAGCAAGTACGCGCTGGTGATCTACGCCGCGAAGCGTGCGCGCCAGATCAACGACTACTACAACCAGCTCGGCGACGGCATCCTCGAGTACGTCGGCCCGCTGGTCGAGCCCGGCCTGCAGGAAAAGCCGCTGTCGATCGCGCTCCGCGAAATCCACGGAGACCTGCTCGAGCACACCGAGGGCGAGTAGCCGGGCCGGGACGTCAGGTGACGGAGCAGAAGCGGATCATCGTCGGCGTCGCCGGTGGCATCGCCGCCTACAAGGCCGCCACCGTGGTCCGTCAGCTCACCGAGGCCGGCCACTCCGTCCGCGTCGTGCCCACCGAGTCCGCGCTGCGCTTCATCGGCGCGGCCACCTTCGAAGCCCTGTCCGGAAACCCCGTGCACACCGGCGTCTTCGATGACGTCCACGAGGTGCCGCACGTCCGCATCGGCCAGGAAGCCGACCTCGTCGTGGTCGCGCCGGCCACCGCTGACCTGCTGGCCCGCGCGGTGGCGGGCCGGGCCGACGACCTGCTGACCGCGACGCTGCTGACCGCGCGATGTCCGGTGCTGTTCGCGCCCGCGATGCACACCGAGATGTGGTTTCACCCGGCGACCGTCGACAATGTCGCGACGTTGCGCCGCCGGGGCGCCATCGTGCTCGAGCCCGCCTCCGGCCGGCTGACCGGCGCCGACAGCGGCGCGGGGCGGCTGCCCGAGGCCGAGGAGATCACCACGCTGGCCCGGCTGCTGCTCGAGCGCGCCGACGCGCTGCCGTACGACATGGCCGGCGTCAAGGTGCTGGTCAGCGCGGGCGGAACCCGCGAGCCCATCGACCCGGTGCGGTTCATCGGGAACCGCAGCTCGGGCAAGCAGGGCTATGCGATGGCCCGGGTGCTGGCCCAGCGTGGCGCCGACGTCACGCTCGTCGCCGGCAACACCGCGGGCCTGATCGACCCGGCCGGTGTCGAGGTCGTGCACATCGGCTCCGCCGCCCAGCTCAGAGACGCCGTCTCCAAGCACGCGCCCGACGCGCACGTGCTGGTGATGGCGGCCGCGGTCGCCGACTTCCGGCCGGCTCAGCCTGCGACCAGCAAGATCAAGAAGTCGGCGCTCCGGAGCCGCACCGCCATCGAGCTGACGCCGCACCGAAGACGTGCTCGCGGGTGCGGTGCGGGCCCGCGCCGACGGCCAATTGCCCAACATGCGAGCCATCGTCGGGTTCGCTGCGGAAACCGGCGATGCCAACGGCGACGTGCTTTTCCACGCCAGGGCGAAATTGCGGCGCAAAGGCTGCGATTTGCTAGTCGTCAATGCCGTCGGTGAGAATCGGGCGTTCGAAGTCGACAACAACGACGGCTGGCTGCTCGCGTCGGACGGAACCGAATCAGCACTGGAGCACGGTTCGAAAACTCTGATGGCCAGCCGTATTGTGGACGCGATCGTGGCCTTCTTGCACAGCAGCGGCGGGTAACGCCAAAGCAGGCATCAGGCTGCGCCTAAGGGTTGCGCGAGACGGCGGCGCGCGCTTGGGTGCACCGGGGCAGACGATATATAATTCGACTAACTAAGTTTCGGAAAGGGATCGAACCGTGAGCGATGCTCGGCTGTTTACCAGCGAGTCGGTAACCGAGGGCCACCCCGACAAGATTTGTGACGCCATCAGCGACTCGGTGCTCGACGCGTTGCTTGCGCAGGATCCCAGGTCCCGGGTTGCGGTGGAGACGCTGGTGACCACCGGTCAGGTGCACGTCGTCGGCGAGGTGACCACGTCGGCAAAGGAGGCGTTCGCCGACATCACCAACACGGTGCGCGAGCGCATCCTCGAGATCGGCTACGACTCGTCGGAGAAGGGCTTCGACGGCGCCTCCTGCGGGGTCAACATCGGCATCGGCGCGCAGTCGCCCGACATCGCCCAGGGCGTCAACACCGCGCACGAGGCCCGCGTCGAGGGCGCAGGCGATCCGCTCGACGCCCAGGGCGCCGGCGACCAGGGCCTGATGTTCGGCTACGCGATCAAGGACACCCCCGAGCTGATGCCGCTGCCGATCGCGCTGGCCCATCGCCTCGCCCGCCGGCTGACCGAGGTCCGCAAGAGCGGTGTGCTGGGCTACCTGCGGCCCGACGGCAAGACCCAGGTCACCGTGCAGTACGACGGCACCACCCCGATACGGCTGGACACCGTGGTGCTCTCGACGCAGCACGCCGACGGCATCGACCTGGAACACACGCTGACCCCGGACATCCGCGAGAAGGTCGTCAACACCGTGCTCAATGACCTCGGGCACCAGACCATGGACACCTCGGACTACCGGCTGCTGGTCAACCCGACCGGAAAGTTCGTGCTCGGCGGCCCGATGGGCGACGCAGGCCTGACCGGCCGCAAGATCATCGTCGACACCTACGGCGGATGGGCCCGCCACGGCGGCGGCGCGTTCTCCGGCAAGGATCCGTCCAAAGTGGACCGTTCGGCCGCGTACGCGATGCGCTGGGTGGCAAAGAACGTGGTCGCAGCGGGCCTGGCCGAGCGCGTCGAGGTGCAGGTCGCCTACGCAATCGGCAAGGCGGCCCCGGTCGGGCTGTTCGTGGAGACCTTCGGCAGCGAGACCGTCGACCCGGCCCGGATCGAGAAGGCCATCACGTCGGTCTTCGACCTGCGGCCAGGGGCGATCATCCGCGACCTGGACCTGCTGCGCCCCATCTACGCGCAGACCGCGGCGTACGGCCACTTCGGCCGCACCGACATCGAGCTGCCCTGGGAGCAGACCAACAAGGTCGACGAGCTGAAGGCTTCCGTCTGACCGCTTGCCGGTCGGGCGCGACCAGCGCCGGTCTGACCGGCTACGCGGTGAACCTGTAGTCGTCGAGCGGGAAGCGCCGGCTTCGCCAATACGCCTCGAGGGTGCTGGCCCTGCGCAGCGGAACATCGCCGTTCTTGTCGAAGTAGTAGCTGTTGGCCAGCTGGCAGCTGTCCTGCCAGAAAATCTGCGTGTGGCGCTTGCGCATCATCTCGGCGAAGTAGCGGTCGTTGGCTTCCTGGGTGACCTCGACCCGGCTGGCACTGCGGCGGTGGGCCCGTTTCAGGCATCGGACGATGTGGTGTGTCTGCGCCTCGATCAGCGCGAAATACGACGACCCCACGTAGCCGTAGGGCCCGAACACCGTGAAGAAGTTGGGGAATCCGGGAATGCTGACGCCCTCGTACGCCTGCAGCCGATTTTCGTCCCAGAACTGGCTCAGCGACTTGCCGCCGGAGCCCTCGACCTCGTACGTCAGGACACTGTCGGGGTCCAGGACGGTGAAACCCGTCGCCAGGATGAGTACGTCGGCCTCGTAGGTGTCTCCGTCGGCGGTCGCCACACCCGACCCGGTGATCTTGTCGATCGGGTCGGTCACCAGCCGCACGTTGTCGCGGTTGAACGTGGACAGGTAGGTGTTGTGGAAGCCCGGTCGTTTGCAGCCGACCGCGTAGCGCGGCGTCAGCTTGTCGCGCACCACCGGGTCGTCGACCTGCTTGCGCAGATACGCCTCGCCGACCTTGGACATGTTCTTGGCCATCGGGTTCAGCGTGAAATACTGCGCCGCGAGCGGGAAGGTCAGTTCGACGTATGCCTGACTGAGCAGCCTCTGCACGGACTTGCCGCCGGGTAACCTCATCGCCCGTCGCGCCGTGGCCGGCAGCGGCACATCGAACTTCGGGAAGCACCAGATCGGAGTGCGCTGAAATACGGTGAGCTGCTCGACAATCGGCGCGATCTGGGGAATGACCTGGACGGCCGAGGCGCCCGTGCCGATGATCGCGACGCGTTTGCCGGTCAGGTCCAGGTCGTGGTCCCAGCGCGCGGTGTGCATCGTCGCCCCGCCGAACGAGTCGACGCCGTCGATATCGGGCAGCTTCGGGGTGATGAGCACGCCGCTGGCACTGACGAGGAACCGGGAGGTCAGCTCCGCGCCGGAGTCCAGCTGCACCCGCCAGAGCACCTGCTCGTCATCGAACGCAGCGCCGAGCACCTTGGTGTTGAACCGGATCTTGCGGCGCAGGCCGTACTTCTCGACGCAATGCTCGGCGTAGGCCTTCAGTTCGTGCCCTGGCGCGTAGGTTCGCGACCAGTTCGGGCTCTGTTCGAAGGAGAACTGGTAGGAAAAGGACGGAATGTCAACGGCGATACCGGGGTACGTGTTCCAGTACCAGGTGCCACCGGGCCCTCCGCCGGCCTCGATGACCAGGTAGTCACCCAGGCCCGACTTGTCGAGCTTGATGGCGGTGCCGATGCCGGAGAAGCCGGCGCCGACGATGACGGTGTCGTAATCGGGCACTGTCATAGGGCCTCCGTCCGTGCGCGATGACGGGCAAGCCGTGTTCGGGCCCGCGACGTCAGCGTCGCTTCGAGTTCTACCGGATGACCGGGGTGGATGTCGACTGCGAGGCCGCGCAGTCGGCCAGGACGTCGGCCACCACCCGCCGCTTTCTCAGTCCCGATGCAGCGCCGCCTTGAGCGCCGCGATGCCGCGGTTGGTGGCCTCGGCGGCGGCCGGTACTACCAGCGCGAAGCTGACGAAGCCGTGGACCAGCGTCGGCGCGTTATAGCGCTCCACAGGAACCCCTGCGGCGGAAAGCAAGTCGGCGTAGCGGGCGCCGTCATCACGGATCGGGTCGTATTCGGCGGTGCCGATGAAAGCCGGCGGCAGCCCCGACAGGTCGGCGTGGTTGGCCGGTGACAGGGTGGGCGGCAGCTCGCTCGGCTGGGTGATGTCGATTTCGGGCGGCAGATACCACTGCAGGAACGCCCCCACCACGTCGCGGTCCAGGATTGGTCCGTCGGGGTTTTCGATCATCGACGGCAGCGTCATGTCGCCGGTCGTCGACGGGTACCAGAGCAGCTGGAAGACCAGCGCAGGCCCGCCGTTGTCGCGGGCCAGTTGCGCCATCACCGCCGAGATGTTGCCGCCCGCCGAGTCGCCGGCGACCGCGATGCGTGCAGGGTCGCCGCCCAGTTCGGTCGCGTGCTCGCTGACCCACCGCAGCGCCGCCCACGAGTCTTCGATGCCCGCCGGAAACGGATGTTCTGGCGCCAGCCGGTAGTCCACCGAGACCACGATCGCCTCGGCTCCGAGGGCGTGGGCGCGGGCCACCGGGTCGTGGGTGTCCAGGTCGCCGATCGACCAGCCGCCGCCGTGGTAGAACACCACCACCGGCAGGTCCTCGTGTTGCGCGATCGGTGGCCAGTAGATGCGCACAGGGATGCCGGTGATGTCCCCGTAGTCGATGGTGCGTTCCTCGATTCGCATGTCGGGCAACGCTTCCGGTGGCGCCTTCAGCTGCCGCATCTGCTCACGGGCCACCTCGACACCGTCGTCGGCGGTGAACGTGAACGGGAGTGCATCCAGCAGCGCCTGCATGATCGGATCGATACCGGGCCGCGCGGTCGTTGGTTCAGCCATGGCCTTACGGTAGCGCCCCGGTTCACGCAGTGGTCAGGACCGGGGCCGGTGGTCTCGATGTCCTCACGTCGCGTGCAGCGCTGCGCGCAGCGCCAACAGCCCGCGATCCATCGCATCGGTCGCGGCGGGCACGACACCCGCGTAACCGAGGTAGCCATGGACCAGCGTCTGCGCGTTGTGCAGCTGCACGGGCACACCGGCCGCGGCGAGCAGTTCGGCGTAGCGGGCGCCGTCGTCGCGCAGCGGGTCGTGGCCCGCGACGGCGATGTACGCCGGGGGCAGTCCCGCCAGGTCCTGTGCTCGTGCAGGTGCCAGCGTCGCCGGCATATCCGACAGATCCAAATCGCCGACATACCAACGGGAAAACCCCTTGACCGCCGAGTCGCCGAGCAGCGGGGCGTCGGCGTTCTCGGAGAACGACGGCAGCGACGTGTCCCACGTCGTGGCCGGATACCACAGCAGCTGGAACCGGATTGGTGGCCCGTCGGCGTCGCGCGCCAGCTGCGCCACCACCGCCGCCAGGTTGCCGCCCGCCGAGTCTCCTGCGACGGCGAGCCGGTCGGGGTCGGCACCCAGCTCGCCGGCGTGCTGACGCCGCCCATTGCGTTGCGGCCCAGGCATCTTCGACCGCGGCCGGGTAGGGGTGTTCGGGTGCCAGCCGGTAATCCACTGACACCACCACCGCGCCCGCCCCCACCGCATGATGGCGTGCGTCGCCGTCGTGGGTGTCGAGGTCGCCTACCGACCAGCCGCCACCGTGGTAGAACACCACCAGCGGCAGAGCGGCTGCGCCGTCGCTGGATGGCTTGTACACCCGGATCGGGATCGGCCCCGCGGGTCCGTCGATGGTGCGGTTCTCAGCGCGTACGTCGGGATGGACCTGCCGGCGCGGCAGGTCGCGGAACCGTTTCCGCGAGGCCTCGACACCTCCGTCGGTTGTCAACTGGAACGGAACGGCCTCCAGTACCTTCATCAGGATGGCGTCTAGGGGCGTTCGGCTGGCGGGTTTCTCCTCGGCAACGGACATGGGGACACCGTACAAACGCTCGCGCACCGGGCTGCTGTGGGTGGCCGCGGCGATCGTCGGCGCTTGCTACGGCGTCTTCCTCATCGCCACGGCGCTGCGGCTGCCGTCGGGCGCAGAACTCACCGGTCAGTTCGCGCTGCAGCCCGCGGTCAAGGCGTTGACGGCGGTGCTGCTTGCCGTTGCCGCACTCACTCATCCGGTCGCGCGCGAACGTCGCTGGCTCGTCATGGCGCTGGTGTTCTCGGCGGCCGGGGACTTTCTGTTGGCGATACCGTGGTGGCAACCGTCTTTCGTGCTGGGCCTGGCCGCCTTCCTGATCGCCCACCTGTGCTTTTTCGCTGCGCTGCTCCCGCTGGTGTCACGTCGGCGGCCGCGGCTGGCGGCCGCTGCGGTCGTCGTGCTGGCCTGCGTCGCGCTGCTGGTGTGGTTCTGGCCTCGACTGCTCGCCGAGGGCATGGCTGTTCCGGTGACGCTCTACATCGGGGTGCTCGGTGCGATGGTGTGCGCGGCGCTGCTCGCGCGACTGCCCACGCCGTGGACGGCGCTCGGCGCCCTGTCCTTCGCGGTCTCCGACGCGATGATCGGCATCGGCAAGTTCGTGCTGCAGTCTGACACGCTCGCCGTGCCGATCTGGTGGACGTACGCGACGTCGCTGCTGCTGATCACGGCGGGATTGTTCTTCGGCCGCGCGTCTGTACCGTCTGCTACACCTTCGGCGTGACCACCAACCGCCGGCAGGCCGAGCACGAGCCCATCGCGCGTGTGCTGCCGATGCTGTCGGTGCCTCATCTGGACCGCGAGTTCGACTACCTGGTGTCCGCCGAGCAGTCCGACGATGCTCAGCCCGGAGTCCGGGTGCGGGTGCGCTTCCACGGTCGGCTGGTGGACGCGTTCGTCCTCGAAAGGCGTTCGGATACCGACCATGTCGGCAAGCTCGGCTGGTTGGACCGCGTCGTGTCGGCAGAGCCGGTGCTCACCCCCGACGTGCGACGGCTCGTCGACGCCGTCGCGGCGCGATATGCGGGGACCCGCGCCGACGTGTTGCGGCTGGCCGTCCCACCTCGGCACGCCAACGTCGAAAAGCAAGCCGCGCCGGAGCCGGCCCCGCTGGTCGTCACACCCGTCGCCACTGCCGCCTGGTCCGCCTACGGTCGCGGCGAGCAGTTCCTCGCCGCCCTGTGCGATGGCCGCGCCGCGCGCGCCGTCTGGCAGGCCCTGCCGGGAGAGCAGTGGGCAGACCGGCTGTCTGAGGCCGGGGCCGTCACGGTGAATTCCGGTCGCGGTGTGCTGGCGATCGTGCCCGACCAGCGTGACGTCGACGCGCTGTACGCCACCGCAATTCGGCATGTCGACGAGGAGAGGGTGGTCGCGTTGTCCGCCGGGCTCGGCCCCGCGCAGCGCTACCGCCGCTGGCTGTCCGCGCTGCGCGGCGGCGCACGGATGGTCATCGGCACCCGCAGCGCCGTGTTCGCGCCCGTCGCCGACCTCGGCTTGGTCATGGTCTGGGACGACGGCGACGACACCCTCGCCGAACCGCGCGCCCCCTACCCGCACGCCCGAGAGGTGGCGATGCTTCGCGCCCACCAATTGCGCTGCGCGGCATTGATCGGCGGCTATGCGCGCACCGCCGAGGCGCAGGCACTGGTTCGCAGCCGGTGGGCCCACGATCTGGTCGCGGCCCGTGCCATGGTCCGCGCGCGCTCGCCGCGCGTCGTCGCACTCGACGACAGCGGCCATGAGCAGGAGCGCGATCCCGCGGCCCGTACCGCCCGGCTGCCGTCGCTGGCCCTGCGGGCCGCGCGGACCGCGTTGCAGGCCGGTCTGCCGGTGCTGGTTCAGGTGCCGCGGCGCGGCTACGTGCCCGCGCTGGCTTGTGCGCGCTGCCGCACCGTCGCGCGCTGCAGGCGCTGCACCGGCCCACTGTCGCTGCCGGACCGCCACACCGCAGGGGCGGTCTGCCGGTGGTGTGGCCGCGAGGAACCGGCGCTGCGCTGCGCGCGCTGCGGGTCCGACGCGGTGCGCGCGGTGGTCGTCGGCGCCCGGCGCACCGCCGAGGAACTCGGCAAGTCGTTTCCCGACATTTCCGTCATCACCTCCGGCGGTGAAGGGATGGTCTCGGCGGTGCCTGGCGAACCGGCCATCGTCGTCGCGACACCCGGCGCCGAACCCGTCGCCGCCGGCGGCTACGGCGCGGCCCTGCTGCTGGACGGCTGGGCCCTGCTCGGCCGGCAGGATCTGCGCGCCGCCGAGGACACCCTGCGACGGTGGATGGCCGCGGCGGCGCTGGTGCGGCCCCGCAGCGACGGCGGCACAGTCGCGGTCGTCGCCGAGTCGGCCATCCCGACCGTGCAGTCGCTGATCCGGTGGGATCCGGTCGGCCACGCCGAAGCCGAGCTCGACTCCCGCGCCGAGGTCGGCCTGCCGCCCGCCGTGCACATCGCCGCCGTCGATGGCACTGGAGCGGCGGTGACCGCCCTGCTGGACACCGCCGAGCTGCCTGCCGCGGCACAGCTTCTCGGGCCCGTGGACCTGCCGACGGGTGCCCGCCGCCCGCCAGGCGTCGCGGCCCAGCATCCGGTGAGCCGGATGCTGGTGCGGGTGCCCCGCGACGGCGGACTGGTGCTCGCCGCGGCGCTGCGGCGGGCCATCGCCGTGCTCAGCGCGCGGCACGGCGAGCAGCCAACTCGCGTGCAAATCGACCCGTTGCACATAGGGTAGTGCGGACACGGCTGCCATCGCGGACAGGAGGTGAGCATGGGCCGGGTAATCAGATCGCTGATTGTGTTGGCGCTCATCACGTTTGGGCTGCTATGGCCGCTCGCGTTCCGCGGTGGGGCGACAGCATCCGGCGTCGACGACCCAGTGGTGTTCACCGACTACAAGGCAAATTTCGTCGTGAACAACCAAGGCCGGCTCGACGCGGTGGAGACGATCACCGCCGATTTCCCCGAGGGGCGGCACGGCATCTTCCGGTACTGGGACATCGCCAACCAGAACAACCCGGGGGTGCGCCAGCGGCCAGACATCGCATCGATCCTTTTGGACGGCCAACCCGCCCCGTACCAGATGTTGTGGGAGGACGGCGAGCGGTTCCGGGTGGCCAAGATCGGCGACCCGAATCAGTACCTGCCCGCAGGTACACACGTGTTCGAGATGCGCTACACCATCGACGGCGTTCTCGATCCCGCCAGCACCGGCGCTGACAAGACGTTCGCCCAATCCACCGGCGCCCCAACCACGACCGGGTCGGTGTTCTACTGGAACGTGATCGCCCCGTCGTGGAACAACCGAATCGAACGGGCCGACATATCGATCACGCTGCCCGGGGGCGTTCCAAGGGTCCAGTGCTCCATCGGCTACGGCGTCGGCGCGCCCTGTGGCGACCTGACGATCACCGGAAACACGGTGACCCTGTCGGCGCAAGTACCTGGGTTCGCGCACCCCCGTCACCGTGCGCGCGAGCGTCGACGTGCCGACCCCACCGCGCGCAGAATTGCCGTGGCCATACACGTGGGACCGCATTCTCGGCACGTCGCTGGCCGCAGTGCTGTGGATGGCAGTGCTCACCGCGGCGTCCGGGCTCGCCGCGTTCCTGTGGTACCGCACCACGGTCGAACCATCGCCGGGGTTCCCGCTGCAGTACGCGCCGCCGCCGGGGCTCGGGCCGGTACAACTGGAGTACATCCGCACCGAGGCGGTTCCCAAGAACGGCCTCACCGCGACGCTGCTGTATCTCGCCGAGCGCAGGCTGGTCGAGCTGCAGCAGGTCAACGAGGGGAAGTGGCGCATCCGGGGGCTCGCGGACAGATCCGCGTGGGCCGATGTGGACCCGGTCAGCGTCGCGGTCGGGTCGGCGCTCAAGGTCATCGGGCCCGGCTCGGACTTCGAGGCCACGAAAACGGCGAAGTCCGGCGAGAAACTCAACAAGGCCAAGACCGACATGACCAGCAGGCGTGGAGAGCTGGGCGTTCGGCAACAAACTCATGGTCAAGCGCAAACAGGACTTCTGGGTGCGCAGGGCCAACGCGATCGCGGTCATCCTGATGATCTGCGCCATCTTCCGCTGGGGCTTCCCGACCACCATGTGGGTGCTGCCGTTCGCGGCGTTCTTCTTATTTTCCCGGCGCGCGTGGCGCGCCGGAGTGGGCACCCGACGCACCGCGGCGGGTCGCGAACTGTGGTCGCGCGCCGGGGGATTCCATCGGCTGCTCACCACTGATTCGGCCGAGGCGCGCTTCGACTTCGGTGCCCGCAAGGACCTCTACACGGCGTATATCCCCTTCGCGGTGGCAGCGGGTGCCGCCGCGCTTTGGGCCAAGAAGTACCAAACATCGACGGGTACGGCCGCGCCACAACCGGATTGGTACAACAGTTCGCCGACCACCACGATGGGGATTGGTCGGCGCATCCGGGGGATCGAGTTTCGACAGCTTCGGGTCGGCGTTGTCGTCGTCGATCGGCGCGTACACGGCGTCGCAGTCCTCGTCCGGCGGCGGCAGCTCCGATGGTGGGGGTGGTGGCTTCAGCGGTGGCGGCGGGGACGGTGGCGGTGGCGGAGGGGGTGGATCATGGTGAGCTCCCTGCTGATCATCGTGTTGGTGCTGGCAGTGCTGGTGCTGATCGGTTTCGTGATGGGCTACAACAAGATCCGCGCCGCCGACGTCCGGGCCGCCGAAGCACTGTCCGGCATCGATGTCGAGCTGACCCGTCGCGCGTCGCTGATCCCCAGCCTGGTGCACACCGTGGCGACGTTCGCCGCCCACGAGAAAGGCATCCTGCAGGGCGTCACCGACGCCCACGCGGCGCTGACCTCGGCGACGGCTCAGAAATCGGTGGCACAGCGCAGCGCCGCCGAAAACGAACTCGACACCGCACTCGCGCCGCTGCTGGCCCTCGGCGGAAGCTACCCGCAGCTGAACTCGTCGAACAATTTCCTCAACCTGCAGGACAACCTCGCCGACACCGAGAACAAGCTGGCCTTCGCGCGTCAGTACTACAACGACGCGGCGGCGACGGTGAACCGGCTGATCACCACCATCCCGTGGATGGTCGTCGCACCGCTGGCGGGGGTGTCTGAGCGGGAGTACTACCAGACGCCGCGGTAGGCGTCCCTACACTGGCGCGGTGCGCATCGTCTTCGCAGGCACCCCCGAGCCTGCGCTGCCGTCGCTGCGCCGGCTGATCGAGTCGCCACACCACGACGTTGTCGCGGTGCTGACCCGCCCGGACGCGGCTTCGGGCCGCCGGGCCAAGCCGTCGCCGTCCCCGGTGGCCCAGTTGGCCCTCGATCACGGCGTCCCGGTGCTGCGCCCGGCGCGTCCCAACTCCGACGAGTTCATCGCCGAGCTGACGGCGCTGGCGCCGGAATGCTGCGCGGTGGTCGCGTACGGTGCGTTGCTGTCCGAGCGGCTGCTGGCGGTGCCGACACACGGTTGGGTCAATCTGCACTTCTCGCTGCTGCCCGCGTGGCGGGGCGCGGCGCCCGTGCAGGCGGCGATCGCCGCCGGTGACGCGGTGAGCGGTGCGACGACGTTTCAGATCGAACCGGCGTTGGACTCGGGCCCGGTCTTCGGCGTGGTGACGGAAACGATCCGGCCCACCGACACCGCCGGCGATCTGCTCGAGCGGCTTGCCGTTTCGGGAGCCGTGCTGCTCGACACGACACTCGATGGCATCGCGGACGGGTCGCTGACCCCGGTGCCGCAGCCAGCTGACGGCGTCACCGTCGCCCCGAAAATCACCGTCGACGCCGCGCGGGTGCGGTGGGACCTGCCTGCCCACGTCGTCGAGCGGCGCATCCGCGCGGTGACGCCGAACCCCGGCGCGTGGACGATGATTGGCGATTTGCGCGTCAAGCTGGGCCCCGTCCACATCGACGAAGCCGGAAACACGTTGCCGCCCGGTGTGATCCGCGTCGAACGCGACGGCGTGCGGGTGGGCAGCGCGTCGCAGCCGGTGCTCCTCGACCGTATCCAGCCGCCCGGCAAGAAGCCGATGAACGCCGGCGACTGGGCTCGCGGCGCCCGTCTCGACGAAGCCGCGCGGGCCCAGTGACTCGCCCGCGTGACAAGAGACCGCCCCCACGCAAGCCGCTCGATCCGGCCCGCCGGGCAGCGTTCGACGTGTTGCGCGCGGTCTCGGAGCGAGACGCCTACGCCAACCTCGCGCTGCCCCCGCTGCTCGGCGAACGCGGAATCACCGGCCGCGACGCGGCATTCGCCACCGAACTGACCTACGGCACCTGCCGCACCCGCGGGCTGCTCGACGCCGTCATCGAGAAGGCCGCCGGCCGCCCGCCCGACCGCATCGACCCGGTGCTGCTCGACCTGCTGCGGCTAGGTACCTACCAGCTGCTGCGGACCCGCGTCGACGACCACGCCGCGGTGTCCACCACCGTCGAGCAGGCGGGCATCGAATTCGATTCCGCGCGAGCCGGTTTCGTCAACGGCGTGTTGCGGACCATCGCCCGGCGCGACGAGCAGTCCTGGGTCGAAGAGCTCGCCCCGCCCGCCGGCAGCGACCCGGTCGGGCACACCGCGTTCGTGCACGCGCATCCGCGCTGGATCGGCCAGGCGTTCGCCGACGCCCTCGGCGCGAACGCCGGGCAGCTGAACGCGCTGCTGGCCAGCGACGACGAGCGGCCGCTTGTGCATCTGGCCGCCCGGCCCGGCGTGCTGACCGCCGAGCAGCTGGCCGCACAGGTCAATGGCACCGTCGGCCGCTACTCGCCGTACGCCGTCTACCTCCCCGGTGGCGACCCCGGTCAGCTCGAGCCGATCCGTGACGGCGCGGCGCTGGTGCAGGACGAGGGCAGCCAGCTGGTGGCGTTGGCGCTGACGCGGGCCGAACTGGACGGCCCCGACGCCGGCCGATGGCTGGATATGTGCGCCGGGCCCGGCGGCAAGACGGCGATGCTGGCCGCGCTGGCCGGCGGCGCGCGCGTCACCGCGATCGAACCCACCGCAAGGCGCGCCGAGATGGTCGAGCAGAACACCCGCGGCCTGCCGGTCGACGTGCTGCGCGTCGACGGCCGCGACCCCGGGCTCTCACCCGGGTTCGACCGGGTGCTGGTCGACGCGCCGTGCACCGGGCTGGGTGCGCTGCGGCGCAGGCCAGAAGCCCGCTGGCGGCGTCAACCCGGCGACGTGGCGGCGCTGACCAAGCTGCAGCGCGAGCTGCTTGCCTCCGCGATCCGGCTGACCCGTCCCGGCGGAGTGGTGCTGTACGCGACGTGTTCGCCTCACCTGGCCGAGACCGTCGGCGTCGTCGCCGACGCGCTGCGCCGCCACCCGGTCACCGCGCTGGACACCCGGGCGCATTTCGACCCGGTCGACGATCTTGGTGACGGTCCCTACGTGCAGCTCTGGCCACATCGGCACGGCACCGACGCGATGTTCGCCGCTGCCCTCAAAGTAGGGTGACCGCATGGCAGCACCCCGCGCAGGCGAGGAGCGAAATGCACCCCTGATCGCGCCGTCGATCCTGGCCGCCGACTTCGCCGAGCTCGGTGACGAAGCCGCCGCGGTGACCGGCGCCGACTGGCTGCACGTCGACGTGATGGACAACCACTTCGTGCCCAACCTGACCATCGGGCTGCCCGTCGTCGAGGCTCTGCTCAAGAAAACCGACATCCCGATGGACTGCCATCTGATGATCGACAACCCCGACCGGTGGGCTCCGCCGTACGCCGAGGCGGGGGCATACAACGTCACCATCCACGCCGAGGCCACCGACAACCCCGTCGGCGTGGCCCGAGACATCCGGGCGGCCGGCGCCAAGGCGGGGTTGTCGGTCAAGCCCGGCACACCGCTGGAGCCCTACCTGGAAATCCTGCCCGACTTCGACACGCTGCTGATCATGTCGGTGGAGCCGGGTTTCGGCGGACAAAAGTTCATCCCCGAAGTGCTGGCCAAGGTCGCCACCGCCCGACGGCTGGTCGACGCGGGTGAGCTGACAATCGTGGTCGAAATCGACGGCGGCATCAACGAAGACACGATCGAGCAGGCGGCCGAGGCGGGGGTGGACTGCTTTGTCGCCGGTTCGGCCGTCTACAGCGCCGAGGTTCCGGCCGCCGCGGTGGAATCGCTGCGCCGCCAGGCCGCCGCGGCGTCCAAACACCTGCGGCTATGAATCTCGAAGCCGCGATGCGATTGGCCGTCGAGCACGCCGATCGAGTCAAGGGCAGCACCTATCCCAATCCGCCTGTGGGTGCGGTCATTTTGGACCGCGACGGCGACATCGCAGGCGCCGGGGCAACCGAGCCGCCCGGCGGCCCACACGCCGAAGTGGTGGCGTTACGCAGGGCGGGGGAGCGTGCGGCAGGCGGCACCGCGGTGGTGACGCTGGAGCCGTGCAACCATCACGGCAGAACCCCGCCTTGCGTGGATGCGCTTGTCGCGTCGCGGGTTTCGCGGGTGGCCTACGCTGTCGCCGACCCCAACCCGCAGGCCGCGGGCGGGGCGCTGCGGCTCGCCGAATCCGGCGTCGCCGTCGAGGCCGGAGTGTTGGCCGATGCCGTCGCGGGTGGTCCGCTCCGGGAATGGCTGCACAAGCAGCGCACCGGGTTGCCCCATGTCACATGGAAATTCGCCACCAGCGTCGACGGCCGAAGCGCCGCCGCCGACGGCAGCAGCCAGTGGATCACCAGCGAGGCCGCGCGGGTCGACGTCCATCGCCGCCGTGGCGCCGCGGACGCGATCGTCGTCGGCACCGGCACGGTGTTCTTCGACGACCCGGTGCTGACCGCCCGGCTGCCTGACGGCACCCTGGCCGAGCGCCAGCCGCTGCGCGTCGTCGTCGGTGAACGCGAAATATCCTCTGAGGCAAGAGTTCTCAATGACGACTCGCGCACGATGGTGATCCGCACCCGTGATCCGAACGAGGTGATCAAGGCGTTGTCGGACCGCACTGACGTGCTGGTGGAGGGTGGGCCGACGTTGGCCGGCGCGTTTCTGCGGGCCGGGGTGATCGACCGGATCCTGGCCTATGTCGCGCCAATCCTGTTGGGCGGGCCCATCAGCGCCGTCGACGACGTGGGGGTGCTGTCCATCGCCCACGCGCAGCGTTGGCGGTTCGACGGCATCGAGCCGATCGGTCCCGACCTGCGGCTCAGCCTGGTTCCCGAGTAGCCATCTGCGGCGTGAAAATCCACCGCTGGCGGACGGTTCGACTCAGCCGTTCCGTCGATCACCAGCGGACGGTGTTCGATGAGGTGGCGCACCCCGCCGATGCCCAGCCGCTCCCTGAAGGCCCGCACGGTGTAGCCGATCACCGTCGCGTCGGTGCGCGCCCGCGCGGTGGCCGAACGTGGCAGGTGAAACACCGGGCCGATCTCGCCGAAGTACTCACCGGGGGTGACGAGCTTCAGCAACTCCTCACCGCCGCTGGCCAATTCGCGGATCAATCTCGATTTCGCCGTCGGAGACGACGTAGATCAGATCGCCCATCGTCCCTTGCTCGAACAACACCTCGTCCGCCGACAACTGCACCGTGTCGGGGGGCCCGTCCGTCGACGCGAAGAGCGGAACCATCTCGACGACGCGATCGGCCAACGGCAGAATCCGGCTGTCGTGGGTGGCGACGACCACCATCCGGTCGCCGGACGCGAGTTCGCGGATCAGCTTCAGCACCTCTTCGACCTGGATGAAGTCCAGGTGCGCGGTGGGCTCATCGGCCAAGACCAGGGGAGGATCGAGCGCGATCGCCCGGGCGACGGCGACGCGCTGTTGCTGCCCACCGCTCAGATCGCCCGGTCGGTGGGTCATCCGGTCCTCAAGGCCGACCCGTGCCAACAGTTGTCCGGCCTTCTTGCGCGCTGCGCGTCGCGAGGCGCCCGCCGCGGTCAGCGGCACCATCACGTTCTCCAGGGCCGTGAGGCTGGGTACGAGGTTGAACGCCTGAAACACGATGCCCACCGTGTCGCGACGGTATGTCGTCAGCTCGCGGGCGGTGAGCGACGCGACGTCGACATTGCCGAACTTGATCGCCCCGGAATTGGGTCGCAGGATCCCCCCGAGGCAGGACAACAGCGTCGTTTTCCCGCAGCCGCTGGGGCCCATCAGGATGACCAGGGAACCTGCGGCCACATCGAGGTCGAAGCCGTCGATCGGGCGGACGGTATTTGCGCCGCTCGCGTACTCAACCGTCAGGTTCTGGATGCTGAGATCGCCCACGCTCATGGACCTCCGAACGCGATAGCGGGATCGACGGATACCGCCCGCCGCAGTCCTGTCGCACTGGCGATCAAGCCGATGACGACGGCGATCGCGGGTAGCGCGATGAAGGCCTCGGCGGGCACGATGACCTGCATCGGGAACAGCGGTCCGAGCAGCCGCGAAAGCCCGGCGCCGACAAGTGCGGCAAGCAGCGCCACGACGATCGACTGCATCGCGAGACCGGCCGCGACGTTGGCGGTGGGGACACCAATCGCCTTGAACACCGCGAAATCTCGGAGGCGTTCGAGCGCGGACAGGTAGATCACAGATCCGACGACCAGTGCCGCGACCACCCAGAGCAGAATCGCAACGATGGTGATCGAACTCACCGCCACCTTCAGCGGCCGGAGCAGATCGGCGACCGCCCCTGCTCTGTCGATACCCCGATAACCATCGGGTATCTGCGCCCAGAGTGCCGCGTATGCCGATCGATGAGATGAGAGGTTGACCGCCGTACACCAGCTGCTGTGCGCCCTGTGTGGTGAGAAAGACGTTGGGCAGGTTCGCCAGCGCCGTGGAGTTGTGCACAATGCCGACGATGCGCAGTCTGCGCGAAGCGATTTCGACGTCGTCGCCGATCTGACGTCCGAGCGTGCTCGACACCGCGACCTCGTCCGGTGTCGACGGTGGCCGCCCCGCCGACATGGTTGGCATGCCGGGTCCCTGCTCCGGCGCGCCGAATATGTCGACATTGCGCGTGGTATCACCCAGCGTGGCCGTACCGCCGGCGTATGCGAGTGGAACGGCTGCGGTCACGCCGGGGGCCGAGGCGATCCGTGACAAGTCCACCGGCGCGAACGGGGTAGCCCCGACGAACGGGCCGGACGCGCCTGCCTTGACCAGGAACACATCTACACCGAGCGAATCGACAGTTTTGTCGGCCTCGACGCGGAACCCGTTCGCCAGCCCGGTGAGGGCGAGCGTCATCGCGAAGATGATGGCGGTGGAGAGGATCGCGATGACGAACCGCCGTTTTCGCCACTGCATGTCGCGCAGCGCGGCGATCAGCATGTCCGCGAGATTACAGACGCCTCAACATTCGCGTGGCCGAGTTCGGCTATGACTTGTCTGTGGCGAACGCCGCCACCAGCGTGTCGCAGAACGCGGGCACATCGTCGGGCTTGGCGGCTCGACACCAACGTGTTTGCTCCGCGGGAGCATTCGACCGCCTCGTGGTATGCAAATCTTCTTGCGATTCAGTGGCGTTGTCGTGAATTTTCTCCCCGCCAACTGTGTTATGTCTCTCAGGTGTGCCTGGCGGGGCGAGCGGCCAATCAGGGCGATCACGCCGGTAGACTCACACGAAAGCGCTTTCACCGACGAGTTGCGCGCCTGGTGGGCACTAACAAAGGACAACGAGCGTGACTGCATTGCAGGACTGGCTCAGTATTCGACCGGTAGATCCCAAAGGCCTCAAGAGCTTGATCTGCGATGCGTTGCGCAGCCTGACCGCCGAGGAGCCGGTAAAGGTCGCGGAGCCCGCGCTGCTGCGGCCTGGTGTCGAGCGCTGCTGAGCGGGCCAAGCCCCTTCGCCTAGCGCGATCGGTGGCGCCCCGGCGGCGGCTGCCGCGTCTGATCCGACGATCGCCCTGAGATTGCCTGCGTCGGGGCGTCGAACGCCGGTGTTGGGGCGTCGACCAGCGTGGTCGGCGTGTCGTCCGCATCGATCGTTGGCGCGGGCTCGTCGGCGTGTTCGTGCCGGCCGCTGATCAGCAGGCCGAGCAGGGCGCCGGCGACGCAGACGATCGCGGTGATGCTGAAGATCTCGCCGTACTGCATGACATAGGCCGTGCGGACGCGAGCCGCCTGCGCGGCCAACCGCTCGATCAGGTTGTGGCCGCCGGCGCTGGGCAGGCTGGCCAGGTGCTGATTGAACCGGTACAGGCCCCATGCGCTCAGCGACGCGATCCCGACCAGCATGCCGATCATCCGGGCCACCACCACCGCCGCCGAGGCGATCCCGTGCTGGGCGGCGGGCACCACCCGCAGCGTCGCCGACGTCAGCGGCCCGATCACCAGGCCAAGGCCCAGGCCGGCTATCGCCAGGTCGCTGTCCAGCGCCGGCACGCTGAACGGGCCCAGGTGATGGCGGGCGGCGAGCAGGTCGACGGGCCACTTGGAGATCAGCAAGTAGCCGCCCGCGGCGATCAGCAGGCCGGTGAACGCCACGATCCGGTCGCCGATCTTGGTTGCGATCCAGCCGCCCAGCAGGGCGCCGATCGGCAGCGCGATCAGGAACCGCAGCAGCAGGCCGGCCGCCTGGTTCTGGTCCTGGCCGAGCACGCCCTGCCCGAACAGCTCGACGTTGACCAGCGTCACCATCAGAGCCGCGCCCGCGGTCAGCGAGGCGCCCAGCGCGGCCAGGAACGGGCGGAAGTGCACCCCCGCGGGTTCGATCAGGCGGGTTCGGGCGAACCGCTCCCAGACGAAGAACGCGATGGCGGCGACCAGCGCGCCCACCAGCAAGGGCAGGCCATAGCTCGGCAACACCTGCTTGCCGTCCGGCGCGGGGTTGTACAGGCCCCAGGTGGCCAGGCCAAGCGCGATCGCCAGCAGCACGCCGCCGGTGACGTCCACCTTCTGAGGCGTCTCGCTCTTCTCCCGCGACGGCAGGCTGAAATGGATCATCACCATCGCGGCGATGGCCAGCGGCACGTTGATCCAGAACACGTCGCGCCAGGTGTGGAGCAGCCAGACCACCGCGATGCCGTACAGCGGGCCCAGGACGCTGCCCAGCTCCTGGGCGGCGCCGATGCCGCCCAGCACGGCCGCGCGGTTGCGGGTGGACCACAGGTCGGCCGCCAGCGCCAGCGTGACCGGTAGCAGCGCGCCGCTGGCGGTGCCCTGGATCGCCCGCCCGATGATCAGCGGCAACAGGTCATTCGACAGCGCCGTGACGACCGAGCCGACCGCGAATCCGGCCAGGCTGACCTGGAGCATCATTTTGCGGCCGAACCGGTCGGACGCCCGGCCCAGCAGCGGCATGGCCGCGATGTAGCCGAGCAGATACCAGGTGACGATCGGCGTGACCCGCTGGATCTGGTTGATGCCGATCCCGACGTCTTTCATGATGTCGGTCATGATCGTGACCACGACATAGGTGTCGAGGGCACCAAGCAGCACGGCGAGGCTGCCGGCGGTGATCGCGACACGCCGGCCAGATGTCGCCGACTGCCCGGCTCCGCGGCCAGATGTCGCCGGCTGCCCGGCTCCGCGGCCAGATGTCGCCGGCTGCCCGGCTCCCCGGCCAGATGTCGCCGGCTGCCCGGGCGACGCCGCCATCAGACGGCGGGTTTGGTGACGGTCACCGACTTGCCCCAGTCGGAGCAGGTCATCGTGAGGCTGTTGCCGGGCGTCGGTTCGAGCTTGGCCTGGACCAAATCGTGGTCACCGTCCTCGCGGATCCATGCCGTGGCGGGCACGGGCCCGCTCGCCGCGAGCTGCGGCGCGATCTTGTTCACCGCATCAGCGCTCACGGTCCCCGTGACGCGGACGGTGTCGACGCTGTTGAGGTTCTCGCGGCCGTCGGTCTTCGGGTTGGAGAAGTTGGCCAACACATTGGCCAGGCCGGTGTCGGGGTTGAGGATGGCCGACACGTCGTAGATGTCGGCGGCGGGGCCGAGGTCCTGAAAGCTGCCCTTGGTGAGGGCGGCGAACAAGTTGCCGTCGGCGACCACGAAGTCCACGCCCTCGAGCCGCTGTCCCAGGAAGACGATGTTGGCTGTGCCCTGGGCGGCGACGGCAGGCTTATTGGTCAGATCGCCTTCGAGCGACTCGATCGGCAGGTCCTTGATCTGGCCCTGCACGGCCAGCTTCAGGTGAACGCTCGACTCGGACTTGGTGGTGTCGCTGGACTGCTTGAGCAGGGAGGCGGCGTCCGGCAGTGCCGGGGCCGAGCTCTGCGAGTTCGAGGAACACCCGGCGATCAGGGCGATGGTGGCGGCAAGAGCGGCGAAGATGGCCAAGAGGCGCGTCTGCATGAGTGCATCGTAGAGGGTGCGGCGATGTGGACGCGCCGAGCGTGCTCCCGGTAGAAGTGGAATCGTGGCTTCGGAACTGGACTTTCGGCATGTGTCGGCGGCCGACGGCGACGGGGCCGCGCTAGTGGCGGCCATGATCGAGGAGATGCGCGAGCTCTACGGCGGACTCGACCTCAACGCCCCGGATATGCCCAGCGCCGGTGCGGCTGACCTGGGCCCACCTGGCGGCACGTTCCTCGTCGGCTATCGCGACGGCCGGCAGTCTGCGGCGGCGGAATCAAGGGACTCCCCGACGGCGCCTGTGAGATCAAGCGCATGTACGTGGTGCCCGCCGCTCGCGGCCATGGGGTGGCCCGGACGCTGCTGCGGGCGCTGGAGGAGGCCGCCCGCGGCCTGGGTTACCGCATCGCGCGGCTGGACACCGGGCCCCGTCAGCCGCATGCGCGAGGCCTGTACGAGTCCGAGGGTTATGCGGCGACCGGAAACTTCAACGGCAACCCGGTGGCCACGTTCTTCGGCGAGAAGCGGCTAGCTCGATAGTCTTGCGGCGTGTTCACCGGAATCGTTGAAGAACTTGGCGAGGTCATCGGAACGGAAGACCTCGGCGACTCAGCCCGCCTCGTCATCCGGGGGCCCGTCGTCACGGCCGACGCCGGGCACGGCGACTCGATCGCGGTCAACGGTGTCTGTCTGACCGTGGTCGAGGTGCTGCCCGACGGTGCATTCAGCGCCGACGTCATGGACGAAACCCTGAACCGGTCGAGCCTGCGCGCGGTCGCGGTCGGCAGCCAGGTCAACCTCGAGCGCGCGGCGGCGGTCAACAGCCGCCTAGGCGGACACATCGTCCAGGGACACGTCGACGGCACCGGTCACGTCGTCGCGCGGACACCGTCCGAACACTGGGAAGTCGTGCGGATCGCCCTGCCGACGGCGCTGTCCCGGTATGTCGTCGAGAAGGGTTCGATCACCGTTGACGGCATATCCCTCACGGTTTCCGGTCTGGGCCACGACTGGTTCGAGGTGTCGTTGATCCCGACGACGTTGGGTCTGACCACGCTCGGCAAGGCGCAGGTCGGCACCCGGGTCAACCTCGAGGTCGACATCATCGCCAAGTATGTCGAGCGGCTCATGGCAGAGAAATAGGCGTTGAGCTGCGCTAATACTTGGCCACACCTACCCAATTTGGTGACTCAGCGAAGTGGCCGGGACGGTCACGCCGAATCGCCGTCGAGCTGACGCGCGATTTGCGCAAGCTTGCTCGCCAGCTCTGCGACCCGCTGAGCATTGTCGTCGTAGAAGCCACGACCGCTCTTGACACCGAGCCGACCATCGGCGATGTGCTGCTCGATCGTCATCGACGCGGTGCGGTCGGCGGCGAGCTCGGGATATAGCGCGTTGGAAATGTCTCGAAGCGTGTCATGTCCGATGAGATCGGTCATCTGCAGCGGGCCGAACACCGGGATGAACGCTCGCAGCGTGGTCTGCACCAGAGAGTCGAGCTCGACCGGATCGGCAGCGCCGATGTCCACCAGGTGCAGCATCTCGCGCAGCAACGCGAACCACACCCGGTTCCACAAGAAGCCGGGGATCTCCTTGCGCACGTGAACGGCTCGAAGGCCAACGTCGTCACAGAAGCGCATGGTGGTGGCGACCGTCTCGTCTGCCGTCTGTTCGCCGGCGACGACTTCGACGAAGATGATCACCGCCGTCTGCACCGGATGGAGAACGACCGCCCGTTCCGGGTGGGCCATGCCCGCGGCAAGCCGCGTCATCGGGAAGTTGGATGTTGAGCTCCACAGCAGCGCATCCGCGCCGACGACCGCCTCGATGTCTCGATAGCAGGCCGACTTGATCTCGGCGTCCTCAACGATCGACTCCATGACCGCGGCGCATGGCCGCAGCGCCGCGGCGAGGTCGTCGTGGACCGAGACTCGGGCCAGAGCCGCATCGACGGTTGCGGACTGCACGGCGCCGATCTCGGCGAGCGCGGACACGCTGCGGCGGAGCCGGTCATGCAACGTGCGAGCGGACTCGCCGGGCGACCACGCCCGCACTTCGTAACCGGCGAGAGCGAACTGCTGCGCGAACAAATGACCGATGTAGCCCGCGCCGACCAAGCCAACGGGTCCGTCCAAGGTTCGTGCAGCCGTCACGAAACTCAAAGTAGGAGACGTGTCCTCACAGCAGCAAGAGCTGACGAACGGACCGACCACCGTCAGTTCCCCGAGGACGGGATGCCACCCGCAAGATCTGTTCTGGCCGGGAGTTTTTCGTGGTCGTCGACGATGCCGCGGGCGCGGGTCGGCTCTGCTGCTGCCTACTATCGCAGGATGAGGTGGCTGAATGAGTGGTGGCAGCACGAGGTCATTAACGGTTACAAGGGACCGCTGCTTCTGAGCTTCACGGCGTTCGTGGTGACCTTCGTTGCCACCCGTACGATCACGCGGCTGATCCGGGCGGGCAAAGGCCCGTTCCATAACGTCAGCAGCGGTGGGGTACACATGCATCACTCGACGCCTGGTGTGCTGCTGCTCATGCTGGGCGGGTTCATGGGGGTCGGCTCGCCGCCGCTGTCGCCATGGACCTATGTGGCCGGCGTGCTGGTGGGCATCGGCGCGTCGCTGGTGCTTGACGAGTTCGCGATGATCTTCCGGCTCCAAGACGTGTACTGGTCGCAGGAGGGCCAGCTGTCGGTGAACGTCGTCACGCTGGCTGCGGCGTGCATCGGTCTGGCGGCGTTCGGCGTGTCTCCGGCCAGACTGCATGACGTGCCCGGACCTGTCGCCGTGGTGCGCATCGGCGCGGTCGTGGTGTTGGTGTGCCACTTCGTTGTGGTCGCCGTTGCCGCGTTGAAAGGCAAATACCCCACTGCGCTGATCGGACTGTTCATCTCCCCGGTCGCCTGGGTGGCCGCCGTGCGGTTGGCGCGACCGACATCGCCGTGGGCGCGCCGGCGCTACGACCCGAAGAAGCTCGCACACGCCCAGCAGCGCGCCGTTGAATTCGACCGTCGCTGGGGGCCGGTGCGGCGGCACTGGGACGACTTTATTGCCGGCACACCAACATCGGGCAATACACAGCAGCAGTAGCTGCAGCCGCCGTAATCTCGTGAGGGCCGCTACGCAGGCGCCGAAAACCGGGGTGCCCGGCGTGACTCGTTGCGGCCGGGGTTACTGCTCGCCGCCCGCCTTGCGGCCGGCGCTCGAGCGGTCGCCCCAGGACAATGATCCGCCCTTCAGTTCGGCCGATTCATCCTCGCGGGGTGCCAGATCCTCGACGGTCTCCGGCTTCTGCTGCCCTTGGTCCTGTGCTGAATTGGTCATGTTCTCTTCCTCTGTCGCGTGTTGTTAGCCCCGTCCGGCCCCATGACCCGGTGGGGTATTACCGTACGCCCGGACAGCGCGCGTTGAGTTTGGTTTGCTGTCCGGGCGACAACAGTGTGCGGTGAGGGCCTTGGAGCATTCTTGGAACCCCGGTCAGGCTGTGCGGCAACTGGACACCGCCCACGCTGCGACCGATCCCAACGCCCCCGGGGGCGGCGGGTGTCGCGTCTGCCCAGTTCAGGGCCCTGAGCCGGTGCGGGCAATAATCGACGCGCTCACGTGGTTCATACTGAATGCGTTGATGATGGTTCCCGTCCGGCGGGCAGGAGCGAGGCGACCCGGTGGTAGTGCCGGGACGGCAAGGTGGCAGAGATGACGAGGCTTGATTCCGTCGAACGGGCGATAGCCGATATCGCCGCGGGGAAGGCCGTTGTCGTCATCGACGACGAGGATCGCGAGAACGAGGGCGACCTCATCTTCGCCGCCGAGAAGGCCACCCCGGAACTCGTCGCGTTCATGGTGCGCTACACGTCGGGATACCTGTGTGTGCCGTTGGACGGCGCGATCTGCGACCGCCTCGGCCTGCTGCCGATGTACGCGGTCAACCAAGACAAGCACGGCACTGCCTACACGGTCACCGTCGATGCGAGGAATGGTGTGGGAACAGGTATTTCGGCTTCCGACCGCGCGACGACCATGCGCCTGCTCGCCGATCCGTCCAGCGTCGCCGACGATTTCACCAAGCCCGGGCACGTGGTGCCGCTGCGCGCCAAGGACGGCGGGGTGCTGCGGCGCCCCGGCCACACCGAGGCCGCCGTCGACCTGGCCCGGCTGGCCGGTCTGCGGCCGGCGGGGGCGATCTGCGAGATCGTCAGCCAGAAAGACGAAGGCGCGATGGCGCAGACCGATGAACTGCGGGTCTTCGCCGACGAGCACGACCTGGCGCTGATCTCCATCGCCGACCTCATCGAATGGCGGCGCAAGCACGAAAAGCACATCGAACGCATCGCCGAGGCCCGCATCCCGACCCGGCACGGTGAATTCCGGGCCGTCGGCTACACCAGCATCTACGACGACGTCGAGCACGTGGCGCTGGTCCGGGGCGACATCGCCGGGCCGCACGGCGACGGGCACGACGTGCTGGTGCGCGTGCACTCGGAATGCCTCACCGGTGACGTGTTCGGTTCCCGCCGCTGCGACTGCGGCCCCCAACTGGACGCGGCGATGGCGATGGTTGCCCGCGAGGGCCGCGGCGTGGTGCTGTACATGCGCGGCCACGAGGGCCGCGGCATCGGCCTCATGCACAAGCTGCAGGCCTATCAGTTGCAGGACGCCGGCGAAGACACCGTCGACGCCAACCTCAAGCTCGGTCTGCCCGCCGACGCGCGCGACTACGGCATCGGCGCGCAGATCCTCGTCGACCTCGGCGTGCGGTCCATGCGACTGCTGACCAACAACCCCGCCAAACGGGTCGGCCTGGACGGCTACGGGCTGCACATCATTGAGCGCGTGCCGCTGCCGGTGCGCGCCAACGCGGAAAACATCCGTTATCTGATGACCAAGCGCGACCGGATGGGCCACGACCTGGTCGGCCTGGATGATTACGACGAAGTCGTGCCCGGCGAGTTCGGTGGCGCTCTGTGAATAGCGAGGGCGAAGCCCGACCGTGAGCGGAGGCGCTGGAGTTCCCGACCTGCCACAGTTGGACGCATCGGGATTGACGCTGGCCATCGTCGCCAGCACCTGGCACGAGCAGATCTGCGATGCGCTGCTCGACGGTGCACGCAAGGTG
Organism: uncultured Actinomycetota bacterium; assembly: GCA_963733605.1. GTDB lineage: Bacteria > Actinomycetota > Actinomycetes > Mycobacteriales > Mycobacteriaceae > Mycobacterium. The sequence continues at coordinate 190,580 of CAVTDY010000032.1, forward strand.
GCCGCGGACGCGGGTATCGGCAACCCGACCATCGTTCGTGTGCTCGGTGCGATCGAAATCCCGGTCGTGGCACAGGAACTGGCCGCAAATCACGACGCCGTGGTGGCGTTGGGTGTGGTGATCCGCGGCGAGACACCGCATTTCGACTACGTGTGCGACGCGGTGACCCAGGGGCTGACGCGGGTGTCGCTTGACGCGTCCACACCGGTGGCCAACGGCGTGCTCACCACGAACACCGAGCAGCAGGCGCTGGATCGGGCGGGGCTGCCGGAATCGTCCGAGGACAAGGGCGCGCAGGCCGCCGCGGCGGCGTTGTCGACCGCGCTGACGCTACGCGATCTGAGGTCATGAGCGACTGGGATGTCGAGATACGGCCCCATCTGACACCGTATTTCGCCTACGGAGCGGCCGCGTTGATCCTGGCGGCCCATGTCACTGTCGGCGCGCTGCTGAAGATTTCCTCGACGGGCGTGATCTTCCAGACCTCCGACCAGGTGGCGATGGCGCTGCTGGGCGCCGTCATCGCCGGCGCGGTGCTGCTGTTCGCCAGACCGCGGCTGCGGATCGGCGCGGCTGGCGTCGCGGTGCGAAACCTGTTCGGTTACAGGCTGATCCCATGGTCAGACGTGGTAGACGTGTCGTTTCCGCGAGGGGCCCGCTGGGCCCGGGTAGACCTGCCCGACGACGAGTACATCCCGGTGATGGCGATCCAGGCCGTCGACAAGGAGCGCGCCGTCGACGCGATGGATCGCGTGCGTGGGCTGCTGGCGCGGTATCGGCCCGATATCAACCAACACTGAGCGACATCGCGACTTCGCCTCGGGGACCGCGGGTCTCGGCCGCGGTAAGGATGAATCCAAGGCTTTCGTACACACCGCGGGCCACCGCGTTGTCGGCGGCCACCCGCAGCGTGACGGTGCGCGCGCGGCGGTCGCGGGCCCAGTCCACCGCGGCGGCAACCAGCGGCCGCGCCAGGCCGTGGCCGCGGGCGGCCGGGTCCAGCCACAACGAATACAAATAGACCGTTTCGGCGCTCTCCAACTGCGCACCGATCAGCCCGACGGGTCGGTTGCCGATCAGCGCCGCGAACTGCGCGTGATCGCGCAGGCGGCGCCGCCACTGCGCGGCGGTGAACGCCGCCTCCTGCTGGTACTGCGGGTCGCGCTCGCCAAGAGAATCGGTCAACGCCCGCAACCGAACACCGGCGAACACCCGCCAGTCCGCCTCGGTCAGCCGGGCGACGCGGGCCGTCACCGCCGTCACCGGGTGTCACCCATGACCAGTCCCTCGCGGCGCGGGTCGGCGCCACCCACCCAGCCGGCGCCCGAGCCGTCACGGACGATGGCAGCCAGGCCGCTGGATTGCCCGGCCAGGTCGACCTGATGCCCGAGTTCGCGCAGGCCGATGACCAGCGGATCATGGTCGCCGTTGTCGGACGTGTCGATGGCGGGATGCTCGCCGCCGACGTCGGTCTTCGGCGAGTTCGCCGCGCCGAAGTCCACCGCCGACACCGCCTGCTGCGGGTCGAGCCCCCAATCGATCATTCCGACAAGGGTTTTGACGACGAACTGGACGATGACCGCGCCGCCCGGTGAGCCCGCCACCGCATACAGCGGCCCCCTGGACTGACCCGGGCCCGATCGGTCGAACACCAGCGTGGGGGCCATCGTGCTGCGTGGTCGCTTTCCCGGCTCAACGCGGTTGGGTACCGGTACACCGTCGGGCCCGACGGGTTCGGCGGCGAAGTCGGTGAGTTGATTGTTGAGGATGAAGCCGTCCACCATGTGAAACGACCCGAATTCCGATTCCACCGTGGTGGTCAGCGCCGCCGCGTTGCCCTGCGCATCGACGATGCTGATCTGGCTGGTGCCGTGCTCGGGCGTCGGGGGCGCAGGCGTGGTCGGCGGACCGAACTCGCCGGGCTTGGCGGTGCCCATGGTGTGCTGCTCGGAGATCAGCGCCGCCCGGCCGGCAAGGTAGTCACCGTTGAGCAAGGTGTCGGGTGAGCCACCCGGCAGCGGCACGAAATCGGTGTCGGCAACGTAGCGGTCGCGGTCGGCGTAGGCCAGGCGTTCGGCCTCGGAGATGAGGTGAACACCCATCACCGTTGGCTTGCCGCCGTTGAGGTCGACGGCGGCTGGGTTTGTAATCGCCCATCGGGAAATGCTCGAGCATCCCCAGCGTCGCCGCCACCGCAATGCCACCGGACGACGGCGGAGGCATGCCGCAGATCTGTTTGCCGCGGTAGGGAGTGCAGAGCGGTTCGCGTTTCTTGGCGGTGTAGCCGGACATGTCCTGCACCGTCATCAGGCTCGGGGTGCGGCCGCCGCCGGTGTCTGCCGCGGCCGCGACGATATCGCGGGCGATGTCGCCGGTGTAGAACGACTGCGGATCGGATGCGATGACGCCCAACGTCTTTGCGTAGGCGGGATTGGTCAGCCGGGTGCCCGAGGTCTTCGGTGTGCCGTCAGAGTTCAGGAAGTAGGCCGAAGCGTTCGGATCGACTTTCAGCTGCGGGGCGGCGTCGGCGATGGCGGTCGACAGCCGCGGGCTGATCTCGAAGCCGTCGTCTGCCATTGTCACGGCGGGGGTGAACAGGTCACGCCACGCGGTCTTGCCGTGCTCGGTGTGGACGGCCTGCAGCAGCCGCAGGATGCCGGGCACACCGATGGACCGGCCGGAGGCGCGGGCGTCGGGCTCGGGCGCGGCGCGGTCGGCATCGGAGATCCAGCGCAGGTAGTTCCCGGTGGCCGCCGTCGGTGCCACCTCGCGGCCGTCGTAGGCCTGCACGGAGCCGCTGGCAGCGTCGTAGTACAGCAGGAACCCGCCGCCGCCGATGCCGGAGGACTGCGGCTCCACCAGGCCCAGCACCGCCTGCGCGGTGACAAGCGCGTCGGCGGCGGTGCCGCCTTTGCTCAGCACGGCACACGCCGCCTCAGTGGCCAATGGGTTGGCGGTGACCACCGCGTAGGTACGGGTGCGCACGGCGGTCATGTCGGTGCGGTAGCCGGTGGCCGCCTCGGGTTCGGTGGAGATGTTCGGGCTCACCGGCGGTGCCGCCGAGGTCTTGGATGCCGGCGTGCCGTTCGCGATGATCGAACAGGGGCCCGCCGGGGTGGGCGCGCCGCTCTCCTCGGCGGCGCATCCGGCCAGTACCAATCCGACCCCTGCCAGCGGCGCCGTCACCTTTCTCAGGGGCGGGATCCGCATCACTCGACGGTAGTTCATCGGAGCCGTCCGACGGCGGCAGTAACCTGGAATCCGTGCCCGATCCAGCGACGTACCGGCCCGCCCCCGGGTCGATTCCCGTCGAGCCGGGCGTCTACCGGTTCCGGGATCCGCACGGCCGGGTGATCTACGTCGGCAAGGCCAAGAGCCTGCGCAGCAGGCTGACGTCCTACTTCGCGGACATCTCCAGCCTGGCGCCGCGCACCCGGCAGATGGTGATGACCGCGGGCAGCGTCGAGTGGACGGTGGTCAACACCGAAGTCGAGGCGCTGCAGCTGGAATACAACTGGATCAAGGAGTTCGACCCGCGGTTCAACATCCGCTACCGCGACGACAAGTCCTATCCGGTGCTGGCGGTCACGCTGAACGAGGAGTATCCGCGGCTGATGGTTTACCGCGGGGCGAGGCGCAAAGGTGTCCGCTACTTCGGGCCGTATTCGCACGCCTGGGCCATCAGAGAAACCCTCGACCTGCTGACCCGGGTGTTCCCGGCGCGCACATGTTCCGCGGGAGTCTTCAAGCGGCACAGGCAGATCGGTCGACCGTGCCTGCTCGGCTACATCGACAAGTGCTCGGCGCCGTGCATCGAAAGGGTCAGCGCACAACAGCATCGGCAGATCGTCAATGACTTCTGCGATTTCCTTGCGGGCAAGACCGACCGGCTGGCCCGCGACATGGAACAGCAGATGAACCAGGCCGCCGAGCAGCTGGACTTCGAGCGGGCGGCCCGGTTGCGGGACAACATCTCCGCGCTGAAGCGGGCGCTGGAAAAGCAGGCCGTGGTGTTCGGTGACGGCACCGACGCCGATGTGGTGGCGTTCGCCGACGACGAACTGGAAGCCGCCGTGCAGGTGTTCCACGTCCGCGGCGGACGGGTGCGCGGCCAGCGCGGGTGGATCGTCGAAAAGTCAGGCGATCCAGGCGAATCCGGCCAAGGCCAACTCGTCGAGCAGTTCTTGACGCAGTTCTACGGCGACCAGGCCGAACTGGACGGCGCGGCCGACGAGTCGTCCAACCCGGTGCCGCGCCAAGTGCTGGTGCCGTGCCTTCCGGACAACGCCGAGGAGTTGGCGACGTGGCTATCGCAGCTGCGGGGTTCGCAGGTATCGCTGCGGGTGGCGCAGCGTGGTGACAAGCGTGCGCTCGCCGAAACCGTGAAGCGCAACGCCCAGGATGCGCTGGCGCAGCACAAGCTCAAGCGTGCCGGCGACTTCACCGCGAGATCCGCGGCGCTGCAAAGTATTCAGGACAACCTTGGCCTGGCCGAAGCGCCGCTGCGCATCGAGTGTGTCGACATCAGCCACGTACAGGGCACCGATGTGGTGGCCTCGCTGGTGGTGTTCGAGGACGGGCTGCCGCGCAAATCCGACTACCGCCACTACGCGATCAGGGACGCCGCAGGCGACGGCCGCTCGGACGACGTCGCGTCGATAGCCGAGGTGACGCGGCGGCGGTTCCACCGACACCTGCACGACATCGAGCATCCGAGTCAGCTTGCACCGGAAGGAAAGTCGCGCAGATTCGCCTATCCGCCGAACCTCTACGTCGTGGACGGCGGCGCCCCGCAGGTCAACGCCGCCGCGGCGGTGCTCGACGAACTGGGCGTCACCGACGTCGCGGTGATCGGACTGGCCAAGCGGCTGGAGGAGGTATGGGTGCCGTCGGAGCCGGATCCCATCATCATGCCGCGCAACAGCGAGGGCCTCTATCTGCTGCAGCGGGTGCGTGACGAAGCGCACCGGTTTGCGATCACCTACCACCGCAGCAAGCGGTCCAAGAGGATGACGACGTCGGCGCTGGACTCGGTGCGCGGGCTGGGGGAGCACCGGCGCAAGGCGCTGGTCACCCACTTCGGGTCCCTGGCGCGGCTGCAACAGGCCAGTGTCGAGGAGCTCACCACGGTCCCAGGGATCGGTGTCGCGACAGCACGGGCGGTGCTGGAGGCCCTTGGCGTACCGCCCGATTCCGAAGCGCCCGCTCCGGTTATCGGCGATGATCAGACCAGGGCATCGGGATGACAGAGCACATGCACGAGGAACTGCGCGATGGCGCCGGCGAAGACGAAAACGCCGATTCGGGCATTGACGTGGTCCTGGTCACGGGGCTGTCCGGTGCGGGGCGCGGCACCGCGGCGAAGGTGCTGGAGGACCTGGGCTGGTATGTCGCCGACAACCTGCCGCCCGAGCTGATCGCCCAGATGGTCGAGCTGGGGCTGGCGGCGGGTTCGCGGATCACCCAGCTGGCGGTCGTGATGGATGTGCGATCGCGCGGGTTCACCGGCGATCTGGACTGGGTGCGCACCGATCTGGCCACCCGCAACATCACCCCGCGGGTGTTGTTTCTGGAGGCCTCCGACGACATCCTGGTGCGCCGCTATGAGCAGAACCGGCGCAGTCATCCATTGCAGGGCAACCAGACTCTGGCCGAGGGCATTGCCGCGGAGCGGTCGATGCTCGCGCCGTTGCGCGCAGTGGCGGACCTGGTGATCGACACGTCGAAGCTTTCGGTGTCCGCGTTGCGCGAAAGCATCGAGCAGGCATTCGGCGGCGAGACCGTTGCGGACACCAGCGTCACGGTCGAGTCGTTCGGATACAAATACGGGCTGCCGATGGACGCCGACACGGTGATGGACGTGCGTTTCCTGCCCAACCCGCACTGGGTGGACGAGCTGCGTCCACACACCGGTCAACATCCCGCGGTCCGCGACTATGTGCTCGGTCAGCCGGGCGCCGCCGAGTTTCTGGACACCTACCATCAGCTGCTGGATGTCGTGATCGACGGTTATCGCCGGGAAGGGAAGCGCTACATGACAGTTGCCATCGGCTGCACCGGCGGCAAGCACCGCAGTGTCGCGATGGCCGAGGCGTTGGCGGAGCGACTACAGAGCGGCGCGTCGCTGTCGGTCCGGGTGCTGCACCGGGATTTGGGCCGCGAATGAGTCCACGGATCGTCGCACTCGGTGGCGGGCACGGGCTCTACGCCACGCTGTCGGCAGCCCGCCGGCTCACTCCGCACGTCACGGCGGTCGTCACCGTCGCCGATGACGGCGGATCGTCGGGCCGATTGCGCAGCGAGCTGGATGTGGTGCCGCCGGGTGATCTGCGAATGGCGTTGGCGGCGTTGGCATCTGACAGCCCACACGGCCGGCTGTGGGCGACGATCTTCCAGCATCGGTTCGGCGGAAGCGGGGCGTTGGCCGGGCACCCCATCGGCAATCTGATGCTGGCGGGGCTCAACGAGGTGCTGGCCGATCCAGTGGCGGCGCTCGACGAGCTGGGCCGCATCCTCGGCGTCAAGGGCCGGGTGTTGCCGATGAGCCCGATGGGGTTGGGGATCGAGGCCGACGTGGCGGGCCTGGAGTCGGATCCGCGAGTGAGCCGGGTGATCCGCGGCCAGGTGGCAATCGCCACCACCGTTGGCAAGGTGCGGCGGGTACGGCTGCTGCCCGGCGATCCGCCGGCCACCCGGCAGGCGGTGGACGCGATCATGGCCGCCGACCTGGTGGTGCTGGGACCCGGGTCGTGGTTCACCAGCGTGATTCCGCACGTGCTGGTGCCGCAGCTGGGCGCGGCGCTTCAGGCCACCACGGCCCGGCGCGCGCTGGTGTTGAACCTGGTGGCCGAGCCGGGGGAGACCGCCGGCTTCTCGGTCGAACGACACATCCACGTGCTGGCCCAACACGCGCCGGAGTTCACCGCGCACGACATCATCGTCGATGCGAGTCGGGTGCCCGGCGAACGCGAACGTGAGCAGTTGCGACGCACCGCGAACATCCTCGATGCCCAAGTTGAGTTTGCTGACGTGTCCAGACCTGGTACACCTTTACATGACCCGGCGAGGTTGGCCGCGGCCCTGGAGGGGGTGCGAGTACGCGGGATGGCGCCGACTCCCAACATCCAGGAGCCGACCGTGCCCACACCGGCAGTGAACGGACCGAGAGGTGACGACCCGTGGCGATGACGGCCGAGGTCAAGGACGAGCTGAGCCGGCTGCCGGTCAATTCGGTGAGCGCTCGTCGCGCGGAGGTGGCGTCCTTGCTGCGCTTCGCGGGGGGTCTGCACATCGTGTCCGGGCGGGTGGTGGTGGAGGCCGAAGTCGACCTCGGGATCATCGCGCGGCGGCTGCGCAAGGACATCTACGACCTGTACGGCTACAACGCCGTTGTGCACGTGCTGTCGGCCAGCGGCATCCGCAAGAGCACCCGCTACGTGGTGCGGGTGGCCAAGGACGGGGAGGCGCTCGCGCGCCAGACCGGACTGCTCGATCTGCGCGGCCGACCCGTGCGCGGGCTGCCGGCGCAGGTGGTCGGTGGCAGCGTCGGCGATGCCGAAGCCGCCTGGCGGGGAGCGTTTTTGGCGCACGGGTCGCTGACCGAACCGGGCCGGTCGTCGGCGCTGGAGGTGAGCTGCCCTGGGCCGGAGGCGGCGCTGGCGCTCGTCGGTGCGGCGCGGCGGCTGGGCGTCAGCGCGAAGGCGCGCGAGGTGCGGGGCAGCGACCGGGTGGTGGTGCGCGACGGCGAGGCCATCGGCGCGCTGCTGACGCGGATGGGCGCCCAGGACACCCGGCTGACGTGGGAGGAACGCCGGATGCGCCGCGAGGTGCGGGCGACCGCCAACCGGTTGGCCAACTTCGACGACGCCAATCTGCGGCGCTCGGCGCGGGCGGCGGTGGCCGCGGCGGCCCGGGTGGAGCGGGCGCTGCAGATCCTCGGCGACACCGTGCCCGACCATCTGGCCGCAGCGGGCAAGCTGCGCGTCGAGCACCGGCAGGCGTCGCTGGAGGAACTGGGTCGGCCTTGCCGACCCGCCGATGACGAAAGATGCTGTGGCGGGACGTATTCGGCGGTTGTTGTCGATGGCCGATCGCAAGGCCAAGCAGGAGGGTATTCCCGACACCGAGTCGGCGGTCACGCCTGACCTGCTGGAGGACGCCTAGCCTATCCGGCCGCCCCCACAGACCTCGTCGCGAGGGAAAGGCCGGGCTGTCCGCGTCTACGACTACGGCACCGTCGCACTCCGCGCTGACCGACCTGACGACGCGGCAGCATGCGACGTGTTCATGAAGCTGGCGCCGGTGCTCACCGAACTGGTGAAGCCGATCCCCGGCGTCGAGGTCGTCTCCAGGGGATCTCCGTCGAGAACATCGCCATCGCCGTCCCGCTCGCCGACGACGGACTACTTGCGTCACATCACGGCTGCTCAGGAAGAGCTGGAGCACGACGCAACGTTGCAGCAGATGCGACGGAAGTGGCTGGGCAACCCGCATCCGGACCAGAGTCTGGCCACGCGGCTGACCAGCCTGCGCGCTGTGGCGGCGTATCACACCACTAGGCTGGCCGTCGAGCATCGAAGCAAAAAAGGGAGAAGCCAAGTGACCATCCGGGTAGGCGTTAACGGCTTCGGCCGAATCGGACGCAACTTCTTCCGGGCCCTCGACGGCGCAGAAGGCCGCAGGGCAAGAGCACCGACATCGAGATCATCGCGGTCAACGACCTCACCGACAACGCCACCCTGGCGCACCTGCTGAAGTTCGACTCGATCCTGGGCCGGCTGCCGGAGGATGTCAGCCTCGAAGGCGACGACACGATCGTCGTCGGCAACACCAAGATCAAGTCGCTCGAGGTCACGGAAGGGCCTGCCGCGCTGCCCTGGGGTGACCTGGGCGTCGACGTCGTCGTCGAGTCCACCGGCATCTTCACCAACGCCGCGAAGGCCAAGGGCCACCTGGACGCGGGCGCCAAGAAGGTCATCATCTCCGCGCCGGCCACCGATGAGGACATCACGATCGTCATCGGCGTCAACGACGACAAGTACGACGGCAGCCAGAACATCATCTCCAACGCGTCGTGCACCACGAACTGCCTCGGCCCGCTGGCCAAGGTCCTCAACGACGAATTCGGCATGGTCAAGGGCCTGATGACCACCATCCACGCCTACACCCAGGACCAGAACCTGCAGGACGGCCCGCACAAGGACCTGCGCCGCGCCCGCGCCGCCGCACTGAACATCGTCCCGACGTCCACCGGTGCGGCCAAGGCGATCGGACTGGTGCTGCCCGAGCTGAAGGGCAAGCTCGACGGATACGCGCTGCGCGTGCCGATCCCGACCGGCTCAGTCACCGACCTGACCGTCGAGCTCAAGAAGTCCGCCAGCGTCGAGGAGATCAACGCCGCCTACAAGGCCGCGGCGGAAGGGCAGCTCAAAGGGATTCTCAAGTACTACGACGCGCCGATCGTGTCGTCCGACATCGTCACCGACCCGCACAGCTCGATCTTCGACTCGGGCCTGACGAAGGTGATCGACAACCAGGCCAAGGTGGTGTCCTGGTACGACAACGAGTGGGGCTACTCCAACCGCCTCGTCGACCTGGTCGCACTGGTCGGCAAGTCCCTTTAAGCCCTGTGGCCTATCAAGACGCTCGACGACCTACTGGCAGAAGGGGTTTCGGGCCGCGGCGTGCTGGTGCGCTCGGACCTCAACGTGCCGCTCGACGACGACCGCAACATCACCGACCCCGGCCGCATCATCGCGTCGGTGCCGACGCTGCAGGCGCTGTCCGACGCCGGCGCCAAGGTCGTCGTCGACGGCGCACCTCGGCCGCCCCAAGGGCGGTCCCGACCCGCAATTCTCGCTCGCTCCGGTCGCCGAGGCGCTGGGGGAGCAACTCGGCCGTCACGTTCAGTTGGCCGGTGACGTGGTCGGAACCGACGCGCTGGCCCGCGCCGAGGGCCTGACCGACGGCGACATCCTGCTGCTGGAGAACATCCGTTTCGACCCTCGCGAGACCAGCAAGGACGACGCCGAGCGGCTGGCGCTCGCCAAGCAATTGGTCGAATTGGTCGGGGATGACGGCGCCTTTGTTTCGGATGGCTTCGGCGTGGTGCACCGCAAGCAGGCGTCGGTGTACGACGTGGCGACGTTGCTGCCGCACTACGCCGGCAAGCTGGTGGCCGCCGAAATCAAGGTCCTCGAGCAGCTGACAAGTTCGACCGAACGGCCGTACGCCGTGGTGCTCGGCGGCTCGAAGGTGTCGGACAAGCTGGCAGTCATCGAGTCGCTCGCCGACAAGGCCGACAGCCTGGTCATCGGTGGCGGCATGTGCTTCACCTTCCTTGCCTCACAAGGGGTTTCGGTAGGAACGTCGCTGCTCGAAGAGGGCATGATCGACACCTGCCGCAAGCTGCTCGAGGACTACGGCGATGTGATCCATGTGCCGGTGGACATCGTCGCCGCCGACGAATTCAAAGCCGATTCGCCATCGGAGATCGTTGCGGCCAACCGCATTCCGGACGGCAAGATGGGCCTGGACATCGGGCCGGGTTCGGTCAAGCGGTTCACCGCGCTGCTGTCCAACGCCAGGACGATCTTCTGGAACGGCCCGATGGGCGTTTTCGAGTTCCCGGCGTTCGCGGCGGGCACCAAGGGCGTCGCCGAGGCGATCGTCGCCGCGACGGCAAAGGGCGCGTTCAGCGTCGTCGGCGGCGGCGATTCGGCGGCCGCGGTGCGTCAACTCGGCCTGCCCGAGGACGGCTTCTCCCACATTTCCACCGGCGGCGGGGCCTCGCTGGAATACCTTGAGGGCAAGACACTGCCCGGCATCGAAGTTTTAGAAAATTGAAAGGCCGCTGAACACGATTTCTTCGCCCGAGAGACGCCACGATGTTCTTCGCCCGAGAGGCTGATGGCGCATGACCCGAAAGCCGCTGATCGCCGGCAACTGGAAGATGAATCTCAACCACTTCGAAGCGATCGCGCTGGTGCAGAAGATCGCCTTCTCGTTGCCGGACAAGTACTTCGACAAGGTCGACGTCGCGCGTCCTGCCGCCGTTCACCGACCTGCGCAGCGTGCAGACCCTGGTCGACGGCGACAAGCTTCGGTTGACCTACGGCGCACAGGACGTGTCGCAGCACGACTCGGGCGCCTACACGGGTGAGATCAGCGGCGCGTTCCTGTCCAAGCTGGGCTGCACGTACGTGGTCGTCGGGCACTCCGAGCGCCGCACCTACCACCACGAAGACGACGCGCTGGTCGCGGCGAAGGCCGCGGCCGCGCTTCCGGCACGGCCTGATCCCGATCGTCTGCCTCGGCGAGCACCTGGACGTGCGCGAGGCCGGCGACCACGTCGAACACTGCGTCACCCAGCTGCAGGGTTCGCTGGCCGGGCTGTCCGCCGAGCAGATCGGCAACTCCGTGATCGCCTACGAGCCGGTGTGGGCGATCGGCACCGGTCGGGTTGCCAGCGCTGCCGACGCGCAGGAGGTCTGCAAGGCCATCCGCGCCGAGCTGGGCAGACTGGCGTCACCGCAGCTCGCGGCCGGGGTTCGGGTGCTCTACGGCGGCTCGGTCAACGCAAAGAACATCGGCGAGATCGTCGCGCAGGAGGACGTCGACGGCGCGCTGGTCGGCGGGGCATCGCTGGACGGCGAGCAGTTCGCCACCCTGTCGGCGATCGCCGCAGGTGGCCCCCTGCCGTAGCTGAGGCTGCGTCAGCCTGTAATCTGGCGGCCATGGAATTGGCCCTGCAGATCACCCTGGTGGTGACCAGCGTGCTGGTCGTGCTCCTGGTGCTGCTGCACCGTGCCAAGGGTGGCGGCCTGTCCACCCTGTTCGGCGGCGGCGTTCAGTCCAGCCTGTCCGGGTCGACCGTCGTCGAGAAGAACCTCGACCGCCTCACGCTGTTCGTGACAGGCATCTGGCTGGTGTCGATCGTCGGCGTGGCCCTGCTGATCAAATACTCCTAACCGCAACACCTTCTGTGCACCGCGTCAGGGTGTGTTCAGCGGGCACGATCGCGCCGACATCGCGCACACGACTTTCACGGCGAGTTCGCAGCAGATTCGGTGCCAGGCATCATTCAGCACAACCCCCTAGGATCACGCCCGGTGGCTGCAGTGGTCACCAGCCAAGTGCTCTGCTTCGCGTAAGGCGGGTGTTCGTGGTCAAGCTTCTTCGTGCCGGCGCGGTTGCTGTCGCGCTTCTCTGCCTGGGTGACGGGGTGGCCGCGGCCGACCCGTTGCCCGTCGCCGACGTCACCCAGTCCGCAGACACCGACGACGGCTGGCATCTGAGCGCTGCGCTCACGCGGATGACCATCAACTCCGTGCCCAACATGGCGGCGACGGCGTTCACCAGGGAGGGCTTCGTCACAGGCAAGGCCGAGGCGACCATCACCGGCAACGGCGCGATACCCGTCAATTCGGGCACGTTGGTGGTTGGGCTGCAGCTGGGCTGCCAGGTCGACCTCAGCGAGGGCGGCAGCATCAGTGGCGGCGCCGACGCCGGTATCAACCCCGGCTTCAACAGCGGTGGCAACCTACTCAACATCATCGGCCCCTACGCGGACATCAACGGAAACGCCTCGATCAATCTTCTGCCGGGGACGATCACGAATCTGGGGCTCGGCAAAAAGGAGCTCAAGGGGCCCACCGGCGAGATCGTGATCCACGACGCGCACGTCAAAGTCGACGCCTGCGGAGGGCAGGTGTCCGTCCGGTTCTTCGCCTCGGTGATGATCGACACCGACAAGTCCGACGACAGCGTCAACGCCTACGGGGACATCCTCACGCTGTGAGCGCCTCCAGGATGTCAACGCGCCGCTGGCGGACCGCCGCAGCGGCCTTCGTGCTCGCCGGGTCGCTCACCCTGCTTCCGGTCCGGCATCGCTGCTGCCGACTGCAACACGGCCGGTGATTTCGGGGCCGGCGCGGGGTGCGCCCCTCCAGGCGACTCGTCGGGATCAGGCAACGCCGAAAGCTGGCCCCCGACGTCGGTGGACTGGCCGCCGAAACTGAACGCCGACACCGGCAACGAGAACGGCGGCGAAGGTGGCGGCAAGGGTGGCAGCGGCGGTGGAGGCGGTGGAGGCGGCGAGCCGACACCCATCGTGATGCCCAGCGGGCAGAAGCCCGCGCCGGCCACACCCTCGTCAGGCTCGGATTCGACAAGCACCTCCACATCGCCGACGCCGATCGTTCCGGTGGGCTCTGCGCCTGCAGGAGCCACTCCGAGCGCGACGACGAGCACGACGCCGACCCCGATCGTGACCCCGCAGCACTAGGAGCTCTCGCCATGCGCCGCGGTACCGGTGCGTCGATACTGGGGGAATGGCCGAGGTCTCCGATATCGCGCTCGCGCCGATCGGTTCGGTGCGGCGCACCCAGGTCGGTCGCGAGGCGACCGAGCCGATGCGGGAAGACATCCGGCTACTCGGTGCAATCCTGGGCGACACCGTCCGGGAGCAGAACGGTGAGGAGGTGTTCGACCTCGTCGAGCGTGCGCGGGTGGAGTCGTTTCGGGTGCGGCGCTCCGAGATCGATCGCGCCGAGCTGGCCCGCATGTTCGACGGCATCGACATCCATCACGCCATCCCCGTCATCCGGGCATTCACCCACTTCGCGTTGCTGGCCAACGTCGCCGAGGACATCCACCGCGAACGCCGCCGCGCCGTGCATGTCGCGGCCGGGGAAGCACCGCAGAACAGCAGCCTGGCCGCCACCTACGTCAAACTCGACTCCGCCGACCTGGATGCGGCGACGGTGGCCGACGCGCTGACCGGGGCGCTGGTGTCGCCGGTGATCACCGCCCATCCCACCGAGACCCGCCGGCGCACGGTGTTCGACACGCAGCACCGCATCACCGAACTGATGCGACTGCGCCTGCACGGGCACAGCCAGACCGAGGACGGCCGCGACATCAACCGCGAGCTGCGCCGCCACATCCTCACGTTGTGGCAGACCGCACTGATCCGGTTGTCGCGGTTGAAGATTCAGGACGAGATCGAGACCGGGCTGCGGTACTACCAGGCCGCGCTCTTTGAAGTCATCCCGCAGGTCAACGCGGAGGTGCGGTCCGCGCTGACAGGCCCGCTGGCCTGACGCGCACCTCCTCGAGGAACCGATGCTGCGGCCCGGTTCGTGGATCGGCGGTGACCGTGACGGCAACCCCAACGTCACCGCCGACGTGGTTCGGCTGGCCACCGGCAGGGCGTCGTACACCGCGCTGGAGCATTACTTCGCCGAGATCACCGCGCTCGAAGAGGAACTGTCGATGTCAGCGCGGCTGGTGACGGTCAGCGACGACCTCGCGGCGATTGGCCGACAACTGCCACGAGCCGGCCCGCGCCGACGAACCATACCGCCGCGCAGTGCGGGTCATCCATGCCCGGCTGACCGCGACGGCGGCCGAGATCCTCGACATTCAGCCCGAACATGCGCTCGACCTCGGCCTCGAGCGCTACCTGACGCCGGCCGAGCTGCTCGCCGATCTCGACGTCGTCGATCGGTCGCTGCGCGCCAACGGCAGCGGGGTGCTCGCCGAGGACCGGCTGGCCAGGCTGCGGGAAGCCGTGCACGTCTTTGGTTTTCACTTGTCCGGCCTTGATCTGCGACAGAACTCCGACGTGCACGAGGAGGTCGTCGCCGAGTTACTGGCCTGGGCGGGTGTGCATCCCGACTACCGGTCGCTGCCGGAGCCGGAGCGCGTTGAACTGCTGGTCGCCGAACTGGCCACCCGCAGGCCGCTCATCAACGACGACGCCGAACTGTCCGAGCTGGCCCGCAAGGAGCTCGACATCGTGACCGCGGCCGCGCGGGCGGTCGCAGTGTTCGGGCCCAACGCGGTGCCCAACTACATCATCTCGATGTGCCAGTCGGTGTCCGACATGCTCGAAGCGGCGATCCTGCTCAAGGAGGCGGGATTGCTCAACCTGGCCGGAGCAGCGTCGGGATCGGCCGTGTTCGCCCCCGTCGGGATCGTCCCGCTGTTCGAGACGATCGACGACCTGCAGCGCGGCTCATCGATTCTGGAAGCGGCGCTGGACCTTCCGCTCTACCGCGCCGTTGTGGATGCACGCGCGCAAAGCCAGGAAGTCATGCTCGGCTACTCCGACTCAAACAAGGACGGCGGATACCTGGCGGCCAACTGGGCGCTGTACCGCGCCGAGCTCGATCTGGTCGAGTCCGCGCGCAAGACCGGAATCCGGTTGCGGCTCTTCCACGGTCGCGGGGGGACCGTCGGACGTGGCGGCGGCCCGAGCTATGACGCCATCCTGGCGCAACCGCCGGGCGCGGTGAACGGGTCGTTGCGCATCACCGAGCAGGGCGAGGTGATCGCCGCGAAATACGCGGAGCCGCGGATCGCGCATCGCAACCTCGAGACCCTGCTGGCCGCCACGTTGGAAGCCACCCTGCTCGACGTCGAGGGGCTCGGTGACGCCGCGGGCCCCGCCTACGAGGTGCTCGACGAGCTGGCCGCCCGCGCCCAGCGCGCCTACACCGAATTGGTCCACGAGACACCGGGTTTCGTCGAGTACTTCAAGGCCTCCACGCCGGTCAGTGAGATCGGGGCGCTCAACATCGGCAGCCGGCCGACATCGCGCAAGCCCACCACGTCGATCTCCGATCTTCGGGCCATCCCGTGGGTGCTGGCCTGGAGCCAGTCACGGGTGATGCTGCCCGGCTGGTACGGCACCGGAAGCGCATTTGAGACGTGGATCGCCGAGGGCGACGGCCGGCTCGAAGTGCTGCAGGACCTCTATCACCGGTGGCCGTTCTTCCGGACAGTGCTGTCGAACATGGCGCAGGTGCTGGCGAAATCCGATATGGGGTTGGCCGCGCGCTACTCCGAACTCGTAGAGGACGAGGCCCTGCGGCGGCGGGTGTTCGACAAGATTGTCGACGAGCATCAGCGCACGATCCGCATGCACAAGCTCATCACCGGTCAGGACGATCTGCTCGCGGACAATCCGTCGCTGGCACGCTCGGTGTTCAACCGCTTCCCGTATCTCGAGCCGCTGAACCATCTGCAGGTCGAGCTGCTGCGGCGGTACCGCTGCGGAGACGACGACGAACTCGTGCAGCGCGGCATCCTGCTGACCATGAGCGGGCTGGCGACCGCGTTGCGCAATAGCGGTTAGGGCCCTTTGAGCCTCACTTCATGGTGGCCAGGTTGTGCCAGAGGTTGCGAAGGCTGTCGGTGCCGCCGAACAGGGTGGTGAAGTGCGTGGAGTCGATGAGCACGATGTCGCCCGCCCGCTGGCCGGTAGGCGGCATCCAGATCAGCGCGTTGAACTCCGTGTTGCCGGCTTCGGTGAACGGGTGCGGTCTGTTCGGGTCGACGCGCTGCCGCCCGAGCACCCGTAATCGGTCGCTTTCCGGCGCGGTGAGTTCGTAGTGGGGCAGGTGAGGGTGGAAGTTGAAGGTGGTGACGTTGTCGAGCAGCCGTGGGGTGTCGAGGTCGCGGAAACCGGTGAGCGGCGCGATCTCCTTGGTGCCCTCGACGACGGCGGGCCGCAGCCCCCAAATGTTGTGAACGGGCACGTCAAGTGCCCGCATCAGCGATCGGGTGTACTGGGAGAATCGTTGTTGGCGGGGGACGAGGCGGTCACCGTGGTGTTCGTACTCGACCTGCCGCTGGTCATAGTCGTCGGTGAAGCCCACATCATGATGGGGCGCCAACAGTAGGCAGGTGCCCTCTCTCTTTAGCCACTCGGCGATCGCCGCGATCTCTTCGGGTGCGGCTTCTTGTTCGGACAGCAGATGGTCGAGGCCGAACACCATGAGCGTGTCGGTGTCGGCCAGCACGCGTTCATCGATCGGGAGCTTGTAGCCGGCCTGGTCGATGCGCTGGAAGACAGCGACCGGATGTCCGGTGGCCTCCTCGGCCAGCTCCTGGAAAGCCAGGGCGGACCGGTGAAAAAGCTCCAACGTGCCCGCGATGCCCTGCAGAAAGTTTGCAGCGTTGTACTCCTGCGTTTCGTAGTTGGGCCAGGCGACGTTGCGGACTTCGGTCATGGTGGAGAAGCGGTTGTAGATCTCGGCCGGATCCCGTTGTGATTCCCAGGGATAGCTCCAGGTCCAGTAGATGCTGATGCGTCGCCCGCCGGTGTGGGCCCGGCTGACATGACTCTGGTTGTAGGTGCGTGCCCGCATGGTGGTCCCTTAGTTACCGAGCGTGGTGAGGTGGCGTAGTGCGTTGATCCCGGGCAGGAAGAAGTACGCCCCGCCCCTCAGCGTCGTGAAGGCCGGTATGCCCTTGTGCACCGTGCGGATCGGTCGTTTGGGAACGGTGAAATCCAGTGAGCCGTCCTGGGTGCCGCAGATCGGGTCGTGCTCGTTGCCGAGTTCGTGGAAGGTCTTGTCGTTGATCCAGACGTTCTGCGCGAACTCGAACTGGCGGACCAGGTTGGCGCAGATGATGAAGGCGGCGATGCCGCGATCCACGCCGTCGTCGGGCGCGTCGTCCGGCAGCGCGGGCCCGTAGGTCGCGCCGCGGCGGATCATGCGACGGCGGTTCATGTTGTGCGCGGTGTCGCGCGGATTGAGCCTGCGTGCATGTGATCCCAGCGGGCACGCGTAGCCGAACGGGTCCATCTCCTTGTAGTCGTAGTCGTTGTTGCGCATCGGATCTGCGCCCAATTCCGGGTCGTCTTCGTCCGGCGCGAGCACCAGCGGGGCGCCGCTTCGCCACCGGCCCATGAACTTGGCCGCGAGCAGTTCCTGACCCTCCGGGGTGTCGGCATGCTCGCGCAGATAGTCCCGGAACGCCGCGACATGCTCCTGCAGCCGCCGGTACGCCAGGTAGCTGCCGTTGCGCGACAACACCTCGGGTTCAGGCAGATTGGCGACCGGACCGTCTTCGTCGGGATAGCCCAGGATGAACTCCCCCGGTTCCAGCGCAGCCCCGGAACCGGGGGTTGGCTCCTCGCCGGAACCCTTCATCACCGGCTGCGACAGCCGGTCGCGGAAGCCGAAGTGGTCATGCGCGTAGTTGAACGGTGGCGTTGCGTTGAGATCGAGGAAGGACAGGCTCCGAACGCCGTCGGTCCTGGCCAGCAGTTTGTCGTGCTCCTCGATGGAGCGCAGGCACTGCTCGTCGGTGCGTGAGAACAAGATCGCGATCGCGTGCAGATCCTCACCGGCCAGGCCGCCGACCCAGTGCTCGGGAGCGGCTGGGCCGGTGTCGCCGAGGATGTCCGCGCGGGCCGCCATCCCCTCGCGAAACTCGTCGGGAAAGCTGGCAAGCGACTCCTCGGGCACGCCGAGCGCGCGAAGGCCATTCCACGTGAACGCCAAGGTGACCCAGCGATCCGAGCTGTCCATCGTGGCCTGCGCGTCTGCCGCCGACTGGACCTTGTCGAGCAACTCTGTCAGCCATGCACGGCCGCCCGCGGGCGTGTCGAAGGAGAGGAACTCGTAGCGTCCGGTGATCGCCGGAGTGCGGGTCAGCAGGATGTGCTGGATGTCGTCGAACTCGAGCATCTACTGCATCTGATCGAGCATGGTCGAGAAGGCCGCCTTCAGCCGCAGCGCCTTCTTGATCTCGTCGGCCGTCGCGTACGGGTATTCGCCGTACTCCAGGAAGCTGGGGTAGTGATGCTCGCGGACGAACTTCACGAACGCCTCCGGGTTCTCCTTCCAATCCTCAGGGAAGCCTTCGAGTTGGGTGAAGATGGTGGTGATGCCGGTCGCGCTGAACAAGGCGACCGCGTCCTCGGTGTACTTGTCGAAATCCGTGTCGAAGATGCCCTGGTACTGAAAGTGCAAGCCGGACCCGACGTCGAACAGCACCCACCGCAGGTAATGCAGGCGCAATGGCGCCAGCGCCTCCGGGCTGCTCGCAATCGTCTCCTCGATCGTCTTGCCATATGCCCGGACGATCTCCTCGCGACCCTCTTTTACTTTGGCGATGATCGAGAACCCATAGCAGGCCGGCGTTCGCGGGAAAATCGGGCCGTAACGTCCCCGTTCGAGTTCGAAGTACCCTTCTTTTGGGATGGCCTTTGCTGCAGGTTTCGTCCAATTTTGGTCCGGCATTTTCGGTCCCCAATTCAGCGCTCCGGTGTCGCGACCTTAACACCTCTGCCAGGGGCGTTGTGGGTGTTTGTGCCACTGAGAGGAGAACAGGTTATCCAGGTGGCGGATCTATGTTTAAGAATCGCGATAGTTCATAAGCCAACTAGTTGTGAGCTAGAAGATTTTGCCATACCGCACCCGCGTCCACGCACATGGAATTACGCTCCGCGAATATCGGTTTCGCCGCGTCGACAGGGGTCGACGCGCGCGGGCCGCCTAGAGAAGGGAGCAGCGGTGCGACTTCGACATTGCTGCCTGAGTTTGGGTCTTGCTCTTACGTTTGTGCCCGTCGGTGTCACGTCTGCTTCGCCTGCGTCGGCGGATTGTTCGAGTGCGGGTTATGCCACGGTGTGTGCGCAGGGCGACGTTCGCGGCGGTGGGCCGAGCCCCCCAGGCGGGGCCGTCCTACCCCTCCTATTGCGCAGACCCCTGGTACTGCGACGACGAGTGGGACCTCGACGTGAGCGTCCCACTACGCCCCATTATCGGACGCCCAGGTCGACCCGGCGGCGGAGGCGGTATCGGACCACGATGAGCACCTTCCCCCTCACCCACGAAATCAAGGAGCCACCATGTTGATGCGCAGCCTGATCGGCGCCGGTGTGATCGCCGGTGCGACACTTATCGGCACCGCCGCGACCGCCGCCGCGCGACCCGCCGAACTGCACAGCCGGCGACCTCGCCAGTGTCATGTCCGGGGTAAACGCGGGGATGTCGTCCTATCTGTTCGCCCACCCCGACGTAAACAACTTCTTCACCGGCCTCAAAGGCAAGACGAGCGATCAGATGCGCACTGAAACCACCGCGTACATGAATGCAAACCCCCAGGTGCGGGACGAGGTGCAGGCGGTCAGGCAGCCCGCGGCCGACTTCCGGGATCGCTGCGATGCGCCTATTCCCGACGGGCCTATGGGCTAGAGGTCCGGAGCTTCGATCACGGCGCTGAGTTCACACAGGAACGCCGCGGGTTGTGCGCTGTCCACGATGCGGTGATTCGGATCTCCTGATCACCGGAGCGCAGACGTGGAGGAGGTGAGCATTGGGCGGAATGGGCCTTCGGGCTTGTCGCTGTTTCTGGCCGTCGTCTTCGCCGCTTGCGTCTTTCTGGCAGTCGGCAGCGTATGGCTAGCCAGCAAGACAGTTCACCGGCCGGGCGCCAAGCAGGAGACGGGATCCCTGTCGCCCTTTCTCACGACCGTCGCGCTTGTCTACGGCGCTCTGTTGGGTTTCACCGTCGTCGTCGCATGGGAGCAGTTCTCTTCTGCCGAGACGAACGTCACGAACGAGTCCTCCACCTTGGCGACGATGTATCGGCAAACGATCAGCCTGCCAGCGTCGGAGCAGGCGACGATGCGGGAGCTGCTGCGCAACTACACCACGGCCGTCCAAGCCGAGTGGGACAGTCAAGGCAGCGCCGCCGCAAGCGGCACGGCACGATCCGCGATTACCGACATGTATCGCGTGCTTGGCACACAACAACGACCCACCGCCGCCTCAGATCCGATCAGTGCCGAGATCCGTGGCCAGCTCAACGTGTTGACGTCGCAACGCAACACGCGAGTATTGGACGCACGGCCCCGAATACCGGGCTTGCTGTGGAGCGGTCTGCTCTTCGGCGGCGTCCTGCTCATCGGTCTGACAGGATTCACCCGTCTAGACAACCGTCTGTATCACATGATTTTATCAAGCGCCATCGCCATCCTGCTGGGCCTGCTACTCGTCCTCATCTTCTGGCTCGACCATCCATTTGGGCGCCAACGAGGCGTCACACCAACATCATTCGACTACACCATGCAGGTCTTCGACGGAGTCGACCGGGACTCGTAAACGGATCTATGCCGACGATCGACTCTGCCCTACGACTGTTACCTCGGCTGTCTGGACCCCGCTGCGACGACGGCAACTCCATCAGCATCGGCGGACCCGGTTTCATGCCAAGGCCAAGCCGCGCTGAACTTCCTGGGCTACGGGCTTCGTGCCGGGCCAAAACAGCCTCGACGTGAGAGCTAAGCGCGCACAATGCGGGTCAGTAGCAATCAGAAAGAGGAGAAATGACGTGCAGGTAAAACAGTGTTACCTGATCCAGGTTGCGGGGACCATCGCGTTGGCGGCGGCGATAATCTCTGCGGCGCCCGCGAGCGCGGATGATCTACCCGCAGCAGCGGGTTCCAGTTGCCCAAGCGATCAAGTCGGCGACATGGCGACAAGTAGCGACGGCGTGGCAGTTCGGTGCTTGGCCACTGACGGAGGCGGCTTTAGTTGGACGGCCGACACGGGCGCAACCGATACCATCGCGGAGCTTGAGAAGCAGGGCTATAACGTGCAAGTTGACCGGGTAGGCAGCGGCGCATTTTCCGCCTGCAAAGTGACCAATGTCCGTAACCCGATGACTACCACCCGCACCGACCGGTCGTCCCCCGGAGCGAACGGGTTGGAGACCATCACCATCAACAAGACGATCAACGTTTCGCTGGACTGCACCTGAGGTTAGGCCAAGGTTAGGCCGGGAGCGTCCCTGGCTTTTCGGACGGCACAGGGCGGTGGATCAGTCGGAAGATAGCCCTGGCGCAGCGTAGGCACGCCAGCGGTGAATCCGCGGGCACCATTGCGGCCACGCTCGGCGTCGGCCGGGGCTACCGTCTACCGGGTACTCGCCGACACCCCCGGGGTCGCATGACGACGGAACATCTCGGCTAATTGCAGGACTTTGTACCGCCGCAACGTGTGATCCGGCGTGTCCGAAGTCGCTGGAGCTCACCCAGTGAGTTGTCATGAACGTATCCGTCCGCTCAGTCCTGATGTCGGGGATGACGGTGGCGACCGTGGGCGTCATCGCGCTCGCGCCCGTCTCACCTATTGCCCCTGACATCGCCCGCCTGTCCAAGCACGAATTCACCCTTGTTTCAATGCCAATCCGGGTTAAGAACGACCTTCAGGCCATTCGTCAACCCTCGGTCGACTTCCGGCAACGGTGTGGGGCGCCGGTAACCCCCTGTTGGGCAGGGCTCACCTTTCGACGTAGTCGACCGGACACGGATCGGCCGCCCGGGCGACTCCGCCGATCTGTGCGGGCACGGGCCTCGGGTGGCCGGTCCATCGGGGCGTCATCGCGTAGCGCCCGAGCAGATCTGTCATGGCGGTCGTCATCGCGGCCAGCGAGAACGGCTGGGCGGGGCAGGAGTGCTTGCCGTGGCCGAAAGCCGTTACCAGCATGGGTGACGGCAGCGCGCTCGGATCGGCGAGCCGATGACGATGCCACCGGTCGGGATCCCAGCGCTGCAGGCCCGGCGCGACCGACGTGTTCAGCAGCGGCAGCAAGGTGGCGATCGTCCAACCGGCGGGCACGCGGTAGCGCACCGCTCCGGTGTCGAAGTCGACCGGCGCCAACACGGCGCGCGACATGATCGAGCGTTGCGCCATCCGCGTGCTCTCCAGCGCGCAGCGCTGCGCCAGATCCGTAGTCGCCGTCGACCACCCGACGCAGATGTGTCGGGTGCTCGAGCAGGTCGACGAATGCCCAGCCGAGCGCCGCCATGAGATTCGACATCGACGCGATGTGGATCAGCGCGACGTCGCGCCCGATTCCGCGGATGCGGACATCGGGCGCCTCCGACGACCAGGCCGCGACGATCCGGCCGAAGAGTGTCTCGTCGGTCACCTCACCGGATTCCACGCGTTGCACCGCGGTTGCGACGAGCTCGACGACGTCGTCGAGCGCTGCCCGCTCTGCGCGCTTGCCCGATTCGGCCACGGCCGCCATCGCGTCGGGATGCACGAACGCGTCGGACCCGTCAAGGGTGTCGAATGCTGCAACCAGGCGATCAAAGACATCGCCCTGCGCGGAACCGGGTCCGGCCCACGAGGCGAGTCCCATCCGGTGCCCGAGCCGGCGGGTGAGGTCGAAGGAGTCAACGGTGCCTTCGGGTCCGAGCTCTGCGGCGGTGTGTTCGAGCGCCTGGTCGAGATTGACCAGATATGAGGCGACGTCGTCGCGCCGGAACAACGAACCAGGCAGGGTTCGCCTGCCGTCGAAGATCTCGTCGGGAAGCTTGCGCCGCAACATCACATAGTCGGCGAGGCCCTTGCTCGCGATCTCCTCGGGCAGCGCGTAGAACGATTCGACGCCCACCGGCGAGAACGTGAACAGATAATGGTCGGCACCGCTGTGCACGGCGAACGTGTCGCCGTGGCGGGCGCGGGCGTGGGCTATCGCAGCGACGGCGTCGTCGACCGTCACGTCCCAAGGCAGACCGGTGCCCTCGGCGAAGGGCGGCGCGGGAACCGGGAAGCTGTGCGGCACTAGAGGCCAGTGGTGCGGCGCACCCTGTTGACCGCTCCGCGCACGGCTTGTTCCGTTGCGGCCAGCGGCGACATCACGGATTCGCCGATGCCGACGATGCGCTCGACGCGCGAGACGATGCTCTCGAGCCGGTCAACCACCGCAATGAGGCGAGGCGCAAGTTCGTTGATCTGGTTGATCGTCTCGTTGAACCGCGCCAAGGTGGCATCGAGGTTGCCCGTCGAGTTGTCGAGGTCGACCAGCGTTTCGCTCAAGCCCTGCAAGATGGTGTCGACCTGATCCACCGTGACGTCCGCGTTCAGCGCCGCCTGCGCGAGCTTGCGGATCCGCTCGGTCCCGGTGCGGGGCCCGGTTCTGCCACCTTTGTCTGCCATGCCGGTCATTATGACCACACGGTCGGAACCGCCGGAGCGGCCGGACCGGACCTGAACATTCGGCGGTGAATGCAGCGCGGAGGATTAGGATTCGTTAGAGGTCAGACACGGAGGGCAAAGTCATGGCAGTCACCACCGTCGATGCTGGACCACTGCAGGTCAGCCGTTCAGTCGACGTTTCGGCGCCCGCATCTGAGTTGTTCGCGATCGCCGCCGACCCGCGCCGCCACCACGGAGCTCGATGGCTCGGGCACCGTCGGCGACAACGTCCGCGCACCCGAGCATCTCGAAGTGGGCTCGCGGTTCGCCACCAAGATGCGGCTGTTCGGCCTGCCGTATCGGATGACCAGCACCGTGACCGCGCTGACGCCCGATCAACTCGTCGAGTGGCGCCATCCGTTCGGCCACCGCTGGCGCTGGGAGTTCGACCCCGATCTCTGGCGACCAGTACCCGCGTCACCGAAACCTTCGACTTCCGCGACGCCGGAGTGAAGAACCGGCTGAAGTTCTACCACGCAACCGGTTTCGTCAAACAGCAACGCAGCCGGCATCGAAGAGACGTTACGTCGGCTCCGCGACCGGTACACCAACTGAGTCGGCGCTGCCCCCGGGAGACCCCTCAGAGCTTCGCGGCGGCGGCCTCGTCGAGCAGCCACACCGTGGCCTCGCGCCCGACCGCGCCCGCGGCGGGCACGTCCACCGGCCTGGCGCCGCCGATCGCGGCGGCCACCGCGTCTGCCTTGCGCGGCACCCGAGACCACCAGCCAGACCTCCCGCGAACGCTGGACCGCCGGCAGTGTCAACGTGATTCGTCGCGGCGGGGGTTTGGGGGAATCCGACACGCCGACCACGAACCGTTGAGTCTCCTGCACGGCGGGAGTCCCAGGAAAAAGCGAGTTGACGTGACCCTCCGGGCCCATGCCCAGCAGGTGGACGTCGAAGTCCGGCGACCGGCTGACCATCGTCGGCGTTGGCGGCCAGCACATGCTCGTAGGCCAGCGCCGCGGCGTCCAGGTCGTCGCCGAATTCGCCGTCGCTGGGTGACATCGGATGCACGTTGGCGGCCGGGATGTCGATGTGGTCGAGCAGCGCCTCCCTGGCCTGCTTGTCGTTGCGCTCGTCGTCGTCTGCTGGCACGAACCGGTCGTCGCCCCAGTACAGATGGACCTTCGACCAGTCGATCTTGTCGGCGTGCTCGCCGACCCTCTTGAGCAGCCCGATGCCGGTACCGCCGCCGGTCAGCACGATCTGAGCCGGCGCCGCGGTTGTCGATCGCATCGGTGATCGCGTCGACCAGTCGATCGCCTGCCGCCGCGACCAACGCATCGGTGTCGGGGTAGCGCTCGATGACGGGGCTCATCATCGATCCCCGGTCGCTTCGCTGCTGCCCTCCGGCAGGTACCGCACCTTGTCGATGCCCTGCAACGCCTCGTGAGTAGATCTCGTCGGCGTCCAGCCGGCGCAGGTCCTCGGCGAGGCATTCCTTGGCTTCCCTGCGCGCCAACGGCAGCAACGCGTCGGGCCTGCGGTGCGGCTCAGCGTTGCGGTCACCCCGGTCTGTGGCCGGCTCAACGACACCGTCTCGCTGGGCCGAACGAGTTCGACCTTCAGCGCGCCCACCGCACGCGTGACCGGGCCCGCGATCCGCATCGCCAGCCAACCCGCGAGGACGTCGAGGGACGGCTCGTTCTTCAGCCCCGACACCAGCGCCGAGTTGATGGGTTCGCACGGCGGCTGATCGATGGCCGAGGCCAGCAGCGCGCGCCAGTAGGTGATCCGGCTCCAGGACAGATCGGTGTCGCCGGCGGTGTAGCCCTGCAGCCGTCCCTTGATCGCGGCAAGCGGGTCAGCGCTGTTGGTGGCATCGGTGATCCGCCTGATCGCCAACTTGCCCAGCGGATGCTCCGCAGGCACTTCCGGTGCACTGGCCGGCCACCAGGCCACCACCGGGGTGTCGGGCAGCAGGAACGGAAGCACGACGCTGCTGCAGTGATCGGCCAGCTCGCCCTGCAGCCGCAGCACCACGACCTCGCCGGCGCCTGCGTCGCCGCCGACTCGAATCTCGGCGTCCAGCTGCGGGTTCGGTGCACTGCGGTCACCGGGAATCACCGCAATGACCCGGCAGGGATGCTCCCGGCTGGCGAAGTTGGCCGCCTCGACCGAGTCCTCCAGGATGTCCTCGGTGTCCGGCGCGATGACCAGGGTCAGCACCCGGCCCATGGTGATCGCGCCGCCTTCTTCGCGCAGCCCGATGATCTTCTTGTTGACCTCGGTGGTTGAGGTGGCCGGCAACGTGACGATCATAGTTGTCGGCTCCTCGCACGAGTGCTCGTCACGGGCGCCTCCATTCGCGGCCCAACCGCTGGACCATCTCGAACGCGGCCGGCGGGCCCCAGGTTCCGGAGTCATAGGGCTCCGGTCTGCCGTGCGCGGCCCACTCCGCCAGCACGGGATCGAGGATCTTCCAAGACAATTCGACCTCCGCGTTCACCGGGAACAGCGACGGCTCGCCGAGCAACACGTCGAGGATCAGCCGCTCGTAGG
Organism: uncultured Actinomycetota bacterium; assembly: GCA_963733605.1. GTDB lineage: Bacteria > Actinomycetota > Actinomycetes > Mycobacteriales > Mycobacteriaceae > Mycobacterium. Next base: position 216,877 of record CAVTDY010000032.1, read on the forward strand.
CCTCGGGGGAGTCCTCGGCGAACGATGAGCCGTAGGAGAAGTCCATGTTGACGTCGCGGACCTCCATGGCGTGGCCGGGCACCTTCGATCCGAAGCGGGTGGTGATGCCCTCGTCCGGCTGCACTCGAATGACCAAGGCGTTCTTGCCCAATTCGTCGGTCATGGTCGCGTCGAACGGCAGGTGCGGGGCCCGCTTGAACACCAGCGCAATCTCGGTGACCCTGCGGGGCAGGCGTTTTCCCGTGCGCAGAAAGAATGGCACCCCCGCCCACCGGCGAGTGTCGATCTCCACGGTGATCGCGGCGAAGGTCTCCGTCGTCGAGTCCTTGGAAAAGCCGTCCTCCTCCATGAGCCCGACCACCTTCTCGCTGCCCTGCCAGCCCGCCGTGTACTGCCCCCTGGCGGTGGTCTCGTCCAGGGGTTGCATCGGTTGGCTGGCCGACAGCACCTTGATCTTCTCCGCCTGCAGTTCGTGCGGGCTGAAGCTGACAGGCTCCTCCATCGCGGTCAGCGCCAGCAGCTGAAGAAGGTGATTCTGGATCACGTCGCGCGCGGCCCCGATGCCGTCGTAGTAGCCGCCGCGACCGCCAAGACCGATGTCCTCGGCCATCGTGATTTCGACGTGGTCGACGTAGTTCGCGTTCCAGATCGGCTCGTACAGCTCGTTGGCGAACCGCAACGCCAAGATGTTCTGAACCGTCTCCTTGCCCAGGTAGTGGTCGATGCGGAACACCGATTCCTCGGGGAACACGCTGTTGACCACGCCGTTGAGTTCGCGAGCGCTCTTCAGGTCGTGGCCGAACGGCTTCTCGATCACCACCCGGCTCCAGCGGCCCTGCTCCTGATGGGCCAGGCCCGACTTCTTGAGTTGCTCGCACACCACCGGAAAGGCCTTCGGTGGGATCGCCAGGTAGAACGCGTGATTGCGGCCGGTGCCCCGCTCGCGTGTCCAATTTCTCCAGCGTCTCAGCCAGTCGGGCGAACGCCAGCCTCATCGTCGAATGTGCCCTGCACGAACCGGATGCCCTCGGCCAGCCGGTCCCACACCTCCTGGCGGAACGGGGTGCGGGCGTGCTGCTTGACGGCGTCAAGGACGAGCTTCGCGAAATCGTCATGGGTCCAGTCGCGTCGCGCGAACCCGATGAGGGCAAAAGACGGCGAGAGCAGACCGCGATTGGCCAGGTCGTAGATGGCGGGCATCAGCTTCTTGGTGGCGAGATCGCCGGTGACTCCGAAGATGACCACTCCGCACGGGCCGGAGATGCGTGGCATCCGCTTGTCGCGCTTGTCCCGCAGCGGATTACGCCAGTCGGTGTCGGTGGACGTGCTCTCGTCGGTGACGGCTGTCATTTCTTGGCGGCGTCGAGCTGTTCCTGGGTGGCCTCGAGCAGTTCGAGCCACGACTTCTCGAACTTCTCCACGCCTTCGTCCTCGAGCACCTTGAACACATCGGGCAGGTCGATGCCGACCGCGGTCAACGCGTCGAACACCGCCTGGGCCTCCCCGGCCTTGCCGGTGACGGTGTCGCCGGTGATGACGCCGTGGTCGGCGACCGCGTCAATCGTCTTCTCCGGCATGGTGTTCACGGTGTTGGGGGCGACCAGTTCGGTGACGTAGAGCGTGTCGGAGTAGTCCGGGTTCTTCACGCCGGTCGACGCCCACAACGGTCGCTGGACGCGCGCACCGTCAGCCTTGAGCGTCTCGTAGCGGGCGCCGCCGACGAACACCTCTTCGTAGGCCGCGTACGCCAGCCGCGCGTTGGCCACCCCGGCCTGCCCGCGCAGCGCAAGCGCTTCGTCGCTGCCGATCTTCTCCAGCCGCTGGTCGATCTCGGTGTCCACCCGCGACACGAAGAACGATGCGACCGAATGGATCTTGGAGATGTCGTGGCCGGCCTCCTTGGCCTTCTCCAAGCCCGCCAGGTAGGCGTCGATGACGAGGCGGTGGCGCTCGACCGAGAAGATCAGCGTCACGTTCACCGAAATGCCTTCGGCGATAACGGCAGTGATGGCCGGCAGGCCGGCAAGCGTGGCCGGGATCTTGATCAGCAGGTTGGGCCGGTCGACGATCTTCCACAGTTCGACGGCCTGCAGGATCGTCTTGTCGGTGTCGTGGGCCAGTCGCGGGTCCACTTCGATCGACACCCGGCCGTCCACACCGTCGGAGCGCTCGTAGGACTTGGCGAGCACGTCGCAGGCGTTGCGAACGTCGTCGGTGGTGACGGTGCGGATGGTGGCGTCGACGTCGGCGCCGCGCTCGGCCAACTCCTTGACCTGTTCGTCGTAGGCAGTGGCCCTTCGACAGCGCGCCCTGGAAGATCGTCGGGTTCGTGGTCACCCCGACGACACTGCGGGTGTCGATCAGCTCCTGCAGGTTGCCGGTCTGCAGCCGCTCGCGCGACAGGTCGTCCAGCCACACGGACACACCCGCCGCGGAAAGGGCCGCAAGATTGGGATTTTGAGCCATCAGTTTGCCTTTCGAATCAGTTGTCTAGTGATCGTTCCGCGGCGGCCACCACGGCCTCTGGGGTGAACCCGTACTCGCGGAACAACGTCGTGGCGTCGGCGGACGCGCCGTAGTGCTCGATGGAGACGATCTCGCCGGTGTCGCCGACCAGCTTGTACCAACTCTGCGCAACCGCCGCCTCGACGGCGACACGGGCCGACACCGCGGGCGGCAGCACGGTGTCGCGGTAATCGACGGGCTGCGACTCGAACCACTCGACGCATGGCATCGACACCACCGTCGCGGTGATTCCCTTGTCCGCCAATATCTTCTGCGCGGCCACGGCCAGCTGAAGCTCCGAGCCGGTGCCGATCAACACCACGTCGGGGTTCTCCTCCGGCGCTCCGCCCAGCACGTAGCCACCCTTGGCAACACCGGCGGCGCTGGTGCCCTCAAGCACCGGGATGCCCTGGCGGGTGAGAATGAAACCGACCGGACCACTGCCGGCGCCCCGCGCGATGATGGTGCGCCACGCGTATGCGGTTTCGTTGGGGTCGCCGGGCCGCACCACCGACAGGTTCGGGATGGCCCGCAGCGCTGCGAGGTGCTCGATGGGCTGGTGGGTGGGACCGTCCTCGCCCAGGCCGATGGAGTCGTGCGTCCAGACATAGATGGTGTCGATGTCCATCAGCGACGCCAGCCGCACGGCGCCGCGCATGTAGTCGGAGAACTGCAGGAACGTGCCGCCGAAGGCGCGAGTCGGGCCGTGCAGCACGATGCCGGACAGGATCGAGCCCATGCCGTGCTCACGCACACCGAAATGCAGCACCCGGCCGTACCAATCCGCCGTGTACTCCTTGGTCGAGATCGACGGTGGCCCGAATGACGGGACGCCCTTGATGGTCGTGTCGTTGCTGCCCGCCAGGTCCGCAGACCCGCCCCAGAGTTCGGGCAGCTTGGGCGCGACCGCGTTGAGGGCCGCGCCGAATGCCGCGCGGGTGGCCACCGCCTTCGAACCCGGCTCCCAGTACGGGAGGTCGGCATCCCAGCCGTCGGGCAGTTCCTGGGCCAGCAGGCGGTCGAGCAGCTTCTTGCGCTCCGGTTCCCGCTGCGCCCACGCGTCGAAATCGCCCTGCCACTTCTCGTGGGCTTCCTTGCCGCGCCCGACCAGCTTCCGGGTGTGCTCGATGACCTCGTCCCGCACCTCGAACGACTTCTCCGGGTCGAATCCGAGAATCTTCTTGACGGCCGCGACTTCCTCGGCGCCCAGATCCGAGCCGTGCGCCTTGCCGGTGTTCATCTTGGTCGGCGCCGGGTAGCCGATGATGGTGCGAATCGCGATGAACGACGGCTTGTCGGTGACGGCCTTGGCCGCCGCGATCGCCTCCTCGGATGCCGACGACGTTCTCGCCGCCCTCGACGACCTGCACATGCCAGCCGTACGCCGCGTAGCGGGCGGGCGTGTCCTCGGTGAACGCGATGTTGGTGTTGTCTTCGATCGAGATCTCGTTGTTGTCCCAGAACACGATGAGGTTGCCCAGCTGCTGGGTGCCTGCCAGCGAGGACGCCTCCGACGTCACGCCTTCCTCCATGTCGCCGTCCGAGGCGATCACGTAGATGTGGTGGTCGAACGGGCTGGTGCCCGGGGCGGCGTCCGGATCGAACAGGCCGCGCTCATAGCGCGACGCCATGGCCATCCCGACGGCCGACGCCAGGCCCTGGCCCAGCGGCCCGGTGGTGATCTCCACACCCGTGGTGTGGCGGAACTCCGGGTGCCCCGGCGTCTTCGACCCCCAGGTGCGCAGTGCCTCGATGTCGGCCAGTTCCAGCCCGAACCCGCCGAGGTAGAGCTGGATGTAGAGCGTGAGGCTGGAATGCCCGGCGGAGAGCACGAACCGGTCCCGTCCGAGCCAATGGGTGTCGCTGGGGTCGTGGCGCATCTCGCGCTGGAACAACGTGTAGGCCAGGGGCGCCAGGCTCATCGCCGTACCGGGATGGCCATTGCCGACCTTGTGCACCGCGTCCGCTGCCAGCACCCGGATGGTGTCGACCGCGGCCGAATCCACCTCGGTCCAGTCGTCGGGGTGATGGGGGCGGGTGAGCACGGAGATGTCTTCGAGTGTGGTCACGAGGCGCACTCCTTGATAAGTCGAGCCGGCATCCGCTTCACTCAACACCCTAGTGCGCGACGTCGGGCCCCCGCAGGCCGCGTTGCACACGATTAGGGCGCCGTTAACCCGAATCGACCCTGCGGTGACGGCGACCCCCCCGAGCGGTCTACCATCCTCTGTAGTAGACGCTGCGCCCTGCGGCGACCCCGAGGAGTATTTGCGTGAGCTTTCGCGAAGGCGTTGCGCTCGGTGATATGTCGCCGGCGCAGCGGCTCCGGCGACGGGTGCGCACCGCGCTCCTTGGCTACCTCTCGCTGACGAAGCCGCGGGTGATCGAGCTGCTGCTCGTCACCACGATCCCCGCGATGCTGCTGGCCCACCGCGGCACCGTCGATCCGCTGCTGATCCTCAACACACTCGTCGGCGGTCTGCTCGCGGCGGCGGGCGCCAACACGCTGAACTGCGTGGCCGACGCGGACATCGACAAGATGATGAAGCGCACCGAGCGCAGGCCGTTGGCCACCGCCACCGTCCCGCGAAGCCACGCGCTGGTGTTCGGGCTGGCGTTATCGGTCGGCTCGTTCTTCTGGCTGTGGTGGACGACGAACATGCTGTCCGCGCACCTGGCGGGGGCGACCATCGCGTTCTACGTGCTGGTTTACACGCTGCTGCTCAAGCGGCGCACCTCGCAGAACGTCGTGTGGGGCGGGGCGGCCGGCTGCATGCCGGTGATGATCGGCTGGTCCGCGGTGACCGGGACCATCCAATGGCCCGCGCTGGTGATGTTCGCGATCATCTTCTTCTGGACGCCGCCGCACACCTGGGCGCTGGCCATGCGGTACAAGGAGGACTACCGCGCGGCCGGGGTGCCGATGCTGCCCGCGGTCGCCACCGAGCGTCAGGTCACCAAGCAGATCCTCGTCTACACCTGGCTCACGGTGTTGGCGACGCTGGCGCTCGCACTCGCGACCGGCTGGCTGTATGCGTCGGTGGCGATACTGGCGGGCGCCTGGTTCCTGGTGATGGCCCATCAGCTGTATGCCGGCGTGCGCCGCGGTGAGCCGGTGAAGCCGCTGCGGCTGTTCCTGCAGTCCAACAACTACCTCGCGGTGGTGTTCTGCGCGCTGGCCGTGGATTCAGCGCTGGCGCTGCCGACATTGTTTACCGTCTGACGTTTACCGTCGGAGCCGTCTGAGGTTTACCGTCTGAGCCGGCGAATCAGGGCACCAAGACCACCGAGCCCACCGTCTTGCGGCCCCCCAGGTCGCGGTGCGCCTGCTCGGCGTCCTCGAGGCGGTAGCGCTCGCTGATCGTGACGGTGATGGTGCCGTCGGCGATCGCATTGAGCAGTTCACCTGCGCGCCAAGCGAATTCGTCCGGTGTGCGGGTGTAGTGCGCAAGGGTGGGGCGGGTGAGGAACAACGATCCGGCCGCGTTGAGTCGCTGCGGATCGAACGGCGGTACCGGCCCACTGGACGCGCCGAAAAGCGCGACCGTGCCGCGGACCGCGCAGCTGGCCAGGCTCGCATCGAACGTGGCGGCGCCGACACCGTCGTACACGGCGGCGACACCACCGTCGGTCAGTTCCTTGATCTTGGCGCCGAACTCCTCGGGGTCCTCCGGGTAGTCGAGCACCTCGACGGCACCGGCCTTGCGCGACAGCTCGGCCTTCTGCGGCGTTGACACGGTCGTGATCACCCGCACCGCCCGGCTGGTGGCCCACTGCGTCAGAATCAGTCCGACACCGCCAGCGCCCGCATGCACAAGCACGGCGTCGCCTTGGGCCACCGGGTACACCGAGGTGATCAGGTAGTGCGCGGTCATCCCCTTCAGCAGCGAGGCGGCGGCCGCGTCGGGGCTGACGCCCTCGGGCACGTAGGCAACCAAATCGGCTGGGGCCAGGCAGTATTCGGCGTAGGCACCGTTGGCCTGCGCAGTGACAACCCGGTCGCCCACCACCAGTGCCGCGACGTCATCGCCGACCGCCGCGACGGTGCCACAGACCTCGGTGCCGAGGACGAACGGCACCGCCCGCGGGTAGTGGCCGGCCCGGAAGTAGGTGTCGATGAAGTTCACGCCGATGGCCTCGGCCTTGATCAGCACCTCATCGGGGCCGGGGGAGGGCGTCTCGGTGTCGACATACGTCAGGACTTCGGGTCCGCCGATCTGGGCGACTTCAATGGCCTTCATGCTGACTATCCTGCCAAGGTGCGACTCGCCCGGCCCGACCTATTCCATCCCCGCATCGTGCTGGCCGGCTGCCCGGCACTACCCGAGGGCGACGGCGACGACGGCGGGCTGGTGGCGGCGCTGCGCACCCGCGGCCTGCATGCGCGCTGGCTGTCCTGGGACGACCCGCAGACCACCGACGCCGACCTGGTGATCCTTCGCGCGACCTGGGACTACATCGACCGGCTCGACGAGTTCCTGACGTGGACGCGGCGCGTGCGCAATCTGCTCAACGCCCCGGATGTGGTGGCGTGGAACACCGACAAGCGCTACCTCGCCGACCTGGCGACGGCCGGTGTGCCGACGATCGAGAGTCGATTCTTCGCCCCCGGCGAGCGGGTACGGGTGCCGTCCGGTGAGGTGGTGGTGAAACCCGCGGTCGGTGCCGGATCCGTAGGGGCGCAACGGTTTACCGATCCCGATCAGGCGCGCCGGCACGCCGCGGCGCTGCAGGCCGAGGGCCGGACCGTGCTGGTGCAGCCCTACCACCCGCGGATAGAGGAGGGCGAGACGGCGCTGGTGTTTCTGGGTGGCCGGCAGTCGCACGCCTTCACCAAGGGCCCGATTTTGCCGCCGCCGGGAGCCGCGCCGGTGTTCGACGAGTCCGGCACATACGCGCAGGAGACCCTCACACCGGCCGATCCTGATTTCGAGGTCTGGGATGTCGGTCATGCGGCGCTGGCGGCCGCCGCTGCCCACCTGGGCATCCCTATCGGCGAATTCTTATACGCGCGTGTCGACGTGATCGGCGACCGGCACGACGCGCAGGTCCTTGAGCTGGAACTGGTCGAGCCGTCGCTGGGCTGGCGGCAACTGGACGACACCACCAGGGCCCGGCAGCAGCGGGAATTCGCGCTGGCCGTCGAGTCAGCCCTGGACGGGCTCGGGCTCGGACCGCTCTCGCATCGACGCCCATAACGCAGCGGTGGCCGCAGTGCAGGCGGCCGCGCCGAGCACATGGACGGCCACCAGCGCGGCGGGCACGCCGGTGAAGAACTGCACGGTGCCGATGATGCCCTGGGCGCACACCAGCAGCAGCAGCACGCCCAGCCGGATGCGGACCGGCCGGGCAGCGTGCACCGCGAGCAGCCCGAAGCCGAGGCCGACCAGCAGCGCCAGGTAGGCCACCAGCAGCGACGCGTGCAGGTGCACCAGCGTGGTGATCGCGATCTGCAGCCGCGGTACCGGTTGGGTGATGCTCTGGTCGCCCGCGTGCGGCCCGGCACCGGTCACCAACGTGCCGCTGACCAGTTGCGCGGCGAGCACAACCGCGGTCAGTGCGGTCAAGCCCCGCAACGGTTTCGGCACCATCAGGGCCGGCACACCGCGGTCGGGCTCACCGATCTTGACGTACAGCAGCACGGCCAGCCACACCATGGTCATCGAGGCCAGCAGGTGAATGGCGACCGTCCACCAGAGCAATCCGGTGCGTACGGTGATGCCGCCGATCACCGCCTGCACCACCGTCGACGCGGGCATCAGCCATGCATAGATCAGCACCTGACGGCGCCGGCGGGCCCGGGTGACGGCCAGCACCGCCAGCACGGCCGTCAGCACCACAAGGAACGTGAGCATCCGGTTGCTGAACTCGACCACCTGGTGCACGACGGGCACCTCGGCGTGGGCGACCGGGATGAAGCTGCCGGGGAAGCACTGCGGCCACGTCGGGCAGCCGAGGCCGGAGGCGGTGACGCGGACGATTGCGCCGGTGACCGCGATCCCGCCCTGGGTCAGGATGACCGCCGCGGCGATGACGCGCTGAACCCGCAGACTCGGCATGGGCAGCAGGTCGACCAGCCGCAGGAAGAATCGTCCGACGGGCACGGCCTCGATCGTAGAGGACTGCAACTACAGCACGTAGTAGCGGGCTGGCGTTCGTGCGGGGCCTCAGGTGAACGTTCGCGCGGGCCTCAGTTGAATCGCGCGCGGGCCTCAGGTGAAGCGGAACCAGCGCAGCGCGCACAGTGCGGCGACCCCGCCCCACGCCGCAAGCACCGCCACCCCGAACCAGTCGACCGAGGACGTCATCGCCTGCGAGAGCGCCTCGGTCAACGCACCCGAGGGCGTCAAGCGGGCCACCCACCGCATGCCGTGCGGCACCATCGCGCCGTCCACGCGTCAGCGCGCCCAGCCCGGCGAAGACAAACCATCCCAGGTTGGCCACCGCCAGCACGATCTCGGCGCGCAGAGTCCCGCCGAGCAACAGACCCAGCGCCGCGAAACCCGCGGTGCCCAGCGCGATGATCGCCGCCCCAAGGACCAGCCCGGCGATGTTCGGCCGCCAGCCCAGCGCAAACCCGATGGCGCCCAACAGCATCGACTTGCAAGAACACCACAGCGACGACGGCCAGCGACTTGCCGGCGATGATGCCCCACACCGGCAGTGCGGTCGCCCCGAGGCGCTTCAGCGCTCCGTAACGACGGTCGAACGCCACCGCGATGGCCTGCCCGGTGAAGGCCGTCGAGATCACCGCGAGCGCCATGATCGCGGGCACGAACGTGGCCGCCCGATTCGGGCCGAACGAGCCCAGCGGCAGCAGCGTCAGCCCGACCAGCAGGGTGATCGGGATGAACATGGTGAGCAGCAACTGCTCACCGTTGCGCAGCAGCAGCCGCAGCTCAAGGCCGAACTGTGCGGCCAGCATCTTCTGCACCGTCGCAGGACGGGGATCGGGTGAAAACGTCCCCGGCGCAAAACGATTCGGTCACGATCGCAGCTCCCGGCCGGTGAGATCGAGGAAAACGTCCTCCAGGCTGCGCTGCTCGACGCGCATGTCGGTGGCCAGCACGTCAAGGCGCGCGCACCACGCGGTGACGGTGGCCAGCACCTGGGGGTCGATGTGGCCCTCGACGAGATATTCGCCGGGTGCCGTCTCGGTCGCCTGGTAACTCTCGGGCAGCGCCGACACCAGCAGCGAGAGGTCAAGCATCCGGCGGCGCGCTGAACCGCAGCTGGTTCTCGGCGCCGCTGCGCATCAGCTCCGCCGGTGTGCCGGTGGCCACCGCGACCCCGTGGTCGATGATCACGATCCTGTCGGCCAGCTCCTCGGCCTCCGTCAACTGATGGGTGGTCAGCACCACGGTGACGCCGTCGCGGCGCAATCCATTGATCAACTCCCACACCACGATCCGCGCATGCGCATCCATGCCCGCGGTGGGCTCGTCGAGGAACACCAGCTCCGGGCGGCCCACCACCGCGCACGCCAGTGCGAGTCGCTGCTGTTGGCCACCCGACAGCCGCCGATAGGTCGTTCGCGCTGCCTCGGTCAGACCGAGCGTGTCCATCAGCCACTGCGGGTCGAGCGGGTTGGCGGCGTACGCCGCAACGAGATTCAGCATCTCGCCGGCCCGCGCCGCCGGGTACCCGCCACCGCCCTGCAACATCACCCCGATGCGCGCACGCACGCGGGCATTGTCGGCGACGGGGTCCAGTCCGAGGATCTGAATGCTGCCGGCGTCGGGCTTGATGAAGCCCTCGCACATTTCCACCGTGGTGGTCTTGCCCGCGCCATTGGGGCCGAGCAGCGCGAGTACTTCGGCGGTCCCCACGTCCAGGTCGAGTCCGGAGACGGCCGTCGTCGACCCGTACCGCTTGCTGACCCCGCGCAGGCGCACGGGGACGGTGGAGTCGGAGGTCACGGGGATTCAGCGTAAGCGCCGGGCTTGGCGGGCTGCGGCGCCGGTAGCGTCGGCTCGACGGCCTCGGGCTGCGGCGCGGCGATTTCACCTGCGTCAGGCAACTTGCGCCACGGCAGCCGGTAATACGTCAACCCGATCAGGGCCAACACGATGACGGTGCTGGCCGCGGTCGCCAGCACGATCTGGAACAACGCGAAGCGGTCGCCGTTCGCGGTCGGCCCGAAGATGCCGATGACGAGTGTTACCACGATCACGGCCACGCGAAATCTTGGCCGGGTGGCCCAACATGCCAGCGGGATGATCGCCCACAGCAGGTACCAGGGCTGCACCACCGGGAACAGCAACACGGTGGCCCCCAGCGCGACACCGAGCCCGCCGACCGGGTGCAGTCGTCCGCGCAGCACCGCCATCAGCAGCCAGGTGACCACCACCGCGATCAGGAACACGCCGATGGCACGGGTCAGCGCCAGCACCGCGGTGGTGTGGTCGCCGAGGCCCAGCAGAATGCCGACCTGCCCGGTGCCCAGCGCAAGAAGTGTCGGCGGCGACATCCAACTGCGCACCACGTTGGCGGTGCCCAGCGTGTAGATCCAGCCGAACCCCAGTCCGCTGGCCCAGCCGATCACCGCCATCACCGCCAGCGACACCGCGGTCAGCGACCCACCCGAGATCAGGAACGCCTTGAACGTGCCGCCCCATCGGCAGGCCAGCGCCATCGCGACGAAGCCCAGCGCCAGCAGCGACGGCAGCTTTACCTGCGACGACAACGTGATTAGCACCGCGCCCACCAGCAGCATGCCCATCGGCTCCCAGCGGGCCCATTCGTCGCGGCCGCGCGGCCACGCCAGCGGCCGCGGCAGCAGCGGCCCGGCAGCGTCGACCCCGCGCAGCGCGAACTCGGTGCCGGCCAGCATCAGCCCCAGCATCGGCGCCTCGTTGTGAATGCCCGCGACCAGGTGCATGAACAGAAGCGGGTTGGCCGGGCCGAGCCACAATGCGCTGACCTCGGCGACGCCGCAGCGGCGCGCCAGTCGCGGCGTGGCCCACACGATCAGCCCGACACCGGCCAGCACCACCAGGCGGTGACACAGCACCGCTTCGACGATGTTATCGCCGGTCAACCCCGAGATGCCGCGGCCGATCCAGAGGAACAGCGGGCCGTACGGCGCCGGCGTGTCCCGCCACAGGCTGGGCACCGACAGCGTGAACACGTGATCGAGGCCCAGCCCCGGCGCCGGTCCGACCCGATACGGGTCAAGGCCCAGCAGCGAGATCTCGCTTTGCGCCAGATAGGAGTAGACGTCCTTGCTGTACATCGGCGGCGCGATCAGCAACGGCAGCGCCCACAGCAGCAGCAGGCGGTCCAGCTGGCTGCGCGTCATCCGGCGGCTGCCCAGCGTGAAACGGCCAAGCATCAGCCAGGCCAGTGCCATCATCACCGCGCCGGTGGTGGTCATCGTCAACGAGACGGTCTGAATGCGCGACGGCAGGTTGAGCAGTCGCACCCCGAACGTCGGATCCTGCACGACGGGACGCGCGCCGGCGCCAAGCGCCCCGATCGCCATCAACACCGTGCCGGTGGCCCCGAACAGCCGGGTTCGCCGCAATGCCATCAGCTCGGCATCGTTCAGCGGGGAGCCGACGGTCCGCTCGTCGCCGTGCCAGCCGGCAATCGACGTGCTGAGGGACCGTAGGCGGGCTGCCACCGTAGCAGCGTAGCCGTCAGCACTATGGCGCCCGTCACCATAAGGGTGCCCTTGCTGGACCCGGTTTCGGAATTCCGTCACAATGGTGTTGTGAAAATCCGTCCGGAGGTCGACCGCCACACGCGTGGCGCGATCGTCCAGCTTCTGCTGGAGGACGGGCCGATCACTGCAGGTGAGGTTGGTGAGCGGCTGGGTATCTCCGCCGCCGGCGTGCGCAGGCACCTCGACGCCCTGCTGGATGCCGGTGAGGCGCAGTCCAGCGCCGCGGCGGCCTGGCAGCACAGCGGCAGGGGCCGACCCGCCAAGCGGTATCGGCTCACCGCCGCCGGCCGGGCCAAGCTGGGCCACACCTACGACGACCTGGCGGTCGCGGCGATGCGCCAGCTGCGCGAGATCGGCGGCGACGACGCCGTGCGGACCTTCGCGCGACGCCGCATCGACACCATCTTGGCGGGAGTAACCGACGGGCCCGGCGACGTTGAATCGACTGCCGACCGGGTGGCCGGGGCGCTGACTAAGGCCGGCTACGCGACCACCACGACGCCGGTCGGCGGGCCGATCCACAGCATCCAGCTGTGCCAGCACCACTGCCCGGTGTCCCATGTCGCCGAGGAGTTCCCTGAGCTGTGCGAAACCGAGCGAGAGGCCTTCGCCGAGATCCTGGGCACCCACGTGCAGCGGCTGGCGACGATCGTCAACGGCGACTGCGCCTGCACCACGCACGTCCCGCTCACCGAAACAAACACTGACAAGCCAACAGTCCTTCGGCGCACAGCCCGCGCCGAAGCCGCACCAACCAAGCAAGGAGCCTCGACATGACGGCTACCCCAGAGACGCAACTGACCCAGGAAGAGGCCATCGCCTCGATGGGCCGGTACGGCTACGGCTGGTCCGACTCCGACGTGGCGGGCGCCAGCGCGCAGCGCGGGCTGTCCGAGGCGGTGGTACGCGACATCTCCGGCAAGAAGAGCGAACCGGAGTGGATGCTGAACGTCCGGCTGAAGGCACTGCGGACATTTGACAAGAAGCCGATGCCGAACTGGGGCTCCAACCTCGAGGGCATCCACTTCGACAACATCAAGTACTTCGTGCGCTCCAGCGAGAAGCAGGCCGCAACCTGGGACGACCTGCCCGCCGACATCAAGAACACCTACGACAAGCTTGGCATCCCCGAGGCCGAGAAGCAGCGACTGGTTTCTGGTGTAGCGGCACAATACGAGTGCTTGGCCGGCGATACGCTGGTGTGGACTGCGAACCGCGGGCAGATTCCAATAAAGGAAATCGCTTACGGTGACAGGGTTTTCGCGTACGACGAAGTTGCCCAGCGATTTGTGGTGGCGCCGGTCAAGGCATCGGCTCAGACTGACACCCGGATGACGTATGAGGTCAAGACGACGCGGCGGGGCATCCGCGCGACCGACAACCATCCGATGCTGGTGTTGCGCGACGAGCGCAAGCCGGGCCGACAGCGGGCGCGATATGCCCGCCGGTGGGTCACGATCGGAGAGATCAAGGCCGGGGACTTCATCGCGGTGCCCCGCCAGATTCCCGACTTCGGTGAAGCTGCAGGACTGCCGACTGTTGCGGGTTTGGCCACGCCGGCGACGAGCTCGGTCGATCTGATGTGGCTGCTGGGTCTGTACGTCGGCGACGGCAACCTGCATCTATCCGGTCGGACGTATCGCGTCCAGTTCGCGATCCCGGCTACCGATGCCGAACTTCGTGCCGAGCTGATCCGGGTCGTCAAGGATCTATTCGGGCTGCGCTGCATCGAGGCCGACGAGTACCGCGTCGTCGTGAATTCCAAGGCGCTGACAGAGTGGATCGTAGAACTGGGGTTCACCGGTTTGGCGTTGACTAAGCGGGTGCCGGATTGGGTCTACTCGCTTCCGGTTGATCAGCGGTTGGCATTCCTCGGTGGCTGGGTCGATGCCGACGGGTATGTGCAGCCTGATCGCAGCGGCGCGGTGATGCTTACGTGCGCCAACGAGACCCTGATCGGCCAGGCCCGCGAGCTGGCTGAGTTGTCTAGCCTGCGCGCGGCTGGTCCGTGGGCGTTTACACAGCCCTACTACCACGATCCGTCGCGGACACAGATTGCGTGGCGGCTGGGCATTTCTGGCGAGTTCGAACGACTTGGCTGCCGAAACCCCAAGCGGACGGATCGCTTTGGACGCCGTCTCTACTCACACTCATCGAATGGCGTGCACGGCACCACCATCCGCGCGCACACCAATGAGTGGCTGGGGTTCGAACGGGTGAAGTCCATCGAGCCGTATGCCGTCGAACCCGTGTACGACATCGACGTGGACGGTCCGCATAACTTCGTGGCCGAGGGCCTGGTGGCGCACAATTCCGAGGTCGTCTACCACTCCATCCGAGAGGACCTGGAGAAGCTGGGCGTCCTCTTCCTAGACACCGACACCGCGCTGCGTGAGCACCCCGAGATGTTCAAGCAGTACTTCGGCACCGTGATCCCGGCCGGCGACAACAAGTTCTCCGCGCTCAACACCGCCGTGTGGTCGGGCGGCTCATTCATCTACGTGCCGAAGGGCGTGCACGTCGACATCCCACTGCAGGCCTACTTCCGGATCAACACCGAGAACATGGGCCAGTTCGAGCGAACTCTGATCATCGCCGACGAGGGCTCCTACGTGCACTACGTCGAGGGCTGTCTGCCGGCGGGTGAACTCGTCACGACCGCCGATGGGGATCTGCGACCCATCGAGTCAATCAAGGTTGGCGACTCCGTGTTTGGCCATGACGGCCGGCCGCACCGGGTTACCGCCGTGCAGATGCGCGACCTCAACGGTGAGCTGTTCACGTTCACGCCGATGTCGCCGGCCAACGCGTTCTCGGTGACCGCCGAGCACCCGGTGCTTGTCGTTCCGCGCAGCGAGGTGTTGGTATCGCGCAAGCCGCGCAACGGGTGGCAGCCCGAGGTCGCCAGCGCCAAGCTGAAGAGCGCCGAGCCGCGGTGGACCGCCGCGAAAGACGTTGCCGAGGGCGACTTCCTGGTCTACCCCAAGCCGAAGCCGATCCCGCACAAGACTGTTCTGCCGCTCGAGTTCGCGCGGCTCGCCGGCTACTACCTGGCCGAGGGGCACGCCACGCTGACGAACAAGTGCGAGTCGCTTGTCTTCTCGTTCCACAGCAACGAGTTCGACTATGTGGAAGAGGTACGGCAGGCGTGCAAGTCGCTCTACGAGACGTCGGGTTCGGTTCTCGTCGAGCAGCACAAGCATTCGGCGCGCGTCCTCGTCTACACCAAGGCCGGTTACGCGGCGATGCGCAACAACGTCGGCGTCGGGTCGTCACACAAGAAGTTGTCGGATCTGCTGATGCGCCAAGACGAGACGTTCCTGCGCGAACTGGTCGACGCCTACGTGAACGGCGACGGGAACGTCACGCGGCGCGGTGGTGCGCTGTGGAAGCGCGCGCACACCACCTCACGCGTGTGGGCGTTCCAGCTGCAGTCGATCCTCGCGCGGCTCGGCCACTACGCCACCGTCGAGCTGCGCCGGCCCGGCGGTCCCGGCGTGATCCAGGGCCGAGACGTCATGCGCCAGGACATCTACCAGGTCCAGTGGACCGAAGGCGGCCACGGACCCAAGCAGGCCCGCGACTGCGGCGACTACTTCGCCGTGCCGATCAAGAAGCGGACCGTTCGCGAGGCGCACGAGCCGGTGTACAACCTCGACATCGAGAACCCCGACAGCTACCTGGCCTATGGGTTCGCCGTGCACAACTGCACTGCGCCGATCTATAAGTCGGACTCGCTGCACTCCGCCGTTGTGGAGATCATCGTCAAACCGCATGCGCGCGTGCGTTACACGACGATCCAGAACTGGTCGAACAACGTCTACAACCTGGTGACCAAGCGGGCGCGCGCCGAGGCCGGCGCCACCATGGAGTGGGTCGACGGCAACATCGGGTCCAAGGTCACGATGAAGTATCCGGCTGTGTGGATGACCGGCGAGCACGCCAAGGGTGAGGTGCTGTCGGTGGCGTTCGCCGGCGAGGGCCAGCACCAGGACACCGGTGCCAAGATGCTGCACCTGGCGCCCAACACATCGAGCAACATCGTGTCCAAGTCGGTGGCGCGCGGTGGCGGCCGTACGTCCTACCGTGGCCTGGTTCAGGTCAACAAGGGCGCGCACGGATCGCGCTCAAGCGTGAAATGTGATGCGCTGCTGGTCGATACGATCAGCCGCAGCGACACCTACCCGTACGTCGACATCCGTGAGGACGACGTGACGATGGGTCACGAGGCCACCGTGTCCAAGGTCAGCGCGGATCAGCTGTTCTACCTGATGAGCCGCGGCCTGACCGAGGACGAGGCGATGGCCATGGTGGTGCGCGGATTCGTCGAGCCGATCGCCAAGGAGCTGCCGATGGAGTACGCGCTGGAGCTCAACCGGTTGATCGAGCTGCAGATGGAAGGCGCGGTCGGCTGACCAGGGCGAGTGAAGCGACGGGAAAGATATGGCTTCTCAGAATCTGACGGAGACACTGGAGGGCAGGACCAAGGGCGAGATCTTCACATCGTTCGACGTCGACGCCTTCGAGGTGCCGCACGGCCGCGACGAGATCTGGCGCTTCACACCTTTGCGCAGGCTGCGTGGCCTGCACGACGGCTCGGCGCCCGCCACCGGCAGCGCCCGCATCGACGTGACGGCTCCCGCAGGGGTGACGGTCGAGAGCGCCCGCCGCGGCGACGATCGGCTCGGCCAGGCCGGCGTACCCGCCGACCGGGTTGCCGCCCAGGCATTTTCGTCGTTCAACAACGCAACGATCGTCACCGTCGACAAAGACGCCCAGGTCGGCGAGCCGGTCGAGATCGCGATCAGCGGACCCGGCGAAGGTGCGACGGCGTACGGCCATCTGCAGGTGCGGATCGGCGAGCTGGCCCAGGCGGTGGTCGTCATCGACCAGCGTGGCAGCGGAACCTACGCCGACAACATCGAATTCGTGGTCGGCGATGCGGCCCGGCTGACGGTGGTGTCGATCGCCGACTGGGCCGACGACGCCGTACATGTCAGCTCGCATCACGCGTCGCTGGGCAAGGATGCGGTGCTGCGCCACGTCGCAGTCACGCTCGGCGGCGATCTGGTGCGGTTGACCGCACGGACGCGGTTCTGTGCGCCCGGTGGTGACGCCGAACTGCTCGGCCTGTACTTCGCCGACGACGGCCAGCACTTCGAATCGCGACTGCTCGTCGACCACGCCCAACCGAATTGCCGCTCGCATGTGACGTACAAGGGTGCGCTGCAAGGCGATCCGGAGTCGTCGCGGCCCGACGCGCACACGGTGTGGGTCGGCGACGTGCTGATCCGGGCGGAGGCGACCGGAACGGACACGTTCGAAACCAACCGCAACCTGGTCCTCACCGACGGGGCCCGCGCCGACTCGGTGCCCAACCTCGAGATCGAGACCGGCGAGATCGTCGGCGCCGGACACGCCAGTGCCACCGGGCGATTCGACGACGAGCAGCTGTTCTACCTGCAGGCCCGCGGCATCCCCGAAGATCAGGCCCGGCGGTTGATCGTCCGCGGTTTCTTCGGCGAACTGATCCAAAAGATCGCCGTGCCCGCCGTGCGCGAGCGGCTCACCGATGCCATCGAACACGAACTAGAGATAACGGAATCGAGAACATCCACCTCATGACCACACTGGAAATCAAGGACCTGTACGTCAGCGTCGCCGCGGACACCGAGGCCGAGGAGATCCCGATCCTCAAGGGAGTCAACCTCACCGTGAAGTCGGGGGAGATCCACGCGCTGATGGGCCCCAACGGTTCCGGCAAGTCGACGCTGTCCTACGCGATCGCCGGTCACCCGAAGTACAAGGTGACGTCGGGTTCGATCACGCTGGACGGTCAGGATGTGCTGGAGATGAGCGTCGACGAGCGGGCCAGGGCGGGTCTGTTCCTCGCCATGCAGTACCCGGTCGAGGTGCCCGGCGTTTCGATGTCGAACTTCCTGCGCACCGCGGCCACCGCAGTGCGCGGTGAGGCACCGAAGCTGCGGCACTGGGTCAAGGAGGTCAAGTCCGCGCTGGACGACCTCGACATCGACCCGTCGTTCTCCGAACGCAGCGTCAACGAAGGCTTTTCGGGTGGCGAGAAGAAACGCCACGAGATCCTGCAGCTGGCGCTGCTCAAGCCTAAGATCGCGATCCTGGACGAGACCGACTCCGGCCTGGACGTCGACGCGCTGCGGGTGGTCAGCGAAGGTGTCAACCGCTACGCCGCCGAAACTCACGGCGGTGTCCTGGTGATCACGCACTACACGCGCATCCTGCGCTACATCCAGCCGCAGTTCGTACACGTCTTCGTCGGTGGCCGCATCGTCGAGTCCGGCGGGCCCGAGCTGGCCGACGAGCTCGACGCCAATGGCTACGAGCGGTTCACCCAGGCGGTCGGAGCCTGATATGACCGCATCGGCGCAGACGTTGGATCTGACCAAGATCAGGGCGGACTTCCCGATCCTGAAACGGGTGATGCGTGGCGGAAATCAGCTGGCCTATCTGGATTCCGGTGCGACGTCGCAGCGTCCACTTCAGGTGCTCGACGCCGAGCGGGACTTCTTGACCACGTCCAACGGCGCGGTACACCGGGGTGCACACCAGCTGATGGAGGAGTCCACCGACGCCTACGAGCAGGGCCGTGCGGATATCGCGGCGTTCGTCGGCGCCGACGCGGACGAGCTGGTGTTCACCAAGAACGCCACCGAGGCGATCAATCTGGTCGCGTACGTGCTGGGCGACAACAGATTCGGCCGGGCGGTCGGCCCGGGCGACGTGATCGTCACGACCGAGGTCGAACACCACGCGAACCTGATCCCATGGCAGGAACTGGCGCGCCGCACCGGAGCGACGTTGAAGTGGTACGCAGCGACCGATGACGGGCGGATCGATCTGGATTCCCTGCAGCTCGACGAACGTGTGAAAGTGGTGGCATTCAGTCACCATTCGAATGTGACGGGTGCGGTCGCCGCGGTCCCCGAGCTGGTCGCCCGCGCCAACGCCGTCGGTGCGCTGACGCTGCTGGACGCCTGCCAGTCGGTGCCCCATCAGCCCGTCGACTTCCACGCGCTTGGCGTTGACTTCGGTGCCTTCTCCGGTCACAAGATGCTGGGACCCAACGGCATTGGCGTGCTGTACGGCCGAAGCGAGCTGCTCAACGCGATGCCGCCATTCCTCACAGGCGGGTCGATGATCGAGACCGTGACGATGGAGGCGACCACATACGCGGCCGCGCCGCAGCGGTTCGAGGCAGGCACGCCGATGACGTCGCAGGTCGTCGGACTGGCGGCCGCCGCGAGGTATCTGCAACAGATCGGGATGGACGCCGTCGAAGCGCACGAGAACGAGTTGGTAGCGGCCGCGCTGGACGGGTTGTCCCGGATCGACGAGGTGCGCATCATCGGGCCCACGTCGACGGAGAACCGCGGCTCACCGGTCGCGTTCGTCGTCGACGGCATCCACGCCCACGACGTGGGCCAGGTCCTCGACGACGACGGCGTCGCGGTGCGGGTCGGACACCACTGCGCGTGGCCGCTGCACACGCGGTTCGGCATCGCCGCGACCGCGCGGGCGTCGTTCGCCGTCTACAACACCCTCGACGAGGTCGACCGCCTGGTGGCCGGTGTGCGCCGGGCGGTGGAGTTCTTCGGCAGGGAATGACCGTGCGGCTGGAGCAGATCTACCAGGAAGTGATCCTCGATCACTACAAGCACCCACACCATCGCGGGCTTCGTGAGCCCTTCGGCGCCCAGGTCCACCACGTGAACCCGACATGCGGCGACGAGGTGACGCTTCGGGTCGCCCTGAGCGACGACGGCGAAACGGTGACCGACATCTCCTACGACGGGCAGGGCTGCTCGATCAGCCAGGCCTCGACCTCGGTGCTCACCGATCAGGTGATCGGCCAGGGTATCGGCGACGCGCTGGCGACCGTCGCGGCGTTCACCGAGATGGTGTCCTCGCGCGGCACGGTCGAGGGTGACGAGGAGGTCATCGGAGACGGGATCGCGTTCGCGGGTGTCGCGAAGTACCCGGCGCGGGTGAAATGCGCGCTGCTGGGCTGGATGGCCTTCAAAGACGCGCTCGCGCAGGCGAGCGAGTCGAGCACAGCGTTGGCGTCATACGAAGAACAGGAGATGGGCGATGAGCGAAACAGCCGCGCAGGGTGACGAGCTGCTCGCAGATATCGAGGAGGCGATGCGAGACGTCGTCGACCCCGAACTCGGGATCAATGTCGTCGACCTCGGTCTGGTCTACGGCCTGAACGTGGAAAGCGGCGAAGCCGGTCCGGTGGCGCTGATCGACATGACACTGACCTCGGCTGCCTGCCCACTCACCGACGTCATCGAGGATCAGTCCCGCACCGCACTCGTCGGCGCCGGGCTGGTCAACGAGATCAAGATCAACTGGGTGTGGAACCCGCCGTGGGGCCCGGACAAGATCACCGAGGACGGCCGCGAACAGCTGCGCGCGCTCGGTTTCACCGTCTAGGGCGTGCGCAGGGCCCACAATCGTGCTGTGGTCACGGTTCCGGCCTTCGTATGGCGAGGTGGTTTCGCTTGTCGTGCACTGACGATCGGCACCGCCGTCGGGCTCTGCCTCGGCGCCCTGGCATGGCTTGATTCCGGATTCCTGTTGTCCGGCGTCGTCGTGCTCGTCGTCAACGGCCTGATCTTCGGCATCTGGATGCCTCGCCGGATGAACCGATACTGGCCGGGCGCCAAGCAACTTAGCGGCGATGAACGCATGTCGGTCGTGCGCACCGCCCGACGCGGTGAGCGTATCGGCGACGCGCGGCTGGCCCAGGCGGTCATCGACTACAGCGCCGGGATGCACGCGGCCGCCGAGCAGGCGCGGCCGTTTCGATGGCTGCCCGGCTTCATCCTCGTCGTTGCGATCGCGACAGCCGGGTGGGACGCGGTGTACGGCTCGTGGGGCAATGCCGTGGCGTCGGCTATCTACCTGGTGTTGTTCCTGATCGAACTGTTCTGGTGGCAGAAGAGGCGGGAGCGGCTTTTGACCAACACCGATCGGGCCGCCGCCATCGCCGCCCCGCCGGCTTAATCACGCGAATACGTCGTTGAGTGTCACGGTCTGCAGGTTGCGGCTCGCGATGAGCTGGCTCAGTTGGTTGTAGCAGTGCGTGATCGTCGGCAGGTTGGCATGCGCCAACACGATCTGCTGCGGCAAGAATGAGCGCGTCGCAGACGCGACGAGGTTGGCCTCGGATTCCGGTAGCGAATCGCCGATGGTGCCGCTCCACATCGTGACGGTCGTGTAGCCGAGATCGGCGGCCACTTTGTCGATGCTCGCGTTGTGCACGCCGTAGGGCGGCCGGAAGAAGGGAGTGCCGTCGCTGCCGTAGGTCGTGCGCAGGAAATCGGCGTTGCGCTGGATCTGGTCGCGGACCGCGGGCAGGCTGATCCGATTGAGGTACGGGTGGGACCAGGTGTGGTTGGCCATCTGAATCTGGCCGGAGTCCACCATCGGCCGCAGCGCCGCCGCGTTATCTGACCACGACGCGTTCACGCCGTTGACGAAGAACGTCAGTCGGGTCCCGGTGTCCCGGCAGAACTGGCCGAAGGCGGCGACGACCGCGCTGCTGGCGCCGTCGTCCACGGTGAGGGCCAACTGATTGCCGGCACCGGGCAGGTTGGTCAGGACACCGACCGGCGCAGGCACCCGGGCCAGCGGAACCATCAGCCGGACTGCGCCTGCCACCGGCGCCCGGGCGACCGCCGCGACGACTCCTGCCGCGACCGCGGCCAGCATGGTGCGCCGATCAACGCGGGTCATGGTGAAATCGTACTCGGAACGCGGGGGTCAAACCGAATTCCTTTCCATCCGTTTGCCTTTCGTTCGCTTTGGAAGCCGCCGCGGGGTTTCGCGGCCGGGCAGGTGCTCGCCCACTGCGGACAGGACGGCTGGCCGGTGTCGGGGGAATGAACCGTGGACGAACTCGTCGGGCCCGACCCGGCGGCCCGCAGCCGCCTGCCGAACGCGGTGAAGGAGTTGCGCTGATCACCGGCCCAGCAGTTTGCGCTGGTCATATGGTGGGAACACACAGCTAGATACCAGCGTTAGGAAGATCGTGACTACGCGAGACATCACCGCCGAAGAGTTCAACGACACCATCACCGACAACGACATCGTGCTGGTGGATTTCTGGGCGTCGTGGTGCGGCCCGTGTAAGGCGTTCGCGCCGACCTACGCCGCTTCTTCGGAGCAGCATCCCGACGTGGTGCACGCGAAGGTCGACACCGAGGCCGAGCAGCAGCTCGCCGCCGCGGCCGACATCCGCTCCATCCCGACGCTGATGGCGTTCAAGAAGGGCAAGTTGGTGTTCAACCAGGCAGGTGCCCTGCCGCCGGCGGCGCTGGAGGACCTGGTGCAGCGGGTCAAGGAGTTCGACATCGACGCCGCGATCGCCGCTGCGAACAACGGCCAGCCGGAGTAACCGACCCGCTCGTCCGCTTGACGCGTGGCGTTGCCCGTGGGGCGACGCGATAGCGTGCAGTCCGTGACTGACCAATTTGTCCTGGTGGACCATCCGCGACCGGCTGTCGCGCTGGTCACGCTGAACCGGCCCGAGCGGATGAACTCGATGGCGTTCGACGTCATGGTGCCGCTCAAGAAGGTGCTCGAAGAGCTGACCTACGACAACTCGGTGCGGGTGATCGTGCTCACAGGAGCCGGTCGCGGTTTCTCGTCGGGAGCCGACCACAAGTCGGCCGGTTCAGTGCCCCACATCGACGGGCTGACCCGGCCGACGTTCGCGCTGCGGTCGATGGAGGTGCTCGACGACGTCATCCTGGCGCTGCGCAAGATGCACCAGCCGGTGATCGCCGCCGTCAACGGCGCCGCGATCGGCGGCGGACTGTGCCTGGCGCTGGCCTGCGATATCCGGGTGGCCAGCACCGGGGCGTACTTCCGCGCGGCCGGTATCAACAATGGCCTGACCGCCAGCGAGCTTGGCCTGTCCTATCTGTTGCCGCGCGCCATCGGCTCCTCGCGGGCCTTCGAACTGATGCTCACCGGCCGCGATGTCGACGCCGACGAAGCCGAACGCATCGGGCTGGTCTCGCAGCGTGGTGCGCGGAGGACAACCTGCTCGATGTTTGCTACCAGCTGGGTGAGCGGATCGCGTCGTTCTCCCGGCCGGGAATCGAGTTGACCAAGCGCACACTGTGGAGTGGACTGGACGCCGGTAGCCTGGAGGCTCACATGCAGGCCGAAGGCCTGGGACAACTCTTCGTCCGTTTGCTCACCGCCAACTTCGAAGAAGCGGTCGCCGCGCGCGCAGAGAAACGGCCCGCGGTCTTCACAGACGACAAGTAACCAAGGAGCGCCACGCGTGATCACCGCAACGGACCTCGAGGTCCGCGCCGGGGCGCGCACGCTGCTCTCCACCGACGGAGCGGCGCTGCGCGTGCAGCCCGGCGACCGCATCGGGCTGGTTGGCCGCAACGGCGCAGGCAAGACGACCACCATGCGCATCCTGGCCGGCGAGAGTGAGCCGTACGCCGGCACCGTCGTACGCACCGGGGAAATCGGCTACCTGCCACAGGATCCCAAAGAGGGCAACCTCGAGGTGCTGGCCCGCGACCGGGTGCTCTCCGCCCGCGGCCTCGACACCCTGCTGGCCGACCTGGAGAAGCAGCAGGCGTTGATGGCCGAGGTGGCCGACGACGCCGCCCGTGACCGCGCCGTGCGCCGCTACGGTCAGCTCGAGGAGCGGTTCGCCGCGCTGGGCGGGTACGCCGCGGAAAGCGAGGCCAGCCGCATCTGCGCGAGTCTCGGCCTGCCCGACCGGGTTCTGACCCAGCCGCTGCACACCCTGTCCGGCGGGCAGCGCCGGCGGGTGGAGCTGTCCCGGATCCTGTTCGCCGCCTCCGACACCGGCGCAGGATCGGCCACCACGCTGCTGCTCGACGAGCCCACCAACCACCTCGACGCCGACTCGCTGGGCTGGCTGCGGGAATTCCTGCGCGGTCACACCGGTGGGCTCGTCGTCATCAGCCACAACGTCGACCTGCTTGCCGACGTCGTCAACCGGGTGTGGTTCCTCGACGCGGTGCGCGGTGAGGTCGACGTCTACAACATGGGCTGGCAGAAGTACCTCGACGCCCGTGCGACCGACGAACAGCGCCGCCGCCGCGAGCGCGCCAACGCCGAACGCAAGGCCACCGCGCTGCGCACCCAGGCCGCCAAGATGGGCGCCAAGGCCACCAAAGCCGTTGCTGCGCAGAATATGCTGCGCCGCGCCGACCGGATGATGGCCGCGCTCGACGACAAGCGGGTAGCCGACAAGGTGGCCCGGATCAAGTTCCCGACTCCCGCCGCCTGCGGCCGTACCCCGTTGGTGGTCAAGGGCTTGACCAAGAACTACGGGTCGCTGGAGGTGTTCTCCGGCGTCGACCTCGCCATCGACCGGGGATCGCGGGTCGTGGTGCTCGGCCTCAACGGCGCAGGCAAGACGACGCTGCTGCGCCTGCTCGCCGGGGTGGAGACGCCCGACGCGGGGGGATCAGAACCCGGACACGGTCTGAAGATCGGCTACTTCGCCCAGGAGCACGACACGCTCGACAACGCCGCGACCGTGTGGGAGAACATCCGCCACGCCGCGCCCGACACCTCAGAGCAGGACCTGCGGGGACTGTTGGGCGCGTTCATGTTCAGCGGTCCGCAACTCGAACAGCCGGCGGGCACGTTGTCCGGTGGCGAGAAGACGCGGCTGGCGCTCGCCGGGCTGGTCGCGTCGACGGCCAACGTGCTGCTGCTCGACGAGCCGACCAACAACCTCGACCCTGCCTCGCGTGAGCAGGTACTCGACGCGCTGCGCAGTTATCTCGGCGCGGTGGTGTTGGTGACGCACGACCCTGGCGCCGCCGAGGCGCTGGACCCGCAGCGGGTGGTGCTGCTGCCGGACGGCACCGAGGACTTCTGGTCCGAGGATTATCGCGATCTGATCGAGCTCGCCTGAGCCGAATTACGAACCGTTTCATCAATTCCGCCCGCTTCGGGTGTGAACCCTTCTTACGCTAGGTATGCGTCGGGGTCATCACACGCGGGGAGGTGCCGATGAAGAAATTGAACAAGTCGCGCGACCAAGTGCTGTACGAGTTGCGAAGCGCCTACGAGAGGGGCGCGAGCATCCGCACACTGGTGGCCACCACCGGCCGTTCGTACGGCTCGATCCACAGCATGCTGCGTGAATCGGGCACGACGATGCGCAGCCGCGGCGGCCCGAATCACCGGAGTCGGCGCTAAGCCCTACTGCTGGCGGACCGAGGCCTCGACGAGGTCCAGTACGGCACTGAGCTTTTCGGGGTCGTCGCCGGACGCCAGCCGCGCCACCAGGCCGTCGAGGACCAGGTCCAGGTACGTCTGCAGCACCTCGCTGGGTACGTCGTCGCGTAGCCGCCCGGCCAGCTTCTGGCGGCGCAGCCGGGCGGTGGTCGCCGCGGCCAGCTCCGCCGATCGCTCCGACCAGCCTCGGTTGAACACCGGATCGTTGCGCAGCTTGCGCGCGATCTCCAGGCGGGTCGCCAGCCAGTCGAACTCTTCGGGTGCGGCGAGCAAGTCGCGCATCACCTGGATCAAACCTTCGCGCGATGCGACGTCGGCCATCCGTTCGGCGTCCTCATGGGCCAGCTCGAAGAACAACGTGTCCTTGTCGCGGAAGTGATGGAAGATCGCACCGCGTGACAGCCCGATGGTGTGCTCGAGCCGACGCACGGTCGCCTTGTCGTAGCCGTACTCGGCAAAGCAGCGCCGGGCGCCGTCGAGGATCTGCCGGCGGCGCGCCGCCAGATGGTCGTCGGTCACCCGGGGCATCGGTGTGTCCCGGGACTACTGGGTCTTGAGCATGTTGCGCAGCACGTACTGCAGGATGCCGCCGTTGCGGTAGTAGTCCGCCTCCCCGGGTGTGTCAATGCGGACCACCGCGTCGAACTCCACGGTGTCGCCGGTGCCACCTGCTCCATCGTTCTTGGTGGCGGTGACGTGCACCGTCTTCGGCGTCTTGCCGTCGTTGAGTGCCTCGATGCCGGTGATGTCGAAGGTCTCGGTGCCGTCCAGCTTCAGCGACGCGGCCGATTCGCCCTCCGGGAACTGCAGGGGAATGACACCCATGCCGATCAGGTTCGACCGGTGGATGCGTTCGAACGACTCGGTGATGACCGCCCGCACACCCAGCAGGCTGGTGCCCTTGGCCGCCCAGTCCGCGCGACGAGCCGGAGCCGTACTCTTTGCCGCCGAGCACCACCAGCGGAATGTTCTGCGCCGCATAGTTTTGGGCGGCGTCGTAGATGAACGCCTGCTCGCCGCCGTTGGTGAAGTCGCGGGTGTACCCGCCCGACACGTCGTCGAGCAGCTGGTTGCGCAGCCGGATGTTGGCGAAAGTCCCGCGGATCATCACCTCGTGGTTGCCGCGCCGTGAACCGTAGGAGTTGTAGTCCTTGCGATCCACACCGTGTCCGTCGAGGTACTGCGCGGCCGGGGTGCCCGGCTTGATGCTGCCTGCGGGGGAGATGTGGTCGGTGGTCACCGAATCCCCGAGCAGCGCCAACACTCTGGCTCCACGGATGTCGGTCACCGGCACCGGCTCGGCGGGCATCCCGTCGAAGTACGGGGGCTTGCGCACGTACGTCGAGTCCGAAGCCCACTCGAAGGTGTTGCCGCTGGGCGTCGGCAAGTTGCGCCAGCGCTCGTCGCCTTTGAACACATCCGAGTAGTTCTTGACGAACATCTCCGTGTTGATCGCCGAGGCGATGGTGTCGTTGATGTCCTTCTGCGACGGCCAGATGTCCTTCAGGAAGACCTCGTTGCCCGAATTGTCCCGGCCCAACGGCTCCGTCTGGAAGTCGAAGTCCATGGTGCCCGCCAACGCGTAGGCGATGACCAGTGGCGGCGACGCGAGGTAGTTCATCTTCACGTCCGGGTTGATCCGGCCCTCGAAGTTGCGGTTACCCGAGAGCACCGCGGCCACCGAAAGATCGCAGTCGTTGACGGCCTTGCTGATCTCATCGGGCAGCGGGCCGGAGTTGCCGATGCAGGTGGTGCAGCCATAGCCGACCAAGTAGAAGCCCAGCTTCTCCAGGTAGGGCCAGAGTCCCGCCTTGTCGTAGTAGTCGGTGACGACCTGCGACCCGGGCGCCATCGTCGTCTTCACCCAGGGCTTCGACGCCAGGCCCTTTTCGACGGCGTTACGGGCAAGCAGCGCCGCGCCCAGCATCACCTCGGGGTTGGACGTGTTGGTACACGACGTGATCGCCGCGATCACCACCGCACCGTGATCGAGGATGAACTCGCCGCGGTCCCCGCACTTCACATCGACCGGATTGCTGGGCCTGCCGTTGGAACCGACAGCCGCCGACGGCACGTCGGCGTCGTTGTCGGCGAACGACAGCACCGCAGGGTCGCTGGCCGGGAAGCTCTCCTCGACGGCCTCATCCAGCTTGGTGTGCGGGACGGGGTTCTCCGCTGAGTTTTCTACGTAGTTGTGAATGTCCTTGCGGAACGCTGTCTTTGCGTCGTTCAGTGCGATCCGGTCCTGCGGCCGCTTGGGCCCGGCGATGGACGGGACGACGTCGGACAGGTTCAGCTCGATGTATTCGGAGTACTTCGGCTCCCGCTTCGGGTCGTGCCACATGCCCTGTTCCTTGGCATAGGCCTCGATGAGCGCGAGCTGCCGCTCGGTGCGACCGGTCATCCGCAGATAGTCGAGCGTGACCTCGTCGATCGGGAAAATCGCCGCGGTGGAACCGAATTCGGGGCTCATGTTGCCCAGCGTTGCGCGGTTGGCCAGCGGCACCTCGGCAACCCCCTCGCCGTAGAACTCGACGAACTTGCCGACCACGCCATGCTTGCGCAGCATCTCGGTGACGGTGAGCACGACGATCGGTCGCGGTCA
The DNA here is from genome assembly GCA_963733605.1 of uncultured Actinomycetota bacterium. GTDB lineage: Bacteria > Actinomycetota > Actinomycetes > Mycobacteriales > Mycobacteriaceae > Mycobacterium. Next base: position 244,947 of record CAVTDY010000032.1, read on the forward strand.
CGCCCGGTTGACGCTCGCCGGAGAGCTTGAATCCGACCACCCGCGGGATCAGCATCGACACCGGCTGGCCCAGCATGGCGGCTTCGGCCTCGATGCCGCCGACGCCCCAGCCGAGCACGCCGAGGCCGTTCTCCATCGTGGTGTGGGAGTCGGTGCCAACACAGGTGTCGGGGTAGGCCACCCCGTCGCGCTCCATCACCACGCTGGCCAGGTACTCGATGTTGACCTGGTGCACGATGCCGGTGCCCGGCGGCACCACCTTGAAGTCGTTGAACGCGCCCTGGCCCCAGCGCAGGAACTGGTAGCGCTCGCCGTTGCGCTGGTACTCGATCTCGACGTTGCGCTCGAACGCATCCGGGCGACCGAACAGGTCGGCGATGACCGAGTGGTCGATGACCAGATCGGCCGGCGCCAGCGGATTGACCTTGTCGGGGTCACCCCCGAGGTCCCCGACCGCCTCGCGCATGGTGGCCAGGTCGACGATGCACGGCACCCCGGTGAAGTCCTGCATGATCACCCGGGCCGGGGTGAACTGGATCTCCACGCTCGGGTCGGCCGACGGGTCCCAGTTTGCGATCGCCTCGATGTGGTCGGAGGTGATGTTCGCGCCGTCCTCGGTGCGCAGCAGATTCTCCGCGAGCACCTTGAGGCTGTACGGAAGTTTCTCGGTACCGGGAACCGCGTCAAGGCGGTAGATCTGGTAGCTGTTCTCCCCGACCTTCAGGGTGTCGCGGGCATCAAAAGAGTTAAGGGACGAATTCTTCGTATTACCGCTGCTCACATCAACTCCCGACTAGATCATCGCCGCGACGGGCTCTGTCGGCGGCGTCCACAACTCTAACAGTACGCTTGTCCTGTAAAACACCGAGGGGTGGTTTCAGTCTTGTCCTGGTAAGCGCGTGGTGCCACCTACGTACCCACTGATCGCGTACCGTGCCCGTGTGACCGGACCGCACGTGATCCCGTTCCTGCCGTCGTACGTCCCGCCCGATGTCGACATGAATCAGGTGAACGCCGACGTGGCAGGCGGCGGGGTGAGCGTGCCGCCGCGCCGACGCCGCCGATGTGCCCGCCCTGCGCCAGGTGGTAGCGCAGGCCCGCAAGGACGGCATCGAACTCAAGATCGTCGTCATCGAGCACAACCCGCCCATCGACACCCCACTTCGCGACATCGCCACCGAGGTCGGCAAGGCCCATCCCGATGCCACCGTGCTCGCCATCAGTCCGTCGTTTGCCGGCACCTACAGCAGGCACTTCGACAGGGTGACGCTGGAGGCCGGCCAGGACGTGGCCAAGAACGGCAATCCCGTGCAGTCGGCGCAGAATTTCGTCAGTGAGTTGACGACGCCGCATTTTCCCTGGACGCCATTCACGATTGTCGTCGTGCTCGGGGTCGTTGCGGCCGTCGTCACCACCCGCTTCCTGCAGGTTCGTGGCAAACGCGCGGCCAAGGCGGAGGCCGGCTCGCCTACCGCCGACTGAGCCGCTTTAGGCCGCTTGGCAAATTCAAACGTCACTATTCGATAACGCTATATAACAATTACAGCGTTGTAATTTGTGACTAAAGTTTCTTTAGTGTCAGATGTGACGTACGGTGCAAAAGGTGGCTGATGTTGCAGTTGTGCTTTTTGTGACTTCTGCGATTGGCGGCCACGAATGTGCCGGCACGTTCGCGTGTGAGCCATAGGAGACTTGAGTGAGACGCACCCCTGGCGCCTCTGCTTCCCGGCTGCCCTGGCAGGCGTGCGCGGTTCCGATCATCATCGGAGCGCTGCTCGCCACGCCCGGCTTTGGCGGCCGCGCAGCCGGGCAGTCCGGATCTGGCTGCGTTGGTCGCCGCGCTCGCCAACACGAACCAGCAGCTGCAAGATCTCGGCGCGGGCATCCAGGCTCAGCAGGAAGGCGTCAACAAGGCGATCGTCGACGTGCAGACGGCGCGGGACAATGCCGCCGCCGCACAGCAGGAAGTGGATGCCAGCGCGCAGCGGGTCACGGAGGCCAACGCCGCGATCGCGGCGGCGCAGCAGCGGTTCGACACCTTCGCCGCCGCAACATATGTCAACGGGCCGTCGGATTCCTACCTGACCGCAACCGATCCCGCCGACGTCCTCTCGACCGCCGCCGCCGGACAGACGTTGTCGGTCAGCTCGGAGCAGGTCATGACGGATCTTGAGCGCGCCCGCACCGAGCAGGTGAACAAGGAATCGGCCGCGCGGTTGGCCAAACAGAATGCGGACAACGCCGTCGCGGACGCCGAGACCAGCCAGCAGACCGCGGTGTCCGCGCTGACCAACGCGGCGCAGACGTTCAAGACGCAGCAGGTCGAGCTGGACCAGCTGACGTCGCAACGCGCGGCCGCGCAGGCCAGGCTCGAGCAGGCCGGCAACTGGTCGGCTCCGGTCGGCGGCCAGCCTGCCGCTGCCCAGCCCGCCGCCGCGGCCACCGGCGACCCGTCGGCGAACTGGGACCGCGCCCCCACAGCCGCTGCGGGCGGGGGTAACTGGGACGGCGAATGGGATCCCACGCTGCCCGCAGTTCCCAGCGCGTTCGTCGGTGGTGACCCGATCGCGATCATCAACTCCGTGCTGGGCATCGCGTCCACCTCCACGCAAGTGACCCAGCAGATGGGTCACAGCTTCCTGCAGCAGCTCGGCCTCGTGCCGACGCCCAGCGGCTACACCAACGGCGCGATTCCCCGCGTCTACGGCCGCCAGGCTTCCGAGTACGTCATCCGGCGCGCGATGTCGCAGCTGGGGGTGCCCTATTCGTGGGGCGGCGGCACGGCTGCCGGGCCCAGCCGCGGCATCGATTCCGGCGCCGGCACAGTCGGTTTCGACTGCTCGGGCCTGATCCTGTTCGCGTTCGCCGGCGTCGGGATCAGGCTGGACCACTACTCGGGTTCGCAGTACAACGAAGGCCGCAAGATCCCGTCGTCGCAGGCGCGGCGCGGCGACGTGATCTTCTACGGCCCCGGCGGCAGCCAGCACGTGACGCTCTACCTCGGCAACGGCCAGATGCTGGAGGCCCCCTACACCGGGTCGACAGTGAAGGTGTCGCCCGTGCGTACCAGCGGCATGACACCGTACGTCGTCCGCTTCATCGAATACTGATCGGGGAAATACCTTGCGGCACAAGCTATTCCGCTGGATACAACGGCTGATCATGATGACTGCCGCTGTCGTGCTCTCGCTTGGGGTGGCGCTGCCGACAAGTCCCATGGCGTCCGCGGACGACGGGCTGTGGGACCCGGCGTTGCCCAAAATGCTCAGCGCAGGCGCCCCCGGTGACCCCGTCGCGATCGCAAACGCATCGCTGCAGGCCAGCGAGCTCGCGACGGCGACGACCCTCGACATGGGGCACAAATTCCTTGCCAGTCTGGGCCTGGTCAGTGACGACAGCAGCGCCGTTCCCGGGCGGGGCGCCCGGGTTTACGGCAGGCAGGCCGTCGAGTACGTGATCCGGCGCGGGCTCTCGCAGTTGGGTGGGGCGTACTCATGGGGCGGCGGAACGCTGACCGGCCCGAGTCGGGGCGTCGGGGACGGCGCCGGCACGGTGGGCTTCGACTGCTCTGGGCTGGTTCGCTACGCGTTCGCCGGTGTTGGCGTGCTGCTTCCGCGGTTCTCCGGCGACCAGTACAACGCCGGCCGGCACGTCCCGCCGTCGCAGGCTAAACGCGGCGACCTGATCTTCTACGGACCCGGCGGCGGCCAGCACGTCACCCTGTACCTCGGTGAAGGCCAGATGCTCGAGGCATACGACACCGGGGTGCCCATCAGGGTGGCGCCGGTGCGGACCGCAGGCATGACGCCGTATGTGACCCGAATTATCGAGTACTGACGCGGCTTATCGAGTACCGGCGCGGCCCCGTGCGCACCGCGGGCATGTCGCCGCACCCGGAGGATCGCAACCTGAGCGTGGCCTGAGTTGATCCTGAGCTCAGATCGTGAATGCTCTGCCTCGGAGCGACACGTCGCTGGGCGACGTCGACGGATTCCGAACTGCCTGGAATAGTTGACGGCGAGCGGGTGGCCAACTCCGGCCGACGCCGCCGCGACCAGCGTCTTAATAGATGATGTGGAAGGACCGTTGATGACGTCACCGAGTGGGCCGCCTCAGGGCGCCGGAGGATATTCCGGACCAGGCTCGGCGCAGAACTACCCTCCTCCCGGCTCTCATGCGGCACCCCCGAACAATGGCGGCCTGCAACAGGAGGTACACACCCTCGAGCGGGCGATCTTCGAGGTCAAGCGGATCATCGTCGGCCAGGATCTGCTGGTCGAGCGGATGCTGGTCGGACTGCTTGCCAAGGGGCACGTGCTGCTCGAAGGTGTGCCCGGCGTGGCCAAGACGCTCGCGGTCGAGACCTTCGCCAAGGTGGTCGGCGGCACCTTCGCCCGCATCCAGTTCACGCCCGACCTGGTCCCCACCGACATCGTCGGCACCCGGATCTACCGGCAGGGCAAGGAAGAGTTCGACATCGAGCTCGGCCCGGTGGTGGTCAACTTCCTGCTCGCCGACGAGATCAACCGCGCGCCCGCCAAGGTGCAGTCGGCTCTGCTGGAGGTGATGGCCGAGCGCAAGATCTCGATCGGCGGCAAGACGTTCCCGCTGCCTGCCCCATTCCTCGTGATGGCCACCCAGAACCCGATCGAGCAGGAGGGTGTCTACGCGCTGCCCGAAGCCCAGCGAGACCGCTTCCTGTTCAAGCTCAACATCGACTATCCCACGCCCGAGGAAGAGCGCGAGATCGTCTACCGGATGGGTGTCACGCCGCCGACGCCCAAGCAGGTCCTGGCCACCGGTGACCTGCTGCGGCTTCAAGAGGTGGCCGCCAACAACTTCGTGCACCACGCGCTCGTCGATTACGTGGTCCGCGTCGTCACCGCGACCCGCACACCCGAGAAGTTCGGGATGCCCGACGCCAAGGCGTGGATTGCCTACGGCGCCTCGCCGCGCGCCTCGCTGGGCATCATCGCGGCGTCGCGTGCCCTGGCCTTGGTGCGCGGCCGTGACTACGTCGTCCCGCAGGATGTCGTCGAGGTCATTCCGGATGTGCTGCGGCATCGGCTGGTGCTGACCTATGACGCGCTGGCCGACGAGATCTCGGCCGAGACCGTGATCAGCCGGATCATGCAGACGGTCGCCATGCCGCAGGTGAACGCGATTCCGCAGCAAGGGCATTCGGTGCCGCCGGTGATGCCCGCCGCCGCGGCCGCCGCCAGCGGTCGGTGATCGCGCTCTGTGACTACCCCTGCACGCCCGCCACGGTCCAACCGCACCGTTGATCTGCCATCACTGAAGCGCGGGGAGATCCGTGACCCCGCGCTGACGGCGGCGTTGCGCAAACTGGAGCTGACAGTCCGCCGCAAGCTCGACGGCGTGCTGCACGGTGACCATCTGGGCCTGCTGCCCGGCCCCGGATCGGAGCCGGGGGAGTCGCGGATCTATCAGCCCGGTGACGATGTGCGCCGGATGGACTGGTCAGTCACCGCGCGCACCACTCATCCGCACGTGCGCCAGATGATCGCCGACCGCGAGCTGGAGACCTGGCTGGTGGTCGACATGTCGGCCAGCCTGGACTTCGGCACCACCGGTTGCGAGAAACGGGATCTGGCGGTGGCGGCCGCCGCGGCGATCACCTTCCTCAACAGCGGGGGCGGCAACCGGATCGGCGCGGTGATCGACAACGGCGACTCCGTGCGGCGGGTGCCGGCGCTGTCGGGCCGCAGGCACGAGCAGGACATGCTGCGCACCATAGCCACGATGCCCAAGGCGCCGACGGGCGTGCGCGGGGACCTGGCGGCCGCCATCGACGCATTGCGCCGGCCGGAGCGGCGCCGCGGCATGGCGGTCATCATCAGCGACTTCCTGGGGCCGATCAACTGGATGCGGCCGTTGCGGGCCATCGCCGGACGCCACGAGGTGCTGGGCATCGAGGTGCTCGACCCGCGCGACGTCGAGCTTCCCGACGTCGGCGACGTGATCCTGCAGGACGCGGAAACCGGCGTCACGCGGGAATTCACCATCGACGCTTCGCTGCGAGACGATTTCGAGCAGGCCGCGGCCGCCCACCGCGCCGAGGTGGCCCGCACCCTGCGCCGCTGCGACGCACCGCTGCTCTCATTGCGCACCGACCGGGACTGGATCGCCGACGTCGTCCGCTTCGTCGCCAGCCGACGTCGGGGTGCCCTTGCGGGGCGACCCTAACCTTGATCAACCGCCGCCTGCCCAACTAAGGCGATTTCTTAAGAACGCTGTGCAGGCACTAAGTTGGCGGTCATGACCGTGACCGACAATGCAGGCGAAACCGTCGGCCAAACCGCCGGTGGCCGTCCGCCCTTCGTCGCCCGCTCGGTGCTGGTGACCGGTGGAAACCGGGGTATCGGGCTCGCGATCGCCCAGCGGCTCGCGCAGACGGTCACAAGGTCGCCGTCACCCACCGCGGGTCCGGCGCCCCGGACGGGCTCTTCGGCGTGGAGTGCGACGTGACCGACTCCGAAGCCGTCGACCGCGCGTTCAAGGAGGTCGAGGAGCACCAGGGTGCGGTTGAAGTGCTGGTGTCCAATGCCGGCGTCGCCGCGGACGCGTTCCTCATGCGGATGACCGAGGAGAAGTTCCAGAAGGTCATCGACGCCAACCTCACCGGGGCGTTCCGGGTGGCACAGCGGGCATCGCGCAGCATGCAGCGAAAGCGGTTCGGCCGGATGATCTTCGTGGGATCGGTCTCGGGCACGCTGGGGCATCGGCAACCAGGCCAATTACGCAGCCTCCAAGGCCGGTCTGATCGGCATGTCCCGCTCGATTGCGCGGGAGCTGTCGAAGGCCGGGATCACCGCGAACGTGGTGGCCCCCGGCTACATCGACACCGACATGACCCGCGCGCTGGATGAGCGGATCCAGGAGGGGGCACTGGAATTCATCCCGGCGAAGCGGATCGGCACCGCCGAAGAGGTCGCCGGGGCGGTCAGCTTCCTGGCGTCGGAGGATGCCAGCTACATATCCGGTGCGGTGATCCCGGTCGACGGCGGCATGGGCATGGGCCACTAAGAGAGGTAAGGACTTTCATGGCAGGGTTTCTCGAAGGCAAGCGCATCCTCGTCACAGGGATCATCACCGACTCGTCGATCGCCTTCCACATCGCACGGTGGCCCAGGAAGAGGGCGCCGAATTGGTGCTGACCGGCTTCGACCGGCTGCGGCTGATCAAGCGCATCACCGAGCGGCTGCCGAAACCGGCACCGCTGCTGGAACTCGACGTGCAGGACGAGAAGCACCTCGACACGCTCGCCGACCGCGTCACCGAGGTGATCGGCGAGGGCAACAAGCTCGACGGCGTCGTGCACTCGATCGGCTACATGCCGCAGACCGGCATGGGCATCAACCCGTTCTTCGACGCGCCGTACGAAGACGTCGCCAAGGGCATCCACATCTCGGCGTACTCATATGCCTCGCTGGCCAAGGCGCTGCTGCCGATCATGAACCGCGGCGGCGGCATCGTCGGCATGGACTTCGACCCGACCCGGGCGATGCCGGCCTACAACTGGATGACGGTGGCCAAGAGCGCGCTGGAGTCGGTCAACCGGTTCGTGGCGCGCGAGGCCGGTGCAGTACGGCGTGCGGTCGAATCTCGTTGCGGCAGGGCCGATCCGCACGCTGGCCATGAGCGCAATCGTCGGCGGGGCGCTCGGCGATGAGGCGGGCGATCAGATGAAGCTGCTCGAAGAGGGCTGGGATCAGCGCGCGCCGATGGGCTGGAACATGAAGGACCCGACGCCGGTCGCCAGACCGTCTGCGCCCTGATCTCGGACTGGCTGCCCGCCACCACCGGCACCATCATCTACGCCGACGGCGGCGCGAGCACGCAGTTGCTCTAATGGCGCGATGAGCCTTTTGGGCGACGACGCGATGAGCCGTTGGAGCGAAGCACGATGAGCTTTTCGGGCGACGAACAGAGAAGCGCCGTCGACGCCGTCCTGCTTTTGTCGTTCGGCGGGCCGGAGGGGCCCGAACAGGTGATGCCGTTTCTGGAGAACGTCACTCGGGGCCGCGGCATCCCGCGCGAACGGCTGACGGCGGTTGCAGAGCACTACCTGCATTTCGGCGGCGTCTCGCCGATCAACGGGATCAACCGCGAGCTGATCACCGCGCTTGAGGCCGAGATCGAGCTGCCGGTGTACTTCGGCAACCGCAACTGGGAGCCCTACGTCGAGGACACCGTCGCGGCCATGCGCGCCGACGGGATTCGCCGTGCGGCCGTGTTCACCACGTCGGCGTGGGGCGGCTACTCCAGCTGCACCCAGTACATCGAGGACATCGCGCGGGCCAGGACGGCGGCGGGCGAGGGCGCGCCGGAACTGGTGCAAACTGCGCCAGTACTTCGACCATCCGCTGTTCGTGCGAGATGTTCACCGAAGCGATCGGCGCGGCCGCACTGACGGTGCCGGGCGGCGCGCGCCTGGTGTTCACCGCGCACTCAATCCCGGTCGCGGCCCGATCGCGTTGCGGCCCAGACCTGTACGCCCGCCAGGTGGCATATGCGTCACGTCTGGTCGCCACGGCGGCCGGCTACGACGGACTACGACCAGGTGTGGCAGTCGCGATCGGGGCCGCCGCAGGTGCCGTGGCTGGAGCCCGACGTCGCCGACCACCTGACGACGCTGGCCGAGGCCGGCACGAAGGCGGTGATCGTCTGCCCGATCGGGTTCGTCGCCGACCACATCGAGGTGGTGTGGGACCTCGACCACGAGCTGCGCAGCAGGCAACGGAATTGGGCATCGCATTCGCGCGGGCGGCCACGCCGAACGCCGATGCCAGGTTCGCGCGGCTGGCCGCCGACCTGATCGACGAGCTGCGCACCGGCCGTGAACCGGCCCGAGTGCCGGGCCGAGACGCCCCACCGCTGCAAGGCTTTTCGGTCAACGGCGCGCTGTGCACGCCGAACTGCGGCTAGCGCCCAGGCCTGCCACGCAGAGTGCAGGATCGCGCTGACCGCGGCGATCCGCGCCGATCGCACCACCCCGGTAAGCGGGCGCAGTGCGTCGCTCGCGATCTGCACCTCGGACGACGTCTGCAGGCCGATCGGGATCAGGCCGGAGCTGACGGTGATGATCGCGTCGATGTGGGCGGCGTTCTCGAGCACCCGCACCGCGCGCGGCGGGCGTGGTCGGGCAACCGGTGCTCGCGGGTGGCCTCAAGCACCTGCTCGACGAGTCCGCGCGGATCGGCCACGTCGGTGCCGGCGGCGCGGATGGCGCCCAGCGCGTCGGCGGCCGAACGGACGGCCGAACGCAGTGCGTACTCCGCCTCGCCAAGGTCGAGGTGTTCGGGAGCCGGCGTGCCCGGTACCGAATAGACCGTCCACGACAACGCGGTCGGCTCCGGTTCGAACTCGGACTCGTCCTCCAATTCGTCGTACTCGGAGTCCGGGACCAAGCCCACCGCGTCGGATGGATCGCGGCCGACGAGAATCGCCTCACCCGCGGTGAGCGCATCACGCTGAAACTGAGTGCCCGCGGGAAGCCCGCGCACGTCGCCGGGGACGGGCAGCACCACGCCGATCGGGGGCGCCGACCCGGCCGGGCCTGCCGCCGTGCGCACCGTCTGCAGCATTGACACCGCGCCTGCGTCGTTGAGGTCCGGCCACGGCAATCCGGTGCGGCCGGCCGCCACCGAATCGTAGGCGGTCACGGAATGTCTTGGTGCCCATTGCGATAACGCATCCAGGAC
>CAVTDY010000033.1:0-166296 GCA_963733605.1 uncultured Actinomycetota bacterium
GGAGAGCATGTGGGGTCCGTCGTCTGACCCGGCGTGGAAGCGCAACGACCCGATGGTCAACATGGCTCAGCTGGTGGCGAACAACACCCGGATCTGGATCTACTGCGGCACCGGCACCCCGTCGGACCTCGACTCGGGCACCGCCGGCGGCAACTTGATGTCCGCGGAGTTCCTCGAGGGGTTCACGTTGCGGACCAACGAGAGCTTCCGGGACAACTACGTCGCGGCGGGCGGCACGAACGCGGTGTTCAACTTCCCGCCGCAGGGCACTCACAGCTGGGGTTACTGGGGCCAGCAGCTGCAACAGATGTTGCCGGATATCCAACGGGTGCTTGGGGCTCAGGCCTCCGACCTAGCGACCACCCCCGAACCAGGGAGCCTGCCGTCAACCCCCCGACGGTTTAGCTAATGCCCTTGGCTCCCTGAGCCGGTGCCCCAGGTGCGAGTCATCCCCCGAACTCGCACCTGGGGTCATCGTCACCCATTGCCGGTCTGCATTAACATGCCTTGGTTCTGCGAGGCCTTGAGCTTGCCCAGCGCGTCGTCGGTGTCCTGGCCGTGGGTGGCCTCGTATCGTGACGGCATGCCCGATGTCGGCGACCTCGTACAGACCACCGCTGGTACGTGGATCATCCGTCCCCCCACGCACTGCCAGAACATTATTCTAGCCGCGTTTACCGGGCGTCAGCGGTTGTCAGGTAGGACGCTGCGAAGCCGGCGCTGACAACTTATCGGTCTTGTTGTCAGTCGTTCCCTTTGGCGTCCCACACCGTGCTCAACTCTCCTTTGACTTGAAGCGGACGGGGCGCAGGGTTAGCCGTGTGTGCCCGCGGTACCCGGGTTGCCCGCCGTGCCGGTTTTGCCGGTGCTGCCGTTTTTCCCTGGTGTCGCCGTTCCGCCGCCGGTAGTGCGCTGCAAAGCCGCGGCGCCGCCGGCGCCGGGTGTGCCGGGCTGGCCGACGGTGCCGGGGTTACCGCCGGTGCCACCGCCGCCGTGGGTGCCCGCCGAGCCCACCAGCCCGCCGGAGCCGCCGGCGCCGCCCGCGCCGCCGTTGCCGCCGTTGCCGGCGTTGCCGCCGTTGCCGGCGTTGCCGCCGTTGCCGCCGTTACCCCCGGTGGCGATGCCAGTCCGGCTGGCGGTGCCGCCGTTGCCGCCGGCGCCGCCGTTCCCGCCCTGGACGCCGCTGCCCCCGGGCGCACCCGCGCCGCCGGCGCCGCCCGCCCCGCCGGTGCCGGCGATCAGCCCGCCGCGGCCCCCGCTGCCCCCGAGCCCGCCGGCGCCGCCGCTGCCCCCGGACGCGCCGTCGGCGCCGTTGCCACCGTTGCCGCCGTTACCCGCGGTGGCGGGTACTCTATCCCGAGCCGATGGCGTTGCCGGCCGAAGTTGCCGCCGTTGCTGCCGCCGTTGCCGCCGTTGGTTCCGGGGGCCACCCCGTTGCCGCCGTTACCGCCCGCACCCCCCTGCGCGGCGCCGGTAGCACACCAAATCCTTCGCCGCCGGCCGCCCCGTTGCCGCCGTTGCCGCCGGTGGCCCCGCCGTTGCCGCCGTACCGCCGGCCCCTCCGGTGCTGTTGCCGCAGTGCCGTCCGCGACTGGCCGATGCCGCCGTCACCGCCGTTTTGGCTTCCGGTGCCGTTGGCGCCGTTGCCGCCATTGGCCCCGGTCCGATCGCCCAAGCCCTGATTTACCGGTTCCCCCGGAACGGGGTGTCGAAATTGGGGGTGCCGGTGGCGGCGGTGTTGGTGGTGGCGGGGGCGTTGACACCGTTGGCCCCGGCCCGCCGGCCCCGCCGGCGCCGCCGGCCCCGCCGATACCGAACAGCCCGGCGTTGCCGCCATTGCCGCCGTTACGCCGGCTGGCCGGCCGCGGTCGCATTCGCACCCGCCCGCCGGCACCACCGATGCCGAACAGCAGCCCGGCGGTGCCGCCGTTACCGCCGGCCCCACCGTTGACCCCGGCCACCCCGGGACCCCCCGCGCCGCCGTTGCCGAATCAACCCGCCGTTCCCGCCGTTACCGCCGTTGGCCCCGGCCCCGCCGGTGCCGAACAACAACCCGCCGTTACCGCCGTTACACGCCGCGCCGGTGCAATGGCCGCGGCGTTGGCGCCGTTGCCGATGAACACCGCGATCAGCGCGCTGATCGGATTAGCCGCCGGATCGACGGCGGGGTCACCAGCGCGGCGGCCAGCTTCGGGCGGGGTGCCGCCGGCGCCGGTGAGCACGCACAACGGATCAGCGCCACACGTCGTCGGGTCTGCCAACGGCGGCGCCAACGGCGCGTCGATCGACGTCAACACCAGCGCGGGCGCGGCGTGCGCGCTCGGAGCATCCGGGGTTGCGGTCAGCCAGAACGCGGCCCCGGCGAGAGCAAAACCAGCGGTGACAGAGCAGCGAACGAAACCTGACATAACCCGGCCTTTCCGGACCGGGGTGCCCCGTCGGCCAGCAAAGCCTAGGCCGTTCCGTTCGCAAAAACTAGGAAAGCGCGGAATATTCATGCGAAGAGGTCAAAGACGCTGCTGGTAACGGGCTGTGAACGCGATCCGGTGGCCTCGCGCTGCCAGCACGTTCGTCTCCGCGTTATCCAGAATACGAACTGCAGCTACTTGCTTTCGCAACGATATCGCCGAAGACGGCGCACGCCCCGGGACCACCGCTAGTACGGGGAACAAAACACCCCACGCCAGGGTTGAGTCGATCTGACTGAACTTTGGAGGATTGATGGCTGAAGTCAAATCAGTGCCGGTGTTGTTCTTGAGCGACTCGATCGTGCTGCCGGGAATGGTGGTGCCGATCGAGCTGGACGATGCCGCACGAGCTGCGGTGGACGCGGCCCGCGCCAGCGAGTCCGGCAAGTTGCTGATCGCCCCGCGTCTCGAGGACCGCTACCCGTCCTACGGCGTGCTGGCTTCGATCGTGCAGGTCGGCCGGATCGCCGGCGGCAGCGCCACCGCCGCGGTGGTGCGCGGCGAGGCCCGCGCGCATATCGGTGCGGGACCAACGGTCCTGGCACCGCGCTGTGGGTCGAGGTGACCGAGGTCGTCGAGTATGAGACGACCGACGGCAACCATCACGCTGGCCGCCGAGTACAAGAAGCTGCTGCTGGCCTATCTGCAGCGGCGCGAAGCCTGGCAGATCATCGACTTCGTCAACCAGCTGACCGACCCGTCGGCGCTGGCCGACACGGCCGGATACGCGTCGTACCTGACCCAGGTGCAGAAGCGGCAGCTGCTGGAGACGCCCGACGTGGCCGAGCGGCTGCGGGCGCTGATCGACTGGACCGGCGAGCACCTGGCCGAGGTGGAGGTCACCGACAAGATCGCCGACGACGTGCGCGAAGGCATGGAGAAGACGCAGAAGGAATTCCTGCTGCGCCAGCAGCTGGCCGCGATCCGCAAGGAACTGGGCGAGGGTGAGCCCGACGGGTCTGATGACTACCGGGCCCGCGTCGAGGCCGCCGATCTGCCCGAGAAGGTCCGCGAGGCCGCGCTGCGCGAGGTCGGCAAGTTGGAGCGCTCCAGCGAGCAGAGCCCGGAGGGCGGCTGGATTCGCACCTGGCTGGACACCGTGCTGGACCTGCCGTGGAACACGCGCACCGAGGACTCCAGCGACCTGAAGGCCGCCCGCGAGATTCTCGACGCCGACCACCACGGGCTGGAGGACGTCAAGGACCGCATCGTCGAGTACCTGGCCGTGCGGGCGCGTCGCGCCGAGCGCGGGATGGCGGTGATCGGCGGCCGCGGCTCCGGTGCCGTGATGGTGCTGGCCGGTCCGCCCGGTGTCGGTAAGACCTCACTGGGCGAAAGCGTGGCACGGGCGTTGGGCCGCAAGTTCGTTCGCGTCGCCCTTGGCGGCGTGCGCGACGAGGCCGAGATCCGTGGCCACCGGCGCACCTACGTCGGCGCGCTGCCTGGCCGCATCGTGCGGGCCATCGGCGAAGCGGGGTCGATGAACCCCGTGGTGCTGCTGGACGAGATCGACAAGGTCGGCTCCGACTACCGTGGCGACCCGTCGGCGGCATTGCTGGAGGTCTTGGACCCGGCGCAGAACCACACGTTCCGCGACCACTACCTGGATCTGGACCTGGATCTGTCCGACGTCGTGTTCCTGGCGACCGCGAACGTGATCGAGAACATTCCGTCGGCGCTGCTGGACCGCATGGAGCTGGTGAGCATCGACGGTTACACCGAGGACGACAAGGTCGCGATCGCGCGCGACTTCCTGCTGCCCCGGCAGCGCGAGCGTGCGGCGCTGACGGCCGAGGAGGTCACGGTCACCGAGGACGCGCTGCGCAAGATCGCGGCCGACTACACCCGCGAGCCGGGAGTGCGGCAGTTCGAGCGGCTGCTGGCCAAGGCGCTGCGGAAGGCCACCACGAAGCTGGCCGACAGCGCTGAGCCGTTGACCATCGACGAGCCGGATCTCGTTGACTACCTCGGCCGTCCGCGGTTCATGCCGGAATCGGCCGAACGCACGGCGGTGCCGGGCGTGGCCACCGGTTTGGCGGTGACCGGGCTCGGCGGCGATGTGCTCTACATCGAGGCCGGCTCGACCGAGGGTGAGGCCGGTCTGCAGCTGACGGGTCAATTGGGCGACGTGATGAAGGAGTCGGCGCAGATCGCGCTGTCCTACGTCCGCTCGCACGCCGAGCAGCTGGGCGTCGACCCCAAGGCGCTGGACCGCCGGATCCACGTGCACGTGCCCGCGGGTGCGGTGCCCAAGGACGGCCCGTCGGCGGGCGTCACGATGGTGACCGCGCTGGTGTCGATGGCGACTGGGCGTCAGGTGCGCTCCGATGTCGGCATGACCGGCGAGGTGACGCTGAACGGCCGCGTGCTGCCGATCGGCGGGGTCAAGCAGAAGCTGCTGGCCGCGCAACGGGCGGGTCTGTCAACGGTTTTCATTCCGCAACGCAATGAGCCCGACCTGGACGACGTCGGGGCCGATGTGCTCGAGTCGCTGGAGGTCAAGCCGATGACCGACGTCGCCGACATCGTCGCGCTGGCGCTGGAACCGGCGGCAGACGCCGTCGCCCCCGCCGTCGCCTGACCTGTCGGTGGCCGCCGGTACGGTCATCAGATGGCCTACGACACCGAACTGGCTGACCGCATCCGCGAACTCGTCGCCGCCGAGAAAGGCGTCGACGAGAAGCGGATGTTCGGCGGCCTGGCGTTTTTGATCAACGGCAACATGTCGGTCGCCGCGAGCGGTCGTGGCGGCCTCATGGTGAGGGTGCCGCCGGACGACACGGAGAAGCTGGTGGCGCGCGACCACGTCGAACCCATGGTGATGGCGGGCCGCGAAACCCGCGGCTGGCTGCGGGTCTCCCTCGACGGTGTGAGGACCAAGCGACAGCTGCAGGCCTGGGTCGGCCGCGGCGTCGACTACGCCAAGAGCCTGCCGCCGAAGTAGCCCAAGCTTGCCCTCACCCTCCGACAACTGCGGGTAGGCTCAGACGACATGACAACGTCGTCCACCTTTGCCATCGTCGGCGGCGGCCTCGCCGGCGCTAAGGCCGCAGAAGCATTGCGCGACAAGGATTTCGACGGTCACGTCGTTTTGTTTGCCGCCGAGGAACATCTGCCCTACGAACGTCCCCCGCTGTCGAAGGAGTACCTGGCAGGCAAGAAGGCGCTCGCTGACTTCACCGTCGCCCCCGCCACCTGGTACCGCGACCACCACATCGAGCTGCAGCTCGGCACGGAAGTGTCCGCGATCGACCCGCGCACCCACACCGTCGGCCTGCCCGACGGCAGCACCGTGCGCTACGACAAGCTGCTGCTGGCCACCGGCTCGCGGCCGCGCCGCCCGCCGATCCCCGGGGCAGACGCCGACGGCGTGTACTACCTGCGCACCGTCGACGACGCCGATGCACTGAATTCAGCACTGGCCGAAGCGTCTTCGCTGGCCGTCATCGGCGGCGGCTGGATAGGTCTCGAGGTCGCCGCGGGCGCACGAGAGCGCGGCGTCAACGTCACGGTCGTCGAAATGGCGGAGCTGCCGCTACTGGCCACGCTTGGCCGCGAGGTCGGCGAGGTGTTCGCCGCGCTGCACCGCCAACACGGTGTGGACCTTCGGCTCGGGGCAGCCGTGCGGGAAATCACCACTGCCGGCGGCAACGCGACCGGGCTCACGCTCGGCGACGGGTCCACCGTCGAGGCCGACGCTGTGCTGGTGGCGGTCGGTGCGGCCGCCAACATCGCGCTGGCCGCAGCAGGCGGGTCTGGCCCTCGGCGACGGCGGCGTCCTGGTCGATTCGTCGCTGTGCACCAGCGACCCCGACATCTTCGCCGTCGGTGACATCGCCGCGGCCGACCACCCGCTGTTCGGCATGCGGATCCGCACCGAACATTGGGCCAACGCGCTCAAGCAGCCCGCGGTGGCTGCGGCGGGCATGCTGGGAAACCCAGGGGAATACACCGAGCTCCCCTACTTCTTCGCCGACCAATACGACCTCGGTATGGAGTACACCGGTCACGCACCCCACTACGAGCGCGTGGTCTTCCGCGGCGACGTGGACGGTCGCGAGTTCGTGGCGTTCTGGCTGGACCGCGACAACCGGGTGCTGGCAGGGATGAACGTCAACATCTGGGACGTGCTCGACGACGTCAAGTCGCTCATCCGGTCCCGTGCCCCCGTCGATCCCGATCGGTTGGCCGATCCGCAGCGGCCGTTGGTTTCGGCTTGATCCGCCGAAACGTTGGGGTGCTCCCCGCGGTGGCGGTCGCGATGCTGGCCAGTGCGGGCTGCTCGCCAGAACCCATCATCAACACCTCGGAGTCGCCGGCCCAGACCGCCACCGACGCCTTGACCGCGGCGCCGTCGACGCCGCCGAGCAATGTCCACCTCGTCAATGCTTTCGACTACGTCGGGCACGTCGGCGACGTCACCGGCTACTACTTCACCACGCCCAGCGGCAAGTGGCGGTGTGCGATTCTGACGCGCGACAAGGCGGGCTGTCAGGCGTCGAGCAGCTGGCAGTCCGGCCTCGGCGTCCCAGGCGAGCCCGACGGGACGAACGCGATCGCCGTCGACCGCGACGGGGACCCGCAATTCGTCACGCTGGAGGCGCCGGAGTTCTCGCTGGTGCCCGGCCCGGCTAAGGCATTGCCGTTCAACAGGATCCTGGCGGCGGCTGGATTTCGTTGCAACGTGGCTGATTCCGGCGTGTCCTGTCAGAGTGACACGAGTAGTAAGGGCTTCACGTTCTCCGCGCAGGGCTACACCCCGGTGTACACCGACGTGCCCGCCGACGCGCCATGAGGATCGAGACGGGACAGGTCGCCGTCGTGACCGGCGGGACAAGCGGCATCGGCTTTGCGATAACCGACGCGTTGGTGCGGCGCGGCGTGAACGTGATGATCGCCGACATCCGCGAGGACGCGATCCCCGTCGCGGTCGACGCGTTGTCGGGTCAACCGGGCCGGGCGGCAGGCGTGCGGGCCGACGTCAGCGTCGATGCGGACATGGACGCGCTGGCCGATGAAACGATCGAACGGTTCGGCCGCGTCGATCTCGTCTGCAACAACGCGGGGGTGGTGTGTGAACTGGCACCGACATGGGAACAGCGACCCGCGACGTGGCGGTGGCTGATCGACGTCAAGCTGATGGGTGTGATCAACGGTGTGCGCACGTTCGCCCCGCTGCTCATCGCGCAAGGCTCCGGCCATTTCCTGAACACCGCCTCGGCCGGCGGGTTGATGGCGCTGCCGATGCTGGCTCCCTACAACGCGACCATGCATGCGGTCGTCGGGCTGACCGAGACGCTGAACGCCGAATTGCGCTCTGTGTCAGCACATCTGGGGGCGACCGTGCTGTGTCCCGGGTTGGTCGACACCCCGCTGGGCGCCAACTCGGCGAGGCTCGTTCGGCCGGGTGCGGCCGCGACGCCCGACGACCTGGGCGCCATGCCGGCAGGCGCGATGAGCCCGGCGGCGGTGGCGCAGGCCGCCATCGACGCTGTCGAGGCCGACCGAGTGCACGCGATCGTCGGCCCCGGTACAGACGCGGTGGTACGGCAACGGGTCGACGGTCTGCTGGCCGACCTCATTTAGACCAGTGTGGCGGTGCCGTCGGCGTTGACCGTCACCTTGGCGCCCGCGATATCGTCGCGAATGGTGGCGTCGGCCTGCGCCGGATCCGGGATCACCGCGAGCACGCGTGCGTCGTCGGGGGTGCGCACGGCGAGGAAGGCCTTTTCCGCCGAACCGGTCCGGTTGAACGGTGTGGTCCACGACTCAACGGTGCCAACACCCGACCACTCCACCGCCGCGACGCGGGTCGGTTCTCGATCCACCTCGGATTGCACGTCTTCCCAACGGAACTCGTGGCTGGGCGGCTCCGTACCGTACACGCCGAAACTGTGCTTGGTCAGGTACCCGCCGTTGGCGGTGATGAATCCGCGCTGGCCGGGCTTGGCGACCAGTCGCTCGGCCATCGTGGCGATCGAGTGGGTGACGTAGTTGTTCCACGGTCCGCCTGCGAAGGTCAGGCCGCCGGTGACCGTCAGCGGCCGGTTGGGGTCACCGAGCGGCAGCCCCAGTTCGTTGGCCGCCACCTGCACCGCGGACGGGAAGCACGAGTAAACGTCGATCAAGTCGAGGTCGTCGACGCCGAGACCGGCCAGTTGCAGTGCCCGCTCCCCCGCGATCCTGATCGCAGGCGAGCGGTAGAACTCCGCCCGCTCTGCGATGGCATAGGTGTCGTGCGAGTCGGTGCCTGCGTACGGGAAAACCCAACGGTCCGAGGGAATTTGCAGATACGTCGCCTTCTCGACCGAGGTCAGGACCAGCGCCGCGCCCTGATCGACCATGTTGTTGGAGTTCATCAGCTTGGTGTAGGGCCAGCTGATCATCCGGTTGCGGGGATTGGGTTGCCAGATCTGGTGGGGCGCCAGCGGGTCACGGCTCCACGCATGCGGGTTCTTCGCCGCCACCCCGCTGAACTGCGACCACAGCGCGCCGATGCGGCGTACGTGCTCGTCGGTGGGCTCGCCTGCCGCGATCCGTAGGGCCTGCTCGAACATCGGATAGTACATAGGCCGGCCGGTCCAGCGTGATCCGGATTTCCGCGGGCCCGGCCATCGGCACGCCCTCGTCGGCACCCTCGGCCATCGGAACGGACTCGTCTTGACTCGTCCACTCGGGCTTGGCGCCGCTCGCACGCAATCGGGTCCGGGTGCGCCAGGTTTCGGCGCCGGCGATCAGCACCGCGTCGGCGCGGCCCGCCGAGATGTCCAGGCACGCTTGATTGACCAGCGTCTGCGGCACGTTGCCGCCGACTCCGGTGTAGCGGGTCCCGGCGTTCTTGGCCCGAATGCGCTGGGCCAGCAGCAGCCCCGGATCGCGGTAACGCCAGGACAGCACGTTGACCGACGCGCACCGAGTCGACGGCCTCGAGCACCCGTGGATCGGCGGCGGCGCGGGCGGCCGCCACCATCAGGTCGACGGGTTCCACCCCCGGGTGGTCGTCGTGCTGGTTGACCTGGCCGTAGCCGATGAGCACCGGCGTCCTGGGGTCGATGGGCATGGGCTCGAGTCTGACGGGCCGAGCCGATGGCTCGATTTGCGGGTCTGGTCGCCGGCAGCCGCGAACACGACGCCTTCTGCGATCAGGTGATCGGTCTCGTCGGCGTCAAGGGCGAGCAGCTTCTGGCAGATCTCGCGGGTGTGCTCACCGGGCATCGGCGCTGGCCGAAATTCGGCGGGTGGAATGTGCAGGTAGGGCGCGGGGCCGGTCTCGCTGGGCATCGGCGCGTCACACAGCGGATGAATCATGTCGCTGAACACCTTTCGGTAGGCGATCTGCGGATCGGTCAACACGTCGGCGGCCCGGTACATCGGCGCGGCGGGCACTCCCGCACGCTGCAGCGCGTCGGCGACGACCGCCTTGTCCCGGTTCGACGTCCACTCCGAGACCAACGCCACCAGCTCGGCGCGGTCATGCGGAAGGGCGTCGCGTTCCATCGTCGCGGCCATCGCGCGCCGATCGGCATCTGAGCGCAGCGATATCACGCACCACTCGTCGTCGCCGCTGCACGGATAGACCGCATGCACCGCGGGGTCGTCGACCACCGGGACGCGCGCGGCACGGGCGGCGTCGGCGACGTAGGCGGTGGCGAGCTGGTTCACCGCCGCCTCGGCCTGCGAAATATGCACGTGCGCACCGGCTCCGGTGCGCTCACGGCTGATGATCGCGGCCAGCGTGGCGATCGCGGTGATCCTGGCCGAGACGTGGTCGGGGAAGATGGTGGTGGCGTCATAGAAGCTGCCGCCCGGCGCGTCTTCGGAGGTCCACAGCCAGGTAACACCGGTGGTGGCGCGCACCAGTGGGCCATAGCCCATCCGCTCGCTCCACGGGCCGGTGGCTCCGAACGCGCTGCTCTCCGCGAGCACGATACGCGGGTTGAGCTGCTGCAACCGCTGGTAGGAAAACCCGAGCGCCCCAAGCGTTCCCGGCTTGAAGTTGGCGAACACCGCGTCGGCGCCCGCGACTAGTTTCTCGAATATCTCGGCGCCCGCCGGCTGCCGCAGGTCAAGGCCGAGGCTGTACTCGTTGCGATGGGTCAGCGCCCACGACCTGCTCATCACCTGGCCCGGCGGCGTCTGGCGCAGCCCGTCGGGATAGGCGGCGCTCTCGATCTTGATCACCTCCGCCCCAAGGTCGGCGAACAGCCGGCCCAGCTCCCCGCCGGCCACGATCACGCCGAGGTCGAGGATCCGCATCCCGTCAAACGGCCGGGCGACCGCGCCATCCGCCGATGACGGGGAAAGGCGGTGTTCCGCCCAGGATGCTTCGTCGGCACCCACAGCTGGCGCGGGGTGCGCTGTACCCGGCATGCTCACCGTTGACCACGAACGGCCCGACCGGAACCGCCACGGCGGCGCCCCCGGCGACTTCAACGTCGGCGAGTGCCCCGACAGCGCGAAAATGCTCCGACGACAACGCCTGCGCGGGCCTGAGCACCGCGGCGATCGGTACCCCGCGACGTTGCCCCTCGGCGACCAGGTCGTCGATCGTCTGCGCGGCGAACAGCTCGGCGATGGCCTCGTTGAGTTCGCGTGAGGCCGCGTATCGGGCCGCGATGGTGTCGAACTTCGGGTCGGCGAACCGCTCGGGTTCTCCCAGCCACCCGCGCATCCCCCGCCACTGCCGCGCCGACAGCAGGCAGATCCGCACGAATCCGTCCGCGCACGGAAATATCGGGTAGATCTGCTGGTTTCGCGGCCTGCCCCGCCACAGCTCGCTGGACCGTTTGAGCCCGACGGCCGCCTGGCCCTCGGACCCGAATGGCGGATCGAGTGACTGCACGACGGCGTCGAACCGCGAAAAGTCGATGTATTCGCCTGTGCCACACCGTAACCGGTAATAATAGGCGGCAAGCGCCGCCCACCCGGCCTGCATGGCCGCGGTCGCCGACGCCACACCCTGCGGCGGCAGCACCGGTGTCCCCGAGGTCGGCCCGGTGCGCGAGAGCGCGCGTCGACATGGCGTATAGCACCGGGTCGGTCGCCAGCCACGAGGCGTACGGACCCGAGGTGCCGAAATCGGTGACCGACAACGCAACCAGCTGGCCGAACCGCTCGGCCAGCGCGGCGCACGACGTCCCGAACGCGGCCGCCCCGCCGGGATTGCCGCCGTCCACCACGATGTCGGCGCCGCCGGCCAGCTCCATCAACCGGTCACGGTCGGCTGCGCTGTCGGCGTCCAGCACTGCGCTGCGCTTGTTGGCGTTGTCCAGGGCGAACGAAATGCTGGCGCCCGCCACGCTGGGTAGCGCGCGGCGCGCCGGGCTGCCGTCGGGCGGTTCGATCTTCAGCACATCGGCGCCGAGGTCGGCGAACAACCTGCCAACGGCGTCGGATTCGGCGCCGCCGAGATCGAGCACCCGAAGCGAGTCGAGCAGTCCGCCGCTCACCGGGCCAGCAGCCGTTCCACCCACTCCAGGTAGGCGTCTGTCCCTGTCGCAGCGAACAGCAGGTCGACGAACGCGTCGGGATAGCCGTTGTCGGCCAGTGCCCGCACGGCGTCGGCGACCTTGTCCATCGCAGTGCCGTCGGCGACGGTGATCCGTACGTAGGTGTGGATCGCCGACGGGTCGCGGCCCACCGCGCGGGCCGCGTCGTCGATGGCCTGCCGCTGCCAGTTGAGCATGTCCATGCTCACCGCCCACGGGGCCACCAATGCGGCCATCCATCCGTCGGCGCGTTCGCCGACGCGTTTGAGCCCGGCCTGGGTGAAGGCGCCGAGGTAGACCGGCGGATGCGGCCGCTGTACCGGCTTGAGGTCGACCCAGGATTCTCCGACCGTCCAGCGCTCGCCCTCGTGGCGAGCGGGGTTTGTGGTCCACAGCGCGTCAAGCGCATCCAGGAGTTCGTCGAGTTGCGCCCCGCGCCGGCGAAACGGCGCACCGGCGGCCCGGTATTCCTCGGGAGACCAGCCGATACCGAATCCGGGCAGCAGCCGGCCGCCGCTGATCACGTCGATACTCGTCAATTGCCGGGCCAGCTGAACGGGCGGATACCAGGGCGCAACGAACACGCTGCTGCCCAGCTGCGCCGTGGTGGTCGCTGTCGCGGCCACCGTCAACGCGATGAACGGATCCAGGTTGGTACGGAACTGCTCGGGGATGGTGTCCGTGCCGCCGTAGCCCACCGTCGGAGTGACCGCGGCCAGCAGCCGGTCGCCAACCCAGAGGCTGGCGGCGCCGAGGTGTTCCGCGGTCGACGCGAAGCGGGCCAGCTCTCCTACGGCCAGGTGTGCGGACCCGCCGAACTGCGGTACCGCGAATCCCAGCACGATCGCCAGGCTAGCGCCCCCGACTCCGCGATCAGACGACCGCCCAAGCCCTCGCCGGTAGACTCGGTTGTTGTGTCCGACCAAGCCGTGGCAGTCCCGCCTCCCCACCCGCTGGTCGCACAGCTTTCCGCCCTGCACCATTTCCGCACCTACGTCGATATCGGCGTGGTTGTGGTGGTGCTGGCAATCACCAATCTGATCGCGCATTTCACCACGCCGTGGGCAAGCATCGCGACCGTGCCCGCCGCCGCGGTCGGGCTGGTGATACTCGTGCGCTCGCGCGGCCTTGGCTGGGCCGAGCTAGGGCTGGGCCGCGAGCACTGGAAAGCCGGCTCGGGCTATGCCGTGGCCGCGGTCGTAGTGGTGTTGTCGGTGATCGTGATCGGCGCGCTGCTGCCGGTCACCCGGCCGATGTTCATGAACAATCACTACGCGACGGTGTCCGGCGCGGTGATCGCATCGATGGTCGTCATCCCGCTGCAAACCGTGATCCCCGAGGAGCTGGCGTTCCGCGGTGTGCTGCACGGCGCACTTGACCGGGCATGGGGGTTCCGCGGCGTGGCTGCGGCCGGCTCGCTGCTGTTCGGCCTCTGGCATATCGCCACATCGCTGGGCCTGACCAGCAGCAACGTCGGCTTCACCCGGCTGTTCGGCAGCGGCTCGGCCGGTACCGTCGCCGGCGTGGTGCTGGCGGTGGCGGCGACGGGGTTCGCCGGCTTCGTGTTCACCTGGCTGCGCAGGCGCAGCGGCAGCCTGATCGCGCCGATCGCGCTGCACTGGTCACTGAACGGGTTGGGCGCGCTGGCCGCCGCCCTGGTCTGGCACCTGTCGACGTGACCGCCGGCCACAGCGCGGCGCTCTAAACCAACAGCACCGCCGCCCCGGCGATGCGGCCCTCGCTCAGATCGGACAGCGCCTCATCGGCACGGCCCAGCGGATACTGCGGGCTGGTCACGTCGATGTGGTGATGATCTGCGAACGACAGGAATTCGCGCGCGTCGTCACGGGTATTGGATGTCACCGATCGCACCTGGCGCTCCTGGAAGAGGTGACGCTCGTAGTTCAGCGCTGGGATGTCGCTGAGATAGATGCCGGCAATGGCCAGGGTGCCGCCGCGGTCGAGGGCCTCGAGGGCGGGCAGCACCAGATCGCCCACGGGCGCAAACAGGATCGCGGCGTCCAGTGCCACCGGCGGACGATCGGTCGGCGCCCTGCGCCGATGCCGCCCCCAACGACAGCGCCAGTTCGCGGGCTCGCTCTCCACGGGTCATCACGTGCACCTCCGCGCCTTGGGCGAGAGCGACCTGTGCGGTGAGGTGTGCACTGCCGCCGAACCCGTAGATGCCCAGCCGGCCGCCGGCAGGCAGGTCGGCCCGGAGCAGTGAGCGGTAGCCGATGATGCCGGCGCACAGCAACGGGGCCAGTTCGGTGTCGGAGTAGCCGGTCGGCAGGTGATGGGCGAACGCAGCTGGGACAGTGGCGAATTCGGCGTATCCGCCGTCGGCGTCCCAGCCGGTGTAGCGGGATTCGGGGCACAGGTTCTCCTGCCCGCGGACGCAGAATTTGCAGTGCCCGCAGGTGTGCCGCAGCCACGCGATGCCGACGCGGTCGCCGACCGCGAACTCGTCGCCGGCGTCCGGGCCCACCGCGGCGACCTCGCCGACCACCTCGTGGCCCGGGATCACCCCCGCCCGGTGCACCGGCAGGTCGCCCTCGGTGACGTGCAGATCGGTGCGGCACACCCCGCACGCATGGACGGCGACAAGGAGTTCGCCCGGTCCCGGCAGCGGCACCTCGACGGTGACGCGGTCCAGCGGATGGGTGGTCATCGGGCCCGGTCGTCGAACCCGCCACGCACTCATGGTTGGGGCGGCCATCCCCCTATGGTGCTCGCTCGCCGAGAGCTACTCGCCCGCTATGTCTTTCGCCGCACCAACCCGAGGATCCACAGCAGGATGACCGACGCCGATGACCGCCGTCAACAAGGTGAACCACCAGCCGCCCGCGGCGGTGTTGAACCAGAAGCTGAGCAGGAAGCCGCCGACCAGTGCACCGACGATGCCGATGACGATGTTCATCAGAATGCCCGAGCCGCTGCCCTTGACGATCTTGCCGGCGATCCAACCGGCGATCGCGCCGATGATGATGTAGCCAATCCAGCCAACGCTTGTCAGTGTGGTGGAGCGGGCGAGAAACTCGGTTGCCGCAGTCACGTCCATTGCAGATCTCCTGCCTGTCGCCGGCCGGGCCCAGCGGGCCGCTGGGCCACGCCTCTACCTATACCGACTGAGCGTAACGATTCGGGCGCTGAAATGGGCACGATCGTCAATTGGTTTGCGCAGGTCAGCTGTGGCCGATCGGCCGGTGAAAGCCGAACCGTCAGTGCGGCCTCAGCCCGGCGGCTGCATGTCCGGCGGCGCGTTGGTCACCGGCACCGGCACCCCAACCTCGGGGCGCTGACCGGGCACATTCGTCCCACCCGCGGGTGGTGGCGGCGCGTTGGGATCCGGTGGTCCGGCGGAGGCGGCGGCGTACCATGGCCGGATCGACTGCGCCAGCGTGATGGCGTCGGCCGGTCGGCACCGGGTTATTGGCGGTACCCAGCCAGACCACGAACCACCGCTGGGGCGCGCGCTGGCCTATCGGTGTGCCGGGCGCGGTGGGCGCTCCGACGACGCCCGCCCAGATCTGCCCGTCGGGCTTGGTGGTGTCGGTGAACTTCACCTCGTAGTACGACGCGACACCCGGTCATGCCTCCCGCGTTCAGCGGAGCGGTCTGCTGGTTGATGCGGGTGCCGGGGAACGGCATGAAGAACTCGCCCATGTCCGACGCGAGCCGCTGGGCCGCCTTGGTGTTGTCGGTCTCGGCGCCGGCGAACAGCTTGAGGTCGAGCCGTCCGAGCAGCACGCTGGTGTCGTTGGGCGGCTGCGCATTTGGCGGGGCGCCCGTAGGAGGCAGCTTGTTCAACAACGCCTGCCCATAGGACAACTGGGTCGCGTCGGCCACCTTCCAGCCCGGCAGGCACCACGTAGCTGAAGCCGCCGGCGGCGTTGTCGACTTCGCCCGGCCTCCGGCGGCGGCGGCGGTGGCGCGTTGGGATCCGCAGGTGGCGCGTTGGGATCGGCAGGCGGCGGCGGTGGCGCGTTGGGATCCGCCGGTGGCGGCGGCGCAGGGGCCCCGGCGGCGGTCCCTGCAGGAACGTGTTGCCCGTCGGTGGCGGCGGAGGAGCCGGGGTGGGTACCGGGTCCGCGTGGGCCGGTGTGGGCAGCGTCAGCACCACCACGGTGGCTCCGGTCAGCGCCGCGATCGCCAGCGTCTTCGAGAGGCCCCTGCGGTGTTGGGAAATCGCGTCCGGCTGATCCATGTGGACGAAACTACCGTGTTACGGCCGTGACGCAAGTGTGAGTTGCTCAAATAGTGCTCAGCTAAGAGATTGCTGGACGAAGAAAAGTCTGACTGACATGTGCACGATTGCTGGCACGATAAGTCGCCGAGGCGTAGCGAGGCTCCCGGGGTTCGCCGTTGGTCGCCCGGCGAGCGGCGTCACGGCATCGGATGGACGGTCACCTCCTGGGCCTTCACCGAGAAGTAAACCCGATCGCCGGGCGCAAGCCGCAACTCGGCCGCCGCTTCGGTCGTGATGTCGGCGGCCAGGCCCGGCGCGCCGTCGGGCTGCTGGTCGGCGCGCACCCGGATCACCGCGCCGCGGCTGTCCAGCTCGGCGACCGTCACCTCGACGGTGTTGCGGGGGCTGCCGTGCGGTTTGTCGCGGTACACGGCGACCGCCGCCGGGTGTGAACAGCGGCGACGGCCGGCTCACCGGCCACCACGTCGGGCCCCGGGTGCCGTGCCAGCGTCGTGCCCCACTCGTGTCGTCAGCACACCATCGGCGTCCGCGGTGCCGCCGACCAGGTTCACTCCGGCGAAGCGCGCACCGAACCGGCTGCGCGGTGCGCCAAAACCGCTGCAGCCGCGCCCGATTCGGCGATCCGGCCGGCTTCGAGCACCAGCACCCGGTCGGCGAGCGTGAGCACGTCGAGCAGATCGTGGGTGATCAGCACCGCGCGAGCGGCCGTCGCGGGCCAGCACGCGGCGCAGCACCTTGCGCATCGCGGTGGCCGCGGCCGACATCGAGTCCGGCCAGCGGCTCGTCGAGCAGCAGCACGTCGGGTTCGGCGGCCAGCGCGCGGGCGAGCGCCACCCGCTGAGCCTGCCCGCCGGACAGCTGCCGCGGCATCCGGTCGCCGAGTTCGGCCGCATCGACCTCGGCCACGAGCCAATGTCGCGGCGCCGCGGCAGCGGGAACTGCGCGGCGCGAAGGCCACATTGCCGGTGACGCTCAGGTGCGGAAACAGCAGCGGGTCCTGCAGCAGCAGGCCGACGCGGCGATCGTGGGTGGCGACGTGAACTCCGGCCGCGGTGTCGGTCAGCACGCGTTGCCCGACGCGCACCACACCGCGGTCGGGCCGCACCAGGCCCGCGATCACGTGCAGCGCCGTCGACTTGCCCGCGCCGTTGGGGCCGAGCACGGCCAGCACCTCCCCGGCCGCGACGTCGAATTCGACGTCGACGCCGCCGACTTTCGACGACGGCCCGCAGCGCTACCCCGGTCATGGCGGCTACCAGGCATTGGCGCCTCGCAGCCGGCGGCTGCCCAGCCCGATGACGACGACGGCGGCCACCGCGACGAGCAGCAGGGACAGCGCGACCGCGGCGTCGGCATCGCTTTCGCGCTGCAGGTAGATCTCCAACGGCAGCGTTCGGGTGACGCCCTCCCGGGAGCCGGCGAAGGTCAGCGTCGCGCCGAACTCGCCCAGTGACCGGGCGAACGCCAGCACCGCCCCGGAGATCAGGCCCGGCGCCAACAGCGGCAGCGACACCCGCCACCAGACCGTCGTCGGCCGGGCGCCGAGCGTGGCGGCCACCACCTCGTAGTCGGTTCCGGCGGTCCGTGCGGCGCCTTCCAGCGCGATGACCAGGAACGGCAGCGATACGAAGGTCTGCGCCAGCACCACGGCCGTCGTCGTGAACGCGATCTGGATGCCCGCGGCGTCGAGGTACTGCCCGATCAGCCCGAGCCGGCCGAACGCGTACAGCAGCGCGATGCCCCCGACCACCGGCGGTAGCACCAGCGGCAGCAGGATGAGCGGCCTGGCCAGTCGCACCAGCCGGGCGTTGCTGCGGGCCAGCACCATCGCCATCGGCACGCCCAGCAGCACGCACAGCGCCGTGCTCGCCGCCGCCGTCTTGAGGCTCAGCACGAGCGCCGTCGTCGACGACTCGCTGGTGATCAACGACCAGAAGTGCGGCCAGTCGACCTTGGCGGCCACCGCGATCAGCGGCACCACGACGAACAGCGCCCCCATGGCGGCGGGGAGGTAGATCCAGCGGGGCAGCCCGGCCGAGGTGGCGACTCGCTGCACAGATCAAGACCCTATGGCACGTTCACCGAACTGTTGCCGTGTCGCACGCGTGCCGAGTTTTATCCCCGACCTACTGTCCAGTAACATGACGCTCACTCGCTGGGGTTCAGCGTTGAACTACGCAGGAGGTCATGGTGATGGAGGTGCTGGTCACCGGCGGCGACACCGATCTGGGACGCACGGTTGCGGAGTGCTTCCGCGACGCGGGCCACCGGGTTGTGATCGCCGGCTCGCGCCGCGACGACCTCGAGGTCGCCGCCAAGGAACTCGACGTCGACGCGATCGTGTTCGACAACACCGACCCGGCCAGCCTCGAAGAGGCGCGCGGGCAGTTCCCGCACCACCTCGACACCATCGTCAACGTTCCCGCCCCGCGCGCCGAAGCCGGCGACCCGCGCACCTACTCGCTGGCCGACCTCGCCGCGGCATGGCGCAACGCCCTGGATGCGACCGCCGTGTCGGCGGTGCTGACCGTGCAGATCCTCGGCGATCATCTGCGCTCCGGCGGCTCGATCGTGAACGTCATCCCCGAGCATCCCCGCGAAGGAAGCGCCGAGGCCGCAGTCAAGGCCGCCGTGTCGGACTGGACCGCAGGGCAGGCCACCCACTTCGGCACCCGGGGCATCACCGTCAACGCGGTGGCCGTCGGGCCGCAGCGCCGAACCCGGTTACGACGGCCTGTCCCGCACACCGGCGCCGGTGGCCGAGGAGATCGCCCGGCTGGCGCTGTTCCTCACCACGCCCGCCGCGCGGCACATCACCGGGCAGACGCTGCACGTCAGTCACGGGGCACTGGCCAACTTCGGCTGAAAATTCCCGCGTTCGCCGAAAGCTAAACGGGGTGACCGCCCCGCTTAGTTGTGGTTACGTGAATACCGTGACCATCAAACTTGGACTCCAGATCCCCAACTTCTCCTACGGCACCGGCGTGGACGCAACTGTTCCCCACCGTCATCGCCCAGGCCCAAGAGGCCGAGGCTGCCGGCTACGACTCCGTCTTCGTGATGGACCACTTCTATCAACTGCCCGGCCTCGGTACCCCGGACCAGCCGATGTTGGAGGCCTACACGGCGCTCGGCGGGTTGGCGACGGCGACCGAGCGCGTGCAGCTCGGCACGCTCGTCACGGGTAACACCTACCGCAACCCGACCCTGCTGGCCAAGGCCATCACCACGCTGGACGTGGTGAGCCGGGGCCGGGCCATCCTCGGCATCGGCACCGGCTGGTTCGAGCTCGAGCACGATCAGCTCGGCTTCGAGTTCGGCACCTTCACCGAGCGCTTCAACAAGCTCGACGAGGCGCTGCAGATCATCCTGCCGATGCTCAAGGGCGAGCGACCGACGTTCTCCGGGAAGTACTACCGCACCGAGGAGGCGATGGCCAATCCGCGTTTCCGCGAGCACATTCCGCTGATGATCGGCGGCAGTGGCGAGAAGAAGACGATTCCGTTGGCGGCCAAGTACTTCGACCATCTGAACATCATCGCCGGATTCGACGAGCTGCCCCGCAAGCTGGCCGTGGTCAAGGACCGCTGCGAGGAGATCGGTCGCGACCCTGCGACTTTGGAGACCAGCATGCTGGTGATCGCGATTCTCGACGAGAACGTCACCGCCCGACCTGATCCCGGACGATTTCAAGCAGCGGGCGGTCGTCGGCAACCCCGAACAGGTGGCCGACCAGATCAAGACCAAGGTCTTCGATGCGGGCGTTGACGGCGTCATCCTCAGCCCGGTCACCAGCCTGAACGGATACCAGCCGGGGGGTATCACCGCGGTGGCCGAAAAATTAAAGCCGCTCATCGCCGGTTAAACCCCCGCCGAACGTGGCAGATCTCACGCGCTGCTGGGCTCTATCGCGGCTACCGTAGTGTCTGTATGAGTGCACGTGTAGTCCGTCGAGGAGCCCAAAATGAGCCATCCCGGAGCCACTGACACTGATCGACACAAGGTCGTCATCATCGGGTCGGGATTCGGCGGCTTGACCGCCGCCAAGGCGCTGCAAGCGCGCCGACGTCGACATCAAGATGATCGCCAAGACCACCCACCACCTGTTCCAGCCTCTGCTGTACCAGGTGGCCACGGGCATCATCTCCTCGGGCGAGATCGCGCCGCCCACCCGGATAATCCTGCGCAACCAGAAGAACGCGCAGGTGCTGCTGGGCGACGTGACGCATATCGACCTGGCCGGCAAGACAGTCAAGTCCGAACTGCTCGGCCACACCTACGTCACCCCGTACGACAGCCTGATCATCGCGGCCGGGGCCGGCCAGTCCTACTTCGGCAACGATCATTTCGCCGAGTGGGCGCCCGGCATGAAGTCGATCGACGACGCACTCGAGCTGCGCGGCCGCATCCTGGGCGCGTTCGAACAGGCCGAACGGTCCAGTGATCCAGCGCGCCGCGAGAAGCTGCTGACGTTCACCGTCGTCGGCGCGGGACCCACCGGTGTCGAGATGGCGGGGCAGATCGCCGAGCTCGCCGACCACACGCTCAAAGGGGCGTTCCGCCATATCGATCCGACTCAGGCGCGGGTGATCCTGCTCGACGGTTTGTCTGCGGTGCTGCCGCCGATGGGCGAGAAGCTCGGCAAGAAGGCCCAGGCCCGGTTGGAGAAGATGGGCGTCGAGATCCAGCTCAACGCGATGGTCACCGATGTGGATCGCAACGGCATCACGGTCAAGGATTCCGACGGCACCATCCGGCGTATCGAGTCGGCCACCAAGGTGTGGTCGGCCGGTGTGTCGGCCAGCCCGCTGGGCCGCGACCTCGCTGAGCAGTCCGACGTGGAGCTGGACCGCGCCGGACGGGTCAAGGTGCTGCCGGACTTGTCCGTACCTGGCCACCCGAACGTCTTCGTCGTCGGGGACATGGCCGCGGTCGACGGGGTTCCCGGCATGGCGCAGGGCGCGATCCAGGGCGCCAACTATGCGGCGAAGGCGATCAAGGCGGAACTGAAGGGCGCCGATCCGGCAGACCGCGAACCGTTCCGATACTTCGACAAGGGCTCGATGGCGACGGTGTCGCGGTTCTCCGCGGTCGCCAAGATCGGCCCGCTGGAATTCGGTGGCTTCATCGCCTGGCTGGCCTGGCTGGTGCTGCACCTGGTGTACCTGGTCGGCTTCAAGACCAAGATCACCACGTTGCTGTCGTGGACGGTGACCTTCTTGTCCACCGCGCGCGGGAATCTCACCATCACCGAGCAGCAGGCATACGCGCGCACCAGGATCGAAGAGCTCGAAGAGATCGCTGCGACCGTTCAGGACACCGAGAAAGCGGCCAGTTAGAGCCGCTGCCCCTGCCACGTCGACAGGCAGCCGCCAGCGGCCAGCGCCAGTGCCACCCCGGCGGTCTCGACATCGCTGTCGGGGTAGTGCAATTCGCTGATGCACGCCAGCGGTGCCCCCAGCTCGTCGTCGGCCACCGAGCCGTTGCCGAGCTCGATGCGGTGGCGCAACAGTGCCGACCCGTCCACGTCGGCGTTCAGCGAACCCGACCAAAACCCTTGCCGCTCATCAGGATCTGCCGATCTGGATGCGCTCGCGCAGCCGGACGCGGCCTGATCCGGTCAGCTCAAGTCGCGTCGACGTGAAGTGTCGCGACGTGGCGGCGACGACGGTCGGCTGCGGGTCGACGTCGAGATCGCCTGCCACCTCGAGCGTCCAGAACGCGTGCGACTCGGGCGTCAGGGCTCCCGGCAGGGTCACGGTCGCCGCCGCGGTGCGCACCCGCAGCCGCGCGCCCGGCTCCACCACCACCCGGATGTTGATCGCGTCGCCGCCGAGCGGGGTGGCCGCCGTCGACACCAGGTGCACGGTGTCTTGGTGGGTCCGCCGCCCCGCGACGGCGCCCCCGCACTCGATGCGCGGCTGACGGTCGCGGCAGGCGACGATGAGGACGTCGGACCTCATTGCACCGGCACCTGCAGTTGTTCGCGCACCCAGGCCAGCACCGCGGTCGCGGCGGGGTCGTCGGTCAACGAGATCAGCACCGTCGGCCGGTCCGTGCGGACCCTGGCCGCGTCGCGGCGCATGACATCGAGGTCGGCGCCCACCAGCGGTGCGAGGTCGGTCTTGTTGACGACCA
Organism: uncultured Actinomycetota bacterium; assembly: GCA_963733605.1. Lineage (GTDB taxonomy): Bacteria > Actinomycetota > Actinomycetes > Mycobacteriales > Mycobacteriaceae > Mycobacterium. Next base: position 22,305 of record CAVTDY010000033.1, read on the forward strand.
ACAGATCCGAGTAGGTGACGCCGGGCCCGCCCTTGCGCGGCACCTTGTCGCCGCCTGCCACGTCGACGACGAAGATCTGCACATCGACCAGTCCCGAGGAGAAGGTCGCGGTCAGGTTGTCACCGCCGGATTCGACCAGAATCAGGTCGAGACGGTCATTGCGCGCGATCAGGTCGTCGATGGCGTCCAGGTTGGCGGTGATGTCGTCGCGGATCGCGGTGTGCGGGCAGCCGCCCGTCTGCACGGCGGCGATCCGGTTGTCGGGCAGCACGGCGTGGCGGCGGAGGAAGTCGGCGTCCTCGGTGGTGTAGATGTCGTTGGTCAGCACCGCCAGCGACAGTTCGTCGCGCAGTTGTCTGCACAGCGCAGCCACCAGCGCGGTCTTGCCGGAGCCGACGGGACCGCCGACGCCGATCCGCAGCGGCTCCCCCGGCTCGCGGTGGCGCTTGGGCCGATCGGTGTGCGTGTGCGGCTCGCCAGCCGAACCGGACTCGAGGAAATGCGGTGGCATGGTGACATGGGGTTCCCGGCCTTTCAGGAGACGAACAACGGTCGCTCGCGTTGGCTGTGCCGCTGGGCCAGCACATCGAGCAGCGGATCGGACAGGTCGGCCAGCTCCTTGCCGGCCTCGGCTGCGGTCTTGTCGCACAGCGCTGCCAGCTCGAAGGTCAGTGCCGCGACGTCACCGGGATCGAGCGCCAGCAGTCGTTGCGCGGCCGTCGCCGAACCGGTCATCGTGGTGTAAACGACCGACAGTGCCGTGTGGTCGGGGCTCAGCCCGCTGGCGGCACCGACCGCGCCTGCCGCGACCGCCAGATGCGGCGTCGTCCCGAGCGCCTCCCAGTCTGCGCCCGGCCAAACGCGGCGCGCGAGCCGCGCCAGGCCGCGGCCCTGGGCCCGTGACGCCAGCCGAGCGGCGGGCGCCGGTGTGCGGGCGTCGGTTTCGCGGTCGGCATCCGGGATTGACAAGGCGCCCGCGTGCACGGCGGCGGCCACCGACGCCGCCACCAGGCCGTGCGTGCGGATCCGGCGCCGCAAGTAGGCCCGCAGCGTTGCGACGTCGACGACCAGACCGCTGGTGACGGCCTCCTCGATACCGCCCGAGTGCACATGCCCCCCGGTCGGCAGTCGCGAGTCCGCCAGTGTGAGCAGGGTCGCCAGAATCGTCATCGGAACTCCCAACCCCTAGAAGAGGAAATAACGCTGCGCCATGGGCAATTCGGTGGCCGGCTGCTCCTGCCACACGTCGCCGTCGATGCGCACCGTGAACGTGTCGGGATCGACCTCGATGCGCGGCAACGCGTCGTTGAGCGGCATGTCGGCCTTGCCCACCTTGCGGACGTCCTTGACCGCGACCAGCCGGCGGTTGACGGCCAGCCGGTCGGCCAACCCGTCCTCGATCGCCTGCGGGGACACGAAATGCACCGACGTGGCCGCCGCCGCCGCCGGCGCCGCACCGAACATCGGCCGCGGCAGCACCGGTTGCGGCGTGGGGATCGACGCGTTGGCGTCACCCATTGCGGCCCAGGCGATCATGCCGCCCTTGAGCACAGCGTGGGGGCGCACCCCGAAGAACGCCGGCTCCCACAACACCAGGTCGGCGAGCTTGCCGACCTCGACCGAGCCGATTTCGTGGTCAAGGCCGTGCGCGATCGCCGGGCAGATCGTGTACTTCGCGACGTAGCGGCGGGCGCGGTTGTTGTCGGCCCCGTTCTTCCCCGGCGCATCGCCTCCCAGCGCGCCGCGGCGGCGCTTCATCACATGGGCGGTCTGCCAGGTCCGGATCACGACTTCGCCGATGCGGCCCATCGCCTGCGCGTCGCTACCGATCATCGAGATCGCGCCGATGTCGTGCAACAGGTCTTCGGCGGCGATGGTCGACGGCCGGATGCGGCTCTCGGCGAACGCCAGATCCTCTGGGACGCTGGGGTTCAGGTGATGACACACCATCAGCATGTCGAGATGCTCGTCGAGGGTGTTGACGGTGTGCGGCCGGGTCGGGTTGGTCGAGCTGGGCAGCACGTGGGACTCGGCCGCGATGGTGATGATGTCGGGTGCGTGCCCGCCGCCCGCGCCCTCGGTGTGATAGGCGTGGATGGAGCGCCCGGCGATGGCGCCGACGGTGTCCTCGACAAAACCGGCCTCGTTGAGCGTGTCGGAGTGCAGTGCCACCTGCACGCCGGATGCGTCGGCCACGGTGAGGCACGCGTCGATCGCGGCCGGGGTGGAACCCCAGTCCTCGTGTAACTTGAATCCCGAAGCGCCGCCCCGCAATTGCTCCCACATCGAATCGGCGCTGACCGTGTTTCCCTTTCCCAGCAGCGCAACGTTCATCGGCCAGGAGTCCAGCGACTCGAGCATCCTGGCCAGGTGCCAGCCACCGGGGGTGACGGTGGTGGCCTTGCTGCCCTCAGCTGGGCCGGTGCCGCCGGCGATGATGGTGGTGATGCCGCCGCCGAGCGCCTCGTCCATGATCTGCGGGCAGATCAGGTGCACGTGGCAGTCGATACCGCCCGCTGTGACGATGCGGCCGTTGCCCGCGATGATCTCCGTCGACGGCCCGACCACCAGTTCGGGGTGCACGCCGGTCATGATGTCGGGGTTACCCGCCTTGCCGATCGCGGCGATGCGGCCGTCACGAATGCCGATGTCGGCCTTGATGATTCCCCAGTAATCGATGATCACCACACCGGTGATCACGGTGTCGGGTGCGCCGTCGGCGCGGGTGGCGCGGCCCTGCCCCATCGACTCGCGCAGTACCTTGCCACCACCGAACACCGCTTCGTCGCCGGCCAATCCGGGTCCGCCGCTGCGGTCCTCGGTGATCTCGACGAACAGGTCGGTGTCGGCCAGCCTGATCCGGTCGCCGGTCGTCGGGCCGAACAGCGCCGCGTACCTGGCGCGTGACAACTGCGTCATGAGGCATCCGATCGCCAAGGCGGACCGGGGTCTAATCGTCCTGGTGGACGCAGACTCAGCCCGTGTACCTCTCGCGCCCCGGCCAGCGGGACCAGCGAAACATGCTGGGCCACTCCGGGTTCGAAACGCACGGCGGTGCCGGCGGGGATGTCGAGCCGGTGGCCGTAGGCAGCATCGCGGTCGAATTGCAGTGCGGCGTTGGCCTGCGGCAGGTGCATGTGGCTGCCGACCTGCACCGGGCGGTCGCCGGTGTTGACGATTTCCATCTCCAGCCTCGGTGCGCCCGCGTTGATCGCGATATCGCCGTCGCCGTGCTGGATCTCGCCGGGGATCATCCGCCGCGCCTCATCGGATCGGGTGGTGGACGGTGACGAGCTTGGTGCCGTCCGGGAACGTCGCCTCTACCTGGACGTCGTAGAGCATCTCGGGCACTCCCTCCATGACGTCGTCGCGGGACAGCACCTCGCGGCCGCTGACCATCAACTCGGCAACGGTGCGCCCGTCGCGGGCGCCCTCGAGCAGGTGGTCGGTGATCACCGCGACGGCCTCGGGGTGATTGAGTTTCAGCCCGCGGCCCTGCCTGCGGCGCGCCAGTTCGGCTGCGTACGAAATCAGCAGCCGGTCCTGTTCATGCGGGGTCAAGCGCATAGTGCGCGATATTGCCACGGCGTGCCACGGTCAGCAGCGCACCCGCAGCCGGCGGTTACTCCTCGGGCAGGTTTTGCAGCCGCACCTGGCCGCGCGCCACGACGCGATCGTTGTCGTCGGTGATGGTGACCAGCCACAGCTGCTGACGCCGACCGCGGTGGATCGGCGTCGACTCAGCGGTCACCGAGCCGGCCGAGATGGCGCGCAGGAAATCGGTGTTGTTGTTGACGCCGACGACGTGTCCGCCGCCGTTCTCGGTCAACCAGACCTGCGCCGACACGCTGGCCAGGCTCTCGATGATCGAGCAGTACACGCCGCCGTGCACGATCCCCCACGGCTGCAGCAGCTTGTCGTGAATGTCCAGGCGCGCGCGTCCGCCGTCGGGGGTGAGCTCGAGGTAGGTCACGCCGAGTTCGGTATCGAAGCCGGCGCCGAAACCCTCGGGCAGATGTGTCGTCACGCCATGTGTCTACACGTCGCGGTCGGGCACGGCCAAGAGTGGTAACGCCGAGACACCCGAGAATGCGGACCGGGAGTCGCTGCAGCCCCGGCCTCAAGAATAGGTAAGGCTAACCTAATTAAGCAAGGCCTTCCGTGCCGTCATCCTCGCGGCCGTCATCCTCGTGCTGCCGCGCACCGGCAGGCCGAATCCGGCCAGCGCGTCGAGGACGGCCTGCGCGCGCCGCATGCTGGTCAGCTCGCTCGTACCGGCCAGCAGTGGCACCTGCGTCGCGGTGCTCACCACGGCGACACCGACGGTGTGCCACATCGACGCGACGGACATGGCACCGCCGCAGATGTCGGCCAGCCTCATGAACAGCGGCTCCAGTGCGCGGTGGCTGCGGTGGGCGACCCAGGTGGTCAACGCCGCCTCGCTGGGCAGCGCGACGATGCCGGCCCGGGTGACTCGGTCCCCAAGCGCTCCAGCGCTGCCCCAACCGCCGGGTCGCCGGGCAGCGCCCGCAGCGTCGGATCGACGACGCCGACCCAGTCGATGACGCCGTCGGAGTCCACGTGCACCCAGAGGTTCTCCAGGCCGTTGTCCCAGGCGCGGCCTTCGAGCACCACCAGCGGGACGACGCGCCCGAGGACGACGTGGGCGAGCGTGGCGGCCAGCTGCGAAGCGACGGCGGCGCGGCTGTCGGTCTCCTCGGCGGCGCTGTCGAACATCGCCTGCAGGCGATCGGTCGTCACGGCCTCGGCCAGCGGCCACCACCGCCGGCGCGACAGGTCGCCCATCACGGCGACGCCATGGAGACGCGGACATTCGGGAGAGAGCTCGCGCAGCCGCCGGCTCGACTCGTGCAGCGGCAGCGGTCTGCCTGATCGCCATGCCCGCGATCAGCGGATCGTCAATCACGACCGTCATGGCACCTCCAGACTTAGTTAGGTTAGCCTTACTATAGTCCCGTAACTCGGGGGCGCTACCCCGTGTGACTGGACTCACAAGGCCGCGGGAAGGGGCGATGAGCGCCGCGGGAAACGGCGCGAGATGTTCCTGCGCGCTGGATACCGCGCTGGATACGACGCACCGTAGTAACGCGCGTAGTACCCTGGATTTACTGCCCCTAGGAGATGAACGGAACATGGCAAAGTTGACGCGTCTGGGGGAACTCGAACGCGCTGTGATGGACCACCTCTGGTCCTCCACCGAGCCCCAAACCGTGCGCCAAGTCCACGAGGCACTCGTCGGCCCACCGCGATCTGGCGTACACCACGATCATGACCGTGCTGCAGCGGCTGGCGAAAAAGAACCTCGTGGTGCAGCACCGCGATGATCGGGCGCACCGGTACGCGCCCATGCACGGCCGCGATGAGCTGGTCGCCGGGCTGATGGTCGACGCGCTCGACCAGGTCGAGGACTCCGGCAGCCGGGAAGCCGCGCTCGTGCACTTCGTCGAGCGCGTCGGTGCGGGCGAAGCCGCGGCGCTGCGCCGCGCGCTGGCCGAATTGGAGAGCAAGCAACCAGAATCCCCGCCCGCTGGCGATCCGGGCACCGGCTGAGAGAGACTGAACAGCGTGTCCGCGTTGGCCTTCACCATCGTCGCGCTGCTCCTGTCGGGACCAGTCCCGGCAATGCTGGCGCGGGCATGGTGGCCGATGCGCGCACCGCGGGCCGCGGTCGTGCTGTGGCAGTCCATCGCGCTGGCCGCGGTGTTGTCGGCGTTTTCGGCCGGCATCGCGATCGCTAGCAGGCTGTTCGCGCCGGGACCGGACGGCCGCCCCACCGCCACGTCGGTCACCACTGAGATCGCCGTGCTGGGCTGGCCGTTGTGGGTGACCTACGTCCTCGTTTTCGTCCTGACCTTGGTGATCGGTGCCCGGTTGATGACCGCCGTGCTGCAGGTCGCGATCGCCACCCGGCGCCGGCGCGCGCATCACCGGATGATGGTGGACCTGCTTGACATGTCCCACGACTCCCTTCCGCCTCAGGTCTGCCTGCACGCCAGCGGCCTGCGCATCCTCGATGTCAAACAGCCGCTGGCCTACTGCCTGCCCGGGGTTCGCAGCCGCGTGGTGGTCAGCGAGGGAACGCTGAAAACCTTGTCCGACAGCGAGATCGCCGCGATTCTCACCCACGAGCGTGCGCACTTGCGGGCCCGCCACGACCTGGTGCTCGAGATGTTCACCGCGGTGCACGCCGCCTTCCCCCGATTCGTGCGCAGCGCCAATGCGCTCAATGCGGTCCGCCTGCTCATCGAGCTGCTCGCCGACGACGCCGCCGTGCGCGCCGCGGGCCCCACCCCCCTGGCCCGCGCCCTTGTCGCCTGCGCGTCCGGCCGCACCCCGTCGGGTGCCCTCGCCGCCGGTGGTCCGACCACGGTGCTCCGGGTGCGCCGCCTCGGTGGGCGGCCGAACAGCCGCGCCCTGGCCGCCTGCGCCTACCTCGCTGCGGCCGCCGTGCTGGTGCTGCCGACCGTCGCGCTGGCGGTGCCGTGGCTGACCGAACTACACCGGCTGTTCATCGGGTAAGCACCTCGCTGTCAAAATCGCTCTGCCACAACAAAAAAACGAAAGGCCGCCGAATGAGCTCGTCTGCAAACCCTGAAACGAACGGCACGGCTCAGATCGGGGTCACCGGCCTGGCCGTGATGGGCTCCAACATCGCCCGTAACTTCGCCCATCACGGCTACACGGTCGCCCTGCACAACCGGTCGATCGCCAAGACCGACGCCCTGCTCGCCGAACACGGCTCGGAAGGCAAGTTCGTGCGCAGCGAGACGATACCGGAATTCCTTGCTGCCCTTGAAAAACCGCGCCGGGTGCTGATCATGGTCAAGGCCGGCGGTCCGACCGATGCGGTCATCAACGAGCTCGCCGATGCGATGGAAGAAGGCGACATCATCATCGACGGCGGCAACGCGCTCTACACCGACACCATCCGCCGCGAGAAGGCGATGCGCGAGCGTGGCCTGCACTTCGTCGGCGCGGGCATCTCCGGCGGTGAGGAGGGCGCGCTCAACGGCCCGTCGATCATGCCCGGCGGTCCGGCGGAGTCGTACAAGTCGCTGGGCCCGCTGCTCGAGGAGATCTCCGCGCACGTCGACGGCGTGCCCTGCTGCACCCATATCGGTCCGGATGGTTCCGGGCACTTCGTGAAGATGGTGCACAACGGCATCGAATATTCCGACATCCAGCTGATCGATGAGGCCTACCAGTTGTTGCGCGACGGGCTCGGGCTGGCCGCGCCCCAGATCGCCGACGTGTTCGCCGAGTGGAACAAGGGCGACCTGGACAGCTACCTGGTTGAGATCACCGCCGAGGTGCTGCGCCAGATCGACGCCAAGACCGGCAAGCCGCTCGTCGACATGATCCTCGACGAGGCCGAGCAGAAGGGCACCGGACGGTGGACGGTGCAGTCGGCACTCGATCTCGGCATCCCGGTGACGGGCATCGCCGAGGCGGTGTTCGCCCGCGCGCTGTCGGGTTCGGTCGTGCAGCGCAGGGCCACCGCCGGTCTGGCATCTGGCACTCTCGGCCGAGCGACCGAGCGATGCCGAACAGTTCACCGAGGATGTCCAGAAGGCGCTGTACGCGTCGAAGATCATCGCCTACGCCCAGGGCTTCAACCAGATCCAGGCCGGCAGCGCCGAATACGACTGGGGCATCACGCCAGGCGATCTGGCCACCATCTGGCGCGGCGGCTGCATCATCCGGGCCAAGTTCCTCAACCGCATCAAGGAGGCCTTCGACGAGGATCCCGATCTGCCCACCCTGATCGTCGCGCCCTACTTCCGCGACGCCATCGCGTCGGCGATCGACAGCTGGCGGCGGGTGGTCGCGACCGCGACCTCGCTGGGCATTCCGATCCCGGGATTCTCCTCGGCGCTGTCGTACTACGACGCGCTGCGCACCGAGCGGCTGCCCGCCGCGCTGACCCAGGGTCTGCGCGACTTCTTCGGCGCGCACACCTACGGGCGCATCGACGCCGACCCTGACAAGAAGTTCCACACGCTGTGGAGTGGCGACCGCAGCGAAGTGCCCGTCTAGTCTGGAGGACCGTGAAGTTCCTGGCCGGCCACGCAGCCGCCCTACGACCTGACCTACAACGACGTCTTCATCGTCCCGGGACGCTCGGACGTGCAGTCCCGGTTCGACGTCGACCTCTCGACGCACGACGGGTCGGGCACCACCATCCCGGTGGTGGTGGCGAACATGACGGCGGTCGCCGGTCGCCGGATGGCCGAAACGATGGCCCGCCGCGGCGGCATTGTCGTTCTGCCGCAGGATCTTCCGATCGCCGCGGTCAAGGAGACGGTCGACTTCGTCAAAAGCCGTGACCTGGTCGTCGACACCCCGGTCGTGCTGTCACCCGACGATTCGGTTTCGGACGCCACCGCCCTGATCCACAAGCGGGCACACGGCGCCGCGGTCGTGGTGTTCGAGGGCCGCCCCATCGGGCTGGTCACCGAGGCCAACTGCATCGGCGTCGACCGGTTCACCCGGGTCCGCGACATCGCGATGTCCGATTTCGTCACCGCCCCCGCGGGCACCGACCCGCGCACGGTGTTCGACCTGCTCGAGCACGCGCCGGTGGACGTCGCGGTGATGACCGGGCCGGACGGCACGCTGGCCGGCGTGCTGACCCGCACCGGGGCGATCCGGGCCGGCATCTACACCCCCGCCGTCGACGACAAGGGCCGGCTGCGCATCGCCGCCGCGCTCGGCATCAACGGCGATGTCGGCGCCAAGGCCCGCTCGCTCGCCGAGGCCGGCGTGGACCTGCTGGTGATCGACACCGCGCACGGCCACCAACTCAAGATGCTCGACGCGATCAAGTCGGTGTCCTCGCTGGGCCTCGGGCTGCCGCTGGCCGCGGGCAACGTCGTGTCGGCGGAGGCCACCCGCGACCTGATTACCGCGGGCGCGTCGATCGTCAAGGTCGGGGTCGGACCCGGCGCGATGTGCACCACCAGGATGATGACCGGCGTCGGCAGGCCGCAGTTCTCCGCGGTGGTCGAATGTGCTGCGGCAGCAAGGCAACTCGGCGGCCACGTGTGGGCCGACGGAGGTGTGCGCCATCCCCGCGACGTGGCGCTGGCGCTGGCGGCGGGAGCGGCGAACGTGATGATCGGCTCGTGGTTCGCGGGTACCTACGAGTCGCCGGGCGATCTGATGCGCGACCGTGAGGACCAGCCGTTCAAGGAGAGTTACGGGATGGCGTCCAAACGCGCGGTGGCCGCCCGCACCGCGGGCGACAGCCCGTTCGACCGGGCCCGCAAGGCGTTGTTCGAGGAAGGCATCTCGACGTCGAGGATGGGGCTGGACCCGTCGCGCGGCGGGGTCGAGGACCTGCTCGACCACATCACCTCCGGCGTGCGAAGCACGTGTACCTACGTCGGCGCCGCGACCATCGCCGAACTCCACGACAAGGTGGTGGTCGGGGTGCAGTCCGCGGCCGGGTTCGCCGAAGGCCACCCGCTGCCCGACGCGGATGGTGAGGTCGCCGGGCGGATGGTGAGGTCGCCGCCGGCCAAGGCGGCTAACATAAGTCTTCATCCCGACGCCGACCAAGCGAAAGGGATCACGTGCCGCAGGCACCCGTGGAGCCTCCCGGGTCCGAGCCGGACTTCGCGGCCCAGCGGCCATCCCACGAGCCGCCCGACGCGGAACCCTCCCCTAGTCCGCCGGGCACCCGGCCCGGCGCATCCTGGGGGTGGCCGCGATGAGCGGCGGCTACACCGCGCTCGCGGTGCTGGCCTTCCTTGTCCTGACCGCGGGCACCTCGGTGTTCGTCGCGGCCGAGTTCTCCTTGACCGCGCTGGAGCGCAGCACGGTCGACGCGAATGCCCGCACCGGCGGGCGGCGCGACCGGCTCGTGCAGCGGGCGCATCGCACGCTGTCGTTCCAGCTGTCCGGCGCCCAGGTGGGTATCTCGATCACGACGCTGATCACCGGCTATCTCGCCGAGCCGGTGGTGGCGCGTCTGCTCAAGCCCGCCTTCGCCGCGATGTCGTTAACCCGCAATGCCGCAAGCGGTCTGGCGTTGGCGCTGGCGCTGCTGATCGCCACGTCGGTGTCGATGGTGTTCGGCGAGCTCGTCGCCCAATACCTCGCGGTGGCGAAACCGCTGCCGGTCGCGCGCGCGGTGGCAGGTCCGCAGGTGCTGTTCTCGATGCTGTTCACCCCGTTGATTCGCATGACCAACGGCGCCGCCAACTGGATTCTGCGCAGGCTGGGAATCGAGCCCGCCGAGGAATTGCGCTCGGCACGTTCACCGCAGGAGCTCGGCTCACTGGTGCGCAACTCGGCCCGGCGCGGGTCGCTGGACCCCGTCACCGCCACCCTGGTGGACCGTTCGCTGCAGTTCGGCTCGCGCACGGCCGAGGAGCTGATGACGCCCCGGACCGAAATCGTGACCCTTGAGGTCGACGACACGGTCGCCGATCTGGTGGCCGCGGCGATCGAGACCGGGTATTCGCGATTCCCGATCGTCGCGGGTGACCTCGACGAGACCGTCGGCATCGTGCACGTCAAGCAGGTCTTCGAAGTGCCTGCGGAGCAACACGACACAACGCCGCTGGCCATGCTGGCGCGGCCCGTCGCCAAGGTGCCGTCGACCCTGGACGGCGACGACGTGATGGCGCAGCTGCGGGCCAACGCGTTGCAGACCGCGCTGGTGGTCGACGAATACGGCGGCACCGCGGGCATGGTGACGGTCGAGGACGTCATCGAGGAGATCGTCGGCGACATCCGCGACGAACACGACGAGCCGACGGCCGACGTCGTGCAAGCGGGTCGCGGCTGGCATGTTTCGGGTCTGCTGCGCATCGACGAGGTGGCCGGTGCCACCGGATTCCGCGCTCTCGAGGGCGAATACGACACCATCGGCGGCCTGGTGCTGCAGGAGCTCGGCCACATCCCCGAGGAGGGCGAGTCGGTCGAACTGGCGGCGTTCGATCCCGACGTACCGGTCGATGACCCGGTGCGCTGGCTGGCCACGGTGCTGCAGATGGACGGCCGCAGGATCGATCAGCTGGAACTGACGAAGCTGGGCAGGCGTGGCGACGAGGCGACCGCTTGATGGACGTCTGATGGGTGACTTTTTCGACGTGATCCTGACCGTGCTGCTGCTGGCCGCCAACGCGTTTTTTGTCGGCGCGGAATTCGCCTTGATCTCTGCGCGCCGCGACCGGCTGGAAGCGCTTGCCGAGCAGGGCAAGCACAGTGCGGTCACGGTCATCCGGGCGGGCGAGAATCTGCCGCTGATGCTGGCCGGGGCCCAGCTCGGGATCACGGCGTGTTCGATCCTGTTGGGCCGGGTGGGTGAACCGGCGGTTGCCCGCCTGCTCGAGAAGCCGTTCCGCTTGATCGGCATCCCCGACACGATTCTGCACACGGTGTCGTTCGTGATCGCGATCACGATCGTGGTGGTGCTGCATGTGCTGTACGGCGAGATGGTGCCGAAGAACATCGCGCATCGCCGGCCCCGAGGCGTCGGCGATGCTGCTGGTGCCGCCGTATCTGTGGTGGGTGCGCGCCGCGCGGCCCGTGATCGCGATCTACAACTGGTGTGCGCACGTGATCGTGCGCTCGTTCGGCGTCGAGGCCAGAACCGAGCTGGAGAACACGGTTTCGACGATCGAATTGTCGGAGATGATCGCCGAATCGCTTTCGGAGGGCCTGCTCGACCCCGAGGAGCACAACCGGCTGTCGCGGGCCCTGCGGATCCGCAACCGGGTGGTGGGCGAAGTCGCGGTACCACTGGGTGAGGTGCACGCGGTGCCGGTGGCGGCCAACGGTTCCGGCCCGGCGGTGGCAGCGATCCGGCGCGCGTTGGCCGAGAGCGGCTATTCCCGCTTCCCGGTGGTTGACTCCGCGGGCAGGTTCATCGGTTACGTGCACATCAAGGATGTGCTGCCCCTCGTCGACGACGCGGACGCCGTGGTGGACCTGACGATGGTGCGTCCCCTGCCGCAGGTGCCCGCGTCGTTGCCGCTGCCCGACGCGCTGTCGCGGCTGCGGCGCGACAACAGCCACTTGGCGCTGGTCACCGGCCCCGACGGCGATGTGTCGGCGCTGGTGGCGCTGCAGGATCTGGTCGAAGACCTCGTCGGCGCCGTTCGCGACGGGACCCACCGTGGCTGATCTGCCAGCCCGGGTCCGCCCGCAGTGCTCGACGAGCTCGACTGGACCACCCGCGAACGGCTGCACCACAACCGGGTGGACGCCTTCTGCGAGCCGCACCGCCGGCGGGCCAGGGCCGGCGAGGCCCACCCGGTGTGGGACTTCCTGTTCACCTACTACCGCCTGCGGCCGAGCAGGCTGCGGCGCTGGCACCCCGGGTTCGGCGTGGTGCTGGGCGGCGAGTCGGCTCAGCGCTACCTCGGCGCATGCCGGTTACGCGGCCACCCGCGACGGCGTCACGCTGGCGCCCGACCAGCTGTTGGCGCCGTGCCGACACCGTCGCGTTCATCGCCCGCCTGATGCATGCGACGGCCGCACGCCCGGCGCGGCACAACTGCTTCGGCCTGCACGAGTGGGCGATGGTGTACCGGGCCCCGACGGTGCGGCACGGCCAGGTGCCGCTGCGGCTCGGCGCCGCAGGCACCGACGCCGTGGTCGAGTCGATGCCGTTGCGCTGCAGCCACTTTGACGCATACCGCTTCTTCACCGAGCCGGCCAGGAGCCGCAACGGCGAAGAACTGACCCGAGACAGCCAGGTCGCGACCGAACAACCGGGCTGCGTCCACGCCGCGATGGATTGCTACAAATGGGCCTTCAAGCTGTCTCCGCTGGTCGAGTCGGAACTGGTGATGGACTGCTTGGAGCTGGCGGCCGATGCCCGTGAACTGGACATGCGAGCCAGCCCCTATGATCTGCGCGACTACGGATTCGATCCGATCGCCGTCGAGACGCCGGCGGGTCGTGCCGAATACGTCCGGGCCCAGCAGGGCGTTGCGCAGCGGGCCGCGCCGTTGCGGGCCGTCCTGGCCGACCGGTGTGACGCGCTGCTGCGCGCCGCGTGCCAACCGGTGTGACGCGCTGCACACCGCGACGGCCCGCGCACACCGCGGATAACCGCGGCATAACCGCGCATAACACCGCGCGCTGGCGAATTGCCCCAGTTACCGCTGGGTAAGCTGGATCGATGGCTAAGGGAGGAAACATGACGGATCGCGTGACCGTGGGGAACTTGCGCGTCGCTCAGGTGTTGTACGACTTCATTAACAACGAGGCGCTTCCGGGCACCGACATCGACCCCGACAGCTTCTGGGCGGGCGTCGACAAGGTGGTCACCGATCTCACGCCCCAGAACGAGGACCTGCTGGCCCGCCGCGACGACCTGCAGGCGCAGATCGACAAGTACCACCGCCAGCACGTCATCGAGCCGATCGACCCCGACGGCTACCAGGAGTTCCTCACCGAAATCGGTTATCTGCAGCCCGAGCCGGACGACTTCACCATCACCACCGCGGGTGTCGACGACGAGATCACCAAGACCGCCGGCCCGCAGCTGGTGGTGCCGATCCTCAACGCGCGGTTCGCGCTCAACGCCGCCAACGCCCGGTGGGGTTCGCTGTACGACGCGCTGTACGGCACCGACGTGATCCCCGAGGATGACGGCGCCGAGAAGGGCACCAGCTACAACAGGGTGCGCGGCGACAAGGTGATCGCCTACGCGCGCCGATTCCTCGACGGCGCCGCCCCGCTGGCGGCGGGCAGCTGGGCCGAGGCGACCGGGCGTGAAGATCGACGACGGTCAGCTGCTGATCACCTTGGGTGACGGCCTGTCGACCGGGCTGGCGGCGCCCGAGCAGTTCGTCGGCTACACCGGCGAGCTGGGCTCGCCCACGTGGTCGGTGCTGCTGAAGAACCACGGCCTGCACATCGAGATCCTCATCGACCCGGACTCCCCCGTCGGCTCGACCGATGCCGCCGGCATCAAGGACGTCGTGCTGGAGTCCGCGATCACCACGATCATGGACTTCGAGGACTCGGTCGCGGCGGTGGACGCCGAGGACAAGGTGCTCGGCTACCGCAACTGGCTGGGACTGAACAGGGGCGACCTCACCGAAGAGGTGACCAAGGGCGACAAGACGTTCACCCGCGTGCTCAACCAGGACCGCACCTACACCGCGCCGCGGCGCGATGGGCCGCCGACGGCGGCGAGCAATTCAGCCTGCCCGGCCGCAGCCTGCTGTTCGTGCGCAACGTCGGTCACCTGATGACCAACGACGCGATCGTGGACGCCGACGGCAACGAGGTGCCCGAGGGCATCCAGGACGCGCTGTTCACCGGTCTGATCGCCATGCACGGCCTCAGGGCGGGCGAGGGCAACGGCCCGCTGGCGAACAGCCGCACCGGCTCGGTGTACATCGTCAAGCCGAAGATGCACGGCCCCGACGAGGTCGCCTTCACCTGCGAGCTGTTCAGCCGCGTCGAGGACGTGCTCGGCCTGCCGCAGGCCACCCTCAAGGTCGGCATCATGGACGAGGAGCGCCGCACCACGGTGAACCTCAAGGCGTGCATCAAGGCCGCCGCCGACCGCGTGGTGTTCATCAACACCGGATTCCTCGACCGCACCGGCGACGAGATCCACACCTCGATGGAGGCCGGGCCGATGATCCGCAAGGGTGCGATGAAGGGCACCAGTGGATCACGGCCTACGAGGACCAGAACGTCGACATCGGCCTGGCCACCGGTTTCTCCGGCAGCGCCCAGATCGGCAAGGGCATGTGGGCGATGACCGAACTGATGGCCGACATGGTCGAGCAGAAGATCGGTCAGCCGAAGGCGGGCGCGACCACCGCGTGGGTGCCGTCCCCGACGGCGGCCACCCTGCACGCCATGCACTACCACGAGGTCGACGTGTACGCGGTGCAGAAGGAGCTGGCGGGCAAGCGGCGCACCGACATTGCTCAGCTGTTGACGATCCCGCTGGCCAAGGAGCTGGCGTGGGCGCCGGAGGAGATCCGCGAGGAGGTCGACAACAACTGCCAGTCGATCCTTGGCTACGTGGTGCGCTGGATCGACGCCGGCGTCGGCTGCTCGAAAGTGCCCGACATCCACGACGTCGCGCTGATGGAAGACCGTGCGACGCTGCGCATCTCCAGCCAGCTGCTGGCGAACTGGTTGCGCCACGGGGTGATTACCGAAGACGACGTGAAGGCCAGCCTGCGCCGGATGGCCGCGGTGGTCGACACGCAGAACGAGTCGGATCCGGAATACCAGCCCATGGCACCGGATCCCGACGCCAGCATCGCGTTCCAGGCCGCGCAGGAACTCATCCTGTCCGGCGGCGCACAGCCGAACGGCTACACCGAGCCGATTCTGCACCGGCGCCGCCGCGAGTTCAAAGCCACGGCAGGCAAGGGTGCCTGAATCGACGATGACCGCCCGACGAAACGAGTGCAAGGGACTACGTGGGCAGGCATAGCATTCCCGACCCCGAGGACTCGGCCCGCGAGGAGTTGCCCGAGGAACCTTCGACCCAGCGCTTCAGTCGACCGCAACCTGAGGAGCCTGACCACGGTCCCGGCTATCCCTGGGGCGACTATGACGAGCTCGCCGGGCCGGCGCCCCGCTACGACCGAACCCGAATACCACGAACCCCACTACGCCGAACCCGAATACCACGAGCCCGGCTACATCGAAAACAGACACGGCGGAACCGATTACGACGAGCCGGAGTACTACCCCAGCGTGTTCTCGGAACCCGACCACGACGTCGAGCAGCCCGAGGCTCGGCGCGGCGGCACTCCGCCGCCGCGGTCCCCGGGTGCGCAGCACAGCGGTGACTGGGAAGGCGGCGAATGGACGGGCAGCCACCGTGCGGTGGCAACCGGCCGGCGCGGCGTCAGCGTCGGCGTGATCGCCGCGCTCGTCGCGGTGGTGGTGTTGGTCGGCGCGTTCATCCTGTGGCGGTTTTTCGGCGACGCGCTGTCGAATCGCATCGGCGTGGCCGCCGCCCGCTGCGTGAACGGCGACTTGGCGGTCGCCGTCCTCGCCGATCCGTCGATCGCCGATCAGGTTCAGGCACTGGCCAACACCTACAACCGCACCGCGGCGCCCGTCTCTGACCGGTGCGTGAAGGTGGGGGTCAAACCCGCGGACTCCGACCAGGTCATCAACGGCTTCACCGGCCAATGGCCGGCCGAACTCGGTGAGCGTCCCGCCCTGTGGATCCCCGCCAGTTCGGTGTCCGAAGCCCGGTTCGAGGCGGCGGCCGGCGCGCAGACCGTCAGCGACAGCCGATCGCTGGTCACCTCACCCGTCCTGCTTGCCATCCGGCCGCAGCTCAAGGACGCGCTGGCCCAACAGAATTGGGCTGCGCTGCCGGCCCTGCAGACCAACCCGACGGCGCTGGACAGTGAGATCCTGCCCGGCTGGGGGCCACTGCGGCTGTCGCTGCCGCTCAGCGGCGATGCCGACGCGTCCTATCTGGCGGCCGAGGCGATAGCCGCGGCGTCGGCTCCACCGGGCGCACCGGCCACCGCGGGGGCGGGCGCAGTGAGCAGCCTGGTCGGCGGTCAGCCCAAGCTCGCCGACAACAAGGCATCCACCGCGATGGACGCGCTGCTGAGCGCCCCCGACCCGGCCACCGCCCCGGTGCACGCCGTGGTCACCACCGAGCAGCAACTGTTCCACCGCGCCGCGTCGCTGCCTGACGCCAAGAACACGGTCACCTCCTGGCTGCCGCCCGGCCCGACGGCGATGGCGGACTACCCGACGGTGCTGCTGCGCGGCGACTGGCTGTCCACCGAACAGGTCAGCGCGGCCAGCGAATTCGCCCTTTTCATGCGCAAACCCGAACAGCTCGCAGAGCTGGCCAAGGCCGGCTTCCGCGCCGAGGGTGCCAAGCCGCCGAAGAGCGATGTGACGAGCTTCGCGCCGCTGTCGGCGCCACTGTCGGTGGGCGACAACGCGATGCGGGCGACACTGGCCAACGCCCTTGGCTCGCCGGCGGCGACTCCCGCCGTGACGATCATGCTCGACCAGTCGATGCCTACCGTTGAGGGCGGCAAGTCGCGGCTGGCCAACGTGGTGGCGGCCCTCAACGCGCGGCTGCAGGCGCTGCCGCCCAACTCGACGGTCGGGCTCTGGACCTTCGACGGCACCGAAGGCAGGTCCGAGGTGAGCACCGGCCCGCTGTCCGACCCCGTCAACGGGCAGCCGCGCTCGGCGGCGTTGACCAGCGCACTGAACTCGCAAAACTCCTCGAATGGGGGTGCGGTGTCGTTCACCACCGTGCCGATGATCTACCCCGACATGCTGACCAATTTCCGTCAGGGCCAAAACAATTCGATCCTGGTCATCACCGCAGGCCCGCACACCGACAAGTCGCTCGACGGCGACGGGTTGCAGCGCTACATTCACGGCGCGTTCGACCCGGCCCGCCCGGTCGCCGTCAATGTCATCGACTTCGGCTCGGATCCCGACCGCGCCACCTGGACGGCCGTCGCCCAGGCCACCGGCGGCAGCTACCAGAACGTGGCCAGCTCGGCCTCGCCCGATCTCACCGCCGCGATCGCCACGCTGCTGGCGTAGGCGCTACGCAAACGCCTCTACCGGCGGGCACGAGCACATCAGGTTGCGGTCGCCATAGGCGCCGTCGATGCGGCGCACCGGCGGCCAGACCTTGGGCCGGAATCCCTTGCCCAGCGGGTAGGCCGCCTGCTCGCGGGTGTACGGGTGATCCCAGTCGGCCACCAGCAGGCATTCCGCGGTATGCGGTGCGCCGCGCAGCGGGTTGTCGTCGACGGCCCACGTGCCGGCGCCGACCTGGTCGATCTCGCCGCGGATCGCGATCATCGCCTCGCAGAACGCGTCGATCTCGGTCAGGCTCTCGCTCTCTGTCGGTTCCACCATCAGCGTGCCCGCCACCGGAAAGCTCATGGTCGGCGCATGGAAACCATAGTCCGCCAACCGCTTTGCCACATCATCGACGGTGACGCCGGTCGTCTTGGTGATGTCACGCAGATCCAGGATGCATTCGTGCGCCACCATCGCGCTCTCACCCGTGTACAGCACCGGGTAGTACTCGTCGAGGCGCCGCGCGATGTAGTTGGCCGATGCGATCGCGGTCAGCGACGCCGCGCGCAGCCCACCGGCGCCCATCATCCGGATGTAGGCCCAGGTGATCGGCAGGATCGACGCCGAACCGTACGGCGCCGAGGACACCGTGTGCGTGTCGGGTAGTTCGTCGGCCAGCGGGTGGCCGGGCAGGTAGGGGGCAAGGTGCGCGCGCACCGCGACCGGGCCGACGCCGGGGCCGCCGCCGCCGTGCGGGATGCAGAACGTCTTGTGCAGGTTGAGGTGGCTGACGTCGCCGCCGAACTGGCCGGGCCGGGCCAGCCCCACCAACGCGTTGAGGTTGGCGCCGTCGACGTACACCTGGCCGCCGACATCGTGCACCGCAGCGCAGATCTCGGCGATGTCGTGCTCGTAGACACCGTGCGTCGACGGGTAGGTGATCATCAACGCCGACAACCGGTCCGCGTGCTCGGCCACCTTCGCGCGCAGGTCGTCGAGGTCGACGTCACCGTTCGCGCGGCACGCCACCACCACCACCCGCATGCCGGCCAGTGCCGCCGACGCCGCGTTGGTGCCGTGGGCACTGGAGGGGATCAGGCACACGTCGCGCTCGGCCTGGCCGCGCTCGGCGTGATACGCCTGGATCGCGAGCAGCCCGGCGTACTCGCCCTGCGAACCGGCGTTGGGCTGCAGCGACACCGCGTCATACCCGGTCATCGCGGTCAGCCACGTCGTGAGGTCGGCGATCAGCTTGCGCAGCCCCGGCGTGTCCGACGCGGGCGCAAACGGATGCTGGCGGGCGAATTCCGGCCAGGTGATCGGCTCCATCTCGGCGGCCGCGTTGAGCTTCATCGTGCAGGAGCCGAGCGGAATCATGCTGCGGTCCAACGCGATATCCTTGTCGGCCAACGACCGCAGGTACCGCATCATCTCGGTTTCGGTGCGATATCGGGTGAACGCCGGGTGCGTGAGGAATTCCGATGTCCTGCTGGCGATTTCTGATTTAACGGGTTCTGCCGACGTGACGCCGAAGGCCTGCAGCACCGCCGAGACATGATTGTCGGTGGTGGCCTCGTCGCAGGACACCGACACGTGATCATCGTCGACCCGCCAGAGGTTGATGCCCTTTTCCTTCGCCGCGGCGATCACCTGATCGGCGCGCCCGGGCACCCGGGCGAGCACGGTGTCGAAGAACCTGTCGTGCACCACCGCATCGCCCAGCGCACCGGCGATCGTCTCGGCCCGGCTGTGCACCCGGCGCGCGATCCCGGCCAGACCGTCCGCACCGTGATAGCTGGCGTACATGGCGGCGATCACCGCCAGCAGCACCTGCGCGGTGCAGATGTTGCTGGTGGCCTTGTCGCGGCGGATGTGCTGCTCGCGGGTCTGCAGCGCCAATCGGAAGGCCGGCGACCCGTCCGCGTCCACCGACACGCCGACCAGCCGGCCGGGCAGCTGGCGGGCATGCTTGGCGTGCACCGCGAGGTAGCCGGCGTGCGGCCCGCCGAATCCCATTGGCACACCGAAACGTTGGGTGGTGCCGAACGCGACGTCGGCACCGATGTCGCCGGGCGGTGTGATCAGCGTCAGCGCCAGCAGGTCGGCGCCGACGGCGACCAGTGCGCCGCGCTCGTGCGCAGCAGTCACCAACTCGGTCCAGTCGTGCGCGGCGCCGCTGGCGCCGGGCAGCTGGGTGATCACGCCGAAGAAGTCGCCGTCGGGCAGGCCGGCCCGAAGGTCGGCGGTGACGATCTCGATGCCGAGCGGCTCGGCGCGGGTGGCCAGCACCGCCGCGGTCTGGCGGTACACGTCGGCGTCGAGCGCCAACCGGTTCGACGGCCCGCGCACCGCGCGGTGCATCAACGTCATCGCCTCCGCGGCGGCGGTGCCCTCGTCGAGCATCGAGGCGTTGGCGACCTCGAGCCCGGTCAGGTCGGCCACCATCGTCTGGAAGTTCAGCAGCGCCTCGAGGCGTCCCTGGCTGATCTCCGGCTGGTACGGGGTGTAGGCGGTGTACCAGGCGGGATTCTCAAGTATGTTGCGGCGCAACACCGGTGGTGTCAGCGTGTCGAAGTAACCCTGCCCGATCATCGACACCGCGACGGTGTTGGTGTCGGCCAGCGCCCGCAGCTCGGCCAGCGCCTCGGCCTCGGTGGCGGCTACCGGCAGCACGTCCAGCCCCGGCGCCACGCCGTCGGTCGACAGGGCGTCGAGAATGCCGGCGGGCAGCGCCTTGTCCGCCAGTTCGTCGAGCGACCCCACCCCGATGGTGTTGAGCATGGTCGCGACGGCATCGGCGTCCGGTCCGATGTGGCGATCGGCGAAGTTGGCTTGGTGTTGATCAGATATGTGTTGGTCGGATATGTGGTGATCGAACACTGAGGTGAACTCCCGACGTGTCAGAGCAGGAACCGCTGGTTCCTCCCCCTCTGTCGTCAACCCGTTCCCGGGCGCCTGAGAGATTCGGCGGCCTTGCGAGAAGCCACCTTTCCCCATGGGCGGGCAAGACCCCCTCGACAGGAGGGCTTACCGCTTTCCAGAGGCATCGGGGCCTTGCGCGGTCCTGGGTGCCTGAGAGGTTGACGGAGAGGTGTTGCTCCTTCGGCGCCCGTGACTGGCCGTCACGGAGCTCTCCCGCACGAGGGCGATGCGCCGACCAGTTTACCGGCCCGGCTGCCGGGAGGCGCACTAAGGACGCAGAAACGACGCGTATCAGCCGATTTTGCGGTCGCGAGTCTTGCGCCGCGAGGCCAGCTCATCCTCGGGCTCGGCGATCGACTCGCCGCCGTCGGCGCGCTCACCGGGGAAGTCGGCGATCGCCCCGGTCAGTTCCCGCATGGCGCCGGACACCGCGATACCGAACACGCCCTGGCCGCCCTGCAGCAGGTCGACGACTTCCTCGGCGGACGTGCACTCGTAAACCGTGGTGCCGTCGGAGAACAGCGTGATGTTGGCCAGATCGCGGACGCCGCGCTGACGCAGGTGGTCGACGGCGACCCGGATGTTGTGCAACGAGATGCCGGTATCCAGCAGCCGTTTGACGATCTTGAGAACCAGGATGTCCTTGAACGAGTAGAGCCGCTGGCTACCCGAGCCGGCCGCGCTGCGGATGGACGGCACCACGAGCGAGGTACGCGCCCAGTAGTCCAGCTGGCGGTAGGTGATGCCGGCGATCTGGCAGGCGCTGGGGCCGCGGTAGCCGACGAGCTCGTCCGGCACCGAGTCATCGGGGAACAGACCGGCCTGCACGGGTTCGCTGGGCGCGCTGGCCGGCGGCTGCGCGGCCTCGCTGCTGGTGGACAGGTCCAGCTCCTCTTGACGTGGCGTGTCTCCCACTGTCCAATCCTCTCGCCGATCGAACTCGCCTCTGTGACCTGCATAGACTGCACATTTGCCGAAGCTCGAATGTGTCGAGCATACGCTTCCGGTTCAGTCATGACTGCTCGTCGCGACCAAGTATGGCTGCCCAATTCACGGTTGGCAGAAACCCGCGCCGCGTGTCGAGCGTGACGAGATGTATCCGTGACAAAACCGCTGGCCCGGGCCGCCCGCCGGGAGGTAGCCGCCCTACGTCGCCTTGAAGTCGTCGGGGGACACGCTGTCGAGGAACTCCTTGAACTTCTCGACCTCGTCCTCGCGGACCGCGCCCGCCGCTTCCTCGTCGTTCTCGTCGGGAATCAGCAGGCCGGCCTCGGCGAGCACCGCCTCCTCGACGTAGATCGGCACGCCGACGCGAAGCGCGATGGCCACCGAGTCCGACGGCCGCGCCGACACCTTGATGTCGCGGTCGAAGATCAAGTCCGCGTAGAAGGTGCCCTCCTGCAGATCGACGATGCGCACCTCTTTGAGTGAATGACCAAGCGCGGTAATGAGATCTCGGATCAGGTCGTGCGTCAGCGGCCGCGCGGGCTCGTGGCCCTGCTGTTCGAGCGCGATCGCGGCGGCCTCCGGCTGGCCGATCCAGATCGGCAGGTAGCGGTCACCGTTGGCTTCCCGCAGCAAAAGCACCGGCTGGTTCTGGGGCTGCTCCACGCGAATGCCGACCACACGAACCTCACCCATCTGTGTCTGCCCTCCGCACCAAGAAGCCGTCAAAAAATGAGTCTAATCCTCAGCGATCGAGAACGTCGCGCACGGCGGACTTGATGAGCGACGTGTGCAACGTGATAGCCAGCGCAGCCACCTCGCGGGCCAGATCATCGGCGCGGTCGCGCGCACCGGCCTTGCCCGCCTTGACCACGGGACCAGCGATCTGGGCGATCAGGTCGGACTGGCGGTCGGCGGCCGAGCGGAACGCCCGCAGGTGCCGCGGTTCCACGCCGTAGTCGGTCAGCGCCCTGGCGCACTGCGCGATCACCACCGAATGTTCATCGAAGAAGCCCGCCGTCCCCGCCTTGATCACCCCCGCCCTGATCAGCTCGATCAGCAGGGCTTCATCGATGCCGGACCGGGCCAGCAGATCTTCGCGCCGCAGCCGCACCTGGGTGGGCGCCACGGCCGAGGCCGTGTCCGACACTCGCTCCGGCCCGGTGTCCGACCGGGGGTCCACCGAAACCAAACGCGGTACGCCGTAACTGGATCCGGTCTGGGGCAGCTCGCCGTCGAGCTGGGCGTCCAGCTGCGCCTTGATGACCTTCAACGGCAGATACTGGTCGCGCTGAGCGGTCAGGACGAACCGCAGCCGCGCGCAGTCGTAGGCGGTGAACCGCCGATATCCCGACGCGGTGCGCTCAGGGGTGATCAGCCCCTCGGCTTCCAGGAACCGGATCTTCGAGATGGTCACGTCCGGAAACTCGCCGCGCAGCAGATCGAGGACCGCTCCGATCGACATCCCGGCCAAAGCTGGCCTGTCGGGGGCGGTCATCGTTGCTCTTCGCGCGAGCGCTGATCGCCCACTTAGCCGCCCGGGCCGCTGTCGTCGTCGCCCTTGGGCCCGGTCAGGAACACCAGGCGAAACTTGCCGATCTGCACCTCATCACCGTTGGCCAGCACCGCCGAATCGACGGGCTCCCGGTTCACGTAGGTGCCGTTGAGGCTGCCGACGTCGACGACCTGGAACTCCCCGCTCTCCAGCCGGAACTCGGCGTGGCGGCGGCTGACCGTGACGTCGTCGAGGAAGATGTCGCTGTCGGGGTGTCGACCGGCCGAGGTGGTGGGCTGGTCCAGCAGGAATCGCGAGCCTGCATTGGGACCGCGCTTGACGACCAGCAGCGCCGACCCGACGGGCAGCCCCTCTACGCCCGAAACCGCACTCTCGGTGCCGGCCGTGGCCGGAGCGTCCAGCTCGTTGAGGAAGTCGGCGCGGAAAACCGATGTCGTCTCCACGGTGACATCGTCAGACGTCTGGTCACCCCCAGAGTTGTGGTCCTTGTCCGTCACCCGCTGCTCCTCACTGGCTGCTGTGGCGATATCAGGCCGGGCCCCCCAGCCGTCCATGCGTCTGGTGTCGACCGTACCGCGCAGTGCACATCATTGTGTCCACCACCGCCGGATCCGCCTGTGTTCGAGTTAGGTCTGCAGCACCCTAACAACACGTCATTCGGCCACCGTGGCGCGGTAGGCGTCGGCGCTCAGCAGTCCGGCGAGTGCGTCCTCGACCGACCCGGCGTCGATGTTCAGGTCAACGAGCCAACCTTCGCCGTACGGGTCGGAGTTGACCAGCTGCGGGTTTGCCTCCAGATCACCGTTGACCGCAACGACTTTCGCGCTGACGGGGGCGTAAAGGTCCGACACCGACTTGGTCGATTCCACTTCACCGAACGACTCGCCCGCGGTCACCTCGGCGCCGACATCGGGCAGCTGGACGAACACCACGTCGCCCAGCGCCGACTGGGCGTAGTCGGTGATGCCGACCCGCACGGTGTCGTCGCCGGTGCGCTTGCACCCACTCGTGTTCCTCGGTGTAGTACAGGTCGGCTGGGATTTCGCTCACGGCGCTCCTCGTGGACAAGCGGGGGACAAGTGCTCATTTGACTGGCTGAGCGTATTGGCGGGGTTTCGGTTGCCGCAAGGCGGTGACGTCCACGCGGTCGGACTGTTGTATCACCATCGAGCCGCCGACGCGCTCGACGCTGTCCATCGCGCCGCCCGGGATGTTCATCGCCGCGGCCAGCGTCGGCGGATCACCAATCGCGAGAACCGAATACGGCGGGTTCAGTGTCGCGCTGTCCACGACAAGCGCGCCGGGGCTGCCAACCACCCAGGTGTCGACGCCGACCCGGACCGCCGCCGTGCCGCCGCGGATCTCCATCGCCTCAGCGCCCGCGGCCCGCAGCTCGTTGATCACGTCGAGCATGGTCTCGGCGGGCACCCCCGGGGCGGTGTCCGCGATCGTCAGCGTCACACCTGGGCCCGTCGCGGCGACGGTGCCGATCAGTATCGACAGCGCGGCCAGCCGGGCCTGCGCGTTTTCGATCGCCGCCGAATCGCTGCTGCCCGACGCCTGCAACTGCGCCAGGTTGCGCTGCAGGTCGGTCACTTCGGTGTTGAGCGCGGCCTCCCGCTGCTGCAGCGAATCCAACAGCACCAGCAGATCGGCGGGCCGTGCCCTGTCGAGGGAGTCACCGGATTGGTTCTGCCGCACCTGCGTGACGATCGCGACGCCGAGCAGCACGCACAGCAGCACGCCCAGCGCGCCGAACATGAGCTGTGACCGGCCCCTGCGCGCCACCCCCTTCACCCCGCCCGCGTGCAGATCGCCGATCTGCGGGGCCGGCTCGTCGGGCGCCAGCTCGTGGCGGCCATGATGCTCCGGCTCGGCGGCGTGGTGGGGCGGGTGCTCAGTCATCGGTCATGCCTCGACTCGCACTCGCTCCGGTCCTCGCTCGTTCCTCGCTGCGATCCTCACTCGCGCTCGTCTTCGGCCGGTCATGCGCCGAACAATCTGCGCCGCAGCGCGGCCGCGTTGCCGAAGATCCGGATGCCGAGCACCACGATGATCGCGGTGGACAGCTGGGTGCCGACCCCGAGCTGGTCGCCGACGTAGACGATCAGCGCGGCGACCAGCACGTTGAACACGAACGACACCACGAACACCTTCGAATCGAAGATGCGCTCCAGATAGGCCCGCATTCCGCCGAACACCGCGTCGAGCGCGGCCACCACCGCGATCGGCAGGTACGGCTGGATGACGTCGGGCACGCTGGGGTGAAACACCAGACCCAGCACGATCCCGATGACAAGCGCGGCGATTCCGATCATTTGCGTCCGATCACTAAGGCCCAATCTGCTTGGCGAAGTTGACATCTCGAACCGAACCGGCCGGCAGCCGTCAACCCGTCACCGGCGCTGACGCTGACCCCGACGCCGTAGCTGGTCTCCAGCAACCGGAGTCGCTGCAAGCCGGGACTGCGGTCGAACACATCCCCCATCGCGTGCGGCGGTCCGACCGCGAGAATGACATATGGGCTGCTGATCGGTTGATTGTCGACCAGGATGCCGCCGCCCGCCTGGCGGATCGTCACGTTCGGTCCGATCCGCACTCCGCCCACCGAGATGGCCTCGGCGCCGCTGACCCACAGCGAGTTGACGACCAGCTGCAGATCGCGGTCGAGGATCACCTGCTGGCTGCCGGTGACGCGCTCCTTGGAGACGTCGCACAGATCCTTGCGACATCCCCGGATCGGTGACGGTGACGGTCAGGCCGGGCCCGGTCACCGGCGTGGCGGCGGCGGCGAAGTTCGCCTGATCAAGGCCGCCAAGCAGCTGCTGGCCGCGTTCGTCGCCTTCGAGCCTGCTGCGCCGCTCGGCGTCGACCTGGGCGGCCAGCGCGCTGCGCCGGGCGGCGAGGTCATTGGTGGCGGCTTCCTCGGACTTGACGCTGCCCGCAAGCACCTGCTCGCGTCTCGCGCACCCCGGGCGCCGTGGAGCGGGCCTGCGCGACCGCCGCGGCGAACACCGCCGCGATCATCAGCGCGCCGCAGATCTGCCATGTCCACGCCTGCCACCACGTCCGGCGCTTCGCGCCGCTCCGCTTTGCGCCTCGGCCGCCGCGGCGTAGCCCGGATCGAGATGATCGGAGAGCAGGGAGCGCAGCAGCGACGGCACCGGGATCAGCGTCGGCCTGTCGGCCGCGTGAGCGCTGCGGCCGGCTTCGGGGTCGTAGCCCCCGAGCATGCTCATCGCTGCCCTCGGCTCTTCGCGCAAGCGCTCATCGCTGCCCTCGGCTCTTGCGCAGCGCCTGCGGCAGTTGCCGCACCACCATCACCACCTGAATCAGGTACAGCACCCCCGACCACAGATACATGGCCATGCCCCAGATCAAGAACGCCCATCCGCAGGCGAGCACGACGCGGCTCCACAGCGCGTCCCACTGGCCGAGCAGGATCAGCGGGAACGCCGACATCAGCGCGAAGGTCGCGGCCTTGCCGACGTAGGTGACGGGCAGCGCCGTCAGCCCCTGGTGCGCAGCACCGGCAGCGTCGCGGCCAGCACCACATCGCGACCGATCAGGGTGAGCACGATCCACCACGGCACCGTGCCGTAAAACGCCAGCGCCACAGGCACTGTCACCATGTAGATGCGGTCGACGGCCGGGTCGAGCAACTCCCCCAGCCGCGACGACTGGTTGGCGACCAGCCGCGCGATCTTGCCGTCGGCCCAGTCGGAGAACCCGCTGAACATCAGCACGCCCACCGCCCAGCCGTTGGCCTTGGCAACGAACAACAGGTAGAGGAACACCGGCACCAGCAGCAGCCGCAGCACCGACAGCATGTTGGGCACCGTCAGCACCCGATCACGCACATCCCCGGGCGTGCCGTTCATGGGCCAAACCTAGTGCAAGCGCACCGAACTTTGCGACGATCACACTCGTGACGGGCCAAGCAGCGATCGAGATCGACGCCGGCCTTGACCCGTTCGCCAGGGCGAACCTCGACGATCCGTACCGGTACTACCCGCGGTTGCGCGCGCTGCGTGAGGTTCGCACCTTCTCCTCGGCGAGGTGCGCACGAGCGCCCCGGCCACCAAGCGCGATCCGTACCCGATGACCACGCCGTTCATCGACGCCGATCTTCTTCAGCAAGCAGGCCATCGAACAGACCGTCCCGATGGTCCGCGCACACGTCAGCGAACTCGTTGACCGCGCCCTGGGGCAACCCAACATTGATGCCGTGCAAGCATTTTCGGCCGAACTCCCGTCCCGGGTGATCGCCGACTTCACCGGGCTGCGCGCGCACCCGCAGCTCGCCGAGTCCGCGGTCGAGGAGACCCTGCGATTCGACTCGCCGATCCGAATATTCTTTCGTACCACCACCACCCCGACCGTCCTGGGTCGGCGCGCTATTCGCCGCCGCCAACCGGGATCCCGCCGCTTCGACTGGTCGAAGCGTAGAACGAACCGCAACCGCTTAGCGGAACACCCCGGGCAGGCTCAGCGCCGACATCGAGTCCTCGGCCAGCGGATTGTCGTGCACCATGTACGTCCACGTCGACGTCGGCCGGGCGAGCTTGGACAGATCGATGCCCGGCTCGTCCTCGATGGAGGCGGCGGTCTCGAATGTCTGTTGGGCCGCCTCGATCGCGTCGGCGGCCAGCGAGGCGAACGCGTCGACCCCCATCCGGTGGAACTCGTCGATCGGGGTCTGATTTCCCAGCGCTCGCAGGTGGATGCTCTCCCGGATGTCGGCCATGTACGCCAGGTGGTCGGCCCAGCCGCGGTCGAGGTGGTACAGCATGATCAGCCGGCAGATCTTCTCCAGCTTCGTCTCCTCGCCCAAGTCCTCGACGACTTCCTGGTAGCGCTTCGGTGCGCGTCGGCCAGCTCCTGGCGCGCGGTCGGCGTGCGCAGCAAGGTGTCGCGGCGCTCGACGATGATCGCCCGCTGTTGGGCGAGCAACTGGTTGTAGCGCCAGTTGTTGGCATGGACGTCGAGCATCCGGCCTTCGGCGATGCGCTGCGCGTGGTCCAGCAGCGTCGCGGCTTTGGCCCCGACGATGCGGCCGTCCTCGTCGGTCTGCGTCGGCAGCTTGGTCGGCTCGAGGTGGGCCAGCACCACATCGTCCTCCCAGCTGGCGAAGAACACCGACGACCCGGGATCGCCTTGCCGCCCGGCGCGGCCGCGCAGCTGATTGTCCAGCCGCTCGGTGTGGTGGCGGCCGGTGCCGATGACGTGCAGCCCGCCGAGCTCGGCGACCTCGTCGTGGTCGGCTTCATCGGAGCCGCCGAGCCGGATGTCGGTGCCGCGGCCGGCCATCTGCGTCGACACGGTGACCGAACCGAGCTTGCCCGCCTCGGCGATGACGCGGGCCTCCTCGGCGTCGTTCTTCGCGTTCAGCACCACCGCCGGGACGCCGGCCTTGACCAGCCGCTCGTGCAGCTCCTCGGACTCCGCGACGTCGCGGGTGCCGACCAGCACGGGCTGCCCGGTCGCGTGGACCTCGGTGATCTGCTCGACGATCGCATCGTTTTTGGCGGCCGCGGTGATGTAGACGCGGTCGGCCTCGTCTTCGCGAATGTTGGGCGTGTTCGGCGGAATTGGCGAAACGCCGAGCTTGTAGAACTGGCGCAGCTGTTCTCCGGCGGCCAGTGCGGTGCCCGTCATGCCGCACACCGTCGGGTAGCGGTTGATCACGCGCCTGCACCGTGATGGTGTCGAGCACCTCGCCGGTCTCGGTGGTCTCGATGCCCTCCTTGGCCTCGACGGCGGCCTGCAGGCCGTCGGGCCAGCGCTGCAGCTGCGCGATGCGGCCGCGCGAGGCGTTGATCAGATGCACCGCGTCGTCGCGGACGATGTAGTGCACGTCGCGCTGTAGCAGCACGTGGGCGTGCAGTGCGACGTTGACCTCGGTCAGGGTGCCGCCGACGTGTTCTTCGGAGTAGAGGTCGATGCCGCCGAGTTTGGCCTCGAGCTTCTGCGCGCCGCTATCGGTGAGGTGGACGTTGCGGCTGTCGGCGTCGGTGTCGTAGTCCTCGCCCGCGACCAACTCGCCGACCAGCCGGATGATCTCCACCTTCGGCGTCTCCCGGTGCGTGGTGCCCGCGAGGACGAGGGGCACCAGCGCTTCGTCGACGAGCACCGAGTCGGCCTCGTCGATCAGCGCGACGTCGGGATTCGGCGACACCAGATCGTCGACGTCGGTGACCAGCTGGTCGCGCAGCACATCGAAGCCGATCTCGTTGACCGACGCGTAGGTGATGTCGCACTTGTACGCTTCGCGTCGCTCGTCTGCCGTCGAGTCGGCGGTGATCCAGCCGACCGTCAGCCCCATCGCCTCGAGCAGCGGGGCCATCCATTCGGCGTCGCGGCGGGCCAGGTAGTCGTTGATGGTGATGACGTGCACGTTGCGCCCGCCCAGCGCGTAACCGGCCGCGGCGATCGCACCGGCCAGCGTCTTGCCCTCACCGGTGGCCATCTCGACCACGTCGCCCGCCAGCATGCGCAGCGCGGCCTGCAGCTGGACGTCGAACGGCTTGAGCGTGGTTGCCCGCTCGGACGCCTCGCGGGCGATGGCAAGGAACTGCGGGATGTCCGTCGAATCGGCCAGGTCGTCGAGGTCCAGCAGCTGGGCGGCCTTGCGCAGCTGCTCGTCGTCGAGGTCGGCGGCCTTGTCGCCGAACTCCGCCGACTCGCGCACCTGCGCCATCGAGCGGGTCTGTTCCTTGTCGGTGCTGGCGCCGAGCAGCTTCCAGAACCGGCTGCTGACAGCGACCTGAGGTGCGGGTTTTGGTCTTCGCCACACATTTACGGTACGCGGCCCGCCGACGGGAAAGCTCGCTCAGGCGAGGTTGGAGCGGCGCGGATATGCCACCGCGGGGTCGGTCAGCACGTTGACCACGGCGGGCCGCCCCGCATCGAAGGCACGCTCCAGCGCGGGACGGAGCTGCCCGGGCGTCGACACCAGCTCACCGTGGCCGCCGAGCGCCATCACCACCTCGTCGTAGCGGGTGCCCGGCCGCAGCTCGGCGACCACCGAATAGCCGTAGAGCATCTCCATCGGATGCTTTTCCAACGCCCAGATGCCGTTGTTGCCGATCACCGAGACGACCTGAACGCCGTGGCGCGCCAACGTGTCCCACTCCATGCCGGAGAAGCCGAACGCGCCGTCGCCCTGCAACAACACCACCTGCCGGTCGGGCCGGGCCAGCTTCGCGGCGAGGGCATAGCCGGGACCCGAGCCCAGGCAGCCGAACGGCCCGCTGTCCAGCCACGCGCCGGGCACATAGCTGTCGATGACCCGCCCCGCGTAGGAGCCGAAGTCGCCGGCGTCGATGACGACGATCGCGTCGCGGTCCAGCAGCGGCTTGAGTTCGGCGTACACCCGCATCGGGTGCAGCGGGGTGCGGTCGTCGTCAAGCTCGGCCTGCTCGGCTGCCCGCGCCGCGTTCTCGACCGCGCGCAGCTCGCCGATCCAGCCCTCGTGGTCGCCGGCGATGGCGCCCGCCAGTGCCGACAGAATCGCTCTCAGATCGCCGTAGACCCCGGCCGCGACGTCGCGCGGATGCGGCCGCTCGGGTGCGGCGCGGTCGGCGACGATCAGTTTCGTCTGCGCGCCGAACACGCCGCCGAAGCCGAGCCGGAAGTCCATCGGCACCCCGACCACGAGGGCAACATCGGCTTCGCCCAACGCTTTCGACCGCGCCCGGGAAAACGCCAGTTCGTCATCGGCCGGCACCGTCCCCCTGGCCATTCCATTCATCAGCACGGCACGCGCAGCGCCTCGGCCAGGTTGCGCAGGGCGGTCTCGGCGTGCCCCCACCACACATTGGTGCCCGCCATGATCACCGGTCGCCGGGCCTGCCCCGAGCAGACGCACGGCGACGTCAAGGGCATTGCCGTCCGGGGCGACCGGGACGGGCGGATCGGCCAGCGCGCCGGGGCCGCCCGGGTCGTGCGCCTCGCCGAAGACGTGATCCATCGGGAAGTCGATGAAAGCGACGCCGGAGGGCGCACCGACCGCGGCCCGCAGCGCATCGTCGATGAGCGGGCCGACCGCATCGGCCGACTGCGCGGTCGCGGCGAACCGGGTCAGCGGCGCCACGAAGGGCACGTGGTCGATCTCCTGAAGCGACCCCTGCCCCCAGCGCAGTGCCGGCGCCCGCCCGCCGAGCACCACCAGCGGGGACTGGTTCTGCTGCGCGGCCGCCATCGCGCTCATCCCGTTGGTCACGCCGGGGCCCGCGGTGAGGGCGGCGACGCCGGGCACCCTGGTCACCTTCGACCAGCCTTCGGCGGCGAACGCGGCGGTCTGCTCGTGACGGGTGTCGATGAGCCGGATGTTCTCGGCGCGGCAGCCGTCGTAGATGGAGAACAGGTGCCCACCGGAGAGGGTGAAGATGGTGTCGATGCCGCTGGCGCGCAGCCGCCGGGCGATCAGATGTCCGGCATGAACGGCGACCGGAGCCTCGATGCTCATGGCCGCAGCATAATGGCGGCCACCAGCTTGGGAGGTATCAGTGGCATCGCTCGGCACCGCTGAATCCACGGATCCGATCAGAGAAGAACTCCGGCGCAGGAGAACACATCTGGTCCGCCATGGTGCGCAGTCCCTTGAAGAGCACCTCGTTCAACACCTTTGACATCCTGACCGCGTGGCAGCAGCCGCTGCGCGTGCAATATGCGGGCCTGGTGCACAGCGTGTACTCCACCGACGCGTTCACCCATCCGACGTTCGAGTTGACCGAGCGGGATCAGGTTCGCGCGTTGGTCGGCCCCGAGGCCGAGCGGCTCGCCCACCTTTTTTGCAGCATCGACCGGCGCGAGCTGCTGTCCGCGCGTGACTGCGTCAGCGAGCGAGCCACCCGATGCGTTCGAAGTGACCAGCCGGCTGGACGGCCATCCCGTCCAGGTAACGCCCGCGGACGCCGGTGACCTTCTGCCGGTCTACATGGCCAACGCCGCCGAGCAGAGCTGCCGACCGGACCGTTCCCCCGGCCGGTGGCTGTCGCACGTCTCGCACCTGGGTCGGCAGGCGCGACGACTCGCCGAGGTCACCCCGCCCGTGTTCGACAACTGCGCCACGGTGGTTTCCCCGGCCGAGGAAACCCAGCTACTCGACGACTACCGAGCACTGCAGGCTTCGGCGAACCGTGACTGGCCCTTGGTCGCCGAGCCGCTCATCTGGATGGGTTTCCAGCAGTTGGGCCAAGGCGCCGTCGAGCAGGCCGGTGAGCACGGCCGGGCGGCGGCTGCGCGACTGCACCAGTGGGGAACCCCGTGGGACAAGCGGCTGAACCTGCGCCAATG
This sequence comes from uncultured Actinomycetota bacterium, assembly GCA_963733605.1. GTDB lineage: Bacteria > Actinomycetota > Actinomycetes > Mycobacteriales > Mycobacteriaceae > Mycobacterium. The sequence goes on from CAVTDY010000033.1 coordinate 54,532, forward strand.
GCTACAGCTGTGCGCAGCGCTGGGTGACACGACGCAAAGCCGACGAAATCGCGTTCGTCACCCGGCGCACCCTTGCGAGCGGCGCCGTCGCCCGCGCCGCCACCCGAACGTCTGTACCTCGAACTGGCCCGGACGGGGCTGTTGCCGGACGCAGCCGGCGCGACCGCCGCCGTTGCCGGCGCGGTTCCAGCGCTACCTCGCCGGGCTGCGGACAAACCAGGAAAAGCCTCGGATGCCCACGGTATTCCGGACTGCGCGCGATGCCGTGGCACGAGGCGCAGCAGTTCCGGCTCGCGCGCGACCTCGAGGCGGCGGCTGACACGGTCGCCGCAGAGGTACATGCGCTGGCCGGCAGCGGATTCCACGAGGAAGCCGAGAACATCAATCGGTCGGGACGGTGGAACGTGCTGTTCCTCTACGAGCGGGGCCGAAAAAACGAGCACAACTGCCGCCTGCTGCCCGCGAGACGGCCGCCATCATCGAGGCCAACCGCACCGTGCTGAGCCTCGGCGGCCTCGCCTACTTCTCGCGCGCTCGAACCCGGTACCCAGATCGCCCCGCACCGGGGGCCGACCAACATCCGGTTGCGTTGCCACCTCGGCATCGACGTGCCGCAGCGCTGCGGGTTGCGTGTCGGCGGAGTCGAGCGCACCTGGGAGGAGGGGCGCTGTCTGGTCTTCGACGACAGCTTCACCCACGAGGCCTGGAACAACAGCGCGCAGGCCCGGCTGGTGCTGGTCGTCGACCTGTGGCATCCCGACCTCACCGACGACGAGACGGCGTTGCTGACCGGGCTGCATCGCTACGCGACCGCCACCGGCATTCAGTTGGTCCGCTATTGGGACCGCAACCGCGCCCGGCTCGACCCGCTCCCGACCAGGGGTTGAGGCCTCCTGGAAGGCTGGCCGCAGGCCGCCGAGGTACCTTGCCCGCATGGAAATGTTCACCCCAACGTTGGACTGGGGCAGCGAGCTGTGGAAGTCGCTGGTGTGGATCGCCAGGGCCTGGGTGATCGCGGCGGTGTCCACCATGGTCATCCTCACGCTGATCGGCCGTTTCACCGCGTGGGGTAGACAGTTCTGGCGCATCACCGGCGATTACTTCAGCGGTCGGTCCAGCGTGCATGGTCTGGCTCTGGCTGGCGGTGCTGTTGCTCTCGGTGATCATCGGCGTGCGGCTCGACGTGCTGTTCAGCTTCCAGAGCAACGACATGCTGACCAGTTTCCAGGTCATCTCGCAGGGTCTTACCGGCGACGAAGCGGTGAAAAACTCCGGCGCCCACGGCTTTTGGATGTCCATTCTTGATCTTCTCCATCCTGGCCGCGATCCATGTTGCGCGGACCATGCTTGACCTGTTTTTGATGCAACGGTTCATGCTTAGGTGGCGCGCCTGGCTGACCGATCGGATGACCGGGGACTGGCTGGACGGCAAGGCCTACTACCGGTCGCGCTTCATCGACGACACGATCGACAACCCCGATCAGCGCATCCAGTCCGACATCGACATCTTCACCGCGGGCACGGGACCGCTGCCCAACACGCCGAACAACACTCGGGCTCCACGCTGCTGTTCGGCGCGGTCTCCTCGGTCACCTCGATGATTTCGTTCACCGCGATCCTGTGGAACCTGTCGGGCACGCTGACGCTGCCCCTCATCGGGTACAACATTCCGCGGGCGATGTTCTGGATCGGGCTGGTGTATGTCCTGTTGCGTCGCATCATCGCGTTCTGGATCGGCAGGCCGATCATCTGGCTGTCCTTCAACAACGAGAAGTTCAACGCCGCGTTCCGGTACGCGCTGGTGCGCTTGCGCGACGCGTCGGAGGCGGTCGCCTTCTATCGCGGGGAACTCGCCGAGCGGTCGGGGCTGCGGCAACGCTTCGCGCCGGTCGTCGCCAACTACAAGCGGTACATCAACAGGATGATCGGCTTCTACGGCTGGAACCTGTCGATAAGCCAGATCATCGTGCCGCTGCCCTACCTCTTGCAGGTTCCCGCGGTTCTTCGCCGGCGCAGATTCGGCTCGGCGACATGACCCAATCCGCGTCGGCGTTCGGCAGCATCCAGGACGGGTTGTCCTTCTTCCGCAACGCCTACGACCAGTTCGCCGGTTACCGCGCGGCGATCATCCGCCTGCACGGGCTGGTGATCGCCAACGAGGAGGCAGGGCGCTGCCGGAGGTGACGACAACGGCCTGCGTCGACGGCACCGTTGAGCTCAAGGACATCGAGGTCCGCACGCCCGGACGGCAAGCAGCTCATCAACCCGCTCGACATGCGCCTGGAAATCGGCGACACGCTGGTGATCACCGGCCCGTCCGGCAGCGGGAAGACCACGCTGCTGCGCAGCCTGGCGCGAGTTGTGGCCGTTCACGTCGGGCACCCTGACCCGGCCGTGCGGGCCCAACGAGACGATGTTCCTGTCGCAGCTGCCCTATGTGCCGCTGGGCGACCTGCGCGCCGTGGTGACCTACCCGTCCAAGGAAGGCACGCATCGACGACGAAACGCTGCGCCGCACGCTGCAGAAGGTGGCGCTGCCGCACCTCGTCGACCGGCTCGACGAGGTGCTGGACTGGGCCAAGGTGCTCTCCCCGGGCGAGCAGCAGCGGATCGCGTTTGCCCGGATCCTGTTGACCAAGCCCAAGGTGGTGTTCCTCGACGAGGCCACCTCCGCGCTCGACGAGGGCCTGGAGTTCATGCTGCTACCAGCTGGTGCGCACCGAGCTGCCCGACACCATCCTGGTCAGCGTCAGCCACCGCAGCCACCGTCGAGCAGCACCACACCCACGAACTCGAACTGCTCGGCGACGGGCGAGTGGCGGCTGGGCCGGTGCGAAGGCGACGAACCCGTCCCGCGTGTGAGCTAGCTTGCTCGCGGCGTGCGTCCCGGCCCGCCTGCCGAAGAACGAGCCCTCGCCGAGCTGGGTGCCGCTGGCATAGCCCTTGCCGTCCTGGGCGATGTTGGACGCGCACGCGCCCGCCGCATAGAGGCCCGGTATCACGTTGCCGGCATCGGTGAGTACCTGGCCGTCGATCGTCACCGCCAACCCGCCCATGGTGAATCCCGAGTACATCGCTCGGCCCAGCGACAGGTCGAATGCCGCCCACGGGCCGTTGTCCTGTGCCGCAAGGAATTCCGGCTGCTTGTGAAAGTCGGGATCCTCCCCGGCCGCCGCGTACTTGTTGTAGCGGTCGAGGGTGGCCGCCAGGTTGCCCTCGGGAATGCCGAGCGCGGTCTCCATCTCGGCGACCGTCTCCCAGCCGTCGATGAACCGGATCAGCGGCATCGAGGGCATCTGCGTGTGCGCCTCGTCGACGATCAGATACGCGGCCTGGTCGGGCTGCTCGAGCACGAACGCCGACGTGCGGGAATGGTAGGAGTCCTCGGCGACGAACCGCTTGCCCTCTTTGTTGACGACGAGGCCGGTCAGCAGGATCGCGGGCGGATACGCGGCGGCCGTGATGAACATCTGGTCGAGGTTGCGGGCGACTCCGCCCGCCGAGACGCCCATCCGGATGCCGAGGCCGTCGTCGTTGGGGTTGCCCAGAATGTAGGGCGCGACCAGGCCGTGGTGCTTGGTGCGCCGCTGCTGGCCCAACGCGGGGGTGTACTCGGCGACCATCTCCGGGTTCATCGCGAAACCGCCCGCGGCGATGATCACCGCCTTGGCTTTGACCGCACCGGTGTCGGTGAAGTGCTTCCAGCCGACCCCGACCACCGCACCGTCCTCGACGATGAGGTGGTTGCCCCGGTCTCGTAGCGGATCTGCCACGCCGACGTCGGCGGCACGCTTGACCAGCAGGTCGACCACCATCCCCGCGCCGCCCAACTCACCCGGTACCGGCACCGAGTGCCCGCGCGGCGCGGGCTTTGCCTGCTCGCAGAACGGCCACACCTTTTCATTGCCCGTGTAGGACAGGCCCTCGGTGCCCGGCGGGACGACCACCTTGTCGGGGCAGTAGCTTCGCTCGAACTGAAAGCCCAAGTCCTCCAACCAGTTGAAGTGCTCGACGCTGCCGTCGCAGTACGCGCGGATCTTGTCGAGCTCGGGCTCACGCGACACCGCGACCAGATACTTGTACATCTCGTCGGCGCTGTCGGCATGCCCGGTGGCCTGCTGAACCGCGGTGCCCCCGCCGAGGTAGAAATGCCCGCCCGCCATCGACGGAGGTGCCGCCCGCCGCTGCCGCGCGCTCCAGCACCAGCACCCGCGCGCCCGCGGCGGCGGCGCTCACGGCCGCGCAGCCACCGGCGATGCCGAAGCCGATCACCAGGACATCGACCTCGTCGGACCACGCCGTCACGTCGGCCGCGTTGACGGTTTCCGGGATCTCAGCGCTGGTAGCTCACTGCTTGCTCTCGTTTCACGTAGTCCGTAGAACGCCCGGATCTCGGGCGGGATGTGCGCGATCTCGATGTAGGGCACGCCGGCACCTTCGGCGGACACATACGCGAACCGCATGCCGCCGGGCATCACGCCTTCCTGGACGACGGCTGCGCCGTGGCCTTCGGCGTCGACGAGCGCAGCGGCGAAAGCGTCGACATCCGGCGCCTCGACGCAGACGTGGTGCAGGCCTGCTCCTGCGCTGTCCAGAAATTCGGTGTAGATGCTCTCGCCCGCTACCGGCGCGATGACTTCGAGCTGGGTGTCGCCGGCATAACTCAGCGAGATGTCGGCGACGAAGTCCGCGGGCCTGCCGCGGTAGGTGCACGTGTCGGGACCGAAATGGACGCCCGGCATTCTGACCCACTTCTTGGCGCCCAACAGTAAGGTCAGCGCGGTTTCGGTGGCATCGAGGTCACGCGTGACCCAGGCGATCTGGACAGGTGTCTGGTCGGGCATCGCCTTGAGGATATCTCCGGAGCGCAGCCGCTGGCTAGAACGTGTTCTAGTTTCAGTGGTCGTCCCATTGCGGCGGTGCGGCGCCCCTGCCGAAACCCCAGGTGGCCTGACCCAATCGCGGCTTTGGCTGGGCGCTTTGCGACCGCGTTCGAAAGCGCGCCGCCAGCACCGGCTCCGGATCGGCTCCTTGGAACTGCGCCAGGCAGGGCGCGGCGAACTCGCACACCGCACAGTGCGCCGCGGGGTTCGGATAGATCGCGGGCTCGCCGGCCATGTCGAGCGCTTCGGCGGCCAGTTGCCTACCGGCCGCGGCGATCTCGTGGCGGGTGCGACGGATCTTGGTGCGGCGCAGCGGCCCCGCGGTGTGCTGGTCGATCCGGCTCACCGCGTCGACGCGTGCCGCCAGCGCCGAAACCCGCTGATGCTGCGGGATCGACCGGCCGCCGCCGCTGCCCTCGTGCTGGGCGACCGGCTGCGTTCGCGCCCCTCGACGGCCGCGGACCCGGGACGATCGAGAGGGCCATCGATGCGCACCTCGTTGTGGATCGTGCCGACGACCTCCATGCCGAGGTAATCGTGCTCCCAGGCCCAGCACGCCGCGATCGCCTCCTCGTCGCGCACCAGCGTGTCCAGGTCGTGCCAGTCATCGACGATCTGGTGCCGCACGACCCAGTACTCGTCGGCCGCGTCCACCGCCAGCAGGTCGACCCGGCACGCGTAGACCACCCCGGATCCGTTGGGCGTCAACAGTCCCCGCTCGGGATCCGCCGGATCGGCGAGCAGGCCCGCCACGTCGTGGTCGATCTTGACCGGTGCGAAATCGTCGATCGTGCTCGCCCACGCGTCATAGCAGTCCAGCAGCTCCGCGGCGGCCTCGATGAGGTCGCCCGCGCCTGCGTCGTTCAGCGACCGCTCGACCGCCTTGTGCACCAACGACTGCTTGAGGTCGTGCTGCCAGTCCCAGGTGCCCGGGTAGTAGTAGACGGCAAGCGCGTCCTTGAGCGCGGCGGGCAGTGCGGATCCGGGCGCATCGACTGGTTCGAGCCCACGGCGTGAGGCGAAGTCCCATTGCCGCCGACAGCGTTTGAAGCTGGCGCGTTGCTCTGGGTCGATGCGGAAATCCACGATGCCGGCCGTCAGTGCGAATGCGGCCAGGGGTCGTCGAGCGGCCATCGGCACCGGTCGCCGCGATCAGCCATCGACTCGAGTTCGGCCAGCAGGTCGTCGAAGAACGCCCGCGCCCGGGTCGGGTCCTGCGGCCAGGCGGCCGACAAGCACATCCACACGTCCGGGTCGTCGGGTGTCGATGACGTCTCGATGACAACCGCATCCACCGGCACGATGCGCCAGCTGTACGACTCCCCCCGGCGCTCGAGGTACACCGTGTCCCCACGATCGGGGCACGCAGCCCCGATCGAGGCGAACAGTTCGTCGCGGTTCATCAAGTGCCTCGTGGGTCCAGGATAGTTCGTCCGCCGCGGCTATGGCTGCTCCTGGGCTGCCCTACCCGCTGAGCATGCCGATCAGCAGCCGGACCGAGCTGTCGAACACAGCGCCGGGTTCGGCGAGCGTGTCAGCACCGTACTGACCGAACACCTCGAGGCTGATCGCACCGACCAGTCCGGCCCACAGCAGAAAACACTTGGCCACGGCGGCGTCATCACCGCCGAAGCCGAACTCCTCACGTATCCGCTCGAAGTCCGACGACAACGGCTGCGCCACAGCAACATTGGAACCCGTTATGGCGCCCGCCGCGATGCCCGCCCCGACCGCGCCGAACAGCGCTGCGACCACCCGGGTCCCCGGTCCGACCGTGCGCTCCCGCGGCGCGTGGTAGCCCGGCACCGGGCTGCCGTACAGCAGCGCCCAGCGGGCCGGCTGATCGATCGCCCACCCGCGGGCCGCATGCGCCATCGCGAGCAGTTGGTCGCTCCAGGACCCGCCGGCCGCCGCACCGGCGCGGTCGACCGCGCCGGCCAACTCCGAATAGGCGTCGACGAGAAGCAGCGTCAGCAGATCGTCGCGGCTGGCCACGTAGCGATACACCGCGGACGACACCATGCCGAGGTCGCGCGCGACGGCCCGCAGCGACAGCCCGGCCGCACCCTCGGTCACCAGATGGCGCCGGCCGAGATCAATGATCTGCGCCTCGATCTTCTCGCGGGTCTCCTGCCGCTTGCCCATGCGGCCAGTGTGACACAAAACGAGATCACTGCTCTTGAATTATCCCGGCCGGCGTGCCATCCTCATTAGAGAGCACCGCTCTCCAATCGGCAGGACAACGAAAGGAAACCCGATGACCGTGCGCTACGACACCCCCAATCTGGCTGCCCGCACAGCCAACGCGCTGATCCGCTGGCTGGCCGAGGCGGGGATCAGCATCGCCGGAACACGCGCGCTGCGCGTCCGCGGCCGCAAGACCGGCAAGCGCCGCGGCATTGTGGTCAACATGCTCACCGTCGACGGCCGCGACTACGTCGTGTCGCCGCGCGGTAACACGCAGTGGGCGCGCAACGCACGCATCGCGGGCGTCGTCGAGATGGGGCCGCGGTGGCGCAGCAGGCAGGTCCGCATCTCCGAGGTCGCCGACGCCGCCAAGCCGCCGCTGTTGCAGCGCTACCTCGACCGGTGGTACTGGGAGGTCAAGGGTCACATCGGCGGGCTGACGCCGCAGTCCACCGACGACGATATGCGGGCTGCCGCCCCGTCGATCCCGGTGTTCGAGATCGTCGGCTAGGACGCGGGCGGCGGCGTGATGACGGTGCCCGACGTGGCGGAGATGACGTCTTCGCGCGCCTGCTGGCTGGCCGACTGCCACGAGACCGCCGCCGGGTACTGACCCCAGGTGCTGTTGAACATCCCGATCAGCGCCGCCCGGCCGTCGGGGGTGACGTTGTAGACCGGCCCGCCGGAGTCACCCTTCTGGCTCACCACGCCGTTGGCCATCGTGAACCAGCCGTTGTACACCGCCTGGACGGTCCCGCAGCTCTCCCCCGAGATCACCCCGAAGTGACAGACCGGCAGACCGACCGAGGGCACGACGGCCGGATCGGAAATCAGTTCCCGTCCGCCCGGCAGGATGTCGTTGACCGCGACGTCGGGTGAAAGGCTGATCGCCTCCCAGTCGGCAATCTGATGGTTGGTGTCGATGGTGGCGCCGTTGGGCGTGTTGTCCCGCCACAGGGTCTGGCTGCCGATCACGTTGCCGTCCTTGTCGCTGACCTGTCCATTGCCCCGGCAGTGGCCGGCGGTGAACGCGATCCGATTTTGCGGGTCGACGTAACCGAGCGTGCAGACGTTGGTGGCCTGGCGAACCTCCATGCCGGGGTACACCAGCAGGCCGGAAGTGGCGTGCGCCGGGCCAGACGGCAGCAACGGCAGCATCAGCGCGACGATCGCGGCGGCCGCCGCTGCGGGCATGCGCAACCATCGTCGGCGCACTCTGGCCTCCGATCTTTCTGGGTCAAGGCGCTCCAGCGTACCGGCGAGCTGCGGATTGCTATACCCGGACCGAACTGCTATCGGTGGACAACGCCGCGGCGTTACACACCATTCCTGGCGGCCGCTATCGGTAAAGCCGTGGTGGCCCGAACTTTTCGGCCCGGGCCAGCGTCGGCGTCGGCCATCGCCTGCCACTTGTTATCGGCACCGTCAATTGTTCCGGCGAGCCGAAGGTGCTTGCCGCACCGAAACGTTCGACCAGGCCGGGGTCGAGCCCACCGCGAGTTGTGGTTCGGCCGGCGCCCATCCCGGCGGTCCGAAGATGTAGCCGAGGCGCTCGCGCCAACATGTCGCGGTTCGCACATCGCGGGCGATCGACACGTACTCGTACGTCTGCAGCTTCCAGACGTTGAAGGTGTCCACCTGCTTGGTGAGGCCGTAGTGCGGCCGTGCGTGCTCGGCCTGGAAGCTGCCGAACAGCCTGTCCCACACGATCAGAATTCCGCCGTAGTTCCGGTCCAGGTACGGCCGGTCCATGCCGTGGTGCACCCGGTGATGGGAGGGCGTGTTGAAGATGAATTCGACCGGCCGCCAAAGCCTGTCAATGCGCTCGGTGTGTATCCAGAACTGGTAGATCAGATTGATCGAGAAGCTCGCGAACACCATCCACGGCGGAACTCCCAAGAGCGGCAACAGCGCCCGCAGGAACACGTCGCCGCTGATGTTCCACTTCTGCCGCAGCGCGGTGGCGAAGTTGAAGTACTGGCTCGAGTGATGGGCCTGATGGGTGGCCCAGATCAGCCGGACCCGGTGCGCCATCCGGTGGTAGAGGTAATAGAGCAGGTCGACGCCGGCGATCGCGATCACCCACGTGTACCACTGACTGGCAGGCAGGTGCCACGGCGCGACGTAGACGTAGAGCGCCGCGTACGCCAGCAGGGCGATCCCGTTGAGCACCCCGCTGGTTGCGACCGACACCAGGCCCATCCGGATGCTGGCCCACGCGTCGGCCTTCATGTACGCACCCGTTGGCGGGCGATCGGCCTCGGTGTGGGCGAGCCTGCGCGCCGCGGCCCACTCGATGATCAGCAGCAGCAGGAAGAACGGGACCGCGAACATCACCGGATCGTGCATCAGCGGCGGCAGCACCCCCGAGAATGCATTTGCCAGGTCCACGACGACACCTCCCCCGCAAGTTTAGCGGCGGGCGGGGCTACCGGAAGTTGAGGACCGCATCGCCCCAGGTGGCCCGGATATGCAGATCGATGTCGTTCACAACCGCGTCCCGCCGGTCGATGATCAGGCAGGCGCGATCGGCTTCGTGATACGGCGGCCACTCCGGTTCGCCGGGCAGCCCGTTGGGCTTGGCCTCGACGGCAAAGTTCACCCAGCGGGCCCGCATCCGCTCCGACACCGCCGCACCGGTCTTGAGCCCACCCAGTTTGAACGTGACGTCCTTGGGCCCGGCGATCAAATTGCCCCACACGTAGGGCAATTCGGTGGCGTGCGTTGCCCCGATCCCCATCAGCTTCAGCATCGGGGTGGACCAGTCGAATCGGTACAGGTAGACCGGCGCGACAGCACTGTGCCCCTCGGCCAGCCAGACCGACGGCATCCGGAAGCCGATATCGCGCGCGACACCCATCCCCCGGGTCTTGGTACGGCGGCTGCGATAGACGGCCCCGATCTGATCCTCCGTCGGCAGCTGCACGTCGGGTTGTTCGGCGGCCATCTCGGCGAACATCCGCCGAATCTCGTGCGGCGTGATCGGCATCAGCGGCGACTTCATCCACTTGAACAGTGCCGCCTCGTGCTTGTTCGTGCCGATGAGCAAGGGCACCGGATGCGAGCGGCCCTCGCGCGCGAGTTTGACCGGGTAATCGGGCACCAGGTCGCCGTCGACGATCGGCGCGAACGCGAGCAAGCCTGGACTGCGCAACGGCACGTCGTTGAACAGCGCCCGCGACGCCGCCACGATCGCTTCGGCCGGCACGTCATTCAACCGGTCGACGTCGGCGGGCCCCAGGCCGAGTATGTCGAGAAACTCGTCGGCGACCCGGCGGCCCCGGGTGGTGTCGTACACCGACGTGGCGGGCGAGCTCTGCGCGATCGCCGCGCTGAACAGTCCGGCGGCGACTGGAGTGGTCAGCAGGGTGGTGACGATGCCGGCGCCTGCGGATTCACCGAAAAGCGTCACCCGGTTCGGATCGCCGCCGAACGCGGCGATGTTGTCGCGCACCCACTCCAGCGCCAGGATCACGTCGCGCAGGCCGGGATTGGAGTCGAATCGCCGGGTCGGGGTGGAAAACGACGACAAATCGAGGAATCCGAAGGCCCCGAGGCGATAGTTGACGGTCACGATCACGACGTCGCCGCCGGCGCTCAACACTGCGCCGTCGTAGAGCGATTGGCTCGCCGAGCCGAAGATGTAGGCGCCGCCGTGGATCCACACCATCACCGGTTTCCGGTCGCCGGCGGCGGTATCCGAGGGCGCCCAGACGTTCAGGCTCAGGCAGTCGTCGCCTTGGGGCGCACCGAGATCGATGGGTATGCGCGGCTCGACCGGTTGCGGGCATACCGGTCGGAAACCGGTTGCGTCGATGACCTCGGTGCACGGCTCGGGACGTTCGGGCGCGCGCCATCGCTTCTCGCCGGCCGGGGCGGCGGCGTACCGCACCCCTTTCCACACCTTGACCAGGCCGTTGTCCATGCCACGGAGCGGTCCGTACGCAGTGTCGACCACCGTGCTCAAGCCTGCCATCGGAGTTGATCGTACGGGCAGCTCGCCGTTTTCGACTGTTAGAGGCCGCCGCGCCGCGTGCTGAGGGCGCCGGCCAGCGCCATCACCGCCACGCCGGCGACCGGAACGGCGAGCAACCCGACGCGCAGGCTCGTCGCGTCGGCGACGACGCCGACAAGCAGCGGTGCGCCGAAGAAGCCGACCCGCATCAGCCACGTCACCACCGTCAATCCCGTGCCCGGGCGCATGCCGGGCAGCTGATTGGCGCCGTGCATGGCGGCCGGTATCAGCGTCGCGACACCCAGACCTGCGGCCGCGAAACCCGCGATCGTGCCGGGCACACTGGGAAGCGCCAGCGCTGCGCCCATGCCTGCGGCGGTGATGAATCCGCCTGTGCGAACCACCGCGCGCTGCCCGAAGCGGTCCACCAACCGGTCGCCGACCAGCCTGCCGATGAACATGAACCCGACCAGCGCGACGTAGCCGAACACCGCAATGGCCCCGGGTGCGCCGAGGCTGTCGCGCAAATACAAGGTGGCCCAGGAGCTTCCGGCATCTTCGATCGCCGCGCCCGCGATCGCGATCACGACGAGGGCGACCAGCGTCGCGTACGCCGCGATGCCCGCGACTCCCCCGCCGGCCGACCGCGCCGACCGGTGTCCGTCGTGATCGGGACCGCACAACAGATACGGGTAGGCGATGACGGCGACGGCACTGAACACCGCACCGGCGATCGCCAGTTGCGTTGATCTGGGCATGTGCACCGCGATCGCGCCCGCACCCATCAGGCCGCCCAGGATCGCGCCGACCGCCCACACCGCGTGAAACGAGTTGATGATCGACCGGCCGTAGTTGCGCTGCACCCGAAGGCCGTGCGCGTTCTGCGCGACGTCGGTGACGGACTCCGAGGCGCCCGCGACGAACAGCGCGGCGGCGAGCGCCAGCGGCGCGCGGGCCAGCCCGGCGGCGACGACGAATACCGCGATGCCGATCGTGCCGGCCACCGCGACCCGCGACGAGGAGAACCGCCGGATCAGCGCCGCGGCGGCAACCCCGGCGACCAGCGCGCCACCGGAGAACGCGGCGATCGCCGCGCCGTAGACCGCATCGGACAGGTGCAGGTCGGCCTTGATCTCTGGATAGCGTGGCAGCAGGTTGGCGAAGATCGCCCCGTTCGCGAGAAACAGCGCCGCGGTCGCGATCCGCGCCCGCCGGTCCCGCGCCACGCACCGGACATTACGCACACGCTCATCGCGCTTACCTGGGCGCGTGCGTGAGCAATCGCTCGCTGGTCTCCCACAGGTCGAGCGCCTTGTCGCGGTCGTAGGAGTCCGCCGACGACCGGATCGGCCGCAGCCCGGCGAAGTACTCGCCGGTGGAGCCGTCGAACCGCGCGTCGCTCGCCAGCGCGGCCAGATAGCGCCCGGAGGTACCGGTGCCGTGCACACCCGGCAGCACCCGCAGCGCGGGGAGCAGGTAGCGCCACGCGAGTCGCTGCAGCGGCGGGTAGTCACGGGCCAGCCCGGAGCCGGGCATCAGGCCGGGGTCGAACGCGTTGACCGCCACCCCCGTTCGGCCGTGGCCGAGGCGGCGGTCGAGCTCATAGGTGAACAGCACATTGCACAGCTTGGAGGTGGTGTATCGGCGGCGGCCGTCGTCTGCCGGCTGCTCGGCGCGCGGTGCTGCGAGGTCGGCGGCCGAGGTGTAATCCGGGTGGGGCATGCCGGTGTGCTTGCTCGGGTCGTGGGTACCGCTGCTGACGACGAGGATCCGCGCCGGGCGGGCCAGCTCCTCGAGCAGGCCCTGCACCAGGGCGAAATGGCCGAGGTGGTTGACGCCGAACGTCATCTCGAGACCGTCCTTCGTCCATTCGGTGCCCGAAACGACCTGGACGCCGGCGTTGCACACGATCGCGTGCAACGGCGCGAGGGTGGCCGCGAGGGTGGCATAGCGAACGTCGTCGACGAAGGCGCGCACCGACGCCAACGACGCCAGGTCCACCTGCATCACGGTGCAGCGCTGCGGTTCGCCCAACTGTGCGACCGCGTCGGCGCCGCGGCGACGATCGCGGACCGCGAGCACGACGTGCCAGGACTCCTCGCTGCGCAACAGCGCTCGCGCACACTCGAGCCCGAGCCCCGAGCTGGCGCCGGTGATGATCGCTGTCCTCATCTTCACTATCTTCACTATCTTCACTATCTTCACCGTTTTCACTTTTCCTCCAACAGAATCGGGATGAGCGCCGTCACGGCCCCCGACAGCCGCCGGTACATCCGTTCGACATCGGTGTCGGGTTCGAGGTGCTGGGCGAAGAACACCCCGTCGGAGATCGCGACCGCGAGCGCGGTGAGTTCGGAAACCACGCGTTCGGCCTTCGCCGGCGGCGCGTCGGCGGGCAGCAGGCCGGCGATCGCGTCGCGGAACCGCCCGATCGCCGTGTCGCGGACGCGGCGCACCACCGCCGCGACCGCCGGATCGTCGCTGCGCTCCAACGACAGCATGTAGAACAGCCGAAGGAAGTCCGGGTGCCGCGATTGCAGATTCGACAGCACGGCCAGCTGTCCTTCAGCAGCGTCCGACGTCGGGATCGCGGCGAAGAACCGGTCGGCGCCGCGCTCCATCACCGCCGCGAGCACGCCTTCCTTGGACCCGAAATGCCAGTAGATGGAGCTCGGCGGCAGCCCGCACGCCTTGCGGATGTCGCTGATCGACGTGGCCGCGTAGCCGCGGGTGGCCATCAGCCGCTCGGTGGCGTCGAGGATCAGCTCGCGGGATTGCTCGCCCTGCAGCTGCTTTTTCGTCGGCCGAGCATCTGTAGGGATCATTACAGACAGACGTAGCAAGCCGGCTGCCGTGAGGCCAGAAACCGGCGGCACAGTCGGGCAAGATGGGCGACATGACCGACCTGCCGGCCTCGCTCGTCGAGTTGGCGCACCGGTACGGCGTCGCAACCGAATACCAGGACTGGACCGGTCGGCACACGACCGTCGCAGCATCAACGCTGATCGGCGTGCTCGACGCGCTGGGGGTAGCCGCCGCCACCGACGACGAACGCAGGGCCGCGCTGCTCGCCCACGACCGCGACTACTGGGCGCGCCCGCTGCCGCCGACGATCGTCGGCTCGCTTCGGCGTCGCGTCGTCGTTCTGGGTGCACGTCACCCACGGCGATCCCGCCGGTCTGTGGATCCGGCTGGAGGACGGCACCGTGCGCACCGGTCTGCGACAGCTCGAAAACAACAGAGCTCCTTACGATCTCGGCGGCCGGCTGGTCGGCGAAGCCAGCTTCGAACTGCCCGCCGACCTTCCGCTGGGGTATCACCAGCTGCATCTTCAGGTCGGCTCGGTCGACACCAGCACGCTGGTGATCGTCTCGCCGCCGTCGCTGGAGTTGCCGGCCAGGCTGGGCCCCAGCCGCGCGTGGGGGCTGGCCGCGCAGCTGTACAGCGTGCGGTCGCAACGATCGTGGGGCATCGGCGATTTGACCGATCTGGCCGACCTCGCCGTGTGGTCGGCCGGCGCGCCACGGTGCCGGCTTTGTTCTGGTCAACCCGCTGCACGCGGCGGCTCCCATGCCGCCGATGGAGCCGTCGCCGTATCTGCCGACGTCGCGCCGGTTCGTCAACCCGCTGTACCTGCGTGTCGAGGCGATCGACGAGTTCGCGTATGTCGCGGCATCCCGGCCGCATCCGCAAGGCGCGCGTCGAGGTGCAGGCCCTCGCGAAGAAGGCGAAGCGGATCGACCGCGACACCGCGTGGAAGGCCAAACGCGCGGCGCTGGAAAGCGTCTACCTCGTCGACCGCTCGGCGGGGCGGGAGCTCGCGTATGGCGCCTACCGCGAGCGAGAGGGACGCAGCCTGGACGATTTCGCGATCTGGTGTGCGCTCGCCGAACAGTACGGCAGCGACTGGCACCAGTGGCCGGCGGATCTGCAGCATCCGTCCGGCCCGGCGGTCGCGGATTTCGCCGCCGAGCATGCTGACGCCGTCGACTTTCACCGCTGGCTGCAGTGGCAGCTGGACGACCAGCTCACCGCCGCGCAGGCCACCGCCGTGCAGGCGGGCATGGAGCTCGGCATCATGCACGATCTCGCGGTCGGCGTCGATCCCAACGGCGCCGACGCCTGGGCGTTGCAGGATGTGCTGGCGCTCGGCGTCACCGCCGGTGCGCCGCCCGACGAGTTCAACCAGCTCGGCCAGGACTGGTCGCAGCCGCCGTGGCGTCCCGATCAATTGGTGCACCACGGCGTACGAGCCGTTCCGGGCCCTGGTCAACGCGGTGCTGCGGCACGCGGGCGGCGTTCGCATCGACCACATCATCGGTCTGTTCCGGCTGTGGTGGATCCCGAAGGGCTCCCCGCCGATTGACGGCACCTACGTGCGCTACGACCACGAGGCGATGATCGGCATCGTCGCGCTGGAGGCGCACCGGGCCGGCGCCGTCGTGGTCGGCGAGGATCTCGGCACCGTCGAACCCTGGGTGCGCGATTACCTGCGCGAACGCGGCCTGTTCGGCACCTCGATCCTGTGGTTCGAGGCCGATGGCGACGGCGGACCGCTGCCCGCCGAGAGGTGGCGCGAGTACTGCCTGTCGTCGGTGACCACTCACGACCTGCCGCCGACGGCGGGTTACCTGGCCGGTGAGCATGTGCGGCTGCGGGAACGGCTCGGCCTGCTGACCCGTCCGGCCGATCAGGAACTGGCCGCCGACCAGGCCCAACAGGCAGCGTGGCTGGCCGAGCTGCGCCGGGTCGGACTGCTCGGCGACGACCCCAGCGTCGACGATGTCGTGCTCGCGCTCTACAGATATCTGGGCCGCACGCCGTCTAAGCTGCTGGCGCTCTCGCTTGCCGACGCCGTCGGCGATGTGCGCACCCAGAACCAGCCGGGCACCACCGACGAGTACCCGAACTGGCGGGTGCCGCTGCGCGGGCCCGACGGCAAGAAACTGCTGCTAGAAGACGTGTTCACGGACCGGCGAGCAGCTACGCTTGCGGGGGCGATGAAACAGATCGTGCACCCCCTGGTGTAACGCCGCGCCACCTGCCAGCGGTTTCACATTTGCCGGGGCTGCGATATGTTCGCACCGCACCGACTTACGGAGTGATCACGTGAAGAAGATCGTTGTGCTCAGCGGTGGCCTCGTCGTCGCCGGCTCGGCCGCTCTGATCGGCGCTGGCGTGGCCCCGGCTGACCAGAGCGCCATGAACGTGGTGGGCGAGCCGTACTCGAAGGCCATGCAGATTCTGAAAAGCCAGGGTGTCAAGGCGTTCTTCGGCGGCTCGTTCGGTAGCGTGCTTCCGCAATCGGAGTGCCTGGTCGATCAGCAGAAGGTCACCCCGGGTGGACGGATGCTGCTGATGCTGGACTGTACCCAGAAGGCCGCCGACGAAGCTGCGGCTGCCGGCCCCTCGAGCGGCGGCGGTCCGACCGTCGGCTCCAACGGCATTACCACGGTGACCCCGACCCCGGTGGTGCCGATTGCGGGCGCACCGGGTCCGGCTATGGTGCCGCCGGGCAGCGGAGGGCTAGCAGGGCTCACCCCGTCGATTCAGGTTCCCGCTACCTGCGTTCCCACCTACTTCGCTAGACTTCCGAGGCATGTTGCGACCGCACCGCTTTGACCGGGAAGTCGATCCGGGGCCCGTCCAGATCCAGGCCCGCAAGGTGCACTTCGATGTCGTCGGGCATCGGGCTGCACTGGATTCCGGGACCATCCGGTGGCCAGCAATGTCGTCAGCCTGCTCAACGTCGTCCTGCCCGCCGCCGAGCGCTGGTTCGTCGAGACGTACAACGAAGCACTGCCGCTGGTGAAGGACCCGAATCTGGCCGACGACATGCGCGGGTTCATCGGCCAGGAGGCCACGCACGCCGATGTTCACGAGCAGGTGCTGCACGAGTACATGGTGGTCAACGGCATCGACCCGAAGCCGATCCTGGACCAGATCGAGTACGTCTTCGAAAAGATGCTGGCGCCGAGCGACATCCACCGACCCCAAGCGGCGGATGAACCATCTGTGCGACCGGCTGTGGCTCATCGCCGCGATCGAGCACTACACCGCGGTGCTCGGCGACTTCTCGCTGAACTGCGCGTGGGACGACCACGACGCCGATCCCGACGATGGTCGACCTGTTCCGCTGGCACGGCAGCGAGGAGGTCGAGCACCGCATGGTCGCCCACGACGTCGCGGTCTACTTCCACGACAGCTACGTCGACCGGATCCGCGCCATGACGATGGCGGTGGTGATGATCTTCGTGTTCTTCCAGCGCGGCGGCGTGGTACCTGGTGAAGACGGACCCCAACACCGACATCGGCTGGTGGAGGATGCAGCGGCTGCGGATGCGCAGACTCCAAGCTGGGTCTGCTGCCGAAGTACCGAAAGCTGTTCGGCTCCAACACCGTTCATGTACTTCCGGCCCGGATTCTCGCCCGAGCAGATGGGCTCGACCGCGCAGGCCGTCGCGTACCTCGCCAGCTCCCCCGCGGCCCGCGCGGCGCACCTTTGATGCGGCTCTTCGACCGCTACCGCGCAAGCGCCGCCCAGTCCGTCGGGGCGGATGCGCCACGACGTGACGCTCGGGCTTGCCGACGCGGCGCTGTCGGGGCTGTTGGCGATTGTCGGGCGCGATCCGCAACATGGCGGCGCCACCCGGACTCGAGCGCGCCATTCGCGCTTGACCGTGGCGGACCGCCGGGTCGTCGCCCACGACCAGGACGTCATCGCGCTGACGCTTGCCGCTCCCGGTGGGAGCGCCTGCCGCGCTGGCATCCCGGCGCCCACATCGACGTCCACCTGCCCAGCGGACTGGTGCGGCAGTACTCGCTGTGCGGGGACCCGGAGGACACCGGACGTCCTACCGCATCGCGGTGCGGCGGATCCCCGACGGTGGCGGCGGCTCGATCGAGATGCACGACGAACTGAGCGGTCGGCGCGCCGGTGACGACGCACGGTCCGCGCAACGCGTTCCCGCTCACGGTGCCCGGGCTACGGATCGCCCGCCCAGCGGTTCCGCTTCATCGCGGGCGGCATCGGGATCACGCCGATCCTGCCGATGCTGGCGGCAGGCCGCAGCGCCTCGGCGTGGACTGGTCGATGGTCTACACCGGCCGCAGCCGCGACAGCCTGCCGTTCCTCGATGAAGCTGGGCCGGTTCGGCGACCGGATCGACGATCCGCACCGACGACGTGCAGCGGCCTGCCCGCGGCCGCGGAGCTGCTCGGCGACTGTCCCGACGGCACGACGGTCTACGCATGCGGTCCCGCGCCGATGCTGACCGCCATCCGATACCGAGCTCGTCGGGCGCGACGACGTCGAACTGCACTTCGAACGGTTCGCCGCCCCGCCGGTCGTCGACGGCGACGAGTTCACGGTCTCCGTCGGCCTCGACCGGCGAGACGGTGCGGGTCGGCGCCGACGAGACGCTGCTCTCGGCGCTGAACCGCGCGGGGGTGCACGCGCCGTACTCGTGCCAGCAGGGGTTCTGCGGCACCTGCCGCACCAGGGTGCTCGTGTCGGGGCACCGTCGACCACCGCGACACCTTGCTCACCGACCCCGAACGCGACGCGCGGCATGATGCTGATCTGCGTATCGCGCGGCGGCCGGCGAGCTCGCGAGCTGACGCTCGACCTGTAGCGCGCGTCTGACTACTATTCGCCCATGGCGTTGGCCGATGGCGACGACGTTCGCCGGATACACCATCGTGCGGCTGCTTGGCTCCGGCGGCATGGGCGAGGTCTATCTGGCGCAGCATCCGCGACTGCCCCGCCGGGACGCGCTGAAGGTGCTGCGCCCCGACGGTGTCGGCGGACAGCGAGTATCGCGAGCGGTTCAACCGCGAGGCCGACATCGCGGCCACGCTGTGGCATCCGCACATCGTCGGGGTGCACGACCGCGGCGAGTTCGAGCGGCCAGCTGTGGATCGTCGATGGACTACGTCGACGGCACCGATGCGGGACGACTGCTGCGGGAGCGCTATCCCAACGGCATGCCAACGGCCGAGGTCGCCGACGATCGTCACCGCGGTCGCCGACGCGCTGGACTACGCGCACGAGCGCAACCTGCTGCACCGCGACGTCAAGCCCGCCAACATCCTGCTGTCCCACCCGGACTCGGGTGATCAGCGAATCCTGCTTGGCGGACTTCGGCATCGCCCGCTGGGTCGACGACGTCAGCGGGCTGACCGCGACGAACATGACGGTCGGCACGGTGTCGTACGCCGCACCCGAGCAGCTGATGGGCGGCGCGCTCGACGGCCGGGCGGACCAATACGCCCTGGCGGCCACCGCCTTTCACCTGCTGACCGGCGCGCCGCCGTTTCAGCATTCCAATCCGGCCGTCGTCATCAGCCAGCACCTGTCCGGCGTCACCGCCGGCCGATCGGCGACCGGCGCCCCGAGCTGTCGGCGCTGGACCCGGTGCTGGCCAAGGCGCTGGCGAAGGATCCCAAGGACCGTTATCGAGCGGTGCGCCGACTTCGCCCGCGCGCTGGCCCACCGGCTCGGCGCCGCCGATGGTGACGTCGGCACCACCCTCGCATTCGCGGCAAAGGGGCCGAAACGCTCCCTGCTACGCGCCGGCGTCGTCGTGCCTGCGATCCTGGCGGTGCTGCTGATCGCTGGAATCGCTCTGGCGGTCAAGGAGTTTCACCGGGTAGAGCGGCCAGAGCCAACCACCCCGACTGCGAATTCGCCGACGAGCCCCACCGTGCCATTCCCGCCACCGGAACCGGTCCAACCGCCGCCGCACGGCCCCACCACCGACGGTGGTGATCGGCGCAAACTGCACCCCGGCGGGCAGCACGGCAACGGCTGAAGGCGGTTCCCCGGCGTACTGCTCGACCCTGCAACCGAGCGGCACCACGGTGTGGTCGTTGCAACCGGGCAACATCGCGAGCCCGACGGTGACGACCGGACCGGCCGACACGCCGCTGCCGACCGCGGACGAGTCGCCGGTGCGGGTGTGCATGCAGCAGACCGGGATGACTCGGCTGAAATGCTGGGAATCCATCCGGCGCAGCAATGGTCGTGCGGTGCCATGAAGTTCGCCGTGCATAGCGCCCGTCGCGGCCGGGGTCACCGCCGATCCTGAGTGGATGTCGGTCTTCGCCCGGCACGTTGAAGCCTGCGGGTTCGAGTCGATCGTCGCGGTCGAACACACGGTGCTGATGACCGACTACACCAGCGTGTACCCGTACGACCCGTCGGGACGCGTGGAGTTGCCCGCCGACTGCCCGGTGCCCGATCCGCTTGACCTGCTGGCCTTTTTGGCCGCGCAGACCGATCGGCTCGGTCTGGCCACCGGTGTACTGGTGCTGCCCAACCACCATCCGGTGGTGCTGGCCAAGCGGGTGGCCACGGTGGATGCGTTGTCGCGTGGCCGCATTCGGCTCTGCGTGGGAATGGGCTGGCTCAAGGAGGAGATCGAGGCCTGCGGAGCGGAGTTCTCCAGTCGCGGGCGCCGCGCCGACGAACAACTCGAGGTGATGCGGCTGCTGTGGGAGGACCAGCCGCACGGAGCGAGTTTTTCCGGCGAGTTCTTCGAATTCGCCAACGCCGCTTGCTATCCCAAGCCCGCCAAGCGGGTGCCGATCCACATCGGCGGGCACAGCCGCGCGGCGGCCCGCCGGGCAGGCCGGTTCGGCGACGGCTTTCAGCCGCTCGGCGTCGGCGGTTCCACGTTGACCGAGCTGATCGCGGTAATGCGTGACGAGGCGGGCAAAGCCGGCCGCGACCCGGACGCGCTCGAGCTGTCGCTGGGCCATCTGGTGGCCAAGATCGACGACGATCGCGCCGGCAAACTCGCGGCGCTGGGCGCCGACAGAGTCGTGCTGGCCATGCCGCCCACCGCCGACCTCGGCGAGGCGTGCGACCTGCTGTCGATGTGTGCGCAGCGGTTGGCGCTGACGCCGTGAGGCTCGACGCCCTCGACCGACTCGCGCTCAGCGACCTGGTCCACCTCTACGCGTCGGCCGTCGACGATCGGCGATTCGACGATGTCGTCGAGTTGTTCACCGACACCGCGGAACTGCGGCTGCCCGATCCGCCGCGATCGCTGGAACCGGTGCTCCGTCACCAGGGCCGCCGCGGCGTGCGGGAGGCGATGGCGGCGGTGGCCACCGTGACGCGAACGGAGCACGCGATCGTCGGCGAGGTCTATGCGCCCGGCGACGACTCCAACTATGCGCTGGGCCGCATCACGTGCATCGCCCACCACTGGACCGCCGCAGACACCGAGATCACCGACGTGGTATGGCATCTGCGCTACGACGACGAGTACCTGCGCACCGGGCCGGGGTGGCGCATCCACGGCCGCGCGCTGACCATCAACGCTATCGAGATCCGCCCGGTCCGGCGCCTTCGAGGGCAGCCATGAGGCGGTCCAGCAGCGGCCGCTGACCCTTCAGCAGCTTCGCGTTGGCCTCGGCCACGGAAAACCAACCGACGCGGTCGATCTCGGGATATTCGCCGATGTTGCCCGACCCCTTCGGCCACTCCAGCTCGAACGTGTTGCTGACGGTGCCTTCGAGGTCCAGATCGCCGCGAACGGCGAAGGCCGTGATGACCTTCCCGCTCGGCTGTTTCAGTGGCGCGAAGTCGAGGCGCGGACCTTCTGGCGGCGGCTTGCCGAGTTCCTCGAGGAATTCGCGTTGCGCGGCGGCCCACGGGTCTTCGCCCTCGAGATACTCGCCCTTCGGAATCGACCACGCCCCTTCGTCTTTGCGTGCCCAGAACGGGCCGCCGGGATGGCCGATCAGCACTTCGACGCCGGCGTCGGTGACGCGGTACAGCAGTAGGCCCGCGCTCAGCTTCGGCATCAGGCCGTCGGTTCCGACACCATGACCAGGGTCTTGCCGATATTGGCGCCGGTGAACAGCCCGTTGAGGGCGTCGACGCACGACTCGATGCCCTCGAAGATGGTCTGCCGGTGCACGAGCCGGCCCTCGGCCTCCCACTGGCGAAGCGAGGCGAAGGCCTCATCGAAGCGGCCCCACTGATCGAGCGCGTTGAATCCCTGCATGAGCGCGGTCCTGGCGAGCAGGTTGACGTAGTTGGCGGGCCCCGGGTGTTCGCCCGTCAGGTAGCTGGAGATGACGCCGCACAGCACCACCCGGGCCCGGTGCGCCAGCCGCCCGAGCACCGCATCGAGGATCGGCCCACCGACGTTGTCGAAGTAGACGTTCACCCCCTTCGGGCAGTGTTCCTTGAGCGCTGCCGGCAGGTTGGCCTGCTTGTAGTCGATGCACGCGTCGAACCCGAAGTCGTCGACCACCGCCTTGCACTTGTGCGGGCCGCCGGCGATGCCGACCACTCGTGCGCCGGCGATCTTGGCGATCTGACCGGCCACCGACCCGGTGGCGCCCGCCGCGGCCGACACGACCACGGTCTCCCCCGGCGCAGGCCTGCCGATGTCGGTCATCCCGAAATACGCGGTGGCGCCCGTCGGCCCGTAGACGGACATGATCGCCAGTTGGTCGGTCTCCCCCGGGATGGGTGTGGTGAACACGTCGTCGCGGATGATGACGTATTCCTGGAAGCCCGTCAGCGTGGTCACGACGTCACCGACCGCGTAGGCGTCACAGCGGGTGGCCACCACCTCGCCGATTCCGGCCGCCCTGATGACGTCGCCCAGCTCGAGCGCCGGCAGGTAGCCGGGCTGGCCGTCCAACCAGGTGCGGGCGGCGGCGTCCATCCCGACGTAGGTGGTGCGCACCAGCGCCTCACCGTCGGCGGGTTCGGGCGCACCCGTGGTGACCAGCTCGGTGTCCCCGGGCTTTACCAGCCCGGTCGGCCGGCGGCGCAGCAGGATCTGGCGGTTCGTCAGTTCGGGCATGCTGCCGAAACTACCGGAGGGTGAGAGCATAATGTACCGCGCTGACGATCACCAGCGTCGCCACAAATGCGGTGAGCATCCAGCCAAACATGTTGCGGCGCAGCTCTAATGCGACGACTGCAGCAATCACCGCGATCACGATACCGGCGATCAGGATTGCCAACGCACCGCCGCCGTGTGGGATCAGCTCCGACCACCGCGACGCACTTGAAATCGCGATCCTGCCCGATGTCAGTCGCGGGTGCATTCGCCGATCCTATCGGTGCCGGCCCTGCTGCTAGTCGACGCACGGGATGTCGCCGCCGGCCATCGGTTGGCCGCGGTCCGGCGTTGGGGTGGTTGTTGCCGCGTCGGCGCCATCGGGTCGGGTGGCAAGGGTGTCGGCTGCGGCGTCTGATTGGGCCAAGCCGGTTGGCGGCGTGTAGTCGGGGCCGAGGGTCACCCGGATGTGTGCGGGTTCCTGGGTGGCGTCCAGCCGCGGCGGTGTGTTGATGCCGAGCAGCCTGGCCAGCTGTTGGGCGTCGGTGGCTGCGCTCGAGCCGTAGTCGATCGCGGTGTCAGCCGGCTCGCCGGTGGACGGGTTGCGTACCTGCCCGGCCGTGTAGCCATGCTGGGTCAGTGCCTGCGACACGGTGGTGGCCAGGCCTTCGGTGTGGCCGGCGTTGACCACGTCGACGGTGCTCGTCGGGGCCGAGTCGGCGGTCGTCGCCGTCGGTGTGTCACCGTTGATCGCGCTCGCCACCTGATTTTTGATGGCGGCCGGATCGATGATGTTGACGTCCTGACCGTCGACGTTGTCGTAGCTCAGCACCGGCAGGGTTTGGTATTGCACGCTCTGCCCGCTGACATTGCCGAGGCGCCGGAACAGCTCATCGTTCCACCCGCTGGATAACACGATGTCTTTGCGCGCAACGGCGATCAGCCCGTTGAGCTTGCCGATATCGGTGAACGTGCCGGCCTGCTGCAGTTTGTGCATGACCGACACCAGGAATGCCTGCTGGCGGTGGGTACGGTCCAAGTCGCCGTTGTCCAGGCCGTGGCGTTGCCGCACAAATGCCAGCGCTTGTTCGGCGTCGAGGGTCTGGCGGCCCGCGGGGAAATCGGCACCCGAAAAGTCGTCGGACACCGGCTGATTCAGGCACACGTCGAGCCCGCCCAAGGTGTTGGCCAAGTCATAAAAGCCGGCCAGGCTGACCTCGGCGAAATAGTCGATCGGTACTCCGGTGAGGTTGCGCACCGCTGCCAGCGTCGCCGCCCGGCCGCTCTCGCGGCCTTGTCTTTCCAGCTGTTGCTGATCGGTGATCCCCCGGTTGACGAGCTGCTCCTCCTCGTCGGCCTTCTTCAGCCCATAGGCTTGCTTGATCTTGATGTGGTCGTACCCGGGGATGTCGTCGACGGCGACGTAGTCGTCGCGAGGGATGGAGAAGGCGGTCACGTGGTTGTCGGCTGAAATGTGGGCCAGGATCAGCGTGTTGGTGTTGTAGCCACCCGAGTCAGAGTCGCCGGCGTGCAGCTTGTCCAGGATCTCTGGTGGTAAGTCGTTGCCGTCTTGGTCTTTTCGCGAGTCCAACCCGATCAGCAAGATGTTCATTGCGCCGCCGGCCGACTTCGGATCGCCCAGCCCCAGGGCTTGCGAGATCGTGAATCCGCCCAACGCCATGTGAAGTCCCCACCAGCTCACCCCGGTGCAGGCCAGTATCAGTGCCGACAACAGCACGCCGGCTGTCCGCGCGCGGGTCGGCTTGCGCACCGTGTCGGTGCTCGTCGGGGTGCTGCGGGGAATGCTCACCACCTACCCGTAGCGGCGCGACCGGCCAGCCAGACCGGGAAGACGGCTCATTCTGCGGCCCTTCGTACGTGTTGCTGGAGTTTCGGTCGTCGTCGTCAGGATAGTGACCCAAACGCCGAGTTCGGCGCCTCGAAGCCGCGTGTCGGCTCGACGCCGCAGGGGTGTGACCAACCCGGGCCCGAAGTTGACGAGAGCTCCCGAGTCCGGCATATTGTTAATAAACCAACCGTCGGTCTAATAATAGATTGGTGGCAGTCGGTGGCTCGGACAATAAACGTCGTGGAGCACGCGGCGCGGCGTGACGCCATCCTGGATGCCGCGCAGCGAGGGATCGTGTCCAAAGGCTATGAGCGCCTGACGATCCAGGACATTCTTGACGATCTGCAGATCTCCAAGGGGGCGTTTTACCACTATTTCGACTCCAAGCCCGAGGTGATCGAGGCGCTCGCCGAGCGGCTGGTGGGCAATTCGGAGCGAATGCTCGCTCAGATCATCGCTGACCGCGAGCTGAGCGCGCTCGACAAGCTGCGCCGGTACTTCGGCGAGGTCATCCGCTGGAAGTCCGCGCGCCAGAACCTATTGGTGGCCATGTTGTCGCTGTGGTATGCACCCGAGAACATCGCATTCGGGCACAAGGTCGACAGGGCCGTGGCGAGACGACTGGCGCCGCTGCTGACCCTGCTCGTCCAGCAGGGTGTCGACGAGCAGCTGTTCACCACCACCTATCCCGAGCACGCCGGCACCATCATCGTGGCCCTCGTTCAGGCACTGCAGGACGCGATGGCTCGACGGCTGTTAGCGGTGGCCGCCGAGTCGCCCGAGGCGCCAACCGTCAAGGACATGATCACCGCCCACGGCGCGCACCTCGAGGCGATCGAGCGCTATCTCGGCATATCGGCCGGCGCGTTTCAGCGTGTCGATGCTCGCACCGTGAACAGTTGGATCGCCGCGCTCCGACGAGCTGACACCGCCGTGGCGCGTGGGTTAGGAGTTCCGATGGACGGATGGACGACCACCTGCCTCGTGGCCGGTGGCGGACCGGCCGGGATGATGCTCGGCTATCTGCTTGCGCGGTCAGGTGTGTCGACCCTCGTGGTGGAAAAGCACGGCGACTTCTTCCGCGACTTCCGCGGGGACACCGTCCATCCGTCGACCACCGAGCTGATGCACGAGCTCGGGATACTCGACGAGTTCCTGTGCCAGGTCCCACACCAGGTCAGGGAACAGCTGGGCATCGGATTCAACGGCCACAACTTCGATCTCGTCGACTTCCGGCACCTGCCGACCGTCTGCAAGTACGTCGCCTTCATGCCCCAATGGGACTTCCTGAACTTCCTGGCGGACAAGGCCAAACGCTACCGCTCCTTCCGGCTCGAGATGAACACCGAAGTTACCGGCCTGCTGTGGGACGGTGATCGGGTCGCGGGCGTCACCGCCCAAACCCCGGGCGGCCCAGTGGAAATCCGCGCAGATCTCGTCGTGGGGTGCGACGGACGATCGTCGGTCATCCGGGCACAGTCGGGACTGCCGATCACCGAGTTTCCCATGCCAATCGACGTGCTGTGGTTCCGCCTACCGCGCAACGAGTCGGCCCCCGAAACGCTCGGTTACATCGGTGACGGCCAGATCATCATCGCGATCGATCGCGGTGACTACTGGCAATGCGGAGCAATCATCGAAAAGGACGGCTTCGAACAGGTGAAGGCCCGGGGCCTTGCCGCGTTCCGGTTAACGGTCGCCGCCGCCGCCCCGTTCCTCGCCACCAGCCTCAACGCGCTGACCGATTGGGACCAAGTCATGCTGCTCTCGGTACGTGCCAACCGGTTACGACGGTGGTGGCTGACCGGGCTTGTTGTGTATCGGCGACGCCGCGCACGCTATGTCGCCGGTCGGCGGCATCGGTGTTAACTACGCCATCGCCGACGCGGTAGCCACCGCCAACGCCCTTGCCGGTCCGTTGCAGAACGGGTGCGGTTACCGACAAGGACCTTCGTGCGGTGCAGAAACGCCGGGAGGCCCCGACCAAGCTTGCGCAGCGGCTTCAGGGTGCCCAGACGACGAATCTGGCCCGCATGAGCAAGGCGGCCCCGCCAATGTGGATCGTGCGGCTGGTGAGCCGGTCTGCGCCGACCAAGCGGCTACTGGGCCGAATCATGGGGCTCGGTTTCCGCCGGGAACACATCCACACCGGCTGAACAGCAGAGGAAAAGCGATGGGTCTTGAGCGGGAGATTGTGGCCTGCGTGGGTTCGAGTTCCACCGCCGCCCGCGGCACCTATGACTGGATCGCCGAGCTGGGGAAGCGTCCACGCAATGAGCGGTTCAGCTTCCGCAATTTCGGGGTGGGCGGGGATTTGTCGCACAACGTTGTCAGCCGGCTCGACGCGGTAGCGGCCGCGAAGCCGGACCGCGTGCTGGTTCTGATCGGTTCCAACGATATTTTGGCGACCGTTTTCCCGAACTTCCGGCGGTTCGCGCACCTGTTCAAGGGCTTGTCGGGGGAGCCGTCACCTGAACAGTTTCGACAGAATCTGGACCACATCGCGATCGGGCTGCGCGAGCGCACGAAGGCCACCATCGTACTGAGTTCCCTTGCGCCGGTGGGTGAAGACCTTCGATCGAGCGATCCTGCCCAGCGTCGGCTCAACGAACTGTTCGCCCAATACGCCGACATCATCCGCGAGGTCTCCGTAGCGCATCAGACCCGCTACCTCCCCTTCTATGAAGCTTTCTTGGAACAGCTCGGTGTCTCGGGGACGACAAAGTCGTTCAGCCGCCTGTCGTTTCCGCGGCTCTATCGCGACTACCTGTTCCGCGAAGGCATACAGCGGCGCAGCTTCGACGACATCTCACGAATGAATGGGTGGGCATTTCACATCGACGGCATCCATCTCAACTCGCGGGGAGGCGCGATACTCGTGGAGGTGGTTCAGCAGTTCCTTGACTCGTAAGCCCGGCTATCCGTGCTTCTGCAGCGCCTGCTGCCCGAACTGTCCGATTTCCAGCGAGCCGTCGGGAAGCACCAGTTCACCGGATTCCACCCGGTTGCGCAGATAGGCGAAGGTCTGCGCGGTCTGGGCGAACAGGTGCTCACCCGCGCGCAACGTGGGGCGCTTTTTACCGTCGCGAGAGGCGAACTGCGGCAACGGTTTCACCTCGGTTTGGTAGTCGACGTTGAAGAACAGCGGGAACGAGTACCGTTCTTCCGGCACCTTGCGCACCCGGTGGCTGGTCGCCACGTATGCACCGTTGGTCCACAGTTCCAGCATGTCGCCGATGTTGACGACGAACGTGCCGGGCACCGGCGGCACGTCGATCCACTGGCCGGCGCCGTTGAGCACCTCGAGACCCGGTGCGGTGGGCTTGAGCAGGGTGAAGCACTCGTAATCGGTGTGCGCGCCGATACCCTGACCGTCGGAGGCTTCGGGGTTGTCCGGATAGTGCACCAGCCGCAACTGGCTCGGCGTCTTGGTCGCATGCCGGGAGAACGTGTCGGGGTCCTCGTTCAGCGCCACCGCGAACGCCACCAACAGCCGCTGCCCGACGTCGAGCACCGCGTGGTAGTACAGCGTCACCGCCTCGGCGAACCCCGGCAGGTCGGGCCACACGTTCGGGCCCAGCATCGGGTTGCCCGCCAGATAGTCGGGGTCGTCGGCGGGCAGATCCAGCGCGGTGTCGAACGCCTCCTTCAGATCCGGCGTACCGGATTCGACCCCCTCCTCGCCGACCGGCACGTAGCCCCGATGGCACTGTGACAGCCCGATGTAGGACCGCATCTTTTCCTCGACCGGCAGCGCGAAGAACTCCTTCGTCGACGCCAGCATGCGCTCGAACAACGACTCGTCGACGCCGGCGCCGCTCACGTAGAAGAACCCGACCTCGCCGGCCGCCTTCCCGATCTCGCTTGCCACCCGTTCGCGGTCGGCCGGCTCCGCCGAATTCAGCCCACTGATGTCGACGATCGGCACCGATGTGAACGACGTTGCGCCACTCATAGATCCACCTCTCCTTCGCTGTCCTCGATGTTCCATCGGACGCCGTTGACCACCAGGTCATGGCCGTCCATGTGCGGATTGAGCGCGGTCCAGCCCGAATCGCCGATCGTGCCAACCGCAACACCGCGCCCCTGCGCCCAACCGAACTGCGCACCGGCGCGCACCAAGATCGCGTTCGCTCCGAACAGCGCCCAGCACGGTGCGGCAGGGCCGTCCTGACGGACCCAGTGTTCGACGTAGTCGGCGTGCACGCCGACCTCGATCAACTCGCCCGCCTCCCATCGCATCCGCCCCGCGTCCGGGAACGGGCCCGGCGGCGCCGTGTCGATGAGCCGCTGCCACTCGAAGACGTCGTCGCGCTGGGTGAGTCGGCCGGCGAATCCGCGGGTGTCTACGTACCCGGTGATCCCCTGCAGCCATGCCACGCCGGTGCTCACGTCTCGTGACCCGTCGCTGTCGATGAGCAAGGTGCGCCGCCACAGCCCGCTGCACTCGGTCACCAGCACGGTAGGAATGCCTGTCACACCGACGCCTCCCACCCGGATTGCAACAGCGCGATTCCGTGGTCGGTGGGCCTGCCGAAGGCCCGGACGCGGGCGATACCGCCGTCGGGATAGGCCTGCACCCGCAGCGCCGTGATGTCGGCGGCGTCCACCACGAAGACCTGCCGGGCATCGGGTGCGATGCGGGTGCGGGCCAGCACCTCGACGTCGAACGACACCAACGCCCAGCCGTGTTCGCCACAAGGCCGCGCGCGACTGCCCAGCACCGCGACTTCCGGTGACGCGTTGAACACGAAGCGGCTGGTGTCGATCTCGACTCGCTGCAGATGGGCGGGCACGGCGAACGAGATCATCACCGAGTCGTGGCTCTCGGGGCCGATATCGCGGCGCCGCCTGGTCTCCCACCCGTCGCCCATAATGCGTGGCCGGTCCGGTGAGATCAGCGCACAAGCGTCGGAATAGAAGCTGTCGCTGCACCATTCGACACGACCGCCCTGCTCGACGCCCGACACCTCGACGGTGACGCCTGCCCACAGCGCGGGGTCCGGGATGACCTCGCCGTAGGCCCGTAGTCGCGCGACTCCCCCGTCGGATTCCAGCTGCAGCCGCACGTGGGTGTACCGCCGCCGATCATCGACGGCAAAGATGTTGTGGGAGTTGGGTTTCAGCGTGGCCGGTGCGACGATCGTCGTCCAGTCCACCCAGGCGGCGGTCGGGTCGGCGACAACGTCGAGGACGCAGGCATCGACGCGGCAGCCGGTCGGGTGGTTGCCGGCGAAGAAGCGGGTGTCGACGTCGATCGCGCGCAGCCGGCCACCGACTCCGAGCCGCACGATCGCCCAGTCGGCATCGCCGTGCCTGCGGGTCTCCCAGCCGTCGACGACCTCGCCGCGCATGTCGTAGGTGCCCGGCACGAACGCCGGTTCGCCCACGTCGATCAGGTGTTCCTTGACGCCGAACGATTCATCGCTGGCGGCCACGACGCTGCCACCGAGGGCGCGCGACGCGAGATCCACCTTCATACCGGCTCCGCCCCAGTCACGGGCCAAGCCCCAACGCCGTCGAGAGCGGCCAGTGACTGCGCGGGTTGTCCGGGCCGGGGGCATACCCGCCGGCCTTGCTCGTGCTCAGCCCGAGCCCGACCAGCGCTTGGGCCAGCGCCACCGCGGCGGCCACGTCGACGGCGGGCACCCCCAGCTTGGCCGTGATCGCCGTGGTGACACCCGCCATCGCGGCGCATCCGAGGCAGATCACCTCGGCGCCGTCCTCGGCGACCGCCTTGGCCGCCTCGTCGACGATCGCTGCCACGGCGCCGGCAGTGTCGGCGTCGACCTCCGCGGTACCGAGCCCGCACGCCCGCACCGACGCGCAGTGCGCAGCCAGGCCCGCGAGCATCAGCCTGTCCTCGATGGGCGCTATCGATCGGGCCAGCGTCGTGACCACGGAGAAGCGCCGTCCGATCAGATGCGCGACGTGGGCCGCCGCTTCGGCGATGTCCAGACGGGCACCGCCAGCATCTCCTGCAGCGCATCCTTACCGTGTTCGCCGAATCCGGCCAGAATCACCGCATCGTACTTTGATTGGCCGTCGAATTCGCCTGCGACGATCATGGTGGCCACCAGATCCATTACCCCCACCGCGGACAGGTAGCTTTCGGCCGCCGAGTCGATCGCCGTCGCGCCGAAATGCGGATTGCGCGCGACGATCTCGGTTTCCGCGGCGGCGACCGCGGCAGCGGCCGCGGCGATCTCGGCGGTCATCGACTCCGATGTGTTCGGGTTTAGCACCAGAAGTCTCATGCCGGCTGGGTCACCCGCTCGTAGCGCAGCCGCCCCGCCACCCAGGTCTGCACGACCGAGCCGCGCAGCACCGCACCGTCATAGGGCGTGACCGCGTGCCGGTGCCTCAACGTCGCAGCGTGCACGGTCTGCTCGACATCCGGTTCAAAGACGCACAGATCCGCCCGCTGCCCGACCGCGATCCGTCCCCGGTCGCCGAGGCCCGCGAGGGCCGCCGGCCGTTCGCACATCCACCGGCACAGCTCCACCAGCCCGAAACCGCGTTGGACGGCGTGTGTCCACACGGCCCGCGGTCCGACCTCCAGCGAACTGATTCCGCCGAAGACCCGGCCGAAATCGCCGTCGGCCTTCATCGGCGGCGCGCAGGGTGAGTGGTCGGACACGATCATGTCCAGGGTGCCGCCGGCCAGCCCGCGCCACAGCAGGTCACGGTTGTCGCCTTCGCGGATGGGTGGGCACGCCGCGAACTGCGTTGCGCCGTCGGGGATATCCTCGGCCGCGAAGATCAGATAGTGCGGACATGTCTCGGCGGTGATCCGCACACCGGACCGCTTGGCGTCGGCCAGCATCGGCAACACCCGCGCGCTTGACACATGCACGACGTGCACGCGGGCACCCGTTTCCCGGGCGGCGTCGATGACCAGCGCCACGGCGTGCTCCTCGGAGGCGTCGGGCCGCGACGACAGAAACGACGCATAGCCGCGGCCAGCTGGCCGTGGACTGCCCTCGATGACGTGGTCGCTTTCGGCATGCACCAGCAGCACCGCGTCCATGACGGCGATGTGCGCAACCGCCCGCCGGAACTCGTCGGCGTCCAGCGGCGGAAAGTTCGGGTTGCCCGAGTCGGTCAGGAAGCACTTGAAGCCCGGTACGCCCGCGGCGGCCAGCTCGCCGAGCTTCGAAAGATTACCGGGGACCACGCCGCCCCAGAACGCGACGTCGACCTCGCAGTTACCCTGCGCCGCTTCTCGTTTGGCCCGCAGCGCGTCGACGGTGGTGGTCACCGGATCGCTGTCCAGCGGCATGTCGACGAGGGTGGTGATGCCGCCCGCGGCGGCGGCCGCCGTCGCGGTGGCGAAGCCTTCCCAGTCGGTGCCCGGTTCGTTGATGTGCACATGCGTGTCGACGAAACCCGGCAGCAGCACCGCCTCCTCGCCGAGCCGGATCTGCTCGGCGGCCCGGTAGTCGGCGCCGATCGGGCCGACCGCGCAGATCATGCCGTCGGCCACCGCGACAGCGGCCGATCGGATCTCGCCGTCGATCACCGCCCTCTCGGCCCGGACCACCAGGTCCACCGCCTGGTCCACTAAGCGACCACCGAGCCGAACCGATCGTGGAAGTGCCGGGTCAGCTCCGGCCACACGTGCGGGTCGTGACCGGGGATCAGTTGGTAGCCCTTCTCTTTGGCCAGCTTCTTGAGCTTGCGGATGGGCTCGACGGTCTCCTCGGGTGTCACCCCGATGAAGCCGCCGATCGCCAACTCGTGCTCGATGTTCTCGGTGAGGTCGGCGGCGTCGAACGCGAACACGAACCCGTCGCCGCCGACCGACTCGTCGAGTTCGACCACGAAACTCTGGTGCCCCGGCGTGTGCCCGTAGGTCGGCACCGCGGTGATACCCGGGGCGATCTCGGCTTCGCCGTCGGCCAGCTGCCACTCGATGCGCGGGTCGTCGAAATCGATCCGCGACGATCGCATGGTGCTCCGGCTCGGGGTGATTGGACAGCCCGTAGTCCAGTTCGCGTCGCTGCGCGTGCACCGGCACCTTGCCCGCGAACAGCTTCAGGCCGCCGGCATGGTCATGGTGCAGGTGGCTGACCGCGACGGTGTGGATGTCGTCGATGTCGACGCCGATGTCGTGCAGCGACTGCTCAATCGGTTCCCCGGGTCCCGGCAGCACCGGGATGTACTCGACGGTCGGATAGAACCGCCGGTACAGCGCGGGATCCCGGATCAGCGCGGTGTTGAACCCGGTGTCCAGCAGCACCCAGCCGCCGTCGGTCTGCAGCAGCACGCCGGGCACCGGCTCGCGCATCCGCTCCTCGGGCGGCGCGCCGTAGACCGAGACGGACTTCGGCAGCTCCTCCCAGCCGAGCGTCAGCAGGACGATCCTGCGGACCCTAGCACGCGTCGAGACCCGTGCCGGCCATCAGCCCACCGACAGGTCGGCGATCCGCAGCGAGTTCGGGTTCGACACGACGTGCGCCTGCTCGACGCCCTTCAGCCATGGCTGGGCGACCATGAAGTCGTCGACGTCGGCGATGTTCAGCCAGCATCCGGTCTGTCGGCTGCCGCCCGCCGCGTCCGAGAAGGGTTGCGGCGCACCGTTCGGCAGCCCCTGCGCCAGCGCGGCGGTGATCTGCGGCGACGAGCAGCTCAGGTAGTTGAGCCCGCCGTCGGGGTCGAAGGAGATGTGGCCCCAGGTGTACGGCGACGGAGCGTCCGGCCACCCCAGGGTGGCGAGGATCTCCGGCGCCGCCGCCGTGGGTTGCCGACCCAGCCGTAGATCTGCGACGTCGGGTAGCCCTGCACCTTCACGGTCATCCCGGCCGCCGCGAGCTGAGTCTGAACAGGTTGGTGACCAGCTGGTTGTCCGGATTGCTCGTGTCGTAACCGATGGTGATCGACTTCTGATCGGCCGGCAGTCCCGTCGCGATCTTGGTCAGCGCCGAGGGATCATGTGTCAGAGTCTGTTTCGCGTACTGCGCGGGCATCATGTACGGCGGGTACATCTGTTCGCCGACCTTGCCCCGGCCGATGTAGGTCTGCTTGACGAGCTGGTCGACGTCGACGGCTTGAGCACCGCCGTCCGCGTGGCCTGGTCCGTCATCATGCCCTTGGTCGGGTTGACGTAGAGGAAGTTCGACATCATCGTCGGCAGCGAGTAGTGCGAGAACTTCGAATTGTTCAGGTACTGCGCGACCGCCGACGACGGCAGGTCATGCAGGATCGCGGCGAGCTGGCCGTTGTTGAACTGCAGCTGCTGCGCGGACGTGTCGGTGATCACCGGCATGTCGACCTTCTCGAAGTACGGCTTCGGGCCCCAGTAGTCGGGGAACGAGGCCATCCCGTAGTGCGAGCCGACCTGTGCGTCGGTCAGCGTGTACGGACCGGTGCCGAGGTCGTGGGTGGTGAGGTAGTTCTGCGCGTAGTCCGTGCCCGCGTTCTTCTGCAGGCCGGTCGGGCTGATCATCCGCGGCCCGTAGGCCGAGGCCAGGTAGTCGAGGAACTCCGAGTTGGGTGTCTTCAGGGTGATCGTCACGCCGTAATCGCCTTGCGTGGTGACCGAGTCGATGTCCTGGGCCATGTACGGCGGGCCCACCGTTGACGGCCAGCCGGCGGTCGAAGGACGCCTTGACCGCGGCGGACGTGAACGGCGTTCCGTCGTGGAACTTCACGCCCTGACGCAGCTTGAAGGTGAAGACCTTGTTGTCGGGCGACGCGGTCCAGTCGGTGGCCAGCAGCGGCTCGAGTGTCGGCTTGGCTGTCGCCGCCCTTGTACTGCAGCAGACCCTCGTAGATGTTGGTCGTGCAGCAGCAGGCCCTGCCCGGCGTAGTAGACGTCGGGGTCCGGCGGCTGGCCCGGGATCCTGCAGGAATGACAGGTGCAGCACCTTGTCGGTCGGCGCGGCGTTCGGGCGTGCTGCCGCCCGATTCCGAACCGCCGCAGGACGCTAGCGCCAGGACGGCCGCGGCGCCCGCCGCGGCAATGGCCAGTAGTCGTTTGCTCATCGTGCGGCTCCTTCGAGAACGGGTTGGTCGAGCTGTTCAGCGGAGCCGCGAGGCGGCCCCATTCAGCGAACGCGGCGAGGATCTCGTCGGTGCTGCGCATGCGCGCCGGTCTGCAGGTACTCCATGGCGTCCAGCGACGCGTCGTGCCGGTACTGCGACGACCCGCCGACGCAGTCGGTCGACCACGCGGACGTAGAAGTCGCGCTGGTGGGCGTCGGCGAACGTGTAGTGCACGCAGACGTCGGTCAGACCGCCGATCAGGATCAGCGTCGACGGCCCGCAGCCCGCGCAGCACGATCTCGAAATCCGTGCCGATGAAACCCGAGTAGCGCCGCTTGACGATGTGGAACTCCGTCGGACTCGTCGAGCAGCGGCCGCAGCGTCGGCTCGAGGTCGGTGCCCGGATCGCCCTCGACGCAGTGCACACCCTCGGTGCCGTCGAGCTCGCGGCCGAAGTCGACGCCGCTGGGCCGGTGCACCTCCTGGAAGAACACCACCGGAATGCCGGCGGCGCGCGCCGCGGCCACCAGTCGCTCCGCCCGTTCGACGCGCTCGGCGTGCCCGGGCATGATGCGGAATGCCCACCTCTGCGACGGGCATGTGCGCCGCTGCTGGATGTCGACGACGACCAGCACCGGGTTGCCCACGATCAGTGGTTGTGTTGGCACCTAATCTCCTCGCTACCGCTATTCGTGGATCGGCCGCGGCCTGCAGGAGGTCCACGACCGTGTTGATGGCGACGTAGAGCACGCCGAGCAGCAGCGTGACGCCGGCGATCGCGGGGAAGTCGGCGACCGGGATGCTCTGCGCGATGTACTGGCCGATGCCGGGCCAGCCGAATACCTGCTCGACGACCAGCACGCCGGAGAACATCAGGCCCACCTGCAGGCCCGTCATCGACAGCGCCGCGCCGACGGAGTTGCGCAGCACGTGGCCGACCATGATCCTGCCCTCCGAAAGTCCCTTGGCCCGCGCCGTTCTCGCGTAGTCGCTGTCGGCGTCGGTCGAACAGGCTGGAGCGCAGCACCCGTCCGATCGCGACCGCGGGACCGAGCGCGATCACCACGGCAGGCAGGATCAGGTGGTGCAGCGCGTCGGCGACGACGTCGGGCGCCCGGCGAGCAGCCCGTCGACGGTCAGCAGCCCGGTGGGTCCGGTCGGCGGATTGGGCACGCTGATCCGGCCGTTCGCGGGCACCCAGCCGAGCTGCTGGTAGAACACGATCAGACCCGAGCGATGCCGAGCAGGAACATCGGGGCGGACGCGCCGGTGAACAGCACCGCGCGCAGCACGCCCGCGCCGGGCCATTTCAGCGTCATGCCGAAGGCCAGCAGCCCGGCGAGGATCAGCGCAAGGCCAAGGCCGTAGAGCGCCAGCTCGAGTGTGGCCGGGAAGAAGTCGCCGAGGTCGCTGCTCGACCGCGTGCCGGGTGCGGAAGGACGTGCCGAGGTCGCCGTGCACGGCGCCGGTCAGATAGTGCCAGAACTGGGTCGAGCAACGGCTGGTCCAGCCCGAGTTTGTGCCGATCGGCCGCGACGGCCGCCGCCGAGGCTTGTGCGCCGAGTTGCGCCTTCACCGGGTCCAGCGGCGAAATGTGCTGCAGCACGAACATCACCGCGATCAGGGCAACGAGGATGACGACCATCGCGCCCAGCCGGGTCAGAATGAAGTTCCGCATGCCGGCCGCCTAGCTCGTCTTCATCAGGTTGCGCAGGCCGTCGCCCGCGACGTTGGCGGCAAGGGCGAGGACGAGGACGCGCGAGACCCGGCATCACCGGGATCCACCACTGCTGAAGGAAATACGTCAGGTTGCGGGCGGTGTCCGCGCCGAGCTCGGGCGCCGGGGCGGCTTGGCCGAGGCCGAGGAACGACAGCGCCGCCAGCGTGAGGATCAGGTTGCCGATATCGAGGCTGGCGGCCACGAGGGAGTTGGGCACCGCGCCGGGCAGCAGGTGACGGATGGCCAATCGAATCGGGCCGACTCCGGCCAGCCTCGCGGCCTCGACGTGTGGCCGGGCCGCCAGCCGTGCCACTTCGCCGCGCACCAGCCTGGCATAGAACGGCCACCACACGATCGACACCGCGATCAGCGTGTGGATGAAGCCGGGGCCGAGCGCGGCGACCACCGCGATCGCCAGCACGGGTGCGGGCAGTGACAGGAACCCGTCGGTGATCCGCATCAGCAGGCTGTCGATCCAGCCTCCCGTAGCACCGGCGATCAGCCCGACGAGTCCGCCGATGAACAGACCCGACCGCGACCACCACCAGCGCCGCGAACCAGCTGGCCCGGACGCCGAACAGCACCCGGCTCAGGATGTCGCGGCCGATGGCGTCGGTGCCGAGCAGGAAGCCGCCGTTACCGGGGGCCTGCAACGGCATGCCGGCCGGCACCAGGGGATCGTGAGGCGTGATGACCGGCACGGCAAGCGCCACCACAGTGACAATGAAGAATCAACGAGACGGCGGCCCAGTTCATCAGCATCGGCGGGGATTTCGGCAGCGACCCCAGTCGCAGCCGACCACGCGCGAACGTGCCCGCAGGCAGTGCGATCGCCATCTCAGCTCGCCTTCCGCTCGATACAGGCGACTTGGTGCGGATTCCCGGGCGCACCTTCCAGCCGGACGTCGAGCTGGTCGTCGGAGCACGTCTCGATGGCGATCGGACAGCGCGGGTGGAACGCGCAGCCGGTCGGTGGGGACAGCGGGCTGGCGGGTTCGCCTGGCAGCACCCGTGATTCGCGCCCGAGGTCGGGGATCGAGTCGACCAGCGCCTGCGTGTAGGGGTGGACCGGGTCGTTGATGACGTCGTCGGCGGGCCCGATCTCGACGATGCGGCCGAGGTACATGACCGCGATGCGGTCGGCGACCACGCGCGCAACCGAAAGGTCGTGCGTGACGAACACCACTGACATGTCAAGGGTGCGGCGAAGATCGCCGATGAGGTTGAGCACCGAGGCGGCCAGCGAAACGTCAAGCGCGCTGGTGGGCTCGTCGCACAGCAGCACCGACGGCGGCACCACGGTCGCCCTGGCAAGTGACACCCGCTGGCGCTGACCACCGGAGAGCTGGCCGGCCCGCGACTTGGCGATCTCCAGCGGCAGGCCGACGCGTTGCAGCACCTCCGCCACCGCATTCTGTCTTTGGCTGCGGGACATGCCGTTTCGGCGCAGCCGCTCGGAGATCAGTTCGCCGACCGACAACCACGGCGTCAGCGATGCGCCCGCATCCTGGAACACCATCTGCGGCCGCTCGCCGGCTGCCAGCGCGATGGTCCCCGAGGTGGCCCTCTCCAAGCCCGCGATGACGCGCAGCAGGGTGGACTTTCCCGATCCGCTCTCGCCGACCAGCGCAACCGACTCGCCGTGCGCAACCGTCAGCGAAATGCCGCGCAGCGCTTGAAGTTTGCCGAAGGCCTTGACCGCATCGTGCAGCACCACCGCGGGTGGCTCGGATGATCCGGCGAACCCCGCTTCCGACTCGGTGTCGTCGGTGGTGGTGCTCAGGCGCGAGCCGAGGTCGGCAGACACCTCGTCGAACGGCAGGATGCAGGCGCTGACCCGGCCAGGCGCGATGGCGCTCGGGTCGGGGGGTGTCGCCTCACATGCCGGGGTGGCCACCACGCAGCGAGGGGCGAACGCACAGCCCGGCAGCGGGTCCACCGCGCTGGGCACCGACCCGGCCAGCGCTGCGAGTTTGCGGTGCCGGTCGGTGTGCAGGGTCAGCCGGGAGCGCAGCAGGCCGTGGGTGTAGGGATGAGCCGGCAGGCCGAGGACCTCTGCGGCGGGTCCGATCTCGGCGATCCGGCCCGCGTAGAGCACCGCGATGCGGTCCGAGATCTGAGCGGCCACTCCGAGGTCGTGCGTGATGAACACGATGCTGCAACCGATTTCGTCGCGCAGCCGCACCAGCAATCTCAATACCTGCGCCTGCACGGTGACATCGAGAGCCGTGGTCGGTTCGTCGGCGATGATCAGCTCCGGGTTGCCTGCGATCGCGATGGCGATCATCACCCGTTGCCGCAGCCCGCCGGAGAGCTCGTGCGGGTACGCCCGGAATCCGGCGCTTGGGTTCCGGGATGCCGACCGCGGTCAGTAGCTTGAGTGCCTCCTCGTCGCTGCCTGCGGCCTCGCGCGACCTGCTTGCCGATCCGCATGGTCGGGTTCAGCGACGTCATCGGGTCCTGGAAGATGGCGCCGAGGTCGAGTCGGCGCACCTTGCGCAGCGTTTTCGCGTCGCCGGTCACCATGTCGTTGCCCGCCACTTTCACCGAGCCCTGCACCCGTGCCTGCGGCAGCAGCCCGAGCATGGTGAAGCCGAGGACACTCTTGCCGGATCCGGATTCGCCGACCAGGCCGAGGATCTCCCCTGGCGCGATGTCGAGGGACACGCCGCGAAGCGCGTGCACGTCACGGCCGTTGCGGCGGAACGTGACGTGCAGGTCGGCGATCGCGGCCACCAGCGCAGCGCCGGGCGCCGGGCTCGACGAATGCTCGTCGACCTCGGATACTGCGCTACTCATCCAGTGCTCCCTAGAACCCCCGGCCTGTCACTTGACAGTTTTGCGGGCCTGACGGGGTCGTGGGTGTCGGCCGCGTAACCAATCTCCGGCGCTACGTAACCGATTCGTGTCTCGCGTTTCTGTCATGTGACAGAAACGCATTTATCCACTTCAGTGGGCCACGATGGGATGATGCCGATCACTCGTGCGGGCCGCCCACGGTTGACGACCCAGCGGCGGCCGGGCACGACGGCACGGGACGAGATCCTCGATGCCGCAGGTGAGCTGTTCACGACCCTCGGGTACACCAACACCTCGACGCGCACCATCGCCGAGGCCGTCGGGATCCGTCAGGCCTCGCTGTATCACTACTTCAAGACCAAGGACGACATCCTGTGCGCCCTGCTCAGTCTGACGGTGACGCCGACGCTGACGGTCATCGACACCCTGGCGGGCGCCGAGCCCGCGATGAGCGCGGCCGAGCACCTGCATGCCCTGGCGCTATTCGATGGCCGCCAACTGCTGGAGGGCCGTTGGAACCTGGGCGCGTTGTACCTGCAGCCCGAACTGCGCGGGGCTCACCTCGAGCCGTTCTGGTCGGACCGGGAGCGGCTGCGGCTGCACTATCTGGCGCTGAGCACGGCCATCGTCGCCGACACCGGCGTCGACGAGGCGGCCGCCGATCTGCCGTTCCGATTGGTGGAGTCGCTGGTCAACATGTGGACCACACCGCCGGGCCCAGACCGAACGAAGCTGCCCGAGCACGTCGCTGATGCCTGCATCCGGGTGCTCGGCCTGCCGGACAGCGTGACGCCGGCACTGCGCGCCCGCAGTCATCTCGAACTGACCCGGTACTCCGCAGGCGACTATCTAGGGGCTGGAGATCAGCCTTCCGAACTTCATCGCCAGCCACGGCTTGCGGCCGCCGGCGCGCAGCTGCCCGCGCAGCACCGGCGAGAGCTGCGAGATCCGGCCGTAGCCGAGGAGCAGGAAGGCGACCGGATCAGCGGTGATGGTGCAGTCGGCCCTCTCACCGGGTGCGGTGACCACGGCGGTGCCGTTGTCGACGGCCATGCGATAGCTGGCGCCGCCGCGCATCCGCAACTCGAAGCTGACACGCACGCCCGCCGCGCGCCGGGGATGCAGATATTGCGGGGCGACGGTCAGCACGCCGGGAATCACCATCAGCGCGTCGGCGGCGGGAATCGTCCACGGGATCTTGCCCGTGCGTGCGATGTCGAGGCCGTGGATGAGCTGCTCGCCCAGCAGCAGCGCGGCAATCGTGCACGGGGCGATCACCAACCCGTTGGGGGTGGCGATGTCGACGCTCGGGTCGACGTTCACCGCCACGTTCAAGTACGCGTCGGCGGAGTACTCGAGCATGTCGGCCAGCCGGTGCAGGTTGCGCTCGGGCACCTCTTCGAGGTGGCGGGCATTGACCTTCGCGCTGAGCCGCGAGGGTGATTCGGTCGGCCGATTGGCGTGGGTCATGTAGCCATTGGCGTGACGTGTCAGTGCCTGGGTGTAGTCACGGAGATCACCGACGACGTGCGCGGCGGTCTCCGCGGCGGTCCAGCTCAGCCCCGGCGCGGGTGCGTCGGGTTTGTCGATGCTGCGCCACAGGTCGGCGCTTCGTGCCACGGCGTCGCGCAGCGCGTTGAGGGTGGGGCCGTACGCGTGCCGGGTGTCCTCGGCCGGTCCGGTGAGATGCACGGGTGCTGAAGTCATAGGGTAACTATTTCACATAATGTCGCTATGTCAATAGGGTATGTTGGGTCTGACGAAAGAGGAGCGATACATGTTGGAACCGGCGGCCGAGCAGCCGTCGCTGCGCGCTGAGCAGGTCGCCCAGACCCGGGCGGCGTTGGTCGCGGCGGGCCGCCGGCTGTTCGGCGAGCACGGCTTCCGCGCGACCTCGGTCGAGGATCTGGCGGCCGAAGCCCGCCTCACCACCGGGGCGCTGTATCACCACTTCCCCACCAAGACAGCGCTTTTCGAGGCCGTATTCGTGCAGGCGCACACCGACTTGATGACGGCATCGACGAACGCGGCCAAAGGAGCGTCGGACGGCGTCGGCGAACTGGCTCGTGGCTTCGAGGCGTTTCTCGACGGCGTACTTCAGCCGGATATCCAGCGCATCCTGCTCGTCGACGGGCCCGCGGTGCTTGGCCTGGCGCGCTACACCGAACTCGACGAGCTGTACGCGCACGCGGCGATCGTGCACGCGCTGACGGCCGCCACGCAGGCGGGAACCATCGAGGTCGAGGATCCAGAGACCACTACCCGGCTGCTGCTCGGCGCGCTCACCCGTGGCGCGATGCTGATCGCGAACTCGCCCGACCCGGTCGAGACGCGGCACGCGGTCGCCAAGTCGATGCGGGCACTGTTATCCAGCTTCACTCCGTCGCGCGGATGACGGATGCTGGATGTCATGACCCAACCGCGGCCGCTGCGCCGGTTCGATCCGTTTCGGCCGATCGACATGCTGACCTCGCTGTGGTCGTCGGCGGCGGTGGCGCCGGTCAGCACCGGGGCCGCCGCGGCCTACCGGACGCTGTTCACGACGGTGCGCCGGCTAGTGGTGGGCCGTCGGCTGGCGGTCCGTCTGGACGACGGCGATCTCACGCTGACGGTCACC
Source organism: uncultured Actinomycetota bacterium (assembly GCA_963733605.1). Classification (GTDB taxonomy): domain Bacteria; phylum Actinomycetota; class Actinomycetes; order Mycobacteriales; family Mycobacteriaceae; genus Mycobacterium. The sequence continues at coordinate 96,339 of CAVTDY010000033.1, forward strand.
GAGTTCGATTCCCGGCTCGACGTGCGCCGGCTGTCGGTCGGCCAGCTCAACGATGTCCGGCTCGCGGCGCGCGATATCTCTTGGCACGGCAGTCGATTCGACCGGGCGACCGCGGTCATGCACAACGTCCATATGAAACCGACGGCGCCGCCGGTGCTGGTGGCCGCGCCCGTCGAGCTGACGCTGGAGGTCCCGGCGCCGGTGCTCGACGATTTGTTCCGGTGGGCGGCGCCGCGGCTGTCCGGTGAGGTCGGGGTCGATGGAATCGCGCGGCTCCGACTCGCCAGCAGACCGCTGCTGGGTCATGTCGAGGTCGATGCCCGCCTGGACGGCTCGACGCTGTGGCTCAAGCCGCGCGGCTTGGTCATCCGCCGGTCGAGGTGGAGGCTGCCTGCGCGCACGCCGGCCTACCCGGTGCACCTGCCCGAGCTTCCGCATGGGCTCGCGTTGACCGGCATCAGCTTTGCGCCCGATGTGGTGTGCCTGTCCGGAACACTGCCGGAATGGCGGTTGGATGTCCCGCGAAAACGCCTGGAGGACATCCTCAATCAGCTCAGCGTGGCCGGCGTGCCGCTGAACCTCACCAGGCTCGGTCGGCTTTTCTGATCGCCGAGCGCGATTGGACCACGCTTATTTCCTGCGCGGTGGCGTTCCCATCCGTCCCGTCCGAAAGGCTGGCAGCTCTTCTCCGCTTTCGGGTTTATGTTGTTGGGGGTTACGTTATTGCGGATCCCGCCACTGTTTTGGCGGCGGGTGCGTTGGTGACGATTTTGGTGTTTGCGTGTGTGTTGGCTGGTTATCCAATTGGTGCTTCTCGGGAGGAAGGTCGTCATCCGCGTCACCACCGATGGCCTGACATATCAGTAGGCGCCCGGGTGACGTTTTCTCATTCCGGGATGCACAGCTGGGCCAGTGGAGGACAACCCGAGGTCGCTTCGGCTCGTACGTGGGCAGGGCGCCTCTTCGTGGACATCTGGCCGCACCGCTTTGCTCTAGGCGACATGCGAAACGGACGCAACCGCGCCGACCAAGTACCAGTCGAGGGTCGCAAGTGAACCATGGAGATCTCGACGCGTGGACGATGAAGTCCTCGGACTTTGACGAACACTCACGATCGTAGGTTCGCCGCGGCGTGTAGTCGACCCGGCCCGAACACTCCGCTGTCGCCCTCGCAATCTTCGTCGCCGGGTTAGGTGTCGTTCGGGGTGGAACTAGGTGTTGGTGTGGGGTTCGCACGAATACGTAAAGCACGTTTTAAAGGTCGAGACGACCAGTCGTGCTGGCGGGGCGTCGGCGTTTATCCTGCGGCCGCGGCTTCTGGGTGGGACGATTTGCTGGCGGATGTGAAGGACGCCGAGAAGCGGGTGGCCGAAGCTGGAGCGCCCGCTGGCCGAGGCGCTGTCTTATCCCGGAGGAACACGATGGGGTTATTCTGACGCGCTGACACTGGGCCAGGAGGAGCCAAGAAGCCGTCGTCACCCGAAGAGGAACTGCTGATCAACGAGCAGGCCGCCACGGTTGCCGGGGTCGGTTCTCCCGAAGCTGTGGCGGCGGCGGCGCGATGCGAGCGGCTGAGAAGGCCTCGTCGGTCTCTAAGCACCAGAACATAGCCGGCAGACCGTCATGTGGGCCGAGAAGCTCGCGCGGCGGCCATCTATAGAGCAACGACGGCCTGCCGGACAGCTTTATTCTCGCGGTAACGGCGGCCCACGTGTACGTGCTCGAGGACAAGCGCGACGGCGGTCGGCTCGTCCGGGCGCGGTGCCTCAAACGCTAGGGAGCCGCACCGCCGTGCTCGTCCGCGTCGGCGTCGATCAGGTGGCCGCCGAGCATCAACGCCGGTCGGGCTGTCCGACAGATCGCCGGGTCATTCTTCTGTGGCTGCCTGTCGACGATGAGGACAAGCCAGCACCCACGGTGCCCGCAGCCGTACATAAATCATCGTGGCCCGGGACGCGCCGAGCCAGCGTGTGATCGACGCGTTGCCTGCGGCCCCCAAGGGCCAGTTCGTCTACGGCAAGGCGGACGCCGAGGCGACGGAGGCGCCCTCGCAACCTTCCGTCGCCCAGCGCATCCAGGAGTTGGAGTCTCTGCATGCCACGGGTGTTCTCTCGGGACGCCGAATACACCGCGAAGCGCGAGCAGATAATCAGCGAGATTTGATGAGAAGGGCCTTGGGGCTCTAGTTTATCGATCACCGTCAACGGCCCAGAAGACAGATGCATGGATCTCAATCCGGACGGCAGCGTCGGAAGCGCTCCAGTCGCCGTCCCAGGAGCCCAACGGCTTTAGAAGGGTGGGGGTTCGTAGTTGGCGGCGAGCCAGGCTTGGCGTTGGCGTTCTTCTTCGGCGATCAGTTCGGTGCGTTGGCGGCGTTCGGCGATGATGCGGTCACGGCGGTCGTCCTCGCGGGTTTGCTTGCGGCGCGGCATCATCAGCGCCCGGTCGCTCACCGCCACATCGGCGGTGGGCGGAACGATCAGCGCCCCGGTCGATTGGCGCAGCGCGGGGAACAGCATCCCGCCCAGGGGTTTGGTGGTGTAGGTATGCCCGGTCGGGGCGGTGAACACGATGGTGCCATCGGGCAACTGCGCATCGGTCCACCCCCGCGGCCCGAATAGAACGTCTTGATCAAATGATGGGTGCGGCAATACAACTTGGTGTTCGACGGGTGCGTGAGCCCCACCGGGTAGGGCACTGTGTGGTCGATGTCGCAGCGCTGCACGGGCGCATCACAGCCCGGGAACCGACAGGTCAGATCCCGCCACCGGACAAACGCGGCCGTCACCGCCGAGGGCCGATACCCGGTGTCCGGCACACCGGAGGGCAGCACCACCGGCTTGAGTTGGGCCCGCGCGGCCAGGCCGCGCACCGATTCGGCCGGCAGCACCCCGAACCCGGCCAGATACCCCGGCCGATCACTAGTCCCCTCCAGGGTGGCCTGCTCGGCCAGCACATGTATCACCACATCGGCCAGCGCCTTGCCCGCCACGGTTATCGGGCAGTCCGGTGCGCCGCATTGGCAGGCCAGCCGGGCCTCCCCGCGGCCCAACGCCCCGCAGGCATCCGCGCGGCGCGCCTCGATGCTGCGCGGATCCTTATCGCACACCCCCGCGGCCATCGCGTCGAGTCGCTGATCAAACGCCGCGGCGTCCGGGGCGCGGATAGTGGCCCAGATCCCGGCCATCCCCGCACTGGTCGGCGCCACGATGACATGGCGGTTGTCGTCGACCTTCGGGGGCACCCGCACCGCGGCCGGGTCGAACTTGGCCACCCACAAATCCAGCCGGTTCACCAGCGCGGGCCCCGAATGCCGCATCCACTTCACACAATGGGCGGCCAGCGCGGCATCGACCTGGGGCATCAGCTCGTCCTCGACGTTCTCGGTGCGCGAAATGATGATCAGCACCATCCGCTCATCGATCACCCCGGTGCCGAACACCGCCGCCACCTGCGGCAGCCGATCCCGCAACAGCCGCGCCGTGTGCACCTCATGGGTGGCCCGGCCCCGGCTGATGTTTTCGGCCGCGGCGATCTCGGCGCTGACCTCCTCAAACGGATCGGTGCACCACAAATTGTTCTCCACCAACTCCCGGGCCCGGCGCGCATCCAACGCCCCGATCAACCCGTACCGGCGCGCGGCCGCCACCGACTCCGCCCGCGTCGCCTCACCGACAGCGTCGATGAGCGCCGCATCACTAAGCGAGTCGAACATGTGTTTGATTATGCCACCGCCCACTGTCCAAACTTGTTGGCAGAGTCGCGTTATCCTCAACGAGGCCGTCATCAACAGGGTTGGCCGATGCGTGCGCCGCGGCCCCGCTAGAGTCGCGACGTGCCCGGGTACTCCCGATATGTCGCGATGGGCGACAGCCAGACCGAAGGACTGTGGGACGGCGACGACACCGTCGGCCTGATGGGCTTCGCCGACCGGTTGGCTGTGCTCGTCGACGAGCACTACCCGGGGCTGGCGTACGCCAACCTCGCCGTGCGCGGCAGGCGTATCCGCAACCTGCTCGACGAGCAGCTGCCCAAGGCGTTGGCGATGCGCCCCGACCTCGTCACCGTGTGCATCGGGATGAACGACGTGACGCGGCCCGGCCTCTATTTCGACGGTGCCCTTGCCGATCTCGACGACCTGTACGACCAGCTGGCCGGATCGGGTGCGACGGTGGCGACGACGACCTTTCCGGATCTCGCGCAGATTGTGCCGGTCAGCCGGCTCCTGGGAACACGGGTGGTCCGCATCAACGAGGCCATCCGGGCAGCCGCCGAGCGGCATGGATTCCGGCTTGTCGACCTCTACGGCGCGCCGTCGATGACCGAGGCCGACACGTGGAGCTCCGACCGGGTGCACGGCTCGCCGAAAGGTCATGCCCTGTTCGCCGCCGCGGCCGCGGAGGCACTGGGTTTGCCTGGGAGCAACCATGATTGGGCGCAAGCCAGCGACGGAGCCGCGCCGTCGTCGCTGCTGTCGCGGGCGCACTCACAGCTGCTCTGGACCCAGAACATGCTGATGCCGTGGCTGTGGCGGCATGCGTGGGGCCGGTCCGCCGGCGACGGCAGGGCGCCGCGGCGGCCGCGGCTGGACCCGCTGCCGGTCTAAAAGCCCAGGATCGACAGCGGGATCGGCGACTGGCCGCTGGTGATCGACGACATCGCCGCTGGGCAGAACAGAGAGATCGCGATCCCGGTGAACATGGTCGCCGGGCCAAGCGACATGCCTCCTGCGTCGGCCACCTTCGCCGCGACGTCGGCGGCGGTCTGACCGGGCTGAGCCAGCATCGGGCAGACCTGCTGGCCCAGAGCGGCGGCGCTGGTGGGGTCGGCGGTGCCCACCCCGGCGTTCGTCAGCGCCGAGAGAAACGCGTCGGCGGTCGTGTCGGCCTGCGCCGGCGCGGCCCACACCGGGCCGCAGGCCAGCACACCGGCGGACAGGGCCAGGGCCAATGTTCGTCTGCGCTGCACCCGGGGATCGCTACGGCCCCCGCGCCGGACGGGTTAAATGCGCAGGTCAGCTCCCGGTCCAGGCCGCATCGAGGCGATCGGCGACATCGATGATCTTGGCCCTGCTCGACGCCGGGCTGTCGATTTCGCGCGCGACGTGCGCGGCGATGAATCGCCTGATCTCGGCGTCGACGCCGGCGACGATCCGCAGCACTTCTCCGCGTAACGACTTGGACGTGACGTGGATGGAGATGTCGGACGGCCGCGGCTTCTCGACGTCGAGGATCAGCAGCAGCGGCTCGGCGGCCCGCGCGGTCGCGCGCAGCGCGATCTCCCCGAACACCATGAATTTCGGCCTGTCGATCCGCAGGTCGACGACCATGTCGATTTCGAGGGGGATCCGGATGGCGAAGGTGATCGACTCGCCGACCTCGCGTGTCACGTGGGGGTCCAGAATCCTGACCCGGGCGCTCACCTTGGCGATCTTGCCCGGCCCCTGACCCATCGGGCCCATCTCGAAGCCCTCTCCCGCGATGGCGCCGATCGCGCCACCGACGCGGCCCTCGGTCACGGCGACCTCGAAGAACCTCCGCCCGAACTCCTCGTAGGTCATGTAGTTATCGGCGTCCATGGTGCTGCTACCGTCTCACGTCCGCCCACCGCACCGGGGCAACGCGACCGAATCGAGACAACCGGGCAAGCCACTCACGGCGCGTCGCTGAAGACGCGGATCCTCTTCAGTGCCGCGGGTTCGGAGCCCACCTCGGCGAAGATCACGCTGCGCTGCCCGGCCCGCTCGGTGGCCGCGACGACGGCATGCCCTGATCCGATGAGCTTGCGCCACCGCGCTCCGGAGAGATGTCTGAGCAGGTCGGCGGCGCTCAGTTGAAGGTCGTCGCCGCTTGTGATGTGTGCCTGGCCGGCCAGGCGTCTGCGCATGCCGACTTCGTCGCCGCCACATGCGTCGTCCAGGAACCGCGCGAAGAGTCGCTTGCCGCCGCCGCCCATACCGCCCAGCCCGCTGAGAAAGCCGAGCGTGCCGGCCAGGCCCTGGTTGGTCAGCAGGAGCTGGGATAGCCCGAGGCCGGCGGGCACGGCCCGGATACCGCCGCGCAGAAATTGCCCCAGCCATTGCCGGTAGCTCCCAAAAAGCCGACAGCGCAGCGATTTTCAGCTCACCCGCTTCGTCTTGCAGGTCGTAGCGGATGTATACGGGCACCCTCAGGGTGAGCGCCGAGGCCATCGTCACCTCGAGTTCCCCGTCCCGGATCACCGTCGTGCCGACCACGATGTCGACGTCACGGTGGAACGTGATGTCGCGCGGGCCGATGAAGGTGTCATAGAAGCGTCCGATCGCCGCGGTCCCACGATGCGGCCGAGAGCCGACCGGGTCCTCGACCGTGCCGTTCGGCGTGAACAGGCCGACCCAGGCGTTGCGATCACGTGCGCTGGCCGCCGCCGGCGATCGCTCGGCGGTCGCCAGCAGGTCGGCGCGTGTGAAGGCCATAACGATTTGCCTACCACCTGCCGTTGGCGCCAGTCGACTACTTCGCCACGCGCAGGCACACTGTGATTACCGCAATGCCGCGGTGTACGGCAACCAGGAGGAACCGCAATGAGCAGCAACGGGCCTTTCGGGTTCGACCCCGAAGAGTTCGATCGCGTGGTCCGCGAGGCGGGCGAGGGCCTGCGCGACGCGCTCGAGGGAGTCAGCAGGTTCTTCACCACGTCCGGTGAGCGGGCCGGGTGGGGGACGCTCTTCGATGAATTCGCGCGGCATTCCCGGGCCAGGACCGAGCCGGAGACGGCCGGCGAGACCGGCGACGGCGTCTGGGCGATCTACACCGTCGACGACGACGGCGGCGCGCACATCGAACAGGTGTATCCGACCGAACTGGATGCGCTTCGGGCGAACGACGGCAACACCGACCCGACGCGTAAGGTGCGGTTCCTGCCGTACGGCATCGCGGTCAGCGTGCTCGACGCCACCGATGCCACCGACGGACCGTCGACGACGCCACCGCGCCACGAATAGCTACTCGAAGCAGCGGCGGATTCCGGCGAGCATGGCGGTGTGCGCCTTTACCGCCTCGCGGATCGTCATCGCCGCCAGCGGGCGCGGGGCTTCGATGCGCATGTGCTCGGTGATGCGCGTTCCGGCGTCGGTCGGCTCGAATGTCACGGTGGTGCGCAGTCGCACCCGCGGGAACTGATGCGCCTCCGCCGTCACGTCGCCTGCGTTCGGCACGTGCAGCCGCGCCACATAGCTGATCCGTAAGCGGAACGGCCCCATCGGAATCTGGTCCTGGACGCGATAGCTCTGCACGTACCCGTCGGCGGTCTGTCGCCGGTCAGTCGCGCGCACCGCAACCACCAGCGGATGCACGCGTTTGATGTTGTCCAGGTCCACATAGAAGTCACGGACCTCATCGGGCGGCGCCCCGATCTCGTCTGAAACGGTGCGCTCCGCGTGCGCCACCAACCAGTTCATGCCCGGGCCTCCATGCTGTCCAAAAGGTACACCGCGTGTGCATTGGGTCCGCCGCTCATGTATTCGACCTTGACGTCGCGGTCCATCCCTGCGACGGCACGTCGAGGTACTCCTCCAACGATCGCCATCGCTGCCCTCCCACATCGGCCCCGATTCCGCTTATCATTGCAAAAACAGCAAAATGGCCGACCACCGAGGATCAGGCATGGACCGCGACCAGCTCATCGATCTCACCCGCCGCGCGCTGAAGCTCGCGCGCGACAAGACAACCGACCTGACCCCGTCGGAATACACCGTGCCGCGCGCTCACCTATACGTCGACGCAACGACTCGGCCCAAGACACCGCGATGCTGATGGCCAGTCCGCAACTCGTCGGCTACGCCTCCGAACTCCCCGCGCCCGGCACGTACTGCACCAAGACCGTGATGGGCCGTTCGATTCTGCTGACCCGCGGTCCGACAACACCGTGCGGGCTTTCGACAACGTCTGCCTGCACCGCCAGTCACGCATAGCCGAGGGCTGCGGAGCCGCGCGCCGGCTCGCGTGTCCGTACCACGGGTGGACCTATGACCTGGACGGCAACCTCGTTGGCGTGCCGGGCAACGAGGGATTCCCCGGAATACGTCCAGGCCCAGCCAGACTGACCGATCTGCCGCCACCGAATGTGCCGGCTTCCTGTGGATTTCGCTCGACCGCAACGCCGCGCTGGACATCCCGGCGTTTCTCGGGCCGCTGGCCGACGAACTGGAATCCTGGGGCATCGGGCGATGGGCGCCGTTGGGCGAGAAGGTGCTCGACTGCCCGATCAACTGGAAGCTCGCCATCGACACGTTCGCCGAGAACTACCATTTCGCGACGGTGCACAGGTCGACATTCGCGACCATCGCGCGCAGCAACTGTACGGTGTTCGATTCGTTCGGGCCCGCATCACCGACTTGTGTTTCCCCTCAACGGAATTCTCGACCTCGACAACATTCCGGAGGAGCAGTGGGATCCGCTGCAGAACATGGTGGTCATCTACGCGCTGTTCCCGAACATCGTGTTGTCGGCGACAATCGCCAACGGCGAGCTGTTCCGCGTTTATCCCGCGGACGTGCCCGGCCGCTCGATCACGGTGCATCAGAACTCGACTCCACTGGATCTGTCCGACGAGGCGGCGGCAGCAGGTGCCGCGGCTGTCTTCGACTACGCACACGCCACCGTCCGCGACGAGGACTACGCACTGGTGGCCGGCCTGCAGGCCAACCTGGAGTCCGGTGCCCGGGAGACGCTGGTGTTCGGCCGCAACGAGCCGGGCCTGCAGCACCGCCATCAAACCTGGTCGGAGGCGATCTAGGCGCTCGAATGCTGCTCGGGCACAGCGAGCTTGCGGTACAGCCCGGTCATCCAGACATCGTCACCGCAGAAGTCTTTGTCGATCCACCACACCAGCAGGCCAAGTGCGGCCGAGGTATAGAACTCAGCGGCAACATCGGCGGGCACCTCGGGACCAGCCTGGGACAACTGTGGCCGCAGCCGCTTGCGCAGCACGTCGCCGATCAATCGGCGAAGATGCCGCTGGACCAACGCCCCGCCTTGGCGCCCACACAGTGCGCGGTACACGCGCTGATTTCGGTACGCGTGCTCGAACAGCAATGCCGCAGGCAGGGCGATGTCGACGGGGCCGGTGGCCGCGATCTGGTCGAGCTCCCGCTCGAGCTGCTCGTGCATCGCGTCGAAGTTCGCCGTCAGCAGTGCTTCCTTGTCTCGGTAGTGGACGTAGAAGGTGGACCGGCCGACGTCGGCCCGGTCGAGGATGTCCTGGATGGTGGTCTTCTCATAGCCCTTCTCGATGACAAGCGAGATGAATGCGTCATGCAGCAGCTTGCGGGTGCGCCTGACCCGCCGATCCGGTGCCGCTGTCGTCGAGTCTTCTGATTTCCGGACAATTTGCCGGCGCTGTTCGGTACTGGGCATCTCGCCTCCATTGGTTGTTGCGGCGGTGCCGCGCCGACACTTCAATCGAACATAGTGTTCGTAAACATACCCCGTGTTTGACAATCCGAGCACCGAATGGAGACGTGATGAGCACACTGCCGATGTATGTGTGGGTGATCGTGCTGGTCGGGTTGATCGGCACCACCGCAACGGTGTGCGTCGTGCTGTGGCGCGGCGCTCTCACCGCGGGCCTGGGCCGGCGCACCGCCACCCGGAGTGGCCACCGTGACCGGGATCGTTTGGGCCGCCTGGGCGATGACGAGCGCGTCGCTCGCCGACGCCGATGTCCTTCGGTTCGCGCCGGAAAGGAAGCTGCCCGGCCTCGCCGTGGCGGTGATCGCAGGCCTTGCGGTGGCGTTCCTGATTACCCGGGTTCCCGCGGTAGCCCGCATCCTGGCCCAGCCGGATGCGCTGTGGGGCTTGACATTGCCGCAGGTGTTTCGGCCGGTCGGCGTGGTCTTCCTGGTCGCGATGGCGCTGGGCCGGATGCCGGCCGTGTTCGCCGTGCCCGCCGGGCTCGGCGATATCGCGATCGGGATCGAGGCCGTGTTCGTCGTGCGCGCCCTTCGGCGCGGCGTTGTCGGCCGCCGCACCGTGTGGCTCAACGTTCTCGGCCTGGCCGACCTGATCGTCGCCTTCGGCATTGGTTACGCCGCGGCACCGGGGCCGTTCCGGCTGCTTTTCACCTCGCCGACCACCGAGGCGATCTCGACGCTGCCGCTCGTCCTCGTCCCCACCGCGGTGGTGCCGCTGGCGGTAACACTGCACGTGTTGTCGTTGCGCAAGCTGCGCGCGGCCACGCCTTCCGAGGTGCCTGCCCCCATACCGGTGAGGAGCACGCGATGACCACGACGATCCCCCACCTCGTCAACCGCTTGGTCATCGACACCGATATCGACTTCGACGATGTCCGCGCACGCTACGAGGCCCTTGTCCCCACAATCGATTTCGCCGAGCTGACCGAGGTGATCGAAACGGGTGACCTGGCGCGCGTGCAGCAGTACACCGCCGAACACGCGCCGCACTCGTTCGTCAACTTCTGGACGCTGGACCCGATGCCGATGATGCGACTCGCCGGGCATTCCACCCGCACGATCACCTACATGATGGGAAACAACGTGATCGTCGAGTCGATGTTCGGCCGCGATCCCGGTGTGATGCTCTACGCGCCGCTGCGCACCGTGATCTATGAAGATGCCGCCGGCCGCGTCCATCTCGAGCATCGACCAACCGTCCAGCAGGTTCGCCAGCTTCGGCGACCCTCGCATCGCCGCGGTGGGTGAGGCGCTGGACGCCAAACTCGCGGCGATCCTGCGACTCATGGGATTGCCGGTACCACCAGAACTCGAGAAGGAGAGCCAGCCATGACCGTCCCCCAGATCGATGCGCAGTACTCGACGGGCGTATCGCGACGCGCCATTGAGGAGGCGCTGATCGCCGCCGGAAAGGACCTCGACCGGCTTGCGCCGGCGGATCTGTGGCTGCTCGAGGACTTCCACACGATGGGTCGCATCGCCACCACCCAATTGGTGGACCTGATCGGTATCACGAGTGAGACCGAAGTGCTCGACGCGGGCACCGGGATCGGCGGCACTGCGCGCTTCGTCGCGGACCGGTGTCATTGCCGGGTTACCGCCGTCGATCTCACCGAGGAGTACTGCCAAACCGCCGGTTGGCTCAATCACCTGGTCGGATTGGCCGACCGGATCACCGTTCGCCAGGCAGATGTCACCGAGCTACCTTTCGCCGCAGCGACTTTCGACGTCGTCTTCAGCCAGCATGTGCAGATGAACGTGTCCGACAAGGGCCGTCTGTACCGGGAGGCGCGCCGAGTACTGGCCCGGGGTGGCCGACTGGCGATGTGGGACATCACCTCTGGAGGACTCGGTGACCTCCGCTATCCACTTCCGTGGGCCGACCAGCCCGGTTTCAGCCACCTGGTGACTCCCGATGAGTTGCGTGCTGCCGTCGAGGACTCAGGCTTCGCGATCGAGGCCTTCAATGACCTCACCGATCAGGCCGCCGCGACGATGCAGATGGTGCTGGCACTGCCTCCCGATCCGCTCGGGCTGCACGCCTTCGTCCCGGGCTTTGCCGAAAAAGCTGAGAACCTCAGCGCTGCCCTCGCCGACGGACGGCTGCGCGCGATCCAATGCCTGGCCCGGGCCAGCTGACGGCTCAGACTCGGCGGAGATCATCGATCATGCGGGCTACCTCGTCCCGCTCGCCGGGCTCGGCGGCCGCAAGCACGTCGACCAGCTCCCAGTCCCGATACAGCGCCAGCGACCGCTCGTAAAACCCGAAGCCGCTCACCGGCTTCCCGCGCAGCGTCCCCTGATACCGGTACGGACCTTCCATGTACTCGATCGGCAGCGCATGTGCCGGCGCGGCCACCAGCGGCTCCCCGGTCAGGTCCAACTCGAGCGTGGGTGAGGTGAGCCGGTGCCGGTCCGGCATGTACCGCACTGCCGAGGGCGGCCGAACCAACGGACTCACCGATTCCGGCCAGCGCACATAGCTCGTGACCGTGACCTCGATATCGTCGGCATACTGCGGGTCGGCATCACCGGAACTCGTCGTCGCACCCGAGAACGGCAGCAGCGCATTGTCATTGGTGCGATCGAACTGCCGCCAGACGCTCAGATCGATCCCGTTGTCGAGGTTGATCGTGCGCCACTCGTGACTGCGGGCGCGCACGTTGCCATCGGTGCCGCCGCCGTTGGCGACCAGCGGGAACCACTGCCGGTCCACGTGACCGGCGTTTCCGGTGACCGATTCGTCGACGGCTCCCCACGACAGCGTCCCGGTCATGGTCATGCCGGTCTGGAAGTAGGAGTAGGTGTCGGCTTGCCCGAAGCACTCGATCTTCCCGTTGTAGGCGGCGGCGCCCAGCGGGACGGGCGCCCGGGACGGTGTCACATGCAGGTCCAGCCGCATGGCTGCGCCGGTCGAGTCGGTGCCGACCAACGTGACGTCGTAGGTGTAGGGCACCAACCGGTGCTGCTCGTCGCGACACGTCCGCCACGCCGCGGTGCCGGCACTGCTGTCGTAGGTGATCTCCAGCTCCTCGTCCGCGAAGGACATCTTTGGGATCGCTCCAGGCGCCATGTTGGCCGGCGGCATGTCGTAGTCCGTGTATGTCCCGTAGCCGCCGTTGTCGAGGTCGAACAGGGCGAACGTATAGAAGTCGGCGACGAAAGACTGCGCACCTGAGGAGCGATTAGACACAAGCCCCGGCCGGTTCTTGTTGAAGATCGTCAGGAACGCGAACCGGCGGCCGCTCTCTGACGTCAGCTCCCCCGCCAGAAACCAGGTGTCGGACTCGCAGTCCGGATGGTTCGCCTCGGCGGCAGGAAAGCGCAGCTGCGGGTCGCCCGGCACCAATTCGAAGGGGTACACACGCCAGTCAGCTGATTTGGGGTTGTCCACGGCACCTGCCTTTTTTGCTATGTTTACAGCAATAGCAACTTTAGCGGGACAGGCGGGCGGTGGCGCCGTGATGACTGAGATCGAGAAGCGATCCCTTGTCTACGACAAGCTTTACATCGGCGGCCGGTGGCAGTCGCCGTCCACCAGCAAGCGACTCTCGGTGATCTCGCCCCACACCGAGGACCCGATCGGCGAGGCCCCCGAGGCCGCGCCCGAAGATGTCGACAAGGCGGTGGTGGCCGCCAGGGCGGCCTTCGACAACGGGCCGTGGCCCCGGCTCACGCCGTCGGAGCGGATGGAGAAGGTCGAGAAGCTGGCGGCGGTGTACAGCGGCCACACCGACGAGATGGCCGACCTGATCACCGCCGAGATGGGCTCGCCGCGCAGCTTCAGCAGGCTTGGCCAGGCCACCGGCGCGGTCGCACAGATGCACCTGAACCTGGCGACGGCGCGGGAGTTCCCGTGGGTGGAACGGCGACAGGGCTTGTTCGGGCAGGTGCACCTGCGCCGCGCACCCGTCGGTGTCGTCGGCGCGATCGTGCCGTGGAACGTGCCCCAGTTCCTGATCATGCCGAAGCTCATTCCCGCGCTGATCGCGGGCTGCACCGTGGTGGTGAAGCCCGCGCCCGAAACACCGTTGGACGCACTGTGGTTGGCCGAGATGCTGGATGAGATCGACCTGCCCGAGGGCGTAGTGTCGATCGTTCCCGGGGGGCGCGAGACCGGCGAAGCGCTGGTCCGCCATCCCGGCGTGGACAAGATCTCGTTCACCGGCTCCTCGGTGACCGGCAGGCACATCGCTGCGCTGTGCGGTGATCAGCTCAAGCGGGTGAGCCTGGAATTGGGAGGCAAGTCGGCGGCGATCATTCTCGACGACGCCGACATCGACCACACCGTCAAGCACTTGAAGATGGCGAGTCTGATGAACAACGGGCAGGCGTGTGTGGCGCAGACCCGGATCCTGGTCAGTGAGCGTCGCCACGATGAGGTCGTCGATGCGCTGGCGGAGATGATGTCGGGACTACAGGTCGGCGATCCCGCCGACGACGCCACCGACGTCGGGCCGCTGGTCGCCCAACGGCAGCAGCATCGCGTCCGGGGTTACATCGAGGCCGGCGTCGACGAAGGCGCGCGGATCGTGGTGGGCGGCACGGATACCCCGCACGACCGTGGCTGGTACGTCCAGCCAACCCTGTTCGCCGATGCGACCAACGACATGCGGATCGCCCGCGAGGAGATCTTCGGCCCCGTGCTGACCGTCCTCAAGTACTCGGACGAGCGCGAGGCCGTCGGCATCGCCAACGACAGCGAATACGGCCTTGGCGGGTCGGTGTGGACCGCAGACGTCGCCCACGGCCTGGATATCGCCGCGGAGGTTCGCACCGGCACCTTCGGCATCAACATGTACACGCTCGACACCACCGCGCCGTTCGGCGGATTCAAGCAATCCGGCATCGGTCGCGAGTTCGGGTCTGAGGGGCTCTCCGAATACGTCGAGCTGCAGTCGACGGTCTGTGCCGGCAAGCTACCGGACCTGGACTGAGCCGCCGGGTATCGCGATGAGCGACGTCGTCGCCGAGCGGCACGGTGCGGTGCTGGTCTGTCGGCTCAACCGCCCGACAGCTATGAACGGCTTGACGGGCGCACTGCTGACCGAATACCTGTCGGTGTTGGCGGACGCCCGCGCGGACGACGCGGTGCGGGTGGTCGTGACGACAGGCGAGGGCGATGCGTTCAGCGCCGGCGCCGACATGAGCGACCTTTCAGGGGAGACGGCCCGGCTGGGGCTGAACGCGCTGCTTCACGAACGGCTGGGACTGGCCGGCACGCTCAGCGCCGCCGACCGGGCCTTCGACCGGTTGGGAATCGGCAGGGAAACGCTGGTGATCAAAAACTACGACAAGCCACTCATTGCGGCGGTGAACGGTGCCGCGGCCGGCGGCGGCTTCGCCTTGGCGATGCTCCATGACATTCGGCTGGCATCCGAACGGGCCACGTTCACAAGCGCGTTCGTGCGCATTGGACTCGTCGCGGAGATGGGCCTGAGTTATACCTTGCCGCGGGCCATCGGGCTGGAGGCGGCGATGGACGTGATGCTGACGGGTCGTTCGGTGAGCGCCGACGAAGCGCGGGAGTTGGGCCTGGTTCGGAAGGTGGTCCCGCACGAGCGCCTGATCGCAGAAGCCATGGCGTACGCCGAGCAGATCGCGGCACAGCCGCCCATCGCGGTGCAATTCGCCAAGCGCGCACTGGTCCGGTCACTGGACAGCGCCTTGCTCGCTCAACTCGAGCTGGAGTGGTCATACCAGGTTGCAGCCTTTGATACCGACGATGCACATGAGGGCATCACCGCGTTCCGCGAGCGCCGACCGCCACGCTTCAGCGGCAGTTAGACAGTCAGTCGGGCGGTCGGTCAGGCAGTCAGTCCGGCTGACAGGTCCAGCGTGACTTCGGCGGGACAGCACAATTCGTCGCGCTGGTTGTAGATCGCGATCTCGAGGTCCACCAGGTATCGGGGCGTGGCACCGGAGGTCTCCCGTCGCTTGTCGATCACCCGACCGCGGCCGACCATCGAGTCGCCTGCATAGATCGACCCCTGCAGCGTGACCTTGCGCCGCACCACCCGGCTGTATGGGCCCGCCCAGTCGGTGGCCATCCTGTCGATGAACCCCGCGAGGTGCATGGTGTTCACGAAAATCGTTGGGTGACCGTGGCTTCGGGCATAGTCGGGATCGTAGTGCCACGGAATGTAGTCCCAGGTCGTGCCCGCGTTCATCACCACTCGCTGGTAGCTGATCTCGTCGACCGTCTCGGGCAGCTGGCACGGCACGGTGATCTCATCCCACGTCATGGCTTCGCCGCCGGGGTGTAGCGGAACAACGTGTTGCGGCTGATGGCGACCGGGCTGCCGTCGCCTCGGCAATAGGTCTCCAGTGTCTCGATGAAGTGGCCGACGCCAAGGCGGGTGGTCTTCGCCGGGGACACCGACACCACTTCCTCGACCACGCTGAGCCGGTCGCCCTCCACGACCGGTGACAGGAACTCGACGTCGTTGGACGCGTTGATGATCGCCGTGCCGGGCAACGGGACCCGAACGGCGATCGAGGCCGTCGGCGGTGCACCGGTGGGTACCCAGGGCGGCGGCATCAGCAGCCCGATCAGCAGCGCGGGCGGCGCGACGATCCCGCCCCACACCCGCTGGGCGAATTCCGGATCCCAGTACGCCGGGTTGGCGTCGCGCACCATCGACGCGAAATGCTGGATCCGGGCCGCGCTCACCGCGCTGCCCGCGAACCTCGGCTCGGTGCGCGTGCCAACCATCCGAGCCGCATCGTCATAGCTGCCGAAGGCGAACTCGTAGCTGATCTCGGCGCTCACACCGGCAGCGCACTCTCCACGGGGACGCGGTCCCACTCGAGTGCGCGCGACGTGAAGTACCAGCCGCCGCGCTCATAGATGAGGCTGTCGCGATATGCGCCGGTGGCCCGTAATTGGCCGTCGCGCAACAGCAACGCGACACAGCGTTGGGTCGCCTCCACGCCGTCGACGGCTATCTCGTGGTCGACGGTGACCAATCGCTGACCATTGCCGCCGTCGAAGGCGGCGGGCAGGTCGGTGAATGTCTCCCCCGCGCGCGTCAGCGACGCCCCCGCATGACGGAACGTGGCTATCCAGCCGGGGAGATCACCTGCGGAGTACAGCCGGTCATACCGGGCGTCAAGATCGAGAATCGCTGCGCGGCCGGCCAATCCGTCCAGGACGAACTGCTGTTGGTAGGTCAGGGTCATCTGTGTTCTCTCCTCGCTCGTGTCATCTGCTGTTCGCGCCATCACCTACTCAGCACGTACCCATGCGCTTCCCGGTCCCAGACGTTCGCGCCGAGACCCCTGCTGCGCAGCACGTCCTTGCGGACGCGCCCGATGACGTTCTTCGGGATCTCGTCGAGCACTTCCAGATACCGCGGCACGCAGAAGTACGGCATGCGCTCCGAGCAGAAGTCCAGCAGGTCTGCGAAGTCCACGCTGGCATCGGGCCGCAGCGTGACCACCACGAGGATGTCGTCCTCCCCGAGCTCACTCGGGATGCCGACGGCAGCGGCTTCGGCCACCGCGGGGTGGCGCATGACCGTGGTCTCGACTTCGACCGACGACACGTTCTCGCCCCGCCTGCGCAGTGAGTCCTTGACCCGGTCGACATAGGTCAGGTTCTGGTCGCTGTCCAACCGGCCGAGGTCGCCGGTGTGGAACCACTCGGGGTGCGGCTTCACCTGGAGTCCGCTGCCGGACCCCGACGACACATACCCCTCGCTCATCGCATGTGTAGCCCGGGCCCGGCAGACGATCTCCCCAACCATACCCTCAGGTACGTTGTTTGCGGCAGAATCGACGATCCGCACGTCGAAAGCCGGATTGACTCGTCCCGAGGTTCCCGGGGCGCCCTCTTCGGACACCGCCTTGACGGCGATCGGGAAGGCTTCGGTCATCCCGTACATCGTCACGATGCGGCAGCCGTAGCGCCGCTCGATGTCGCGGTAGCTCTCGGCCGAGATCGGCGCGGCCGAGAGGAACCGCAGCGGTACATCGACATCGCGCGGATCCGGCGGCAGATTCCACAGCATCGACACCATCGCGCCGGCCCCGGCGAAACCCACGGCCCCGCAGGCGCGTATCTCGTCCCACACGCGGGCCGGGTGAAAGCCGTCGGCCAGCACGCTGGTCCCGCCGACCAGCATCGGCGCCAGCACCGTGGGGGCGGCGCTGAGATGAAATAACGGCATGGCGGTCCACAGCACATCACCCGCGCCGAACTCCCACGCCGACGCAACGGTTTCCGCCACCCGCAGCAGGTAGGGCCACGTGGTCGCGACCGCCTTGGATGGCCCGGTGGTGCCCGAGGTGAAGAACAACGCCCCGATGTCGTCGGGCCCGGCGGGCGCGACATCCGGTGCCGTCGTCGAAGCACTCGCCAACGCGGCAGACAGCGAATCACCCTGGACCAGAATCGATCTCAGCGTCTCGATGTCGTCGGAAACCTCCAGCAGCCGGGGCTGGCGCTCGGCGTCGGTGATGACGACGGCCGCCTGCGACAGGGAGAGCGCGTGCGAAAGGAATTCGCCCTTGCTGGCGCCGTTGACCGCCGCGCTCACCGCGCCGATCCGCGCGGCGCCGAGCCAGAAATACACCCACTCCGGGCAGGTGCCGGTGAACAGGGCGACCGTCTCGCCCGGTCTGACCCCGAGTTCGGTGAGCACGTTGGCGGCCGCGCACGAACGGTCACGCATCTGCGCGAATGTCACAGGGGTCCCTGCGATCGACATCATCACGCGCTGATCGAACTGTTCGGCCCGTTGATCGAGCACGGCCGCAACGGTCAAACCGTCGGCGGGCATCACACCCGCGCTGCCTCGGGGTCGGGTGCACCGTCGGCGGCGTACCCGAAATCGCCTGCGGCCGGCTCGGTTCCCGGGTAGAACCGGTGCGCCCACCGGCGCAGCGCGGCGTAGTCGTGCGCCTCCTCGGGGGCCAGGTTCGGCTTCTCCAGGTACTTCATGTTCTCCCAGGTGAAGAAGTCCTGTTTGATGACTTCCTGCTGCAGCTGCAGGAACTTCGCCGCGCGGCCGGTCGGCGTGTCGCCGGTGTCGCCGGGCTCGCGGATCGACGCCTGAGTGTAGAAGTAGTCGGTGTAGTCCTCGTCCACGGGCGTCTGACCGGTCACCTGAACGGTCGCCACCAGGTCGGACGGGAAGCGCACGATACCGAGGCCCAGCGAGTAGTTGTCGTAGATGATCTTGGCCTCGACGGGGCCGTTGGGCGTCAGCCACGTCTTCGCCCGCCCACCACCGAAATCGGCGTTCACCGTGGCGTGCAGGTGGTAACCGCTGACCTCGAACGAGGCGGTGTTCGCCGGGTTGGCGGCCTTGTGCACGTACTGCACGTGGTACGGGTCGGCGGCGTTCTCGATGATCATCTGCGCATGCACCTTGACCCGGTTCACCATCCGGGTGTGCGGGTGCAGCGGGTAGTACTCATCGGTCTCGAGTTCGGGCAGCACCGGTGGTTGCCAGTAGGGGGCGCGGCCGTGGCGTTCGTGCCACACCAGGATGAAGCCGTACCACTCGGTGACCGGGTAGGTCTTGATGCGGACGTTTTGCTTGCAGCCGATCTTGCTGTACGGGATCAGGGCGTTGGTGCCGTCGCCGTTCCAGTGCCAACCGTGCCACGGGCAGACGATGTGTTCACCCTCGACGGTGCCGCCGACCCCGATGTTGGCCCCGAGGTGCTGGCAGTAGGCGTCGAGCACGTTGAGCTGCCCCGACGCAGTGCGGAAGATCACCAGCTCCTCGCCGAAGTAGTGGGCGCGCTTGACCTGGCCGGGAACCAATTCTGAGGCGAACCCGACGATGAACCACCCGGTCGGGAAGCGGTATGTCGAGAGACTGATGCCGCTGGCCCCGAATTCGCGCTCAGACGGATCAATCGTCGCGTCAGAAATCGTCGAGTCAGACACAGCCATGGTTTCTCCGTCCGCACACATAATCGGGGCAGGTCAGACCCTGTCCAACGTCTATTGTTACTATTTTAAGCATTCTAGGTCAAGGACAGCCGAACCAGGAGCCCGCATGCCCACGACCACACCAGTCGATCTTTCGGATTCCGCGTTGTGGCGGAACGGTTTTCCCGACGATCTGTTCGCCGAGCTGCGCCACGACCGGCCGATCTTTCATCACGAGCTCACCGACGGCGTCGCACGGACCGTCAAACGCGACTTCTGGATGACGACGAAGCACCGGCACGCACAACGCATTCACCGGGACACCGACGCGTTCACCGCGGTCGACGGCCCGCTCATCCAGGGGGTGGGGGTGGTCGGCTCGGCGCCGACCATCATCAACATGGACCCGCCCGACCTGACCAAGCGGCGCAGGGTGATGTCGCACGCGTTCACCCCGAAGGCCATCGGCAAGCTCGAGGAGGGCATCCGCAGACGCGCCGCGGCGATGATCGACCGGCTGATCGCGGCCGGCGGCGGCGACTGGATCACCGACGTCGCCGACGTGCTGCCGATGACGGTGATCGGCGACATCATCGGCATTCCCGACGAGGACCGGCCCGAGATTTTCGACACGCTCGATCGCATCTTGAAAGTCGCCTCGGCGGACGATCCCGCAGCCCAGCAGGACGCTCTCACGCTGTTCGGAAAGATATTCACCTATGCGCTCGAGCTCACCGCTGCGAAGCGGCGCAGCCCCACGGATGACATCTGGAGCACGCTGACCTCGGCGGTGGTCACCGACGAGAACGGTGAGCGGCTGTCGATTCCCGGCAACGAGTTGGAGATCTTCTTCTTCGTCATCGCGTTCGCGGGCAGCGACACCACGAAGAACGCACTCGCCTCGGGGCTGCAGGCATTTGTGGCCAACCCCGGCGAGATCGAGCGGTACCGAGCCGATGAGGCGATCCGGCCGAGTGCGGTCGAAGAGGTGCTGCGCTGGTCGACGCCGGTCGCGTTCTGGACGCGCAGCACGAAGGTCGACGTCGAGATGGACGGCGTCACGATCCCGAAGGGCGATCGGGTGGTCGCGATGTTGCGGTCGGCCAACCGAGACGAAGAGGTGTTCCGCGACCCGTTCACGTTCGACATCGGCCGCACCGAGAACCCGCACGTCAGCTTCGGCGGCGGCGGGCCTCACCACTGCCTCGGCGCGATGCTGGCGCGCGCCGAGATCCGCGCGGTGCTCGACGAGCTACTCTGTCGCGCCGACGACATCAGCCTCGGCACACCGAAGGTCGCTTACCCCAACCTGACGAACAACATGTCGATCTTCGACGAGATGGCGATCTCGCTGACACCCCGATCTCGCTGACACCCCGATCTCGCTGACACCCCGCGCTCGCTGACACGCTCCCGCTAGCGACGTCACAGACCTTTCGGGCGGGTGCCGATCACGCCCTGGGCCGTCAACCGCTCGAGGTCGGCGTCGGTGAGTCCGCACAGCTCCGTCAGTACCTCGTGGTTGTGCTCACCCAAGGTCGGCGGCGGGCGATGCAGCCACCGGTCGGCGCCCGTCGAGCGGGGCGAACGGCGGAGTCGGGTACAGGCCGACGCCGGTCCGTGGATGTTGGAGGCGTTCGAAGAAACCGCGATGGCCCAGTTGCGGGTTTTCGGTCACCAGCGACGGTGAGACCACCGCCGCTGCGGGAATCCCTGCGCTCGCAAGCGAGTCGACCGCCGCATCGAGGTCTTGGCCGGCGAACCACTCGGGCGAGCCCGGCGCCGCCGGTCAAGTCCGACCCGGTCAACTCAAACAATGCCTTCCGCTGCGCATCGGTGTGCGCGCTGACCGCGATCCACGTGTCCTCGCCGGCGCACCGGTAGAGATCCTGCGTCGCGGACGGGTGGCCGCGGTTGCCACACCGCCCCAGCACCGACCCGAACACCTCGTACTCGATGGTCTGCGCGGCGGTCACGTTGAGCACGGACTCGATCATCGGCATCTCGACGAGTTGGCCGCGGCCGGTGCGGTCGGCGAACTCCAGCGCCGCCAGCAACGCGAACGCCGCATGTGCCCCGGCAAGCGGGTCGCAGGCGCCCCGCGGCGGCACCGGCGGCCCCTCGGGCAGACCGGTCACCCACGCGAGCCCCGCGATCTGCTCCATCGTCGGCGCGAAGCCCACCCGCTCACGCCACGGTCCCGCCAATCCGAAGGCGGGCATCCGCACCACCACCAGATCGGGTTTGAGGTCGAGCAACGCGTCGGCGCCCAGCCCGAAGCGGTCCATCACCCGCGGCGAGAAGTTCTCGATCACCACGTCGGCCCGGCCGACCAATTGCCGGAAAAGCGCGATGCCGTCGCCGGACTCCAGATCCAGGGTGACCGACCGCTTGTTGGTGTTCATGGCCTGAAAGACCCAGCCGTACTCCCACCAGTCGTCGACGTCGGTGCGCATGCCGCCCGAATAGCGAATACCGTCGGGCCGCTGGATCGACTCGATCTTGATGACGTCGGCCCCGAACGCGGCCAGCGCATGCGTCGCGGACGGCCCGGCCCAGAACGCGGTCAGGTCGACCACCCGCACCCCTGCCAGCGGCAGCTCGGTCGACGCGGCGGGTCCAGCGAAATCCGTTGCGGCGGGTCCAGCGACATCCCGTCCAGCGGAATCCCGTGCCTGCCACAGCGACTCACCGTCGGCCTCCCCCACCGCCGGCGCGGGCCGGATCGGCGCCGGTGCAGCGGCCGACATCAGCCAGGGGGTGCGCGGCTGCCGAAAGCCCGCCGGATTCTCGATGAACACGCCACGCTCGCGCAGGTGATCCATCGCCGGGATCGTCGAACCGTTGCCGATCGGGGCGATCGGCAACCGGAACAGCTGGCCGAGTTCGACGATCTCGTCGACGGTGCGCTCGCGCATCCACGGCCCGATGCGCTCGTGGATCCAGTCGCGGTACTTCCACCGCCCGATCTGGAACCGAAGATCCGCGATCTCAGTGAATTCCTGGCATTCCACCATGGCGGCGAAGTCGAGCCACTGCTGTCCGGTCACCATGCTGATGCCGACGTAGCCGTCGGACGCCTCTTCGATCGAGGGCACTTCCACCGAACGCCGGATCGGGGGCACCTGCAGAAGCTGCGAATGCAGCCACTCACCGCTCTGCATCAACGTGATCGACTCGAGCAGCGACATGTCCAGGTGTCCGCCGGCACCGCCGCGGCGCACCCGCCGCCACAGGGCCAGCGCGCCGTAGGCGGCGCACGCCCCGCCCATGTACTCCCCCAGCTCGCCGCCGATCGAGATCGGCGGGCCGGCGGGATCGCCGCGGAAACCCGTCAATCCCGACCAGGCCTGCAGCGTGAACTCGGTCGCCGGGCGGTCCGACCACGGACCGGTCCAGCCGAAATCGGACACCGTCACCACGACCGACCGCGGCGACGCGTCCAGCAGCGCCTGTGGATCGAACCCTCGCTCGATCGCCGCGGACCGCGTCGCGGTGATGATCACCACATCGGCGCGCGCGAGTAAGTCATCGGAAAGGGTTGTCACGCTGCGCTTCCCGGCATTGAGGTAGCTGAACAGCGGCGCATCCGCGCCGGCGGCCGGCACCGCGCCGGTTGCGGTGAAGCGGCGCAACGGATCTCCCGCGACCGGTTCCACCTTCACCACGTCGGCGCCCGCGTCCACCAGAAGCTTGCCGCAATACCCGCCCGCGATCCGGTCGCTGATCTCCACGACGCGCAGCTCAGACAGCGGGGTAGGTGCCACGTCGCTCACCCGCACAACCTCCCGGTGGTTTCTTTGCCATCTTAGTAACTTTTGTCGGATAGCGACCCCGTAGACCCCTGGTAGGGGGTCTATCACTGTTAACATTGCTAGGCCATGACAACACTGGGAATTGGCCCCGAGGCCCGCCGGCGGCTGTCGGCACGCCGCACGGCAGAGATCGTGGCCGACGAGCTTCGGCGGCAGATCATCGACGGCGAACTGTCCGACGGCGACCTGCTGCCCCGCCAGGAACTGCTCGTCGAGCAGTTCAACGTCAGCCTGGTGTCGTTGCGGGAAGCCTTGCGAATCCTCGAGACCGAAGGGCTGGTGTCGGTGCGGCGCGGCAACCGCGGCGGCGCCGTCGTGCATGCGCCGGCGAAGGCCAGCGCGGCCTACATGCTGGGGCTGTTGCTGCAAAGCGACTACCGTGCCGTTGGCCGATCTCGGCACCGCCCTGCAGGAAATGGACCCGATGTGCGCGGCGCTGGCGGCCAAGCGCCCGGACCGCGGCGAAACACTGGTGCCCAGGCTCAAGGAACTCAACGACTTGTGGGCCGAACACATCGAAGACGGCGCCCGCTTCACCGAGATCGGCGGTCAGTTCCACGATGAGATCGTGCGGGGCTGCGGCAACCATACGATGATCGCGGTGGTCGGCAGCCTGGAGACGCTGTGGAGCAGTCACCTGCAGTGGTGGGCCGACGAGACCTCGGCCAGGGGCGAGTATCCGTCGATGGGCAAGCGCCGCATCGCACTCGGCGTGCACATCAAGATCGCCGAAGCGATCGAGGCCGGCGACGCAGAGCGGGCCCGCAAGCTGTCGGCACGCCATCTGGCCGACACCCAGTCGTTCTTCCTGGCCGCCGACCCCGAGCAGCGGATCGTTGCGTTGTCGCCGCAAGCACTTGCGCGACGTCAACGCTGACGCGGCGCCAACGCTGAAAGGTGCTGTGTGCGAACGGCCTTGATCACCGGCGGTAGCGGCGGCATCGGAAAGGCCTGCGGCCGCAAGCTTGCCGAACTCGGCTACGACGTCATCCTCACCGCACGGCGCGAGGAACCGTTGCGGGCCGCGGCCGAAGAGATGGGCGCGCGCTATGTCGTCGCCGACGCGACCGATCCGGAGAAGTTCGAGCCCGCCGCGCGGGCGGCCGGTGAGATCGACCTGCTCGTCCACGCGGCGGGCGTCCTCGGCGGAACCTACGCGCGCAAGCAGACTTTCGAGCAATGGCGGGCGACGATGTCGGCGAACCTGGATTCGTGTTTCGTGGTCACGTCGGCCGCTCTGCCACGGATGAAAGCAGGCTCGAGGTTCGTGTTCATCTCGTCGTCGGCCGCGCACGAACCGATGCGGGCACGCACCGCGTACTCGGCGTCGAAGGCGGGCATGAACGCGTTCGCGCTGGCCTTGGCGCAAGAGGTGGATCGCGACGGCATCAACGTCCACCTGGTGACGCCGGGACCGGTCGAGACCGACATGCTGACCGATGTCCCGTTCGAGATGTATGCGATCCGCGCGTGCGACGTGGCCGACGCGGTGGCGTGGCTGGACACGGTCGACCCGTCCGTCGATCTGCCGGAGATCCGGCTGAACGCCATCACCCGCGGCCCCTCGGCGCGGGAACCGGTGGTGCCCATCGAGGCCCAGCGCCGCGCCGCCAAGTCCTAGCCCGCCGCCAAGTCCTAGCGCCCCAGGGCTTCATCCTCGGTCAAATACACCTGGGACTCCATGTGATGGAAGATCCGGTAGCGCTCACCGCGGCGAATCAGCAGCCACGTGATCCAACTCGCGCCGGTGTGCTCCCCCGTCTGCTCCCCGGTGTGCTCCCCCGCTTGCTCCCCGGTGTGCTCCCCCGCGTGCGCCCCCGCCTGCGCCCCCGTCTGCTCGATGTCGGACTCCCTGCCCGTCAGCCGCCACCTGCTGAGCAGCACCGCGCGCACCAGGGCCTCGTCGACGGCCTCGTCGAGCACATCGAACGCGTGCAGCGCCGACGACACGGATGCCGCCTTCACCCGGCTCGCGACGCGTGCCCAGTGCCGATCGAGGTCGTCAGTGCCGATCAGCGGCGCAGCGTATTCGTCACCGACATAGATCGGCTGCGGGCCGTCGCGCTCCCAAAGATCGGCCAGCCCAACAAAATCCAGGCTCGACCACAGCTTGTCGTATTCCGACCAGGATCAGGTCCGACATCCGTCAGCCGGTCACCGGCCGGCTGCTCACCGGGCAGCGCCTTGACCGTCGACGGCAACCCGTACAGCGCGGTGGCGTTGCCGCGCATGATCCGCTCCCGCTGGTCGGCGGGGAACCGCCTGATCGCCCAATCCGGCGCGTCGTAGCTCCAGTGCGGGTAGTCGGTCGAGAACATGATGTTGTCGCCGAGGTCCATCATCGCGATGTACTCCCGGTACACGGCGACGTTGACGTCCTCGAGCGGCTGGGTGGTGAACCGCACGTGGTCGCGGACGTAGTCGGACGGCTTGCGCCGCACCTGCGGCAGATCGGCCTTGCGCTGCTCCCAGATCCGGTCCATCCGTGACATCACCGGCATCGCCCAGGTGAAGCCGCCCTCGACGAAGACCACCCGCAGCTCGGGATGGCGGTCAAAGGCGCCGTCGAACACCAGGCTCATCAGATGCGACACGTACAGCAGCGGCCACGACGCGAAGAAGTCGTGCCAGTGCGCGGGGTTGCCGACCGGATAGATCGGAATCAGCTCGAACGGCGTCTGCCCCATCAGGTGGGTGGCGACCGGAAGGCTGTTGCGGGCGGCGGCCTCGTACAGCGGGTCGAAATGCGGGCTGCCGAACGGAATACCGCGGGTCTGGGGCGTCATCAGGACCTCGGCCATGTACGGATGCCCGGCCCAGCGCTCGATCTCTCGGGCGGCGGCGGCCGGATCCTGCGCGGTGACGCTGATCGCCCCCCGCCAGCGCCCGTGCCAGTTGTTCTCCCCGAGCCACACGTCGGCCAGCCAGTCGTTGTAGGTGGCCTTGAGGACGTGTTCGGCCTGCGGCAGCTGCGCATCGCACATCGGCTCGAGCAACGCGATGCTCACCCCGGCGTCGATCAGCAGTTGCTTGGCGGCGAAATCGGGATCGCTTCCCGCGGCCCCCGGCCCCGGCGGGTTCGCGTCGACCCGCAGCGACATCGTCTTGTAGGAGTCCGGGGTGTCATAGAAGTGCGGTACCGGGGAGACGGCATTACCCGTCGGCCAGAGCTTGTCCTTCCACTCCGCCGGCGCGTAGGACTTGAGCACCTCGCCCGACACCGGCAGCGGGTGCACATCGGTGTCGACGATCGTCACCGCGATGTCCCGCGCGGCCCCCTCTTCCCGGTCTTCCTGCACGCGTTCGACGGTCGTCATGACAGACTTCCTTCCACTTCGGCTGCCACCCCGTAGAGGTCGCAAGCGTTGCGCCACAGCACTTTTTCCCGCTGCGCGCCGTTGAGGCCCGCGACCGCGTCGTCCGGGCTCGAGGTCGACCAGTGTGGGTAGCTCGATCCGTACATGAGCAGGTCCGCCTTGTCGGTGAAGTCCAGCCACCGCTCGGCCTGGCTCTCGTCGGTCGGCCCGTCGAGCGCCGAGGTGCAGAACCGCACGTGATCTGCGGAGATATTCGCTCGGGTAGCGGTCCACCCACGGCGTTTGGTCGCGCATCGACATCCAGAAGGTGTCCAGCCGCCACATCAGCGGGGTGAGGATGTCGTAGCCGCCGTCGGCGAACACGAACCGCAGATCCGGATGCCTGCCGAACATGCCGTCGATGATCAGCGTCGCCAGATGGACGAACGAGTTCAGCGGCATGAACGCGGCGTACCCGGGGTAGGTGTACGCGTGGCCGGCGAAGGTGGGCGCGTGATCGACACCGTTACCGCCGTTGATGTGTACCGCCACCGGCAGCCCGTGCCCGGCGGCCGCTTCCCAGATCGGCTCGAACATCGGCTTGCCGTAGGGCTCCCGCGACTGCATCGGGACACCGACCTGCACCATCTTCGGATGCCCGGCCAGCCGCTCGATCTCGGCCACCGCGCCCGCGACGTCCTCCGGATTGACGCGGATGGTGCCGCGGAAGCGGTCGGTGGTGTCGGGCTCGAGCCAGCGATCCAGCAGCCAGTCGTTGACCGCCGCGCAGATCCGGCTGTTGAGCAGGTAGTCGGCGATGTTTCCGCGCGTCAGCGGGTTGAGCAGCGCGTAATCGGCCCCGCCGTCGGTGAACAGGTGCCGGGCCACGGTCTCGGGATCCGATCCCGGATACCCGTCGCCGTAGAGGTCCTGCGCGGTAGTCGCCGCCGGGCGCCTGATACCACTGCTGCTCGACGTCGGGGATGGAGCGCAGCTTGTGGGTGGGCGCCAGGTAGTGCCGGATCTCGCGTTGTAGCGGAAATGCGGCTGGACGTTGGCATCAAAGATCGGCGTAGTCGAGATCGGCGTGCTCATGCGGTCAGATACACCTGCCCGTCGGCGACGTCGACCTCGTAGGTGCGGATCCGCTTCGTGGGGTCGGCGACGTTGACTCCGGTGGTGATGTCGAACTCCCACTGATGCCACGGGCATCGCGCGATGCGGCCCGCGCGCACGTGGCGCAGCCGCCCGGGCTCCTCGGGCGCGAACTCGTTGGTGCCTCCGACATATCCCGCGCACAGCGGGGCGCCCTCGTGCGCGCAGTAGTTCGCGATCGCGTACAGCGCGCCGTCGACGTTGTAGACACCGACGCCGAATTTTCCGGCCGCCACCAGTTTCATGCTCCCCGGAGGCAGGTCTTCGATCGCACACACCGGTTGGCGCTGCATCACGTCCCCTCAGTTTCCTTGACCTAGAATACCTAAAATAGTAAAGATAGGGCCATAGCGCCGCTAGATGCTGCCGCCGGGAGGCAAGTGTGACGATCAGCACCGATTCGCACGACCAGCCGACCGCCCCGGACTTGGCGACCGATCCGTACGCCTACTTCGCGCACATGCGCAGGACCGCGCCGGTGTGGCGCGGCACTCTCATGGAGAGCGACTTCATGCCAGAGGAGCTCAAAAACTCCGAGAACTGGACGTTGTTCGACTTCGAGAGCGTCTTCACGGCCTTCCGCGAGGACGAGGTGTTCGGCTCGGAGATGTACAACGCCACGATCGGCCTCGTCTTCGGTCCGACCATCCTTGGCATGCACGGCAAACAGCATCACGACCATCGCAGCCTGGTGGCCAAGGCCTTCCGGCAGAGCGCGCTCGCACAGTGGGAACCCGAGGTGATCGATCCGATCTGCGACCAGCTCGTCGACGAGTTCAAGAACGACGGCGAGGCCGACCTGGTCAAGGCGGTGACGTTCGAATTCCCCACCCGGGTCACCGCCGCCCTGCTCGGCTTGCCGCAGGCGGACTTGGAGATGTTCCGGCGGCTGTCGCTGCAACTGATCTCGATCACCGACGACATCGAAGCCGGTCTGACGGCCTCCGTGGAACTGGGCACCTACTTTCAAGAGCAGGTGGACCAGCGCCGCAGCAAGTCGACCGACGACGTCATCGGCGATCTCGTGGCAGCCGAGATCGACGGCGAGAAGCTCACCGACGAAGCGATCATCTCGTTTCTGCGGTTGCTTCTGCCCGCCGGGCTGGAGACCACGTATCGGTCGTCGGGCAACCTGTTGGCGCTGCTGCTCACCCATCCCGACCAACTCGCGGCGGTTCAGGCCGATCGCGACCTCATTCCGGCCGCGATCGAGGAAGGGATTCGGTACGAGACCCCGTTGGTCCTGGTGGCGCGCAATACCACCCGCGACGTCGAGATGCACGGCAAGACGATCCCCGAGGGCGCTCAGGTCAACCTGTGTATGGGTGCTGCCAATCGCGACGAGATCGCGGTGGACCGACCCTGAGGTGTTCGATATTCACCGACCGCGGCGGGCCCACATCTCCTTCGCCGGCGGCATCCACAGTTGCCTGGGCATGCACCTGGCCCGGGTGGAGACCAGCGCGATGCTGAACAGCCTGTTCGACCGCGTCACCGACCTGCAGCTGGTGCCCGACGACGACACGAAGATCACCGGTATGCCGTTCCGCTCGCCCAAGCACCTGCCCGTGACGTTCCGCCCGGCTTCATCATGAGAAGCCGCGCCGCGATCCTGCACGATGTCGGCGGGCCGTGGTCGGTCGAGGAGTTCGAACTGGATCCGCCGCGCGCAGGCGAGGTGCTGCTCGAGATGGCGGCAGCGGGCATGTGCCACTCCGACGAACACATCCTCAACGGCGACATGTCCGCACCGAACGAGGTGATGAAGTCCTTCGGCCTGCCCGCGATGTTCCCGTTGATCGGCGGCCACGAGGGCTCTGCGGTGGTGGTCGACGTCGGCGACGGGGTAACCCAGTTCGCGCCGGGAGACCACGTGGTGACGTCGTTCGTTGCGGTCTGCGGCCAGTGCCGGTGGTGCAACTCGGGCATGGAATACCTCTGCGATATGGGCGCGCAGGTGATGATTCCCGGGATGCCCACCGACGGGACGTTTCGGCACCACACCGCCGACGGCCGCGCGCTCGGTCACCTGTCCAAGGTCGGCGCGTTCGCCGAAACACACTGTGGTGTCGACGGATTCGATCGTCAAGATCGATCCGCACCTGCCACTGGTCCCGATGGCCCTGCTGTCGTGCGCGGTACCGACCGGCTACGGCTCCGCGGAGAACCGTGCTCAGGTCAAAAGCGGCGACACGGTCGTGGTCATCGGCGCCGGCGGCATCGGCACGGCCGCGATCCAGGGCGCCCGCATCAACGGCGCCGCACAGATCGTTGCGGTCGACCCGGTCGAGCTGAAACAGAAGTCCGCCATGCGATTCGGCGCGACCCATACCGCGGCGGGCGCCGCTGAAGCGCTGGACCTGGTTCGAGATCTGACCCGCGGGGTGATGGCCGACAGCGTCGTGGTCTCGCCGTCGCTGATCCACAGCGCTGATGTGCAGGCCGCGCTGAGCCTGACGCGCAAGGGCGGAACGTGCGTGCTCACCGGGATGACCCAGCAGACGACTCAATCCATCGCGGTCAGCCTGCAGGACTTCATCCTGTGGAACAAGAGCATCGTCGGCACGGTGTATGGATCATGCAATCCCAGGACCGACATCCCCCGATTCGCGAAGCTGTATGAGGCCGGTTTGTTGCAGCTTGATGAAATGATCACTCAACGGTACCGCCTCGACGATATCAATGATGGCTACCGTGATCTGCTCAACGGCGAGATCATCCGCGGCGTAATCGATTTCGCGCTGGACTGACTTGCTCAAGCTGTAAAACCGCGACGCGTTGGTTCCGCCGATCTTCGCGCGGGTTTCCTCGCTGATGTCGGGTCGGCTGCGCAAATGCTTTGTGCTCTCCGGCCATTCGCCGTCCCAGTGCGGGTAGTCGCTTGCGAACATGATGAAGTCGTCGCCGAGCACGTCGATGACACCGGGCAGGATCGGCTCCTCCGGCTCGCAGGTGGTCCAGATGTTGCCCGCTGCCAGGTATTCCTGCGGATCACGTCGCCAGCCGTTTTCGATCCAGTCGCCGCGCTTCTCGAAGTGCTCGTGCAGGCGGTCGATGAAGAACGGCACCCAGCCAACGCCTGCCTCGAGGAACGCCACGCGCAGGCCGGGATGGCGGTCGAAGACACCGCCCGAGATCAGCGCGGTCATCGCGGTCATCTGGTCGAACGGGAAGCTGATGCAGTGCACCTGAATGTAATTGGTGAAGCGGTCGACGCCGACCTTCGGAAGGTGCATGCCGGGCGCGCCGTGAATGCCGAGCGGCATGTCGAGTTCGACCGCGGCGGCGTAGAACGGGTCGAGGTCGGGATGGTCGAGGTTGCGGGTCTTCAACGCGGGCGGGATGTGGGTGGCGACCAGGCCGAGGTCCTTGGCCTCCCGCATCACGTCGATGGCGGCGTCGACCTGTTCGATGGGGGCCACCGCGATGCCGCGTAACCGGCCACGCGTCGGGCCGCAGTAGTCGGCTATCCACTGGTTGTAGAGCCGGGCGAACCCGGCGGCGAACTCGGGGTCGTCGAGGGTGGGCGCACACAGCCCGAGGCTCGGATACAGCACCATGGTGTCGATGTGATCGCGGTCGGCGTCGCCGAGCACGCCCTCGGCCGACGTGTAGTTGATGCCGGCGGCGGTGCTGAGCCCGTGCTCGCGCGGGCAGCCGGCGCCGGGGCCGTCGGCCTCGGGATAGTTTCGGCCCTCGATGACCAGGGCCCGCCCGTCGGCGCGGGCGGTGATGTGTTGCGGCCACCGCTGCATGGCTTCGGCCGCCAGCGACGCTCCCTCGGCAACGTGCCCGTCGGCATCAATGATCCGCATGCATCACCTCACAGACTGTTTGCTAAAAATAGCAGGATGCCGAGCGAGACCGTCCAGCAATTGCTTCGAGAACGCGCAGCGTCCGACGCCGTTGCGGTGAAGTACGGCGACCGGCAGTGGACGTGGCGCGAGCACCTCCGCGACGCGTCCGTCCGCGCCGCCGCGCTGCTGACGCTTGTCGACCGCGACCGGCCCGTCCACGTCGGCGTGCTGCTGGGCAATACGCCGGAGTTCCTGAGTCAGATGGCGGCGGCGGGCCTCGGTGGGTATGTGCTCTGCGGGCTCAACACCACCCGGCGCGGTGCCGCGCTGGCCGCGGACGTGCGCAAAGCCGACTGCCAGGTCGTGGTGACCGATGCCGAGCATCGGCCGCTGCTCGACGACGTCGACCTGGCCGGCGTGATGGTGCTCGACAGTTCCGGCGAGGACTGGGCGCGCCTGCTCGAATCCGCCGGTGAGTTGTCGCCGTACCGCGAGGCCGAGGCGTTGGACCCGTACATGCTGATCTTCACCTCCGGCACCAGCGGTGACCCGAAGGCGGTGAAGGTGTCGCACTTCATGGTGTTGATGTCGGGTGCGAACCTGGTGCAGAAGTTCGACGTCACCGCCGACGACACCTGCTACCTGTCGATGCCGCTGTTTCATTCCAATGCGCTGGTGGCGGGGTGGGGGGTCGCCATCGCGACCGGTGCGGCGATGGCACCCGCCAAGTTCTCGGCATCGAGGTTCCTCGACGACATCCGGCACTACGGCGCCACCTACATGAACTATGTCGGCAAGCCGTTGGCCTATATCCTGGCCACCCCCGAACGACCCGACGACGCCGACAATCCGCTGCGCGTCGCGTTCGGAAACGAGGCCAGCGACCGCGACATCGACGAGTTCAGCCGCCGGTTCGACACGTTGGTGTGGGATGGTTTCGGCTCCAGCGAGAACGCCGTCATCATCACCCGCGAGCCCGGCACCCCGAAAGGATCGCTGGGCAAAGGCTTTCCGGGTGTGGCGGTCTACGACCCGGACACGCTCAGGCAGTGTCCGGTGGCGCGCTTCGATGCGGCCGGCGCACTGCTCAACGCCGACGAAGCGGTCGGCGAGCTGGTCAACACGACGGGAACCGGTTTCTTCACCGGCTATTACAACGCCGAGGATGCGACGGCCGAACGCATGCGCAACGGCATGTACTGGTCGGGAGATCTGGCGTACTGCGACGCCGATGGCTGGATCTATCTGGCCGGCCGCACCGCCGACTGGATGCGTGTCGACGGCGAGAATCTGGCGGCGGCCCCGATCGAACGCATCCTCGTCCGGGTACCCGACATCAACCGGGTCGCCGTCTATGCCGTGCCCGACGAGAACGTCGGCGATCAGATCATGGCCGCCGTGGTGCTCCACGACGGATCGACCCTCACTCCGGAGGGCTTCGCGTCGTTCCTTGCCGCGCAGCCCGATCTGTCGCCGAAGGCGTGGCCGAGGTATGTCCGCATCACCACCGACCTGCCGACCACCGCGACCCACAAGGTGCTCAAACGCGAACTCGCCGCGCAGGGCCCGACTCCCGGCGACGGCCGGCTGTGGGTGCGTGAGCCGCGCGGCACCCGCTACCAGCAGTCACACGATGCGTGAGGACCGCCCCTGCCAGTAGCGTTCGCGAATCCGCCGCTTGTAGAGCTTGCCGTTCGGGTCCCTTGGCAGTTCGGAATCGAACTCGACCGTGCGCGGGCATTTGTAGCCGGCCAGGTGTGCCCGGCAGTGCGCGATGAGCTCGGCTTCCAGTTCGGGGCCGGCGGCGACGCCGTCGGCGGGTTGCACGACGGCCTTGACCTCCTCGCCGAATTCCTCGTTGGGCACCCCGAATACCGCCGCATCGACGAGTTTGGGGTGCATGACCAGAAGGTTCTCCGCCTCCTGCGGATAGATGTTCACCCCACCGGAGACGATCATGAACGTCGACCGGTCCGTCAGGTACAGGTAGCCGTCGTCGTCGACGTAGCCCATGTCGCCAAGCGAGCGCCAACCTCGCTCGTTGGACACCGACGCGGTTTTCGCCGGATCCTTGAAGTACTCGAAGGCCGGTCCGCCCTCGAAGTACAGCTCTCCGGACTCACCGACGGCGACCTCGGCTCCGTCGTCGCCGACCACGTGCACCGCGGCGAACGGCTTGCCGACCGATCCGGGGTGCGCCAGCCACTCCTGCGGGCCGATCGTGGTGCCGGCGAATCCCTCTGTCCCGCCGTAATACTCGTGGATGATCGGGCCAAACCACGTCATCATCCGGTGCTTGACATCCACCGGGCACGGCGCGGCCGCGTGGATCACACATTCGAGACTGGAGACGTCGTAGGAGTCGCGGACCGCATCGGGAAGCTTGAGCATGCGCACGAACATGGTCGGCACGAACTGCGCATGGGTGACGCGGTGGGTTTCGATGAGTCGCAGCACCGCCTCGGCGTCGAACCTCGGCATCATGATCGGGGCCGCGCCGACGCGCTGAACCGCCATCGTGTAGTTGACCCCCGCGGCGTGGTAGAGCGGCGCGGGCGAGAGGTAGACGCTCGACTCGGTCATGCCGTACCGCGCGGTGAGGGCATACTCCAGCACCTTCTGCGCCCATGAGCCCTCGCCGTCCTGCGGAAGGGGCCGGCGAACCGCCTTGGGCCTGCCGGTGGTGCCCGACGAGTAGAGCATCTCGGAGCCGTCGGACGCCCCCGGTGCCTCACCGGCATCCGACACCGCCTCGTCGTAGCAACGCCAGCCGGGCAGGGCACCGCCGACACTGATGTGCACGTCGACGCCGGGGTTCACCGCCAGGATCCGCGACCCCAGCTCGGCCATCGACGCGTCGATGAACACCGCCCTGGCCTCGGAGTCGTCGACGACGTAGGCCACCTCGTCGGGGGTGAAGTGGGTGTTCACCGCGCTGTAGTAGAGCCCGGAAAGCTGGCAGCCCCAGGTGATTTCGAGGAACTCCGGACGGTTCGGGAGCACCAGCGCGACCCCGTCACCGCGCCGCAGCCCCGCTTCGTGGAGAAGCGCGGCGACCCGCTGGCTCCTGGCGTACAGCTCGCCGTAGGAGATGGTCGCGCCATCCGCGACGATCAGGGCTGCCGACTGTGCGGCTGTGATCGCGTGGTCGGCGATGTTCACCGCGGCCCTAGGTGGCTGCCGAGCCGTCCGTGGACGCGGCCGCCTGCCGCTGTGCCATCTGGGACGGCAACAGCTTGTCCTTGAACACCCGCTGAATCAGCTCTTGGACGTCTTTGCTGATCGACGCGAGCGCAACGAGGTCGTTGGAGGTCTGCCAGTGCACCCGCATGCCCATCAGCTCCCAGGCCCGCTTGAGGTTGGCCTTGGTGAGCATCAGCGTCGTCAACGGCGCCTGGGCGATGTGGCGGGCGATCGCGTCGACCCGGTCGTCGAGTTCCTCGCGCTTGACCACCTCGTTGACCAGGCCGACCTCAAGGGCCTTCTTGGCGTCGATCACCTCGGCGGTGAACAGGTAGTAGGCGGCGCGGCGCCAGTTCATGAACACCCAGGGCTCGATGGAGCATTCACCGGAGGGCATGCCGAAGCCCTGCAGCGGCGGGTAGGAGAAGTAGGCATCCTCGGAGGCGATCACGATGTCGGTGGTCAGGCCCATGTGGGTGCCCCCTCCGACGCAGTAGCCGTGGACCTGGGCGATCGTCGGCTTGGAGAACTCCCACAGGTTCAGGGTCGGCTTGACGAACAGGTCGGACTGCGCCTTCCACGGGTGGCCCATCTTCA
The DNA here is from genome assembly GCA_963733605.1 of uncultured Actinomycetota bacterium. Classification (GTDB taxonomy): domain Bacteria; phylum Actinomycetota; class Actinomycetes; order Mycobacteriales; family Mycobacteriaceae; genus Mycobacterium. Next base: position 131,519 of record CAVTDY010000033.1, read on the forward strand.
TGGCGCCTTCGACGAAGGCCGGATAGTCGACGGCGTTGTTGCCGATGGCGTGCCCCGAGCAGAAGCCCTTGCCGTTGGCCTTCAGCACCAGCACCTTGATGTCGTAGTCCCGGTCGGCGTCCAGCAGTGCCGCATCGACTTCCTCGGCCAGCTTCTGATCCTGGGCGTTGGCCTTCTCCGGCCAGTTGAGCGTGATTTTCGCGATCGGGCCTTGCTTTTCGTAGATGATCCGTTCGCGGGTCTCTGCTAGATCCATTCCCTCTCCTATGACGTGATGACGCCGATCTCGACGCCGATGTCGTACACGGTGCCGACTTCGCCGGTCCATTGGACGGTGCCCGACGCACCGGCCTCGATCTCCTGTTCCACCTTCTCCGTTGCGATCACATAGATCGGCGTGCCCTCGTCGACGTGCTGACCGTTCTCCACAAGCAACTCGATGAGCTCGGCTTCGGCGACCGCTACCGAGACTCGCGGGATGCGAATGAGGAAGTCACCCATGGGCGCCCGCCGCGGACTCGTGCAGCGTTCGTTGCGCGGCCGCGACGACGCGCGCCGACGACGGGTAGATCGTGGCTTCGAGCGCGGCGGCAGCCGGGGTCGGGACGAACCGGGCTGCGACGCGCTCGATGGGCGCGGCGAGCTCGCTGAAGCACTCCGACTGCAAGGTCGCGACGATCTCGGCGCCGGGACCGGCGAATTGGACCGCGTCGTGTACCACCACGGCCCGGCGGGTGCGCCGCACCGATTCGACGATGGTCTCGATGTCCAGCGGTACCAGGGTGCGCAGATCGACGACCTCGGCGCTCACCCCCTGGTCGGCCAGCGCGACCGCGGCGGCCAGCGATTCGTGCACGCTGCGCCCGTAGCTGATCAGGGTGACGTCGGTGCCCGGCCGTTTGACGTCGGCCTGACCGAGCGGAATCGAAAAGCCGGGATCGGTTGGGACAAGGCCCTTCTGGCCCTGCAGCCGGATCGTCTCGACGAACAGGCACGGGTCCTCGTCGAAGATCGCCGTCGTCAGCAGGCCTTTCCCGTCGCGCGGGGTGGACGGCACGATGACCTTCATCCCGGGAATGTGCATGAACCAGGCTTCCAGCGTCTGCGAATGCGTTGCGCCGGTCGCCAGCCCGCCGTACACCTGGGTGCGGACGGTGATCGGCGCGGTCGTCCGGCCTGCGGTCATGAAGCGCAGCTTGGCCGCGTTGTTGATCAGCTGGTCGGCCGCGATGCCGATGAAGTCCATGATCATGATCTCGGCCACCGGAAGCAGTCCGTCGATCGCGGCGCCGATCGCGGCGCCGACGATGGCGGCCTCCGAGATCGGGGTGTCAAGGACGCGGTCGTGGCCGTACTTCGTCGACAGCCCGGCGGTCGGGCCGGACGCGCCGGGGTCGGCGATGTCCTCACCGAGCAGGAACACCCGGTCGTCGGCGGCCATCGCCTGATCGAGCGCGAGGTGCAGCGCCTCGCGCATCGACATCTCTTTCTCGTCCATGTTTTCTCCGACGGCCTTCCTCAGACGGGGTAGCGGATCGGGGTCGCGTACACGTCTCGGTCGAGCTCGTCGATCGAGGCGGCCTCGGCGCTCAGCACCGCCTTCAGCGATGCCTCGACCGCGATGAGCGCACCGTCGTCGATCCCGGTCAACTCGTCGTCGGTGCAGACGCCGCTGTCGATGAGCTGGCGCCGGAACCGCGGCACCGGGTCGGCTGCCATCGCTTCTGCCAGTTGCTCTTTGGGGATGTAGGGCATCCGGTCGCCGAAGTAGTGGCCGCGGAACCGGAACGTCACGCACTCGATGAAGGTGGGGCCGTCGCCGCGGCGGGCCCGCGTCAGCGCCTCGGTCAGCGCCGTCGCGACGGCCAGCGGATCGTTGCCGTCGACGCGGACGCCGGGCATGCCGTAGCCGGCCGCCCGATCGGCGACGTGCTCGAGCTTCATCGTGTCCGTGGTGGGCGTCATCTCCGCATAGAGGTTGTTCTGGCAGACGAAGACCATCGGCAGATCCCACAGCGCCGCCATGTTGGCCGCCTCGTGGAAGGAGCCGGTGTTGGTCGCCCCGTCCCCGAAGCTGACCACGGTGACGCGGTCGAGGCCTTTGCGCTTGGCCGCCATCGCCAGCCCGACGGCGACCGGCGGGCCGGCGCCGACGATCCCGGTCGAGAGCATCACGCCCACCTCGGGTTTGGCGATGTGCATGGTGCCGCCCTTGCCGCGGCTCGCGCCGAGGGTGCGACCCATCATCTCGCCGTAGATCTCTTCCAGCGGAACGCCTTTGCCGATCAGGTCGTGCAGCCCGCGGTAGGTCGTCACCAGCTGGTCGTCGGCGCGCAGCGAGACGCCCATGGCCGCGGCGATCGCCTCCTGCCCGCGCGACGGCCAGTACACGCACATGAACTCGCCGGTGCCGATGCCCTTGGACAGCCGGTCGTCGGCGGCCTTCATCAGCACCATCAGCGCGTAGATGCGCCGCTGGACCTCTGCCGGGTAGGTCATCCTCCGTACGATCCGATCTCGCGGTAGACCTTCGGAACCGGCTTCGGTTCCATGGCGAGGTTCTCCATGCCGGTCATCTTGCCGGTCGCGGCGAGCTCGCTGAGCCGCTGCACGGCGCCATCGAGGTCGTCGCAGTCGAGCTCGTAGATCGCGATGAACGGGCCCTCGCCGTCGGCCGGTGCGAAGCGGCGCGCGGAGACGATCCCGTCGACGGAGGTGATCTGCGCCAGATGCGTGTCGTTGTACCAGTTGTGGTACTCCTCGACGCGGTCCGGCGAGACCGGCATCGTCTCGACGTACATGATCCCTTTGGGCATGCTCACCGCTCCTCTGTGCGTCCGACTACTATGCGCCCGACCACGGCTTGACCTTGAGGAAGCCGCCTGCGTCGACACGGAGTTGCTGTCCGGTGACGTAGCGGGCGGCGTCGCTGGCGAGGAACAGCACGGCCTCGCTGATGTCCTCGGGTTCGACGTAGGGAATCGGCATGCCCTGGATCACCGGGAAGACCACTTCGGCGTCCTCGCGGGTGGGATTGGGCAGGTCGGGCCGAAACGCGCGGTACATCGGTGGGCTGTGCAGCATGTCGGTGTTGCAGTTGGTGGGGTGGATCGCGTTCACCCGGATCTGCTTGGGGGCCAGGGCCGCCGCGAGGTCGTTGACATAGTGCGCGACAACCTGTTTGGCGAACGCATAGCCCGCGCCGCCCGGTCCGCCGTCGATTCCGCTGGTGTTCATCGACGCCATGAACGCCGCCACCGATCCGGTCGCGATGATCGACGCGCCGGCCTGCAGGTGCTTCATGCTCGCGTGCACCAGGTTGAGGACGCCGACCAGGTCCACGTCCACCGCGTCGACGAACGCCTGCGGCGGCAGCCCCGCGGTCAGCGGGCAGATGCCCGCGTTGGCGACGACGATGTCGAGCTGGCCGAATTCGGCGACACCCCGGTCGATGGCGGCCGACAGCCCGGCGCGGTCGCGGACGTCGGCGATCTCGGTGTACGCCCGCTGACCTTCCTTCTCGACCAGCCGGGCGGTCTCGTCGAGGTCCTCGGGCCGCGCCAGCGGATACTCGTTGGTCTCGATGTCTTCGCAGATGTCCACGGCGATGATGTCGGCGCCCTCGGCGGCGAGCAGCCGCGCGTGTGAGCGCCCCTGACCGCGGGCGGCTCCGCTGATCAGTGCCACCTTGCCCGTCACCCTGCCCATTGCCGGTCCTTTCTTTCAGACGGTCAACACGGTCGCCCGTCAATGCCCTTATCTCGGAGGATCTTCGAGTAACCGACACCAACGATGGCGCCCCGGCTTGGACACGGGGGGCACGCCATCGAAAACCCATCCACGAAGTTGTGCGGCAACATTGCTGCCAACTGTAACGGCAGCGGTAGCTATACTACCTAAAATTATAAAGAAACGAACCGGACCCATTTCGACAGGACACCGTGGACTTCTCCTACCCGCCGGAGGTCGAACAGTTCCGTAAGGAGCTGCGCGCCTGGCTGGCCGCGAATCTGACCGATGAGGTGATGGCCGCCGGCCGGCGGCGCGGCCGCGACCCCGACACGTTCGAAACGCTGCGTCGGTGGGACGCCACGCTGGCCGACGCGGGCTGGGGCGCGGTGTCATGGCCCCAGGAGTACGGCGGCCGCGGCGCAACGGTGCTCGAGCAGCTGGCCTACGCGGAGGAAACAACGCAGGCGCGAGCGCCGATGCCGCTCAACGTGATCGGGATGAACAACATCGCACCGGCGATCATGCACTACGGCACGGATGCCCAGAAGCGCGAGCTGCTCCCCCGCATGGTGCGCGCCGACGACATCTGGTGTCAGGGCATGTCGGAGCCCGAAGCCGGGTCCGACCTTGCCTCGCTGCGGACCACGGCGGTGGTGGACGGCGACGAGTACGTGGTCAACGGCCAGAAGATCTGGACGTCGCTGGGGCATCGCGCCGACTGGTGTCAGCTCTACGTCCGTACCGATCCCGACGCACCCAAGCACAAGGGCATCTCGTGCCTGATCGTCGACATGGCGCTGCCCGGCATCGAGGCGCGTCCGCTCGTCACGCTCAACGGCGACGCCGATTTCGCCGAGGTGTTCTTCACCGACGTGCGGGTGCCCGCCGGCGCGCTTACTCGGGCCGCGCAACGGCGGGTGGCAGGTGGCCACCACCACGTTGAGCCACGAACGCGCCGGAGCGGCCCGGCTGTATGCGCAGCTGGAGGTGCAGTTGCAGGATCTGGTCGCCGACCTGGCCGAGTGCGAAGTCGACGGTCGGCCGGTGCTCTCCGACGCTGGCACGCTGCGCCGCCTCGGCGAGGTGGCGGTGCGCATCAAGTACCTGGAGGTGCTGTGCAAGAGGTCGATCTCGGCGACCCTGCACGGCGGCGACGCGCTCGGGTCGGCCAGTCTGGCCAAGAGCGTGTGGGCCGAGGTCGGCCAGGAGCTTGCCGTGTTGGCTTTCGACGTGCTCGGCCCGCTCGATGGACACCGACGATGGTCGGATCGTCGCCTGACGTCGCGCTCGCTGACCATCGCGGGCGGCACGACGCAGATCAACAAGAGCGTCACGGCGACGCGGGTCCTGGGGCTGCCGCGATGAGCGCTTGCGCGAAGAGCAGAAGAGGCGCGGATGAACCTCGAGCTGACCGACGAGCAGGTGGCGCTGCGTGACACCGTGCGCCGCTATCTGACTGAAAAAGCAAGCGTGAGAACCCATGTCCGGCCGATGCTCGATGATCCGGCCGGCACCACACCGCAGGTATGGGGCGGGCTGGCCGCGCTGGGCGCCACCGGTGTGCTGGTACCGCAGGAGTGCGGCGGATCGGGCCTGACCATGGTCGAGGCGGGCGTGGTGGCCGAGGAACTCGGTGCCGCGCTGCACCCGGGGCCGTGGCTGTCGAGCGCGGTCGCCGCGACCCGTGCGCTGACCCGGTTGGTCACCGAGCAGGATGCGACCTCGCTGCTGACCGGCATCGCGGCTGGTTCCACCGTCGCCACGGTCGGCCCGCTGACCGGTGCCTTGGCCGACGGCCGACGGCGACGTGCTCCGCGGCGACATCGCGGCGCTGCCGGACGCGGCGGCGGCCGGTGTCGTGCTGGTGCTGGCGCAGGACGGCGACGTCACCGGGCTTTTTGCGGTCGATCCGGCGTCGGACGGGGTGCGCGTGACTCAGCGCGCGCACGTCGACCAGACGCGCAAGCTGTTCGATGTGACGCTCGATGGTGCGCCCGCGCGGCGGCTGGCTTCCCCGTCGCCGGAGGACGTCGGCGCCCTGGTGGACGACGTGCTGATCGCCTACGCGGCCGACGCGCTGGGCGCGGCGACCGCGGTGTGCCACCTTGCCGTCGAGTACGCCAAGGTGCGGCAGCAGTTCGGCCAGCCCATCGGGAGCTTTCAGGCGGTCCAGCACCTGTGCGTCGACATGTACGAGACCGTCGAACTCGCGCGCAGCGGCGTTCTGCACGCGCTGTGGGCGGCCGACGCCGCACCAGCTGCGGAGCGCCACCTGGCCGCGGTGCGCGCCAAGGCCTTCGCGGGGCAACTGGCCGCCGTCGCCGACACCGCGATTCAGGTCTTCGGCGGCGTCGGCTTCACGTGGGAGCACGACGCCCACCTGTATCTCAAGCGCCTGCTCGGTTGGAGCGCCTTCCTCGGCGGCTCCGACAGATACCTGCAGGAGGTCGGCAGGCAACTGGCAATGACCGGGTCCAGCTAACGAAAGGCAGGGGAATGTCCGCAATGTCCGGGGTTTTGCGCGGAGTGCGCGTCGTCGAGCTGGCGTCGTGGACGTACGTGCCGTCTGGCGGTGCGGCGCTGGCGGATTGGGGCGCCGACGTCATCAAGGTGGAGGACACCAAGGGCGGTGACCCCGGCCGCGCGTTGGTGATCGGCGGCTTCACCCGGCAGAACGCCAGGGCCGACGTCGACTTCATCCTCGAGATCGGGAACCGCGGCAAGCGCAGCATCGCGATCGACATCAAATCCGACACCGGCCGCGAGTACCTCGGACGCCTTCTGGCCAGCGCCGACGTGTTCCTGACCAACTGGCTGCCTGCCCCGCTGGAGCGGGCCGGGCTGACGGTCGAGAACATCCGCGCGTTCAATCCGAACATCATCATCGCGCGCGGCACCGGCACCGGAGTCCGCGGACCCGATGCGAACAAGGGCGGATTCGACGCCGCGACATACCTGTCACGCGGTGGCGTGGCCTACACCCTCACCCCGTTCGGCACCGAAACTCCCGCCGTGCAGGGCCCGGCCTTCGGCGATCTGCAAGGGGGGATCACCCTGGCCGGCGGCGTGTGCGCCGCGCTATTCAACCGCGAACGCACCGGCGAGCCGTCCATCGTCGATTCATCCCTACTGGCTCAAGCGATGTGGTCGATCGCCCCGTCGATCTCGGTCGCCGACCTCTTCGACATCGACGGGATTCCCGGCGCACCGCCCGGGCTGGCGATCAACCCGCTGGTGAACCGCTACAAGACGCGGGACAACAGGTGGATCCAATTTGTCTTCCTGCAGCCCGATCGCTTCTGGGCCGGCTTCTGCGAGCGCATCGGCCTGCCGGAGCTCGCCACCGACGAACGTTTCGTGCCGTCGAGCAATCTGATCGCCAACGCAACGGAGGCCTGCGCGCTTGTCGGTGAGGCGATCGCCGGCCAGGACCTCGCGCACTGGCACAAGGCGCTCGCCGACGAACCGGGCGTGTGGGCCGCGCTGGCGACACCGAAGGAAACCCTCAACGACCCGCAGGTCGTGCCGAACGGTTACACGATAAGCAACACCGACGACGGCGGCGTCGAGTACCAGATCGTTGCGGCACCAGTGCAATTCAACGAAACACCGCCCGCGCCGTGCCGTGCTCCCGAACACGGGCAGCACACCGAGGAGATCCTGCTGGAACTCGGCCTCGACTGGGACGACATCTCGGCGGCCAAGGACAGTGGCGCGATTCTTTAGGGGAGGCCAATGATGGAACGGCGCGAGCTCGAATCGGTGATCTATGAGCGCGAGCCGCCGATCGCGCGGATCATCCTCAACCGCGCCGACAAGGCCAACACCAAGGATGCGCAGCTGGTCCAGGAGGTGGACGCCTGCCTGCACGAGGCCGACCGCGACAAGGACATCAAGGTGGTGATCCTCAAGGCCAACGGCAAGGGCTTCTGCGGCGGGCACGTGGCGCGCTGGGGTCCCGACGAGAACCCCTACCCGGACTTCGGCGACACGTTCGAGGACCTGTACAAGGGGACGGCCGACCTGTTTCTGTGGCCGACGCTGTATCTGTGGGAGTTCCCTAAACCCACCATCTCCCAGATCCACGGATATTGCATGGGCGGCGGCATCTACCTGGGCCTGCTGACCGACTTCTGCGTCGCCTCTGAGGACGCATACTTCCAGATGCCGTTGGCGCAGAGCCTCGGCGAGCCCGGCGGCCACACGATGATCGAGCCCTGGCTGCTGATGAACTGGCATCGCACCATGGACTGGTTGCTTTTGGCGCCAACACTTTCCGCGCAGGAAGCCCTGGACTGGGGACTACTCAACACGGTGGTGCCGCGCGAGGACCTCGAGGCGACGGTCGAGGAGATGGCCCGCAAGATCGGCCAGATCCCGTTGACGACGCTGATGGCGGTGAAAAACAACGTGAAGCGGGCCTGGGAGCTGATGGGTATGCGCGTTCACCTGCAGGTGAGCCATATCCTGACGAACATGGTCGGCGCGGCCTCCGACGTGCAGGCCCGGCGCGCCGAACTCATCCAGTCGGGTTTGAAGCCAAGGGATTTCGTCGACCGCGACGGGGAGCAGTGAGCCTAGCGGCTCTTCTCGCCGGCGAGGGCACGTCCGGCGGCGTGGCGTGCCGCGACGTAGCCGAACACCATCGTGCTCGCGATGCTGGCGCCCGCACCGGGATAGGTTCGGCCCATCACGGTCGCGGTCGTGTTGCCCGTCGCGTAGAGACCGTCGATCACCCGGTCCTGTTCGTCGAGGACCTGTGCGTGCTCGTTGGTGATCACTCCCCCGCACGTCCCGACATCGCGCGGGCAGCACCCTGGTCGCGTAGTACGGCGCGCGCTCGAGCGGGCCGACCGCGGCGTTGGGCCGATACCCCGGGTCGCCGAGGCAGTCGTTGTACGCGGACTGGCCCCGCCCGAAGTCGGGGTCGAGACCCTTGGCGGCGAACTCGTTGAACCGCGCGATGGTGTGCTCCAGTTTGTCGGCGGGAACATCGATTTGGCGCGCTAGGTCGCCGATCGTGTCGCCACGGATGACGGCGCCGCGCTCGATCAGCTCTTCGGGGATGCGACGCCTCTTCAACGGGTTGGCGCCAGAAACGTACCTGCTGACATACCCCTCGTCGAAGACCATCCAGCACGGCACCGCCTTGTTGGCATACATCGCCTTGCCGACCTCGACGTAGGAGTTGGACTCGTTGCAGAATCGCCGGCCGGTCGAGTCGACGTAGATGGCCCCAGGTCGCTGCCGGCCCGAGCCGAGGGCCTTGGCGGCGTCGCCGCCGTCGGCGATGAATATCGACGGCAGCCACCAGGCCTCGTCCAGGAGATCGGTTTTCGCGCCGAGGCGCATCGCCGTCTGCAGCACCTCACCGGTGTCGCCGGGGTTCGCGATCGACCACTTGCCTTCATTGGGCTGATCGCCGCTGTAGCGGCGGCGCATGTCCGCGTTGTGGCCGAAGCCACCGGCCGCGAGCAGCACTCCCCTGCGCGCCTCGATGGAAAGCGTTGAGCCGTCACGCTTGACGCGAGCGCCGACCACCCTGCCGTCCTCCACGATCAGCTCCTCCACGGCGGCGTTCGTCCACAGCGGCGGCTCGCCGTCGCCGAGATTGATCAGGGCCTTCAGCATCTGAGCGATCAACGACGCACCGTTGGTGAGCACCTCGCGGCGCCGGATGCGCGCGGCCCAGGTGCGCGCGAACACACGCATGGCGACGGCGAACGCGCGCGGCGCACGGTTGAAGTACTGCACCGACCGCAACTCGTTGGTCAACACCACGAACCCGAAGTTCTTGGCCATCGACGGCTGGACCTTGTCGCTCCAGTTTCCGAGCTCGGCGGCGTCGAACGGGATTCCTTCGACGCCTCGGCCGGCGGCGTTGCCGCCCTTGTGGTTCGGGTAGTAGTCGCTCCAGCCGGGACAGCGGACCAGCCGAACACCCTTGCGCAGCAGGAAGGTGAGCATCTCCGAGCCCGCGGTGAGGAACACTTCGCGGCGCGCAGGCGACGAGGGCGCACCGATGTCGCCGACGACGTCGGCAAGGTAGGCAAGACCGTCCTCATGGGAGTCCGGGATGCCGTCCCTTCGCATCAACGGGTTGTTGGGCAACCAGACCATGCCGCCGGAGAGCCCGGTCGAGCCACCCACCAGGGCCTGCTTCTCGACGATCAGCGGCTCGAGTCCGGCATCGAGCGTCGCGAGCGCTGCGACCATTCCGCCCCCGCCGCTTCCCGCGATGAGCAGGTCGACGGAGGTGTCCCAGTTAGTCATCGGACTCCGAATTCGACGGGTTCGGACAGCCCCAGGTCGGCGACGGGCACGTCGATGGTCGTGTTGGTCTTCTGGATTGCCCCCACCAGCCGCTCGTAGGGCAGCCCGGCCAGGAAGCCATCCACGACACGCTCGAAGTTCGAGATCAGCCCTTCGATTTGCGTCGACAACCGCATGAAGTCGAATCCCTTGGCGTGCAGACCTTTTTGCTGTCGGGGCAGGTTCGAGAAGTCCTGAGCCGGGATCGTCGGCCAGCTCGGGTCATCGGGCGCCAGCGGCTCGGGTGGGCTGGGTCTGCCGGGTGAGCGGTCGTTCGGATAGCGGGTGAGCGACCAGATTTCGAAGAGCGTCTGCTCGGGACCCAGTGGCCGGATCCGGTAAGACGACGCGCTGCTGTAGGTGGGCAGGATGAAGTAGTGCGGGAAGCAGAACCCGATAGGGTCGATCACGCCGCGCCGATCCAAATCGTTCAGGTCGGGAAAGTCGCAGCCCCTGGCCCGGTGCCACGTCGTGACCGCGTCGTTGACCGCACCGCGCCAGCTCGCCATCGCCGCGGCCGGATCGTCGGGCAGCGCCATGTTCTGCAGCCCCTCGGCGATGCGGACGTCGTTCTCGTGGGTCATCCCCCCCATGCCGGAGCCGAGCGTCCGCATGAAGTGCAGGCTGGTCTCGATGATGGGGTGCACCGACGACGCTTCCGCGCGGTGCGACGACGGCAGTAGTTGCGGGTGGGTCTGCGGGACGTGGTAGCCCTCCATGAAGGCTTCGGTCGCCAGCTTCCAGTTCACCGGCAGCAGGCAGGACTTCCACCACTCGGTGCGCAGCGCGTCCACCTTCCATTCGTCGTGCTTGGACGCGAACGGCTCCAGGCAGTCACGCAGCGGCGGCGCGCCCTCGTCGAGGTTGATCCACGCACACCCACCCCACAGCTCGCACCTGACCGGGGCCAGCCGCAGATCGTCGGCGCCGAGGTTGCTTTCGTCGAAAACCTCGGGCCGCAACACGTTCGTGTTGGCCCCGTCCAGGCCCCAGCACCAGCCGTGGAACGGGCAGACGAAGCTGCGGCGCGACCCGCAGCCCTCGACGAGCTTCATGCCGCGGTGCCGACACGAGTTGTAGAAGGCGCGAACGTTGTCACCGTCGAGCCGGACGACGATCACCGACTGGTCGAGGATCTCGTACTCGACGAAGTCGCCGCGCGCGGGGATCTCCTCGAGACGGCACGCCATCTGCCACACCCGGGGCCAGAACAACTCGGCCTCGAGGGCGTAGAACTCCTCGTCGTAGTAGCGCTGTTTGGGAATCCGGTCCACAGCCTGGACCGCCCACGGAACGGGAAGCGGTGTCCAGTTCACTTCGGTCAATCTGCCTCGACGTTGGGAATCACGATCGGCCAGCGGTTTCTCGTATCTTAGCAAAAATAGCGAGTTCAGCCCGATGGTTTTCGGGCCCGGATACCGGACCGGATCGCGCCGGCCGAGCCATGTTCCAGGAAATCGGCGCCGCCAGCCCAGCCGCGGTGATCGGCACGGCCGACTACTTCTGGCAAATATTGACGGCCAACGGCGGACACCGTGTGGGCCGACAGGGCCGCCACCGAAAATCACGTCTCCAGTTGTTGGGCGATCGCCCAACGTTTAGGCTGCCTCTATGTCGAGCAGCCCCGCTGACGAGCGGCCAAGGGTTGGCCGGGAGGCGACGCGGGAGGCGCTGATCGAGGCGACCGCCCAAATCATGCTCGACGAAGGCTATGCAGCGGCGACGTCGCGGCGGGTGGCGGCCAAGGCCGGCGTCAGGGCGGCCCTGGTGCACTACTACTTCCCCAGCATGGATGACCTGTTCGTGGCCGTGCTGCGCGACAAAGCCGAGACAAACCTCCAACACCAGCGTCAGGCGATGGCCGAGGCCGAACCGCTGCACGCGCTGTGGCAGCTCAGCGGTGCGCAGGACGCGCAGTTGTTCACGGAGTTCCTGGCGATGGCCAACCACCGCAAGGCCATCCGCAGCGAAATCGTTTCGTACGCAATGCGTTTCCGCGATCTGGAAGAGGGGGCGATGACGCTGGCGCTGACGGCCCGCGGTATCGACCTCGAGTCGTTTCCGCCCGTCGTGATGTCGATGATCATGGGCAGCCTGGCGCGCATGGTGCTGCACGAACAGGGCCTCGGCATCACCCGCGGCCACGAGGAAGCCAAGGTTTTCATCGAGCAGTGCCTCGAGCGCTTCGAAATGCCCTCGTGGGACCAACAGCAGCAAGGAAACGGGGCGATCCAGTGATCCAGCCCGCTCGCACGGCGTGGAGGTGACCAGCAACACAATTGTTTGAGCTAATCTGTTTCGCGATGAGAAGTTATACCGGCTAAGTTATGTAAAACTGCCCGCGACGGGCACAACAAAAGGGCATATATGGGAAACGACGGTCGGGAGCGAATCGTCTGATGTTGCGTCTTGCCAAGCGCACGTGGGTACTGCTGGTGATCCTGGTGGTGGTGCTCATCGCGGCGTTCTGTGTGGACCGCTTCCGGGGCTTCTTCGGCCATACCGTGCTCACCAAGCCGGGCGCCGGCCTGGTCAATGACCCCGCCCCGTTCAACCCCAAAGTGGTCAAGTACGAGATCTTCGGGTCGGGATCAACGGCGACGATCAATTATCTGGACCTGGACGCGCAGCCGCAGAAGGCCGAGAACACCCCGCTGCCGTGGTCGCTGACCCTGACCACGACCGCCCCCGCGGCCAGCCCGAACATCATCGCCCAAAGCGACGGAGACACCATCACCTGCCGGATCACCGTCGACGGTCTGGTCAGGGACGAGAGGACCTCCGACGGCGTGAACGCCCAGACCTTCTGCTTGGTGAAGTCGCGCATGAGCAACACCCACGTCGGCGCGCACCCGATGATCCCGCGCTTCATCCGGCTGTTCTCGGTGCCGATCTTTTTGGGCTGGATCGCGATCGTGGTGATCGTCAATGTCATTGCCCCTCAGCTGGAAAAGGTCGGCGAGGCGCACTCGGTGTCGCTGGCCCCCACCGACGCGCCGTCGATGCTGGCGATGCAGCGCATCGGCAAGGATTTCAAGGAGTTCGACTCCAACAGCTCGGCGATGATCGTGCTGGAAGGCGACCAACCCCTCGGCGACGCCGCCCATCACTATTACGACCAGCTGATGGACAAACTCAGGGCCGACACGAAGCACGTCGAGCACATCCAGGACTTCTGGGGTGATCCGCTGACCGCCTCGGGCGCCCAGAGCGCCGACAACAAGGCCGCCTACGTCCAGCTCTACCTGGCCGGCAACCAGGGCGAGAGCCTGGCCAACGAGTCCGTGCAGGCGGTCCGTGACATCGTGGCGGCCAATCCGGCGCCACCGGGGCTCAAGGCCTATGTCACCGGTCCCGCCCCGCTCACCAACGACCAGCACAGCGCGGGCGACAAGAGCATCAGGCTGATCACCATGATCACCATCGGCGTGATCTTCCTGATGCTGTTGCTCGTCTACCGCTCGATCGTCACGGTGCTGCTGGTGCTGGTGATGATGTTCATCGAGTTGTCGGCGGCCCGGGGAATCGTTGCGACCCTTGGCTATTACAACTTCATCGGGCTGTCGACATTCGCGGTGAACCTGCTCACGACGCTGGCCATCGCAGCGGGCACGGACTACGCGATCTTCCTCGTCGGCCGCTACCACGAAGCACGTTCAGCCGGCGAGGATCGCGAAACCGCCTTCTACACCATGTATCACGGCACCGCCCACGTCATCCTGGGCTCGGGTCTGACCATCGCCGGGGCGACGTTCTGCCTGCACTTCACGAGGCTGCCGTACTTCCAGACCCTGGGCATCCCGTTGGCGATCGGCATGCTCGTTGCGGTCGCGGCGGCGCTGACCATGGCGCCCGCCCTGCTGACCATCTGCAGTCGCTTCGGCCTGTTCGATCCGAAACGGACGACACAGGTTCGCGGGCTGGCGCCGCATCGGTGCGGCGATCGTGCGGTGGCCGGGCCCGATCCTCGCCGCGTCGGTGGCGCTCGCGCTGGTCGGTCTGCTGGCGTTGCCGTCGTACAAGCCGAGCTACAACGACCGCGAGTTCCTGCCGCCGGACATCCCGGCCAATGTGGGCTACGCGGCCGCCGACCGGCACTTCCCGCAGGCCCGGATGAACCCGGAGATGCTGCTGGTCGAGACCGACCATGATGTGCGCAATTCGGCGGACATGCTGGTCATCGATCGAATCGCCAGAGGCATCTTCCACATTCCCGGCATCGGCAGGGTGCAGGCCATCACCAGGCCGCAGGGCACCCCGATCGAGCACACCTCGATCCCGTTCCTGATCAGCATGCAGGGCACCACCCAGCAGATGAACCAGGACTACATGCAAAAAGTCATGGCCAACATGCTCAACCAGGTCCAACGACATGCAGACCACTATCAACACGATGGAAAAGATGCAGAGCCTGACGGCGCAGATGGCGGCCACCACGCACGGCATGGTTCTGAAGATGAAGGGCACCGTCGTCGACATCAACGAACTGCGCGACCACATCGCTGATTTCGACGACTTCTTCCGGCCGCTGCGCAACTACTTCTACTGGGAACCGCACTGCTTCGACATCCCCGTCTGCTGGTCGATCAGATCGGTGTTCGACACCCTCGACGGCATCGACGCCACGAACGATGACATCCAATACCTGCTGCCCGACCTGGAACACCTCGACGCGCTGATGCCGCAGCTGGTCGCGCTGATGCCGTCGATGGTCACCACGATGAAGAGCATGCAGAAAATCACGCAGACGATGTATCAGAGCCAGAAGAGCCAGCAGGACCAGATGCAGGCGTTGCAGGAGAACCAGAACGCGATGGGCCAGGCGTTCGACGCCTCGAAGAACGACGACTCGTTCTACCTGCCGCCGGAGGTCTTCGACAACGCCGACTTCAAGCGCGGCATGAAGATGTTCGTCTCACCGGACGGAAAAGCCGTTCGCTTCATCATCGCCCACGAAGGCGACCCCGCGACCGCCGAAGGCATCAGGCTGATCCCCCAGATCAAGAATGCCGCGTTCGAGGCCATCAAGGGCACCCCGCTGGAAGGCTCGCAGGATCTACCTGGCGGGCACCGCATCGACCTACAAGGACATGCAGGAGGGCTCGAACTGGGACCTGCTGGTCGCCGGGATCGCGTCGCTGTGCCTGATCTTCGTCATCATGCTGTTGTTGACTCGGGCGGTGATCGCCTCGGCGGTCATCGTCGGCACGGTGTTGCTGTCGCTGGGCACCTCATTCGGCTTGTCCGTGCTCATCTGGCAGCACATCCTGGGCCATCAGCTGCACTGGATGATCCTGGCGATGTCGGTGATCATCCTGCTGGCGGTGGGATCGGACTACAACCTGTTGTTGGTGTCGCGATTCAAAGAGGAGATCCCCGCCGGCATCAAGACCGGCATCATCCGGTCGATGGGCGGCACCGGGGCGGTGGTGACGTCGGCCGGTCTGGTGTTCGCGTTCACCATGATGTCGATGGTGGTCAGCGACCTTCTCGTGGTCGGTCAGGTGGGCACCACGATCGGCCTCGGCCTGCTGTTCGATACGCTGATCATCAGGTCGTTCATGACGCCGTCGATCGCGGCGATGATGGGACGGTGGTTCTGGTGGCCGCAGCGAGTACGCACCCGGCCGGTGCCTGCGCGATGGCCGACACCGGCGCGCCACGCCGCCCAGGCTCCGGTCAGTGTCGGCGCCGGTGGCGCGTAACGATGAAAACCCAACGGGCCCAATCAGATAGGGATGTCATGAAGGGAATACACCTCGCATCGATCGCAGCGGCAGCGATTGCGCCCGCGCTGGTTTTTGCCGCGCCGGCGTACGCCGACCCCGATGTGGATTTCGCCAACGAACTCCACACCTACGGGATCTACGGCCCGAAGGACTACAACGCGTGGATCGGCAAGATCACCTGTCAGCGGCTCGGCAACGGGCTCGACCACGATGCCAACATGTCGGCGAAATTCGTCTTCAACCAGCTGGGGAAGGACGCCACCACCGCGCAGGCGTGGCAGTTCCTCGGCGCGGCGCTGCGCACGTACTGCCCCGACAAGCTGCCGATCCTCGACGCCGCCGCACAACAGTAAGGAATCAGAAATGATGATCAAAGCGAGTATCGCGACTGCTGCTGTCAGCCTGGCGGCCGTGGCCCTTCCCGCGGTGGCCTCCGCCGACGCCAGCGACGACTACCCGATACCGAACCGGATACTGAAGACCACCTGCACGGTCGATCAGTACATGGCCGCGGTGCGCGACACCGAGCCGATCTACTACCAGCGCTACATGATCGACTACAACAACAGGCCGCCCGACATTCAGCAGGGCGCCCGCGACCGAATCTACTGGTTCTTCTCGCTGGACTACGCGGGACGCCGGCAGTATTCCGAGGACACCGCGACCAACGTCTACTACGAGCAGATGGCAACCCACTGGGGCAACTGGGCCAAGCTGTTCTTCAACAACAAGGGCGTCGCCGCCCATGGCACCGACATCTGCAACAACTACCCGCCCAGCGACCCGTCGGTCTGGAACTGGGGGTGACGACTGCGCCGCGCCGAACCTTCAACGACGCGGTCACGCAGTTCTGGAGCGTCGCTGCGCCGCTATACGACCTGCCGTTTCTTCAGGATTGGGTGTATCGGCCCGCGCAGAATGAGGTGATCGCCGCGCTGAGGCGCGGTGGCGCCCGAAAAGTGGCCGACATCGCCTGCGGCACAGGTATTCTCGCGGACCGGATTGCACAGGAGTTGCACCCCGACGAAGTCTACGGAGTCGACATGTCTGACGGCATGCTGGCCCAGGCCAGGGCGCGCTCGTCGGAGGTGGTGTGGCGCAAGGGGCCGGCCGAAAATCTGCCGTTCGACGATGATGCGCTGGACGCGGTCGTGTCGACCTCGGCGTTTCACTTCTTCGACCAACCCGCCGCGCTGCGTGAGTTCCACCGGGTGTTGGCGCCCGGCGGTCTGGCGGCGGTTGCGACCTTGAGTCCGCGGCAGCCGCTTCCCCTGCATCGACTGTCGGCCAATCGGCTCAACCCGGCACACAACCCGTCACCCGACAGAGATGCGGGCCCTGTTCGAAGGCGCCGGCTTCGACGTCAGCGATCAACACCGCGTCCGCCGTCCGGCCTGGACGCGGCTGTTGTCGGACCTGGTCACCGTCGGCGTCAAGCCCAATAGTTAGGGCAGCCCGCCCAACAACGGGCTCATGACGATCTGCAGAGGGTCCGGCGGGGGCGGTGGCTCGGGCGGATCGCCGCGGCGGCGCCGCGATTGGTACCGCAAGTGGCGCGGCAGGCGGAACCGCAAGTGGCGCGGCAGGCGGAGCCGCAAGTGGCGCGGCAGGTGGCGCCGCAAGTGGCACCGAGTGGCGCGGCAGTGTGCGCCGGCGCGGCAGGTGGCACCGCGGCCGGCACAGCATTCGGTGCCGCGGCGGAAACATTGGCGAGCGGCGAAGCAGGAACCGGTCTGTTGATAGACCGGGGCGTCGGCGCGTTCAGGCCGCACGGCGGCGACAGGCTCGTCGGGGAGCTGTGGGGTTTCCGGCGGTGCAGGTTGCGCGGCAGGCGGCGGCGGCTGGGCGACCATCGCTTGGACCGGCGCAGCGGGCGGGGCCGGGGTCGGCGCCGCGTCGGCGCAGCCACGGGGCGCACACTGGATGTCGCTGAAGTGTCCGCCGCGGGCGAGTTTGCGGCCTCCATGGACACTTGCCCGACGTTGAGCGCCGAACCCGCCGCGAGCGATAGCACGCCGCCGACAACCGCGAAAGCGGCGGCTGTGACGGCCACCTTCTTCGCATCGTTGAGCAGCCTGGACCGGTCGGGTCGCGGCGTGTCGGTGTGTGCCACCTCGGCCGCCGGGGCGGAAATGACCGCGACCGGCCAGACCGTCGCCAGCGCCGCACCGCGCGCAAGGGCCAATTGGGAGTCGACCGAAGCGATCACCGGTATCGGCAGCCGGTCGCCGATCGGACCCGTGACCTCGTGCAGATCATCGTGGGAGCCGACAAGGTGCAGGCATTCCGGTAACCAGCCGTCCCTGTTGAAAATCGACGTCAGCCAGTCAACGAGGTCGAGCGTGTGCGCACGGGTGTTGGTGACGGCGGTGCGCACCGAGCCGGCGCCGGTCGCGACGACCATGACCGTCGCCGTGCCGGGCTCGAGAATGCACAGCGCGGTCTTGGCGTGCTCGTTGGCACGCCCGACCTCAATCGCCCAAGAACGGGTGGCCTCACTCAGCGAGATCGCATGAACGTTCTCGAACCCCGAGTCCGCCAATGACTTCATCAGGGCGGTGGCGTCCGCCTCGACGTCCTGGCTCCACGTCACCCGTAGGGAGCCGACCTTGTGGCCACTGGCCGTTGCGATCGCCTGCGCGCCGCGCGCGGCCGCCGTGTGCTGGGGCTTCTCACCTAGTCGGCTACATCGGCGCCGGATGCGACATCGAACGCATCGTGATCGAGGGTGACGGCGTCAGGGCCTTCTCCGTCGAGCAGCACCCAGCCGACACTGGTGGACGTGATCGACAGTCCCAGCACTGATTGCACCTTCGGCCCCACTCTCGTCGCCACGCCGATGTCGCCGCCGCGGCTCAGCGTGCCCCCGCAGAGAGCATAGTTTGCTCGCCCTTGCACGTCATCTCCTATGGACAAGAACCGCAACGCCGATGTTATGACGTTTGTCGACAGGCCGACCAGCGCTGTTACTGGTCCCGGCGGCGCACGAATATTGACGGCCACGCAGAGAAATTCCCTCTGCGCAGCCGCTGCGGTGGGCGTTGCTCGTTTCGTGACGCCGCGTTAACCGTTTCGACTTGCGGTGTATGACTTCCGTTTACTGCCCTGGATCGGCCCCGGTGACTTTCAGCCGCGAGTCGTCTTTAGCCAAGATCAACAGAGAAATCGTCGAAAAACTCCAGTGAAAGCGCTCTAGAAATGGCAGCTGTTGGAGAAATGGTTTGCCGCAATCCACCCAGCCGTCAGTTCCACAGCGAGAAACGTGATAGCTGAGGCTGGACTATGGCACGATAAGTGTCAATAATCAGACCGACGAGGTCCCATGCTGGTGGGAGGAGCTCCCAATTAGGACGCATCTGCAGCTCGCAGCGGGTGTCTGCGTGCTTTTTACCGGCCTCCTCCTGGGCGGCGCGAGCGGAGCGATCGCCTCGGCCGATGCCGATGCCGGCAATTCTGCCGCCAAGACCCAGACCCAAGCCGCCAATCCGGCGAGCACCGCGATCGGGACCGCCGCCAACAACGCCAACAACGTGCTGCGCAAGGCGGTGCAACAAGCCGTTCTCGGCGTAAACAACACGCTCAGTTCGCTCGCGAAACCGGCCCAGCAGCCCGTACCGGCGACCGACTCGACCACCGCGACTGGCACGAATGCGCCGAGCACCACCGCCGTTCCCACCCCAGCCGTTTCCAACTCGGTCGAATCGAATTCCAATGACGGCGCGCCGGCTACCGATCCGGTCGCGCCCCTATCGTCCGTATCGCCAGCATCGCCGGTCACGCCCGTACCGCCGGTAACGCCGTTATCGAAAGTGGTCGACCCGATAACAAATGCCGTAACGACGGTCGCCAGTTCCGTAGAGACGGTTCCGGGGATGGTGCTTTCGCTTCCCACTTCCGCTACGCCCGTTGCCGACGTCATCACGACGGTTCAAAACGTGCTCACCTCGGTGACCGATGCGGTCATCCCGCTCACGCAACTGCCGTCTGACCTTGCCTCCCTGCTCGGCGTCACGGCCATTAACCAGCCGGTGGTCTTGGGATCAAGCGTTTTCGCCACTCGGCCGATTGCCGCCGTCGATGTCCTGGCGCCTGCATCGCCGCTTCCGCAGGCCGTCCCGATCCCCGGTACCTGGGACGTGCCGTTGGCAACCAGCGTCGCCGCGCCGGTGGTGCTCGGAGGCATCGCCACGGCCGGCTTGAGTCAAGAGGTATCGACTTCTGGGATGGCGCCGCCAGCGCCCTCGAGCGTCAGCCCGCCGGACGTGCTGTCGATTCTGAAGCACACCGTCGGCGCACTCCTGGTACCCGCGTCACTGTCGGCGCTGGCCGCCGTGGCTCTGCCCGGCGTCGGCGGGCTTCTGATAATTTGTGCGGCCGGAATGCGGGTCGGATACCGCCAGGCCAAAGCTGGCTGGGCCCTGCAGATAACCGGCATCGCGCGGTACGCAGGTCCGGGGCCGTTGGGTGTCGTCCGTTCGGGCACACTGGTCGCCCTGCGCCCGCGCGCACTGCGCGTCGTCCGTCCAGAGGTATCACGGGCGACGGCTCTTCTCGATCAGGCGGCTGCTTAGCAACCTGCTCGGTTTGTCCCGTCACGGTCGGCGGTGGGAGAAGCCCGAGAGAAACCGAGACCGAGAAGTTCGGTGCCGATAGCGACCAGCGCCGAATCGACACCGCCTCGATAGCGAAGCGACCGGGTAAGGGCGATGTCGTTCATCATCGTCTGAACGGCCTGCACTCGGATCCGGGCCCGCACGGCGTCCCACTGTGGGTGCACTTCGCGCAGCAGGCCAACCCACTCGGCGATATAGGCATATTGGGCGGCTCTGGTTCGATGGCGCTGCGGTTCGGGCAGGTGCTCCGCCTCCGAAACCAGCACCTGGACGAGATGCGGGTTATCGAGGACGAAAGCGCAATAGCTACCGAGCAGTCGGTTTAGCCCGTCACGTGGATCCGACGCCGCAGCGAATGCGCGGTGCATGTCCATCCGCAGCCATTCATCACCGCGGAGCATGGCGGCGACCAAGATGTCTGATTTGGCCGCAAAATGGTTGTAGACGCTGGGCCCGCTGATCCCGACGGCCTCACCGATGTCTTCCGTGCTCACACCCGCAAACCCCTTGGCCGCGAAGAGCTTTGTCGCCTCGGTCAGGATCGCTTCGCGCCGCGAGTGTGTCCGCAGGCTGCGGGTCTTGGGACTTTGGGCTGGGAGGTGACGGCGGCAGCTGTATTCGCAGTGTCGACGACGGTGGCGATCAATCCGCCGAGCAGGGTGGTGAATTCGGGTTCAGGCAACACCAGGCTGTGAAGCGACACGCTGGTTGCGACCGCGAGACCCGACCAGGCCAGCAAGTCCGCTTCACGCGCACCGAGGCCGGGGCGCCGTGCGCGGATCAGCGCGGCGAACCGCGAGGCGATCTGCTCGACCGCCGCCCGGAACTTCGCTCGGTCGCCGCCGGAGAGCTGTCGGGCCTCGCGCTGCCACAGCACTCCCGCACCGCGATGGCGGAGCACGACTGCGGCCAGAGTTGCCGCCACGTCAGACGATTGGTCGTTCTCGGCCGCGGTGATCGCATCGTCGAGTGTCGTCGAGCGCCCCGCCCACCACGGCGGCGAGCAGGTCCTGCTTACCGCGAAAATGCCGGTACAGCGCTGACGGTCCGATCGCGACCGCCTCGGCGACATCTCCCATGCCGACTCCTGCGTAGCCCCTGCGGGAGAACAGGTCCGCCGCGGCGGCGATGATCAGCTGCCGGCGGTTTGCCGGGCGGGTGCCCCGCGCCGGGCGGCGCGGCACCGATCGCTGGGCCGGACCCGCGGTCATCAGGACACCTGATTTCCGGTGTCGTCCCAATACTGTTTGCGGAGTTCGCGTTTGAGGATCTTGCCGGCCCCGGACATCGGCAGTGCGTCGACGAAGTCGACGCTGCGGGGAGCCTTGTAACCCGCGATGAGTGTCTTGCAGTGCGTGCGGATCTCGTCCACGGTGGCCTGCCGGCCGGGCAGCAGCACCACCACGGCGTGCACACGTTCGCCCCAATCAGCGTCGGGTACCCCGATCACCGCGCACGCCGCCACCGCCGGATGGCTGGCCAGCGCATTCTCCACCTCGGCGGAATAAACGTTCTCACCGCCGGTGATGATCATGTCCTTGATCCGGTCAACGATGAACACGTACCCGTTCTCGTCCATCCGGCCACCGTCGCCGGTGTGCATCCACCCGTCGCGGACAGCTGCCGCGGTGTCTTCGGGCCGGTTCCAGTAGCCGAGCATGACGTTGTCGCCGCGGACAACGACCTCGCCGACCTCACCCCGGGCCACTTCGTTGTCGTCGGGATCGACGATGCGGACCTCGACGTGCGGTGCGGCGCGGCCGGCCGAGCGGTGCAGCGGCGGGATTGTCGTGGTCGGCCGGTGTCAGCAGCGTCGCGCACCGGCGACAACTCGGTCATGCCGTAGGCCTGGGTGAAGCCGGCCGACGGGAACACCTTTCGCGCCCGCTCCGAGCAGCGCCTCCGAGATCGGCGACGCGCCGTAGACGAGGTGCACGCAGGCTCGACATGTCACTGTCGGCGATCGCAGGATCGTCGACCAGCATCTGAATCATCGTCGGCACCAACAACGCGTCGGTGACCTGATGCTCGGCGATCGCCTGCATCACCTCTGCCGGGCTGAACATCGGCACGATCACGTGGGTCGAGCCGACTAGGCATCCTGCCGCCCAGGCCGCAATGCCGGCGAGGTGGAACATCGGCGCGGTGTGCAGCAGCCGGCCGCCAGGCGTGACGAAGTGGCCCGACGCGAGGGCTGCCGATCGCCGAGGTGAGCAGGTTGTTGTGCGAGAGCATCACTCCCTTGGGGTGGCCCGTGGTGCCGCCCGTGTAGAACACGCCGAGCAAGTCGTCGACCCCCGGTCCGGGTGTCCTCGATCGGCAGCGCTCTCGGCGATCAGCGTCTCGTAGTCCAGCGCGCCCGCCGGCAGCTCGCCGTCGCCGCAGATGGATGACGGTGCGCAGGTCCGCGAACTGTTCGCGCAGTGCGGGAATCATCGGCGCGAACGCGTCGTCGACGAACAGCACCCGGGTGTCGGACTCGAGCAGCGAGTAGGCGATCTCGGCGGGACTCCACCGGATGTTCACCGGGTTGACCGCGGCGCCCATCCACGGCACGGCATAGAAGTACTCCTGATAGCGGTCGGAGTTCAGCGCGAGGATGCCGACGCGATCGCCGCTGTGGACGCTCAGCCCGGTCAGCGCGCCGGCGAGGCGGGCGATGCGATCGACAGACTCCGCCATCGTGCGGGTGCGATCCCGGTAGATCGTGGCGGGCCGGTCGGGATTCTGCTGCAGGTTCCGGTGCAGAGACTGGGTCAGATACATATCGGCTCCTCAGCGCGGTCCTTGGCGTACTTCACCGTCTCCTCGACCGCGCTCTCCAGGACCGCGACCCCCCACACCGCGACCACCAGCCGCTCGGTCTGGAAGAACTTGGTCGCCATTTCCTTGAGGGCAACGACGTCGTCGTCGGCCCAGGCTGACCGAGGTGCGGTGGTCACCGTCGACCTCAGATCTTTTAGGCTAGAGTAGATTCACTTAGTGAAGCACGACAAATGCCATCCACGCAACTAATTCGCCAGCAAGCAGCGGTATCGCGGGCCCTGAGCAGCAATCTCCGGAACCGGTCGCGCCGACTGTCACGGACGACCAGGCTATGCAGTATTCAGATCGGGCGATCAACGCCAACCTCTGGCTGCCTCGACGCGCGTCCGGTGTCGCGATGTGACAGGATTGGCGTGTGAGACCACGGGATATCGGTGGTTTGTTTGGTGCTGCGGCGGCGGTGACCTGGGCTGTCCAGGGTGCACCGATGCCGGCCGCGCACGCAGCCGCATGCCCCGACGCCGAGGTGGTATTTGCCCGCGGCACCACTGAGGACCCTGGTGTTGGCCCGACGGGACAGGCGTTCGTCGACTCGTTGCGCTCTCGAGTCGGCGCGAAGTCGGTCGGGGTGTACCCGGTCAACTATCCCGCCACCACCGACTTCCCCACCGCCGTCGACGGCATTAACGACGCGCGCGCCCACGTCCTTGCCACCGCCGCGATCTGTCCCCAGACGAAGATGGTGCTCGGCGGATTCTCCCAGGGCGCGGCGGTCATGGGCTTCGTCACCGCCGACGCTGTTCCCGATGGGGTTTCGGTTGCCGATGTGCCTGCGCCGATGCCGCCCGACGTGGCCGGCCACGTCGCCGCGGTCGCGCTGTTCGGAAAACCGTCGACGCGCTTCATGCGGGCGATAAACGACCCGCCAGTCGACATCGGCTCCCAGTATCTGGGCAAGACCATCGACCTGTGTGTCGACAATGACCTGGTGTGCGATTTGCACGGGTCGAGTTTTTCCGTGCACGACCAGTACGTAGAGACCGGCATGGTCGATCAGGGCGCCGCATTCGTCGCGAACCAACTCCAGGCGAGTTGGGCCGCCGATGTGCCGGCGCCGGCGGCAGCTCCGTCACCGCAGCCGCCGTCGGCGGCTCCCCCTGCTCTCCGCGGCTGGCCCGCCCGCGGCTGTCCCCGCCCGCACCGTTGGCGCCCCCGGCAGCCGGCCCGTCACCTCATCTGCCGTCAACGCCGGTGACACCGCCCGGCCCGGTGACACCGCCCGGCCCGGTGGCTCCGTCGCACCCGTTGAGCCGCTCGCCTGATTTCGGGCGCCATCAATTTCAGGCGCCGTCAGACGAACTGCTGTCCGCCGTCGATGTCGTACGTTGCGCCGGTGAGCGCCGTGTTGCTCATGATGTGGACAGCGAGCGCGGCGACGTCGGCGGGGCCGACCACGCGGCCGATGGGCAGCGTCGCCCGCAGCTCCTCGCGGCGCGCCTCGAGTCGATCGCCGAGCAGCGATGCTGACAGCGGGGTGTCGACGAAGCCGGCGGCGATGAGGTTCACCCGAACCGGCGCGAGCTCGAGCGCGAGGGCCGCGGTGAACGGAGGCAGCGCGGCAGTGGCCGCCGACACGATCCCGAGACCGTGACCGACGCGCCGCCCGCCGGTGCCGCCCATGAGTAGCAGCGAGCCGCCGGGCCTCATGTTGCCCGCGGCGTTGCGCGCGACCTCGAGCGCCGAGCACCACGTGCCCGCTGAGCGCTTCGCGCACGTCGTCTGCGTCCATCTCGAGTAACGGCCCGTAGCGCGGGCCGCCGGCCGTGACCATCACATGGTCGATCGGTGTTGGCATGTCGGAGAAGAACTCCCGCAGCGAGGCCGGGTCATTGGCGTCGAACGCCGCGGTGCGGTGGGCGCCGACCTCGACCGCCGCTTGCTTGAGCCGTTCGGGATTGCGGCCGGTGAGGATGACGTCGGCACCCTCGGCCCTGGCGCGTCGAGCTGTCTCGAGTCCGATGCCTGCGCTGCCGCCGATCACGACGACGGTCTGCCCGGCCAGTACCGGTTCGCGCTGGGCAAAACCAGCGGTGGTGCCGTTGGTCAAGATTCGTCCGCCGATCGGCGTCGGCGAGTGGCGCCCCACAGTCCGACGCCGATGCCGACGACCGCACCGCCGAGGCCGATGACCTGTTGCGAGCGCGTCATCTGGTGGTGCACGCTGATGCCGCCGAGCAGGTCGGCCGCGTCAGCGCCGCCGGACGCGAGGAACCAGCCGCGGGTGTCTTGGCCCCGCAGCGCCGCCGCCATGAGCAGCCCGCCGATCAGAGCGTCGCGGTAGCCCATCGAGCGCAGCAGCAGTCGCGTCGTCGGCGCCGGCTCGTCCGGATCGCCCCAGAACCTGTTCGCCCGGAGGGGGTCGACGAGAAACGAGATGCCCGAAGCCAAGCGGATGCTGCCCGCGGCGAGCGCGGCACGGTCGAGCGGCATGACTGGCAGCCTATGACCTCGCCGTCCGACGGGGGCGGAGTTGCGTCACGCGAGATCACTGTCGCCAACGGGCTGGCAGAGTTTCCAGGAAAACCACGCACACTGACCGCGTGCCGCCGAACGGCCCGACGCCACCCTCACCCGTCGGTCCCCACTCCGACGCTGATGCCGCGGTTACCCGACCCCGATTTCAGCAGGTGGGGCCATCCGCACGGCATCTCATTGCTCGGTGGGTGGTTTCCGATCAGCGTCGAGATCCTCACGATCGTCGTCCTGATTGTGGCCATCGGCTGGCGGACCCGGCGCTGGCGCTGGTGTGGGTGCCGGTCGAGCGTCGCGATCGGCGTGCTCGCCGCACTTGGCGCGCGGACGTACATGAACTCCGAGGGGCTGGCGTCGGACCCGGCGCCGTTGGAGCTGTGGGCGTGGACCGCGGTGTGTGCCGGCTCGGTCGCCGTGGCGGTGCTGGGATTTCGCGGCGCCCGTTGGTGGCGGCGTGGACTGTCGGTACTGGCGATTCCGCTGACCCTGCTGTGCGCGCTGCTGGTGCTCAACGAGTGGGTCGGTTACTACCCAACGGTTCAGAGAGCGTGGGGAGACCTGACTGCCGGACCGCTGCCCGATCAGGTCGACGCCAAAGACCTTCCGGGCCTTCGCAACACCCACCCCGCCACCGGCAAGCTGGTTGCGGTCGACATCCCCGACGCGGCGAGCGGTTTCAAGCATCGCCGCGAATACATCTACCTGCCGCCGGTCTGGTTCGCCGGCGACGTCCGCCCACGCTGCCCGCGGTGATGATGATCGCCGGCGAATTCAGCAACCCGACCAACTGGATGCGCACCGGCAACGCGATTCCCGCGATCGACGACTACGCCAAGGCGCATGGCGGCGCAGCGCCGGTGTTCGTCTTCGTCGACTCCAGCGGAAGCTTCAACAACGACACCGAATGCGTGAACGGGCCACGCGGAAACGCCGCCGACCACCTGACCAAAGACGTCCGCCCCTACGTCATTTCACAGTTCGGCACCTCGCCGGACCCCGCCGACTGGGGTGTGGTGGGCTGGTCCACGGGCGGGACGTGCGCGATCGACCTCGCGGTCACGCATCCCGACCTGTTCACCACCTTCGAGGACATCGGGGGCGATCGCGGACCGAATTCCGGTACCAAGCAACAGACGATCGACCGCCTCTACGGCGGCGACGCCGCGTCATGGGATGCCTACGACCCCCGAACGGTGATGGCCAAACACGGGCCGTACAGGGGTGTCGCGGGATACTTCGACGACTCGCAAGAGCCCCCCGATGACAAGACCAAGAACCTGCCGGACTTTCATCAGGAGCGCCAGCACCCCTGGGATTCGGCGGGAACGACAATAACGACCAATTCCGGGAGAAGGGCGCGCTGCCCGACCTGTGCGCGGCCGCGGTCGCCGTGAACATCGGATGCTCACTGCGCGTGTACACCGGCTATCACACCTGGCAGTTCGCGGCCCGGGCGTTTTCCGACGCATTGCCGTGGATCGCGCAGCGGGTGCACACGCCGGCAAGTTCCTGATCGAATGGGTCTCGACGAGCCCCACATCCACCGAAGGGACAGCTGACCATGGCCGATGACGACGTGCGGGCCGCCCTGCAACGCCACTGGGCGGCCTCCGACGCCAACGATTTCGCGACGGAGCACCAAATCTATCGAACTGACGCGATTCTCGACTATCCGCAATCGGGCGAGCGCATCCGTGGTCGAGCCAACATTCAGGCGTCGCGTACCGCCCAGCCGAACGCGAAACGCTTCACCGTGCGACGCATGCTCGGTGGCGGCGATCTCTGGATCAGCGAACTCGTCCTCACCTATGAGGGCAACCGTTTTACGTCGTGAGCATCATGGAATTCGAGGACGGGGAGGTGGTCCACGAGACGCAATACTTTGGCGATCCGTTCGAGCCGGGGCCATCGCGCGCACAGTGGGTCGAACGAATGGAATGACAGGTGCGGCTCCGGAGTCGATGTCGCCGCCGAGCGGCTCCGGAGTTGGATGTCGCCGCCGCAGCGGCTCCGGAGTTGGGGCGCTGGGCTTCCGCCGGGAGGTCGGCAGCCCCGTCGGGTGGTAGCGTCCGATCCCATGTTTGCGCTCCGGCGCTGTGTTGATAATCTGTCTACGGTCATATGTCAATCTTGTTGATATATGGCCGTGTTTTGTCTGCCCGCCAGGACGGTGGGGCGGGCGAAACGCCAGGTCCGGGACCGGATACCGAGAGGTGACCGCGTGAGCCAACGTTCAGTCGTCAGGACTGTCCTGGCGAGAGTGTGGCTGCCGTTGGCAGCCGTCGTTGTGCTCGGTGTGGGCGCGGTGGGCATGTTCAAGGTGCACCAGGTTCCGAACCGCCGCCCGTCCTCGCTGTCAACGGTCCGCAAGCACCCGAGGAGTTCACCCCCAAAACACTCACCTATGAGTTGTTCGGCTCCGTCGGCGACGGCGGGATGCTGGACTACATCGACATCGATGGGCATCCGCACAAGGTTGACCTGACGAGCTTGCCGTGGTCGCACACCGAGACGACCACGCTGACCGTGGTGTCTGGCAGCATCTCGGCGCAGGTTCATGGGGGTCAGGTCGGCTGCCGGATGCTGGTGGATGGCGTCGTCCGCGATGAACAAACCGCCACCCATCAGGACGCGGACGTCACCTGCAGAGTGAAATCCGCGTGAGCGAGCACCGGGCGAACCCGCCGCTCGTCGCGAAACGACCGTTCGTCGCGAGAACTGTTCGCCTCCTCGCTGTACCGATCATCGTGTTCTGGGCCCTGATCGCCGTGACGACGAACACCTTTGTGCCGCAGGTGGAACGGGTCGCAGAAGAACTCGCGGGGCCGCTGGTCCCGACCTACGGGCCGTCGCAGCGGGCGATGCTGCGGATCGGCGAGAAATTCCAGGAGTCCACGTCCACCAGCTTGACCATGGTGGTGCTGGAAGCCAACCGGCCGTTGGACGACGGAGACCATCGGTATTACGACGATTTGATGCAGCGGCTGAAGGCCGACACCCAGCACGTGCAGTTCGTGATGGATCTGTGGGGCAAGCCGATCACCGCCGCCGGGGCGCAGAGCGTCGACGGCAAGTCGACCTACGTGCTGTTGCGTCTGGCCGGCGAACCGGCCGATCCAGGCGAATGAGTCCGTTGACGCCGTTCGTAACATCGTCAAGAACGACACGCCGCCGCCCGGGCTGAAGGTCTATGTCAGCGGCGCGGCACCGCTCGCCTCGGACACGGTGTCCATCGCGAATTCGAGCCTGAACAACATCACGATCGTGACGATCATCCTCATCCTCGTGATGCTGATGCTGGTGCACCGCGCCTTCAGCACGCTGCTGGTGCCCCTGGCCAGCGTTCTGATCGAGCTGCTCGTCTCGAAAGGAGTGGTGGCGACCCTCGGGCACTTCGGGTTGATCGAGCTCTCATCGTTCGCGGTGAACATTGTCGTCTCGCTGACGCTGGGAGCGGGGACGGACTACGGCATCTTCTTGTTGGGCCGCTCGGAGGCCCGGCAGGCCGGCGAAAGCCGGGAGGAGGCGTACTACACCGCGTCCGCGGTGTCACCCCCATCATCATTGGCTCGGGCCTGACGATCGCGGGGGCAGGTTACTGCTTAGTCGCGCGGCTCAACTACTTCCACACCATGGGCCCGGCGGTTGCCATCGGCATGCTGTTCACCATCGCGGCTGCGCTGACGCTGAGCCCGGCCCTGTTGACGGTGGGCAGCCTGTTCGGGATGTCGACCCGAGACGGCTGGTGCGGGGGCACCTGTATCGGCGGATCGGGGCAAGCGTGGTGCGCTGGCCGGTGCCGATCCTCGCGGCCAGCACCGCCGTCGTCATGCTCGGGGCGGTCTTCGTGCCGACCTACCAGGTAGCTACGACGACCGCGCCTACCAACCGCCCGATGCTCCGGCCAATCTGGGTTTTAAGGCCGCCGACCGGCATTTCTCGCAGAGCAAGCTGTTCGGCGAGATGCTGATGATCGAGTCGGATCACGACATGCGGAACTCGGCAGACTTCATCTCGCTGGACCGAGTCGCCAGGGCACTCATCCGGCTGCCCGGCGTCGCCATGGTGCAGAGCATCACCCGGCCACTGGGCCGGCCACTGGACCGCGCCACCCTCCCGTACGTGTTCACCACGCAAGGCGGCGGAAACGGTCAACAGCTGCCGTTCAACGAGCAGCAGAACGCCGATACCGACAAGACGGCGCAGATCCAGACGGACACCGTGACGGTGCTGGGCAAAACGATCGCCCTCACCCAGCAGTTGTCAAACGATCTGCACGCGACGGTGCTCACCGCGGAGAATCTGCAGCAGGTCACCGACGAGATCAACGATGACATCTCGATCTCGACGACTTCATCCGGCCCCTGAAGAACTATTTCTATTGGGAGCCACACTGTTTCGACATCCCCATCTGCTGGGCATTCCGATCACTGTTCGACGGACTCGACGGCATCGACAGCCTCGACTCGAGATCGCGCACACCGTCACCGATCTGCAGGCCGTCGACGCGCTGCTCCCCCCGCTGATCACCCAGTTGAAGATCCTGATGGACGATACGCAGGCGGGTCTGGCCGTCGTCGTCAACACCTAGGCCCGGCGCATCTGCAGAACACCCAGACCGACCAGACCTTCTCGACGACTTCGACCATGTTCGGCGTCTCTGTTCGTGGCCAGGGCGCTCATGTTTACGTACCTTGGCTGGTGTTGCAGCAAGATTCTGTGAGTTGACAACATCGTGACCTGTGTTCCCCAACGAGTGCATCCCCGATGACCGGCGACGTGGTTCTTCTCGCCAACACTGGTGCTACGGTTCGGTGGTTAATGCATGGCAGTAGTCCACCAGCAAGCGTTTCGCAGGTGTCACCAACAGCTGGCGTTGCTGGTGCCGTCGTCTATATTTCTGGCACTGCTCTTCTTTCTGGGGAGGCCTTTAGCATATCTTCAGTGACGACGCTGGACGGAGTGCCTGCCACAATCTCAGTTAAATGACACATCTCTTCGAGTAGTGGGAGGCCGGATGCGTATCGTGGGACGACTCTGTCGGCAGGAAGTGTGCAGTTCGTAAATAACTATGGCGTATCCGTGTCGCTGCCAAATCAATGGACATACCTGCCCAATGGCCAAATCTTCTTCTGTCATTCGAGTAGCGGCCATTTGAACTATAGCTCACCATCTTTGGCTTTGCGCTGTTGGCGAGCCAAACTTCTCCAGCTGACGCTTGCAGTTAACGCGGTGATCATCTCGCAAAGCAACACCACTGTCGTTGTGTCAGCAGGATATCGGCAATCGCTAGTCGGGCGAGTGGTCGCATCCACCTCAGCGAGTACGTATGTGACGCCACGCTTGGCTGGTCGATACCGTTGTCCCAGCTGTTGTGTCTTTGTATCGCGCTTGTTAGACTCAGTCGGATACCACGCTGACAGTGACGGGCACTGGCTCTGCTTCAAGGGTGCAGCTTGATTCCAGCGCTCCCACGATCCGGGAGTTCCGATCTTGTTTGTGGCATCGGCAGCGACATCATGTCGTCGCAGAGCAATGGCACCACAAGTTGGCAGCATTACCATCGTCGCTGATACTGGGTGCACAATTCGTGACCAGCTCTTCGACCTACATCCCGCCGTCTGTGATCTTCTCGGTCCACCATCATCCGGCCAAGACTGGCACGTGAACGACAGATCCGTTGATGATGCGGGTTGCTTGGCGGCGGACTTCGATCACGGGTGAGGCTGAACAACGTGACCGCCACAGTGCTGTCAGGCAATGACACACAGGTGATTGCCGTTGCTGGCGCTGGCGTGCCTGGGGTCGGCCACGTCATGGTCACTTCCAACACAGGCGCCTTCGGGATGAAGAAGGAGCATGGACATGTGTTACTGTTGGCCGAATTCCTTCAGTTGTACCGAGCAGCGGTAAGTTGAACGATTGTGTCAATTGTGGGAAGCAAATGCTACAAGTGGAAATGTGCTTGTCGGATGCTTCCTTGGCCCGATTTCGTGCTCGATTGTCGACCCAACAGCACCACGGTTGTCGTGCTGGCAGGACACGGAATTCCGGCAGATATGACATTTGGACACGGATACTGATTGCGGACATATAGTGGAGCAGTTGCGGCAATGGCTAGTGTGTGGACATATTTGAGCGAAGTGTGATTTCGAGTGCGGTGTCAGCTCTGGCAGATCGGCACGTATGTCACGATCACGGGACAGAGCTCGTGGGTCCGGCAAGTTGTGGTTGGAGTCACGCTGGGCGTGGCTGCACAGATCATGAACACGAGCAACACCGTGATTGTTGTGCGTGCGCAGTCTGGCTCTGGCACCGGTGATGTTGCGATCCAGCCGATACTGGAGCTGTAGTTTCTGGTGTCCGGATGGCAATATGTGATTGCTGGTGCCATCGGGCCGATTGTTCCGAGCAGTGGACAGGTTGGGACGCTGGTGGCGATCAGTGGAAGCAATATTGTCGGTATGGACCCAGTCGTTCGCAAGTGACATCGAGTGGAGTCCGGCGGCGAATCATGAGCCAGAACAGACGATGTTGTTGTTCGGCGGCTGGTGGAGTACTCGTCGACACTGCTGTTGTGCTCGACGGGAAGCAGTGGAGCGACGGTATCGGCCAATGGCTGTGGACAGGTACTGACTGCAGGCAATATCAGCGCTGTATGTCCGCCGACGGTGGGATTCGCAAGGAACGAGGGCTCACGATCGTCGAACAGTCAGCATTCTGGGTGGTGGTAGCAGTGCCAGCTCGGTAACATTGAGCGTGACATTGCAATATCATTGCATGCAACGACACGCTATGCGTTGTGTCTGCTGGAGCCAATGGTGCTGGCCTTGGCAATGTGGCGTGATCACGTCCAACACCGATCCGACCGTCAGCTGATCAACGCGGTCAACTACGCCTCAAGCTGCAATCCGGACTGCGACACCGCAACGTTGGACAGCTGGGGAAGATCGGTGACGATTGGCGGCGTGCATGTGCCTTGTGGCGGAAGCAATTGGGTGGTGCGGGGGAGTTTACTCAATGGCATTCCGGCTCTGAGTGCTGCAGGCGCAGAATCGGCGGCTTATATTGTTGTAGTGCTGGAGCGAGCGGCGAGCACTGGATCGGGCAACGTGACGGTTGTGTCCGACTCTGGGGCCACACTGACGTTCGTCAACGGATGGACATACACAGACCGCTAGCTCGATCTCAACCGTGTCGCATCTTCTGGTCGTAAATCGGCACTCTGGTACGAGCGGTCTTGAATTGTACTTGAATGACCGAAGGAGGAACGGTTGTGAGCGCAGTGACATTGCTGATCATTGGCGACGGTAATGGCTAAGGGGTCTTCGTGGCGGCGTGGCGGGTGCGGTATTCGCGGCCGGTGCAAATGGATCGACTGACGGCGGTGATGTTGTTGTGACCGCGGACAGTGGAGCACAGGCTGTCAAGCCGCTTGCGTGGACATACATTGTGCAAGGAACAATCTTGTCTGTGGTGGACTTGGACCATGAAGATCGACGAGTGGGATGCATTGTTGGCAGCCAGTTCCTGGATGGCGGATCGTCGGTAGCCAGTGTGCTGCTTTCAGGCATTGTTTCGCAGGTGGTGTGGTTCGACTCGACCGTTGTTGTTGTGAATGCGGGCTTGGCTTCGGGCACAACATTGTGGGTGTGTCTGGAACGTGAGTGTCATTTCGAATACTGGCTCGATTATGGCTCGCCGAGCTAGTTCATACGCGGTTCATCGAGCATTTCTAGCGTGCAGCCTGCGATTGGACAACAGAATACGATAGTGACGATCACGGGCAGCAATTCCTTCGGGTATGGCAACAACGTCGTTGCGGTGCAGCTTGCTGGGCTGAGCGCGACAGCTGCTGGTCATGAGTAATACGACGATTGTTGTTGTTGCGCCGTAGTCGGATCTCGCTGAGTGGCAATGTGACGAATGAGCGACAATGGAGCGACCGCAGTGTCGGACAACAGCTGGACATTGGTGCGCCGATTGTGATCAGCAGTGTGCTGCCGAGCTCTGGTCAGTATCGGCACATATGTGACGATCAGGCGGCAGCATCTCCGCGAGGATACGCGACGGTACAGAATGTAGGCCTGGGTGGGATAGGGCTCCGATTGTGAGCCAGAATGACTTCGATGGTGATGTGAGCCGCGGATGGGCCAGACTTCATTGACTGTCGGCGATGTGTATGACTTCGGCACGCGGTACCGGCGAAAAAGCCATGACCTTTCCTGTACTTCAGCTCCCGAAACCATGGCAGCGTTAGCCCCAATACCGGTCTTGGCGAGAAAAGTCACTATCACGGGCTGTTTGTGCGGTGGTGGCTCGTCGATTGCGTCAGTCGCTACTGGTGACCATGCCCACCGTACGGACAAGACTCCACTTGCAGCGCTATTGTGGAGGCTGAGTATTTTGGCGCTAACGTCGCTGGGAATGCTGTCGTCTGTCGATATGGAGCCATCGGCACGCGAGATCAACGGTTTTACCGCACATTTTTCCGCTGGGCAATATATAGCGTGACTCCTTAACGCGGTACCACCGGGACCTTATCATCTTCGGCAACAGCTTGCTTTTCGGGCTGGTCGGGATCAGCGCCGTCTACCTTTCCGATCAGCAAGCCTTTGTCGCGGCGTGGGCGGCTCCTCAGGACCTATTGTGGTGGGGCCGAAGCTGGCTCTGGCGTCGGCGACTGCTTGTTGTCGGTAACAGTGGAGTTTCAACGCGTTTGCAAATCGTTGCCGATGCATACTCAGCGTGAACTCGGTGTCACCCTCAAGTGCCCAGCGAGGAACGATCGAGATTAGCGGCCTCGCCTTGCTCGGTGTCGGCAGAGAATGGCGTCTGTGACGTTT
The DNA here is from genome assembly GCA_963733605.1 of uncultured Actinomycetota bacterium. Taxonomy (GTDB): domain Bacteria; phylum Actinomycetota; class Actinomycetes; order Mycobacteriales; family Mycobacteriaceae; genus Mycobacterium. Next base: position 166,049 of record CAVTDY010000033.1, read on the forward strand.
GGCTCGATGGGCTTCCGTCGTGTCTGCATCCAGTACTCGGATTTTGTTGCCATTCTCGCCGTCTATTCCTGGTTACGACCTAAGCGACAGATGCTATGGTGCTCTCCGAACAGCAATCAGACTGTGTCGCGGCGCGTCTCATTTTAACGTACATGCCCGCTGGTTCGATCAACGTTGTCACCCCCGTAGCGGTAATACGGCACGCTTGTTACCATGACCGGGACGACCTGCTGGCTCCGGAACTCAGC
>CAVTDY010000034.1:0-21859 GCA_963733605.1 uncultured Actinomycetota bacterium
GCCACGGCCGAAGCGGCGGTTGCGCCGCGGCGCACCTTTGCGCCCGTCGCGGGTGTTGCGGTTCGGGCCGATGGCAGCGAATGTGGTGTCCATCGCCGCGCTCCCTTCATCAGTTAGTTGTCCGAACAGGCGAATCAAGAAAGCTGTTCCAACAACGTTTTTAACTGGATCTAGGTCTGATATGTTGTTCGAACATGCATTGAGAAGGGACCGCAGCCATGACTGGGGACAACAGGGGTTCTAAGGACGCCCAATCGATCGACGCGGCGAAGTCAGTACCAACTACGGCACGGCGCGCGCCAGTCAGCCACGCCATCTTTCGGGTGGTCCGACGGACGCGAATGATCAGCGCGAGTCTGCTGCGCCCGGTCGGCCTGTACCCGGGTCAGGAGATCGTCATGATGTATCTCTGGGACCTAGGCCCCCAACGCCAGGTCGACCTGGTGCGCCTCACCAGCTCCGATGCCGCCACCATGACGCGCATGATTCGGCGTTTGGAGCATGCGGGGTTTGTGCGGCGCTCCCCGAGTGCCGAGGACAAGCGTGCATTCCTGATCGAAGCGACTCCCGCCAGTCGGGGCCTGCGCAAGCAGATCGAGGACATCTGGACCCAGGTCGAGGAAATCACGGTGGGCGGCCTGAGCAAGCAAGAGCGACAGACCGTTCTGCGCGTCGTTGAGGACCTGGAAGACCGGCTTTCCCGGGCGGCGTCGTGGTGACCGCCCCGAACGGCCTTGCCGAGCTGATTGATATGACCGAAACCAACAAGGAGCCATCATGACCGAGGTCAACGAGTTCAACCGCCGCAACATCGAAGAGTTCCGCAACAATCACGGCCGCCTCGGTGGACCGTTTGAGGGCGCACCGGTTTTGCTACTACACACGACCGGCGCACGAAGTGGCCAAGAACGGGTGCACCCACTGATGTATTTGGCCGACGACGGTCGCTATCTGTTGTTCGCCTCGGCCGCCGGTGTTGACAGCAGCCCCGCGTGGTACTGGAACCTGAAGGCCAGTCCCGACGCCAAAATCGAAGTCGGAGACGAGCACCTCGACGTCCACGCCGTTGAACTCAGCGGCGCGGAGCGCGATGCGAAGTACGCCGAGCAGGCCCAGAGGTATCCGCAATACGCGGAATACCAGCGCAAGACGACACGCACCATCCCTGTCGTGGCCCTCATTCCAAAGCCGGCCACGTCGTGAAGTTGTCTTGCATGTCGCTTACGAATATGACTGTGGCACAGTCTATTTCACGTCACACCGGTAAAGTCACATATTCGAGTCCGTCGTACTCCGCGCGCGGGGCACGTCGCTGTGGTCAATCAGCCCCGCAGCTACGCGACTGATCTAGCGGCTTTGTTGGTCCGTGGCGAAGTTCCGACGAAGCGTCTCCCCGTTCGGCTTTCCGCCGAGAGCGGCAGAGATCTGGTCCCACGACCAGTCCACGGCGCGAGCCTCCCGGACAGCCAACGCGATTGCGCTCTGAGCGACCCTACGAGCGTCCACGGCGCTCTGTATCAGTTCCTCGATCGTTGCGGCCATGCCACATAATGTGGCACATTATGTGGCATCCGACAAGCAGAGCCGATGTCTGGGGCCGCCGGCGGCACCAGATTTCGCGCGCATACACCAGCCAGCTCGCGGTTGGACGGGACCGGTGGCGCATTCAAAGCGCCGGCATAGCCCAATCTGGGCGGTGACCTAGAAAACCGCGGGACCATCAGCCATGGCAACAGTCGTCGAGGGTCGAATCAATGGTGGTGACATAACTACGGTCGTTCGCGCCAGCAGCCGCTTGCGCCTGCGGCAAGTGCAAGCGGTGGTGGGCGTGGCCGCGGTCCTCGGCGTGCTGGCTTTTGTCGATGTCCTACCGCCGGGTACAGGCGAGATCGCCGTCGCATCCGCATCGACCCAGGCCCCGGCCCCCGACGCCCCGGCCCCCGACGCCCCGGCCCCCGACGCCCCGGTCCCGCCGCCCGCTCCGCCCGGCCCGCCGGCACCCGTCACGCCATCCGATACGAATGCCGATGCCGATGATGACGACACCTCCGAGGCGCTGGAGCAACAGCAGGAGGACGAACAGAACGGGGAACAGCTGCAGCAGGATCAGTTTGACCAACAGCAGAACCAGCTGAACTCGGACGAGCAGAACGAGGAGCAAGAAGAGCTCGACACCGAGCAGCAGGCCCAGGAACAAAACGATGAAGCGCAGCAGCAATTCGTTCAAGACGAGCAACAAGCCGAGCAGACCGAGATCGACGCCGGGCAGTAACAGCCTCAACCACTAGACTGCGTGGCGCGGCGCAGCGACCAATGTGGTCGGCAAGTATCTCCGGGATGCTTACCTGCGGAAAGTGCTTGCACGGCAGCAGTTCGAGCTCAACGCCGAGGGCAGCGGCGAGTTCTGGCTCTCTGCGCTGAGTTTCGGGTGCGAGCAGCCCCGACACGATCGTGCGGCCCGTCACCTTATCGAGCGCGCCTTATCGAACGACCCGCACGATCGCGCCGACGGTGCAAATTATCGTTCCCACGGCGCTGGCCACAAAAACGATGAACAAGGTGACGCCCGAGATCTCAAACCACACGGACCGGCCGACGGCGACGCCGAACGCCAGTTGCATGAGGATGAACGCCACGAAGCAGATGACTGCGCATGCCATCGCCAGCATCCAGAACTTCAGTGGGGACTCGGCTGGGGCGGCCCCGGGTTCATCCGGGGCGGGCTTTGGTGGCGGCTTAGTCGGCACGAGCCACATGGTGTCACCTAGAGCAGCCGATTGCCGAGCGGAAACATCATTCTCAAAAGTGTGGTAGTGCTTCTCCGCTGGCGAGAGTACGTTATCCGAGTATGCAAACGGTGCGTAGCTTCTGCCGCATCTGCACCTCGGTCTGCGGCATCCTCGTCGACGTCGAGGGCGACGAGGTGATCCGCGTGCGCGGCGACCAGGACCACCCGTTCTCCCACGGTTACGTGTGCCCGAAGGGGCGTGCGTTGCCGGAGATGCACCACCATCCGGACCGTCTTGAACGGCCGCAGATGCGGGTGGGCGGTCGGCTGCAGGACACCACATGGGACGCCTGTCTCGACGACCTGGGCGCGCGGCTCAAGGACATCATCGACCGTCATGGGCCCGAGTCGGTCGCGTTCTACTTCAGCACCATGGAGAGCGCCGGATTCCGGATGGCCGAAGCCCTGCACGCGGCGATCGGCACCCCGGCCAAGTTCAGCCCGCTGACCATCGACGGCACCGCCAAACCGCTGATCTCGGACCTGGTGGGTGGATTCATGGGGCTGTCCGGCCGAACCGACCTGGACAGCGCCGACTTCCTGATGCTGGTCGGCGTCAATCCGGTGGTCTCCCATGGCCACGCGATCTCGATGCCGAATCCGACGGGCACGGTGCGTGCCATCGCCAAGCGCGGGCAGGTGTGGGTGATCGATCCGCGGCGCACGGAGACCGCCCGGCTGGCCACCGGCCATCTGGCTCCGCGCCCCAGCACCGACCACGCGGTGCTGGCTTACCTGGTGCGCGAAATTCTGCGCGACGGCATGAAGACCGATGTGCCGGTACAGGGTGTCGACGCACTGGCGGCCGCGGTCGAGCCGTTCACGCTGGAACACGCCGCGACGATCGCCGGTGTCGCCGGAGTCCGAGCTGACGCGACTGCTACGGCGGTGCGAAGCGCCAAATGTGTCGCGATCGAAACCGGGACCGGCGTCACCATGACGGCCGACCGAGGCAATGTCACCCAATGGCTGGCGTGGGTGCTGATGATCCTCACCGGCGCCATGAACCGCCCCGGCGGCACGTGGTTCCACCCCGGATTCGCCTACCAGCTCGAAGCTTTCGGCGACTTGCTGCCGATCACACCGCCCGAGGGATCGTTCGGCCCCGGCCCGCGCAGCCGCCCGGAGGCCCAAGCGTTCATCAACGAATGGCCGTGTGCGGTGCTGCCCGACGAGATCGAGGCCGGCAACATCCGCGCCCTGATCAACGTCGGCGGCAGCCTGGTCACCTCGTTTCCCGAGACCGGCAAGTTGATCCCGGCTCTGCAGAACCTCGAAGTCTTCGCCACCACGGAGATCATCAACAACGAGACCACGGAGTTGGCCACCCACGTGCTGCCGACCAAGGATCCGTTGGAACGACCCGACATCACCATTCACGACATCCTGAGTTCACGGGTGTCCGTGCAGTACACGCCTGCCGTCGTGGACCCGGTCGGCGATCGGCGATCGATGTGGTGGGTGTTCGCCGAACTCGGCCGGCGGCTCGGTTACGACCTTGGCGCTCTTGGGAATCCGGACAGCAGCAGCGACGACGACGTGCTCGCCGTCCTGCTGGCGGGCGCCCGGACCAAATACGACGAAGTGGCGGCCACGGGTTGGGCAGAGGCCCCCCGCGAGCTACCCGCGGCGTGGGTCGATGAGCACATCGAAAGGATGGGCGGCTGGCGGTTGGCGCCGCAGTTGCTCCTCGATCAGCTGGCCGCCCTCGAGCCCCCCGCGCCGCTGGTGATGGTGCCGCGCCGCCAGCGCAAGAAGCTGAACGCGCAGCTCGACTTCCTCGGTGAACCCGCCGAGATCCTCATCCATCCCGACGACGGCGCCGCCGCGGGCGTCGTGAGCGGCCAACCGGTGACCGTGCGCAGCTCCAACGGAGAACTGACGGGCATCGCCAAGGTCGACGACTCGCATCCGGCGCGGAGCGGTGTCGATTCCGCACGGCCACCACGAAGCCAACGTCAACCGCCTGACCAACAAGGACGACATCGACGTGGTGACGGGCATGGTGCGCTACTCCGGCATACCCGTCAGCCTGCACCCGGCCTGATTCGGCGATCGACGACAGACAGGGCACGCACCCCACCCACGCCTGCGAGCCGGTGCTGCGCCGAATCCACCCACCGCCACACGGATTTCGGCACTGGCACATCGGGGTAGACGTCATGAAACGTCTGGTTCATCTGCTCGAACTCGTCCGCATTGCGCGCCGATCGACGGAACTCGGCTCGTTGTGGTTCGCACGATCCGATGGCACCGCTTAGGAGCGAGGCGCTCCAGGCCTCGGTGAGTTCCGGTTGTCGTTGGAGCCGCCAGACCGCGGAGGACTCCACTAAGAAGTAGATCAAGTCCGACGGCCTTCTCGTCGGACGCGCGGCGAGCCAGCCCTCGTAGTCCCAGCCCTTCGCCTCCGCGGGACCGGGCCAGCGCTTCGATGCGTCGGAACCGCTCGACGTAATCGCGCATCGCGAGGTTCACGGCTTCCTTCTTGGTGTGCACCCCGGCGATCCGCATGATCTCGGCCAGCCGTCATTAGACCTGCATCCCCATCAGAACGAACCGCAGTTGGGAGCGGTGGGCAGGCCGTTGAAGCGGGCGGCGATCCACTGCATGGCGGGCTCGCCGTCGACGAGCATGGGCAGCGCATGGTTGATCACGAGTTTGTTCAGAAAGGGCGGTTCTTCGTTGGTGCGGAACTCGACGTCGGCGCCGAACGCACACCAGTCGCGGCCGAGCTGGTTGGCCGCCGTCCAGGGCACCAGTGGGTCGTAGCGGTTGCTGTCGATCAACACGGGCGCGTTGGGTTTGTATCTCCCGACGCGCTGCAGATCCAACAGGCTGCTGAAGGGTTCCTCGTTGATGGTTTGCCAAACATCTTCGACGAAGTAGGGCTGCAGGTGGCGGAACGCGAAGTCGATGAGGGTTTGTCCGACGCACTGGCGGGCCACTGAGGCCAGCATGTCTTCGCCGCGGGGCGTCAGCTTGGCGCGGATCGCGTCGGCGTACTCGGGATAGGCGGCGATGGCGCCGTTGATTGCGTAGCCCACCACACCCACCAGGGCACTGCCGTCGGTGTAGGGCAGCAGTTCCTTGAGATTGGCCACGGGTGCGCCGGCATATGTTCCGACCACGTGAAGCTCCGGGGCGTAGGCAGATGCGAGTTCGGCGGCCGAGGCCACCGCCCCGCCGCCCTGGGAGTACCCCCAGAACGCCACCGGCCCGTTCGGATCCAGGGACGTTCCCGGTAGGCGCATGGCTGCGCGGGCGGCATCGAGGACCGCCTGTCCTTCGGCGAGGCGGTTGACGTAGGTGTGCATCGGCGGGGTGCCCAAACCCTCGTAATCGGTCATCACGATGGCAAACCCCCGCGCAACCATCGTGGCTACGAAGAGCTCTTCGTAGTTGAACATGATGTCCCAGCCGCCGGAATAATGGATGCCCTGGTTGAACATTCGCGACGGCGCACATTGGTTGCCCTGCCCCTGCGTGCCGGGGGCGTAGCTGATCAGCGGCCGCGGCCCGTTGCCCGGCCACGGGTTGTCCGGTTCGAAGTAGGTGCCGGTGACCGCAATGGGGTTGCCTCGCGCATCGGTGCTGCGATACATGATCCGGGTACCGGTCGCCAGGATCGCGCCCAACTGACCGGACGGCTCCAGCACCAGCCGCGAGGGCTCCGTGCGGATCAGGTCGCCGGGCTGTCCCGGCGGCAACGGGTCCGGTGGCAGGTAGAAGTCCTCGTACTGCGGTTCGTCTCCGTCAGCGCGGGCCGCCGGTGCGTAAGCGCCTGTCAGACTCAGGCACACCGCCACGATGGCGACCAGATCGATGAGCGCCACCGAAACCGAAATTGATTGCCCGCTAGCGATTTTGGCTGCAGTCACGGCCAGCCGCCATCGTCTGACGCGCCCCATCCTCGGGGCATGAAGGTGGCAGGACGCCTTCCCCTTGTCGCCAGCCACCTGCCCCCCGTCAGCGCCAGTCTCATTGTTAACCAAATGTCCGTGCCGGTGTACGTTAGTCACGCACCGGTCACCTTGGCCAGGGGCCGGGGCCTAACCGAGTGCCGCGGCCTAACTGAGTCCCGGGGCCTAACCCAATCCCGTTCCCAACAGCAATCCCAGCACGTAGGTGGTAGCGGCCGCGCCATACCCGATGAGTAGTTGGCGCAGCGCCCTGCGCAGCGGGGGGCCGCCCGAGAGCAGGCCCACGATCACGCCGGTGCCGATCAGTGCGACGCCGACCAAGACGGCGGCGACCACCAGCGCGACGACGCCTTTCAGGCCGAAAAGGTATGGCAGCACGGGCACCAACGCGCCCGAGGCGAAGAAGCAGAAGCTCGACAGGCCGGCCTGCAGGCCGGTGCCGATCGCCTCGTGCTGCGTCGACTCCGTGGGGGTGGCGCCGAATTGGTGGGGGGAGTCTGTTTGGGCGCCCAGCACCGCGGCGGCGCGGTTCACGGCGTCGCTCTCGCTCATGCCCCGCGCCCGATAAACCAGGGCCAATTCGTTGGCGTCGACGTCCAGCGCCGGCACGGCGGCGTCGGCCTGCGGATCCGGGGTGGAGGCGCCAAGCAGCTCGCGCTGCGAACGCACCGAGACATACTCTCCTGCCCCCATCGACAAGGCGCCGGCCAGCAGTCCGGCCAGGCCGGTGATGAGCACCGTGTGGTTGGACACTCCGCTGGCACTGATACCCAGCACCAAGGCGAGGTTGCTGACCAGTCCGTCATTGGCCCCGAACACCGCGGCGCGAAAGCCGCCCGACAGCCGGCTGCGGCCCTGGGTGGCCAGTGCCCGGACCACCTCGCCGTGGATGCGTTCGTCGGCGGCCATGGTGGCGGTGGCGTCAGCGTCGGCGTCATACGTCGACCGTGCCTCGGCACGCTGAGCCAGTGCCAGCACGAACACCGATCCGAAGTGCCGGGCCAGAAAACCCAACAGCCGCGACCGGATATCGCTGCGCCGCGGCTTACCGACATCCTCGTCGAGCAGGGCCAGCCAGAACTGCTCGTGCCGGCCCTCGGCGGCGGCCAACGCCAGCAGGATGTCGCGCTCCTCGCCGGTGCGGCGCTGCGCCAGATCGCGGTAAACGGCCGCTTCGGCGCGCTCGTTGGCAAGATGTTGTCGCCAGCGCCGAAGGTCGGCCGCGGACGGCTCAGCCCGACCGGCATTTCCCTGGCCTCGGTTATTCGCCACCCCACCATGATGGGGGCTGGGCCGGGCGGCGTCGCCGCGTTCGCGCGCACAGGCCGGTCGTCACCCGACGGCGATGGCTCCCGGGCCGGGCACCGGCGTGATGTCGCGCGCACCCAATCCGACATGGCCCGCGCCGCAATTGAGTTCGACGGTCACCGGTTCGCCACAGTTTCGGTGGACGCAGTTGCACCGCGGGTCCGGAGTCGTCGGCGGTCCACCGATCGCCCCACTGCATCAGCGCGACGACGACGGGGAACAGGTCGCGGCCCTTGTCCGTGAGGCGGTATTCGTCGCGGCTGCGACCCGCGTCGTCCCGGTACGCCACGCGCTCCAGGAGTCCCTGTGCCACAAGTGTTTTCAGCCGCGTGGCAAGCAAGTTGCGCGCGCACCCCAGCGCGGCGTGGAAGTCGTCGAATCTGCGTATCCCGTAGAAGGCCTCGCGGAGAACGAGCAGCGTCCACTTTTCGCCGACCACGCCAAGGGTCCGCGCGATCGAACAGTTGGCGGCGCTGTAGCGGAACCGGTCGCTGAGCATGCCCCGATCATAGCTGGGTTGACAATTTAAACCCACCTATCTAGGTTCAGAAAATAAACTCACACCGGATCTCACACCGGATCACCGGAGGTCGAACCCATGCCCATGCTCGACGCGTACATCCCCGCAGGAGCGCTCTCGCCGGTCGCCGAGCGGGCGCTGATATCCCAGTTGACCGACCTGCTGCTCCAACACGAAGGCGCCGACCCGACCGATCCGCGTGCTCGGGCGATCGCCTGGGTGTTTGTCCACCGTCCCTCCGATGTCTTCGTCGCCGGGGACAGAGCCGACGAACCGCGCTATCGGTTCGTCGCTTCGGTGCCCGAAGGCCAGTTCGACGACGAGCGCCGCACCGCGATCGTGCGTGACGTCACCGACGCCGTACTGCGCGCCGAGAATGGCGCGCATCCCTACGATCCGAACCGGGTGTGGGTGTTCACCAACGAAGTTCCCGATGGCACGTGGGGCGGCGCCGGCCGGATCAACACGCTGGCCGACATCGTTGGCTACGTCCTTGAGGATCCCGAGAAGGGCCGCGCTTACGCCGAGCGACGGTTGGCCCCGCGCCGGGGCGCGGCATGAGCCCCGCGCCGGGGCGCGGCATGAGCCCAGCGCCGGGGCGCGGCATGAGCCCCGCGCCGACGGTTCACTTCGTGCAGGACGGCGCGCTGGCGACGGTAATACTGGACAGCCCACCGCTGAACCTGATCGGCAAGCAGCTCATTGCCGACCTGTTGGCGGCGATCAGCCAGGTCGAGGCGGCGGACGGAGTGCGCGCGCTCCTGCTGCGCGGAAACGGCAAGGTGTTCAGCGCCGGCGCGGACGTCGCGATGTTCGCGGGCATGGACGCCGCGCAACTGCGACCGTTGATCGCCTCGTTCCTCGATCTGGGCGGGCGGCTGGACCGGCTGCCCTACCCGACTATCGCGGCGGTGCACGGGACCTGCATTGCCGGGGGTTTCGAACTCGCACTGTTCTGCGATCTGGTCTGGGCGGCGGAGGGCACGATGCTCGGTCTGCCAGAGACCCGGCTGGGGATCGTTCCGCTGGCCGGCGGCATCGAACGGCTGGCGGCGCGCGCGGGGCTCGGGCGTGCGCGGACGATCGCGTTCGGCGGGGACCTGCACACCGCCGAGGAGCTCGCGGCGTGGGGAGCAATCGACCGAGTCGTCGCGGCCGACGATCTGCACAAGGCCGCCGACGAGTTCGCCCACCGGCTGGCGTCGGGGCCCACTCGTGCCTTCGCGGTCGTCAAGAAACTCACCCGGGCATACACCACGGACGGCATCGCAGGCGCCGACGCGCTGCTGCTGCAGGCAGCGGTCGGGCTGTTCGACACCGACGACGCCCGCGGCGGCATTCAGAGCTTTCGGAAGTCCGGCCCGGGACGCGCGGTGTTCGCCGGCCGCTGACAATGCCCCAATCCGCGACAGTTTGTTGGGATCGGTAGCGATCCGCACGGCGTGTACTTGCCACATGACCGCCGCCCACAACAAGAGCAAGATCTTCGCCGCGGCGCTGCTGTCTGCCGGGTTGGGTCTGGTCGCCGCCGGGGTGGCTGCGCCGGTGGCCAACGCTGACCTCGATTTCGAATGCAGGCCGGGATGCTGGGGCGCGCTCGCGGCGTCGCTCTCGAACGGACAAGAAGAGATCATCACCAACGCGACGACGCAAAAAGGAGCGGAGGACAAGGCCGTCTTGTGGTGCGACGTCCTTGGCAAGACGAACGACTGCCAGGTCGTCACGTCGGGACTGGGCTGTCTCTCGCTCGCGGAGAGCCCCGACGGGAAAGTCTTAGCCGGGCGCGTCGCGGCCACTCAAGACGCGGCGGATGCGGCGGCCTTGGACGCCGCGGGACCCGGGTCGACGATCGACCTCCACGACTGCAGCAGCTGGTTATAGGCCGAGGCGCTGCTTGATGCGCTGCCGCCGGTTGTCTGCCCGACTCCGGCGGCTACCCATTGACCATGTTGAACATATTACGCTATCTTGTCGAAGATGTTCACTGGATCGGCAAAGGCTCGCAAGGAGGTGTCACCGGCCCTGCTGGCTGCCACGACGCAGACGCTGCAGCAGCTGGGGCCGCGACATTTCAGTCTCACCCGGGTCGCCGAGACGGCGGGAGTGTCGCGGGGAACTGTCCATAACGTCTTCGGTAACCGCGACAACGCGATCAAGGCCGCACTGGATCACTTGGCTTCGCTGTTCGTCGAGACGATGGCCGCACAGATCGAAAACGAGACGTGCCTGGCCGATCAAGTGGCCGCGGCCGCCGTGATGATCTGCGCGCACCGCCGTCAGGACGATCTGCTGGATCTGTCGGGTGTGAACAAGAGCATCGTCGTTCTTCTTCTGACCAATATCGGCGACGATTTGATGGAGCAGTCGGTGCAGCTGTGGCGCCCGCGGGTGCGGGCAGCGCAGCAGACCGGGGAGGTGGGCTCGGGTGTCGACCCGCGCCGTGCCAGTGAATGGATCATCCGGCTGCTCTTGAGCTTTGAACTATTGCCACCCATCGGAGTGAATCTCAACGAGCCGCGAGCGGTGCGGCGGTTCGTCAGCGATCACATCGTCAGGGGCCTGACCGCACGAGCACCTGAACCGTCGGCCCGGAAACGAAAGTGGAGCAATGCCTGAGCAGCTTTATGAAGTCGCCGTCATTGGTGCCGGCCCGAGCGGGATCATCTCCGCACGTTTGCTTCGCGAGAAGGGCATCACCGATTTCGTGATTCTCGAACGTGGCGATGAGTTCGGGGGAAGCTGGCGTGACAACCACTATCCAGGCCTGGAGGTCGACATCCCCTCTGTGGCTTATCAATTCTCGTTCGCGAGGAACCCGGATTGGTCTCGGTTGTTCGCGCCGGGACCGGAAATTCAGCGCTATCTGTGCGCCGTGGCCGAGGACCTCGGCCTGTACCCGCATCTGCGGACCGGTGCCGACGTAGAGCGCCAGATCTGGGATGACGACGCCGGCCTGTGGCGACTTCGAGCTATCGGACGGCGACACGGTGCGGGCGCGGTTTGTCATCAGTGCGATCGGCGGCTATATCAACACCAAGGCTTCGGTGACGATCGAGGGCATGGCGGACTTTGAAGGCACCGTGATGCGCCCCAACCGTTGGGACGACGGCTATGACGTTCGGGGCAAACGGATCGCGGTGATCGGAACGGGATCTAGCGGTACCCAGATCGTGGGGGCGCTTTCGTCGTCCGCGCAGCAGCTCGATGTGTTTCAGCGGACACCGGCATGGGTCATCCCTAAACCCGACTTCGATGTCCCGCCGTGGCTGCGCGCGGCATTCCGGGTGCCAGGTGTCGTCGCGACGCTGAACTGGCTGATGCGAACCATCTTGGACATGGGTGTCGCACCGCTGGTGCACGTGTTGCCGTTGCTGTCGACCAACGCGCTGACAACGGTCATGCCGCTATATGACCGGTGGTGTCGACTCCTGTACCGCGGCTACCTGAAGATCAGCGTGGACGACCCGAATATCCGTCAGGCGCTTGTCCCGCGGTACGGCATTCTGGCGAAGCGCCCCGTCATATCGAGCAGATTCGTTCAAGCGTTCAACAATCCGACGACGAATCTGATCACCACACCCATCAAGCGAATCACCGCCACCGGTATTGAAACCGTCGACGGCGTCGAGCACCCGGCCGAGTTGATCGTGATGGCGACCGGGTACGAGTTGTGGACGGACCCCGAGACCTATCGGCCCGGGGTTGTCGTCGGTCGCGACGGTTTCGACCTCGCCGACTTCTACCGATCACACGGGATGCACAGCTACGCCGGCACGGCCCATCCCGGTCTGCCTAATCGTTGGGACATGGTGGGGCCGCAGGGTTTTGTCGGTGTCGCGTGGCACGACTTCGCTGAGCTGGTCGCTGCTCATGCGGTGCGGGTGATCGAGGAGACCCGACTGCGCGGATGCCACGTGTCGCACGTCGGCCAAGAGCCGTTCGACCGGTGGAACCGCACAATGAAACGGCGGGGAAAGGCGATAAACATCTATGTCAGAACCTGCAACCCCGGGCTAAACACTTACATGGTCAATTCTCACGGGCAGACCGTCTACTATCGGCCGCAGACGATATTCGGGGCGCGCCGATTCAGCCGGCGGTCACCACTCTCGGATTACCAGTTCTCGAAGCGGCCGACACCCGCAATTGCCGTTGGCGCGTCCGGAGATCCAAGCCACTGAGAGGCTCGCGTGAACCGGCCATCAGCGGGCGGGGACGGTGCCACCGACACACCGCTGGCGGGCAAGGTCGCCTACATCACCGGAGCAGCTCGCGGCCAGGGGCGCACGCACGCCGTCCGGTTGGCCCGCGCGGGGGCTAACATCGTCGCGATCGACGCGTGCGGCCCGGTAGCCGTCCACAACGGCTATCCGCCGTCGGCGGCCCGGGATCTGACCGAAACGGTGAATCTGGTAGAAGCCCAGGGCCGCAAGATCATCGCCCGCGAGGTGGACGTGCGCGACGCGCCCGGACAGCGACGGGTCGTCGCGGAGGCATTGGAGCAGTTCGGCGGCCTCGACATCGTGGTGGCCAACGCGGGTGTGCTGAACTGGGGACGGCTCGGGAGATCTCGGCCGCACAATGGCAAGAGACCCTCGACATCAATCTCACCGGAGTGTTCAACACGATGCAGGCCGTGGTGCCGCCGATGATCGCCGCCGGCACCGGCGGATCCATCATCACCGTCAGTTCAGCCGCCGGGATCAAAGCCGTTCCAGGGCTGACGCACTACTGCGCCAGCAAGTTCGGTGTCGTCGGGCTGACCAACGCGCTGGCCGTGGAACTAGGGGAGTTCGGGATCCGCGTGAATTCGATACACCCCTACGGTGTGGACACCCCGATGGGCAACGACCTGTCGATGTATCAGATCTTGCAAGATCATCCCCACTACATCCACAGTTTTTCCCCCGGGGCGCTGCCCACGGACTCGCTGATCAAACCCGACCAGATCTCCGATGTTGTGGTGTGGCTGGCCAGTGATGCGTCCTCGTTACTGACGGCCGCTCAGGTGCCAGTAGACAAGGGGTACCTGAAAATTTAGCGGTTGCCTGGATTTCTGCCCACAGCGCTGCGGCCAGGTCGGAAATGGTCCCACCCCATTGTTGGGATCGGTAGCCGCCCTGACTGGTTCTGGGACTTCCCAGTGACGACGCCAACGAGGAGACGCATGAAGACCAAAGGACACCGCAACATGACCGCCGACCACCGCAGGCGGATCGTCGCTGGGGCGCTGCTCTGCGGCAGCCTCACCGTGGCGGGTTTCGGGCTGACCGCAGGCACCGCCCAGGCTGAGCCCGGCTTCGCGCCGCAGTCTCATGGCCCATTCCCCGCAGACAACTTCACCGAACCCCACGACTGGTGCCCGGGGCAACCGTTGCCGATGAACGACGTCGGGTGGGACATGAGCGTCGGCCACCACTGGTACTGGGTCGCCGTCGGGGGCACCGGTAATGTCGGCCAATTCGTGTGGGAGGGAGACGCTCCGCGAGTGCCTTTAGGTCCGCCCCCGTGCTATGGCGCCCCGATCTGCCTGCCCGGGTTGTAGTCTGACTCTCGGTGACTGCGCGAGATCCGAAAGGTGCCCACCCGACCTGTCCGTGGGTCAAGCACCCGCTAGCCGAGGCACCGCCAAGGCTTCCTACTGGCCAAGTCTGGTAGTAGTTGCGCAATGCTGATCGCGGCGAAATGCGCTTGGCCGGGGTAGCGGGGGAGCCCGACCTCGTCGAAGAGCAGGTGGATGCCCAGCAGCGCGGGAATGTGCCACAAGTACAGGGTCATCGCCCCGAAGTTGCCAAGCGTGGTCCACCACCACACGCGCGGCCGCCGCGAACACCGCGGCCGCGATCGTGAGTGCAGCGCGGCAGGTGAGCAGGTGGCGTCGGTAGGCGACACCGAACATGGCCTGGCCTCGGGATCAACCAGACCGCGAGGTTCAGATAACCCAGCGACGATAAGGCGGGCCAGTGCAGCCGGGTGACGTCGATGACGGCGATGGCCCCGTAGACGGCATCCGCGGTCGGCAACGAGAGGGACCCGCATAAGGTCGAAATCCGAGGAGGTACCGCCATGACAGCCGGGCGCAAGGAACCGGTCGTCCCTACGCCGGCGCCAGCTCCACTGCCGACATCGCCCAGACCGACCGTCGCCGCCCGCATGAACCGCCTTCCGATCACCCGCTGGCACCGCCGCGCCACGATTGCGATCGGCCTCGGTCTGTTTTTCGACATCTACGAGGTCTTCCTGGCAGGGGTGCTCGTCAGCGTTCTGGGTCATCAGTTTCATTTGGGCAGCACCGAGATGTCGCTGCTGCTGGCGTCTGCCTTCCTCGGTATGTTCCTCGGGGCCCTCACCCTCGGTCGGCTGGCCGATCGCCTGGGCCGGCGCCCCGCCTTCTTGCTCGCGCTGGGTCTGTACTCGATGTTCTCGCTCGCGGGCGCGTTCAGTATCGGTCCGGTCATGCTTGTGGTGTCGCGGTTTTTTGCCGGTTTGGGCATCGGGGCCGAGCCGCCGATCGCAGACACCTACTTGGGAGACCTGCTGCCGCCCAAGCAGCGTGGCAGGTATACGGCGTGGGCGTACACACTGTCGTTCGCGGGAGTGCCGCTCGCCGGTTTCCTCGCCCACTGGCTGGTGCCGATTGCGCCGCTCGGATTCGATGGCTGGCGATGGATGTTCGTCATCGGCGCCCTGGGCGCTGTTATCGTCTTCGCGTTACGGACCGGGCTGCCCGAGTCACCGCGCTGGCTGGAGTCGGTCGGCCGCACGAGGGACGCCGAGATTGTGGTTACCCGTTTCGAGGAGCAGGCCCGTGCGGCTGGCGACCCGCTGCCCGAGCCGGCTGTGGAGGCGCCCGCGCCGACACAGCGCGGCAGCGTGCGCGAACTGTTCGTCCCGCCGTACCGTCGCCGCACCCTGATGATGGCGGTTTTCCACCTATTCCAGACGTGGGGCTACTACGGATTTGGCACACTGGCGCCGATAGTCCTGGTGGCAAAGGGATATCCGATCGTGGACTCGCTGCTGTTCAGCGCAATGACGTTTGTGGGCTACCCGCTCGGGTCGGCATTATCGGTGCCTCTGGTCGAGCGCATCGAGCGCAAGTACTTGGTAATCGGCGCGGCGCTGGGAATGGCCGTGTTCGGGCTGGCCTTCGGGACGGCGACGTCCACCCCAGTGATCGTGGCCTGCGGCTTTCTCTATACGATCGTCAGCAACGTGTTCTCGAACGCTTACCACATCTATCAGGCGGAGGTGTTCCCGACGCGGCTGCGCGCCACGGCGACCAGCAGTACATATTCGCTCTCGCGGCTGTCCACTGGGCTGATGCCCCTCATATTGCTGCCCGTGCTGCACAACAGCGGTGCGGGCGCATTGTTCACCGTCGTTGCGGCGGCGCTCGTGGTGGTCGCGCTCGACATTGCACTGTTGGGTCCGCGCACCACCGGCCGTGCGCTCGAAAGCGTGAACGAGATACTGCGCACTGCCCGTGATTGAACTCCCTGCGCCGCGAGCGGCCCAACTGATCAGCGGGCGAATGTTCGCTAGGCTGCACCGCATTCCGTGGTCGGTTCGAACTCCGGCCTGGCGGCGGGGTGTGCGGACACGAAACCTGCTGGCCCGCACCTAGTTTCGGCGTTCCGTGGCACGGAGGGCCGGGCGCCAGGCAGTCCACGGACTTGCCTCCGCTGCAATAATCCCGACTTGACCTAACCATCAACGCTTCCCGCGGGCACCCGCAAGCTGCAAGCGACCCGTCGCAATGTGACGCTCCCAGCGTCAAGCTCGCCTTATCTGGTTGCCGGCCGGTCAGCCCGGGCAGGCGTGCTCCAAGGCGCCCATCTCGTCGTCGAACTCTCGGTTGATCCTGGCCGCCACTTTCGCGGGCGGCGGCAAATCCGCTTTCAGCGGGTCTTGTTTGCCCATCTCCACGTTCGCCCAATTCATGTCCCTCATGAATTGGCGTGCCAGCTCTGCTGCTTGGTGGGCGTGGGCCGCTAGGCCCGGTGCCGTCACCTGGTTGGCGTGCTGCTGCATGCCTTCGATCCACGCCTGGTAGTCGGCATCGGTGGGCACCGATTCCCCTTCGTAGGAGCCTGCCGGCGCGAAATGCGTCTTGGCTTTCAACGACGCCTGCGTCGTGCGGTTGAAGTCAATGAGCGCGCGGACGGTCTGGCACGGCTGCGCCTGCTCATCAATGCGCCACGCGATGAACATTCCGGCGGCTGCCGTTACCGCGCACACGGCCGCAGCCCAGCGCCGGGGCAACACATGTGCGCGTGCAGGATCTGGGGACACAGTCTCCCAACCTAAGTGCCGGGCGGTTTGCGTGTCGCCGGATTGTGGTTGTCCGTCACCGACTATCAAGACTCCGATCGCGCCGGTAGCATTCCTCGTCACCATCATCCCCGGCGCGTGGAACGCCCTGTGGGTGACCTTCCGAAACCTGATCAGCCTTCTGGTGAGCGTCGGCGCATACGAGGTTCCCTACCCTCCGTCGGGTGATCCTGTTTGAGTGGCGGTTTTTTGTACCCAAATTGGTCCGACCACTTCGTTGATGTGCTCTAAACAGCGACAACAAGTTTCGGAAATGGTCTCCCGGCGCACTTGCAGAGCTGCCGCCTGAAGGGCGCCGTGTGCTCGGTGATGCGGTGATCCAATCACCGCATCACCGCGTGACTGGTTAGGCCTAGTCGAGGACCTCGGCGTCGTCGCGCCGGACACAACGACACGGTCACCGAGACGTAACGAAGAGTAACGATTCGCGTACCACCCTGGTTTTGGCGACGGAGCGGGTGGGAGTGTGATGCGTGTGAATGTTGATGTCGATGTTGGCGAGCTGGCGCATGGTTCGCACACGCAATGGATGGACAGACCACCCCAGCGCTGTACGCGTGGCCATTGGCTGCTGCCGGAACACATGATCGTCACCACCATCCCGTGTCGCGGCGGCCCGCACATCTGCTGGGAATGCGAGTGCGGCGCGGCCACGTATGGGCCGGCGTTGACCGAATCGTGCAGCGTGGTTACTGGGCCTGCGCGGATGCGGTGGCCCGACCCCGTTTAGTTTGTTCCGGGCGAGGCGCGAACGTTGGTGCCCGAGATTACCGGGTTGCTGGGCGACTCCAAGATCACGACCGCCAGCGGATTGGGGGAGGTGCATCAGCGCACCGACGAGCTAGGCTTCCGGATCCCATTGCCGCGGAACCGCTTCGGCGTAGTCCGGGGTCTGCGCGACAGTGACAGCGGACGTGGATTGGGTTCGGCGGTCATGTCGGTACATCGGGTGCGAACCTCGGTGCAGGCCGGCCGATGGCGCGCGCAACCGCACTCGGTGAATGGCCCGGCCGCGAATGAGATTGCATTTCGTAGTCGGCGCGCGTCCAGCCAGCACCACGACGCGCAGGCGCTGACCCGTTGCCTCAAGGAACGTGACCAGCGCGGCGTAGGCGAGGTCCCGGTTTGGGTGTGAGCTGACTGTCGTGGTGTCGGCGTCGGCGATGGCCAGGGTGAACATCAGGCTGCGTCGCGGGCCAGGTCGTCGATGTGGTCGGGGCGAAAACCGATCCAGTGCCGGTCGCCGGCGACCACTACCGGGGCCGGCAGGCGGGTTTGGTGTTAACGGTGATGCGGGGCATGGAAAGCCTTTCGGAAAATGGGCTCATTATTCAATTCTAAATGGCGTATACGACATCCAGCTACGCCAATTCGCGGATATCCACAGTTGTTTGACACTCCACATTCTTGAGGTGGTCGAATGTCGCAAACTTGGTGGATATCCGCGCGTATCAAGTGATCCCGACGATCTGGCCAGTCGGTTGAGCGGGTTATTATTCTTCGGCGCGGATATCCCTCTCGGCGTTCTGCGACTCGTTCTAGCAAATCATGTGCTAGGAATGGCGCTGCGAGCCCGCCCCGAGTCAGGTGAGACGGTTGGTATTGCTCGGCTGCCTCCGTGGTCCGACTGCAGTGGTCGCTATCCGGCGGAGTCGACGGGAAGCCGGCAGCGCCCGAGGTGATCGAGGCGGGTCAGCGCGGCGGCCAAGCCGTCGGCAAGCGGAAGCTCTGCGTCTGGATCACAGATCGCCACGATGCGCCGCACGGTCGGGCCGCCGATGAACAGCCAGTCCACGTCGTGGCGGGCGCAGTGCACACTGACGTAGTGCAAGGCCGCAAATCCCTCGCTACCGAAGAACTCGACGTCGCTCAGATCCAGCACGAGCTGTTTGCACAGGCCAGTGCGGCGCTCGACGAAGCGGCCAAGGGCGCGGGCATTGGTGGCATCCAGATCGCCGGTCGCGATGATCAGCAGTCGCATCTCGCTCAGGTGCCGCACGGCAAAAGCGGCACGTCCGCAACGTTCTGACTTGTCGGTCGACGATCGCTGTGCACGATACAACCGGATGGTGTGAGTAGTAGGCATCGCGAACCCCCTGTGGCGCCAAGGTGCGGGTCACGGCGGACGGCTCGGCTGGTGAAAAGCCCGATCGGCCACAACCCCGTTGTTAGCTCAACCACGGTTGAGGCTACCCCGAATTTCGCACGCCATCGCCTGCCCGTCACAAGAAATTTCTTGGGGACCGCTCGAGTTGAGCGGCAGATTTCGCCCGGCGTTAGAGCTACTCGAAACCACCCAAGTGAAAACTGACCCCTTGGTGTGGGGGGTGACCCAGAGCCAGTCGACCTGGCACCGGAGCCGGGGAGCAGTGATTGCTGCGGCAGGCGCCCGCGGGCGAGCCCACCCATAAGCCCTTGACCGCACCCAAATTCCCAGCTGATCGGGGCCAGGCAACGGCCTGCAAAGGGCTGGCGGTGTGGGGTTCGAACGCGTATTCAGGGGAGCGAGCTAGCGACGGGCCGGGCGCGCGTCGTCGTGCTTCGGCCGTGGTGGTCGGTGGCGACGGCAGCCACACCCGACTGGCCATCTCGGTGACACTGGCCGGCTACAGTACGAACGGCGGCCAGCCCACTTGAGATGACAAGCACAGGCGAGATCAGCCGCATCCAGGCCGGGTGCCGATGCAGCACGACCTGCTCTCACTGGGCGAGGACGTTGTCTGGATAGCCCACCCACGCGACTCTAGAGGTCGGTGGTCAAAGGCGGGTTCGGCACACGAAGTACACCTGGCTGCTGACCCAGCCGCCGAGGAATCCGAGCGGCGTGAAGAGGGTGTCGTCGACGACGAGGTAGTGGCGCACCCGTTCGCGTAGTCGGCGCCAGTTGAATCCGTAATGGAATGGCCCACGAACGGTTCGCCGTAAACCGGCCGTGCGACGCACGTGCGTTTACCGGCGAACAGCATCTTGAGCGCGTCTCGCAAGGGATACGTTTCGCGCGCCGTGTCCCTGCTCACGGCCTGTCGCCGCGCGATCCGTTTGACGAGGAAAGACGGGCCTACCTCCACGGGCACGCTGATGATGACTCGCCCGTCTGCGGCGCAAAGGCGTGCCACATCGGCAAGCACCTTTTCCGCGGCCGGCTCGGTACAGTGCTCGAGCGTCTCCATGCACGTTACGACGTCGTAGGTTTGGTTGTGCTCGGTACCTGCCAGGTCGCCGACTACGAAGAAGCTCACATTTCCGTACGATGCCAACCGGTTACGGCAGTCCTCGATCTGGTCGGCGTCGATGTCAACGCCGTGCCCCTCGATGAAGCGATCGGATGCGAGCGCGAGGAATGTGCCGTCGCCACAACCATAGTCCAGCAACTTCTTGTTGTTTTGCCCACTCAGGCTGAGGGCCTTCTCGAAGCGGGACCGGTGACTCCAGGCGACTACACGGCTGGTGCTGCCAATCGTTAGCTTGAAGTAGTGGCCTTCCGCTACCGAATCCATCCCTGAAGCCTCGCTTGGCACCGTGAGGTGATCCTCGCGGCTCGCCCGGTCCAGGGTGGTCGGGATGAGATGCTCGACGTTTTGGTCGAGGGCTCGATGTTGTCTGGCTATATGATCACCTGCCTTCTGCTCCTGTCAGGAACACGACTGGTGAGTAACTTCGGTTCAGCGGGTCCCTGGGCCACAGCTGTCGCTGCAGCAGCACAATCCCGCGATCGGCCGCCCGCAAACATAGTTTCGGCGGGATTTGCCCCGGCACGATCCCGGCGCGCAGGGGCATGCTGAAAAGCGCAGGGGGTGTCGTCGGCCGCCAGTCAGCCGGCTGCCCACTTCGTGGCCTGCTCAAGTTCATCGAGGCCAAACATACGCAACTCGCCGGGGACCATCCAGGCGAAAGCGTGCATCGTGTGGGCGACCCAGTCCTTGTCGGACACGACTGCAACCCGCTTGAATTCCGAATGATGCTTCATCAAGGTACCGAAGCCCAGCTTCAGGTCCTGGACCACGCCACCGGGGCTGATGCCTTCGTAATCCTGCGCGATGACCTCCACGATTCTGATCTCGCCGGTCTTGACGAGTTCCTCCATGGTCGTCTTGAACTCGCGCAGGTCGTCACCGTGCAGACGCCCCGACACCCGGATGCCGGTCACTCCCTGTGGCATGTCTGGCAGCACCTCGATCATCGCTTCTCCTTCGTCGCTTGGGCGGGTTCGTGAGAAATTCCCTTGCCCTACAGTACTTTTGCGGATTTGCCGTACAGCGCATTCCGCAGCCGATACCAACGTTACTCACCCTGGCGGGCGGCCAATAGGGACCTTCGACTCTGATGTGCGGGGCCCGCCGCGGGAATTATTGGCGCTGACGATGTCAACGACCCGAGGTGAGGTTCTTGTGCGCCCTCTACTAAAGCTCCGTGCCGGGCGACCGCGTGTCGTCGCCGATCTCGATGGCCAGTCCTCCGCATCGGCCGGACACGGCGACGCCGTCGCCGCCACCATTGCGCTGTGGTTCGACCTCGTCGTCCTCAACTGGTCCGCTTTCCGCGGTGTTGGCCGCTGCGGCAAGTAAGCGCCGCGCAGAAATCCAGTCAACCAAAGCACTTTGGCCGAAGGCCCGATCGGTGGACCGATAGAGAATACTGTGCATTGTCGTATGGGGTCGCGCACCAAATCTCATGAAAGGAACCCTCATGCGAGGAGTCTCGCAGCTCGTTGCTGCTGTGTTCGCGACGGCCGTGCTCGCTACGGGCGTGCTGGCCACTGCGAGTTGCTCGATCGTCCTACGAGGCGGAACGCACGCATTACCACCCTCAAGCCAAGCTTCGCCGACATCGACGCTAACGCAGCGTTGGACCACGGACGCACTCGCTCAAGCATTTGCGGCTATCAACAACAAGATTGGCTCTGGTCGCGCCGACTATATCAACGTCACAGTTGTCGAAGGGATGGTGATGGTACAAACTGCCACCAACCAAGAAGTAAACACCGCAACC
>CAVTDY010000035.1:0-248218 GCA_963733605.1 uncultured Actinomycetota bacterium
CCGCGAAATTCTGCGAGGCCCTCGCCGGCGTCGGCGTCAACATCGACTTGATCTCCACCTCCGAGATCCGGATCTCCGTGCTGGTCAGGGACACTGAGCTGGACAAGGCCGTCGTCGCCCTGCACGAGGCGTTCGGGTTGGGCGGCGACGAGGAAGCCGTCGTCTACGCGGGAACGGGACGTTGATGGTCAACATCGGAGTGGTTGGTGCGACCGGTCAGGTCGGCCAGGTGATGCGAACACTGCTGGAGGAACGCGACTTTCCCGCAACCAGCGTGCGGTTTTTCGCCTCAGCGCGGTCGCTGGGCAAGAAGCTGCCGTTCCGCGGTCAGGAGATCGAGGTCGAGGACGCCGAGACCGCGGACCCGACCGGGCTTGACATCGCGCTGTTCTCGGCGGGCGCGACGATGTCGCGGGTGCAGGCGCCGCGGTTCGCCGCCGCGGGCGTCACCGTCATCGACAACTCGTCGGCGTTCCGCAAGGACCCCGACGTCCCGCTGGTGGTCAGCGAGGTGAACTTCTCGCGTGACGCTCACCGGCGGCCGAAGGGCATCATCGCCAACCCGAACTGCACCACCATGGCCGCGATGCCGGTGCTCAAGGTGCTGCACGACGAAGCCCAGCTGGTTCGCATGATCGCGTCCACGTACCAGGCGGTGTCGGGCAGCGGGCTGGCCGGCGTGCAGGAGCTGCTCGGGCAGGCACGCGCGGTGGTCGACGACAGCGAGCAGCTGGTACATGACGGGGGGGCGCTGGATTTCCCCGCGCCGCAGAAGTACGTGGCACCGATCGCATTTAACGTGGTGCCGTTTGCCGGTTCGTATGTCGACGACGATTCCGGGGAGACCGATGAAGAACAGAAGCTGCGCAACGAAAGCCGCAAGATCCTGGGCATTCCCGACCTGCTGGTGAGCGGGACGTGTGTGCGGGTGCCGGTGTACACCGGGCACTCGTTGTCGATCAACGCCGAGTTCGCCCGGCCGCTGTCGGTTGAACGCGCACGCCATCTGCTGGCGGCGGCGCCGGGGGTGAAGCTGGTCGACATGCCGACGCCGCTGGCCGCCGCCGGTGTCGACGAATCGCTCGTCGGCCGAATCCGGCAGGATCCCGGTGTGCCAGATGGGCGTGGCCTCGTCTTGTTCGTGTCCGGCGACAATCTGCGAAAAGGCGCGGCGCTGAACACGATTCAGATTGCTGAGCTGCTGGCCCCACAACTGTGATCCGGGCGGCAGCCGCGACGCTGGTTTGCGCCGTGGTGTTGCCGTGGCCCTTGGCGCGTGCCGATCCGCCTGCGCCCTTCCCCGAGCCGATCCTGCCGCCGCTGGCGCCTGGCCAGGTGCTGCGGATCGGTCCGGCGGCCGGAACTGGCACGCCGACAAGGGATTACGATATCGGCGCGACCGATCTCTGCGAGTTTATGGAGTTCCCCAGCGGCATCCTGCAGGTTTGCGGTGACAGCTTCGCCGGACAGGGGGTCGGCTTCGGTCCCTGGCATTCGCCGATCGCGTTGCACGTCGATACCGACTCGGTCGATGACTCGGGCGGGGTACGGTACGACCGAGTCATCGGCACCGACAAGCAGCTGCTGGCCGATCCCACCCCGGCGGGAATGTCGCAGTTGCCCGCCGGCGTGGTGCAGGTCAACCGGGACAACTACATGATGGTCGCCACCGTAAAGAACCTGGTACCGCAGACGACGCGGTTGGTCAAAGCCAACCCAGCACAAGGTAATTGGCCGACCGTGCCCAATTCACAGCGCGTAGGGAGCTACGAAGCCGGCAGGCAGTCGCAGATCAGCGGCTACTACGACCCGATCCCGAAGCCGGACTCGGCGAGCGGGTGGGTGTACATCGTCGCCAACGACTTCGACCGCAGCGCGCCCGTGGTGCTGTACCGGGCCAAGCCGGAGACGTTCACCGACCGCGCCAGTTGGCAGGGCTGGTCTTCTCAGGCCGGGTGGGGCAAGCCGCCGACGCCGTTGTGGCCCGACCGGGTCGGCGAGATGAGCCTTCGGCAGGTCGACGGTAAGACGGTGTTGTCGTACTTCAACGCCAGCACAGGCAACATGGAGGTGCGCGTCGCATACGACCCGACCGGTCTTGGCGCCGCGCCGGTGACGACGGTCGTGTTCGCCTCCGACTGGCCGGATCCCGCCGAAGAGCTACCGCCGCCGGAGGACAACCGGCTCGCGCAGCCCTACGGTGGCTACATCTCGCCGGGCTCGACCCTCGACGAGTTGCGGGTGTTCATCAGCCAGTGGAACACCGACGCTGGCCACAACTCGCCGTACCGGGTGATCCAGTTCGCGGTGAACCCGCTCAAACCATGGTCGTAGGTGATTTCGGGTCTCCGTCCGCGACTAATCGTCCGCGCTTGACCATTTGCCGATCGATGGAGGGTACTCGGCGTGCACGGTCAGTCGCGTCGCACCCACATGCTCTCCCGGCTTCAACATAACGAAATCGCCTGTCGCGGTATCCCTGACAATCCTTCTGCCGCTCGACCGGGTGACCACCTCCACCGTCGGATTGGCCCGCAATTCCAGGCAATAGCGCGGCAACCTTGCGATGCCGTCCAGCATCTCAGCGATGCCCCCGGCGCCGTCGAGAGCGACGGCGGTGTGGGTCACCGGGATGGGCCTGCGCTGATGAACGCCCCACAGGAGGTAATCGTGTTCGCGTTTTACCAGCCGATATCCCAGCGCCCATGCGCGCTCGGTGAGCTGTTTAAGTCGCTCCTCGTGGTGATCGTCCATCGTTAAAGTCCTTCTCCGGACGGTTGAAGCTGTCCAAGTCAGCCCGGTGTCGATGTTCGTCACGGGGTGTGAACAGGTATTCGGACCCCGGCACGCTGTGGATGGGATTACGCGGGCTCGAATTTCGCAGCGCTGACCGATACTCAGTTGCGCATCCCAACGACCGCCACGGAAAAACAGCAGAAATCTCCTCGTGCCAGCAGCTCAAACCCGGTCGTAGCGCTCGTCGCAGACTCGGGGCCGCATTCACAGCTGATTCATATCGAATTCAAGACGGACACATCGGCATCGCTTGCATGCTCGGGTGCATGAGTGAAACAACGCCGTCCTCCGAACCTGCGACCGATCCCGTAGCCACCGCCGCACCGCCGCCCGCCGCACCGCCGCCCGTAGATGCCGAGCGGCCACGCCACAGCCGCCTCAACGCGGTGGCTGCTTGGGTCGGCATCGTCGCGGGCGTGGTCTTCATCGTCTCCACCATCTTTTTCTCCGGCTTCTTCCTCGGCATGCATGCCGGCGGCCACCATGGCCACGGCCACGGCCACCGGCACATGTCGATGATGCACAGGGGCGGGCCGGGGATGGGCCCCCGCGGCGACTTCGGCCCTCAGATGCCGCCATGGGGACCGGGTGGCCCGAGCTTCCAATTCCCGGCGCCGCCGCAGCCGAGCGCTCCCACCACGACGGCCCCGGCGCGGCCGTAGTCCGAGACCCCGAAATCGACGTTTTGCAGAGAAGTTCGAGAGCGGAACTGCAAAACGTCGATTTCGGCATGTTTGCGCCCGGCTCACTTGGCGTTGAAGCCGTTGTCTTCGGGGTACCCGCAGAGGCATGACCGAGAAATTCACGACTACCGATGCCGGCAACCCGGCGCCCAGCGACGACCAGTCACTGACTGTGGGTCCCGACGGCCCGATCCTGCTTCAGGACCACTACCTGATCGAACAGATGGCGAACTTCAACCGGGAGCGCATCCCGGAGCGTCAGCCCCACGCCAAGGGCGGTGGCGCCTTCGGCCACTTCGAGGTCACCCAGGACGTCAGCGCCTTTACCAAGGCCGCCGTATTTCAGCCCGGCACCAAGACCGACACGCTCATCCGGTTCTCCACCGTGGCGGGCGAGCGGGGCAGCCCGGACACGTGGCGCGACCCCCGCGGGTTCGCGCTGAAGATGTACACCTCCGACGGCAACTTCGACATCGTCGGCAACAACACCCCGGTGTTCTTCATCCGCGACCCGATGAAGTTCCAGCATTTCATCCGGTCCCAGAAGCGCATGCAGGCCACCAACCTGCGCGACCACCACATGCAGTGGGACTTCTGGACCCTGTCACCGGAGTCGGCGCACCAGGTCACCTGGCTGATGGGTGATCGCGGCATCCCGCGCAGCTGGCGGCACATGAACGGGTACTCCAGCCATACCTACAGCTGGCTGAACGCGGGAGACGAGCTCTTCTGGGTGAAGTACCACTTCAAGACCGACCAGGGCATCGAATTCCTCACCCAGGAGGAGGGCGACCGGCTGGCCGGCGAGGACGGTGACTATCACCAGCGCGACCTGTACACGTCCATCGAGGAGGGCAACTTCCCGACCTGGACGCTGCACGTGCAGATCATGCCGTTCGAGGACGCAAAGACCTACCGGTTCAATCCGTTCGACCTGACCAAGGTGTGGCCGCACGGCGACTACCCGCTGCACGAGGTCGGCCGGCTGACGCTGAACGGCAACGTCACGGACTACCACGCCGAGATCGAGCAGGCCGCGTTTGAGCCCAACAACATCGTGCCCGGCACCGGCCTCAGCCCGGACAAGATGCTGCTGGCTCGCGGGTTCGCCTACTCCGACGCGCACCGTGCCCGGCTCGGCGTGAACTACAAGCAGATCCCCGTCAACACGCCGAAGGTCGAGGTGCACAGCTACTCCAAGGACGGTGCGATGCGGATCCGCAACGCGACCGACCCGGTGTACGCGCCGAACTCGATGGGCGGCCCGCACGCTGACCCCAAGCGTGCTGCCGAGGTGCGCTGGTATGCCGACGGCGAGATGGTTCGCGCCGCGTACGCCCTGCGGCCGGAGGACAGCGACTGGGGTCAACCCGGCACGCTGGTGCGTGAGGTGCTCGACGACCAAGCGCGGGACCGGCTGGCGCACAACATCATTGGTCACGTGTCAAAGGGTGTGCGGGAACCTGTGCTTTCGCGGGTGTTCGAGTACTGGAAGAACGTCGATCCTGACCTCGGAAAGAAGATCGAGGAGGGCGTGCGCGCCAACGGGGACGGCAACGGCAAGTAGTTTCGCTACCCGCAGACGCCCCTTTCCCAGCCCGGCCGGGGCGTCTTGCCGCGTGCGACCGGGCTGGCATGATCATGCCCATGAGCATCGAAGTCGTCTTCACCGCAGAGTCAACCGCGACCGGGGGTGGCCGCGACGGCCACGTGAAGTCCTCCGACGGCAGGATCGACCTTGACACCCGGCCGCCGAAGGAGGCCGGCGGAAGCGGCGAGGGCACCAACCCCGAGCAGCTGTTCTCCGCGGGCTACGCCGCATGCTTTCTCGGCGCGCTTCGGCTGGTCGCGCGCAGCGACAAGATCGACCTCGACGATGCCAGCGGGATCACCGCGCAGGTCGGGTTCGGCAAGGACCCCGCGGGCGGTTTCGGGATCAACGCCCACCTGATCGGCTACCTGCCCGGCCTCGAGCAGGGCGTCGCCGACGACCTGATGGACAAGGCGCATCAGGTGTGTCCGTATTCGAAGGCCACCCGCGGCAACATCGACGTCGCGCTGTCGGCGAAGGTCTAGTCCCGTGCGGATCGCCGCTGTCGGCGTCGGTCTTGCCGTCGGTCTGTCGCTGGCGGCGCCGGCTAACGCTCGTCCGTCCGACCCGGGCGTGGTGAATTACGCCGTACTCGGCAAGGGTTCGGTGGGAAACATCGTCGGCGCCCCGATGCGGTTCGACTCGACGTTCACCGATCCGGTCCAGTCGTATTACGTCGACGATCCGGTCTGCAACAACTGGGCCGACATCGGGCTGCCCGAGGTGTACGCCGATCCGGATCTGGCGTCGTTCAATGGTGCGATCGCACAGGAATCGCCAACGGACATGACGCATTTCGTCAAGCAGGCGATCGGCGTGTTCGCCACCAACGACGCCGCTGACCGAGCGTTTCACCGGGTCGTGGACCGGACCGTGGGTTGCAGCGGTCAGACCACGGCGATGCACCTGGACAACTTCACCACCGAGGTGTGGACCTTCACCGGCGGGCCCGCCACGCGCGACCGACGCCGACTGGGTGAAACAGGAGGCCGGCACCGACCGCCGCTGCTTCACCACCACGCGCAAGCGGGAGAACGTTCTGCTGCAGGCGAAAGTCTGTCAACCTGGCAACGGCGGGCCCGCGGTGAACGTGCTGGCCGGAGCGATGCAAAACACGCTCGGGCAGTAACCGGCAACGTTTTCGGGTACACGTCACGAACGCGTCATCCGAAAATCGCAAGAATTTGTCGGTCGTCTCTGGAAGATGGAGTGAAGGCCGAGATCGTTCCCTACCCGGAAGGGGCCGGAAGATATGACCTTCACCGTCACGCCCGAGGTGGCCGACGCGCACCCATCACAGGCCGATACGGCCGAGCTGACCAGCGCATATAGCGCCGGCCTGCACATCGGCGAGACCTGTCTGGCCGACGGTCCGGTGGGGCGCGTCGGCCTGGAAGTCGAGGCACACTGCTTCGACCTCGCCGATCCGATGCGCCGCCCAGACTGGGCGGAGCTGACCGACACGATCGCCGGGGTACCGACGCTGCCCGGCGGCAGCGCGATCACCGTCGAACCCGGCGGTGCCGTCGAGTTGTCCGGCCCGCCGCTGGATGAGCCGGTGGCGGCCATCGCCGCGATGACGGCCGACCGCGCCGTGCTGCGGTCGGCGTTCGCGCAGGCCGGCCTCGGTCTGGTGCTGTTGGGCGCCGACCCGCTGCGCCGGGCCAAGCGGGTGAACCCCGGCGACCGGTACCGCGCGATGGAGCGGTTCTTTATCGCCAGCCAGACCGGCGCCGCAGGCGCGGCGATGATGACGTCGACGGCGTCGGTGCAGGTCAACATCGACGCCGGGCCGCAGGACGGCTGGGCGGCGCGGGTGCACCTGGCGCATGCGCTCGGCCCGACGATGATCGCGATCGCCGCCAACTCGCCACTGCTCGGCGGCCAGTTCTCCGGCTGGCAGTCGACGCGGCAGCGGGTGTGGAGCCAGCTCGATTCGGCACGCTGCGGCCCGATTCTCGGCGTCAACGGGGACGACCCGGCCGGCGAGTGGGCGCGCTATGCGCTGAAGGCGCCGGTGATGCTGGTCCACAGTCCCCCGGAAATGCAAGCCACCCCCGTGACGGATTGGGTGCCGTTCGCGGACTGGGCCGACGGCCGCGTGCTGCTGGGCGGCCGCAGGCCGACGCACGCTGACCTGGACTACCACCTGACCACACTGTTCCCGCCCGTTCGGCCGCGCCGCTGGCTGGAGATCCGCTACCTCGACAGCCTGCCCGACGCGGTGTGGCCCGCCGTGGTGTTTACCCTCGTCACGCTGCTCGACGACCCGGTCGCCGCCGATATCGCCGCTGAGGCCACCCGGGCCGTTGCCACGGCATGGGACCGCGCCGCCCAGATCGGCCTCGGCGACCGACGGCTGCGCGAGGCGGCCACCCGCTGTGTCCAGACCGCCGCCGAACGCGCACCCGCAGAACTCCAGGAATCGATGCAGCAGTTGGTGCGTTCGGTCGAGAAAGGACGCTGCCCGGCCGACGATTTCTCCGACCGAGCGGTGAAGTACGGGATTGCCACCGCGATCACCCAACTGGCCCAAGGGGAGTTGTGACGGCACGCGAAACGCTGGCTCGTGAGTTGACGAAGGCCAGGCACCGCACGCTGCGCCTTGTCGATTTCGACGACGCCGAACTGCAGCGCCAGTACGACCCGTTGATGAGTCCGCTGGTGTGGGACCTCGCGCATATCGGTCAGCAGGAAGAGCTGTGGCTGCTGCGCGACGGCAACCCGGACCGGCCAGGCATGCTGCCTCCCGACGTCGAGCGCCTCTACGACGCGTTCGAGCACTCCCGAGCCGTCCGCGTGGAGTTGCCGCTGCTGCCGCCGGCCGGTGCGCGAACGTACTGCGCGACCGTGCGGGACAAGGCGCTGGACAGCCTCGACGCCCTGCCCGATGACTTGGATGTTTCTGAGGACGCCGCCTTCCGGTTCGGGCTGGTGATCAGCCACGAGAACCAGCACGACGAGACCATGCTGCAGGCGCTGAACCTGCGGTCGGGGCCACCGCTGTTGGGCGCCGGATCGTCGCTGCCGCCCGGGCGTTCGGGCGTCGTTGGCACATCCGTGCTCGTGCCCGCGGGGGAATTCGTCCTTGGCGTCGACGCGGTCAGCGAGCCGCATTCGCTGGACAACGAACGGCCCGCGCACGTCGTCGACGTGCCTGCCTTCCGCATCGGCCGGGTCCCGGTGACCAACGGCGAGTGGCGGCAGTTCATCGACGACGGCGGATACCACCAGCCGCGCTGGTGGTCGGACCGCGGCTGGACGCATCGGCAGGAGGCGGGGCTGACCGCGCCGCAGTTCTGGAATCCCGACGGCACCCGCGTCCGCTTCGGCCAGGTCGAGGACATCCCCGCCGACGAACCCGTGCAGCACGTCACCTACTTCGAGGCCGAGGCGTACGCGGCGTGGGCCGGTGCGCGTCTGCCCGGCGAAGTGGAATGGGAAAAGGCCGCCGCCTGGGACCCCGCGGTCGGGAAGCGTCGCCGATTCCCTTGGGGCGCTTCGGAACCCACCGAACATCTCGCGAACCTCGGCGGTGAGGCGTTGCGTCCCGCGCCGGTCGGGGCCTACCCGGCAAGCGCCTCCGCCTACGGCGCCGAACAGATGCTTGGCGACGTGTGGGAGTGGACGACGTCGCCGCTGCGGCCGTGGCCGGGCTTCACACCGATGGTCTACGAGCGGTATTCGCAGCCGTTCTTCGAAGGCTCTGGGGCTGGCGACTACAGGGTGCTGCGCGGCGGCTCATGGGCGGTGGCGCCGAGCATCCTGCGGCCGAGCTTCCGCAACTGGGACCACCCGATCCGGCGGCAGATCTTCTCGGGCGTTCGCCTGGCCTGGGACGCCTGATGTGCCGACACCTGGGCTGGGTCGGAGAACCGCGATCGATCGCGTCGCTGGTGCTCGAGCCACCATCAGGGCTGCTGGTGCAGTCGTATGCGCCGCGACGGCAGAAGCACGGCCTGATGAACGCCGACGGCTGGGGCGTCGGGTTCTTCGACAATGGCGTGGTGCGACGGTGGCGTGGCGCCGCGCCGCTGTGGGGTGATGCGTCATTCGCCTCGGTGGCGCCGGCGTTGAGCAGCGATTGCGTTGTCGCGGCGGTGCGTTCGGCCAGCGTCGGCATGCCGATCGAACCGTCGGCGTCGGCCCCGTTCACCGACGGGCAATGGCTGCTGTCCCACAACGGGGTGGTCGATCGTGCCGTGCTGCCACCGTCGTCACGGGCGGAGTCCACCGTGGACAGCGCACTGCTGGCGGCGCTGATTTTCGAGCGTGGCCTCGACGCCCTCGGCGACACCATCGTGGAAGTCGCCGCCGCCGACCGCTGGGCCCGGCTGAACATCCTGGCGGCCAACGGATCTCAACTGCGCGCCACCACATGGGGCGACACCCTGTCGGTACTGCGTCAAGACGACGGCGTGGTGCTGGCCAGCGAACCCTACGATGACAACCCCCACTGGCAGGAGATCCCCGACCGCCATCTCGTCGTGGCCGAGGCCTCTCGCGTCGAGTTGATCCCCCTGAAAGGATCGTCATGACCCTCTCGCTGTCCAACCACCTGGCCGCCGACTCGGCCGCGCAGGCACTGCGCCGAGACGTGCGGGAAGGATTGGCGCAGACGCCGAAATCGTTGCCACCCAAGTGGTTCTACGACTCGGTGGGCAGCGATCTGTTTGACCAGATCACCCGGCTGCCGGAGTACTATCCGACCCGCGCCGAGGCGCAGATCCTGCGAGCGCGCAGCGCATCGATAGCCGCCGCGTCGGGCGCCGACACCCTGGTCGAGCTCGGCAGCGGCACATCGGAGAAGACCCGCATGCTGCTGGACGCCTTGCGCGACAGCGGATCCCTGCGCCGTTTCATCCCGTTCGACGTCGACGCCGGGGTGCTCAATGCGGCCGGTTCGGCGATCCAGCGCGAGTACCCGGGCATCGAGATCGACGCGGTGTGTGGTGATTTCGAGGAGCACCTCGACAAGATTCCCGGCGTCGGCCGCCGCTTGGTCGTCTTCCTCGGCTCCACGATCGGCAACTTGACGCCGGGTCCGCGAACCGATTTCCTGTCCGCGCTGTCGGACACGTTGCGGCCCGGCGACAGCCTGCTGCTCGGCACGGACCTGGTCAAGGATGTCGGCCGGCTGGTGCGCGCCTACGACGACAGTGCGGGGGTGACGGCGCAGTTCAACCGCAACGTGCTGGCGGTGGTCAATCGGGAACTCGACGCAGATTTCGATGTCGACGCGTTCGAGCACGTCGCCCGATGGAACGCCGCTGACGAGCGCATTGAGATGTGGCTGCGCGCCTCGAGCGCGCAGCGGGTCCACATCGCCGCACTGGACCTGAGCGTCGACTTCGCCGCGGGCGAGGAGATGCTCACCGAGGTGTCCTGCAAGTTCCGGCCCGATGCAGTGGAGGCCGAACTGGCCGCGGCGGGCCTGCGGCGCACGCATTGGTGGACCGATCCCGCCGGTGATTTCGGGCTGTCCCTGTCGACCAAATGACCGAGCGAGGCGCACTGGCGGAGCGCTGGCGGGCGGCCCGCCCGAAGGTCGCCGGTTTGCACCTCGACAGCGCCGCATGCTCGCGGCAGAGTTTCGCGGTCATCGATGCGGCAGCCCAGCATGCCAGGCACGAAGCCGAGGTCGGCGGCTACGTCGCCGCGGAGGCCGCCGCTCCGGTGCTCGACGCCGGCCGCGCGGCCGTCGGCGTGCTGACCGGGATGAGCGGTTCCGACGTCGTCTTCACCACCGGCGCCAACAACGCACTCGACCTCCTGCTCAGCAGCTGGCCCGGCGAACGCACGGTCGCCTGCCTGCCCGGTGAGTACGGACCCAACCTGGCCGTGATGGCGGTCAACGGATTCACGGTCAGCGCGCTGCCCGCCGACGGATTCGGTCGGCTTGCCGTCGACGCCGTCGCCAGGCGCCTGGCCGACAGCCCGCCCGCCCTTGTCCACCTCACCCCGCTGGGCAGCCATCGCGGGCTGGCCCAGCCGCTGGCCGAGCTCGCCGCGGTGTGCCGCGATTTCGGCGTGCCGCTGGTGGTCGATGCTGCACAGGCGCTGGGACACCTCGACTGCGCGGTCGGCGCCGCCGCGATTTACAGCTCGTCACGCAAATGGATGGCCGGCCCGCGTGGCGTCGGCGTGCTGGCGATTCGCCCAGAACTCGCGCAACGGCTGCGGCCGCGGCTGCCGCCGCCGGACTGGCACCTGGGCATACCGGTTGTGCACAACTTGGAACTGGGCGAGGCGAATGTTGCTGCGCGCGTGGGCTATTCGGTGGCCCTGGGGGAGCACCTGGCCGCGGGGCCCGGGCAGATCCGCGACCGGCTGGCCGAGCTCGGCCGGATCACCCGCGTTGGCACTGGCAGACGTCAAGGGCTGGCGGGTGGTCGAGCCGCTCGACGAGCCGACGGCGATCACCACTTTGGCGCCGCGTGGACGGCGCAGACCCGCAGAAGGTGCGGGCGTGGCTGATCGCCCGAGCGCGGCATCGTCACTACCTACGCCGAGGTGCTGCGCGCTCCGTTCGAAATGACGACGCCGGTGCTGCGCGCATCGCCACACGTCGACAGCACCGCCGAGGACCTCGACCAGTTCGCCGAGGCCCTGGCCGCCGCGACCGACCAGGTGCGCTAGCCGGATTTGTGGGCGGTCAACAAGAACGCAGGCATCTTTTGCCGGCCCTTCTCGTCATTGTCGAACGTCGGCATCTTCAAGCGGCGCGTCGGCGGGAAGTGCCCGGACATGTTCGCGTGGATGAACGCAGGCCGGATCGCGTCGATTTCCCAATACTTCGACACCGCCGTCGCGCAGCTCGTCCTCGGTGACGGTCGTTCGGCCCGAAGTCCGTCTCAGCGGGGAACGCGCCTTTGGCGAACACCAGGATGTAGTAGGTGGCGCCCGGTGCGGCCGCGCGATGCACGGAACGCAGGTAGTCGTCGCGACTCTCCACCGGCAGCGAATGGAAAAGCGTGCTGTCGATGATCGTGTGTGAAGCGGCCGTCGAATCCGGTGAACGAGGTGATGTCGTCCTGGACGAAGGTGGCGTTGGACAGACCGCGTGTCTTGAGCCGCCCTGGTGGCGGCGGCCACTGCGGTCGCGGTGAGCTCGATGCCCACAACGGTGTGGCCCTCGGCGGCCAGCGCCAGCGACAGTTCGGCGTAACCGCACCCGGCGTCGAGCACATCGCTGCGGATCTTGCCTGCCCGGATCAGCGCGGCCAATTCCGGTTGCGGCTCGCCGATGTTCCACGGCGGAGGTCCCTCGAACCGGCCCTGCTGCTGATACGCGTCGTCCCAATCCATCACCTCAGATGTCATGGCCCCCAACCTACCCGGTGATTTTCCAGCTATGTACGGGGTCGTTGCTGTGCATCCGTTCGCAGTACTGCTGCAGCATTTCGGCCAGCGCCTTGGGCCGGGTCATTCCGCGCTCCTGCAGCGCCTGCACGGTGGACACCTGCCAAGTGGCGCCGTTAATGTCTGGTCTTGGCGCGTCCTTCGATGACGCCGAGGTACCGGTCGCGGACTTCGCTCGCGACTCCCCAGCGACGCAGCCCCTCGTCGGCCATCGGCAGCAGCTGGCGCAGCACCAGCTCATCGGGCGTCACCTCGCCGATGCCGGGCCAGTACAGCCGGGCAGTCCATGCCGTGTTGTGCGGCCTCGAGGAAATTGCGGTGCGCGGCAGCGAAACTCATCTTCGTCCACAGCGGGCGGTCCTCCTCGGACAGCGTCCGCAGCACGCCGTAGTAGAACGCCGAATTGGCCATCATGTCCAGCACGGTCGGGCCTGCGGGCAGCACCCGGTTCTCCACCCGCAGATGCGGACGTCTGACCCCGTGCTGTTCCACGACGTCGTAGACCGGACGGTTCCACCGATAGATGGTGCCGTTGTGCAGCCGTAGTTCGGCCAGCCGCGGGGTCCGGCCCTCGGCAAGCTCGCGGACCGGATCCTCGTCGGACAGTTCGGGCAGCAGCGACGGGAAGTAGCGCACGTTCTCCTCGAACAGGTCGAAGATCGAGGTGATCCAGCGTTCGCCGAACCAGACCCGCGGGCGAACGCCCTGGGTCTTGAGCTCGTCGGAGCGGGTGTCGGTGGCCTGGGTGAACAGTTCGATGCGGGTCTCGGCCCACAGCTGCATGGCCGAAGAAGTACGGCGAGTTGGCGCCGAGCGCCAGCTGCGGCCCGGCCAGCACCTGCGCGGCGTTCCAGTTACTGGCGAAGTCGGCGGGGGAGACCTGCAGATGCAACTGCATGCTGGTGCACGCCGATTCGGGCGCGATAGACGCGGATTGCAGGCTCAGCCGCTCGGGTCCCGCGATGTCGATCACGATGTCCTCGCCGCGGGCGGTGAAGATCGAATCGTTGAGCGCCTGATAGCGCGTCGACTCGCTCATCCATCCGCCCGAAAGATGTTCGGGCATCAGCGTCGGCAGGATGCCGATCATCACGATGTGCGCGCCGCGCTCGTTGGCCTTGGCCTCGGCGGCGTTGAGGCTGGCGCGTACTTCGGCCTCCAGCTCGAGTGCGGCGTGGCCGGGCAATGGCCGTGGTGGAACGTTGAATTCGATGTTGTAGGCGCCGAACTCGGTTTGATAGGCCGGGTCGGCGATCGATGCCAGCACCTCGCGGTTGCTCATCGCGGGCTGATACTCGGCGTCGACGAGATTGCACTCGATCTCCATGCCGGTCAGCGGCCGGTCGAACTCGAAACTGGACTGGGCGAGCATTGTTTCGAACACGTCGAGGCACAGCTGCACCTTGCGCCGGTACTCGCGTCGGTGCGCGCGAGAAAACGGTCGGTACTTCTTCGCCCACACCTGCCGTGCGCCGGTCACGGCGCGCCGCACGCCGGGCGTATACGGACGGCTGGCCACCACGACCTGAGGGCTCATCAGCCCGCCGCGCAACTCGACCTCGATCGCCGGGTCGGCATGGGCGGCAAGCGCTCGCAGCGCCGACGGGCTGTAGGTGCGCAGCGAACTGATCAAGCCGTCGTGCACGAACGGCACCACCGGCGCGAGCGGCAGCATGACCGCCAGTCGCAGGATGTGCAGCGGTGACGGCGGCCGGGGCAGGTCGATGATCACCAACTGGTCGGCGACGCGGGTGCCTTCGGCGAACACCGCGCGATGCCAACGACGGCGGCAGATGGTGAAAGGAAAAGGCGAACACCGCCAGGTCGAAATGGCCGTCGGCCGCATCGATCGCGGTGGCGTCCATCTCCCGGACCGTCGCCCGCGGGTGCTCGCCCAGGTCGCCGGCCGAGATCGCCGCGACCGAGGCCGCATCGACGTCGGTAACCGTGACCTCGGCGGTGGGATGCCATTCCAGCAGCTTGCGCGACAGCCCGCCATGGCCCGAGCCGAGCTCGAGGATTTTGGGGTCGGGCACATCGGCCACCTCGTCGAGCACGATGCGCGCGAATTTCTCCGTGGTTGCCGAAGAATTCGCCCGTCAATTCAAGGGCCCGGATCACGCTGCGTTTGCGCGCTCATGGCGGCATCTCCGTCGGAGTCGCGGTCGAGATATTCCGGCCGATCGGTCTGCAACAGACGGTCCACGCAGGACGCATCCGGGCCGCCGCGGGGCATGCGGTCAATGTCGACGATCGGCTCGGCCATGTAGTCCATGATGGACGACGGACTGCCGTCAGGAGGGGAGCACGAGTTGGCCGAGATTCGCGAGTTCGTCGCCGCGATCGACCAGGGCACCACCAGTACCCGGTGCATGATCTTCGACCACGACGGTGCCGAGGTGGGGCGCCACCAGCTCGAGCATGAGCAGATCCTGCCGAAAGCCGGCTGGGTCGAGCACAACCCCGTCGAGATCTGGGAACGCACCGCGTCGGTCGTCATGTCGGCGCTGAACAAAACCAAGCTGTCGGCCGCGCGACCTGGCCGCGCTGGGCATTACCAACCAGCGGGAAACCGCGCTGGTGTGGAATCGGCGCACCGGCCGGCCGTATCACAACGCGATCGTCTGGCAGGACACCCGCACCGACCGCATCG
This sequence comes from uncultured Actinomycetota bacterium, assembly GCA_963733605.1. Taxonomy (GTDB): domain Bacteria; phylum Actinomycetota; class Actinomycetes; order Mycobacteriales; family Mycobacteriaceae; genus Mycobacterium. The sequence goes on from CAVTDY010000035.1 coordinate 15,086, forward strand.
CCTCGGCGCTGGACCGCGACGGCCGCGGCGACGTCATCAGACGCAAGGCGGGGCTCCCGCCGGCCACCTACTTCTCCGCGGGCAAGGTGCAGTGGATTCTGGAGAACGTCGACGGGGTGCGTCGCGACGCCGAGAGCGGCGATGCGATCTTCGGCACCCCTGACTCCTGGGTGCTGTGGAATCTCACCGGCGGGCCGCGCGGCGGCGTGCACGTCACCGACGTGACCAACGCCAGCCGCACCATGCTGATGAACCTCGAGACGCTGGATTGGGACGACGAGCTGCTGTCGTTCTTCGGTATTCCGCGGCAGATGCTGCCCGAGATCAAGCCGTCGTCGTTTCCCGAGTCGTACGGCATCACTCGCGACGACGGGCCGGTGGCCGGGCAGGTGCCGATCACCGGGATCCTCGGCGACCAGCAGGCCGCGATGGTCGGGCAGGTGTGCCTGGACGCCGGCGAAGCCAAAAATACCTATGGCACAGGCAATTTCCTGTTGCTCAACACCGGTGAGAAGATCGTGCGGTCCGAGAACGGGCTGCTGACCACGGTGTGCTATCAGTTTGCGTCCGGAGGAACCCCGCCAAACCCGTTTATGCACTGGAGGGTTCGATCGCCGTCACCGGTTCGGCGGTGCAGTGGCTGCGCGACCAGTTGGGCATCATCAGCGGCGCGGCGCAGAGCGAGGCGCTGGCACGCCAGGTCGACGACAACGGCGGGGTCTACTTCGTGCCGGCCTTCTCGGGACTGTTCGCGCCGTACTGGCGTTCGGATGCCCGCGGCGCAATCGTGGGGTTGTCCCGGTTCAACACCAACGCTCATCTGGCGCGCGCGACGCTGGAGGCGATCTGTTACCAGAGCCGCGACGTCGTCGACGCGATGGAGGCCGACTCGGGCGTGCATCTGGAGGTGCTCAAGGTCGACGGCGGCATCACCGCCAACGATCTGTGCATGCAGATCCAGGCCGACGTGCTCGGCGTCGACGTCGTCAAGCCCGTCGTCGCCGAAACCACGGCGCTGGGCGCCGCGTACGCCGCAGGCCTGGCTGTCGGGTTCTGGGAGAACCCCGACGACCTTCGCGCCAACTGGCAGGAGGACAAGCGCTGGACGCCTGCGTGGAGCGAGGACCAGCGCGAAGCCGGCTACGCGGGCTGGCAGAAGGCGGTGCAGCGCACGCTGGACTGGGTCGACGTCGACTGATTTCGAGTCAGGCCGCGTCGTCGAGCTGCAAGCTTGGCGTCGTCGTCCAGCTCGATGTCGGCGACGGCGGTGTTTTCCTCGAGGTGCGGTACGGACGAGGTGCCCGGAATCAGCAACACGTTCGGCGCTACCGACAGACGTCCACGCAAGCGCGATCTGCGCCGGGGTGCGCCCGAGTTTGGCCGCCTCGCGCTGAACGGCGGGGTGGCCGAGCACCGGATTGTCGGCGGTGAAACCCGAGCCGAGCGGGAAGAACGGGACGAACGCGATGCCGTGTTCGATGCAGGCGTCGAGCACCGGTTGTGACGTTCGGTCGACAAGGTTGTATGCGTTCTGCACGCAGACGATCTCGGTGCGGTCGAGCGCAATCTGCAGATGCTCGACGGCTGATGCTGCTCAGCCCGATGCCGGCGATCAGTCCTTCGTCGCGGGCCTTGATCATCGTGGACAGCTGGCGGTCGAACAGCTCGGGGTCCACCTCGGCCGGGGCGCTGGGGTCGTGGCCCGGCCGAACACGCGCAGGTTGACGGCGGCGAGCCGGTCGGCCTCCAGCGTGCGCAGGTTGTCCTCGATGTCGCGCCGAAGTTCGTCGGGCTGCTGGGCGGAAGCCAGTTGCCCTGATCGTCGCGCTTGCCGCCGACCTTGCTCACCAACGCGAGGTGCGCGGGGTAGGGGTGAAGCGCCTCGCGGATGAGTTCGTTCGCGACGTCAGGACCGTAGAACTGCGCGGTGTCGATGTGGTTGATGCCCAACTCAATTGTGCGGCGCAACACGGCCAGCGCCTGGTCGTGATCACGCGGCGGCCCGAACACGCCGGGACCGGGTAGCTGCATGGCGCCGAAACCGACGCGGCCGACGGTGAACTGCCCAAGGGGAAAGGTCTGCATAGGTGAATTGTGGGGCCTGCGCGACGCTGACCGCCGCCCAGGCCCCACAAATCTCTGGTTATTCGGACTCGCCGAGGATCTGGTAGATCTCGCGGCGGGCGTTGTTGACGATGTCGACGATGCGCTGCTGCTGCTCGTCGTTCGACGTGTACGCGGACTGCGCGACGGCGCCCATCAGCTGGGTGACCGCGCTGCGCAGGTTGACGTGTCCGGGCTCTTCATTTTTCCAGCCATCGGCGATCTCCTGCCACGGCGGGGTCTCGATCTTGTCGGCGGCGGCCCGGCCATCGTCGGTCAGCTCGAAGAGCTTCTTGCTGCCTTCACTTTCGCGTGCGACCAGCAGACCCTCGTCGACCAGCAGCTGCAGCGTCGGGTAGACCGAGCCGGGGCTGGGCCGCCACAAGTTCTGGCTGCGCTCGGCGATCTCCTGGATCATCTCGTAGCCGTGCATCGGTCGCTCGGCCAGCAGCTTGAGGATCGCGGCGCGGACATCGCCGCGCTTGCCGCGTCCTCGCCCGCCGCGGCCACGGCCGCGCGGACCGCCGGGGCCAAAGCCGAACCCGCCACGGGGGTCGAAACCGGGTCCGAACCGCCGGGTCCGAAGCCGCGACCGGGACCGAAGCCGCGACCGGGACCGAAGCCGAGGTTGCCCTCGAAGCCGGGACCCGCGTCGTGCTCGCGCAGATGGTCACGAAGGTTTTCGCGGAACTCGCGGCGGGCCTGCCTGCGCTGCTGATGAAACGCGCGGCGATCGCCGGGGCCGAAGCCGAAGCCGAATCCGCCGGGCGGGGGGGTGAATGGGTTGGTCATGTTTGTTGATTCCTTACGGTTTGGGACGGAGCGCCGTACGCGCTTCCGATACGTTAACGATATATCGGAACCTATCGCGATGCAACGATTATTTTCGGCTGCGCTCATCGATGGCGTTGACCAGCCAGTTCGCCCACTCCGATTCCATCGTGTTGATCCGCAGGCCGTACTCCAGCGCGGCGCGGCCGTAGAAGAGCCCGTCGTCGTCGGCCCAGTCGATGGAATCGCGCAGCTCTTCGAGCCGCTTGACCTCGGCGTCGGCGCTTTCGGCCATCGCAACCACGTGCTCGCGGGCCTGCTCGGGTCGGACTTCGCCGAGCAGGAAGACCCGCAGCAGCGCGGCACTGCGAACTGGTGGGTCGGCCTGCGGGTTTGTCACCCAACGCCGCAGCTCGGCGCGCCCGGCCTCGGTGATGCGGTACTCCTTGCGGCCCCGCGGTCCGATGTCGGAGACCTCGATCAGTCCGGGCGTCGGCGAGCTTGTTCAGCTCGCCATAGAGCTGACTCTGCGTCGCCGGCCAGACGTTGGCCATGGATATCTCGAACTGTTTGAGAAGGTCGTAACCGCTGCCCGGCTGCTGGGCCAAGAGGCCCAACGCCGCAATCCGCAAACTCACGGGTCGATCGTACTCCACTATTGACATGTCAATAGTGACATGTCATCGTCGACGTCATGACGGACACGACCTCGACCCTTTTCGGCACCGGCGAGTTCTTTCAGCGGGACAACTACGCACCCGTGTTCGACGAGTTGACGGAGTTCGACCTGCCCGTCGATGGCGCTATCCCCGCCGAACTCGACGGGTGGTACCTGCGCAACGGGCCCAACCCGCGGCAGGCGACCGCGCACTGGTTCACCGGGGACGGCATGATCCATGGCGTCCGCATCGAGGGCGGCCGCGCCGCCTGGTACCGCAACCGCTGGGTGCGAACCGACAGCTTCACAGAAGACTTCCCGCTCTACCGTGCCGACGGCACCCGCAACCTGCGGGCCAGCGTGGCCAACACCCACGTCGTCAACCATGCCGGCAAGACGCTGGCGCTGGTCGAATCGTCGCTGCCCTACGAGATCTCCAACGACCTGGAGACGTTGGGCGCCTACGATTTCGGCGGACAGCTGGTCGATTCGATGACCGCGCATCCGAAGATCTGCCCGACCACCGGCGAGCTGCACTTCTTCGGCTACGGCAGCATTTTCGAGCCCTACGTGACCTATCACCGCGCATCTGCCAACGGCGACTTGACCATCAATCGGCCGCTGGATGTCAAGGCGCACACCATGATGCACGACTTCGCGCTGACCGCCGAGCACGTCATCTTCATGGACCTGCCGATCGTGTTCAACCTCGACATCGCGATCAAAGGCGAGGGTGACATGCCCTACCGGTGGAGCGACGAATACGGCGCCCGGTTCGGTGTGATGCGCCGCGACGACCCGTTCGGGCCGGTGCGGTGGTTCGACATCGATCCCTGCTATGTCTTCCACGTCGCCAATGCCTTCGAGACAACGTCGGCCGGTGGCACCGACATTGTCGTGCAAGCGGTCCGATATCCCGAATTATGGCGCGACGGAGGCGGATTCGATGTTGACGGCGTGTTGTGGAACTGGACCATCGACCTGCAGACCGGGACGGTCACCGAACGCCAGCTCGACGACCGCGCGGTGGAGTTCCCCCGCATCGACGACCGGCTGGCCACCCTGCCGGCCCGCTACGCGGTGACGGTCGGCGACGGGCGCCTGGTGCGCTACGACCTGACCAGCGGTGACGCCGTCGAGCATGCCTTCGGCACCGCGCAGTCGCCTGGCGGCCCCGGCGAGGCGGTTTTCGTGCCGGGTTCGGGCACGGCCGACGAGAGCAGCGGCTGGTACATCGGATATGTCTATGACCCCGCGCGTGACGGCAGCGATCTCGTCATCATCGACGCGTCGGACTTCGCCGCGCCGCCCGTTGCCAGAATCACGCTGCCCCACCGCGTTCCGTACGGTTTTCACGGCAACTGGATCAGCGCCTAGAGCCGACATTTGCAAAGCCGGGGCGAACCTGAACTGCGGATGGGTAACGTGTCCGGTCATGGCGGTCAAGTGGTTGGACGAACCTGAGGCCCACGACTACGACGCGGCGGCGGCCTACCTCAGCATGCTCGCGGAGAAGGACGCGATCGACAAGACGGTCGCGGCGCTCAAGTCTTCAGTAAACGTGACTCAAAAGGCCAAGGACATCTTGCGCGCGGCCGCGCTGGCGCTGTTGCCGGAGAGCAACGTCCACGTCAGGGCGGATCTGAGCAAGATCAGCGACGGCAAGAAACTCTCGCCGATCCTGCTGGTGCGCGGCAGCGCGGTCGGTGGGTACGCGCTGCAGATCGCCGACGGCTATCACCGGGTGTGCGCTAGCTATCTCACCGACGAAAACACCGACATTCCTTGCCGTTTGGCGTCCTGGCAAGCATGACGGGCGGGTTCGGCTTCGACACGCTGGCACTGCTCGCCGTCATCGGCGTGGCAGGCCCGATGCTCGCCTCGGTGCCGCGTTTCCAGGTCCCCGTGGTGATCGGTGAGCTGCTCGCCGGGCTGATCGTCGGCCGGACCGGACTCGGGATCGTCGACTCGGGAGATGCGACGTTCACGCTGTTGGCCAACATCGGGTTCGCACTGGTGATGTTCGTCGCCGGCACCCACGTGCCGGTCCGGGACAAGACGCTGCGGTCTGCCGTGCCGAAGGCGTTGGCTCGGGCCGTGGCCATCGGGGCAGTGGCGGCGGTCCTCGGGGTGGCGCTCGCGCATGTGTTCGGCACCGGACATGCGGCGGTGTATGCCGTGGTGATGGCGTCGTCGTCGGCGGCGCTGGCCCTGCCGGTCATCGACTCGCTGGGGCTGCAGGGTCCGCCGGTGCTGTCGGTGACGACGCAGATCGCCATCGCCGACGCAACCTCGATTGTGTTGCTGCCGTTGGTGATCAACCCTGCTCGAGCGCCACGCGCCGCGCTCGGTGCGCTGGCCGTTGCCTGCTGCGCGGCGGTGCTGTATCTGGTGCTGCGCACCGCTGACCGCCGCGGATGGAACAAGCGGCTGCACCACTACTCGCGGCAGCGCCGGTTCGCCTTCGAACTGCGGATCAGCCTGATCGTGCTGTTCGGGCTGTGCGCGCTGGCGACGGCCACCCACGTGTCGATCATGCTCGCCGGGTTCGCGTTCGGCCTTGCGGTGTCCGCGGTCGGCGAACCGCACCGGCTGGCCCGCCAGCTGTTCGGCATCACCGAAGGTTTCTTCGGCCCGCTGTTTTTCGTCTGGCTGGGCGCCTCCCTGCAGGTCCGCGAACTCGCTGCCCATCCGGCGCTGATCCTGCTCGGTATCGGTCTCGGCGTTGGTGCGGTGCTGGCGCACGGCGTCGGGCGGTTGTTCGGTCAGCCACTGGCGCTGGCGGTGCTGTCGGCTGCGCAGTTGGGAGTGCCGGTGGCGGCCGCGACCCTGGGCACCGAACAGCATCTGCTCGCACCGGGTGAACCGTCGGCATTGATGCTGGGCGCATTGATCACCGTGGCAACCACGTCGATCGCCGGAGTGCTCGCGGCCCGTGGGCAAAGCGGTGCCACCGCGTCAGCGGGTGCCACCGCGTCAGCGGGCTAGCTCGGCGGAGCGAAGCCGCCGGAGTTGGCAGGTGGCGCCGCCGCCGGCTGGGAAACCGGCTGCGGGTACGCGGGCTGCATGGGCCACTGCGGCGGAGGACCACCCGGGGGCGACGCGCGCAGCCTCGCGAGCTCCCGTTGGTGCCGCTCGGCCAGCACCGCGGCCAGCACCAATGGCGGCGGCGTCCCCGGTGGCGGTGGCGGCGATATCTGGGCGACCACCTCGCCGGCGATCCGGTAGGCGATTTGATCGCGTACTTGAGGATCCAATTGCGATGCCCGGGAAAGGAACTGGCGGGCCAGTTCAGCCTGATCGGCACCGAGGCCCGACAACTGAAGCGACGACGCCCACCACGCCAGCTGCGGTGGCATCGGCGGCGGTGGGGTCAGCCGCGGCGCGCGTTGGCTGATCACCACGGTGCCGGCGAACACGTCGCCGAGGCGCTTCCCCTTCGGCGACAACAGGCTGCAGATAACCGCCGGCCCGCCGGCGAACGTCCAGATCTCGATGACTCCGGCCAGCGCACGAAACAGCGCTTGGCGAAACCGTTCCGGACCGCCGTCCTCCGACACCACCCGCAGGCCCAGCGCCATCTTGCCCAGCGATCGGCCCCGCGTCGCGGTCTCGAACACGATCGGATACCCCACCAAGGTCAGCACGGTGAAAATGACCAGCACCGCGGCCGACAGCGCGGAATCGAGCTGCGTCAGCGTGGTCGCCCACAACACCAATCCAATGATGTAGGCGATGAACACCACCGTGATGTCGATGATCGCCGACAGCGCGCGAACCGGTAACTGGGCGATCTGAACATCCAGGACCACCGCGTCCCCGGTCACCACTGGTTCTTGCTGGCGGACCATACCGAACCACGCTACTAGGATTTGCCACGTGGATGTCGACGCCTTCGTGCTGGCGCACCGCCCGACCTGGGACCGGCTCGAGGTGCTGGTGAAGCGGCGTCGGCGGTTGACGGGCGCGGAGGTCGACGAACTGGTCGATCTCTACCAGCGGGTGTCGACCCACCTGTCGATGGTGCGGACCGTGTCGACCGATTCGGTGCTCGTCGGCCGGTTGTCGGGTCTGGTGGCGCAGGCGCGTTCGGCGGTGACCGGCGCCCACGCGCCGCTGTGGAGTGAGTTCGTCCGGTTCTGGACGGTGTCCTTTCCGGTGGTCGCCTACCGGTCCTGGCGGTGGTGGCTCGGCACGGCCGTGGTGTTCTTCTTCGTCACGGCGTTGATCGCGGTGTGGGTGTCTGGCAACCCCGAAGTGCAGGCCACCATCGGAACCCCGAGCGAGATCGACAAATTGGTCAACAACGACTTCGCCTCCTACTACCGGCAGAACCCGGCCGGATCGTTCGCGCTGGAGGTGTGGATGAACAATTCGTGGATCGCGCTGCAATGCATCGGCTCGGCCATCCTGCTCGGGATACCGATTCCTTATGTGCTTTTCCAGAACGCCGCCAACCTCGGGGTGATCGCGGGGTTGATGTTCAAAGCGGACAAGGCCGACGTTTTCCTCGGTCTGATCACCCCGCACGGGCTGCTCGAGTTGACAGCGGTGTTGCTGGCCGGCGCGTCTTCGATGCGGCTGGGCTGGTCGGTGGTGTCGCCCGGCAACCGGCCGCGCGGGCAGGTACTCGCCGAGCAGGGCCGAGCGGTGGTGGCGGTGGCCGTCGGGCTGGTCGGCGTGCTGTTGGTGTCTGGGCTGATCGAGGCGTTGGTGACGCCGTCGCCGCTACCGACGTTTGGGCGCATCGGGATCGGGGTGGCGGCCGAAATCGGTTTCCTGGCCTATGTGGTTCACTTCGGCCGCAAGGCCGTGAGGGCGGGGGAGACTGGCGACGTCGACGACGCCCCCGACGTCGTCCCGACGGGCTAAAGCCGGCCGCTGGCCTTCATCGCCAGATAGTGATCGGCCAGCTCGGGCGCCAATTCCTCGGGCGGGGCGTCCACCACGTCGACGCCCGAGCGCCGCAGCCGCGCCGCAATCGCGCGCCGGTCGTTGCGCGCCCGTTCCGCAGCTGCGGCGTCGTACACCTGGGCCGCGTCGGCGCGACCGGCGGCCAGGTGCTCGACACGCGGATCGGCGACGGCCGCGAGCAGCACCTGGTGCTTGGCGGACAGCTGCGGAAGCACCGCCATCAAGCCCTCGTCGAGGGCCGACGCGTTCAGGTCGGTCAGCAGCACCACAAGGGCCCGCCGGCGGATCCGCCGTTGCACCGCAGCCACCATCGCGCGGGCGTCGGATTCGATCAGCGCGGGCTGCAGCGGCGCCATCGCGTCCACCAGTTGCGCAAGCAGTTCGGTGCGGGATGCGTTGTAGACCCCGGCGCGGGTCACCCGGTCGTGGGCGATGAAGTCGACGTGGTCACCCGCGCGCGCAGCGAGTGCGGCCAGAAGCAGCGCGGCGTCGATCGACCAATCCAGTCGGGGCCAGCCACCGGGATCACTGCTGGTCGGGTCGACCCCGACGCGCCCGGCCGACGTGCGGCCGGTGTCGAGGACGATGACCACCCGACGGTCGCGCTCGGGCCGCCATGTCCGGACCACAACGTCTGCGCGCCGGGCGGTGGCGCGCCAGTCGATGGACCGGACGTCGTCGCCGATGACATATTCGCGCAGCGAATCGAATTCGGTGCCCTGACCGCGGATCAGCACCGGCGTCATGCCTTCGAGTTCCCGCAGCTTCGCCAGCCGCGACGGCAGATGCTTTCGCGACAGGAACGGCGGCAGGATCCGGATCTGCCACGGCACTCGATGCGAGCTCTGCCGCCCCGCCAGACCCAGCGGGCCGATCGAGCGTGCGGTGACAAGCGCGGAAACCTGATCACCGCGGCGCGCCGGGCGCAATTGTGTGACGAGGCGAAGGCGTTGGCCCGCCGCGATGTTGACGGTGTGTGTGCGCGGCTCGGCGCGGGCGCTTGGCGCCCAGGCATCTCGGATCTGTCCACGAAAGCGCCGCTGCCCTGGTGGATTATCGACCACCAGCACCGCGTCGACGGGCTGGCCCAGCCGTGCGGCCGTCTCGCCGAGCCTGCTGCAGTTCAGCCTGCGCGGGCTGGCCGCCAGCGCCATGTCCACGATGATCACCGCGACCAAGGCCGCAAGCAGAACGGCGAAAGCGATTGCGGGCCGCGGTGAAATCGCGATCGGCAGAACGCCGATAGCCGCGATCAGGGCGGCGCGGCCGGTAAGGATCACTAGCGCGGCACCGGCACGGCCGCAAGGATGCCGTCGAGCACGCCGTCGGGGTTGGCGCCTTCGAGCTCGGCCTCCGGCCGAAGCGACACCCGGTGCCTCAGGGTCGGGCGGGCCATCGCCTTGACGTCATCGGGTGTGACGTAGTTGCGGCCGGACAGCCACGCCCACGACCGCGCGGTGGCCATCAGCGCCGTCGCGCCGCGAGGCGACACACCCAGCTGCAACGACGGCGAGTGCCGGGTCGCCCCGGCGATGTCGACGATGTAGCCGAGCACCTCGTCGGCCACCAGCACCTGGCGTACCGCGTCCCGGGCGGCCGTCAGCTCTGACACGCCCGCAACGGGTTTCACCGACGACAGGTCGCGAGGGTCGAAGCCCCGCGCGTGACGGTCCAGGATCGCGATCTCCTGATCACGTGGCGGCAACGGCACATTGAGCTTCAGCAGGAACCGGTCCAGCTGTGCCTCGGGCAGTTGGTAGGTGCCCTCGTACTCGATCGGGTTCTGCGTGGCAGCGACGATGAACGGGTCCGGCAGGGCGCGCGGTTGCCCCTCGACACTGACCTGGCGCTCCTCCATCGCCTCCAGCAGGGCGGCTTGCGTTTTGGGCGGGGTCCGGTTGATCTCGTCGGCGAGCAACAGGTTGGTGAACACCGGTCCGGAGTGGAATTCGAATTCGGCGGTGCGGGCGTCGTATACGAGGGAGCCGGTGACGTCGCCCGGCATCAGGTCCGGAGTGAATTGCACCCGCTTGAAGTCGAGCTGCAACGCCGCGGCGAGGGTCCGCACCAGCAGCGTTTTGGCAACTCCCGGGAACGCCCTCCAGCAGCACATGGCCACGGCACAGCAGCGCGATCACCAGACCGCTGACGACGGCGTCCTGCCCGACGACCACTTTGGCGATTTCATTGCGCAAGGCCAGCAGGGCATTTCGCGCGGATTCCGATGTCGCTGCCGACGGGTCCGGGTGTTGTGCGGTTGGCTGAGTCACGATTGTGCGACCTGCCTTTCGATGTTGTCGAGTTCGTGAGCAAGGTTCACCAAATCGGGATCGTTGACCGGCGGCGGACCGAAGAGTGTGTGCGCCAACGCCTGTGGCGCCCACCCGCACCGTTCGGCGACGGCCGCCACGACCGCGGGCGGCTCGGCGTCGGGTCCGAGACCGAGGCGGGGCATCATCCGCTGTAAGGTGGCGGTTCGCAGCGCCTCAGCCGCACGGTCGCGGGCGCGCCGCGACCGGTACAGCCGCCCGCGGCCCTCGACGGTCTCCGAGGCGCGGACCACCACAGGCAACTGCTCGGCGACCAGCGGGCCGATGCGTCGACCCTTCCACACCGCCAACAGGACGACTACCAGGCACAGCTGCAGGACGATCCATTCCACCTGGTCCGGGATGAGATCGATAATTCCTGTGCCGCCATGGGATTGGGATTGGCTGGCGGCTTCGTTGTGCTGAGGGGCGTACCAGATCACCCGCGGATGCGAGCCCGCGAGGTTCATCGCAAGCGCGGCGTTGCCTTCGTTGAGCAGGCCGGAATTGGTCATGAAGTCGGTGCTGCTGACGACCGTCACCTCGCGGCCGTTGTCGGCGTATCGGACCAGGGCGCCACCGTAGCAACGGGTAACGGCCACTTTGCCCGCCGCCGCATAGGCGTCGGTCAGGCCGAACTGTACCGCGCCGGCGCGCGTTGCCTCGCGCATGTCGCAGTCGGGTTTGTTGTGGCCGAAAGTGGTTGCGCTGTCGAGGCGGATCTCGGGTGCGAGCTGTTCACGGGTCCGAGACACCGGTGCCACCAGCAACCGGTCGCCGGGAAGCGTTGCCAACCGGCGCAGCAGGTCGTCGTCGAGAAGGTAGAACGTCTGCGCGACAAGGATCAGGGTGTCGGGGCGTGCCGCTCTTTCCACCGCGGCGACGTCACCGGCGACGACGACATCCACGCCGTGCTCACGCAGGATCGTGACCAGCGCTCGGGCGCCCTCCGGTGACGTCGATTCCGGGTCCATCAGGCCACCGGGACGCGGCGCGGTCAAAATGGTGCCGATTGTGGCCACCCCGACGATGACGACCAACGCCAGTAGCACCCAGCGGGCGCTACGCCACCGTTGTACGACCGTCGGCCCGATGGCCGAGTCGGAGGCCGTCATCGCAGTTCTGCCCAGCCGTCGACCGCGGCGCGCTCCGGCGTGCCGGTATCAGACGCCGACGCGCGGGATCGCAGGTGGTCGTCGAGGTCGGCGATCATCCGATACGCCGATTCGGTTCCAGGCTGTTCACCGTAGGTGACGTCGTTGAAAGCGTTTGCGGCCCTGGTTAATTCGGCGGCCAGATTCGGTATCGTCCGTCCGGCATCGCGCGCCAGTTCGTTGGCGGTTCGACCGGGGATCGGGTCGAGGACGCCGCTTTCCTCCAATTGACGTGCGACTGCTCTGAGCCGGTGACGGATCGCAGCCGACCAATTGCCGGCCGCCGCATACTGTTCGGCGGTTGCGCGGTGTTCGGCGGCGCTGAGTTGATGCTCGCCGAACAGCGCGTACCCGCCGCGGTTGGTGCGCATGGTGCGCCGCGCAATGCGGATCGCGACCACGATCGCGATCGCCAACAGGATCGCCAGGACACTGATCGTGAGCCAGCCGCCGGGCAGCGATGCGCTCGCGGTCGTCAGCTTGTACAGCAGTTCCTGGATCCAGTCCATGAGGCGTTCGGTCAGTGAGGCCTTGGGGTAGATCGGCTTTGCGAGTTCATGTTGCGCGGCCTGATGTGCGGCATCGCGATTGATGTCTATTGTCGGCACGTCAGGGTTGGCGGGTCAGCCAGAGGTGGTCGGTGGAATCGGCAGGAGCTGCGGGCCCGAACGCCGCCCCCGTCTGCAGCACCAGGTCGAACGCTTCGGCGCGGATACGGCGATCGGTGTAGAGCAGCACGACGACACCGGCGGTAAACGGCGCGGTGATGATCTGACTGATGGCGCCGCCAACGGACAGCACCACGAGCGCGACGAGCACTACGAGCGTGGATGACGCAGAGACAAGCAGCATTTGGCCACCGACACTAAAGGGCACGGCGACCGCCCCGGCAATCACCTCCGTCACGATCAAGCCGAGAAACCGGATTCCGAACACCCGCCAGAAATCGTTGCGCACCAGCTTGAAAGAGCGCGAGATCGCGGCGAACACCTTGAGTCGCTCCAGCACGATGATCGACGGCGTGAAGCTCAGCATGGTGCCCAAATAGACCAGGCCGGCGATAAGGGCCACTACCAACGGCACCCCGACGACGGCCGCCGCCACACCGTGAGCGGCCATCGCGACACCGACGATGACGAGCACCACGACCGCGATCAACGCGACGGCGCCGAGCACTTCCAGCACGGTGAAGGCGATCAACGCCCACAGCCGGGGGCGGAGCCGTCGCCACGCCTCACCGATGGTGATGCTCGCGCCGAAGACCGCCCGGCCGACGACTACCGTGAGCATGCCGCTGAGCAGGATCGCCGACAGCCCGGTGGTGACGGCGCCGGCGAGGCTCGATGCCGACGAGCCGAACAGCACACCCGTTGAGACTTGCCCGCCGCGCAGCGTCGGCTGGAGCTCACCGGTGACGGCCATCGGACCCACCGACAAGAGCAGCGCGAGAATCTGGGCGATCACTACCACGATGGTCGTCAACCCAAGCGTCGCTTTGGGATTGGCCCGGATATACGCGACGGCGCCGTTGAAGATGTCCGACAGGCTCAACGGCCGCAACGGAATAACTCCCGGCTTGAGGGCCAGCGCAACCGGCGGCGGACCGTATCCAGGCGGCGGATATCCCGGTGGGGGATAGCCGGGGGGCGGATAGCCACCTGGCGGGCCGTAACCCGGCGGGCCGTAGCCCGGTGGTGGGCCGTAGCCCGGCGGTGGGCCGTAACCCGGTGGTGGGCCGCCGTAGCCCGGCGGTGGCGGATAGCCCGGGGGCGGATAACCGGGCGGAGCGTAGCCGGGCGGAGGATAACCGGGCGGAGGGTAGCCGGGTGGCGGATAGCTCTGGTACGCGGAAGGCGGATCACCCTGGTAACCCGGTGGTGGATAGCCGGCGGGTGGATGGCCCGGCGGCGGCGGGCCTGCCACGGGGGACCCGCCGGCGTCGTTGCTCATGGCAACCATCCTGTCGATCACTGTGCGAATTGACAACGTGGGCGCCGCACCGACACCCGGGCGTAGCGTCTGCGTCATGGCGGAACTCAAAGACCGGTTGCGTGCGGACCTGACCACCGCGATGAAGTCGCAGGACAAGCTGCGCACCGCGACGTTGCGGATGCTGCTGGCGGCGATCCAGACCGAAGAGGTCGCCGGCAAGGAGTCGCGGGAGCTGTCCGACGCCGAGGTGATCAAGGTGCTGTCCCGGGAGGCCAAGAAGCGCAGCGAGTCGGCCGAGATCTACACCCAGAACGGGCGCGGCGAGCTCGCGGCGACCGAACATGCCGAGGCACGGGTCATCGACGAGTATCTGCCCACCCAGCTCACCGAGGCCGAACTGGCCGACGTGGCCGACACCGCGATCGCCCAAGTCGCCGAGGATCTCGGCGAACGGCCCAGCATGCGGCAGATGGGGCAGGTGATGAAGGCCGCGACCGCCATCGCCGCGGGCAAGGCCGACGGCGCCCGACTTTCGGCCGCGGTCAAGGAGCGGCTGTAGCCTACGCGGGAGTGCAGGCCGCGATGAGAGCCTGCGGATCGGTCACGCTGACGCAGAGCGTCCTCAGTCTGATCGGCGCTGCGACCACGTAGGCACGGGCCGGCGGGTCGATGGTCAGCTCGACGATATCCCTGGATGAGCCGTTCACCAGCCATCGGCCGCGCCAGCCGTGAGCGCCCCACGAACGGACCCTGTCGTGATTGGGTTTCGCGTCCTTGATCGAGGTCAGCGGGATTTCGGTGCGAAATCCCCAACCGAATCGGACGTGCAGGGTGCCGTCCTGTACCCGCAGTCCGCTGCGCTTCGGCCCGAAAGCCAACGGCACGGAAAAGGTGAGGAACCACCGCTCGTATCGAAAATCGGTGTTCACGGCCGCGAGCCTAGTGTCGGAAAAGTTTGTTTACCTCTACAGTTGAGGGGAATTCGATCGACAACGGAGTCGAGTCGAAAGGGTGGGGGCATGGCCGTCATACTGGTGGCGATTTACGTGAGTGGCTGGTTGGCGGTCACGGTGGCGGTGTACGCCGCAGGCAGACGCATGACCGACCGGGAAAAACCCGCGACCCACCCATTGATGGTCAGCGTGGCCGCAGGTGCTCTCTGGCCGCTTTTGGTCGTCGGCCTGGTCGAGCTGAGCTCGATCATCGTGTTGACCAAGGTTCCGTCGAAGTCTCAATCCAGCGTCGGCATCGCCTTCTAGTCAGCCTTCTAGTCTCTGCCGCGCCCGCTCGATGTCGCAGGACTGGTCGGTGTCGTTGAGCTGCACCGTTATTGGCGAACCGGTCACAGCGCGAGTTGTTGGCTGCACAGGTAGTAGTACAGGCCTTGGCGCTCCATGAGCTCGTCGTGGGTGCCATGTTCGACGATGCGGCCCTTCTCCAGCACGAGGATGATGTCGGCGTCGCGGACAGTCGACAGCCGGTGGGCGATCACGAACGAGGTTCGGCCCTCTAACAGCTGGTCGAGGTTCTCCTTGACGGCGCGCTCGGACTCGGTGTCCAGTGCGCTGGTGGCCTCGTCGAATACCAGCACCGGTGGCTGAGGGTAGACGGCACGTGCGATCGCGATGCGTTGGCGCTGACCGCCGGACAACATAATTCCCGTCTCGCCGATCTTGGTTTCATAACCCAGCGGCAGGCGTTCGATGAACTCGGCGGCGTTGGCCAGCCGCGCCGCCCACATCACCCGTTCATAATCAGCCTGCTCTTCACCGAAGGCGATGTTCTCGGCGATCGTCGCATCGAACATGTGGTTGTCTTGCAGCACGAACCCGATATGGCGGCGCAACTGGCGCAGATTAAGGCCGGTCATATCGGCGCCGTCGAAGAGGATGGCACCGCTGGTCGGCATCAACAACCCGGACAGGCATTTGATCAGCGTCGTTTTGCCCGAGCCGCTGCGCCCGACGATGGCCGCGCGGGTGCCCGGCTGGATTTCGAAATCGATCTCGTCGAGCACCGGTGTCGTGGCCGGACCCGGGTACTCGAACGTCATCCGCTGGAAGCGGACGTGCCCGGACACCGACCGCACCGGCGTCAGCATCGAGTGATCTGTGCCCTGCTCCGGTTCCTGTTCGAGGATGTCGTTGAGGCGACCGAGCAGAATGGACGAGTACTGCATCTGGTCCCACAACCACAACAGGCCAAGGACCGGCCCGTTGGCGAGCAGAACCAGGGCGTTGAAGGCGACCAGCTGACCGATGGTCAGCTCGTTGTGCAAAACCTCCAGGGCGCCGATCCACAAAAACAGCACCAGCGACAGCAGCGAAACCATTTGGATGGCAGCCTGGTAGACCATCACCGTCAGATCCGCGCGGTAGAGCTTGCCGGACAGATCATTGAACTGGCCGGTGAGCAGTCGCCTCAGGGATTCCTCCGCGCCCACCGCCTTGACGGTCTCGATGCCCGCGATGGAGTCGATCTGGCGGGACTGATACTTCCCCCAGGACTCCTCCAGCGCGTCGAACGTCGGTCGAAGCCGGGTCCGTGAGAACCACATCATCGCCCCATAGAGCGGCACGGTAAGCAGGTACACAAGCGTGAGGCGCCAGCTGAACGCAAACATGATGGCGACCGCCACGAGAAGCTGGGTGGCCGAGGCCAGGCCGCCCACCCCATGCTCGACGATGAACTGGCGCACCATCCGCATGCCGTTGAGCCGCCGCGCGATATCGCCGGTGCGGCGTGCGTTGAAGTAGCTCATCGGCAGGGCGAGCATCTTTTCGGAGAGCATGTCGAGGCTGGCTCGATCGATTCGCACAGCGATGCGGCTGAGGAAAAACCGCTGCAGCACCGCGACCACCACCATCAGCAGGAATCCGCCGAACATGGCCACCACGAGCACGTTGAGCAAGCTCGCGTCGCGGTTCGGGATCACCTTGTCGACGATCGAGCTGGTCAGCACCGGAAGCAGCATCTCCAGACCGGCGGCCAGCAGAGCCAGCACCAGCGCCAAGACCAACAACCGGCGGTAGGGCTTGAAGAACTCCAGTAGCCAGCCAACACGTGAACTCTCCTCGGGGGCCTGCTCGAAGGCCTCCGTCTTGGCGAAGAACGCGGCGAAACCGGACCATTTCGACTCGAACTCGGATCGTTTCAGCCGGCGGCGTCCACGGGCCGGATCCGACACCCGCGCGTGCTCGGCGTCGACGTCATAGAGAACCATCCAGTGGTTGTTCTCCCAGTGCACGATCGCCGGCAGCGGCATCGAGTCCAGGCGGCTCTTGGACACCTTGGCCGTGCGCACCGCAAGCCCGAGCGATTCCGCGCCCCGGGCGATACCGAGCAGGCTCGTCCCATCAATCGCCGTGGTCACCGCGTCGCGCACCCGTGAGATGGATACCTTGCGGCCGTAATAGTGACAGACGATCGCCAAAGACGCAGCACCGCAGTCCATTTGGTCGATCTGGAGCACTTGCGGGAAGCGGCGGATGCGCCGCTGGGGACGGCTGAATCCATCGAGATTCGCGTCGCCTACTTCGCCCTGTCTCGTACCCTCCGCGCCCTCCGTCAATTGCGGGTATTCGACTGCTGCGGCTTCGGTTTGCTCCTCGCTGAGGACCTCGGGCCCGGCGCCGTCGGCCGGCAACATTTCGTCGGCGAAGTCCAGCGGGACGCGCGCCGAACGGCGGTAGTCGTAGGAGGAGATGCGCTGCTCGATGTGCTCCCGAAACTTCGGATACTCCGCCACCAGCCGCGCGAACAGCTCCGGCGCCAGCGCCCACAGCTCCCCGTCGCTGACCGCCTCGACACTGGCGGTGCGGTTGGTGCCGCGCAGCAGCGATACCTCGCCGAAGAAATCGCCCTTGCGCAGATACGCGCGCTGTTCGCGGTCGCCGTTGCGGTCGATGTAGGCACGCAGCCGGCCGTGGCGGACGATGTACATCGGCCCGGACGGCTCGCCCTGGCAGATCACCATCTCGCCCGCGCTGACCGCTCTCGGCTCGAGCCCGTCCAGCAGCAGATGCATACCGTCGGGCGGAAGATCGGCGAAAGCGGGGTAGGCGCGCAGGAAATCGCGCAGCTCATGACGCCGGACGTGCAGGTCGAGATAGTGGGCAACTTGCGGTTCGCTGGCCACCAGCGCGGCGAACACCGCCTGCTCCAAGCGCAGCGCCTGCACTGGGCTGGAGGCGCGCACGGTTGCGGTCCGAGAACCTCCGGGTGAGAGCAGCGCGCGCTCCCCGAAGGCGTCGCCGGCGCGCAGCACGTTGAGCGGTACCTCCTCGCCCTGGTTGCCGGCCTTGATCACCCGCGCGGTTCCCGACTCGATCACGTAGAGCGCGTCGGCGGCATCGCCTTCGGCCACGATCACCTCGCCGAACGCGAACGACACCCGACTGAACGACGCCTCCACCAGCCGTCGCACGTCACTGGGCATCAGCTCGAGCAACTCGATGCGGCGCAGTTCCACAGGTGCGCTGGGGATCGCCGCCGGAGGGTCAGAGATGCTCATGCCAGTGCACGTGTCGGTTGACCTCGGCCGCCAAAGCGCGGCGGATCACGGTGTCCTCGGCGTGCTGGCGCACCGCCGGATCGTCCAGGCTCGGCGGGGTCCGACGCAGCACACGCCCCAATCGGTGGTCTTCTCCGGTGGCCAGCGGTCCAAAAAGATCGCCAGGATCCGCGGCGAGCAGCCGGGTCCGCAGCACCGGCTCGGCGTCATCGAGCAGCAGGCTGACGTCCTCTAGCTGCGCGCCCGCGTCGGCGGCGGCGTCGGCCAGGTCCCGCCCGTCCACCCGTACGCACATCGCCGCTTCACGCACCACCATCTCGTCGGGGTGGATCAGCAGTTGCACGTCGAGCCTCGTCCAGCCGATCTTGTTATTGCGGATCTCGGTGTCCAGCACCGGCTCGCGCAGCTGTGCTGTGCAAAACTGCTCACGCCGGCGCGGCAAAGCGGCCAGATCCGCCTCGGGAGGCGTGCTCGGTTGCTCGCCCAGGTGCACAGCAACCTCCTCTGCCAGGGTCTGCGCGTATTGCGCTAGCTTGCCAGAGCACACGGCGTGCACCCAGCTGATTCGCTCAAAGTCTTCAGGTGACTCCGTCGCGTCGGCGTCGGCGGGCTCCAGCAGGGACCGGCGCATCTCGGCCATCCACTCCTCGACACTGATGTCCCATTGGGCCAGCCATTCCTCCAGCTCGTCGGCGCTCAGCAGCCTGCGTTGGTAGCGGAAGTCGTTCGCGGCGGACCGGTTCTCGGCTGAGGTGGGCAGTGCGCCGGCAGCGGAAAGTTCGGTTTCACGCGCCAGCTGCCCAACCACATAACGCTGCAGCGCGGCCCAGTCGCCGCGGACGCGCGCGGCGTCGATCACCTCAACCCAGGTGAAGCTGTGTTCGCCGGCGCTGAACACCGGCGTATCGCGCGCGGGCAGCGGGCTCATCCGGTGGCTGGTCTGATGTGTTCGGCAGGTATGGCGGCGTCCGTGCGCCCCAGCTGCGATGGCGGTGCCGGGGCGGTCACGGGAAAAACGGTCTCGAGCCCCTGGCGTCCCTTGAGCAGCACCTGCTCGGCCTCACCCCAGGTGAACTTTGCGAGCACCGCGTCGTGCACCGCGCCGGTCACCATCACCGCCGCGCGCCCGCCGCGACCGGCCAGCCCGGCGAGCCGAAACGCCACATTGGTGGAATCGCCGATGACCGCCTCCACCGATCGGGTCATCGACGCCAACGCGGCCTCGCCCCGCACGACGGCCCACCCCATGTGTATCGGTGATCCCAGCGGGCTGCGCAACGGTAGCTGCGGCCCCAGCTCCTCCACGCGTTTGTCGGCGGCCAACGCGAATGCGATCGCCAACTGCATGGCATCGGGCACTGCGCCCAACTCCCACACCGCATACAGCGCGTCGCCCGCGTAGTGGTTCAGCGTGCCCCGGTGGGCCCGCAGGATAAGGCCAAGCTCCTGCCACAGCAGGTTCAGACTCGAGGCAATCACGCTCGGTTCGGTTATCTCCGACATCGTCGAGTAATCAACGATGTCCCCGACGACCATGACCATCGGGGCCATGTCAATCCGCGCCCGGGTAAGGCGCGGATCAAACCCCTCCGTCGAGGCGAACCGGTCCCCCTCAAACTTCAGCGTCAGATCACCGATAGACATCACGTCACCCGACGTGATGGGCATCGCAACCGCGCGCTCCAGCCGCATTCCGTTAAGGCGTGTTCCGTTGGTGCTGGTATCGATCACGAACGCCCGGTTAGTGGCGGCGTCAAGCCGGATCTCCAGATGGGTGCGCGAAATCTGAGAATCATCAAGCAGCATCCGCCGCTGCGGGGCAATTCCCGCGCACTCCCGGCCGACGAAGAGCTGGTCGAAAATCGCCACCCGCAGTTGCTGGCGGCCAGGAGAGGCCACAACCAGGTAAGCCAGCGGCAGGTCGACCTGTTCATCGGACACGCCTAATCAATATAGAGCTCTGGGTCGTGCCCCGTCAGCAAACAGGAGGCGCCAGGGCCGGCTGGTAGCTTGGCCGGCCGTCGCACCGCTTTCCGCGGCACTTCCGGTCCCGCAGTGGGTTTCAATGGCTTCGGCAACGAGTATCGCGGCAGCCTCGGTTAGGTTAGTGGCCCAGATGATCAGACCTGGGCCATGCCACCATCGACGCTCAGTTCGACGCCGGCCACAAAGCTGCTGTCATCGGAGGCCAAAAACAGTGCAGCGGCTGCGATCTCCTCGGGGCGGCCCAACCGGTTCAGTGGTACCGCCGCGGTGAACTGTGCCTTGTCGGGCTGGCGGCCAACATAGGGGTGTCGATCGGGCCCGGGCTCAATGTGTTGAATCGGATGCCGCGGTCGTTGAACTCGCGGGTCCAGGTGCGGGTATAGGACCGCAGGGCGGTCTTGGTTGCCGTCAGGTCGGTCTGCTTTCATGCTGTTGTCTCCTGATTCGTGCTCTGGTGTCCCCACTCGTTGCCGGCGCGTGGTGCCGCCGGTGGTCCCACCGTGCGCGCTGACATCGTGGGCAAGTCAAGGCTCCTTCGGCGCGTGACTCTGCCCCTGGGGGAGAGTGCACACTGAGGCCATGGGTTCACCTGCGTTGTTGGCCATCGGGGACTTCTCCCGTGCGACGCGCTGGTCGCCAGTGAACGAGGACTGGCAACCGTTTTCGCCGCGTTCGCCGGCGACGTCGGACGCACCGAGATTGGGTGGCCGGTCTTTCACACCACCACCGCCTAGGCGGGTGTCAGTTTGCCAGGTCAGCTACCCGTTGCGGACCCATCGGGCTTACGCTAGTTCGACGGCGGGCGTAAGGGGCGCACCAGCGCCTTTTGGGAGGATGAGGACTGGCGGTCAATGTCCGGACAATCGACCGACTGGCAGGCCACTGCGCGTCTGCTGCGACGGGCCGGTTTCGGCGCTAGCGGACCACAGATCGACGCCGTCGCCAAGCAGGACCGCTCCGTGTACCTCGATACCGTACTTGGCCTCGATGCCGACCGCGATCCGGGCGCGGTAGCGACCCCACGTCCGATGCCCGTCACACCCCCGACCGATTGGAAGACCGCCACCGAATTGAAGACGCTCCAAGATGAACTCACCGTGCAGCTGAATGATCTGACAACGTGGTGGGTACGACGAATGGTGGCCGTCGAGGAGCCGATTCACGAGAAGCTGACTCTGTTGTGGCACAACCACTTCGCGACCTCAGCAACGAAGGTCCCGTTTGCCGTATGGATGGGGGCGCAGAATCAGACGTTGCGCACCCTCAAGCTCGGCGACTTCCGCACCCTGGCCGTCGCGATGCTGAGCGATGCCGCGATGCTGTACTGGCTCGACGGCTTCAGCAACAACGCTAAGAATCCGAACGAAAACCTGTCGCGGGAGTTCATGGAACTGTTCACCCTAGGGCACGGGGACGGTTACTCCGAGATGGATGTGCGGGAGGGCGCGCGTGCGCTAACCGGATGGAACGTCGGACCCAGCGGTCAGACGGAGGTTCAATCAGACCAGCATGACCCGGACGTCAAGACGGTCCTCGGCGTCACCGGCAATCTGGATTACACAGCCTTTTGCGACGTGGTGCTCAGTCAGCCCGGACACGCGCCGTTCGTTGCTGGAAGATTATGGCGGCAACTAGCGTCCGACAAATCGCCGTCACCGGAGGCGCTCGGCCGACTGGTCGATGCCTACGGGCCGGGCAGGGATCTCAAGGCGCTGACGAAGGCGATTCTGTCGGATCCGGAGTTCGCCACGAGCACCGGCACCATCGTGACCGCCCCGATCGAGTGGATGGTGGGGTTGATCCGTGCGCTCAAGGTGCCCATTGACGATCCCGTGTTCCTCAACGCGATCCTGCTGGCTCTGGAAATGATGGGACAGCGTCCTTTCTATCCGCCCAACGTCAACGGTTGGCCTAGTGGTCAGGCGTGGCTGTCGACGACGAGCACCGCGGCACGAGTGTGGGCAGCCGACAAGTTCGTCACCCTTGGTGACCTGTCGACTGTCGAGGACGCCGCCACGGGCGACCGCATCGACGCAGCCGGTTACCTGATCGGCGTCGGGGCATGGACCGATCGCACCGTCGCCGCGCTCAAGGACCTCGTCGACGATCCCAAGCGAATCGTTGCGGCTGCGGTCAACTCCCCTGAATACCTTACGGCGTAGGGGAATCCGCAAGATGGCTGAGTTCAACCGTCGCAAGTTCCTCATCGTCGGGGGCGGGGCCGCCGCGGCGGGACTGCTGTCCGGAGTCGCCGTGCTCACCCTGCCCGACATGCTCGACGCCGCGCGCGACCGGCCACTGTCCGAAGGAAGCGGCATCCTGGTCATCGTCACGCTCAACGGTGGCAATGACGGCATCAACACGGTCATCCCCTACACCGACAACGCCTACCACGACGCCCGGCCCGATCTGGCCTACAAGCCGGAGGAGGTCTTACCGCTCGACGGGCAACTCGGACTGAACCCGGCACTGGCGGGACTATCCGAACTGTGGAAGTCCCGCCGCCTGGCCATCGTGCGGGGAGTGGGCTACCCGAATCCCGATCGCAGCCACTTCCGTTCGATGGACATCTGGCAGACGGCCTCCCCGAAGGAGCCGGTGCCGACCGGCTGGATCGGCCGCTGGCTCGATGCCACCGGCGACGACCCATTGCGCGCAGTCAACGTCGGCGGCGTGATGCCGCTCATGTCGATCGGCGAGAAGCAGGTCGCCTCCGCACTGTCCGGGTGGTTCCCCGGCGTCCCGGATGAGGCCATGGCATTCCTTACCGCGCTGAGCGGTGACGATCCGCGTGACACCGCCGAGATGTCGGCGATACGCAGGACTTACCGCGCGAGCAAGATCACCGAGCCAGAGTTCGGCAGAGTGCTCAAACGCCTCGAGCCGGCCGCCGCCGCGAAGGACGCGGACGTGGACTCCCTGGAGGCTCAGCTCGATCTGGTGGCCCGCTGCGTCAAGGCGGCAGTACCTACCCGGGTGTACATGGTGCAGCTCAGCGGCTTCGACACCCACGCCGCCGAGCGCGATACACACCAGCAACTACTCCAGGCCGTCGACACGGCCCTCACACCCTTCCTGCGTGAAATGCGCACCAACGTGCATGGCAAGAATCTCGTCGTCCTGATGTATTCGGAGTTCGGACGCCGTGTCGCGGCCAATTCCGCGCAGGGCACCGACCACGGCGCGGCCGGACCCGTCTTCCTCGCGGGCGAACCCGTCAAGGGTGGCTTCTACGGCGACGAACCGAGCCTGACCGACCTCAACGACGGCGACCTCAAGACCACGACCGACTTCCGCGACATCTACCACGAACTGATGAGCCGCACCCTGCAGACCGATCCCGGCCCGTCGGTCGGGCCCGGGCGCCGCGACCTCGGGTTCCTCTGAGTTACGGTGGCCCGATGGGGGATGACCAGTCCAACGCCCCGACCAGGACAGCGCTCGTGTTGCAAGTCGCCAATCAGATCGGGCAGGAATTGGAGGCGCGGCGGCAGGCCGCCCGCAGCGACGATCGGAGCTTTCCAGACCTCGCGGTTGAGGTTCTCGAGAAGTTCTGCCCCGCCGCCCAGCTCACTGCCGATGACATCCTTCGCAGCGTGTTTACCGATGGCCTGCTACCGCGCCAGGAGGACCCGGACGCCAAGTTCGGTGACATGTCGATCACCCTGTTCAATGGCCGGGAATTCAATATCGTGGCCATATTCTGGCTCGACAGCGCGACGGCGATCCATCAGCACGGCGTCTCGGGGGCCTTTCAAGTTCTCGCGGGCTCCAGTCTGCACGCCTGCTACCGCTTCGAGCGGACGCGAGATGTCGACGATCACGTCCATCTCGGAAAAGTGGTGCTGGACAAACTCGAAGTGCTTGGCCTCGGCGATGTTCGGCCGGTGTTATCCGGCACAGAGGGCGTGCACGCGCTGTGGCATCTCCAGCGGCCATCAGTCAGTTTCGTCGTGCGCGAATACGACGGGGCACTGCCGCCATACGCTTACCGTGCCCCGTGCCTGGAGTTCGCCCCGTTCGTCCGGGACGACACGGCATCGCTCCGCCTCGAGGCCCTTCAAATAATGCTTGCGTCCGATGCGCCCGCCCTCGGCGAGATGATCGAGGCGCTCGGACGCGACGCCGCTCCGCTGGCGATCGTGCGTGTTCTGGAGTGGGTGTCGATGCGGCCCGTCGCGCTCCGGCGGCGCTTGGTTGACGCGGTGCGCGAGCGCGACGCCGGGTTCGCCGATGCGCTGGACTCGGTGCTCGATGAGATC
Organism: uncultured Actinomycetota bacterium; assembly: GCA_963733605.1. GTDB lineage: Bacteria > Actinomycetota > Actinomycetes > Mycobacteriales > Mycobacteriaceae > Mycobacterium. The sequence continues at coordinate 39,688 of CAVTDY010000035.1, forward strand.
AACCAACGGCAGCGGATCCAGCTGGTGCGGGACAGGGTTCACGATGCCGACCAGCGGTTGCTGCTGGGCATGCTGCTGCATTGTCCCGACCGCGATCAGATCATCGGGCATGTCGCTCGGCTGCATCCGTCGGCGGATCCCGCCGAGCTCATCAGCGGGTGGATCGCCTCGATAGTCGGTCGGACGCACGGCGTCGAGATCTCACCCGCCGGGCGAAAGACACTGAACGCCATCCTCGGCGGCGACCTCCCTCCCTCAGCTGTGGACGGCGATCAGCAAGCGGATTCGAAGGTCCTGCGCTACATCACGCGCCGATCGCAGGTCTTCGCGCCCCTCTTCAAGCCGGCCGAAACGCGGCCTCTGGCACCGTAACTGCCGACGGTGGACGCTTCGTTGCCCTTTGGTTTCGGGGTTTACCAGTTGGGGTTGGCGGGCAGGGCCAGGCTAAAATAGCGGTCGTCTTCCCCGACCATCAGACCCGCATCGCGGTATTTCTCAAGTGCCCGTGAAACTTCCGTTTCAGTGAATGCTGATCTGGGGAACTCGTCGTCGAGTACGGCCACCACCTCGGCGACGGACCGGTGAGTCTCCATGCAGGATTCGTAGATGTAGGCCATCGGGCCATGAATGTCATAGACCAGCGGCGTTTTGCGGCCTCGTGTGTCGGTGATCGTCAACATTGCCGGCGTGCGAGCGCAGCGCAGCGAGTCGGACGAGGCACCGCCGGCCCAGCGGTTGCGCCAGTCCTTTACCAGCGCGTTGGTCTCATGGAGCAGCGTCTCCTCGACGGTGTCGCCCATCTCATAGTCGAAGTAGTAGGCGATGTCATCGAGGCGAACGGTCTCGGGATACACATACTGGTAGCTCTCAAGCGGACGGATGTTACGCAGCGGGTAGCGATCCTGGTCGATGAAGTAGGGAGAGAACCGCTCCAGCCAGATCCGGCCAACCGCCTGCGGCGGTTGCAGGTGGGAGAGCTGCCGAAGCACCTCGAGCTCGGCCTGGTAATCCTTGAGCGTTTCACCCGGGAACCCGCGCAACAGGTTCCAGGACACGCGGATTCCGTAATAGCGGGCCCATTTGAGCAGCCGCACGTTGTCGAGCATCGTGGTGCCCTTGTCCATCAGCTCCAGGACGTGGGTGCTCAGGCTTTCAATCCCCGGCTGGATGCTGCGGACCCCGCCCCGATACAGGCGCGCCATCAGCTCGCGTCGCCCCACGCTCGGCTTGACCTCGAAGAAGAACTCGTAGTCGATGCGCTGCTCGGCGATCACATCGAACACACCGCTGAGGTACTTCGGATACAAGATGTTGTCCACCGCGCTGAACCTGCGCAGCCCGTGGGTTTTCGACAACTCGTCGACCTCCGCCAGGAACCGCTCTGGCGACTTGTGCCGGTAGCCCATGCCCTCGCCATTGAGCCCGCAGAATGTGCAGTGGTGCTTCTGGCCCCACCAGCATCCCCGCGAACCCTCAATCGGCAATTGCGGCAGCGGCGAGACGCCGAGTTTGTTGGACTGCTCGTAGAAGTCGTGATAGTCGGGCACGGGAAGGGCGTCAAGATCGTTGACTGGCGCGGTCTGACCCGATTGCGCTTCCCCCGTTCGTCGTCCCAGGACTCCTGGCATGACCGCGGGGCGCCGCTCGGCCAGCGCGTTCAACATCTGCGGGAAGACGGTGTCTGCTTCGCCGACCACCACGTAGTCGATCACCGGGAAGGCCCGCAGATGTTCGGCGCCCATTGAGCTTTCCATGTTGGCGCCGCCGAACACGATGACGGTGTCCGGCGAGGTCTGCTTGATGCGAGCCGCCAGCGCCAGCGACGCGGTGGTCTGCTGAAACGTCGAGGTAAAGCCGACAACTTGGTAGCGAGACCAGTCGACGCTGTCGGCGCACCGGTCAACATAGGCCGGCAGGATCTGGTCGCGAAGTTCGGACAAGTCCCTCGCAGCGGCGTCGCCGTCTGTTCCACGGCCGTCTGCGTCGCACCACAGCCGCTGGCCGGGGAAGGCCTGCAGATAGTCATCGGATTCCGCTGCACGCTGGTCGCCGAAGGCAGCCACCGTGAACAGCCACTCGCCGGTCATCTGGCCGTGGTGCTCGCACAGCCACTCGTAACGCTTCGGTCCGATCTGAGCAGACAAATCGAGATTGAAGTAGAAGCCGTCGGCGAGAAATCCCGCCCGTTTCGCAAGTGAAGTCAGGAGTCCGATTTGAATGGCGGGGATATCCGCAGTGGCGAACGGCATGCATACCAGGGCAACTCGAAACCCCCCCTCCTCGGGGGCTTCACCGCTGTCGATGTGGTCGTGAGAATCCGCCGCCATCTGGCTGCCTATGCCTTCCCAGGCCAGTGAACGGCCGTCTTGGTTGCTGGTTGCGCTGCCCGGCCAATCACCTGGTGGGCTGCCACTTTACGCCCGAGCATGCGGTTGAGCGGGTCAAACAATGTGAGACTGCGTGGTTTGCTGAACGGTCGAGAGTCAGTGTCGGGCGGGGGGCTTGGAGGATTCTTGTCGGATTCTTGTTGAATCCTGGGAGAGATTCCCATAATTGGGATCGGTAGGCGCTGCCTGGTCCTACGCTTACAGGGCATTACCAGCGAACCAAGAATCCGCCAAGCCCTTCGTCGGACGATTGAGTCGCCCGGACGTGATGTCGCCCGGACAGCAAACCGACACAGCAAGCGACAGGAGAACAGAACATGGCCGATGCAGGAAACGACGGCGGGGACCGCGACGAGCTCGAAGACTTGTCGCCCAGGGAGGATGACTCCGCCGCGCTGCAGGGTGGCGAAGGGGACCCGCCGCCGCCTCCTCCCCCCGACAAGCACCCGGACGGCTTGCCCCGGTTGCCACTGCCGCGCGAGATGTAATCCCAGTATCGCGGCCACTTCGCCGCACCGTGGCCTGTTGCCCGGCGAGCGCGAAACGCTCGGTGTGGCGCTGGGCGTTGTCGACTGAGACTGCGGGACGGTGGTGCGCGTTGGGGTGGCCCGGGGCTGAGATTTCCCCCGGGCCACTCATCTGGGCGGTGAGCCAAAGACGCGTTGGTGTCGCGCAAAGCGGTGGCCCGACCGGTTGATCATCGAGTGCCACCGCAGTCGCAGTCTGGTGGTGTTCAGGCTCACCCTCACCGCAAATACGTTCACAGTTCAACGAGGAGATTCCGGTGACAGTCCACGAGCAGATTCCGGTGAACGGCCGGAGCGCTGCCGAAGACGAGCGATGCAGCGAACCAGCCGATGTGCAGTCGGAGGATGGCGCGGCTTCTGGTGGCGACGTGACGCGGACGGATCTACCGCTGCAGCTCGCCGCGCAGATCGGCCGGCGAGCTGCAGGCCCGGTGGCGGGCGGTGCGCAACGATCATCGCCGTTTCGCCGACCTCGCGGTCGCCGTTCTGGAGGAATTCTCCCCGGCCGATCGGCTGACCGCCGAGGACTTCGTGCGCGGCTTGTTCACCGACGACGTCCTAACGATCCAGACCGACCCCGAGTCGAACTTCGGCGATGCGTCGATCACGCTGTTCCGCGGTCGAGAGTTCCACATCGCGGTGCTCTTCTGGCTCGACAGCAGAACGTCTGTGCACCAGCACGGCTTCTCGGGGGCCTTCCAGGTGCTCGCCGGCTCAAGCGTCCACGCGCGGTACAACTTCGAGCAGACGCGTTATCTGGATGATCATGTGCATCTTGGCAGAATGGAGCTGAAGGACCTCGAGGTCCTGGACCGGGGCGACGTGCGGCCGATCCTGCCCGGGGACGAATACGTGCACGCCCTTTGGCATCTCGAGCGTCCCTCGGTGAGTTTCATTGTCCGCGAGAATAGTCGGTCGACCGCGCAGCCCCAGTACGCCTACCTGCCCCCGTGCGTGGAGTATGACCCGTTCTTCACCGACCACGCCACGACAGCTCGCCTGCAAATGCTGCGCGTGCTGCGCAGGTCGAAATCGCCACTGCTCGGGGAGATGGTCGAAGCGGTAGGGGATGAAGGCGCTCCGCTGCCGATCGTTCGCGTCGCACAGTGGGCGCGGCATGTGCCGGCCGAGTTCGGGCAGCGCCTCGTTGAGGCGGTGCGCAAGGGTGACCCCGGGTACGCCGACGCGCTGGACTGCGCACTCGAGGAGCTGGAGCGGGAGGGGCGCATCTCGCGGGTGCGGGACAGGGTTTCGGACGCGGACCAACGCCTGCTGCTGGGCTTGTTGCTGCACTGTCCTGACCGTGATCAGATCTTGCGGCATGTCGCACGCCTGAGGCCGGCGGCCGACCCCGCCGAGCAAATCAGTGGTTGGATCGCCTCGATCACCGTTACGACGCACCGCATCGAGCTTTCGCCTGCGGGCCGTGCGGCACTGGCCGCCATGCTTGGTCCCGATGTCGCCGGCGCGGCCCGCAACGACGATCAGCAGCTGTCAGCCGACGACGCCCGCATTCTGCGTTACATCACGCGCCGATCGCAGGTGTTCGCGCCGTTGTTCCCCGCGTCGCAGGATCTGAGTCTGATGCCGCCGATCCTCTCGGCATCCCCGTCGCGGGTCGGGCCCGCCACTTCGGGCCCGGCGGTCCCGACTGCCACGTCGCCGCAAGTATTCGCTGTTGCCGAGATCCTCAGTCCCAGTGAGCATGCCGAGCTACTCCAGTGGGCACGGGATCGGGTCGACGATTTCGTCGCGGAGGCTGTTGTGCGTCCGGCCGCCGATGGGTCCGACCGCTTCACGACGACGAACTTCGCCACCCTCGATGAGCTGGGAGAGTGGCGCGACCGGCTCTCATCGCGAATCCAGTCGCGCTTCGCCGAGTCGTCGCCCGCCACGCGCGGCAACGTTGACGCTCGGTTGATCAGTTGGCAGGGGGGCGAGTCGTTAGAGGTAGGTGGGGGCCCGGGTGGCGGGCCGGGCTACGTGATCGTGCTCGACGACGCTAGCGACGCCGGCGACGCTAGCGCCGCCGCGCGCCGGTTCGCCGTGGTCGGCCATGTGGAGCCGGAATGAGCGTCTATCCGTCCTTCGCCTGCGTTCTCGACGATCAGCCCCTGTTCACGTTCGCCGGGGAGCCCGATGCGGGGGTCTCACGGCGAGCACAGCCGGTGATGCGGTTCCCGCGCCCGGACTGATCATCACGCACACCGACGAATTGGGGTTACCGGCTGAATGCAGCCGCGGACCGATAGCCTGCACCGACACCGGCGACGGCACATCGATGCCGATGTGGCTGGGGCCGGAGGGCGTGCAGGCGGTGCAGACGCTGCTGCGGTGCGGGTCCACGGCGGCGCTGCCTGCCCGTTGGCGGCAGCTGCTCGTGTCGGCCGGCCTCGCAGTCGACCCGTCCGATGGAGCTACGAACGGGTCGGGCGGTGCGCGAGAACTCTGCACGACGTTCACCCCGGTCGCGATGATGCTTCATCCCTTCCATCTCGGTGCGCTGCGGCTTCACATTCGGCGACTTCTCCGACTGGGCGTGCTGGAGGATGGAGACGGGCAGACGCCGTTGAGACGGGTTCAGTACAACGATCCGGTGACCTGCTGGATCCATGGGTACCTGGCGGCGGGCGCCTCGCAGGCGGCGGGGACACGGGTGAAACCGTCGTACACCTACACCATCGTGTATCACGACGGGGCGGACTTGCCCGCACATATTGATCGGGAACAGTGCGAGTACACGCTGTCGATGTGCGTCGACTGTCTTCCAGAACCACCGGGCGCCGTCCCATGGCCCCTCATCCTGGAAACTGAGGCGGCGCGGGTGTCGGTGTACCAGAGGATCGGCGACTCGCTGCTGTTTCGTGGCCGCCATATCCGCCACAGCCGACCGCGGCTGGCCGCTGGATTGGTCGTGGCCAGCATCTTGTTTCACTTCGTCGACGACGAGTTTGGCGGCAGCCTCGATTAGCAATGGTGCGATGCGGTTGTCACCGAGTGCTGCGGCCAGCGTTGCTCGGGGGCCAAAACGCGACGGCCATGGAGAGACGATCGACGGCCATGGAGCAAAGATGAAGTACCGTGTATCCTCGATGAAGAAGATGGCAGCGCATGGCTGAGTTCTGGGGCGACCAACCCACATCCGACGAATCGAGGCGCAGTCGCGCCTCCTTGCGGCGCGTTGCCCGCGCCGTCGGCGGTGGCCGTGATGTCGGCCAATCCGAAGAGCGGCGTCACGGACGTTACCGAGGGTACTCAACAGCCGCGGCGCCGGGGCCGAGCAACCCAGATGACGCGGCGCAAGACAACAAGGGGAGCGGACGCGCGCGCGACAACGGACGCGCGTGCGGCGACCAAAGCACGTCTCGAATATCTGGACATCATCAAAGCTGTACTCATCATCATCGTCGTGTTCGCTCATCTAGTCGAACATTTCGCGGAGCACGATCCAGTCTTCCAAGGGGTCTACTCGGCGATGTCAATGTACGGGCTGCCCTTGTTCGTGCTCTCGAGTGGCATGCTGGCCAAACCACTGCTGAGCGACACGGACTACCGCAAGATGTTCGCAAAGCTGCTACTGCCGCTCGTCTGTCTGCAAGCTGTCTACCTCGCACTCCTTCAGCTCGTTGAGCACGATGCCGTACGCCATCTGCTGGATCCGCAATGGCTCCTCTGGTTTCTGCTCAGCCTGGTCCTCTGGCGCATGATGCTGCCGCTTTTCCTTCGGATTCCCCTGGCACTGCCGGTCGCGATCGCGATCACGCTGGCAGCGGGCTACGCCCAGTACATCGGCGCTGACCTCAGCCTGTCCCGCACGCTTTATTACTTCCCGTTCTTCCTCGCCGGCTACCTCTGGCGGGATCAGCTGACCAAAATAACCGGGCGAGCGCGTCCACTCTGGGGGCTGCTGTTCGCGCTGCTGATGGTCGGTGGGGTGCTCTGGTCCCTGCACGGTCTGGACCCCGGCGTGGTGTACGCCGACCGAGGTTACGACCGGGCCACAGTCTGGAACAGCTTCCCCGCTCTCGGGAGGCTGGGATTCATCCTGCTCGCCGGGGTCGGCGCCCTGAGCTGGATGGCGATCATGCCGCGCCGGTCGAAATGGCTAGCTCACCTGGGCCGGCGAACGCTGACGATCCTTGCTCTGCACGGATTCTTGGTGATGGTCTTCTACAAGGTGTTCAACGTGGTGGGTTGGACCGCCTCGCCCACGCCGGTGCTCTTCCCGGTTCTGCTGGTCTTGTCCGTCGCGATCGCCTGGGTGGTGTCGCTGTTCGATGGTCCGTTCAACCGTTTCTTCGACTGGTGCGCGGCACGTTTGTCGCGTCTGGTCCCGTACCGAGAAGGGCCGCGCGCACCCTCAGGGTGATGCGGCCCCGAGGCGTCACAAAGTCGGGGTGGCGGGATTCGAACCCACGACCTCTTCGTCCCGAACGAAGCGCGCTACCAAGCTGCGCCACACCCCGCGTGAAGCCACGACAGCGTATCGCACCGGCGGCCGGTGAAGCCAAACGTCACCGGCACCGCATACGGACACGGCCTGCGTTGGTGCACAGAACACCGGCCCGGCAATGAACAGCAGGTAGCCGAACCAATTCAGCGGTGCACCAACCCAACGTAGTCAGCGGGTGGGCCACGGTGAGGCCGGCTCAGAGGCGTAGATCACGACACGCCGCGGGATGGATGTGGCTTGTCGGTGGCGTTATGCACACTGACGGCAGTTGCCGAGTAATGGAGAATCGAGGCACGAAATGACTGGGTTGGGAGCTTCCATCTACCTGGGATTCTTCGCTCTGGCTGCGTTGTGGCTGTTTTTGACCTCCGACGGGCCCCTCGACCGGCGGATCCGACGATCAGGGCCAGCGGCCCGAACGTTCGAATTCGACGAGCACCTCGGCTGACGCCGGGGACACGAGCCCCTGGGCGGTCAGCCACTCGTCGCAGAAGTAGGTGTCCGCGTAGCGGTCGCCGCTGTCGGCGAGCAGGGTCACCACCGATCCGCTGCGCCCGTTGGCGATCATCTCGGCCAGCAGGCCGAACGCTCCCCACAGATTCGTCCCCGTCGATGGCCCCACACGACGACCCAGCACCGCGCTGACGTGCCGTGCCGCCGCGACGGACGCCGCGTCAGGAACGGTCACCATGCGGTCCACCACGTCCGGCAGAAACGACGGCTCTACCCGCGGTCGGCCGATGCCCTCGATCCGCGACGATATCCCGGTCACGACGTCGCGCCTGCCTTGTGCATAGGACGGGAAGAACGCCGAGTTCTCCGGATCGACGACGCACAGGCCGGTCGCGTATCGCCGGTAGCGGATGTACCGTCCGATGGTGGCACTGGTGCCGCCGGTGCCGGCGCCGACCACGATCCACTCCGGAATCGGGTGCGACTCGGCACGCATCTGGTCGAAAATCGACTCGGCGATGTTGTTGTTGCCGCGCCAGTCGGTCGCGCGCTCGGCATTGGTGAACTGATCCAGGTAATGCCCGCCCGTCTCGCCGGCCAGCCGCTCGGCTTCCGCGTAGACCTCGGACGCCTCGGCGACGAAATGGCAACGGCCGCCTTGAGATTCGATCAGTGCGATCTTGGCGGCGCTGGTCGAGGACGGCATCACCGCGATGAACGGCAGGCCAAGCAGGGCCGCGAAGTAGGCCTCGGAAACGGCCGTCGAACCCGACGATGCCTCGATGACGGTGGTGCCCTCACCGATCCAGCCGTTGCACAGCGCGTAGAGGAACAACGAGCGCGCCAGCCGGTGCTTGAGGCTGCCGGTGATGTGGGTCGTCTCGTCCTTGAGGTAGAGCTGGACGTCGACGCCGTCGCACCAGGCCATCGGCAGTGGATACCGCAGCAGGTGGGTGTCGGCGCTGCGCCTGGCGTCGGCCTCGATCAATCGGACGGCGTTGTCCACCCACGCTCGCGGCTGGCTGCGAACGGCGTCGCGACGCCGTCTCGGTCACCGCGCCGATACGGCCGGGTGGGACTCGCCCGCCCGCGACCCTGCATCACGGCCGCCGATGGGGGCCGCGACCAGCGTCAGCAGCGTCGCCTCGGGCCTGCAGCAGAATCGCACGGGATAGTACGGCGACGTGCCCATGCCCGCCGAGACGTGCAGCTGCGTGCCTGGCGCCCCACTGCGACGCGCCCTTGGCCCGCGATCGGTCCAGGTCGCAGTTCGTGACGATGGCGCCGTAGAACGGCAGGCAGAGCTGGCCGCCATGGGTGTGGCCGGCCATCACCAGCTGGTAGCCGTCGGCGGCGAAGCGATCCAGCACCCGCGGTTCCGGTGAATGCGTCAGCCCCAGCGTCAGGTTGGCGGCCGGGCTGGCCGGTCCGGCGATGGTCTCGTAGCGGTCCCGGGACAGGTGCGGGTCGTCGACCCCGGCCACGGCGATCCGCAGGCCCGCCGACCTCGAGCTCGCGGCGGGTGTGCGTCATGTCCAGCCAGCCACGCTCGGTGAACGCCGCGCGCAGGTCCTGCCACGGCAGCGGCTCGCCGTGCACCCGATGCCCGGGCTTGGTCAAGTAGTTAGCCGGGTTCTTCAGCTGCGGCCCGAAGTAGTCGTTGCTGCCGAACACGAACACGCCGGGCACCGACAGCAGATCGCCAAGCGCCTGCACGACCGCGGGCACGGCCCTCGGATGCGCCAGGTTGTCGCCGGTGTTGACGACCAGGTCGGGCTCCCAGCGCGCCAGCTCACGCAGCCACGCCTGCTTGCGCCGCTGCCTGGGCCGCATGTGGATGTCGCTGATGTGCAGCACCTTCAGCGGCGACGACCCCGGCGACAGCACGGGCATGGTCACCTCGCGCAGCGACGAACGCGTTGCGCTCGATCAGCGACGCATAACCGATCCCGGCTACGACCGAACCAACGGCGACGGCCGCGGAGTATTTGAGCATCGTCACCGACGACGGAGTCGTCGACGGTGGGGTGGCGAGCATGCACGAAAGCCTACTGCCAGTCACCCGCGCGCACCGCCGTCACGCGCTGCACGGTGGCCAACCGCGCAGCGCGCCGGCAGCCCGATCACGGCGGTGGCGGCGCCGGTGGCGGTGCCGGACCGAGCACCGGCACGGTGATCGGCGGCAGCCCCGGGATCTCGACGACCGTCGAGCCGATCTCCACCGGCATCCCCGGAAGGCCTGGAATCGCACCCGGCGGCGGCGGCGGTAGAGGTGGCGGGATGCCGTTGGAGATCTGGATCGTGATGATCGAGCCGGGCACCGTCTGACCGGTCGGGGAGGTGCCGACCACAGCGCCGAGCGGCGCTGTGCTGTTGACCGGAGTGGGCTGATCGGCGACCTGGAAGCCGGCCTCCTTGAGCCGCTGGCGGGCGGTGTCCTGGGTCAGGCCGGAGACGCTGGGCACCTTGGAGCCGGGCGCCCGTCGACATAGCGCGGGTCGGTCGGCGGCAGCTTGACATCGCGAGGGGTGATCGGCTTCATCGCGGTGAACCACGTCCTGGCCGGCTCGTTGCCGCCGTACAGGTTGCCGGAGCCGCACTGTCGCAACGGGAACGAGCACAGGTCCGACGGAGTCGTCGAGTCGCTGTAGACGTAGTTCGCCGCGGCGAAGTGCGCTGGTGAAACCGACGAATCCCGCCGACCGGTGCGCCTCGGTGGTGCCGGTCTTGCCCGACACCGGCAGGTTCCAGCCCGCCGATCCCGCCGAGCTTGCCGCGGTGCCGCTGACGTCGTCCTTGCTCATCGCGTTGGCAAGTGTGTTGGCGAGCCCCTCTGGCACCACCTGCTCGCAGGTCTCGGTGGTGACCGCCACGTCCTTGCCGGTGCGGTCGATGACCTTGGCGATCGGGTTCGGGGGGCACCACACTGCCGCCCGACGCCAGCGTGGCCGCGACGTTCGACAACTCCAGTGCATTGACCTCGATCGGGCCCAGCGTGAACGAGCCGAGATTCTGCCGCTTGACGAAGTCGGCGAGGCTCTCGTTGCTCTGCGGGTCGTAGTCGCGGGCGGTGCCCGGCAGGGCGTACGACCGCAGGCCGAGCTTGACGGCCATGTCGACGGAGCGCTGCACCCCGACCTGCGAGATGAGCTTGGCGAACGCGGTGTTCGGTGAGGTCGCCAGGGCGTCGGTCACGTTGAGCTGCCCGCGGTAGTTGCCGTCGTTCATCACGCACCAGGTGGCGGCCGGGCAGCCCTTGGCGCCGCCGCTGCCCAGGCCCTTGGCCTCGAATCGGGCCGGGGCGTCCAGCTGCGCGTTGATACCCATGCCCATGTCCAGCGCGGCGGCCGTGGTAAAGATCTTGAAGATCGAGCCGGCGCCGTCGCCGGCCAGCGAGAACGGCTGCGGCTGCATGGTCTCGCCGGCCTCGATGTTCAGGCCGTAGGTGCGATTGCTGGCCATCGCCAGCACCGGATGCGAGTCCTTGCCGGGTTGATCACGCTCATCACGCTGGCGACGCCGTCGAGGTCGGGGCTCGCGATGCCGTCGATCGCCGACTTCACCGGCGCTCTGCACGTCGGGGTCCAGCGTGGTCTTGATCATGTAGCCGCCCTTGGCGACCTGCTCCTTGCTGATGCCGGCGCGGGCCAGGTAGTCCAGCACGTAGTCGCAGAAGAACGCGCGGTCGCCGGCGGCGATGCAGCCGCGGGGCAACTCGTTGGGCTGCGGCAGGATGCCCAGCGGCTGCTCCTTGGCAGCGCGCAGCTCGTCGGCGTGCTCGGGCAGGTTGTCGATCATGGTGTCCAGCACCACGTTTCGGCGCGCCAGCGCACCGTCGGGATTGGTGTACGGGTTCAGCGTGCTGGTCGACTGGACGAGGCCGGCCAGCAGCGCGGCCTGCTGCCAGTTCAGTTGCGGAGGCGTTGATGCCGAAGTAGGTCTGTGCGGCGTCCTGGATGCCGAACGCGCCGTTGCCGAACGACACCAGATTGAGATAGCGGGTCAGGATCTCCGGCTTCGGTGAACGTCTTGTCGAGCGTGAGCGCCATCCGGATCTCGCGCAACTTGCGGGCCGGGGTGGTTTCGATGGCCGCGCGCTTCTCGGCGTCGGTCTGGGCGATCACCAGCAGCTGGTAGTTCTTCACGTACTGCTGCTCGATGGTCGAGCCGCCGCGGGTGTCGAGGTTGCCGGAGAGGTAGCCGGACAGACCCGGTCAGGGTGCCCTGCCAGTCGACGCCGTTGTGTTCGGCGAATCGCTTGTCCTCGATCGAGACGATCGCCAGCTTCATGGTGTCGGCGATCTGGTCGCTGGGCACCTCGAACCGGCGCTGTGAGTACAGCCACGCGATGACGTTGCCCTTGGCGTCGACCATCGTCGACACCTGCGGCACCTCGCCCTCGACCAATTGCGCCGAACCGTTGGCAACGACGTCGGAGGCGCGGTTGGACATCAGCCCGAAGCCGCCGACCACGGGAAACATCAGCCCCGCGGCGACCACGCTGGCCAGTAGGCAGCACCACGCGAGCTTGATGACCGTGACTGTCGTCGGCGGTCGGGTCGGCGGCTGCTCCGGCATGCGTACAGAGTAACGACGTCCGCGAAACGGCAGCTTCGGACGGTCGATTGCCGAGTTCGCTGGGCGCTCCGACCTGCTTTTGCGTCAATTTTGCGGTCTGACGGCACGGTCGTCCCAAAAAAGTGCGCTCCAGACTGTTGCGCAAGAACGCCCCTGACCACCTAAGTTGGGCACACAGTGCGATGCAGGTCACACTTGACCGTCGCAATGTGGCGTAGATCGCATCAGCGCTCTACACCGGAGGACTGCGCCGTCGCCGGCTAGCCGGGCGGCTGGAACGAAGGGATCGCTGGTGTCAGGTACAGGCCCGCCGCACGCAGGACAAGCCCGAACATGTCAGCACACAGCTTTGTCCAGGGCGCGGAGGCCGAGGCCCGTATCGCGTGGGTATCCCAGGCTCGATGCCGCCAGGCCGATCCCGATGAACTCTTCGTCCGCGGCGCCGCCCAGCGCAAGGCCGCCGTCATCTGTCGGCACTGCCCGGTGATTCTCGAATGCGGCGCAGACGCCCTCGACAACCGCGTCGAATTCGGCGTCTGGGGCGGTATGACCGAACGCCAGCGCCGCGCCCTGCTCAAGCAGCATCCCGAGGTGGTCTCCTGGGCAGAGTTCTTCGCTGCCCAGCGCAAACACCGCAGCGCGGTTTAGGCCGCACTTGGCTCGCGGCTAGCCGCGTCGCTCGATTCGCGGCTACGCCGCGGCACCCTCGCCGGTGATCTGGTCGGCGATGGCCCGCAGCGCCTCCAGGTCCGACACGTCGAAGGGCAGCGACGGCACGCCGACGATCGCCACGTGCGGGTTGGCCCCGGTGAACCGCGACAGCAACCGGATCTCCCGCTTGGCGGTCATGCGCCCGTTCGGCGTGGATGCGCAGCACCGCGGCGGTCAGCGCATCGGGATCCTTCTTCTCCAGTTCCTCGGCGGCTTCGTCGGCCTTGTCGGCGTGCAGGTCGCTCAGCGTCGGGTGGGTGCGGTTGAGGATCAGCCCGGTCAACGGCATGTGCTCCTGCGAGAGCCGGTCGATGAAGAACGACGCCTCCCGCAGCGCGTCCGGCTCGGCGGCCGACACCACCACGAACTGGGTGCCGCGCCGCTTGAGCAACTCGTAGGTGCGGTCGGCCTTCTCGCGGAACCCGCCGAACGTCGCGTCCAGCGACTGCACGAAAGCCGCTGCGTCGGAAAGCATTTGCGACCCCAGCACAGTGGAAAGTGCCTTCATGGCCAGGCCAACCGCGCCCGTCACCAGCCTTCCGATGCCGCGACCTGGCGCGAGCAGTAGCCGCCACAACCGGCTGTCCATGAAGCTGCCCAACCGCTGTGGCGCGTCCAGGAAGTCGAGCGCGTTGCGTGACGGCGGGGTGTCGACGACGATAAGGTCCCACTTGTCTTGGGCGAGAAGCTGACCCAGCTTCTCCATCGCCATGTACTCCTGGGTGCCGGCCAGCGACGTCGCCACGGTCTGGTAGAACTGGTTGTCCAGAATCGCGTCCGCCCGGTCGGGTCCGGAGTACTGGACCACCATCTCGTCGAACGTGCGACGCATGTCGAGCATCATCGCGTGGAGTTCACCGCGGACCTCTGGGGCCAGCGGAACCCGCTGCGGCGTGTTGCCCAGATCTTTGATGCCCAGTGCCTGCGCAAGCCGCTTCGCCGGGTCGATGGTGAGAACCACGACGGTGCGGCCGTATTCGGCTGCGCGCAACGCCATCGCCGCGGCGGTGGTGGTCTTGCCGACACCGCCTGCGCCGCAGCACACTACGACACGGTTGGAGGTGTCGGACAGGACCTCGTGCATGTCGAGCGCCGGCGGCGTCGTGCTCATCGACTTCTCCTCAATATGTCGCGATCCGCCAGTGCTCATCGGACGCCCTGGTGGGCAAGTGCTTCGGCGAGTTCATACAGGCTGCCGAGGTCGACGCCGTCGGGTATGGCGGGCAGCTCGAGCCGGGCCACGTCGATCTCGTCGAGCTGCTCGGCGCTCTCGGCCCGTGCCTTGATCCGCGTCGCATGCTCAATGGTCTCGGTGAGCAACCCGGCGAAATCGCTGTCGGACAAGCGTGATTCCGGCCTCTCGCAGCCCGGCGCGCACCGCGTCGGCGTCGATGTCGCCCTCGGCTGCCTTGGCCAGGGCATCGGCGTGACAGGTAGGCGGGGATGTTGCGGTTGACGATGACGCTGCCGATCGGCAGGTCGAGTTCCTTCAATTCGTCGATCGCCTCCAGTGTCTCCTGGATCGGCAGCGCCTCCAGCAGGGTGACGAGGTGGATGGCGGTGAGATCGGAGTGCAGCACCTTGACCACGCTGTCGGCCTGCGAGTGCACCGGACCGCCCTTGGCCAGATCCGACACCGCCTTGGTGACGTCGAGGAATCGGGCGATGCGTCCGGTCGGCGGTGAGTCGACCACGATCGCGTCGTAGGCCGGCTGCTTGCCCTTCTCGGCGCGGGTCACGATCTCGCGGATCTTGCCGGTGAGCAGCACGTCGCGCAGGCCGGGCGCGATCGTGGTCGCGAACTCGACGGCGCCGATCCGGCGCATCGCGCGGCCGGCCAGGCCGAGGTTGTAGAACATGTCGAGGTACTCGAGGAAGGCCGCCTCGGTGTCAATGGCCAGCGCGTTGACCTGGCCACCGCCATCGGCGGTGGCGATCTTGACCTCCTTGTACGGAAGTGGCGGCACGTCGAACAGCTGCGCAATGCCTTGGCGCCCTTCGACTTCCACCAACAACACATTGCGGCCACCTGCGGCCAGAGCCAGCGCCAGGGAGGCCGCGATGGTCGACTTGCCGGTTCCGCCTTTGCCGGTGACAAAGTGCAGTCGCGCCTTGGTCAGGCGAGACGGCCAGCCGACCGGTCTACCGCTGTTCGCTGAGGTAGCCACCCCTGCATGCTAGCCATCATGGCGCACGACCGAATCGCTGCCCGATAGGCTCAGCCTCATGAGCGAACCGACACGGTGGGAATACGCCACCGTCCCGTTGTTGACGCACGCGACGAAACAGATCCTCGACCAGTGGGGTGAGGACGGCTGGGAACTGGTGTCGGTGCTGCACGGGCCCCACCGGCGAACAGCACGTTGCGTATCTGAAGCGCCCGAAATGACGTGCCTCGGAACGGCTCGCCGAGCTGGGCATCGAGCTGCCCGACGTCGTGCCGCCGATGGCGGCGTACGTGCCCGCGGTGCGCACCGGCAACCTGGTGTACACCGCGGGCCAGCTGCCGATGCTGGCGGGCAAGCTGCCGCAGACCGGCAAGGTCGGCGCCGAGGTGAGCCCGGAGGACGGCAAGGCGCTGGCGCGCACGTGCGCGCTCAACGCGCTGGCCGCGGTGCATTCGCTGGTCGGCATCGACGCCGTCACCCGGGTGGTCAAGGTCGTCGGGTTCGTCGCCTCCGCGCCGGCGTTCCACGGCCAGCCCGGCGTCATCAACGGGGCCTCCCAGCTGTTCGGCGAGGTGTTCGGCGAGGCAGGCGCGCACGCCCGGTCCGCGGTCGGGGTGGCCGAGCTGCCGCTGGACGCGCCGGTCGAAGTGGAGCTGATCGTCGAGGTCGCGTGAGCGACAGTGGGGCAGAGGTCGCGTGAGCCTCGAGCATCCGGCCTATGGCCTGCTGCGCCCGGTCACCGAGACCGCGTCGGTGCTGCTGTGCAACAACCCCGGGCTGCTGACGCTCGACGGCACCAACACCTGGGTGCTGCGCGGGCCGGGCAGCGACGAGATGGTGGTCGTCGACCCCGGACCCGAGGACGACGAGCACATCGCGAAGGTCGCCGAGCTCGGCACCATCCCGCTGGTGCTCATCAGCCACAAGCACGAGGACCACACCGGCGGCATCGACAAGATCGTCGAGCTCACCGGCGCCGTCGTGCGCTCCGTGGGCAGCGGGTTCCTGCGCGGCCTCGGCGGTCCGCTGACTGACGGCGAGGTCATCGACGCCGCGGGTCTGCGCATCACGGTGATGGCCACGCCGGGACACACGGCCGACTCGGTGTCGTTTCTGCTCGACGATGCGGTGCTGACCGCCGACACCGTGCTGGGCCGCGGCACCACTGTCATCGACAACGAGGACGGCAGCCTCGCCGAGTACATGGAGTCGCTGCGTCGGCTGCACGGCCTGGGTCATCGAAAGGTGCTGCCCGGCCACGGCCCCGATCTCGCCGACCTGGAGGCCGTCAGCGCGATGTACCTGGCGCACCGCGAGGAGCGGCTCGACCAGGTGCGCGGTGCGCTGCGCGCGCTCGGTGACGACGCCAGCGCGCGACAGATCGTCGAGCACGTCTACACCGACGTCGACGAAAAGCTATGGGACGCCGCGGAGTGGAGCGTGCAAGCCCAGCTGGACTACCTGCGCGCGCAGTGACGCGTAGTGACTAGCGCGCTCGGCGGGCCAGCCGCTCGGAGTCGGAGATCAACACGCTCTTGCCCTCCAAGCGAATCCAGCCGCGGTGGGCGAAATCGGCCAGCGCCTTGTTGACCGTCTCGCGTGATGCGCCGACCAGCTGCGCGATCTCTTCCTGCGTCAGGTCGTGCGTCACGCGCAGCGCGCCGCCCTCCTGCGTGCCGAACCGCTGCGCCAATTGCAGCAGCTGCTTGGCCACCCGGCCGGGCACGTCGGTGAAGATCAGGTCGGCCAGATTGTTGTTGGTGCGGCGGAGTCGGCGGGCCAGCACTCGCAGCAGTTGCTCAGCGATTTCAGGGCGATCGGCGATCCACGCGCGCAAGGGCGTCGCGGTCCATCGATACCGCCCGCACCTCGGTGATGGTGGTGGCGCTCGACGTCCGCGGGCCAGGGTCGAAGATCGACAGTTCACCGAACATGTCCGACGGACCCATGATGGTGAGCAGATTCTCGCGGCCGTCCGGCGAGCGGCGGCCGATCTTGACCTTCCCCGAAATGATGATGAACAGCCGATCGCCAGGCTCTCCCTCGGCGAACACGGTGTGCCCGCGTGGGAAGTCGACGGGCTGCAATTGCTTGGTCAGCGCGGATACAGCGCTGGGTTCGACTCCCTGGAAGATTCCGGCCCTCGCCAGGATCTCGTCCACGTTGCCCCTCTTAAGCTGTTGGGTGATATGACATGCGTAAGCCGACCTCTTACTGGTTAACGAGATCAGTCTAGAGGTACGCCACTTCGCGACTAGCCCACGCTACACACGATTGGCATGCCGAGTCGGCCGAAATTCAGGATTGGCCCGGTGATGTACTTACAGCCGTGTTGGCAAACTTGCCATCTCGCGGGCACCGCTTCCGGCGGCAACCGACCAATCCCGTTCGCCCAACCGCTGATGCAGGCCGTCAAGCGCAGGGCCCATGCCCTCGCGCGCCAGCGTGTTCACGTCATCGGCCTCGGCTTGCTCGAGAAACTCGGCCACATCGGAGGCCGACACCGTGTCGTCGTCGAGGCTCGATTCGAGCCGCTGCAGACCGAACGTTGCCAACATCAGCAACCCCGGGATAAACGCCGCGAGCAACCAAGACACAAGGGTGAAGTAAACACGGCGAAGGTCTCAGCGGGATCACGAATTGTCACCGGTCCGCACCGGTCTGCTCCCGGCAGCGTCAGACCCGCTGCGTACGCTGGCATCCGTGACAGTGGGTGAGACTTCGGCCGGCAAGCCGCCAGCCGCCAAGCCGGCTCGGCGTGCCAGCTCGCGCAAGTGGGACAGCGAAACCCGCATGGGCCTGGTCCGCCGCGCTCGCCGGATGAATCGCACACTGGCACAAGCGTTTCCGCATGTCTATTGCGAGCTGGACTTCACCAATCCGCTGGAACTGACGGTGGCGACCATTCTGTCGGCGCAGAGCACCGACAAGCGGGTCAACCTCACCACTCCGGCGTTGTTCAAGCGCTACCGCGCGGCGCTGGACTACGCGCAGGCCGATCGCACCGAACTCGAAGAGCTCATCCGGCCCACCGGTTTCTACCGCAACAAGGCCAACTCGCTGATCCGGCTCGGCCAGGAACTGGTGGAGCGCTTCGACGGGACCGTGCCCAGCACCATGGACGAGCTGGTGACGCTGCCCGGTGTCGGCCGCAAGACCGCCAACGTCATCCTCGGCAACGCGTTCGACATTCCCGGGATCACCGTCGACACCCATTTCGGCCGGCTGGTGCGACGGTGGCGCTGGACGGCCGAAGAGGATCCGGTGAAGGTCGAGCACGCGGTCGGCGAACTCATCGAGCGCAGCGAGTGGACACTGTTGAGCCACCGGGTGATCTTCCACGGCCGCCGCGTGTGCCATGCGCGTAAACCGGCCTGCGGGGTGTGCGTGCTGGCCAAGGACTGCCCGTCGTTCGGCACTGGGCCCGACCGATCCGCTGGTGGCCGCGCCGCTGGTGAAGGGCCCCGAAACCGAGCACCTGCTGGCGCTGGCCGGTCTCTGACCACGACGCAGATGAGCACGTCGACCCGGTGGACCATCGCGGTGATGGTCGTCGTGGTCGCGCTGGGCGTGGCGTTGTGGACGCAGCTGGGCGACAACGGGTCGCCGACCGGATCGCATCGGGCCTGCCCAGGCCCGCGACCGCCGCGACGCGGACACCGCAGAGGCGCTCGCCGGCCCGCGAGCCCGCGCCGAACTGTCCCCGTGTCCCCCCGCGGGGACGGGCCCAGGACCGGAGCAGCTGCGCGGGATCACGCTTGAATGCGCGGGCGACGGCACAGGCGTGGAGGTCGCCGCGCGCATCGGCAGGCCGAGCGACGGTCCTCAACCTGTGGGCCTACTGGTGCGCGCCGTGCGCGCCAGGAACTGCCCGCCATGGCCGAGTACCAACGCCGGGCCGGACCCGGTGTCACCGTGTTGACCGTGCACCAGGACGAGAACGAAACCGCGGCATTGCTGCGGCTGGCCGAACTGGGTGTGCGGCTGCCGACACTGCAGGACGGCGGCCGGCTGATCGCGGCCGCATTCCGGGTACCCAACGTGATGCCCGCGACGGTCGTGCTGCGCGCGGACGGTAGCGTTGCCGAAATCCTGCCGCGATCGTTCGCCAGCGCCGACGAGATCGCTGCGGCGGTGGACCCAAAGATTGGAGTGGCGGGGTGAGCTGAGGCAAAGCGAGTGGGCAACCTGACTCCCGACGCCGCTCCGCCCTGGCTCAAATCCGCTTGCCGACAACTGCGGTGACGTGCAGCAGCGCCTATCCGCAGGCGAGTGCCGCCCGGAGGTGCTGGCGCTGGTCACCGCCGCCAACACCAAGGCGGCCATCACCGGCTGAGCAAGCGCGATGCCGCGGTGCTGGTGCTGTTCTCGGGTCCGCGGCGGACCCGCCATCCGGCGGCCTGCCCGCCGACGCCGACCTGCT
Organism: uncultured Actinomycetota bacterium; assembly: GCA_963733605.1. Lineage (GTDB taxonomy): Bacteria > Actinomycetota > Actinomycetes > Mycobacteriales > Mycobacteriaceae > Mycobacterium. Next base: position 59,388 of record CAVTDY010000035.1, read on the forward strand.
GGTCACCGTGCGGGCCTCGACGCTGCGCCACCACGCCGGCCAGGCCGCGTTCCCCGGCGGAGCGGCCGACCCCGGCGACGACGGACCCGGTGCACACCGCGCTGCGGGAAGCCCACGAGGAGACAGGTATCGACACCAGGCGGCTTCACCCGCTGTGCACGCTGGAGCGGATGTTCATCCCGCCGTCCGGCTTCCACGTCGTACCGGTGCTGGCCTACTCACCGGATCCCGGGCCGGTGGCCGTCGTCGACGAAGTCGGAGACCGCGATCGTGGCCCGGGTGCCGGTGCGCGCGTTCATCAACCCGGAGAACCGGATCATGGTGTACCGCAAGGACAATCACGCGCCGCTTCGCCGGCCCGGCTTTCCTGCTCAACGAGATGCTGGTGTGGGGGTTCACCGGCCAGGTGATCTCCGCGATGCTCGACGTGGCGGGCTGGGCGCAGCCATGGAACACCGGCGACGTCCGCGAACTCGACGACGCAATGGCCCTCGTCGGGCGCCGGGAGAGTTACGGTGAAGCTCAACAATGACATCGTCACAGTGGCTTGACCTTGCAGTCCTCGCGGTCGCGTTCGTCGCCGCGATCTCCGGCTGGCGTTCCGGCGCGCTCGGCTCCCTGCTGTCGTTCGTCGGCGTGGTTCTCGGTGCCGTCGCGGGGGTGCTGCTGGCGCCGCATATCGTCGGCCCACATCGGCGGGCCCCGCTCCAAGCTGTTCGTCACGCTGTTCTTGATCCTCGCGCTGGTGGTCATCGGCGAGATCGCCGGTGTGGTGCTGGGCCGGGCGGTGCGTGGCGCGATCCGCAACCGCGCGCTGCGCACTTTCGACTCGGTCATCGGCGTGGGACTTCAGCTGGTCGCCGTGCTGGTCGCGGCGTGGATGCTGGCCACCCCGCTGACCTCATCGGACCAACCGAACCTGGCCGCCGCCGTGCGCGGCTCGAAGGTGCTGGCGCAGGTGGACGAGGTGGCGCCCAGCTGGCTGAAGTCCGTCCCGACGCGGCTGTCGGCACTGCTTGACACATCCGGCCTGCCGGACGTGCTGTCGCCGTTCGGCCGTACCCCGATCGTCGCCGTCGACGCCCCGGATGCCGCGCTGGCCAACGATGCGGTCGTCGCTGCCAGTCGGCCCAGCGTCGTCAAGATCCGCGGTGTCGCACCCGGCTGCCAGAAGGTCCTGGAGGGCAGCGGTTTCGTCATCGCGCCGAACCGCGTGATGTCAAACGCGCACGTGGTCGCGGGCGCCGACAGCGTCACGGTCGAGGCCGACGGCCAAACCTACGACGCCAGCGTGGTGTCCTACGACCCTGAAGCCGACATCTCGATCCTCGACGTGCCAAACCTCCCGTCTCAGCCGCTGACGTTCAGCCAGGCCTCCGCGCCGACCGGCACCGATGCGCGTCGTGATGGGCTACCCCGGCGGCGGCGACTTCGCCGCGACGCCCGGCCCGCGTCCGTGAGATCATCGAGCTCAACGGCCCCGACATCTACCGCACCGGGACCGTTACCCGCGAGGTGTACACGATCAGAGGCACTGTGCGGCAGGGAAATTCGGGCGGTCCGATGATTGACCGGTCGGGCAAGGTGCTGGGCGTGGTGTTCGGCGCCGCGGTGGACGACGCCGAACCGGCTTCGTGCTGACCGCCAAGGAAGTCTCGCGCCAGCTCGCCAACATCGGTAACACGCAGCGTGTCGCGACAGGCGCCTGCGTCGGCTGGCTCAGCCGTACACCTGCATCAGAAACCGCGACAGCTGCTCGTTGACCACCTCGGGCGCTTCCTCGTGGCCGAAATGTCCCGCGCCTGCGATCGATACGTAGCGGCCGTGCGGCGCATAGCGCTGTGTCCGGTACACCGGATCGGCCAGCACGTACGGGTCGGCGTCGCCGCGCAGGTGCAGCACCGGCACCGCCAGCGGCCGCTTCATCGACCGCATGAATCGCCTGCCCTCGCCGCGCAGCTGGCTGCGTACCGCCCAGCGCTGATACTCCAGCGCCGAGTGCGCGGCCGACGGAATCTGGATGGCCCGTCGCATGTGCCGGATCGTCTCGGAGAAGTCCTCGCAGGCATGCCATTTGCCGCTGGCGCGGCTTCGCACCAGCCGCTCCAGTTCCTCGGCGTCGTTGCGGGTCAGCAACCGCTCGGGCCACATCGGCACCTGATAGCGCAGCATCCACGGCAGCAGCGCCCGGCCCTGGTCACGCCGGGTCAGCGCCGAAGTCCGCAATGCGACGGGATGCGGCGAGCTGACGACCGCGATGGCCCGCACCATCCGTGGGTGCAGCACAGAGGTCGCCCAGCACACCAGACCCGCCGTCGGCGTGCCCGACCAGCGTCGCCGCCGTGTGGCCGAGCGCGCGCACCAGCCCGCCGTGTCGCCGGCGAGCGTCCAGCCGTCGTAGCCGCGTGGCGGTTTGTCGCTGCCGCCGTAGCCACGCAGGTCGACCGCGACCACCCTGGCACCGGTCAAGCCGCGCAACTGGTGGCGCCACGACCACCAGAACGAACCGAAGCCGTGCAGCAGGATCACCAGCGGCCGATCCGTGATCGGAGTTGGCGATGTTTCGGCCGGCTCCGCCTCCACGACGTGAAAGCGAATCCCGTTGGCGTGCACCTCGAGATGACGCCACGGACCCGTCGATGCGCACCACCGACGGGTCGGGTGGGGGCATTACCAGCCTGACGGATCGGCGGTCGAGTCAGATGCGGCCTTGCCATTCGGTGACGTGAGCGCCTTGTCCTTGTCGTGCCCGGGGGTGAGCGCCTCGCGGGTTTCCTTCACCGATTCGATGGTCTTCTGCGGCCCGCGGATGCGTCTGCACCTTGAGATAGCCGAACACCGCCAGCACCGCGGTGGTGAGCACCATGATCCCGAACACGATCAGGAAGGCGACCCAGCGCCACAGCCAGGTGTTGAGCAGCTCGGCGAGGAAGAGGAAGAAAAAGAACGTCGAGTAGAACAGCACCACCAGCGCCAGGATGAAGAAGACGCTGCCGGTGAGGCCCTTCTTGACGTCGCGGGTGATCTCGGCCTTGGCCAGCTCGACCTCGGCCCGCACCAGCGTCGACACTTGCGTCGTCGCGTCCTTGACCAGGTCGCCGATGGACGGGTCGGCCTTGGGCGCATGCGGGTCCACCAGCGGTATCGACGTCACGGTCGTCGGCACGCCATCCCTGCGATCACTCACGGAACAATTCCTCCCCGCATCCGGTGACAGTCGCGGTTCATGTTGCCATGCGGCGTCCATCGAAACGATCCCGGCCGACGATAGACTGGCCCGGTTGGATGGCCGGGCGGCACATCGATGGGGGAAAGATACTTGAGGACCGGCGTCCGCTGCCTGACGAATCCAGCGGTGCTGGTGGCCTTGGCCGTGGTATCCAATCGCTGCGTCCGCGTGTCGATCGGCTCGCTGCAATCCGCGTGCGGTGCCTGCCCTCCGCCCACGCCGATGCCCTGGTCCCGCTGGGCGGCGGTTCGGGCATCGTGATCGAGGGCAACACCCTGTGCACACTCACCACGATCGGCAACGACAACCGCGGCAAGCTGATCGGCTTCACCTCGGCGCACTGCGGCGGGCCGGGCGAGCAGGTGGCCGCCGAAGGCGCCGAGGCCGCAGGGGTCATCGGCACGATGGTGGCCGGCAACGACGCCCTCGACTACGCGGTGATCCAGTTCGACCCGCAGAAGGTGCAGCCGGTCAACAACGTCAAGGGTTTCGAGATCGACGGCATCGGCCCCGATCCGTCCTTCGGCGACATCGCCTGCAAGCTGGGCCGCACCACGGGCTACTCCTGCGGCGTGACGTGGGGCCCCGGCGAGCAACCCGGCACGATCCTCAACCAGGTGTGCGGACAGCCGGGCGACTCCGGCGCGCCGGTGACCGTCGAACAACCGGCTGGTCGGCATGATCCACGGGGCGTTCAGCGAAGATCTGCCGACGTGCGTCGTCAAGTACATTCCGCTGCACACCCCGGCGGTGACCATGTCGATCAACGCCCAGCTCGCCGACATCGCCGCCAAGGGCCGGCCGGGTTCGGGCTTCGTCCCCGTCGGCGCGCCTACCACCTGCTTCGTCCTCGCGCGAGCGCTCGCGGGAGCCTGACTACTTGCTGGCCCGGATCGCCTCGAACACGCTGGGGTCGACCAACGTTGAGGTGTCGCCCAGCTCGCGGCCCTCGGCGACATCGCGCAGCAGCCGGCGCATGATCTTGCCGCTGCGGGTCTTGGGAAGCTCTGGCACGACGTGGATTTCGCGGGGCCGGGCGATCTTCCCGATCTCCTTGGCGACCTGGTTGCGTAGCTCGTCGACCATGTTGTCGTCGTCCTTGGCGTGCGCGCCTGCAGGATGACGAACGCGCAGATGCGCCTGGCCCGTGGTCTCGTCGCTGGCGCCGACGACCGCTGCCTCGGCCACCCCGGAGTGCCCGACCAACGCCGACTCCACTTCTGTCGGTGGAAATCCGGTGGCCCGACACGTTCATCACGTCGTCGATGCGGCCCAGCAGCCAGATCGATCCGTCGGAGTCTACCCGCGCGCCGTCGCCGGCGAAATACCAGCCCTGCTCGGCGTAGCGCGACCAGTAGGTCTCCATGTAGCGCTGCGGATCGCCCCAGATGCCGCGCAGCATCGACGGCCACGGCTGGTCCAGCACCAGATAGCCGGTCACGTGCTCGGTCTCGTCGGCGCCGGGCACCAGCTCGTTGCCGTCTTCGTCGACGATCTTGGCCGAGATGCCCGGCAGCGGGGTCATCGCCGAACCGGGCTTGGCGGCGGTCACACCCGGCAGCGGGGAGATCATGATCGCACCGGTCTCGGTCTGCCACCAGGTGTCGACGACCGGAGTTCGGTTGGCGCCGAACACGTCTCGGTACCAGCGCCAGGCCTCCGGGTTGATCGGCTCACCGACGCTGCCCAGCAGCCGCAGGCTGGACAGGTCATGGGCGTCGGGGATCTCGCGGCCCCACTTCATGAACATCCGGATCAGCGTCGGCGCGGTGTAATAGATTGTCACGCCGTACTTTTCGATGATCTCGAAATGCCGATGCTCATTCGGAGAGTTCGGGGTGCCCTCGTAGACCACCTGGGTGGCGCCATTGGACAGCGGGCCGTAAACGATGTACGTGTGCCCGGTGACCCAGCCGATATCGGCTGTGCACCAGTACACATCGGTGTCCGGTTTGATGTCGAAGACGTTGAAATGGGTGTAGGACGCCTGGGTCAGATAGCCGCCGGTGGTGTGCACGATGCCCTTGGGCTTGCCGGTGGTGCCCGACGTGTAGAGCAGAAACAGCGGGTGCTCGGAGTCGAACGCTTCCGGCGTGTGCTCGGCGACGCCGCGTCGACGATGTCGTGCCACCACAGGTCGCGGCCTCGGTCCACGGCGTGTCAATCCCGGTGCGGCGCACCACCAGCACGTGCTCGACCGGGGTTCTCCGCGGCCGACCGCCGATACCGCCTCGTCGACCGCCTCCTTCAGCGACGCCGCCTTGACCGCGCCGGTACTGCCCGTCGGTGGTGATGACCAGCTTGGCCTCGGCATCTTCGATGCGGGCCGCCAGCGCCGACGCCGAGAAGCCGGCGAACACCACCGAATGCAGCACGCCCAGCCGCGCGCACGCCAGCATCGCCACGATCGCCTCGGGCACCATCGGCATGTAGATCGCCACCCGGTCCCCGGCGACCAGTCCCAGGCCGGTCAGCGCGTTGGCGGCCTTGCATCACCTCGGCCAGCAGATCCGCGTAGGTCAGCTCGCCGGCTGTCGCCGGGTTCGCCCTCCCAGCGGATCGCCACCCGATCGCCGTTGCCGGCCTCGACATGGCGGTCGACACAGTTGTAGGCAACGTTGAGCTTGCCGCCGACGAACCATTTGGCGAACGGCGCGCCCGACCAGTCCAGCACCTCGGTAAACGGTGTGTCCCAGGACAACCGGTTGGCCTGCTTGGCCCAAAACGCCAGCCGATCGGCCTCGCGCCTCGCGATACAGATCCTCTCCTGCATTGGCCTGCGCGGCGAATCGGGCGGCCGGCGGGTAGGCGGACTGGACTTCGGCGTGCGCGTCGGACATGTGTCGAGCGTAGTCACCCGAGCCGGCTGGCTCGGCCGGATGGTCGGGGGCCGGCGGGTGAGCAGAATCGGCCGGCCTCGACGTGCTGGCCTCGTCGGGTGCTACGACAGCACGCGCTAACGTGTGCTGCCGTGACCGCTGACCCGCTGGCCCGTTGGCCGAGTTGCCCGGCGTGGCCGCGGCCGGCAGGAGGCCCGCGAGGCGCTGGGCCGCGCGCATCGGCACCGCACCAATCTGCGGGGCTGGCCGACGACGGCGGCCGAGGCCGCGCTGCGGGCGGCGCGGGCATCCGCCGGTGCTCGACGGGGGTCGTTTCAGCTGTCGGATGTCGCTCGACCGACGGCTCGGCCGGTGCGCCCGACCCGGTGCTGGCGGGGGCGCTGCGGGTCGCCGAGGCCTTGGAAGGCGGGGCGACGCTCCCTGGTCGGCGTATGGCAGCGGGCCCCGCTTCAGGCCATCGCCCGACTGCACGCACTGGCGGCGGCCGACCTGGCCGACAACGACCGGCTTGGCCGGCCACGAGCCGATGTCGAGGTCGGCCGCCGGCTGGCGCTGCTGGCCGACATCGTCGCCGGCGGGACACGGGCGCCCGCGCCGGTGCTCGCCGCGGTCGTCCACGGCGAGCTGCTGACCCTGGCAGCCGTTCGGCATCGCCGACGGCGTGGTGGCCCGGGCGGTCGTCGCGGCTGGTGACCATCGCCAGCGGTCTGGACCCGCACGGCCTCGGCGTGCCGGAGGTGTACTGGATGCGGCAGTCGGGCGACTACCGGGCCGCGGCGCGCGGATTCTGCGTCGGGCACACCGGACGGCCTTGCGGCGTGGCTTGTGTTGAGCGCCCGGGCCTTACACGCCGGCGCGTTAGAGGCGTTGTCCATCGCGCAGGCTGCGTCGTCCGAGCGTGTCGCCTAACGTCCCAGCAACGCGAAGCGGGCGACGCTCCGAACTGATTCGGCTCGCCGCCCGCTAGCACGGACTCCGGTTACCAAGCGTGCGTTGTGGGTTGCGTGGGTGACCTCGGCGTCCTTGCGATGCGCTTCGGCTGCAACCCCACCCAAAGGGCCGTCGTAGCCGTCCGCTCTTCGCAATTGCGCAGGCCCGCAACACTTTTACCTATTTCGCGGCATGTGCTCCGCGTGGGTGCCGGGATCCGTGCTGGGTAGCCCGCCTTGGGAGATCGAACCTTCTCTTCTGGCTCGGTCTTGGCCGCGCCAGGCTTCCGTGGTTCCTTTGTACTCCGTGACCACCGTCACATCAAGGCCCAATTGTGGCGCGACTCGCGATCGTTACACCGCGGAGCCAGCTACTACACGAAGTAGGTTTCAGAAGGCGAACCGGCGTAGCAGCGAGTACGTCAGGGCACCCGCGGCCAGGGCGCTCACCCCGACCGCCGCTGTGGTCGCGACGGCGGCGCCCGACGGGGCGGGAATGCGGTCGCGAAGTGACACCGGCTTGGAGAAGGTGAGCACCGGCCAGCCCCGTGCGACGGCTTCTTTGCGCAATGCGCGGTCCGGGTTCACCACGCTGGGATGCCCGACCGACTCGAGCATCGGCAGGTCGGTGATCGAGTCGGAGTAGGCGTAGCAATGTTCGAGCGCGTAGCCCTCGCGGGCGGCGAGCTGGCGGATCGCCTCGACCTTGCCCTCGCCGTAGCAGTAGAACGCGATCTCACCGGTGTAGCGGCCGTCGTCGACGACCATCCTGGTTGCCATCGCGTGAGTGGCGCCGAGCGCGCGGGAAATCGGCGCGACGATCTCTTCGCCAGATGCGGAAACGACGACCACGTCGCGGCCGCAGATCTTGTGGTCGGCGATCAAATCGGCGGCCTCGGCGAACACCAGCGGGTCGACGATGTCATGCATTGTCTCGCCGACGATCGACTTCACCTGCTCGACGTCCCAACCGGTGCACATATTCGCGACGTAGGACCGCATCCGGTCCATTTGATCGTGATCGGCACCAGACATCAGGAACAGGAACTGCGCGTAGGTCGACTTGAGAACTGCGCGCCGGTTGATTAGCCCCTGATCGAAGAAAGGTTTGCTGAACGCCAATGTGCTCGACTTGGCGATGACGGTCTTATCAAGATCGAAGAAGGCGGCGGTCCGAACGGGCCTGACGGGCGTTGTCAAAGTTTGCGGCGCGATCGACTCACCGGCCGCCGGCTCGGATGCGGTCACAGCGCCCAGCATAGGGGCCGGTGCGTGGCAAGAGTCGACAGAGCGTACAAATTGGCAGTTCACGACAGGTGACGGTGACTGCAATCTTTCCTGCTATCGGGTGCTTTCTCTGGCAAGCAGCACTTGCGCCCCTCCGCTGTGCCGTGTGTATAGTGAGCATTACTCGGCTTATGCCGGGTGTGCATCAGCCCGACCCCCCGGGGCTGATACACGACGACCTCCGCCTCCTCCCCCCCTGGCGGGGGTCGTCCCTTTTTGGGGGTCCCTTTCGCATTCCGGATACCTCCGCCGTTTTCCTGTGGTTGCGGAACGCGATTTTCATTTCGCGCATACCGCTCGCTTTGTCACCTTTGTCGCCACATTCGCATTGATCGACCGACGCCTGGGCGACGATGGCGTTGGGTCGGCGTCCGGCTGCTTGGTCGAAGAATCGACGCGGTCGTCACCGGCCGCGGCACAGCGATCAGCCTCCCGCTCAACAACCAGAACCCGGTCAGGAACCCGCCGATCGACTCCCCTTAGGTTCGGGGGCTTTATTTTTGCGGGGTTTAGCTTTTCGCTGTGGTGCGGGCGCATCGTCGACGTCGTCGAGCCCGGCGGCGGCGATCTCCCCGTCGCTGGGTACTCGCATCGTCGCGAGCCCGGCGTAGATGTCGTCTTCGAGCTCGACGCGGTTGACCGTTACATGCACCGGTGTCCACCCGCCGCCGTTGGCGGCCATGCGCAGCACACCAGATGCCGTGCCGGTAACGAATTCCATTGCCATCTTTGCCATCTGGCCACGATCGGCGGGATGGACAGCGTGGTCTCCCGTCATGCTGGCGCGCCAGTCGAAGAACGGCACAGGATCGTCCAGCCACTTCAACAGCGTCCAGTTCTTGAGATCGACCAGGCACCGATACACACCGGGCTGGGCCAATCCGTCGATGATCCGCTGTGCCAGGTAGTCATGGGACGCGGTCGGCTCTTCGCGCACGCTGCGCCAATTCATCGCCCGGCAGATCAGTCGCTCGCTGCCGTCGTCCTGACTCTCCAGCAGAGCGCGGGAGACAAAGCCGATGGTGATCGGTTCGCCGTTGAAATCTGTTATGTCCCAAGTGCTGCAGAACGTCACGCCGGCTTCGGGTTTGATCGCCATGGCGAGCACCCTTGCTTCGCTGGGGTTGAGGTCGCGGCGCGGCAGGTCGTCGGCGAACGCCCTGTCGTGGAGCGGTGTCTTTTCGGGATCCCATCCGCTGTTCCACAGCGACTCGGCGGTGTCGGTGGCTACCCCGCTGGTCAGGTCCCAGATCAGCGGTCCGGGTATTGGGCGGGCTGGCGGATCGAGCTTCGGGGGACCGATCCACACATGCACGCCGTGAATTCGCCCATCGGACATCTGAACTATTTCAGTACGAATCACGCGGTCGTGCTTCGGCGTGATGCTGCTCAGGCCGGCTCCGGCGCGCACGGTCTCTCCGATGGCCGTCTGGACCGCCATCAGGTTGGGGTTTCGTCTCAAGAATGCGCCGATAGGAACCACGTTCTTGGTGTGAGGACCTTGTGCGACCACGGCGGGCTCGCTGCCCAGTGTTTCCACGAGCAGCCAGTCGTGGGTCATGGGCGGCATTTTACCGTCGGGCTAGGAGCCGCCTCACCGACGAAGACGTCGACGGATTCCGTAGATCTGCACTGGCAGCCGGCTCCTGAGCGGGTTCGGTAACGCGTCCCCAAGTTGCGGCGACCCCTCCGACAAGGTATTTTGCGTCTGCGCCCGACTTGCGGGATTGGGAACGGATCGCGTTGTCCGACCGTTCGCCGCAGCTGTCTGTGTGCTCGGCGTGCTCATCTCCGCACTGCCTTGACAGCGGATTCACAGGGGCGACCGTCGAGGGGTCGGTCGCCCCCATGGGCGGATTTACGGCCCGTTACCCTTGAGCGCTTCGAGCACCAGACGCAGCACCTGCACCGCTCCCTGTTTGTCGAGCGGATCATTGCCGCTTCCGCACTTCGGCGATTGCACGCATGACGGACAGCCAACTGGGCATTCGCAGGCCTCGATGGCCGCTGCGGTCGCCGCCCACCAGGTATCGATCTTGCGGAAGCCGCGGTCGGCGAAGCCGGCGCCGCCCGGGTAGCCGTCATAGACGAAAATCGTCGGCAATCCCTGCACGGGACCCACCGCCGTCGACACCCCGCCGATGTCGCCGCGATCGCAGCTGGCGACCAACGGCAGCAGACCTATCGCCGCATGTTCTGCGGCGTGTAACGCGCCCGGTACGCGCAGCAAATCGATTGCATTGCGCTGCAACGCCTCCGGTGTGATTGTGCACATCACCGCGGCGGTGTCCAACGTGCGGGTCGGCATGTCGAGTTCGACAAAGTCGATCACCTCGCCGTCCAGCCGGCGCCGCAGGTAGCCGATCACCGTGTTGGTTACCGACACCGGTACCGGCCAACGGTCACCGGCCCGTATGTCTTTCGCTCACCCTGCCCTGTCACCACGATGTCGGTGAGCTCGCGGGCGAACGTCGTGTAACCGGGATCCTCCGCGTGCACGAATGCGACGCCATCCTCGAAATCCAGCGAGTCCACGACATAACTCTCACCCTGATGCAGATACACCGCGCCGGGGTGAACCGACGCCGCCGCCTGGCCCGCACCTGCGCTGCCCACCAGCCGGCCCGTGTCGGCCTCGAGGATCGCGATCTGGCCGCCCGACGAGCCGCGAATGTCCACCGCCGGATGCGGATCGACACCCGGGGTGGGGAAATAGCCGCTCGACCGTCGCCGCAGCAGCCCGTCGTCGACGAGCGCCTCCGCCACCGCCTCGGCATTCCACGTCCGCACCTCGGAGTCGGTCAACGGGAGTTCAGATGCCGCGCAAAGCAGCTGCGGCCCAAGGACATACGGATTTGCAGGATCGATCACCACGCGCTCGATCGGCTTGTCCAACAGTGCAGCCGGGTGATGTACGAGGTAGGTATCCAACGGGTCGTCACGGGCGATCAGGACAATCAGCGCGCTTTGGCCACGACGGCCTGAGCGCCCGGCCTGCTGCCAGAACGACGTGACGGTACCGGGAAAGCCGGCCAACACCACTGCATCCAGTCCCGCAATGTCCACACCCAACTCCAGCGCGTTCGTGGTCGCCATGCCGCGCAACTCGCCTTCAGCAAGAGCGCGCTCAAGTGCGCGGCGGTCCTCGGCCAGATATCCCGCGCGGTAGGACGCCACCCGCTCGGCCAGCTCCGGAGCGATGTCTTCGAGCCGTGCCCGCGCACCCAGCGCGGTCAGTTCGGCGCCGCGACGGGACCGAACGAACGTCAGCGTTCGGGCGCCCTCGGCGATGAGGTCGGCCATCACCCGCGCGGCCTCGGCGCCGGCCGAACGCCGCACCGGGGCGCCGTTTTCGCCGACGATGTCCTTGCGCAGTGCCGGCTCCCACAGCGCAACGGTGCGTGCACCGTGTGGGGACCCATCGTCGGTGACCTCTGCGACAGTTTGCCCAATGAGCTCTGATGCGGTTTCCGCGGGCTGCGCGGTGGTGGCGCTGGCGAAGATCACCGTCGGAGCCGACGAGTAGCGCGTGCACAACCGCAGCAGGCGGCGTAGCACCATTGCCACATTCGAGCCGAAAATCCCACGATAGTAATGGCATTCGTCAACGACGATGAACTCAAGATTGCGCAAGAACACTGCCCAGCGGGCATGGTTGCGCAGCAGCGACAGGTGAATCATGTCGGGATTGGAGAAGATCCAGCGCGATCGCTCACGCGCGAAGCGGCGCACCTCGGCGGGGCTGTCGCCGTCATATGAACTCGGTGCGACACCGGCCAGCGTCGCCACGGCCTCGGTGAGCGCGATCGCCGACCGAAGTTGGTCATGGCCGAGCGCCTTGGTCGGGGACAGATATAAGGCCCGCGCCCGCGGGTTCTCTTTCATGGCCGTCAATATCGGCAGCTGGTAGGCCACCGACTTGCCCGAAGCCGTGCCGGTACTGAGTACGACATGACGGCCGTCGTGCGCGAGATCGGCGGCCGCGAGTTGATGCGACCACAGCGCCTCGATACCGCGATCAACGAACGCCCGCACCACATCTGGATCGGCCCACTGCGGCCAGGCCTGAGGCCGGCCCCGGCGTGGTGGCAGGTCCGCGACGTGGCGCAACGGCTGCTCGTCTGGATTCGTCCCCTCGATCGCACAGGCGAGCAGTGCGCGGCCGAAATCCGACCCCGGATTTGACACTGCCTGCCTCCCGAAACTCCGACGTAGGTGAATTGTTCCCCACTTGATCCCGTCGACACTGTCGCCGCAGCCCCGAACATGATTGACTTACGGCGGTCGCAGCTTCTGTGTTCGTGTGCTAACACTCGCAGGATCGACGTTGCGATCGCGGTTCCTGCGAGGGTTGTAGGTCGGGTCAAGTTCCGACGACTCCACGAAGGTATGGCGGTCGGAACGGGCCCGGTACGCCGGAAGTCGGTGAACCGCCCGGTAAGAAGAGAAGGAAATCACGAGAGATGCCACAGGGAACTGTGAAGTGGTTCAACGCGGAGAAGGGCTTCGGCTTTATCGCCCCGGAGGACGGGTCCGCGGATGTTTTCGTCCACTACACGGAAATTCAGGGCAGCGGCTTCCGCACCCTGGAGGAGAACCAGAAGGTCGAGTTTGAGGTCGGTCAGAGCCCCAAGGGCCCACAGGCCACTGGCGTTCGCGCCGTCTGAGTAACCGCACTTGAGGAAACCCCCCACGCCGTTCCGGTAACGGACGGCGCGGGGGTGTTTTTCGTTTTGAAGGCCCTCCGGCCCGGCGGTCCATAGGTGGGGCGCCACTGGCCTACTGTCGGTTGCGTGAGCCAGCTGTCGTTCTTCTCGGCAGAGTCGGTGCCGCCCGCGGTCGCCGACCTGACGGGGATTCTCGCTGCGCCCGGACAGGTGGTGCTGGTCGCCGGCGGCGCACGGCTGTCGGTCGTCGTGGATCGGCTGTGGCGCGCCGAGGCCCTCGCCGAGATGATCAACGAGGCTGGCCTGCAGCCGGAGATCGCCCGCACCGACGAGAACACGCCGCTGGTGCGCACGACGGTGGACCAGCGGCTGGTGGCCATCGCCCGCGACTGGACCCTTGGGGCGGTCAAGACCGTGCCGCCGCAGTGGCTGCCCGGTCCCCGCGAATTGCGGGCCTGGACGCTGGCGGCGGGCGCACCCGAAGCCGATCGGTATTTGTTGGGCCTGGACCCGCACGCGCCCGACACCCATGCAGCGCTAGCGTCGGCGATGATGCGGGTGGGGATCGCCCCGACGTTGATCGGTACCAGAGGCGCGCATCCGGCGCTGCGGATCAGCGGGCGAAGACGGCTATCGCGCCTGGTAGAGAACGTGGGGGAACCTCCAGGCAACGTGGAGGCGTTTGAGCAATGGCCGCGTATCTGACGGGCCGCGACCGGGGGGTCAGTTTGCGTCGGCTGGCGCGGAGTGCGAAATTGTCAGTTGCCAGCGGGGCCGGATCAACCGCCGAGGCTGATATCGGGCAACGGGTGGCAACAGCAGAAGTGGAGCGTAGGCAGAGGTGGCTGACGAGGACCGCGGCAGCGGCCACAACGGAAGTGTGCGGCGACTCGTCATTGTCGAGTCGCCTACTAAGGCCCGCAAAATAGCTGGCTACCTGGGCTCCAACTACATAGTCGAGTCCTCCCGAGGGCACATTCGCGACCTGCCCCGGGCCGCGGCCGACGTCCCGGCCAAGTACAAGTCCGAGCCGTGGGCACGCCTTGGCGTCAACGTCGATGCCGACTTCGAGCCGCTCTACATCATCAGCCCCGATAAGAAAAGCACCGTCGCCGAGCTGAAAGACCTGCTCAAGAACGTCGACGAGCTGTATCTGGCCACTGACGGTGACCGCGAGGGCGAGGCCATCGCCTGGCATCTGCTGGAGACGCTCAAGCCGCGCATCCCGGTCAAGCGGATGGTGTTCCACGAGATCACCGAGCCGGCCATCCGGGCCGCCGCCGAGGACCCGCGCGACCTGGACAACGACCTGGTCGACGCACAGGAGACCCGCCGCATCCTGGATCGGCTTTACGGCTATGAGGTCAGCCCCGTGCTGTGGAAGAAGGTCGCGCCGAAGCTGTCCGCCGGGCGCGTGCAGTCCGTCGCGACCCGCATCATCGTGTCGCGCGAGCGCGAGCGGATGGCGTTCCGCAGCGCGGGCTACTGGGACGTCACCGCCGAACTCGATGCCAGCGTCTCCAACCCCCAGGCGCAGCCGCCCACGTTCACAGCCAAGCTGAGCTCGGTCGACGGGCGACGCGTGGCTACCGGACGCGATTTCGACTCGCTCGGTGAGCTGCGCAAGCCCGAGGAGGTGCTGGTGCTCGACGAGGCCCGCGCCGGGGCGCTGGCCACCGGGATGCGTGGCGCTGCGCTGACGGTGTCGTCGGTCGAGCAAAAGCCCTACACGCGTCGGCCGTATGCGCCGTTCATGACCTCGACGCTGCAGCAGGAGGCCGGCCGCAAGCTGCGGTTCTCCTCCGAGCGCACGATGAGCATCGCGCAGCGGCTCTACGAGAACGGCTACATCACCTATATGCGTACCGACTCCACGACGCTGTCGGGATCGGCCATCACCGCCGCGCGTAACCAGGCCCGGCAGCTCTATGGCGAGGAGTACGTGCACCCGACGCCGCGGCAGTACACCCGCAAGGTCAAGAACGCCCAGGAGGCCCACGAGGCCATCAGGCCCGCAGGCGACGTGTTCCAGACGCCCGGGCAGCTGCACAGCCAGCTCGACGCCGACGAGTTCCGGCTCTACGAGCTGATCTGGCAGCGCACGGTCGCCTCGCAGATGGCCGATGCCAGGGGCACGACGCTGTCCCTGCGCATCTCCGGTGAGTCGAGCGACGGGCAGCAGGTCGTGTTCGGCGCGAGCGGCCGCACCATCACGTTCGCCGGCTTCCTGAAGGCCTACGTCGAAAGCCTCGATGACCTGGCCGGCGGAGAGGCCGACGACGCCGAGAGCCGGCTGCCGCAGCTCGAAGAGGGCCAACGCGTCGACGCCAAGGACCTGACGGCCGACGGCCACACCACATCGCCGCCGGCGCGCTACACCGAGGCCTCGCTGATCAAGGCGCTGGAAGACCTCGGCATCGGCCGGCCCTCGACCTACTCGTCGATCATCAAAACCATTCAAGACCGCGGCTATGTCCACAAAAAGGGCAGCGCGCTGGTGCCGTCGTGGGTGGCGTTCGCCGTTACCGGGCTGCTCGAGCAGCACTTCGGCCGGCTGGTGGACTACGGCTTCACCGCGGCGATGGAGGACGAGCTCGACGAGATCGCCGCCGGGCAGGAGCAACGCACCAACTGGCTGTCCAACTTCTACTTCGGCGGCGACCACGGGGTGCCGGACTCGATCGCACGATCGGGCGGGCTGAAGAAGCTCGTCGGTGTGAACCTCGAGGGTATCGACGCTCGAGAAGTCAACTCCATCAAGTTGTTTGACGACGATAAGGGCCGGGCCGTCTATGTCCGGGTTGGCAAGAACGGGCCGTACCTCGAGCGCATGGTGGTTGATGCGGACGGCGAGGCTGGAGAGCTAAAGCCGCAGCGGGCCAACCTCAACGACTCGCTGACGCCCGACGAACTGACGCTCGAGCTGGCCGAAAAGCTGTTTTCCACACCACAAGAGGGCCGCTCGCTGGGTGTCGACCCGGTGACCGGGCACGAGATCGTCGCGAAGGACGGGCGCTACGGGCCGTACGTGACCGAGGTGCTGCCCGAGCCGGAGGAGCCTGAGGACGGGGCGCCCGCCAAGAAGGGCAAGAAACCGACGGGGCCCAAGCCGCGTACCGGCTCGCTGCTGCGGTCGATGGACCTGGAGACGGTGACGCTGGACGACGCGCTCAAATTGCTGTCGCTGCCCCGCGTTGTCGGTGTCGACCCGAACACCAGCGAGGAGATCACCGCGCAGAACGGCCGCTACGGCCCATACCTGAAGCGCGGCACCGACTCTCGCTCGCTGGCAACCGAAGATCAGATGTTCACCGTCACGCTCGACGAAGCGCTCAAGATCTATTCCGAGCCCAAGCGCCGTGCTGGCCAAGGCGCTTCCGCACCGCCGCTGCGTGAGCTGGGCGCCGATCCGGCGACCGGTAAGCCGATGGTGATCAAGGACGGCAGGTTCGGGCCCTACGTCACCGATGGCGAGACCAACGCCAGCCTGCGCAAGGGTGATGACGTGCTGTCGATCACCGACGAGCGGGCGGCCGAGCTGCTGGCCGACCGCCGGGCGCGGGGCCCGGTCAAGCGGACGAAGAAGGCCGCCAAGAAGGCGCCCGCGAAAAAGGCCGGCAAGCGCAGCTAGCCGGCGGCGCGTTGTCGCTCACTGGGCGGGCATTTTTCACGCCCACCTGGAGACCGTGCGTGGGTCAACCGCCACCCGGGTGGCTATCCGGAAACGTCGCTGGACACCTCGTCGGCTTCGCTGGCCGACACCAGGTTCAGCGGTCGGGCCAGCTGAGTGGGCGCGGCGCGGCCGCGCAGTTCGACGATCTCGCCGACGTCCCAGCACAACGCCTCGGCGTCGAGCGCGCCGCTGACCGAGATGGCCGATGCCAGCACATGTCCCTGCTCCAGCTTGGCGAGCTCCGTCAGACGGGCCGCCTCGTTGACGGGGTCGCCGATGACGGTGTACTCGAAGCGGGCCTGAGCGCCGATGTGCCCGGCGATGGCGCGACCGGCCGACACCCCGATGCCGAAATCGGTTTCACCCAAGACCCTGATGAGATCGTCGTGCAGCTCACGAGAGGCTGCCAGCGCGGCGCCGGAGGCGTCCGGATGTTCGATCGGGGCACCGAAGATCGCCAACGCCGCGTCGCCCTGGAATTTGTTGACGAAACCGCCGTGGCGATTGACCGTGTCGACCACAACACGGAAGAACTCATTGAGCAGGCTGACGACCTCGGACGCGGGTTTCGTCGCCGCGAGCTGTGTCGACCCGACCAGGTCGACGAAAAGCACTGCGACGTCGCGCTCCTGGCCACCGAGCTCGGTGCCGCGCTCGAGGGCGCGACGGGCCACGTCCTCACCGACATAACGGCCGAACAGGTCACGCAGCCGTTGTCGCTCGGCGAGATCGCGCACCATGTCGTTGAATCCGGCCTGCAGCAAACCCAATTCGCTGGCGTCATAGATCTGCATGTGTGCGTTGTAATTACCGCGCTGCACTTCGCCAAGGGCCCAACGTAATTGGCGCAACGGGTCCGCGATCGACATCGCGACCAGCACGGTGCCTGCCAGCCCGATCACCAGCGCGGCGATGGCCAGTAGCAGGATCGGGGTGGTGAGTCGGTCCGCGGACGCGGTCAGGATCTCGAACTTGCTTGCCACGACCGCGAGCACGATGGCCAGCACCGGCACGCCGGTAGACAACACCCACGTCAGCACCTGGCGCTGGATGACGCCGGGCGCCCGGAAGTTCTCCGGCACGCCACCGCGCAACGCAGCCACGGCAACCGGCCGGAGCACGCGTTCGGACTGCAGGTAGCCGATGATCGCCGTCGCGGTGGCGCCCAGCGCGCTGGCGACCGCCACCACCGGGGCGGATTTGCTGGCGACGGGCCAGCTGGCGACGATGAACACCACCGAGCCCAGCATCCAGTTGGTCACGTTGACCACCGAGCGGTAGAACGGCATCTTCAACGCGCGCGTGCGGGCCATTTCGGTGGCTGCCGGGTCACGATCGCCAAGCAGCGTGTCTCGTCGCTGCCAGCGCATCACCGGGATCAGCAGCCGCAGGGTCAGGAACGAGGCGATGGTGAACGACAGAAACAGATACCCCAGGAAGATCGCCAGGTTGAGCGCCGGCAGGTCCTGCAGCTGGATGCGGTCCTCGGGTGGCAGCCCGAACCGCAGGAAACCCAGGACGAGCAGCGCGCCGATGATGTCGGCCTGCAGCATGCCGAGCGTGAACACCGGCCACGGCGTGCGCGCCACCCACCGGACGAATGCGCTGATTCGCCCGATCCGGATGGCCTCGGTGTTCACCCGTCAACCGTATCGGTCGGTGGGGACGTGAAAGGGCGCTGTGGGACGGACGTGTCGGTTCGCAGCACTACTGTTATCTGCGATGGCCGGTGTTTTTTCGCGTCTGGTGGGGCAACACGCCGTGGAAGCGGAGTTGTTGGCCGCAGCGCAGGCCGCACGCGGTGACGCGGCTCACAATTCCGCGACTATCGGCACCATGACACACGCGTGGCTGATCACCGGACCGCCCGGATCGGGCCGTTCGATCGCCGCCCTGTGCTTCGCTGCGGCGCTGCAGTGCACCTCCGAGGGCGTCCCCGGCTGCGGCGAATGCCGCGCCTGCACCACGACGATGGCAGGCACACACGCCGACGTGCGGCGGATCATCCCCGAGGGGCTCTCGATCGGCGTGGACGAGATGCGCAACATCGTGCAGATCGCATCGCGGCGGCCGGGCACCGGGCGGTGGCAGACCGTGCTGATCGAGGACGCCGACCGGCTGACCGAAGGAGCAGCGAATGCGCTGCTCAAGGTCGTCGAGGAGCCGCCGCCGTCGACGGTTTTCCTGCTGTGCGCGCCCTCGGTGGACCCCGAGGACATCGCGATCACGCTGCGCTCGCGCTGCCGGCATGTCGCGCTGGTGACGCCGCCGGTCGACGCGATTGCGCAGGTGCTGATCGATACCGACGGGCTGCCGGAGGAGCAGGCCCGGTGGGCCGCGTCGGTCAGCGGCGGTCACGTCGGTCGGGCGCGCCGGCTCGCTATCGACGAGCAGGCGCGGGAGAGACGCCGGCGTGCGCTTGGGTTGGCGCGCGACGCGGCGACGCTGTCGCGGGCCTACACCGCCGCCGAGGAATTGGTGGGGACGGCGGAGACCGAAGCGCGGGCGCTGACCGAGGACCGCAACGAGGCCGAAACCGAGGAGCTGCGCACCGCACTGGGTGCAGGCGGCACCGGCAAGGGCACGGCCGGAACGCTGCGCGGCGCGACCGGTGCGATCAAAGACCTTGAGCGACGGCAGAAGTCGCGCCAAACGCGAGCATCGCGCGATGCGCTGGACCGTGCGCTGATCGATCTGGCGACATACTTTCGTGACGCGCTGCTGGTGTCGTCCGGGGCAGGCGAGATCAAGGCGAACCATCCCGACATGGCGGATCCGGTCGCGGCGATGGCCGCACACGCGCCGCCCGACAAGCTGCTGCGCTGCATCGAGGCAGTGTTGGAATGCCGCGAGGCGCTGGCGGTCAACGTCAAGCCGAAGTTCGCGGTCGATGCGATGGTCGCCACCGTGGGCCAGGCGCTGCGCGACTGACTTGGGCCCCCGGTGGGCCCTGCCGTAGACTCGTGCCGCTCGAAAGGGCACGCCACCTTAGCTCAGTCGGTAGAGCGGCTCACTCGTAATGAGCAGGTCAGGAGTTCGATTCTCCTAGGTGGCTCAGCCGCCAGTGGCTCAGCCGCCTCCAACACCTCGCGGGCGATCCGGCACGCGGTGTTGGCGGCGGGTAAGCCGGCATAGCCGCTGGCGTGATAGATGACCTCAGCGATCTCGTCCTCGGTCAGCCCGTTGTTGCGGGCGATCTGGACGTGGATCTTGAGCTCATCGGTGGCGCGCAGCGCGATGAGGATGCCGAGCGTGACCAGGCTGCGCTCGCGACGGCTCAACCCGCCTCGCCCCCACAGCCGGCCGAAGACATTGTTGATAGCGATCTCGAATAGTTCGTCGCCAAACGTGCCGTCGCGCAGGTCGACGTCGCCGTCGGGGACCACGCCGGGGAGCAACTCGCGGAATACCTGGAGGCCTTGTTCACGCGTATCTGTCATGGCATCAGAGTGCCAGCGTGCGGCTACCTCGGCGCCATGAATCCGACGGGTCCCGCCGCAATGCACACCGACAATGCCGCCGTGTTCGCCCGCACGTTGATCGCGTCGCCCGCGCCAGGCAATCGGACGAACACCCTGTTCAGCCCCGGTCGCACAGGCACTTTGACCTCGTTGCCCTCCGACAGTGACATCGTCAGCGACCCGTCGCTATTGGCGAGGTAATTGATCTCAGCGGTCCAATCGGACGGCAGCATCGGGCCGTCGAGGGGCATCCGCACCGGGAAGTCGGGCTGCACGAAGTACCCGCATCTGGGAGCGGGACCGGCAACGATGGTCCTCACCCACGTCACCTTCGCATCAACGAGGCGCCCCACCATATCCAGCATGCGCAATTCAGTGGTCGCCGGGGCAAAGTCGGGGCGGTCGCGGACGAGCGCGAACATGTGGCTGGCCAAGTTCTCCGGCCACGCCACCCGTTGCAGCACGAGCGGATCGACCTCCTGATCCAGCATCGGCGCGTTCGACATCGCACGTGCTCGCGCCAGTCCCGTCCGAGCATTCTGCAGGTACGGCTGAACCGGGTTGTCCCGCCAGATGCGCAAGAACGTCGCCGTCGAATACAGACTGCTGGCTACGAATCCCACTGTGAGGCAGGAGATCACCACCGTCCGCGACCGCGACGCGTCCAGCCACCGCGCCCCCTCACGGTTCGGTGCACACAGTCCCACCGCGGCCAGCAGCGTCAACACCACCACCAGGTCCGGCAGATAACGCAGCGTCTGCGCCAGCTCGAGAGCGGTAAACCGCGACGACCGCATCAGATAGATCGGGATCTGGCATGCGACGGCGTACCCGAGGGCCGCCAGCCACACCAAGCCGATGCGCTGCTTGCGGACCAGTGAGATCACCAGAACGACGGCCAGCGCCAGCCAGCCCAGCACCATCACTGTCGCCGGCGGCGTCGCCCACGGTGACGCCGGCGCCCATCGCTGCCAATCCCACGGCCCGCCCACCAGACCCGGCACGATGCCGTGAGTCACCGAGCGGCTCAACAGGTCCCACGTCATCGCCAGATCCAGGCTCCACCGCTTCTGGTCCACGACCACGAGATAGACGCCGACCCATGCGGCCGTCACCGCCAGCGCCGACACCCACAACCGAAGACCGCGGCGCCACACATCCACCACCGAAACCGAACTCGTGACGTGGCCATACAGCGCCGCGATCATGAATGCGACGAACGGAATCACCGCGGCCTTCTCGAAGAACAGCAGGCCGCCGAAGTAGACCAGTAGCCCGGTGAGTGCATAGCGCTGGTTTCCTGAGCGCACCAACAGAATCGCGTCGCCGCACACCCAGGCCATCGCGGCCAGCATCGGCAGCGAGTTCAGTGCCGCCGCCCACCACGCGAAGCCGGGCACACCCAGCGGGGTGAACAGTGCAAACGTCAACGGCAACAACAACACCGGCCGCCAACCGAGAATCACGTGCAGCGCCCGCAGCAGCGCCAACGACGCCAGCCCCTGCAGCACCACCAGGCTGATCGCCGGGCCGACCCAATTCAGAGGCGCGAGCCGGGTGATACCGCCTGCGACGAGAAACGCGCCAGGCATCACATGACCGTCGTGGTCGTCGAACAGATACGCCGCAGACAACAAGCCCTGGGTGCCGGCCCGGCCGGTCAGGATGAGGTCGTCCCAGTAGAAGTAGCCGCGAAACGCCAGCACCGCCCGAGCGCCCAACTGCACCACGATCAACGCGGCGGCGGTGCGGGCGACCCAGTTCACTCTTGCTGAGCCTACGGACCCAGCTGTCGTGTAGCGGCCGTCGGTATGGTGAGCCGATGCGCACACTGGTAACAGGGGCAGCCGGTTTCATCGGATCAACGCTGGTAGATCGCCTGCTTGCGGACGGGCACGCGGTCATCGGCGTCGACGACCTGAGCTCAGGGCGCAGCGAGAACATCGTCGAGGCGGAGCGCAGCACCGACTTCGAATTCGCCAAGGCCGACATCGTCAGCGCCGACCTGGTTGGACTGCTCGCCGACACCCGGCCCGAGGTGGTGTTCCACCTGGCCGCCCAGATCGACGTCCGGCATTCGGTGGCCGATCCTCAGTTCGACTCAACCGTGAACGTCGTCGGTACCGTGCGGCTGGCCGAGGCCGCGCGCCAGGCCGGGGTCCGCAAGATCGTGCACACGTCGTCGGGCGGATCCATCTACGGCACCCCGTCGACGTACCCGACATCCGAGGCCGCCCCGGTCGACCCCGCCTCCCCGTATGCCGCAGGCAAGTACGCAGGCGAGGTCTACCTGAACATGTTCCGCAACCTCTACGGGCTGCAGTGTTCGCACATCGCCCCGGCGAACGTGTACGGACCCCGGCAGGACCCCCACGGCGAGGCCGGCGTCGTGGCGATCTTCTCGCAGGCGCTGCTGGCCGGCCGGCCGACCAAGATCTACGGCGACGGCACCGACACCCGTGACTACGTGTTCGTCGACGACGTCGTCGACGCCTTTGCCAAGGCTGCAGGCGAGGCCGGCGGTGGCCAGCGGTTCAACATCGGTACCGGAGTGGAAACCTCAGTGCGGCAACTGCATACGGCGATCGCGTCCGCTGTCGGAGCGCCGGACGAGCCGGAGTTCCATCCCGCGCGGCTGGGTGACCTGAAGCGATCCTGCCTCGACAACAGCCGGGCCGCGTCGGTGCTGGGTTGGCGGCCGAACGTGAACCTGGACGACGGCGTGGCCCGCACCGTTGCGTTTTTCCGGAATTCATAAAAAGATTGTAAGCACTTACTTTTTATTGTAGGGTGGCAGCCATGACCTACGACGTGATCATCCGCAACGGCCTGTGGTTCGACGGCACTGGCGCCCCGCCGCAGGCCCGCACGCTGGGCATTCGCGACGGCATCGTCTCCGCCGTCTCAACCCAGCCGCTGGACGAGACGGGCTGCCCCGACGTGATCGACGCCGCCGAGAAATGGGTTGTCCCGGGATTCATCGATGTGCACACGCACTACGACGCCGAGGTGCTGCTCGACCCCGGGCTGCGTGAGTCGGTGCGCCACGGTGTCACTACGGTGCTGCTCGGCAACTGCTCGCTGTCGGCGGTGTACGCCGACTCCGAGGACGCCGCCGACCTGTTCAGCCGGGTTGAAGCCGTGCCGCGCAAGTTCGTCCTCGGCGCCCTGGAAGCCAAGAAGACATGGTCCACGCCCGCCGAATACGTTCGTGCGCTGGATGATCTGCCGCTCGGCCCGAATGTCAGCTCGATGCTTGGGCATTCGGACCTGCGCACCTCCGTGCTCGGACTCGGCCGTGCCACCACCGACGGCGTGCGGCCCACCGACGCCGAACTGGACCGGATGGCCGAGAAACTCGAGCAGGCCCTCGACGCCGGACTACTCGGCCTGTCCGGCATGGACGCGGCCATCGACAAGCTCGACGGCGACCGGTACCGGTCGCGGGCATTGCCGTCGACGTTCGCGACCTGGCGCGAACGCCGGAAGCTGATCGCCGTCCTACGCAACCGCCGCCGCATCCTGCAGAGCGCTCCCGATGTCAAGAACCCGCTGTCGGCGATCCAGTTTTTCCTCTCCAGCAGCCGCATGTTCGGCCGCCGTGCGGGCGTGCGGATGAGCCTGCTCGTGTCGGCCGACGCCAAGTCGGCACCCGGTGCCGTGCGGGTCTTCGGGCCCGGTACCCGGCTGCTGAACAGGCTGCTGGGGTCCTTCGTGCGGTTCCAGCATCTTCCCGTGCCTTTCGAGTTGTACTCCGACGGAATCGATCTGCCGGTCTTCGAGGAGTTCGGCGCAGGCACCGCGGCCCTGCACCTGAGAGATCAGCTGGAACGCAATGAACTTCTGGGAGACACCGAATACCGCCGCCGGTTCCGGCGCCAGTTCGACCGCCGCAAGCTCGGACCGAGCCTGTGGCATCGCGACTTTCACGACGCCACCATCGTCGAGTGCCCGGACAAGAGCCTGATCGGCAAGAGCTTCGGGCAGATCGCCGACGAGCGCGGTCTGCACCCGCTGGATGCTTTTCTCGACGTGCTGGTCGAAAACGGCGAGCGTAACGTTCGCTGGACGACGATCGTCGCCAACCACCGGCCCAAGCACCTCGACAGACTCGCCGCCGAGCCGTCCATCCATATGGGTTTCTCCGATGCCGGTGCGCACCTGCGCAACATGGCCTTCTACAACTTCGCCCTGCGGCTGCTCAAGCGCACCCTCGACGCCGATAAAGCGGGTCGCCCATTCCTGGCCATCGAACGGGCGATCTACCGGCTCACCGGCGAGGTCGCGGACTGGTTCGGCCTCGACGCCGGCACCCTGCGGAAAGGCGACCGGGCCGACTTCGTCGTCATCGATCCGGCGGGCCTTGACGACTCGGTGAACAGCTACCACGAGGAGAAGGTCGAGTTCTATGGCGGCCTGAGCCGCATGGTCAACCGCAACGACGCCGCGGTCGTCGCGACCGGAGTCAACGGCGCGGTCGTCTACCGCAACGGTCACTTCCGCGACGGGTACGGCACGACCGCGAAGTCCGGCCACTTCCTGCGGGCGGGCGTCGGCCAGCACTGCGAAAACACCTGCCTGACATGGCCAGAACCCAGCAGCAACGGCGCGAGGAAACCGTCTCCCGGCTACTCGACGCGAGCATCGACACGATCGTCGAGGTGGGTTATGCGCGGGCCTCGGCGGCGGTGATCGCGCGGCGGGCCCAAGTCTCCGACGGCGCATTGTTCCGGCACTTCGCCACCATGGGTGATTTCATGGCGGCCACGGCCCTCGAAGTGATGCGACGCCAGCTCGGCCTGTTCACCAAGCAGGTCGCCGAGATACCGGCCGACCAGCCGGCGTTGGAAGCGGTGCTGGTCATCTTGCGAGACGTCACCGGCAACGCCACCAACACCGTGATGTACGAGCTGCTGGTCGCGGCGCGCACCGACGAAAAGCTAAGGGCCACTTTGCAGGACGTTCTCACCGAGTATGCCGCCAACATCTACGACGTCGCACGGTCGTTGCCGGGAACCGAGCAGTTTCCCGACGAAACCTTCGCGGCTTTGGTGGCGATTCTGACCAACACGTTCGACGGCGCCGCTATCGTCCGCGCCGTGCTGCCCCAGCCCGACATCGAGGCCCAGCGAATCCAGCTGATGACGTCTCTGCTCAGCCGGCTTGATACCGGCTAACGCTCCTCGGGCGCCCTGGCGGTTTGCAAGGCCACCGCACGTGCCAGCCGCGCGTATTTCAGCTCGAGGTCTTTGAACCGCATGTAGGCCGATAGCGTGGTGAACACGAACGCAATGATCAGCATGTACTCCATCAGGTCGGTGCCGCGGGCCACCCCGAGCCAGTTCGCAACCACCGTAGTGTCATTCGGGCGCAGAATCGCGTAGATCCCCGCCATCACGAACAGCACGTAGCCGACCTTCACCCACGCCTTGGACCGCGCGCTGCGGCGCGAGCGCAGCAGGTAGACCAGCAGCGCCAGGACCGAAACGATCAGAAGCGCCTGAATCCAGTTCATCGCGACATCCTCCCTCGCAGCCACCCGTCGAAGATGATGTTGACGCCGTTCAGAAGCGGCTGGCCCTTCGACATCGAATATTCGGTGTAGAGGATCTCGACCGGCTCTTCCGTTACCCGCCAATGGTTGTCATAGGCCAACGTAATGAACTCGTCGGCGTGGCTCATGCCGCTCATGGTGAGGTTCAGCTGATCAGCCACCATCTTGTTGAAGACCCGCAGCCCGTTGTGGGCATCGGTGAGGCCCAGCCTGCGGCTGCGGCGGCTCAATGCTGCGGCCGAGCGCAGCACCAGCCGCTTCAGGAAAGGCGTGCGGCTGACCACACCGGGATCGGCGAACCGGGTGCCGATGACGAGGTCGACATCCTCACCTGCCAGCCTGTCGATCATCCGGATGACGTCCTTGACGCGGTGCTGGCCGTCGGCGTCGAACGTGGCGAACACCGCCGCACCCGGCTGCCGGCGGGCGTACTCGACCCCGGTCTGGATCGCCGCGCCCTGGCCGAGATTGACCGGATGGCGCACCACGTGCGCCCCGGCGCGCAGCGCGACCTCGCCGGTGTCGTCGCGGCTGCCGTCGTCCACACAGACCACGTGGTGGAAAACGGAGCGAACGTCAGAGATGACGTCGCCGATGACGCTCGCCTCGTTGAAGGCGGGGACGACGATCCAAACGTCGTGGTAGCGGGTGTCCGAGATACTGATGCACATCAAAATACAGGGTCACCCGTCGGGCATCCTGGCAAGCGCGGCCAGGTGCACCGCGATTCCGATCATCGGTCCGCACAGCAGCGCGATCACCGTGCGCGTCTCCAGGCCCAGTGGCAGCAGCAGCAACAGCGCCGACGCCACCGTCGCAGATACCCAACCGACCGAATATGCGCGGTGCAGTGCGGCCGCGACCGCCGCGGCGCCGGTCAAGGTCAGCAGCGCGATCGCGACGGCCGCCGCGGTCAGCCAGGCCAGCAGCGCCCCGCCGGCCACGTACTCGGCCCCGAACCCCTCCCGCAGCAACCACGGCCCGAACACCCCGGCGAGCAGTACCCCCAACAGGCCAAGGCCGGTCACGACGACCGCCGGCGCCACCAGCGCCCGCACCCGCTGACTGCGCTGGTCCACGAAATGCGCGATCAGGTTGCCCTGCATCGCGGTCAGCGGCACAAGCAACGGCGCGCGGGTCAGCGTCACCGCGAGGATCACCACGCCGCCGGTGGCGCCCAGATCACCGGAGGTCGCCTTGAGCAGCACCGGAAAGCCCATCACCAGGATCGCGCTGGCCCCCGCCGCCGCGATGGAGTGCGACGCGCCGCGCAAGAACGCCAGTGTGCCGCCAGGGGTGAGCAGCCGGGCCGCGGCTCGGGTCGCGGGCGAGGCGATCAGCAGGATCAGCCACGCGATCGAGCCCGCGACGGTCGCCCATAGGTATCCGACGAGCCCCCAGCCGACCACGAACGTCGCCGCCGCCACCGCCACCCGCAGACCGGCGTCCGTGACCATCAGAGACCCGTACTGGGTCCACCGGTTCACCCCGGCCACCATGCCCATCAGGGTGGCGTGCAGGCAGAACCCGGCCAGCCCGACGCTCAGCAGCGCCACACTCAGCCACTGCGCCTCGACAAATACGTGCGCCGACCACAGCGGCGAACTCGCGGCGATGACCGCAGCGGCGACCACGCCGACCATCGCCGCGACTCGCATCGGATGCGTGCGCGGCCCGGCGACGACCTCGGCGTAACGTGCCGAGCGCACCTCCCGGGTGGCCTCCTGCAGAAGGCCGAACGCAGCGCCGGTGACTAACCCGAACGCCCCCCAGAACACGCCGAACACCGAGAAACCCGCAGGCTCGAGATCCCGCGCGGCCAGGTACAGGACCGCGTACCCGCACAGCGCGGACAGCACGGTCGCCGTGCCGACCCGGGTCACGCTGGCGCGGGTGATCGGGCCCGTCGGCGGTGAGCCGCCTGCGCGAAGAGGATCAAACGGCGCCGCCGCGTCGGTCACGACGGGCTTTCCAGCGCGGGCACACTCGTCGAATACAGCCATGCATCCCACAGCGGTCGCAGCGACTCGTGAGCGTAGTTGGCTGCCAAGCCGGTGAAGTCGTCGGTGACCGCGGTGCCGTGCCGGTAGCGAGTCGTCCAATCCCGCAGCAGCGCAAAGAAACTCTCGTCGCCGATGCGCCCCCGCAGCTCGTGGAGCGTCAGCGCGCCGCGTTTGTACACCCGGTCGTCGAACATCTCCCGCGGTCCGGGGTCGGCGAGCAGCAGATCCTGCGGCGAACCGGCCAGCCGCTCGTAGTAGTGGCGTGCCCATTCGTCTGCGCTACGCCCTCCGGAATGCTCGGACCACAGCCATTCGGCGTAGCAGGCAAAGCCCTCGTGCAGCCAGATGTGCCGCCATCGTTTGGCGGTGACCGAATTGCCGAACCACTGATGGGCCAGCTCGTGGGCGATCAGCCGTTCCGCGTTGCGCCTGCCGTCGCAGTGGTTGGCGCCGAAAATCGAAATACCTTGCGCCTCAAGCGGTATCTCCAGGTCGTCGTCGGTGACCACCACCGTGTAACCGGATGCCAGCGGGTACGCTCCGAACAGTTTGACGAACAACTTCATCATCTGCGGTTGGCGGCCAAAGTCGTGGTCGAAGTTGGCCCGCAGGTGGTCGGGCAGCACCGCGTGCATCTGGACGCCGTTCTTCGCCATCCGCCGCCGCTCGTACATTCCGATCTGCAGCGTGACCAGATAGGTCGACGTCGGCTCGGCCTGTTCGTACGTCCACGTGGTCATGCCCGCGCGGGCTCGGCGGGCCAACAACTCACCGTTGGCCAGCGCGTAATAGGGGCTCTCGGTGCTGATCTGGATACGGAAGCTGGCCTTGGCGCTGGGATGGTCGTCACAGGGGAACCACGACGCGGCGCCGTTGGGCTGGCCGGCGACGAGCACGCCGTTGGTCAGTTCTTCGAAACCGACCGTCACCCCAAAAGGAGTGGATCGGTCCCGGGGTGCCGCCATAGCGCACGACGAGCGTCATCGCGGCCCCCGCAGGCAGGGAGTCGTCCAATGCGATATGCAGCTTTCCGCGCGTCGAACGGAACTGGGCCGGCCGCCGCCCGTTCACCGAAACCTTCGTCACCGACAGGGCGTCAGACAAGTCGAGGGTGAATGTGCGCAGCGCCGCCAGGGTGACCGCCGTGATGGTGGCGGTTCCAGACAGTCGGTTGATCGACACCTTGTACTCGAGGTCGAGTTCGTAGCGCGACACCCGATAGCCGAAGTTGCCGTTCGCAGGCAGGTAGGGGTCGATGACCGGAGGGGCCGCGTTCTTCGCCGCTTTCTTGCTCCTCGTCACGCGGCGCTTGCTTCTGTTTCTTGGGTGGCGGCTCCGGTGCGTCGCCGCGCTTCTTGCCGAACAGGTTCCACGGCGCGATCGGGTTACCTTGCCAGCGAGTCGACGGCGGTACTTCGTCACCGCGCATGACGAGCGAGGCAGGGCCGACGGTGGCGCCTGCGCCGATCCGAGCCGCGGGCAGCGCCACACAGTGCGTGCCCAGTGTCGAACCGTCTTCCAGCACAACGGTGTCCATCCGCATGATCCGGTCGTGGAACAGGTGGGTCTGTACGACGCAGCCACGGTTGACGGTGGAACCCTTGCCGAGTGTGACCAGATCCGCCTCGGGCAGCCAGTAGGTCTCGCACCAGACACCGCGACCGATCGAGGCGCCGAGCGCTCGAAGCCAGAGGTTCATCACCGGGGTGCCACTGGCCGCACGGGCGAACCACGGAGCGGCGACGGTCTCGACGAAGGTGTCCGAGACCTCGTTGCGCCACACGAACGGCGACCAGAGCGGATGCTCGATCGCGCGGATACGCCCGACGACAAGCCATTTCGCGATCACCGCGATGCCGCCCGCGACCGCGCCCGCTGCGAGCAGCACCGCGCCGCCGGCCAGCGCCGCCGCCGGCCAGCCGAATTCGATCGCCAGCCACTGCAATGCGAACAGCACCGCGACACCGATCGCGAAGGTCACCACCACGGGGATCAGTCGGCAGGTTTCCACCATGGCGCGCAGGATCTTCAACCGCAGCGACGGATGGAAAGTGCGCAGCGCGTCGGCTGCGGTCGGCTGGCGGCGCAACCGAACCGGGGGGCTGCCGAGCCACGACGACCCGGCCTTGGCCTTGTGCGGCGTCGCGGACAGCACCGCCACGAGCCCGTCGTCGGGAACCCGCCGGCCCGGTTGGGTGATGCCGGAATTGCCCAGAAACGCCCGCTTGCCGATTGTCGCCTTCGCGACGTGGATCCAGCCGCCGCCAAGCTCGTAGGATGCGACCATCGTGTCGTCGGCCAGGAACGCGCCGTCCTCAACGACGGTGAACTTCGGGATCAAAAGCGCCGTCGAAATCTCGGTCTCTCGTACCGACTTTCGCGCCGAGCACCCGCAGCCACCATGGCGTGAGCAGGCTGGCATACACCGGGAACATGTAGTTGCGGGCCGCATCCATCAGCCGCTCTGTGGCCCAGAGTTGCCATCCGACGCGGCTGCGCACCGGGTGATATCCCTCGCGCAGCCACAGCGACGAGCACCCGGACCCCGATCACCGTCAGCGCCGCGTACGTCACGAGCGCGGCCAGTGTCGCCAGCGGCGTCCAGGCGGCGGCGGGCGCGAGCGCCGCCGCGAGGCGAGTCGGCGTGCCGGACAGTCCAACCGAGCACGGCCAGACCAACACCAAGCGCGACCAACGGCAAGCCGCCCAGCAGGCCGCGACGTGACGCCATAGATCGGCTACCCACAGCGGGGCCCGCCGCGGGCGGTCGGTCCGGCCACGGGTGTCGGGCCTTTCCGGATCTTCACCGCGGGTGAGCCCTTCCAATACTGGCCGTTCTTGACCTTGCCGACCACACCCGAGCCGGGCGCCACGTCGCGCGTTCTTGCCGACCACGGCGCCCGGGCAGCAGTGTGGTGCGGGCTCCGATGGTGGCGTCGTTGCCGACGGTGATCGGGCCGACGTGGAAGCGATCGCCATCGATCCAGTGCCCGGACAGGTCGACCTCCGGCTCGATCGAACTGCGATGTCCGAGCTTGAGCATCCCGGTCACCGGCGGGGTGGAGTGCAGATCGACGCCCTTGCCGACCTTGTTGCCAAGCATCCGCGCGTAGTACACCAGCCACGGTGCCCCGGCCTGGTTCTCAGCGCCGCTGGCCTCGGCGAGCCGTTCGGCCAGCCACACCCGCAGGTGGACCGGGCCGCCGCGACGATAGGTGCCCGGTTTCAGACCGCCGAGCAGGATGCGCGCGCAGAGCGCCGCGATGCCCATCCGCCCCACCGGTGTGACGAACAGGACGAACCCGACGGCGATCGACCACCAGTTGACGGCCACCGCCCACCGGACCAGATGCAGCGCGGCCGCGACGTTGTTGGCGAGCGCGAGCCAGACCACCCACTGCAGCCCTGTCAGCGTGGCCAGCGGCAGTGACAGCGCCATCTGCAGGGTCTGGGCCAGCCGCGGCGTCGGCGCGACGACTCGCGGTTGGACCTCTGGCGGTGGATCGAGTTCATCGAGGTAGCCGGCCAGCGACGCCCAGCCGGGGATGGTCGTAGAGGTCGGCGACCGTCACCTGCGGATAGCGCTGCCGCAGTGCGGCCACCAGTTGCGCCGCCGACGAGCGATCCGCCGCCGAGCGCGAAGAAGTCGGCGTCGGGGCCGTCGACCGGCGCGGCGAGCACCTGGCGCCACAGCCCGGCCAGCCAGCCCGTCGTGCCACCGAGGTCGGGTCCGTGCTCTTCGGTCGGCCCCTGGCGGCGGCCATGGCAGCGCGTCGCGGTCGACCTTGCCCGACGTGCGGGTGGGCAGCTCGTCGACGACCACCAGCCGCGGCACCAGCGCGGCGGGCAGCGTCTCGGCAAGGGTGGTGCGGGCCTTGACGACGTCGAACGACGGGTCGGCGCTCGCGATGTAGCCGACCAGTAGCGGGAGTGCCGCCGGCGGACCGTCGCACCGCCGCAGCGCCGCCGCTGACCCCTGGCAGGTTCATCAACGCGGCGTCGACCTCGCCGAGTTCGATGCGGCGGCCGCCGACCTTGACCTGGTCGTCGGCTCGGCCGACGAAGTAGCAGGCCGTCGGGTTGCAGCCGCACCAGATCGCCGCTGCGGTAGGCGCGTGACCATCCGAGCGTCGGCATCGCTGCGAATTTCTCGGCGTCCTTGTCCGGGTCGAGGTAGCGGGCCAGCCCGACGCCGCCGATGACGAGTTCGCCGACTTCGCCAATGGTGCCGGCCGACCGCTCCTTGTCCACCACCGCCAGATCCCAGCCGCGCAGCGGCAGTCCGATGCGCACCGGTCCCGTGCCGGCCAGCCGGGCGGCGCACGCGACCACGGTCGCCTCGGTCGGGCCGTAGGTGTTCCACACCTCGCGGCCCTCGACGGCCAGCCGCTCGGCCAGCTCGGGCGGGCAGGCCTCGCCGCCGAAGATCAGCAGCCGCACCGCCTCCAGCGCCTCGGCGGGCCACAGCGCCGCCAGCGTCGGCACGGTCGACACCACGGTGATATCGCGGGACACCAGCCACGGGCCAAGGTCCATGCCGCTGCGCACGAGCGAACGCGGCGCAGGCACCAGGCAGGCGCCGTGCCGCCAGGCCAGCCACATCTCCTCGCACGAGGCGTCGAACGCGACCGACAGTCCGGCCAGCACCCGATCGCCGGGCCCAATGGGGTTGTCCTGCAGGAACATTCGTGCTTCCGCGTCGACGAACGCGGCGGCGCTGCGATGCGTGACCGCGACGCCCTTTGGGGTGCCGGTGGATCCGGAGGTGAAGATGATCCAGGCGTCGTCGCGACCCAGCGGTGAGCCTGCGCGCCATCCGCGCGACGCGCCGTGCCCGCGGACCAGTCCCCGCTCGGTGATCACCCCCACCACGTCGGCCTCGCCGAACACCAGTTCGGCGCGTTCGTCCGGGTCGTCGGCGTCGACCGGCACGTACGCCGCCCCGGCGGCCAGCGTCGCGAGGATCGCCACATACAGCGCGTAACTTCCGGACGGCATCCGGATCCCGATGCGGTCACCGCGGCCGATGCCGCGGGCGGCGAGCCACTCAACGCTTTCCTCAATGTCGGAGATCAACTCGGCGTAGGTGAGCTGGACCTCGCCGTCGTCGAGCGCGGGTGAGTCGGGATGGCGGGTCGCGGTGTCGTAGAGGATGTCGATCAGCGTGCGAGGCTCGGGCGCGAGCGCAGACAACAGGTACTGAGGGGGTACGGCCGCCATATCGGCCATGCGCGGAGAGCTCACACCCTGGTAAACCGACTGAGGCCGTTAACGCCATGCGCGCCGGTATGTTTGGGCTGGAAAACCACTCCACAGGCCCGCCGGATGGTGTTGCGCACGGGGTTAAGCTTAGCGGCAACAAACTGGCTTGCTTAGGCGATGGCAATCGACCCGCCGAGGGGTGAGAGCAGACATCACTGCTACCCGCGACTGGCGACGCCCCTGGAAGCGGAGGCTGGCCGTCAGAGATCGTGCTGGCTGACATCGACGGTGACGCGCGGCGCTGCTGGACGGCGCTCAACGACGACGTCTGCCAGCGAGGCGTGCCCTCCGCCCTGGCGGTGCTTATGGCGACGCGGGAACGGCACGGCGGTGAAGCCGCCGGTATCGAAGCGGAACGCCGCATGCCTGCGCGGCCACAAGTACACACCCGAGAACACCATCATCGACGAGCATGGCCGATATATTGTCGCACCTGCAATTAGTATATTGTCGCGCCGGCAATTAATTATTGTCGCGCCTGCAAGAAACGCGTACTGCACTGTCTAGCGGAACGGAATCGACCAGTCATCGCCGCCTATCACCGCGAGTATCGGTGTCGCCGAAAGATGGCTGCATCATGAGCCGTCTCCGCATCGCAGGGCTTTGCCGGGTCTGCGGCGGAACTGACGGTTCTGATAAACCCAGCTGCTCCCAGGCGGCCAAATGTTGCGATGCGCACAAAGAGCAGGGCGGTGACTAAGACTTGACCCGTTATTGTCTGGGGGGCTTTGAGGTTCCAGAGTCCGGCGACGATTTGGAGGCTGTGGTTGATGGCGTGGCTGCCGCAGCAGCAGCGGCTTGGCGAAGTATCTGCCAGTCCTTGAGCCGGGCGATGACGCGCTCGACGCGGGCCCTGAGCCTGCGATGCGCCCGGTAGTAGTCGTCGCGGATGATGGGGCCGGACTCGTCGCGTTGTGGGGTGGTGATCGACGTGATGCCGCGGTATCCGCGCTCGCCGAGGGCGGCACCACCATCGAGCAGCGGCACACGGTGTGGCGGGCCACGATGACGTCGTTGCGGTTACCCGGCCAGCACTGGTGCGCCTGCGAGCACGCGGCGCCGGTGAGCGCAGATGAAGAGCTGGCTGTTGACAGCTGCGCCGGAAGTTTTGCGGACCGCGCTGATGGATTGGTCGTGCACGGGGATCAGCGTGCCGTCGATGATCCGCGGGCGGTCGCTGTTGTCCGGAGTGGGTCGGAGCGCGCGGGCCCGCACTGCTACCAGGTGGTGAATTACGTGGTCGACGGTCGATTGACTGGTACCGAACAGCGCCGCAAGCGCGCGGGTGGTCGGGTTGGTGCGCAGATGGATCAGCACCAGTAGACTGAGTGCGGCTGTCGACCCGCTGAATTGTGTGAGAGGCCCGCAGTCGGAATTCAGACGGCGGACAATGAGCCAGTAACCGACGTCGACCTGACAATTATAGTCAGAGATTTAACCGCGGCTTACGCGGCAGCACTGGACACTCGGTGCCCCACTTAGGACATTTTTCGGGGATGGGTGACTGCGCGAGGCGTTGACCTGTGGGTTCGTTCGTTGTCGGCCGGGGAATTTGCGCACTAAATCTGGCTCCGTAGGGTACTCGGGTGGCCTACCTGACGTGGCTCACTTTGGGGGTGTTGGCGTAGCGGTGGCGCGGTGAGCTGCGGTTTTGGTTGCGATTCGGGTGGAATTTGAACACTAGGATCGGGCTGCCCGGATGTGGCACGTGAAGTCGTGGGGGCCACCGCGCTCTGGTACTGGCTAATTGCGGTGATCTCTGGGTTGAAGGTTTCTGGCCCAACCCGCTGTTCGGCGCCTGAACAGGCGTTATCGTTCGGAAAGCTCATCCGAGGTTGGCAAGGAGGCGCATTGCCGACATTCAGTCACAAAATGTGTCCCCCTGCGCCGGTGTAACTGCTCCTACCTGGGACCCCGGCTCACCGGGACAATCAACAGAAAAGGAACAGCCATGAACACCCCCACTAGCCGCCACAGCGCCAGCACAAGTCGGCACCGGCCCACAGCGGCTGCCACACTGCTGGTCGCCGTCGGCGCGATCGCCTTCAGCGCACTGGCTCAGTTGCGGTCCAGCAAACGCTGACGTCGACATATGCGTCGCCATCGCCTACGACCCGGCCAACGGCGCCCACGGTTGGGCGAACAATAAAACGGCGCTATCGGGCTAAAGACTGCGCGGAGGTGAACTGCTTAACTTCAGACTTCCGCAGCGGCAGTTGCGTTGACGCCGCCTGGGCCACAAACGGGTGTGCCGCACTCGCTGTCGATGGGGACCGTTGGTCCGGCTCGGACGGTCCGAACCTCGCTGCCGCCGAGAACGCCGCCCTGGCTAAGAATGGTGGTGGCCATATCGTACTGTCGCGCTGTGCAGAAGGTGGCGCTGGCACTGGTACATCACCCCGACGTGATCATCGAACGCCTTACGGTTTCGGCCGATCGATGTCGGGTGCGTCGAGCGTTTCGGATCTCCAAGACCGATCTGCAGGCCCGACCGATCACATGCCGACGTCGGCATGTGATCGGTTATGCCGAGGTTTGGGTTATGCCGATGTCGCGGGTGTCGGTGCTGGTCAGCGCTGCGTGGCGGGGGTTGATGTCGGCATAGTCATAGGGTGTCGAGCCAGGCGAGGATGTCTGGTTTCGGACTGTAGGCGCCGGGGACGGTCTGCAGTGGGCGGGTGCGGTCAATTGCCGCTTGTTTGATCCTCATGTCGGCGTGCAGGTAGACGTCGGTGCTGGTGGTGTTTTGGTGGCCCAGCCAGAGCGCGATCACGGAGATGTCGACTCCGGCGTGCAGAAGCCGCATCGCGGCGGTGTGTCTCAGGGTGTGCATCGTGACGTGCTTATTGCCCAGGGAGGGGCAGGTTTTCGCGGCGGTGTGGAGGTGTGTGGTCAGGCGGTGTTCGAGTGCGTCGCGTGAAAGGTGCCCGCCGCCGGGTCTGGGAAATAATGCGGTGCCTGCGCGCGTGGTGCGTTCGGTCAGGTAGGGGTCCAAGACGGCCAGTGTCGTGGTGGTCAGGGGTGTCGCGCGGCGACGGCGTCCCTTGCCGGTGCAGGTGACATGCGCACCGGTTCCGATGTGCACGTCAGTTGTGGTCAACGCGACCAGTTCGCTAACGCGTAGCCCGGTCTGGACGGCCATGAGCTAGTAGTGTGTGGTCGCGTCGGCCGGTCCAGGTGCTGGTGTCGGGTGCGGCGATCAGCGCGTTGGCTTCGTCGTCGGTGAGGAACTCGACCTGGGCGGCGTGGCGGCGCCGGGGCCGGATCGCCAAGACACGGGTGATCGTCTCGGCGTGCTCGGGGTGGTCCGGTAAGCGCGTATGCCAGCACGGCACGGATGCGCGGTCAGCCGGGCGTTGCGGGTGGCGATGCTGTTGCCGCGCTGGTGGCTGCCAGGTCGTTGAGGAACCCGGTGACACAACTGCGGTGTCGAGCATTGCGAGGTCGAGTTGGTCGGCGGTGAACATTCGTAGTGTGTGGTGGCGTGTTTGATCACCAGCCGCCAGGTATCGCGGTAGGCGGCAATGGTGTTCGGGCTCAATTCCCGTTGAGTGCGGGCGAAGTCGGTGAAGTAGCGCTGCAACGGCGTGGCCAGGCAGTGTCATGATGTCGGTTCCCTTGCTCTGCGGGCTCGAGCTGGCCCGCGGCCAGCAGCATCAGCTCGGGGGTCGCGGTGAGATACCAGTAGGTGTGGGCAGCGCTGGTGTGACCAAGCCAGGTGGCCAGCAGCGTTAGGGTGCGCTGCGGGTCGGCGCCGGAACGGTAGGCAGCCGCCATGTGCGCCGTGGCAAACGTGTGCCGAAAGTCGTGCAGTCTGGGCCGGGACCGCCCGCGTGGATTGCAGCCCAACGGTGTCGAACGAGCCTGCCAGAAATAAGCCTCGATCGTGGCGCGGTGGTAGCCGGTGCCGCCGGTGGTCACCAGCAGCGGCCCGTCAGGTCGCAGGCCGGGTATGCGGTGCGGGCCGGCAACTGCTGGTAGGCGGTCAGCTGCTCGGCGGTGCTGGGGTGTCACGCGGGATGAGTCGATCCGATGCCGTTCTTGGGCTCACGGATAGTAGCAGCCACGGCGGCGTTGGTGTCGATGTCGGACAGGCCGCAGGCGCAGTGCCTCCCCGATCCGCATACCGGTGGCGGCCAGCAAGCCCGATGGTGGTTTGCATTGTGGCGGTGACAAAGCTCGCGCGGTAAACACCTGAGGACAGCCTTCCAACAGCATGTTCAGGTCTTGCTGGGAGTAGATGTAAGGGATCAAGGATCGGCCTGGCCTCACGGGTAGGAGCACCGCGGGGTGGGACCGCCACGTCGACCCCGATCGCGGGCAGGTAGGTGGCGAAGGTCCGCACCGCGCCCAGACGCATCGCCCACCACATGGGGTCGGCCTGGTGCAGGCAGCCGCGCCCAGCTCACCGCGTCGGCGATGGTAAACGTCGTTTTGTCCCCGGCGGTCAGCCAGTCGCAGAACTGCCCGGCCAGCAACTCCAGCTTGTCGAGCCGGTAGCCCAACGTGCGGCGCATCACTCACATATTCGGCCAGGTGATCACGCAGCGTTGTCATGACGGGATCCGCCCCCACGGGAGCGCCAGGCTCCCGCAACGCGGCAAGGTCAACGCGGGCATACATCATCGTCGATGTCCGTGCGGGCATGACCGAGCAGTTCACGGGCCTCGACCAGCGACCCGCCGCCGGCCAGGACCGCGGTTGCTGCCGAGTGCCGTAACCGGTGAGCGTGTACCGTCCCCAAGCCGGCGTTCCGCGGCCAGCCCGGCGATGACACTGGAGATGCCTTTGCCGGGTCAACCCGATCAGCGGCGGGCGGGCACGCAGGAACACCGACCGGCCGGCACCAGCGGGGCGGGGATCACGTAGATGCTCAACGAGCGTGCAGCCGACGTCCTCGGGCAGCGGCAGACACAGTATTCGTCCGCCCTTGCCGGTGACGGTGAGTTGTCCACGGTGCCAGTCGATGTCATCGAGCCCCAACCCGGCGACCTCCCCGGCGCGTAACCCGAGTCGGGAGATGATCACCGCGATCGCATAGTTTCGCCGCCCGAGCGGCACCGACCGGTCCGCAGCGGCCTTGATCGCCTCGATTTGCTCGGCGGGCAGCCCTTGGGGAAGAGCGGTCCGCGCCCTGGCAGGTGCCAGTACGGCCGCACCCATCAATGCCGGCACCAGCCGGGCACGGAAAGCCCACGCCAGCAGTGACCGTATCGCCACAACCAAATGCCGTCTCGATGACAGCGAATAGCCCCGCCCCGCCGTGGCGATGTAGGTGTTGACCGCCCCGACATCAACTCGGTCCCAACAGATCTGGTCGTCAACGCCGGTCATCTGGTCGAGAAACCCACGAACCCATCGGGCCTGCTCACGAATCCAGCCCTGCCCGGCGCCGCGTTCGCGGGCCACCTCGCGGCCCCATGCCTGCAGGCACTGGCCCACCGCATCGAGCGCTGGTGGCGGTGAGTCCGCACTCCTCAGGCGCCCGGTGGCGAGCAGAAACTTGCGCACTGTCACGATCCGCCGCGCCGAGGACGGATGTGGGTCCGGCCCGCTGGTCTGCGCGGTGACGAACCGCCCCAGGACCGGCTCATCGAGGCCGGTCACATCGATGTTCTCCGCGCTCATCCATGCGCCCAGCCGTGCAGCAGTGTCCGCGACCGACAGTGCCGTGCCCGGCGCATAGCCCTGCGCACGCAACCAGACGACCAGCTCACTGACCACCCCGCTCAGCGGTCCGGCCGCCAACCGGGGTATCCCACCCAAGCCGCGGCCGGCTCGGGGATGCAACACCAAAACACCTTGGGAGGCAAGGAATTTTTTGACCACCGGCAGATACTGCGCTGCCGCCGGAGACCGGGCTCCCGACCGCTGCCGCTCCGCATGAATGTGCTCATCGATGACGTCTTCGTCGAGGTCGGCAACACCGAGCCCGCGGTCCGCCATCCACGACGACAACCCGGCAAACGCGTTCACCGTCCGGCTCACACGCCCCGGGGACAACCCCGTCCGCCCCAACCACGAATCCAGCGGACCGACCCACATCATCAACGGCCCGCCGACAACAACACGACCTCGTGCCATCACAGCCTCTCCTCTCCATCAGAGAAGAAGCAGCCTCACCCTATGACTATGCCGACATCAACCCCCGCCACGCAGCGCTGACCAGCACCGACACCCGCGACATCGGCATAACCCAAACCTCGGCATAACCGATCTAGCACCACCTACGCGAGTCCTCGAAGCCCACCTGAGTATCGTGTTCGCGGCGATGGCCGTCAGCCACTACATCGAGACCCAAACTGGCTGGAGCATCAAGAAATTCGTCCGTACCACGCGGCGCTACCGCACTGTGCAGATCAAAGCCGGCCGCCAAATCCTGACCGCCGCCGACCCGCTACCCGAAGACCTCCGCGACGCCATCGCAGCGATCACCCCCGGCCGTGCACACTAAATTGTCCTAAGTGGGGTTGTTCAACGCGGCGGGTATTCTGACCGACGTTGATTCTCAATGCGTGGTTGGGCAAGTCGCCGGGTTGCCGGTGGTTACTGATCCCAACCTCTCAGTCACCCAGCGCAGCGAATCCGGTGGCGGCAATGAGGATTATATTTACGTAGCCGGGATGTATTCGAAGCGGTTTTTATCCTGTCTGCTTCGGCTGAATCTCCAGACCACCTTCAACGCCCGACTGTCCCTATGCACGTGGCCGTACTGAACAACCAAGGTCGCTCGAAGCCGCCCGGGCGCGCAGACGAGATTGCCGTGAAGGGTGCGATAGCCCCAAAACAGGCAGGCATCGCCCGGTTGAAGCGGAACGATGTACTTCTCGGGATGCGTCAAGAACCTTTTTTGTGATATGGCGGCGGTACAGCGAGTTGTGGGTCAGGATCGAATCGACGAGATGTGTAGCGACAAAACGGCGGAATGGCCGCTTGTTTCCAAAGGCTGCTAATTCACCACAGGTGCCGATAGTTGCGGAAGGAATGAATATGGGCACAACCATTGTCAGAACACATGCGTCATAATGGAACAGGTTCGAGCGCGTCTTCGGCAAAGTACCGGGGCGAACGGGCATGGACGCCCGTATGCTCCTGTCCGGAGGCGACGTCGGGAAATCGAAGTCTGACGGTCTCGTGGAAAAGTTCGCGCAGTGCGGGGTCGGACACCAGTTGATGCGCCGGTGAGCCGATCTCCCGATCGGCATGGGCGATCCAAAAGTCGCCGTCGCCGTGATCAGCGATATCGTCGATCACCGAATCACGCAGGGCTTGTAACCATTCACTAGAGAACGCGCCGTGAAGCCGCACCACGCCGTCATTGTCAAGTTGGTTCGCCAGCCACGATGCCGAAATGCCGCCTGAGGCTGATGACCTCCTCGTTCAGTGCCTGCCGCGCGCCATCTGCTGCCACGAATCCGCCTCCACCCATTTCCGCAGTGCATCCAGACTGCGTAAATTACCACGGCCCGACCTATTACAACCAACCAGTTCCACGACTCCTCGGGAAGCGGTGCACGCGGCGCTCGGTAATTACGCCTCGCAGGGCCCAGTACCCGTTCGACGGTATGGACCGGATGATGCCAGATCAGCTAAAACAGCCTAGCGAAGTGAGACGGTATTTGACCTGGGTAACGCCATATCTGGGATACGTTAGCAACACTTAGCAACACATTGAATACATGGAATACATGCTGGACGCCCAACTTTCAGACGATCGAGTACGGACACATTCACCTGCTCTACGACGGCAAGCGCGAGCTGGGCAACATGCTGACCCTGAGGAAGATCCGACCGTTCATGACGCCCTGGCCGACGATGGCCGCAGCGCCGGGATTGACGCTGTCGGCAGCCATATATCAACGCCAACGGATTTGACTCCTATTCACCCGTAGTGTGGCCAAAATGTGACCCATGGGGTTTCTGCGGGTTATCGCCTCAATTGATGCCAGCGGTATGGCAATAAGGTCAGCGGTGTGGCAAATAGCTGAGGGGTCCCTCCGGCTGGCGCGCGGCCTCGCGCGCGGGAATCACCCCGCTCCTGCGCGTCCGCGGGAATGGCCCCTTCCACTGGGTCTGACTACTAAGCCGCTCGCTCGGCGCGCCTGCGCCGCACGCGGCGTGCGATCACAATTGCGACAACGACGACGAGCGCCCCGATGACGTACCACCTGTACCGCTCGAACGCATCGTAGATCTCGACGATGTTCTGGCCGGCGAGATATCCCAGCGTGCACCAGGTGCCCACCCACAACGCCGCGCCCAGGGCGTTGTAGCCCAGGAACTTCAGCCAATGCATTCCGCCGATGCCGGCAAGCAGCCCGTTGAGCTGGCGCAGCCCGTCGATGAAGCGGGCGACGGCGACGATCTTGCCTCCGTGCCGGTTGAAAAATGTCTCGGCCCGGTCCAGCCTCTGCGGGGTCAGGAAGACATAGCGGCCGAATCGCTCCGCCAGGGGCCGGCCGCCGAAGTGGCCGATGATGAAGCCGATGTTGTCGCCGATCACGGCGGCCAGCACCGCCACCACGAACACCACAGCAATGTTCATGTTTCCGGCGCCGGCGAAGATCGCCGCGGCGATCAGCATGATCTCGCCGGGCACCGGCACGCCGAAGTCCTCAAGGAACAGCATGCCGCCGACCCCGAGATACCCCCAGTGTTCGAGCACCGGCTGCATGTCCCCGAAGACACCGGGCAGATGGGCGTCGGTCATGGCTGTAACCGTAGGTTCACGCGCCTCCGATTTCGATTGACGGCACGCACCTGGCAGAATCGGATGTGGAGGGGAGTATTCCTTCGCCGCGGTGTCGTCATCACGTCGGCCGTCATCGGACGACCGGTGCCGCGGGCCGGCCACGGATCGTGGTCTGTGGAAGAGACCTCCGGCGTCTAACGACGACCGGAGGCCCGTTGATGCACGTAACCCAACTCGAGT
The DNA here is from genome assembly GCA_963733605.1 of uncultured Actinomycetota bacterium. Lineage (GTDB taxonomy): Bacteria > Actinomycetota > Actinomycetes > Mycobacteriales > Mycobacteriaceae > Mycobacterium. Next base: position 101,225 of record CAVTDY010000035.1, read on the forward strand.
GGATCATCACACTGGGCGTGACGATCGCCGTCCTGCTGTTCGACGTGGTCGTGGTCGCACGCCGCCCGCACGAGCCTACGACGCGCGAGTGCATGCTCTATCTGACGATCTACCTCGCGCTTGCGGTGTTCTTCGGCCTGTGGGTCTGGTTATTCCACGGCGGCCAGTACGGGCTGGAGTTCTTCGCCGGGTGGCTGACCGAGTACAGCCTGTCGGTCGACAACCTGTTCGTCTTCCTGATCGTGATGGCCAGCTTCAGCGTGCCCAAGATCTACCAGCAGCAGGCGCTGTTGGTCGGCATCATTCTGGCGCTGGTGTTTCGAGGCATCTTCATCGCGCTTGGCGCGGTGGCCATCAATGAGTTCTCGTGGGTGTTCTACATCTTCGGCGCGTTCCTCTCTACACCGCGATCAACCTGGCCCGAAACACCCACCACGACGACGATGCCGAGAACGTCGCCGTGCGATTCGCGCGACGTCACCTCAAACTCACTGACAAGTGGGACGGCCTCAAGCTCTATCTCCGCGATAACGGCAAGCGGTCGATGACGCCGATGTTCATGGTGATCGTGGCGCTGGGCACCGCCGACCTGCTTTTCGCGCTGGATTCGATTCCGGCCATTTACGGGCTCACTCAGGAGCCGTACCTGGTGTTCACCGCCAACGTGTTCGCGCTGATGGGCCTGCGGCAGCTGTACTTCCTGCTGGGTGACCTGCTGAAGCGGTTGCGCTACCTGTCGCAGGGGCTGGCCTTCATCCTGGCCTTCATCGGCGTGAAGCTGGTTCTGCACGCGTTGCACGAAAACGAACTGTCGTTCATCAACGGCGGTGAGCATCTGCCGGTGCCGCAGATCCCGACGCTGGCGAGCCTCGGGGTGATCGTGGTGACGCTGATCATCACCACAGCGGCCAGCCTGTACAGGACCCGGATGAGCGATAAGACGTGAATCCCGGTGATTCCCGTTTCGCCGCGACAGGATCAGGCCAGCGCCTCGTAGATCAGGCGCCCGTAGCGGTTGGTGCGTTCCGTGCCCGTCGTGCCAGGGCCCATCTTGTTCATCACATAAGCGACGGTCGCGCGGCGATCCGTATCCATGATGGCCATCGAGCCGCCCCAGCCGCCCCAGAAGCAGATCCTCCCGTCCGGGATCACCGGAACGCTCTGCGGCTCGGGCAGCCCGAAGCCGATCCCGAAGCGAAGCGGAATAAGAAGCACCTGATCGAATCCCGCTGGACTGCTCCTGGAAGATCAGCTCGATCGTGTCCGGACTCAACAGCTCAACGCCGTTTGCCCCGCCGCCAAGCGAAATAGGTGACAGCGCGCGTGCCAGCGCACGGGCGTTGCCGTGACCGTTGGCTGCCCCGATGTCGGCGCGCCGCCACTGCGCGGTCTCCGCGATCGCCGCGCCATTCGCGTCGGGTGGGAACGCCGCGAACGTCTTGACCAGCGGATGATCGGCGGGCAGTGCGTCCAGCGGGACGTCAAGCGGCGGTGGGGGAATCAGCTCCGCGATGCGCGGGTCGTCGTCGTCTCGTGCGCCGATCTGGACGTCGGCGCCGAGCGGCTCCGCGATCTCGTCACGGACGAACTCCTTGAGTGTCTTTCCGGTGGCCCGGCGGATCACCTCGCCGATCAGGTGTCCGTAGTTGACCGCGTGATAACCCGACGCGGTGCCGGGCTGCCACCATGGCGCCTGACGCGCGAGGTGGCTTGTCGCCTTGTCCCAGTCGTAGATGTCCTCGATCCCGAACGGTGGCTCCCATCCGGACACGCCCGACGTGTGGGCCAGCAGGTGGCGCACCTCGATGTCCTGTTTGCCGTTCTCGGCGAACTCGGGCCAGTACTTCGCGACCGGCGCGAAGGCGTCCACCAAGCCGCGGTCGATGGCGATCAACGCCGCCAGCGCCGTGAGTGTCTTGGTGCAGGAGAAGAAGTTGACGATCGTGTCCTCGCCCCACGCGACCGTCTTCGCCCGGTCGGCGTGGCCGCCCCAGATGTCGACGACCAGCTCGCCATCGATGTCAACGGCTATCGAAGCGCCGAGTTCCTCTCCTTTGGCGATCTCGTCGGCGAGCGCGTCGGCGACCTTCTCGAAACGGCTGTCGCAGTGACCGTGCACGGCGTCATTCATCCCGACATCATGCGCCACCGCTCAGGCTCGGCGGTTCATAACCCTCAGCCGAGTCCGAGCGTCACCAGTTGTCGTAGCCGCCTTCTGGTCCGAGCATGCGCTCCAGCCGGGTGCGGTTGATCCGGGCCAGCTCGTTGCGCACCACCTTGCGCTCGGTTTCAAAGTCGTTGAGCAGCCGATCGGTCATCGTCGCGAGCACGTCCTGGGCGTCATATCCGTTGACGAACATCACGAAGCCGAAGCCGAAGTGCGCCAGGTAGCGCTTGGCGGCCTGCGCGAGTTGCTCCATTACCTCGGGTTGGTCGCACCAGATCGCGCACTGCTCGGCCTGCGACTTCTCACTGCCCGGCCGCTTACCGATGTCGGGGTAGGCCTGCAGGATCGAGTCGATCGAGTCCTCGCAGAGGCCGAACAGCAGGGCGTCGGCCTGCCGGAACAGCTGATCGTGGCTGCCGTACGGCCGGGCGCGGGCCAGATCGGCGGCCAGGGGCACGCTGTAGCAACATTCGTAGACCGCGTGCACGGCACGTCGCATCGGCTGTGCGTTGAACGCGTCCAGGCCGATCCCCTGATGCATCAACACACCTGCATCATTGAAGGCGCAGACCACGCGCACGTTACCGCGTGTTACGGCAATGAAAAATCAATGCCCCGTTGTCTTGAAGCGCTCCAGCGAACGCAGCACCTCGGCCTCGGCCGCCTGGCGCCCGACGAAGTCGGCGGCTTTGACCCACTTGTTCGGCTCCAGATCCTTGTAATGCATGAAGAAATGTTTGATGGCCTCCAGCTCGAACGACGGTATGTCGTCGAGTTCTTGGATGTGGTCCCAGCGTGGGTCGCCCGCAGGCACGCACAGCACCTTGTCGTCGCCGCCGGCCTCGTCTTCCATCTGGAACATGCCAACGGGGCGTGCCTCGACCAAGCAGCCAGGGAAAACCGGCTCGGGCAGCAGGACAAGGGCGTCGAGCGGGTCACCGTCCTCGCCAAGGGTGTTCTCGATGAACCCGTAGTCCGTCGGGTAGCCCATCGCGGTGAACAGGTAGCGGTCCAGCTTCACCCGGCCGGTGTCGTGGTCCACCTCGTATTTGTTGCGCGAACCCTTCGGTATCTCAATGACTACGTCGAACTCCACCGCCGCGGCTCCTTGCCCTGTGCTCCGGTCTTGGGGACGGGCCTCACCATAGTTCAGCGATACGCTGCTGTAAGGGGGCGGTCAATCGAGCAGGAGAGTTATGCGGCCGACGCAGTGGCGGCGATCCACCCATGTGGTGATCGGTGTTGCGGTGCTACTGCTGGTGGCCGCTGTCGTCGCCCTGGCCGCGGTGTTCACCACCGGCAAGTCGACCAGCGACGCCAGGGCCGTCAAGGCGCCACCGGCCGCGGCCACCGCCAAGCCCGCCATCGTGCCCGTCGCCGACTCGGCAACCAAGCCGACGCCCGACCGGCTGGCCGCGACGCTGGCTCCGTTTGTGGCCGACCCGAACCTGGGCGCGCTGACCGGCAGGATCACCGATGCCATCACCGGCGCGCAGCTATGGGCGCAGGGCGTCGACGTGCCGATGCAGCCGGCATCGACGAACAAGGTGCTCACCACCGCCGCGGCACTGGTGGCCCTGGACCGCGACGCCCGGCTGACTACCCGGGTGCTGGCCAGCGGAGCGCCCGGTGTTGTCGTGCTCAAGGGCGGCGGTGACCCGACGCTGTCGGCGGCGCCGCCCGGCCAGGACACCTGGTACAAGCACGCCGCCCGGATCAGCGATCTGGCCGACCAGGTGCGTCGCAGCGGCGTCGACGTCAAGACCGTGCAGGTCGATATCAGCGCCTACAGCGGCCCGACCATGGCGCCTGGGTGGGACCCGCTCGACATCGATGGCGGCGATATCGCGCCGATGGAATCGGTGATGCTCGACGGCGGCCGCACCCAGCCCGTGAGCGTCGATTCGGGCAGGTCAAGAACGCCCGCGCTGGACGCAGGCCGCGCTCTGGCCGTGGCGTTGAAGGTCGACCCCGCCACGGTCACGGTGCTGCCAACGGGTTTGCAAGGCGGCCAGGAGATCGCATCGGTGCAATCTCCGCCGCTGATCGAGCGGTTACGGGAGCTGATGAACGACTCCGACAACGTGATGGCCGAGTCGACCGGCCGCGAGGTCGCCGCGAAGCTCAATCGGCCACAGAGTTTCGACGGCGCGGTGCAGGCGGTGCTGAGCCAGCTCGACAAGGCGAAGATCGACACGAGCGGCGCGCACCTACTGGACTCCAGCGGGCTGTCGGTCGACGATCGGCTGACGGCCGACACGCTCGACGGTGTCGTGAATGCCGCCGCTGGCAACGACCATCCCGACCTTCGGCCGCTGCTGGATCTGTTGCCGATCGCCGGTGGCAGTGGCACCCTGTCCAACCGCTACCTTGACACCGACGCCGGCCGCGCCTCCCTTGGTTACCTGCGTGCCAAGACCGGCTCGTTGACCGGGACCAACTCGCTGGCCGGCATCGTCACCGACGCCAGCGGACGCGTGCTGACGTTTGCGTTCATCTCCAACAATGCGGGCCCGACGGGCCGCACGGCGATCGACGCGCTGTCGGCCGCCCTACGGTCGTGCGGGTGCAGCACATGAGCCCGTCGACCACCTCCAGGCTCACCGTCGGCCGCGCCGTCGACTGGCAGTTCGCCGCGACCGTCGGCGCTAAACTGGTCCGGCCCGGTCCCGCGGCCACCGACTACACCCGCAGGCAGGTCATCGATCAGTTGGCGGAGGCTTCACGCAACGCCGAGCTGCCGGTGCGCGACGTGACTGGGCTCAACGAGGGCGGCGAGATCCCCGAGGCCCGCGTCGTCGACCGGACCGAATGGATCCGTGCCGCAACGCAATCCATGCGAGTCATGACCGGTGGCGGCCCGAATGGCAATGACGGGGACGGAGTCAAGCCGCGCGCTATTACCGGCCGCATCACGGGGGCGCAGACCGGCGCGGTGCTCGCGTTCGTGTCCTCGGGCATTCTGGGCCAATACGATCCGTTCGGTCCGAATGGCGGCGAGCTACTGCTCGTTTACCCGAACGTGATCGCCGTCGAGCGCCAATTGCGGGTGCTGCCTGCCGATTTCCGGTTGTGGGTGTGCCTGCACGAGGTCACCCACCGGGTGCAGTTCCGGGCCAATCCCTGGCTGGCCGAGCACATGTCGCAGGCACTGGCCGTGCTCACCGAGGACGCCGGTGAGGCGGTTTCCGAGGTCGTCGGGCGGCTCGCCGAGTTCGTCCGCAGCAGACGCGACGGTGTTGTACCGGAACCAAATTCGAGCGGGATCATCGGGTTGCTGCGGGCGGTGCAGTCCGAGCCGCAACGGCGCGCCCTGGATCAGCTGCTGGTGCTGGGCACGCTGCTCGAGGGTCATGCCGACCACGTGATGGACGCGGTGGGGCCGGCGGTGGTGCCGACGGTGACCACCATTCGGCGCCGGTTCGACGAGCGCCGCAAGCGCAAGCAGCCGCCGTTGACGCGCATCTTGCGCGCGCTGCTGGGTGTCGACGCCAAGCTCAGCCAATACACCCGTGGCAAGGCGTTCGTCGACCATGTCGTCGGCAAGGTCGGGATGGCCAGGTTCAACGCCGTCTGGTCCAGCGCCGAAACCCTGCCGCTGCCAACAGAAATCGACGAGCCGCAACGATGGATCGACAGGGTGCTGTAGCGACGCTGCAGGCGTCCGTCGCCGCATTCGTCAGCGTCCACGCCGCCCGCGACGAACGCTGGTGTGTCGCGCTTTCCGGCGGCGCGGATTCGCTCGCGCTGACCGCCGTCGCCGCCGCGTGTAAGCCGACTACCGCGCTGATCGTCGACCACCAGCTGCAGCGCGGCTCTCGAGCGGGTGGCGGCATCAGCGCGGGATCAGGCGCTGTCGTTGGGATGCGTTGACGCCCAAGTGCTTTGCGTTGACGTCGGGACGACTGGCGGGCCAGAAGCAGCCGCCCGCACCGCCCGCTACAGCGCGTTGGACGACGCCCGCGGCGGGGCCCCGGTGCTGCTTGCGCACACACTCGACGACCAGGCCGAGACGGTGCTGCTCGGGTTGGGCCGTGGCTCGGGCCCGCGGTCGATCGCAGGCATGCGGCCGTGCGATCCGCCGTGGTATCGGCCGCTGCTCGGCATCCGTCGCGCGCTGACCCACACTGCATGCGCGGAGCTCGGGCTGAAGCCGTGGCAGGACCCGCACAACGCCGACCGCCGATTCACCCGTACCCGGCTGCGCACCGAGGTGCTGCCGCTGCTGGAGGAGGTGCTCGGCGGCGGGGTCGCCGAAGCGCTGGCACGCACCGCGACGGGGCTGCGCGAAGACACCGACACGCTCGACGAACTGGCCCGGCAGGCGCTGGCCGAGCTCGGCGCCGGTGGCGGGCTCGACACCGCTCGGTTGGCGCCGCTGCCGGAGGCGGTCCGGCGCAGGGTGATTCGTGGCTGGCTGCTGGCCGGCGGGGCCAGCGCGCTGACAGACAAGCAGATCCGCGGGGTCGACACCCTGGTCACGGCGTGGCGCGGTCAGGGCGGTGTGGCGGTGGGGTCGCCGCTGCGCGACCAGCGGCTGATCGCCGGGCGCCGCGACGGGATGCTGACCTTGCATATCGAGCCGGTTTGATGGACACCGCGTTGGTCGCGCGTGCTATCACGTGGCACGCTGTGGACGTGCCTGAGCAACCCGAGCTGTACCCGGGCGACATCAAATCGGTGTTGCTCCCGTCGGAGGCGATCCAGACGCGCATCGCCGAGCTGGGCGCACAGGTCGGCCAGGACTACCGGGACACCATTGGCACGGAGGACCTGCTGCTGGTCACCGTGCTCAAAGGTGCGGTGATGTTCGTCACCGACCTGTCCCGCGCGATTCCGCTGCCCACGCAGCTGGAGTTCATGGCGGTCAGCTCGTACGGCTCGTCGACATCGTCGTCGGGTGTGGTGCGCATCCTCAAGGACCTCGACCGCGACATCAGCGACCGTGACGTGCTGATCGTCGAGGACATCGTCGACTCCGGCCTGACACTGTCGTGGCTGCTGCGCAACCTCGCGGCCCGGCACCCCCGGTCACTGCGGGTCTGCGCGCTGCTGCGCAAGCCGGACGCCGTGCGCGCCGACGTCGACATCTCCTACGTCGGCTTCGACATTCCCAACGAGTTCGTCGTCGGCTACGGCCTCGACTACGCCGAGCGCTACCGCGACCTGCCCTACATCGGCACGCTCGACCCCAAGGTGTACGAGCAGCTGTAATCCGCTTCGCCTAAGCGCTTAGGTGAGTTCCCAGCTCACCGTCACCGAGAAGCTGACTGTCTGCTGGCCGGGCTCCAGCGGCACCGCAGCCGCCTCGGCGCCCCGCGGGCCCGGCGTCGGCGTGGGAGGGGCCGCAGCGCCCGACTCGGTGATCGAGATGACCTTGCCGAGATCGAGTCCAGACAGCTTTGCGTACTGCCCGGCGCGGTCCTTCGCGTCGTTGAAGGCCCTCGCCCGCGCATCCTTCACGAGCTGCGAATCATCATCGATCGAATAGTTCACCGAGTTGATCCGGGTGGCATCGCCGCCGGTGCTGACGATCAACGACAGCGTCTGCGAGGCGGAGTCCAGCTTGCGGATCTTCACGTCGATTGAATTGCTTGCGCGGTAACCGATGATCGCGGTGCCATCGCCGCCGGCGTACTGCGGCTGCAGGCTCACCTGGGTGGTGCTGATGTCCTTGCGGTCGATGCCGGAGTCCGCCAGCGCTTTGATGACCGCCTGCTGGCGGTCGCTGGTCTGGTTCATCGCGCCGGTGACGTCGGGCGCGACGAACTCGATCGATGCATTGACGTTCAGCGTGTCCGGCGTGCCCTGCACCTGGCCGGCACCCACGACGGTGACCTGACGGGTCTCCTTGTTCGCCGGGCCCCCTGGCCCACCGGAGTCGTTGCAGGCCGAGAGTCCGACGACGGCGAGTCCGGCAGCGGCGAGAAGGAGGAACCGGGTGGACGTCTTCGCTCTCGCTGCGATCGGCATGTCAGGCACGATACCGTCAGGGCGTCACCAGGATCTTGCAGTGCGCGTCGGGGTGCGCGAGGTCGTCGAACGCCGCACCGACCCCATCCAGGCCGACATCACCGGTGATCACCGGTGCGACGTCGATGTCGCCCTCGGCTATCGCCCGCAGGCAATCGGTGAACTCGGTCGGGTCGTAGGCCAACACGAACTGCACGCTGATCTGCTTGGCGATGGCGAAGTACGGATGGACGGTGTCGGCTTGCATGCACACGCCGGCGACGACGACACGGGCGCCGACCGGGGCGCGACGCAAGATGTCGTCGATGATGCCCGGCACGCCGACCGCCTCGAAGACGACCGCGGGCCTGGTGCCGTCGAAGGGCGACCCGTCGGCGGGATCGACAGTCGTGGTGGCGCCCATCGTTTCGGCCAGCCCGCGTCTCTTCGACGAATAATCAGCCGCAACAATGGTTTCCACACCGCGATGGCGCAGCCCCGCGATGATCGCGATGCCGATCGGCCCGCAGCCCAGCACCAGCGCGGTCTCACCCTGCTGGATCGCCGACTTGTTCACCGCGTGCAGGCCCACGGCCATCGGCTCGGTCAGGGCGGCATGTCGCGGGTCAAGCCCATTCGGGATCGGTGTCAAGAGCGGCGCCGACAACAGCATCCGCTCCGAGTAGCCGCCGATTGTCTTGTTGGAGTAGACAATCGGTTCGAAGCCCGTCGACGACAGAAGTACCGGCAGCGACGTGACGAGCGTGCCAGGTGCCGGGGCTGCGGTGTCCGGGCCCGCTTCGAGCACCTCGGCGCTGAACTCGTGACCCATGAAGACGTCGCGGCTCAGATCGATCTGCATGCCACCGCTGCCGCCGAAGCCGTCGATCTGGTTGTTCAGTTCCAGGACGTCCGCGCCGTGTTTGGCGAAATGTAGGTCAGAGCCGCAGATTCCGCAGGCCTTCACGCCGACGAGCACCTGGCCTGGACCTGGGCACCGGCTCGGCCACATCGTCGCGCAGAACCATCCGACCGTCGCGAAGCACCGATGCGCGCATCAGCCGTCCTGCCTTTCTGACCCTTCGGCTTCCATCTTGAGTTCGTCGGTGTGCTCGTTGATCGCCTTGACAATGGCCTCGCCCGCCCGGCCGAGTAGCTTGTCGCGCATGCCCTTGGCCCAGTCGTGCGACGCGCGCGGTGCGGCCAGCTGGCCCTTGAAGTGGGGCATCACCTCACGGGCGAACAGTTCGTAGGAGTGGTAGGTCGCCGGTGGCGATGCCCAGTCGTGGCCGAGCAGCAACAGGGTGCCGAACCCGCCGGATTGCTCGAGCAGGTCCTGAATGTAGGCGATCGCATCGCCGGGTGTGCCGATGCAGGAATTGCCTTTGCTCGCATACTCTTCGACGAACTCGCGGGGCGATTGGTCCACGCCCTCGACGGAATTCGACAACGGCACGAAACCGGCTGCGCCGAAATATTTCGCGAAATCCTGCAGCCCGTAGGTGCAGTCGTCGATCGCCGCCTCGCGGGTATCGGCCAGATGCATGATGGCCAACACCCGCCAGTCGTCGCGGTCAGGCTCGTCGCGGCCCGACTTCTCGGCCTGGTCGACGACGACCTGCCAGGTGTTCTCCAGCGCGGCGTATCCGCCGGGCACCGACATCGATAGCGACAGCAGCGACGTGCCAAGCGCGCCCGCCAGCCGCGGCCCGGACGGGGAAATCATTGCTGCCGTGGAGATCTCGGGATATGGCCAGGTGTACGGCCGGATGTGAAGCTGGGCGTCGCGCAGCGTGAACCACTCGGAGTGCCGGCTGATCCGCTCGTCTGGCGATGCGCGGAACAGCGCCAGGATCGCCTCGAGCGACTCCTGCATCATCCGACGCTGCTCGACCGGGTCGATGCCCATCATGTAGGCGTCCGACGGCAGCGCACCGGGCCCGGTGCCGAAGACCACGCGCCCACGGGTGAGGTGGTCGAGCAGCACCCAGCGGTCGGCCACCATCAGCGGGTGGTGATACGGCAGGGACACGACGCCGGTGCCAAGCCGGATGTGCTTGGTCCGCTCGGCGGCCGTGGCGATGAACACCTCAGGGCAGGCGATCAGCTCGTATCCACCGGAGTGATGCTCGCCGAACCACACCTCGTCGTAGCCGAGCCGGTCCAGCGCCACCGTGCGCTCGAGGTCGTATTCCAGTGCGACGGTGGGGGATTGGCCGACAGGGTGGAACGGTGTGATGAACACCCCGAACTTGAGCGGACGGCTCAGCTCTGGTTGTCGGCGCTTCACGCTAGCGCTCATCGCAACTCCAATCTCGACAAGAAGTCGATCAGTACCTCGTTGACCTCGGCGGGCCGCTCCTGCTGAAGCCAGTGGCCCGCGTCATCGATCATCACTTCGCGATAGTCACCGGAGACCACCTCGCGAGCACGGTCGCGGGGCGTGTAGGCCAGCGTCGGGTCGGCGGCTCCGCCGATGAACAGCGACGGCGTACCGATAGTCGCGGCAGGCGTCGTCGCGGTCAGTTCCCAGTTGCGGTCGAAGCACCGATACCAGTTCAGCGGTGCGGTGAAGCCGGTCCTGGTGAATTCCGCTACGTAGTGGTCGAACTCGTCCTGGCTGATCCAGTCCGGCAGCCCGCCGGGATCCGGAATACGGTCGATGAATCCTTCCGGGCCGGGTTGCAGCATTCGCAGCGCCGCGGCCTCGTCGGCGGTCGACAACGAGCCCATCAGCCGGCGCAGCGTGCTGGCGGGATCGCGCGACAGTTCCGCGTCGGCAGGTCCGGGCTCCTGGAAGTAGAGGATGTAGAAGAAGTTGTCGCCGAAGAGCTTGCGGAAGGCCTGCGTCGTCGGCACCCGCGGCCGCGGCACCGGCGGAACGCTCAACCCGACCACACCGGCGAACCGGTCCGGGTGCAGCAGCGGGGCGCCCCAGGCCACCACGCCGCCGAAGTCGTGGCCGACGATCACGGCGCGTTCGGCGTCGACGTCATCGAGCAGGCCGACGATGTCGGCGGACAGCTCGACAATGTTGTAGGCCTCGACTGGGCCCGGCTTCGACGAGCCGCCGTAGCCGCGCTGATCGGGCGCGAGCACGCGGTAGCCGGCCTCGGCCAGCGCCGGAATCTGGTGCCGCCAGGAGTACGCCAGTTCGGGGAAGCCATGGGCCAGCACCACCACCGGCGCATCCCGGTCGCCGGCATCGATGACCCGGAGCTGGACCCCGTTCGTCTCGACTAACCGTTCGGTCGACGTGAGCACGGTCACAGCCAAGCACAGGGCGGCGCACGCCGAAAGCACGGTTGTTGTACGCAATGCGGCGGTAGACCCGCGAGCGCGTGCGGTCGGCGATACGGTCGCTGGACAACCGTCGGGAACTGTTCTTCGTTGGTCTAGCGGTAGCCTGAACTATCCCAGCTGCGCGTATTGGAAGGACACCGGCCGCAGGCGGCCGAAAAAGATGAAGTCGACGACGGACATTCGATGAACCGGAAAAATGTAATCCGCACGCTCACCGCGGTCGCCGTGGTGCTGTTGCTGGGCTGGTCGTTCTACTATTTCAGCGACGACACCCGCGGATATAAGCCCGTCGACACGTCGGTGGCGATGGCCCAGATCAACAGCGACAACATCAAGAGCGCGCAGATCGACGACCGCGAGCAGCAGCTGCGGCTCGAGCTGAAGAACGGCAACGGCGACACCGGTAACAGCGACAAGGTCATCACCAAATTCCCCACCGGGTACGCCGTGCCGCTGTTCGACGCATTGAGTGCGAAGAACGCCAAGGTCAACACCGTGGTCAACCAGGGCAGCATGCTCGGCTCGCTGTTGATCTACCTGCTGCCGCTGCTGCTGCTCGTCGGGCTGTTCGTGATGTTCTCCCGCATGCAGACCGGCGGCCGGATGGGCTTCGGCTTCGGCAAGTCGCGCGCCAAGCAGCTCTCCAAGGACATGCCCAAGACCACCTTCGCCGACGTGGCCGGCGTCGACGAGGCGGTCGAGGAGCTCTACGAGATCAAGGACTTCCTGCAGAACCCGACGCGGTATCAGGCGCTTGGCGCCAAGATCCCCAAGGGCGTCCTGCTCTACGGGCCGCCGGGCACCGGCAAGACGCTGCTGGCCCGTGCCGTCGCGGGCGAGGCGGGGGTTCCGTTCTTCACGATTTCAGGTTCGGACTTCGTCGAGATGTTCGTCGGCGTCGGCGCGTCCCGCGTGCGTGACCTGTTCGAGCAGGCCAAGCAGAACAGCCCGTGCATCATCTTCGTCGACGAGATCGACGCGGTCGGCCGCCAGCGCGGTGCCGGCCTCGGCGGCGGTCACGACGAACGCGAACAGACGCTCAACCAGCTGCTCGTCGAGATGGACGGCTTCGCCGACCGCCAGGGCGTGATCCTCATCGCAGCCACCAACCGCCCTGACATCCTCGACCCCGCGCTGCTGCGGCCCGGCCGATTCGACCGGCAGATCCCGGTGTCCAACCCCGACATCGCCGGCCGGCGCGCAGTGCTGCGGGTGCACTCGCAGGGCAAGCCCGTCGCGCCCGACGCCGACCTCGATGGGCTGGCCAAGCGCACCGTCGGGATGTCCGGCGCCGACCTGGCCAACGTCATCAACGAGGCCGCCCTGCTCACGGCCCGCGAGAACGGCACGGTGATCACCGGCGCCGCGCTCGAGGAGGCCGTCGACCGCGTCGTCGGCGGCCCGCGCCGCAAGGGCCGCATCATCAGCGAGCACGAAAAGAAGATCACCGCCTACCACGAAGGCGGGCACACGCTGGCCGCATGGGCGATGCCCGACATCGACCCGATCTACAAGGTGACGATCCTGGCCCGCGGTCGGACCGGCGGGCACGCGATGTCGCCGTGCCCGAGGACGACAAGGGCCTGATGACCCGTTCGGAGATGATCGCCCGGCTGGTGTTCGCGATGGGCGGACGCGCCGCCGAGGAGCTGGTGTTCCGCGAGCCGACCACCGGCGCGGTGTCCGACATCGAGCAGGCCACCAAGATCGCCCGCGCGATGGTCACCGAGTACGGCATGAGCTCCAAGCTGGGCGCGGTGCGCTACGGCACCGAGCACGGCGATCCGTTCCTCGGCCGCACGATGGGCACGCAGGCCGACTACAGCCACGAGGTCGCGCAGATCATCGACGACGAGGTCCGCAAGCTCATCGAGGCCGCGCACACCGAGGCGTGGGAGATCCTCACCGAGTACCGCGACGTGCTCGACATCACTGGCCGGCGAGCTGCTGGAAAAGGAGACCCTGCACCGCGCCGAACTCCAGGCGATCTTCTCCGACGTGAAGAAGCGTCCCCGGCTGACCATGTTCGACGACTTCGGCGGCCGCGTGCCGTCGGACAAGCCGCCGATCAAGACGCCCGGCGAGCTGGCGATCGAGCGGGGCGAGGAGTGGCCCAAGCCCGTTCCCGAGCCCGCGTTCAAGGCCGCCATCGCCCAGGCCAGCCAGGCGGCAGAAGCCGCGGCGGCGCACCAGAACGGCTCAAACGGCTACGGGCGCCAACGGAATTCCGCGCCAACGGGCCGACGCAGCCCGACTACGGCGCCCCCGCGGGCTGGCACGCGCCCGGCTGGCCGCCCCAGCAGCAGCCCCCGGCCCAGCATCCGCAGGGCACACTGGTATCCGCCACCTCATGTCCCTCAATGGCAGCCGCCCGTATCCGCCGTATCAGCCCTACCCGCAGCCCGTGCAACCCGCACCGCAGGGAACCCCGCCCGCACCGGGGTCCGAATGACGAGCCGGGCCAGGACAACAGCCGGCCCAATCCGCCGGCACATGGCTGACCAGCGAACGGAGGCATCGATGACGCGGTCGCACAACAACAACTCGGCCCCGTTCACCACCCCGGCGTTCGACCAACCGCGCGCTGAAGCCGCGGTGCGCGAACTGTTGATCGCCGTCGGGGAGGATCCCGACCGGCACGGGCTGGAGGACACTCCGGCGCGGGTGGCACGGGCGTACAAGGAGATGTTCGCCGGGCTCTACACCAATCCGGATACCGTGCTGGACACCACTTTTGACGAGCAGCACGATGAGACTGGTGCTGGTCAAGCAGATCCCGCTGTACTCGACCTGCGAGCACCATCTGGTGGCATTCCACGGGGTGGCGCACGTCGGCTACATCCCTGGAAAGGACGGCCGGGTCACCGGGCTGTCGAAAATCGCCAGACTGGTCGACCTCTACGCCAAGCGGCCGCAGGTGCAGGAGCGGCTGACCGCGCAGATCGCTGATGCGCTGATGCGCAAGCTGGATCCGCGCGGCGTCATCGTGGTGGTCGAGGCCGAGCACCTGTGCATGTCGATGCGCGGCGTGCGCAAGCCGGGAGCGGTCACCACCACGTCGGCGGTGCGCGGCCAGTTCAAGTGCGATGCGTCATCACGGTCCGAGGCGCTGGATCTGATCTTGCGAAAGTGAGCCCACCGCGCGTGCAGGTCATGGGGGTGGTGAACGTCACCGACGACTCGTTCTCCGACGGGGGATTGTTCCTCGACCGTGACCGAGCCGTCGCCCACGGCCTTGCGCTGGCCGCCGAAGGCGCCGCGATCGTCGATGTCGGCGGCGAGTCGACCCGTCCCGGCGCCACCCGCATCGACGCCAGAATCGAGTCTGCGCGCGTGCTGCCGGTGATCAAAGAGCTTGCCGGGCAAGGCATCACGGTCAGCATCGACACCATGCACGCCGAGGTCGCGCAGGCGGCGCTGGAAAACGGTGCCCAGATCGTCAACGACGTGTCAGGCGGGCGCGCGGACCCCAACATGGCGCCAGCTGGTGGCTGACGCGAAAGTGCCGTGGGTGCTGATGCATTGGCGCTCGGTCGGCGCGGACCGGCCACACCAGGTACCGGCCTACCGTGATGTGGTCGCCGAAGTGCGCGACGAACTGCTCGCAGGTGTCGATGCTGCTGTGCATGCGGGGGTCGACCCGTCGCGGCTGATCATCGACCCTGGCCTGGGTTTCGCGAAGACCGCAGCACACAATTGGGCGCTGCTGCGCGCGCTGCCGGAATTCGTGGGCACAGGAATCCCCGTCTTGGTCGGCGCCTCCCGCAAGCGTTTCCTCGGCACATTGCTGGCCGGTCCGGACGGCGAGCTGCGACCTCCGAACGGCCGGGAGACCGCCACAGCGGTGATCTCCGCGCTGGCCGGTCTGCACGGGGCGTGGGGAGTGCGGGTGCATGACGTGCGCGCCTCCGCCGACGCGCTGAAGGTGCTCGAGGCGTGGGATGGCTGATCGAATCGAATTGCGCGGCTTGACCGTTCGCGGACACCACGGCGTGTTCGATCACGAACGGCGCGACGGCCAGGATTTCGTCGTCGACATCACGGTGTGGATCGATCTGGCGACGGCGGCGGCCAGCGACGACCTTGCCGACACGCTCGACTACGGCACGCTGGCCCAGCGGGCGGCCGACATCGTCGGCGGGCCGCCGCGCAAGCTCATCGAGACGGTGGCAGGCGCAATCGCCGACGACGTGATGGCCGACGAACGTGTGCACGCCGTCGAGGTCGTCGTGCACAAACCCGGGGCGCCGATTCCACTGACCTTCGCCGACGTGGCAGTGGCGGCGCGACGTTCGCGCCGCGGCGGCAGGGGCGGTGCATGACCCGGGTGGTGTTGTCGATCGGATCAAACCTTGGCGACAGGGTCTCGCGACTGCAATCGGTGGTCGACGGCCTTGACGGCGCCGTTCGCGCGGTGTCGCCGGTCTATGAGACGACGGCCTGGGGCGGCGTCGAGCAGGGCCCTTTCCTCAACGCGGTGCTCATCGCCGAGGCCGCCGCTCGACTGCCGCGGCTGGCTGCGCCGCGCACACGAGCTGGAAGCGGCGGCCGACCGGGTGCGCGCCGAGCGTTGGGGCCCGCGCACCCTCGATGTGGATCTCGTCACGTGCCATGACGGAGCGCGCGAGGTGACCTCGCGTGACGAGGAGCTCACGCTGCCCCACCCGATGGCGCATCTGCGGGCGTTCGTGCTGATCCCGTGGCTGGCGGTGGACCCAGACGCAACGCTCACGGTCGCGGGCGAACCGCGTCCCGTCGCCCGTCTGCTCGACGAACTCGAGCCGGCAGAGCGTGACGGAGTGCGCCTCACCGAGTTGGCGCTGGCCTGATGGGTCCCACCCGCAAGCGCGACCTGACCGCCGCGACGGTGCTTGCCGCCGTCGTGGGCTACCTGCTGGTGGTGCTGCTTTACCGTTGGTTCCCACCGATCGACGTGTGGACCGGGCTGTCGCTGCTGGCCATTGCGGTCGTCGAGGCCGGCTGGGCGTTCTATGTGCGCGCGAAGATCAACGACGGGGAAATCGGCGACGCGCGCGGCTGGCTGCATCCGCTGGCGGTGGCGCGGTCGGTGTTGATCGCGAAGGCGTCGGCATGGGTGGGCGCGTTGGCGCTCGGTTGGTGGATCGCGATGCTGGTTTATCTTTTGCCGCGCCGCAGCACGCTGAGGGTGGCCGGCGAGGACACCGCGGGAGCGGCCGTGGCCGCGGCGAGCGCGCTCGCGCTGGTGGTTGCCGCACTATGGCTTCAGCATTGCTGCAAGTCTCCGCAAGAGCCGCCGGACAACGCCGACGGGGCGACTGAATAGCTAACCCCGCAGCGTCGTTCGCCGAATCGCCGAAGTGGTCGACACGCGAGATGACCTGTGGCGGGTACAGTCGGCCCATGACCGATCTGACCCGCGGTACGCGCTCTCGGCGCAGCGTCCGCAGGCCGGGATGGTTGCTGCTGACGGTGTTGCTGGTGCTCGCCATCGGGGCGAGTTCTGCCTTGGTTTTCACCAATCGGGTGGAGTTGCTCAAGCTGGCCGTCATCCTGGCGTTGTGGGCAGCGGTGGTGGCGGCCTTCGTCTCGGTCATCTATCGCAGGCAAAGCGACATCGAGCAGGCCAAGGCGCGGGACCTCAAGCTGGTCTACGACTTGCAGTTGGACCGCGAGATCTCGGCGCGCCGGGAATACGAGCTGTCGGTGGAAACGCAGCTGCGCCGCGAGCTGACCTCCGAACTGCGGGCCGAGTCGGCCGACGAGGTCGCCGGGTTGCGGGCCGAATTGGCCGCGCTGCGCGCCAATTTGGAGATCCTGTTCGACGCCGACCTTTCGCACCGGCCCGCGCTCGAAACCGATCGGACGACGGCCCGCGCGTACAGTGACTGGCCGCGCACCGCCGAATCCGCGGGGCGGGTCACCGCCAGCCGGATCGACACCGAAGATCGCGAGGACTCCGACGCGAACACCGACGAAAGCCCGATCATCGACGTGCCTGCCGAACCTCACCTCCCCGAGCCCGACTGGGTTTCGCCGCCGGCCTACGGCGGTGCCCACCGCAGGCCGTCAGAGACCGAGCAGGAGGGCAGGCGACATCGCGTAGCCGAGGAACAGCGCGCATGGCCACCGCCGCCACAGCCACCACCGCCACCGCCGCAGCGGGGACCGGTTTCGCAGCCCGCGCCGGAGCCCCAATTCGCTTGGCAGCCACCGCAACAGGAGCGCCCACCGGACCCGCCGCCCGAACCGCCACCGCCGCCATCGCGGCGCCGAGAGCCTGAGCGGGTCGCGCAGGCGCCGCCGACCGAGAACGGCTCCGCCGGCGAATACGTTGGCAGGAGACGGGCACCCGAGCCGGCGGTAACCATGCAGTCCCCGCCCGCCGGACCCCCACGCGGCCGCCACTCGGCGCCGCCGAGGCCGTCGATCCTGGCCGCCCGCCTGCGCCACCGACGCTGGCCGCCGAATCCGGGAGTCCCCCGCCTCACCCCGAGCCGGAGCCCGACCCCCGCGCCCAACCGCCACCTCCGCAGCCGGAGGCACGGCGACACCGCAGCTCGGAGGACACCGGCGGGCAGTCGGTTGCGGAGCTGCTCGCCAGACTCCAGGCCACCACGACGGGAGGCGGTCGTCGCAGGCGTCGCGAGGAGTGAGTTAGGCTGTCAGTGACCGTCCGGTACCCGCAACGCAGGACCGGAACGAACAAACCACGACATTGCGAGGTCGTCTGCGATGGAGCAGTCCCCTGCGCGCGCATTGGGTCCCCACGACGGACTGCGTCCGGCGAGGCTCACGATCGGCGTCATTTCCGCTGGTCGGGTAGGCACAGCGCTCGGTGTGGCGCTGGAGCGCGCCGATCATGTGGTGGTCGCATGCAGCGCGATTTCGAACGCGTCCCTGCAGCGCGCCCAGCGCCGGCTGCCTGACACGGTTGTGCTGCGGCCCGACGAGGTCGCCGGGCGCGCCGAACTGTTGCTGCTGGCAGTCCCGGACGCCGAGCTACCGGGGCTGGTATCGGGCCTCGCCGCCACCTCGACGGTGCGGCCGGGCACCATCGTCGTCCATACGTCGGGCGCCAACGGCATCGGCGTGCTTGCGCCGCTGACCGAGCAGGGCTGCATCCCGCTGGCCATCCATCCCGCGATGACCTTCACCGGCTCGGATGAGGACACCGCGCGGCTGTCCGAGACCTGCTTCGGCGTCACCGCCGCCGACGAGGTCGGGTACGCGATCGCGCAGTCGCTGGTGCTCGAGATCGGGGGCGAGCCATTCCGCGTCCGCGAGGACGCCCGCACGCTGTACCACGCGGCGCTTGCCCATGCCGGCAACCACGTCGTCACCGTGCTGCTCGACGCCGTTGAGGCGCTGCGGGCGGCGCTGTGGGGTCAGGAGCTGCTGGGGCAGGAACTGGTCGGCGACGCGCCGGGCGGCCTCGCCGAGCGCGTGATCGGCCCGCTGGCGCGGGCGTCGCTGGAGAACTCGCTGCGGCGCGGGCAGGCGGCGCTGACCGGCCCGGTGGCCCGCGGCGACGCGGCTGCGGTCGCACGTCACCTGCGGGCCCTTGCCGAAGTGGATCCGCAGCTCGCGCAGGCGTACCGGGCCAACTCGTTGCGCACCGCACAGCGTGCGCATGCGGCTGACGAGGTCTTCGCGGTACTCGCCGAGGCCGGGCAGTCGTGACCACGCCCAAGCCGCAGTTCACCGCCGGTGACCTCAACGTCTACTCCAGTCCCCGCGACGTCTCCGACGTCGCGGGGGCGCTGCGGGCCAGCGGCCGCAGGGTGATGCTGGTGCCGACGATGGGGGCGCTGCACGAGGGTCACCTGGCGCTGATCCGGGCCGCGAAGCGGGTGCAAGGTGCTGTCGCGGTGGTGTCGATCTTCGTCAACCCGCTGCAGTTCGGTGCGGGCGAAGACCTTGACGCCTACCCGCGCGCGCTTGACGACGATCTCGCCGCGCTGCGCGCCGAGGGCGTCGAGATCGCGTTCACGCCGACGGCCGCCGAAATGTACCCAGACGGCGAGCGCACCTCCGTGCACCCAGGGCCACTGGGCGCCGAACTCGAAGGTGCGTCCCGCCCAACGCATTTCGCGGGCGTGTTGACCGTCGTGCTCAAACTGCTGCAGATCGTGCGCCCCGATCGCGCGTTCTTCGGCGAAAAGGATTACCAGCAGCTTGTGCTGGTGCGGCAGATGGCCGCCGACCTCAACGTCGACTCGCAGATCGTCGGGGTGCCCATCGTGCGGGAAGCCGACGGTCTGGCCATGTCGTCGCGCAATCGGTACCTCGATGAGGTCGACCGCGAGCAGGCGGGCGCGCTGTCGGCGGCATTACTCGCGGGCATGTACGCCGCCTCCGGCGGCACCGCAGCGGCTCTGGACGCGGCCGGCGCCGTGCTCGACGAGGTCCCCGCCATCGACGTCGACTACCTGGAGGTGCGGGACGCGATGCTGGGTCCGGCGCCCGCCGAGGGCTTGGCCCGCATGCTGGTGGCCGCCCGGTTGGGCAGCACCCGGCTTCTGGACAACATCGCCATCGATATCGGAGCAGCCACCGGCACCGACGGCCAGCCCCAGGTCGGGTCGAAGGCAAACCACGAATTACCTTGGAGGAATTGATGTTACGGACAATGCTGAAATCGAAGATTCACCGCGCCACGGTCACGCACGCCGACCTGCACTATGTCGGGTCAGTGACCATCGACGCCGACCTGATGGATGCGGCAGACCTGCTCGAAGGCGAACAGGTCACGATCGTCGACATCGACAACGGCGCACGGCTGGTCACCTACGCGATCACCGGCGAGCGCGGCAGCGGTGTGATCGGCATCAACGGCGCCGCAGCGCATCTCGTGCATCCCGGTGACCTGGTGATCCTGATCGCCTACGGCACGATGGAGGATGCCGAAGCCCGGGCGTATCGGCCGCGGGTGGTGTTCGTCGACGCCGACAACAAGCAGATCGACCTTGGTTACGATCCCGCTTACGTGCCGGCCGATGCGGCCGAGCTGATGTCGCCGCGGTAAGGCCGTGCTTCTCGCGATCGACGTCCGCAACACCCACACCGTCGTTGGCCTGATCTCCGGATCGGGCGACCACGCCAAAGTGGTGCAGCACTGGCGGATTCGCACCGAATCCGAGGTGACTGCCGACGAACTGGCGCTGACCATCGATGGCCTGATCGGCGACGACGCCGAGCGGCTGACCGGCGCGGCGGGGCTGTCGACGGTGCCGTCGGTGCTGCACGAGGTGCGACTGATGCTCGAGCAGTACTGGCCGTCGGTGCCGCACGTTTTGATCGAGCCCGGTGTGCGCACCGGGATCCCGCTCCTGGTCGACAACCCCAAAGAGGTTGGCGCAGACCGCATCGTCAACTGCCTGGCCGCCTATCACAAGTACGACAGCGCCGCGATCGTCGTCGACTTCGGCTCGTCGATCTGCGTGGACGTGGTGTCGGCGAAGGGCGAATTCCTCGGCGGTGCAATCGCTCCCGGCGTGCAGGTGTCCTCCGATGCCGCCGCCGCGCGGTCGGCGGCGCTGCGTCGCGTCGAGCTGACCCGGCCCCGCTCAGTGGTCGGCAAGAACACAGTCGAGTGCATGCAGTCCGGCGCGGTGTTCGGATTCGCCGGCCTGGTCGACGGATTGGTCACCCGCATCCGCGAGGACCTCGACGGCTTCGCCGGTGACGACGTCGCGGTGGTGGCCACCGGGCACACCGCGCCGCTGCTGCTGCCCGACCTGCACACCGTCGAGCGCTACGACCAGCACCTCACCCTCGACGGCCTGCGATTGGTGTTCGAGCGCAACCGCGACAGCTCGCGCGGCCGGCTCAAGCAGGCCCGCTGATCGTGCGGGCTAAAAGAATGTGCGGATCAGGCCGACTACGCGGTCGTCGGCGTCGAGCTCAGGGATGAGCTGCCACTTGTCGAACACCGTGCAGGGATGTGAGATGCCGAATCCAAGCCAGCTGCCGACCTCGACACTGTCGTCGCCGCCCAGCCGCAGATACGCGTGCTGATCGTTGAGTTTGGTGACGACGCTGTCGGCCAACCCCATCGGCACCGGCAGATCCTGGTCGAAGGACACGTCGCGGCGGCCCATCGTCAGCACGGCCAGCCCGGGTTCCGGACGCGACACCACCTGGGCCCACACCTGCAGCGCGGGCAGCAGCGCAGCACGAAGCGGCGACGTCCGCGCGTACAGCCCGTCGTCATGAGTGAGGTACGCGCCGCTGCGCACGATGGTGCGCACCGCCAATCCTGCGGGCCAGTCACCGGTCAGCACGTCGGCGACCGCGTCGAAATAGGTGCTGCCGCCCGCGGTCACGATTACCCGGTCCGTCTCGAACAGCGGGGCCAGTCGCACCACCGCGGCGCGCATCTGCTGTAGATAGCCGACGACGCCGGCCTGGGCCTCAGGCGCGATGTCGTGACCGCGCGCCGCCTCGTAGCCGGCGACACCGACCAGCCGCAGCCGCGGCGACGCGGCGGCCGCGCGTGCCACCTCGTCGACCGCAGACTGGCCGCGGCAGCCGGTGCGCCCGCCGGGCATGCCGACCTCCACGCAGACCTCGACCGGCCTGCCGGCCCCCGCGGCGGCCAGCGCCGCGGTCATCAGCTCGACCCCTTGCACCGAATCCACCCAGCACACCGCCGAAAATTCGGGATGGGCATCCAGCTCGGCCGCCAGCCAGCGCAATCCGGCGTCATCGACCAGCTCATTGGCCAGCACCACGTCACGCACGCCGAAAGCGCGGTAGGCGCGCACGTGGCTCAGCGTCGCCGCGGTGATCCCGCAGGCGCCCGCGTCGAGCTGGCGGGCGAACAGCTGCGGCGCCATGTGCGTCTTGCCATGAGGCGCGAGCTCGACGCCGCGATCGCGGCACCAGCCGGCCATGGTGATGAGGTTGTGTGTGAGCGCCTCGGCGCGCAGCACGCAAACCGGGCCGACCGCGCCACCACCGCCGAACAGATCGGGTGCCTGCGCGCAGATCTGCGCCGGGGTGCGGCCCCACCACGACGCCGGCAGGCCCTTGAAGCGCCAGTCGATGGCCTCTTCGGCCAAGGCGGCTACCGCCGCCGCGCTGATGGGAGCGGCCATGCGTTCATTTAAGCTGGCAGGTCGTGACCTCTCCCGATCAGCCCGCAGCCGCGACGGCGGCGGCATCAGACCCCGGCCCCGAGTCCGACGTTCCCGAGCAGTTCCGGATCCGTCAGGCCAAGCGGGAGCGGCTGCTGGCCGAGGGCCGCGACCCCTATCCGGTCGAGGTTGCCCGCACCCACACGCTGGCCGAGATCCGGCAGGCCTATCCCGATCTGCCTGCCAACATCGAGACCGGCCTGGTGGTCGGTGTCGCCGCTCGGGTGATGTTTGCCCGCAACTCCGGAAAGCTGTGTTTTGCGACACTGCAGGACGGCGACGGGACCCAGCTGCAGGCGATGATCAGCCTCGACCGCGTCGGACAGGAATCGCTCGACGCCTGGAAGACAGACGTCGACCTCGGCGACATCGTCTATCTGCACGGCGAGGTGATCAGTTCGCGGCGCGGAGAACTATCTGTGCTTGCCGATTCTTGGCAAATTGTTTCCAAGGCGCTGCGCCCGCTGCCCGTGGCCCACAAAGAGATGAGCGAAGAGTCCAGGGTGCGGCAGCGCTATGTCGACCTGATCGTGCGCCCGGAGGCCCGCACCATTGCTCGCCAACGGGTGGCCGTGGTGCGCGCGGTGCGCTCCGCGCTGGAACGGCGCGGCTTTCTGGAAGTCGAGACGCCAATCCTGCAGACGTTGGCCGGCGGGGCGGCCGCCCGGCCGTTCGTAACTCACTCCAATGCGCTCGACGCCGACCTCTACCTTCGCATCGCCCCGGAACTGTTCCTAAAGCGTTGCTTGGTGGGCGGTTTCGACAAGGTCTTCGAGTTGAATCGGGTGTTCAGAAACGAAGGTGCGGATTCCACACATTCGCCCGAATTTGCGATGTTGGAGACATATCAGGCCTACGGCACCTACGACGATTCCGCGATCGTCACCCGCGAGCTTATTCAGGAGGTCGCCGACGAGGCGATCGGCACCAGAAAGCTGCCATTGCCGGATGGCAGCGTCTACGATGTGGACGGCGAATGGCAGACGATACAAATGTACCCGTCGTTGTCGGAGGCGCTCGGTGAAGAGATCACCCCGCACACGCCGGCCGATCGATTATGGGACATCGCCGATCGGCTCGGTGTGGAGATTCCCCGCGATCGTGGCTACGGGCACGGGAAATTGGTCGAGGAACTTTGGGAGCACACCGTCGGTAACACGCTTTGGGCGCCGACCTTCGTGCGGGATTTTCCGGTCGAGACGACGCCGCTGACCCGCTCACATCGCAGCATCGAGGGCGTCACCGAGAAGTGGGATCTCTACCTAAGGCATATCGAGTTGGCGACCGGCTACTCCGAGCTAATCGACCCCGTTATCCAACGCGAACGGTTCGAGGCGCAGGCCCGCGCAGCTGCCGCCGGCGACGACGAGGCAATGGCTCTCGATGAGGATTTCTTGGCCGCTTTGGAGTATGCGATGCCGCCCTCTACTGGCACCGGAATGGGTATCGATCGGTTGTTGATGGCATTGACGGGACTGTCGATTCGAGAGACTGTTTTGTTCCCGATTGTTCGTCGCCACGGCAACTGATCTGACAAGATTCTTCAAGTTGTTGAAATGGTATGCGTCTTTATGGCAGATTGGTGCGGGGGTTCGGGGTGAAACTACTCAGCTAGTCTGCAGGGCAGAAGGGTCAGTGTGAGCTAATGGCGAAGAAAGTGACCGTCACGTTGGTCGACGATTTCGACGGCGAAGGCGCCGCCGACGAGACGGTCGAATTCGGGCTCGACGGGGTGAGCTATGAGATCGACCTTTCTAACAAGAATGCCGCAAAGCTTCGACACGACTTGAAGCAATGGGCGGATGCCGGTCGGCGGGTCGGGGGCCGCAGGCGCGGGCGGTCAGCTGGATCGGGCCGCGGCCGGGCGGCGATCGATCGTGAACAAAGCGCCGCAATCCGCGATTGGGCGCGCCGCAACGGGCACAACGTGTCCACCCGTGGGCGTATCCCGGCCGACGTCATCGACGCATTCCACGCGGCAACGTAATTAACAGTTGCCAGAATGCGGACCCGTCGTCGGGTTCGCTGGTACCTGCTTTTCGCTAGCGGCGAACTGGTCGCCGCCCGGACCGGGAAACGTTTCGGCCACCCCCGGCGTTGCTAGTCGGCAGCACCTGATTCAGGAGCGCCGGCGTCTGCCTTCGCCCGATTTGTCCGCCGAGAGCAGACGGCCAACCGGGGCAGCGGGGGCTGTCGCCCATTAGAGTGGGCGGTAGGTGCAGTGCGCTTTTCCTGCGCACGGCACCGACCTATTGATGGAGAGCAGGTAACCACCGATGTTTGAGAGATTCACCGACCGCGCCCGCAGGGTCGTCGTCCTGGCTCAAGAAGAGGCCCGGATGCTCAACCACAACTACATCGGCACCGAGCACATCCTGTTGGGACTTATTCACGAGGGCGAGGGCGTCGCGGCCAAGTCGCTGGAGTCGCTTGGCATCTCGCTGGAAGGCGTTCGCAGCCAGGTCGAAGAGATCATCGGCCAGGGCCAGCAGGCGCCGTCGGGCCACATCCCGTTCACCCCGCGCGCCAAGAAGGTGCTTGAGCTGAGCCTGCGCGAGGCGCTGCAGCTCGGCCACAACTACATCGGCACGGAGCACATTCTGCTCGGCCTGATCCGCGAGGGTGAGGGCGTCGCCGCCCAGGTGCTGGTGAAGCTGGGCGCCGAGCTCGACCCGGGTGCGTCAGCAGGTCATCCAGCTGCTGAGCGGCTACCAGGGCAAGGAGACCGCGGAAGCCGGTACCGGTGGCCGCGGCGGCGAGGCGGGCAACCCGTCCACCTCGCTGGTGCTCGACCAGTTCGGCCGCAACCTGACCGCCGCCGCGATGGAGGGCAAGCTCGACCCGGTCATCGGCCGCGAGAAGGAAATCGAACGGGTCATGCAGGTGCTCTCCCGGCGCACCAAGAACAACCCGGTGCTGATCGGCGAGCCCGGCGTCGGCAAGACCGCCGTCGTCGAGGGCCTGGCCCAGGCGATCGTGCACGGCGAGGTCCCCGAGACGCTCAAGGACAAGCAGCTCTACACCCTTGACCTCGGTTCGCTGGTGGCCGGCAGCCGGTACCGCGGCGACTTCGAGGAACGCCTGAAGAAGGTGCTCAAGGAGATCAACACCCGCGGCGACATCATCCTGTTCATCGACGAGCTGCACACGCTCGTCGGGGCCGGTGCCGCCGAGGGCGCGATCGACGCCGCGAGCATCCTCAAGCCGAAGCTGGCCCGCGGCGAGCTGCAGACCATCGGCGCGACCACCCTCGACGAGTACCGCAAGTACATCGAGAAGGACGCCGCCCTGGAGCGCCGGTTCCAGCCGGTGCAGGTCGGCGAGCCGACGGTCGAGCACACCATCGAGATCCTCAAGGGTCTGCGCGACCGCTACGAGGCGCACCACCGCGTCTCGATCACCGATTCCGCGATGGTCGCGGCGGCCACGCTGGCCGACCGCTACATCAACGACCGTTTCCTGCCCGACAAGGCGATCGACCTGATCGACGAGGCCGGCGCCCGGATGCGGATCCGCCGGATGACCGCGCCGCCGGACCTGCGTGACTTCGACGAGAAGATCGCCGAGGCACGCCGCGAGAAGGAGTCCGCGATCGACGCGCAGGACTTCGAGAAGGCGGCGAATCTGCGGGACAAGGAGAAGCAGCTGGTCGCCCAGCGCGCCGAGCGTGAGAAGCAGTGGCGCTCAGGTGATCTGGATGTCGTCGCCGAAGTCGACGACGAGCAGATCGCCGAGGTGCTTGGCAACTGGACCGGCATCCCCGTGTTCAAGCTGACCGAGGAGGAAACCACTCGGCTGCTGCGCATGGAGGACGAGCTGCACAAGCGGATCATCGGCCAGGAGGACGCCGTCAAGGCGGTCTCCAAGGCGATCCGGCGCACCCGCGCCGGCCTGAAGGATCCGCGGCGCCCGTCGGGCTCGTTCATCTTCGCCGGCCCGTCCGGTGTCGGTAAGACCGAGCTGTCCAAGGCGCTGGCGGAGTTCCTGTTCGGCGACCAGGACGCGCTCATTCAGATCGACATGGGCGAGTTCCACGACCGCTTCACCGCCTCGCGGCTGTTCGGCGCCCCTCCGGGCTACGTCGGCTACGAGGAGGGCGGCCAGCTCACCGAGAAGGTCCGCCGCAAGCCGTTCAGCGTGGTCTTGTTCGACGAGATCGAGAAGGCGCACCAGGAGATCTACAACAGCCTGTTGCAGGTGCTCGAGGACGGTCGCCTCACCGACGGCCAGGGTCGCACGGTCGACTTCAAGAACACCGTGCTGATCTTCACGTCAAACCTCGGCACATCCGACATCTCCAAGGCGGTCGGCCTCGGCTTCACTCAGGGCGGCGGCGACAACAACTACGAGCGGATGAAGCAGAAGGTCAACGACGAGCTCAAGAAGCACTTCCGGCCGGAGTTCCTCAACCGCATCGACGACATCATCGTCTTCCACCAGCTGACTCGTGACGAGATCATCCGGATGGTCGACCTGATGATCGGCCGGGTGGAAAAGCAGCTCAAGGGCAAGGACATGGCCATGGAGCTCACGGATGCGGCCAAGTCGCTGCTCGCCAAGCGCGGGTTCGACCCCGTGCTGGGTGCGCGGCCGTTGCGTCGCACCATCCAGCGCGAGATCGAGGACGCTTTGAGCGAGAAGATCCTCTTCGAAGAGGTCGGACCGGGCCAGCTCGTCACGGTCGACGTCGACAACTGGGACGGCGAAGGTTCCGGCGAGGACGCGGTGTTCACATTCACCGGGACCAAGAAGCCGGCCAAGCCCGCCGAACCGGAACTGGAGAAGGCCGGAGCCGCCGGAACAGCGGGAGCTACCACCGCAGCGGAGTAGATAACGGCACCCGAGACGAGCGGTTACCCTCACCGGTGACCGCTCGTTTACGATTCACAGGTATTGGCAGACGCAGGGATCCGGTGAAAATCCAGAACGGTCGCGTGGCGTGAGTGAGGTCGTCCGGCTGACTCTGGTGTCGCATGCCATGACCGATGCGATGGCGGCCGGACGATTTCCCACCGACGAGCCGCTCAATTCGGTCGGCCACCGCCAGGTCGACGCGTCCATCGACCTGGGCGTCACCGAACGCGCCTACTGCGGACCCGAGAAGCGGACCAGGCAGACGGCCGAACTGCTCGGCCTGCACGCCAGCATCGACAACAAGCTCGCGGATCTGGACTGCGGCCGCTGGCGCGGGGATGTGGTGGGCGGGGTGCGACCCGACGATCTGGCGATCTGGCTGACCGACCCGACGCGGGCACCGCACGGTGGCGAGTCGGTCGTAGAGCTGATCGACCGGGTCCGTCTGTGGATGGATTCGCTGACTACCCGTCGCACCCGGCTGGTCGCCGTCACGCACCCGTCGGTGATCCGTGCCGCGATCCTGGTTGCGCTCAACGCGCCTCCGAAGTCGTTCTGGCGCATCGACATTGCGCCGGTGAGCCGCACGGTGATGCACTTTCGCGGGCATGCCTGGACGCTGCGCTCCAGCCTGTGATCAGGGCACCGGCGCAAGGTCGAACGCACGGTGCACGATCGAGAGCAGCCAGCCCGCGGCGGTCGGACTGCGGAACCGTGGCCAGTTCAACTGAAAGCTGACCACCCACGGCTGGCCGGTGTGGTCCACCGCGTACCAACTGAACGTCAGGTCGCCGGGAAGGTTGCCACCCTTGGCGCCGATGTAGGGCCACTTCGACTTGTCCAGGTCGATGCCGGGGATGGCCGAAAGGATCTGCTTGACCGGTGCGGCGTTGCCGACCGCGGCCGCCTGCAGCGCGGCGTGCACGCGACAGATATCGGCTGCGCTGCCGTACCACTCGACGCCATCGGGGGATGCCGGCGTGTGCGTGCGGTTCGGATCCGGTTGGTAGGGGCGGGAATTCGTTTGCTGCAGCAGCTGCGCACGGTCCTGCCGAGAGGCGCTCTTCCACTGCTCGCGCAAATCGGGTTCACCCCAGCCGACGGAGAACAGCTCGTGCGTGGTCGGGAAGGGGGTCATGCTTGCGGGGTCGTGGTGTCCGGCCGCAACCAGTGCGCGCTCGACAGCGCCAGGGCCGAGCCGTTGGATCAGCAGGTCGGTCGCCATGTTGTCGCTGGCCGAAATCATCTGCTGCGCCGCGTTGCGGACCGACACCTGCGCGCCGGGGGGCAGTGCCTGCAGGCCGGCCGAGCCGACCGCCTTGTCCTGTGCCGTGATGGTCAGCTGATCGTTCCAGTTCACCGTCCCCGCGTTGACGGCCTCGGCAACCGCAAGCAGCACATAGAGTTTGAAGATCGAAGCCAGTGGCAGCGACAGGTCGGTGTTGGTGCCCGCGACCGGCTCGCACTTGCCATCGGTTACCCGGGACACTTGGTAGGAGTAGACCGCGCCCGATTTGGTCAGCTCGGCGTCGATGTCGGCCCATTTCGTGATGACCGGCGGCTGCAGCGTCACGGCGAATCGGTCGACCAAGCCGGCGGCGTTGGTGCGCAGTTCGATGTTTTGCGCGACGTTGTAGGACGTCAGCACGTGCAGTGTCGCCTGCCCGGCGCCGACGTCGACAGCGGTCACCCGAAACGGCCGGTCCCACCAGATCGAGTCGAGCTTGGTGCCGACTTCGTCGACCATCTCCGGAGAGGCCAACGTGCGCACGCCGACGGGGCCGATGGGCCAGTCGGAGTTGAGCATGTCCATGGTCTGCTTGGCCCGCAGACCCTGTGGCGTGTTGGTGTCGATGTGCACGCCATACGCGGCCTCGGCCACAGGCGCCGGACCGGTGTTGGCGCATCCGCAGGCCAGGGCGACGACGAGCGCGGCCGTGAGCCCGGCCGCGCCATGTCGTGCCCGGCCTGCGTTACGCCGTGGCGCCGGTCCCTGCAACGTCCAGCACAACCTCGAACTCCAGCAGCGACGCGCCCGTGGCCACCGGGTTGGCGCGCTGGCCGGCGTGCGCCTCGACGGCGGGTCCGGTCGCCCATGCCTGGAACGCCTCTTCGGACTCCCATTGCGTGACCACGAAGTAGCGGTCTTCGCCCTTGACCGGGCGCAGCAGTTGGAAGCCGAGGAATCCGGGCTGGTTATCGACGGCGTGGGCACGATTTGCGAACCGCTTCTCCAGTTCCGGACCGGCGCTGGGCGGGACCTCGATTGCGTTGATCTTCACCACGGGCATGTCGTTAGGCTACCGTGCGCTGCCATGGCCCCCGACCTGCTGATGCCTCGCGGTGGCGAGGGCGATCCGCTCGTTCTGGTGCATGGGCTGATGGGACGCGGCAGCACATGGTCGCGTCAGCTGCCGTGGCTGACGAGGCTGGGCGAGGTGCACACCTACGACGCGCCGTGGCACCGTGGCCGCGACGTCGCCGACCCGTATCCGATCAGCACCGAGCGGTTCGTGTCCGATCTCGGCGATGCGGTGACCGCGCTGGGCCGGCCTGCCGTCTTGGTCGGACATTCGATGGGCGCGCTGCACTCGTGGTGTCTGGCCGCTTCGCGACCCGACCTTGTCAGCGCGCTTGTGGTGGAGGACATGGCGCCCGACTTCCGCGGGCGCACCACCGGGCCGTGGGAGCCGTGGCTGCGCGCGCTGCCTGCCGAATTCGGTTCGGCCCAACAGGTTTACGACGAGTTCGGGCCGGTGGCCGGCCAGTACTTTCTGGAGGCATTCGACCGGACCGCGACCGGCTGGCGGTTGCACGGACACCCCAGCCACTGGATAGAGATCGCCGCCGAGTGGGGCACCCGCGACTACTGGGAGCAGTGGAAGGCGGTGCGGGTGCCCGCGTTGCTGATCGAGGCGGGTAGTTCCGTCACGCCTGCGGGGCAGATGCGCAAAATGGCGGAAACCGGCTACCGGACAAGGTATTTACCGGTGCCTGCCGCCGGTCACCTGATCCACGACGAAGCGCCGCAGATCTACCAGGATGCGGTCGAGTCCTTCCTAGCGACGCTCGCCCGTCGCGCCTGAGCTGGGCCAGAACGGCTGCTTCTCAAAGCGCGTGCGGATCGCGTCGACGTCGTGCTCGATGCGGTACGCGTCGCGGTCGTCGTCGAACAGCCGGCCCCACATCGGGGCCGACACCTTGAACTGGTCGAGGTGGAGGCGCAGCGTCTCCGAGCGCTGGGCCGCCAAGCCGAGCGCCGCGGCCACCGCGAAGGGAGCGATCAGGATGAGGAAGGTCAGTGCAGTGGTCATGGCAGTAATGCTCCGCTAATCAATATCCCGCCAACAGTGGCAGGAAGGACACTGTGCGATAAAATGCTGCCATGGCATTGAAAAGCGTATCCGCGCTGGTGCTGGACGGTCTAGCGATTTTTGAGTTCGGCGTGATCTGCGAGGTCTTCGGCATCGACCGCAGCGCAGACGGCGTCCCCAACTTCGATTTCAAGGTCTGCGGACCGGAGCCGGGAAAGGCGCTGAGGACGTCGGTCGGTGCCAGCATCACTGCCGACCATGGCCTTGACGACCTGGTGGGCGCGGACCTGGTCGCGATTCCGGCGATCAGCAGCCAGTACGGCGGTTACCTGCCCGAGGCCCTCGACGCGGTGCGAAAGGCGGCCGCCTCGGGCTCGATCATCCTCACGGTGTGCTCGGGCGCGTTCGTCGCCGGCGCCGCGGGACTGCTCGACGGCCGGCCGTGCACCACCCACTGGATGCACGCGGACGAACTGGCCAGGATGTATCCGACGGCGAAGGTCGACCGCGACGTGCTGTTCGTCGACGATGGCAACCTGATCACCAGCGCGGGCACCGCGGCGGGCATCGATGCCTGCCTGCACCTGGTGCGTCGCGAACTGGGCAGCGAGGTCACGAACAAGATCGCGCGCCGGATGGTGGTGCCGCCACAGCGCGATGGCGGTCAGCGCCAGTACGTCGAACAACCGATTCCGGTTCGATGTTCGGAACGCTTTGCACCGCACCTCGATTGGATCCTTACCAACCTCGACAAACCGCATACGGTGGCAACGCTGGCCACCCGCGCGCACATGTCGGCGCGCACCTTCGCCCGTCGGTTCGTCGAGGAAACCGGTCGTACCCCGATGCAGTGGGTGACCGACCAGCGCGTGCTATTCGCGCGACGGCTGCTTGAGGAGACCGATCTCGACATCGACGGGATCGCCGACCGGTCGGGATTCGGGACCGCCACCCTGCTGCGCCACCACTTCCGCAGAAACATCGGCGTGACACCGTCGGATTACCGGCGCCGGTTCGCCTGCGGCGGCCCGGCCGCCGCGGCCACGGCCTAGGGGCCGGCGGCGCGATGTTATAGATCTGCAACACCGCGCCGGTGTGTGCGGGTGTTGACTCCAAGGTTGGCTGGCTACGTTGCGTCGGTGCAAAGCAACGTGTCTCGGCGCGATGTGCTCAAATACGCTGCAGCGGGCCCGGTTTTCATCAGCCTGTCCGGCCTGGCAGCGTCGCTTGTGGCGCCGGCTGCCCGTGCGGCCGCTGGGACCGCCGGCGCGATCGTGTTCCTGGATCCCGGTCACAACGGCGCCAATGACGACTCGATCAACCGGCAGGTGGTCAACGGCCGCGGCGGCACAAAGGAATGCCAAACGACGGGAACCACCACCGATGCGGGCTATCCCGAACACAGCTTCAACTGGGATGTGGTGCTGCGCATCCGCGCGGAACTGAGCCAGCTCGGGGTGCGCACGGCCATGTCGCGCGGCAATGACAACGCGCTGGGACCCTGCGTCGACCAACGCGCCGCGATGGCCAACGCGCTTCAACCGGACGCGATCGTCAGCATTCACGCCGACGGCGGACCTCCGGATGGCCGCGGGTTCCACGTCAACTACTCGAACCCGCCGCTCAACGATGCCCAGTCCGGCTCCGCCGTGCGACTCGCCAGTGTCATGCGCGATCAACTTGCCGCATCGGGCTTTACGCCGTCGACCTATCGCGGCACCGACGGCCTCTACGGCCGCTCGGATCTTGCGGGCCTGAATCTTGCGCAATACCCGTCGATCCTGATCGAACTGGGAAACATGAAGAACCAGCAAGAGGCGGCCGCGATGATCACACCGGAGGGGCGGGCGAAATACGCTGCCGCGGTTGCCCAAGGGATCAACGCTTACCTTGCTCAACGCGGCGGCTAAGCCGGCTTGACCGCAGCGTTCTGACGCACCAGCGCGTGGACGTGCCAATGGCCGGGCACACCCTTGAGTTCGTACTCGCCGTGCTCGGTGAACTGGCGCCGTGATCCGGTGACGATCTCGCGCACCGTCGACGACACCAGCACCTCGCTGGGCCCGGCCAGCGCCGCGACGCGTGCACCGATGTGCACCGCCATACCCGCGATGTCGGCGCCGCGAACCTCGACCTCGCCTGCGTGGATACCGACCCGCACCTCGATGCCGAGCGGGCGGACCGCGTCGACGATCGCGTCCGCGCAGTCGATGGCGACGCTGGGGCTGGGAAACATCGCGACGAATCCGTCTCCCACGGTGTTGACCTCGCGTCCACGGAACCGTTCGAGTTCGTGGCGGACGACGTTGTCGTGGTTGTCCAGAAGCGCGTGCCAGCGGTCGTCGCCCAGCGTTGCGGCGCGCTGCGTCGAGCCGACAATATCGGTGAAAACGATTGTGGTGAGCACACGTTCGGCATCGAAGCCGCCGCGCACGCCGGTGACGAACTCTTCGATCTCGTCGAGTATCGGCGCGCTGTCGCCCACCCAGTGCAAAGAGTCGGCCCCAGGCAACTCGAGGTAGCGCGCTGCTGGGATGTGCTCGGCGAGGTAACGGCCGTGCCCGCTGGCGACGAACGCCGCATCGGCACGATGCATGATCAGGGTGGGCGCAGTGATGCTGGCGAGCTTGTCGCGCACGTCGGCTGCGGTCACGACATCGCTGACGGCACGGGCCATGCTCGGCGAGGCGGCACGGTTGCCCGACGCATCCCACCACGTGCGGAAGGCGTCGTCGCCGGCGACGGTCGGTGCGACGAACCCGAGGACGTCGAAGCCCTGCTCGACGGCGTCCGGCTCCATCGCCACCGAGCTGTACGGATCGGCCGTACTGGCCTGAACGCCCACTTCGTAGTCGGGGGCCCATAGCACCCGGGCTGCGCCGTTCACGATCACCAGGCTGCGTACCCGCTCCGGATAGTCGGCGGCCAGCACGAGTCCGGTCATCGAGAAGAAACTCGACCCGAAAAGCGTGGCCTGCTCGCACCCGACGGCATCCATCACCGCGATGGCATCCTCTGCCCAGAATTTCGGACCCATCGCGTCCACTGAGGGCGAGCCGCGACGACAGGCCCATTCCGCGTTGGTCGAAGCGGATCACCCGGGCGAAGGAGGCCAGGCGCCGGTAGAACCGGTACATCGACGGCTCGGCGTCGATCGAGTCGATCGGGATGAACGGTCCGGGCAGCACGACAAGATCGACTGGACCGTCGCCGAGGACCTGGTAGGCGATGTCGATGTCGCCGCACCGGGCGTAGCGAGTCCGCGGAACCTGCGCCACCGTCTCAGGCTAGCCGTCGCCCTCGCCTGCCAGGGCGAAACGACCATCGGCGGTCTGCTCCACCAGCCCGTCGACGAGTAGCGAATCCAGGGCGCGGTCACGCTGCGCGGTGTCGGACAGCCACGCCACGTCGAGCTGCGCACGGCTGACCGGAGAGTCGTTGCCGCGCAACACATCCAGCAGGCGGCCCCGCGCCTGCCGGTCCGTGCCGGCGTACCGCGCAACCCTGCGGGCCTCGGTGCCGGCCGGGAAGCCGCGCGATCGCCATGTGCACGCGCTCAGCGGACATCCGCCGCACCGCGGCGCCCTGGCCGTGCACACCGTCGCGCCGAGCTCCATCAAGGCCGCCGAAAACCGCGGCGCATCAGCACCATTGGGCAACAGGGCGTCGACCTCGTCGAGGTCACGCGGTGACGAGGAGGGCGGCGCATCGGCGCGCCCGTGTACGGCCCTGGCGACCACGCGACGGACGTTGGTGTCGACGACGGGGACCCGCTGCTGGTAGGCGAAACAGGCGACCGCGCGGGCGGTGTAGGCGCCGATCCCCGGCAGCGTCAAAAGCGTTTCGACGTCCGATGGCACCACATCGTCGAACTGCTCGGCGATCACCGTCGCGCATTCATGTAGCCGCTTGGCCCGCCGCGGATACCCGAGCTTGCCCCAAGCCCGCAGCACATCGGCCGCGCTGGCGGTGGCGGTCGCCGACGGCGTCGGCCAGCGGGCCACCCACGCCGGCCACACCGGTTCGACGCGCGCCACCGGCGTCTGCTGCAGCATGAACTCGCTGACCAGGATCTGCCATGGCGTCACGCCCTGTCGACGCCACGGCAGGTCGCGCTGGGCGTGCTCATACCACCGTGATAGCTCACGGGAATCGATCACGGCCGCATCCTCCGGCACAATGTCGACCATGCCCAACACGAGTCCGGGATCGGCATGGAAGGCACTCAAGGAGGGTAACGAGCGATTTGTTGCCGGCCAGCCCGAGCACCCGAGCCAAAGCATCGAGGACCGCGCCCGGCTGGCGGCGTCGCAGCAGCCCAGCACGGTGCTGTTCGGATGTGCAGACAGCCGGGTGGCCGCCGAGATCATTTTCGATCAGGGCCTCGGCGACATGTTCGTGGTGCGCACCGCGGGCCACGTCATCGACTCCGCGGTGCTCGGCTCGATCGAGTACGCGGTCACCGTTCTCAACGTGCCGCTGATCGTGGTGTTGGGCCACGACAGTTGCGGCGCGGTGAAAGCGACGCTGTCGGCGATCGACGACGGCGTGGTGCCCGGCGGCTACGTCCGCGACATCGTGGAACGGGTCACGCCGTCGATCCTGCAGGGCCGCCACGCCGGGCTGACCCGGGTGGACGAGTTCGAAACTCGACACGTCAACGACACCGTCACCCATCTGCGCGTCCGCTCCGCGGCCATTGCTGAACGGCTTGCCGCGGGGACCGTGGCCATCGTCGGCCTGACCTATCACCTGGCCGACGGCCGCGTGGTGTTGCGGGATTATCTGGGCGACATCGGCGAAGGCTGACCCGCGACACGCCGAGCCACCTCGAACGAGGCGGCGTGACCTGGCCTTATCGTGAGGTTGTGCTGGATCTAGAACCGCATGGCCCGCTACCGACGCAGATTTACTGGCGCCGCAGGGCACTCGCGCTGGGCCTGGCGGCCCTCGTCATCGCCGTCGTTGCCGCGGTGGTGGTGATGGTCGTGATGAACAGCACGAGCACCGTGAAAAAGACCGCCGACAAGCCGACGGCAGCGCAGGCCGCCACGCCGACACCGCTTCCCGGGGAGAACCCCGAGGTCAAGACCCCGTTGGTGCCGCCAGCTCAGCAGGCCCCGGCGCCGACGCCGACCCCGACCGCGGCCGTCATGCCGCCGCCGGTGCTCAAGGAGGGTGACGACTGCCCCGACTCCACGCTGGCGGTCAAGGGCATCACCAACCAGCCGCAGTACTTCGTCGGCGACCAGCCGAAGTTCACCATGGTCGTGACCAACATCGGCCTGGTCGCCTGCCAGCGCGACGTCGGCGCCGCGGTGCTGGCCGCCTACGTCTACTCGCTCGACAACACCAGGCTGTGGTCGAACCTGGACTGCGCCCCGTCGAACGAGACTCTGGTCAAGACGTTCCAACCCGGTGAACAGGTGACCACCGAGGTGACGTGGACGGGCATGGGCTCGGCGCCGCAGTGCCCGCTGCCGCGCCAGCCGATCGGGGCGGGCACATACAACCTCGTCGTGCAGCTGGGCAACCTGAGGTCGGCGACGGTGCCATTCATCCTCGCCCCGCCCGCTCAGGCGCCGCCACCGGGCGAGGGCGCGCCGCCCGCCGAACCGCCGCCTGCGCCGCCTGGCGGCTGAGTCGAATCGGCCGCCGAATCGGTCGCTTAGCCGGCGTTGTCTCCGACGAGCGAGTCGTCCCAGCCGTTGACGTGTGACTCCACCGGCTCGTCCTGCTCGGGCTGCTCGTGATGCTCGGGCTCGTGCTGCTCGTGATGTTGGAGATGTTCGGTGCCGGGGACCCCGCCGAGGGCGGCGATAGCGTCTTTGATCTTCGCCGCCTCCTCGTCGGTGGGCGTTGCGCCTTCCTCGAGCTCATCGAGGAGATCGGCGCGTAACCCGGCGCCGTTGGCCACTTCCTGCGCGGACAATTTCGCGTGCACGCGGGTGACGTAAATCTGCTGGCCCAAACTCGATCCCGGTGCGGCGGCCGCGTGTTCCATCAACGCGTCATAACGCCGCCGTACGTTGCTCAGCGCCACGATGACCGCGGGTGAGGGCCTGCTGGTGCTTGCTGCGTCGGTCAAGGCGGTGCGCAATTTGCGCATGCCCGACAGAACCACGTCCGCGCGCTTGTGGAACTTCCTGTCCTCCGCGAAAGGCAACGCATCGATCGCGGCCACGTACATGTGCATCGCCGCCTCGGAGAGACTGACGATGATCGACGAATCACCCTCGTGCGGCACGGCTTGTCCCATCGTCCCTCAATCCTCCACCGGGTCGTTCGATAGCTGTGAGCAGTCGCCGAAGCGGTTGACGTCCCTCGATCGCACCGCTCAAAGTGAGCACGGGTTGACCCTAGCGGTCGGCGCCAGTTCCGCGTACACCGCAAAGAGGTGGCGGCGCGACGGCTCAGCCCGTCCGGCCCTAGTCTGAACCCGCAACGGCGGCACGCTCGGGTGAAGGGGAGGTCACGATGACCGGACTGACGCAATCCGCCAGGGCCGCTGAGGATTCAGAGCATGGCGAGATGAGCCCCGCCACAGAACCGGCACCGCCGACCCGCGCCAGTTCGCCGGAGAGGCCGTTGGTTCGCCGCTATCGAGGGCTGGCGCGGCATCGGGTGGTTTGCCAGCGGCGCCGTGGGGCTGGCGGCCATCGTCTGGTTCATCGTCGTCTGTCGCGGCCAGATGGGTTCCAAGGCGGAGTGGTTCTTCGGTGCCGTCGTGTTTTGCGTCGTGATGGTGACCAGTTGGCAGACCCTCGCCATTCACCGCCAGGCCGAACCGGAACGCCGAAGCAGCCGCCGAACGACTTCGAATCGAGCGCGCGGCCGCCGAGGATCGCTCCGCACGCGAGCTGGCGTTGATCCAGAGCCTGCATCGCGCCGAGATGGAAGCTCAGGAGAAGTTGCACCGCGCCGAGATGGAAGCTCAGCGGGAGCTGGCTCGGGTTGAGCGGGTCCATCTGGTCAATCAGCTGCAGAAGCAGGCGATGATCGAGGTGTCGCGCGCCGTCAACGCGCACACTCAGATGCTGGCGACGCTGTGGAACCAGGGCGCGCGGATCCTGCGTATCGAGGACCGCGACGAGCGGGAGCAGGCGATGAACCCGGTCTTCGAGCAGATCAGCCAGGTCGTCAACGACTTTTCGGTCGAGGTCAGCAACGCCCACCTAGTCATTGAGGACGACGGCCTGCACCGCGCGCTGGACCGGGTCAACGAGGCCGCCCTGATGGCGATTCGGGTCGCGGAGGATGTGCACGACGCCGTCGTCGAAGGGCGCGAACCGCAGCCCAATCCCATCCCTGCCGGCGCAGCGGCTCATGCATACCAGAGCTGCAGAAGCTCGCCGTCTGGCGTGGGACCTGATCCGAACCGGGCTCGACGACACCAGAGCCGCAACGGAATAGGGGTCAGGCCAGCCGGTCGGCGATCGTCGACTCGGCCAGCTGCGACAGGCCTTCCCGGATGTGGCGGGCCCACATCGAGCCGATGCCTTCCACCGACTGCAGGTCGTCGGACGTGGCCGCCAGCAGGCCCTGCAACGAACCGAACGACCGCACCAGCAGGTCGACGTGGGCGAACTGCAGCCGCGGGATGCCCGTCATCGCCCGGTAGCCCCGTGAGCTCATCGCCGAGTCCTGCGCTTCCAGTGTCGACGGGTAACCGAAAACCCTTGCCAGCGTGGTGAAGTCGAGCAACTCGTTGTCGGAGAGCCCGTCAAGCGCCTCGAGGGTGGCGCTCACCTGGGCGGCCGCCGGCGGGTCGGGGTTGGCGTGGTAGTCGCGCACGATCAGCTCGCGGGCGGTGTCGTTGTCGCCGACGAGTTCCTCCAGCTGCAGCTTCAGCTGGCGTCCGTCGGTGCCGAGTTCGACGACGTCGGAGTCGATCTCCAGGCTGATTCGGCGCACCATCTCCAGCCGTTGCACAACCGTCATCACGTCGCGCAGCGTCACGAAGTCCTCGATCTCGGCCGTCGAGAGCTGGCGGCTGACCTCGTCGAGGCGGGTCTTGTAGCGCTCCAGCGTGTCGATGGTCTGGTTGGCCCGCGACAAGATGGTCGCCGAGTCCGGCATCACGTGGCGCTCGCCGGCGACGTAGACGGTCACGATGCTCATCGAATGGCTCACCGAGATCACCGGATAGCCGGTCTGGATGGCGGCGCGCTCGGCGGAACGATGCCGGGTGCCGGACTCCTCGGTGGGGATCGACGGGTCGGGCACCAGCTGTACGTTGGCCCGCACGATGCGGCCGCCGTCACTGGACAGCACGACCGCGCCGTCCATCTTGGACAATTCCCGCAGCCGGGTCGGCGCGTAGCGGACGTCGAGCGAGAAGCCGCCATCGCAGATGGTCTCGACACTGTCGTCGTACCCGATCACGATCAGTGCGCCGGTGCGGCCGCGCAGGATGCGCTCAAGCCCGTCGCGCAACGCGGTGCCGGGGGCCAGCCGGGCGATGGTCTCCCGCAGGGTCGGCCGGGCCAGGTGCACCACATTGCGACTCGCTCTGCGGCTCGCCTTGACGTCCATCGCCCCTCCTAGGATCGGCCGCTATTGCCGTCAGTTTGGCTGATGTGTCGCAGCACCCGCAACGCCGCCTGAATGTCGTCGGCGGGAAGGGCACGCAGCCCCGCGGGCACCGCCGTGATGCCCGCAGGCACCACCGCGCAGCCAAACCCCAGCCGTGCCGCCTCGGCGAGCCTGCGGTCCATGCCACTGACCCGGCGCAGATCGCCGGCCAGCCCCACCTCGCCGATCGCCACGGAGTTGGCGGGCATGGGCAGGTCGGTCACGGCGGAGGCGATGGCCAGCGCCACCGCCAGGTCCGACGACGCGTCGGTCAGCCGCATGCCGCCGACGGTGGACAGGTAGATGTCGTTGGCCCCGACGGGAAGCCTGGCACGCTTCTCCAGCACCGCGGTGATCATGGCAGCACGTGATGAGTCGATGCCGCTGACCGCCCGCCGTGGCGAGCCGCTGGCCGGCGACCCGATCAGCGCCTGCACCTCACCGATCAACGGCCGTTTGCCGT
The DNA here is from genome assembly GCA_963733605.1 of uncultured Actinomycetota bacterium. Taxonomy (GTDB): domain Bacteria; phylum Actinomycetota; class Actinomycetes; order Mycobacteriales; family Mycobacteriaceae; genus Mycobacterium. The sequence goes on from CAVTDY010000035.1 coordinate 140,972, forward strand.
CGAGGGTGACCGTAACGGCCGTGCCCGACACCGGCTTGGGCCGTTGGTCGAGGAAAAGCCCCGACGGGTCGGCGACACACTCAATTCCGTTGTCGTGCAGTAGGAAACAGCCCACTTCGTCGGCTGCGCCGAAGCGGTTCTTCACGCCGCGCACCATCCGAAGGGCGGACATGCCGGTCGCCCTCGAAGTGCAGCACGACATCGACGAGATGCTCCAGCGAGCGCGGCCCTGCGATGGCGCCGTCCTTGGTGACGTGGCCGACCACAAGCATCGCCACCCCCGATGTCTTGGCGGCCATCGTCAGCGCCGTGCGTCACCGCCCGCACCTGGGTGACCCCGCCGGTGACACCGTCGACCTCTGTGGTGGACATGGTCTGCACCGAGTCGACCACCACCAGGCGTCGGCTGCACCTGCTCGATGTGGCCCAGCGCCATCTGCAGATCCGATTCGGCGGCCAGGTAGACCTCGTCGTGGGTGCAGCGGGTGCGCTCGGCCCGCAGCCGGATCTGGCCGGCCGACTCCTCACCGGACAGATACAGTGCGCGCCTGCCTGCCTGTGCCCAGCGATGCGCGACCTCGAGCAGCAGCGTCGACTTGCCGACACCCGGGTCACCGGCGAGCAGTGTCACCGAGCCGGGGACCAGCCCTCCGCCGAGGACACGGTCGAGCTCACTGACCCCGGTGTGGAAATGACGGGTGCTGCCGGGGTCGATCGAGCTGATCGGCACCGCGGGCGAGGTGGGCGCAACGGCGCGCCGGACGGGCGAGCCGTTGACCGCTGCCAGCACCGCGACTTCGTCGACGGTGCCCCAGGTGCCGCAATCCGGACAGCGGCCAACCCATTTCGCGGTGACGTGGTGGCAATCCGAGCAGCGGTACTGGGAACGCGCTTTAGCCACGTCGTGACCGTAACCGGTCTGACCGACAGAACCTTAGTGGTGAGCGCCCGTGTCGCCGGGTTCTGCCGCCGCTTCCCGTTGCGGGGCCTCACCGGCCGAGATCGGCACTGCCACCGTGGTCTGACCGGCCTTTTCGAAGTCGAAGGTGAACTCATAGGTCAGCCCGTTGGTGATCGGCTTCGTCAGCGCGATCCTCGCCTCGGCGCTTTGCGTGCGCCCGGCGTTCGCCAGCGGCTCGGGCTGCCCGTCGGGCTTGCCGACCACCAGAACGCCACTGGCCGGGGTGGTGCTGTCGCCGGAGAGGCTGACCGTGCCGATGTCGGAGGTGATCGCCACCAGCTTGTCGTTGACGTCCGGCGAGCCGTTGACGGCGACGAACAACAACTCGACGTCGCGGCCCGGCTGCACGTAGTCGCTTGCCTGCGCGGCGCGCAGGTGAACGTTGCGCAGCGAAATCGGACCGACATTGGCACTGGTGCCGTTGACGGCGGGTTCCTGAGTGGCCATCTGGGACACCTGCCCGGCCCCGCAGCCGCTCAGCGCGACAGCGGCGGCCAGCCCGCACGCGGCCAGCCCGGCGGTGAGGGCAGAAGTACGCGGGGTAAAGCGGTCCATCCAGGCCTCCTGCTCGCCGACGAGGCGACCGTGCCGGCGGTCGCGGTGATTCGACTATGCACAGTAGTAGGTGGCGGTTGGAGGCGGTAGCTGAGGGCTTGCGGTGTCTCGACAGCTACCTCGAAGCGATCCGCAAGTCACCGGAAACGGCCCGCAAAGCGGCCATGGCCTTGCACGGATTCGTCACCATGTCAACCCCTAGTCTTCACCTGCGGTGCCCCTGACCTGCAACGTTGATCCACCCCTGGCTGAGCCCCGTGTTAGCATTGAGTGGTGAAAGGGGCTCGAAACTGATGATTTTCAAGGTCGGAGACACCGTTGTCTATCCACACCACGGTGCTGCGTTGATCGAGGCGATCGAAACCCGGACCATCAAAGGCGAACAGAAGGAATACCTCGTCTTGAAGGTCGCCCAGGGGGATCTCACCGTTCGAGTACCCGCAGACAATGCCGAGTATGTCGGTGTGCGCGACGTTGTCGGACAGGAGGGCCTCGACAAGGTCTTCCAGGTTCTTCGCGCACCCCACACCGAGGAGCCGACCAACTGGTCGCGCCGGTACAAGGCGAATCTCGAAAAGCTGGCGTCCGGTGACGTGAACAAGGTCGCCGAGGTGGTCCGTGACCTGTGGCGCAGGGACCAGGAGCGTGGGTTGTCGGCCGGCGAGAAGCGGATGCTTGCCAAGGCCCGGCAGATCCTGGTCGGTGAGCTGGCGCTGGCCGAGAACACCGATGACGCCAAGGCGGCAATCATCCTCGACGAGGTCCTGGCCGCCGCGTCCTGAAGGACATGATGTCGGCGATGAGGCGCTTGCGCGAAGAGCAGTGATCCAGCCGCGCGTTGGGCTGGGCACCGACGTACACCCCATTCAGGCCGGGCGGCCGTGTTGGCTGCTGTGCCTGTTATTCGATGACGCCGACGGCTGCGCCGGCCATTCCGACGGTGACGTGGCCGCTCACGCGCTGTGCGATGCCTTGCTGTCGGCTGCTGGGCTCGGCGACATCGGCGAGGTCTTCGGCACCGACCGCCCGGAATGGCGCGGCGTCAGCGGTGCCGACATGCTCCGGCACGTCCGTGGGCTGCTGACCGCCGAGGGCTACCGCATCGGCAACGCCGCCGTGCAGGTGATCGGTAATCGGCCCAAGGTGGGCCCGCGGCGCGCCGAGGCGCAGAAGCTCCTTTCCGACCTGCTGGACGCCCCGGTTTCGGTATCTGCCACGACCACTGACGGCCTCGGCCTCACGGGCCGCGGCGAGGGCCTGGCCGCGATCGCCACCGCCTTGGTGGCCGGTAGTGGTGAATAGGGCTCGAAAAGGCCGGTAAGCTGGCGCGTCGTGACCGAGGGCCCACGGGCTGCGTCTACCGGGATGCGGCTCTACGACACCATGACCGGTGCCGTGCGTGACTTCGTGCCGCTGCGGCCCGGCCACGTGTCGATCTACCTCTGCGGGGCCACCGTGCAGGGCCTACCGCACATCGGCCACGTCCGCAGCGGCGTGGCGTTCGACATTCTGCGCCGCTGGCTGATGGCCAAGGGCTACGACGTCGCGTTCATCCGCAACGTCACCGACATCGAGGACAAGATCCTCACCAAGGCCGCCGACGCGGGCCGGCCGTGGTGGGAGTGGGCGGCCACCTACGAGCGGGCGTTTACGGCCGCCTACGACGCGCTGGGGGTGCTGCCGCCGTCGGCTGAACCGCGCGCCACCGGCCACATCACCCAGATGATCGAGCTGATCCAGCGGCTCCTTGACACCGGACACGCTTATCCCGGGCGACGGAGACGTCTACTTCGACGTGAAGAGCCTGCCCGACTACGGGAAGCTCTCCGGGCCACAAGATCGACGACGTGCACCAGGGCGAAGGAGTCGCGACCGGCAAGCGCGACGAGCGCGACTTCACCCTGTGGAAGGGCGAGAAGCCCGGCGAACCGTCTTGGCCGACGCCGTGGGGCACTCGGGGCAGACCGGGCTGGCACACCGAATGCGTCGCGATGGCCGACGAATACCTCGGTGCTGACTTCGACATCCACGCAGGCGGCATGGACCTGGTCTTCCCGCACCATGAGAACGAGATCGCGCAGGCCGAGGCCGCGGGGGACCCGTTCGCCCGATTCTGGATGCACAACGGGTGGGTCACCATGGGCGGCGAGAAGATGAGCAAATCGCTGGGCAACGTGCTCGCGATTCCCGCTGTGCTGCAACGGGTTCGGCCCGCCGAGTTGCGCTACTACCTGGGTAGCGCGCACTACCGCTCAATGCTGGAGTTCTCCGAGACCGCGCTGCAGGATGCGGCCAAGGCCTACGCCGGTATCGAGGACTTCCTGCACCGGGTGCGCAACCGGGTGGGTGCGGTGGTGCCGGGCGAGTGGACGCCGAAGTTCGCCGCGGCCCTCGATGACGACCTGTCGGTGCCGATCGCGCTGGCGGAGGTGCACGCCGCTCGCGCGGAGGGCAACCGGGCGCTCGACGCCGGTGACCACGAAACGGCCCTGGCACATGCGATGTCGATCCGCGCGATGATGGGCATTCTCGGCGCCGATCCGCTCGACGAGCGCTGGGAGTCGCACGACGAGACATCGGCCGCGATGGCGGCCGTCGACGTGCTGGTGCAGGCCGAGGTGCAGCGGCGCGAGGACGCCAGGGTGCGGCGCGACTGGGCGGAGGCCGACGCGATCCGCGACCGGCTCAAGGAGGCCGGCATCGACGTCACCGACACCGGCGACGGACCGCAATGGGCGCTGCTCGACGGGTACACGAAGTAGGTGGCTGGAAATTCCCGGCGCCGGGGTGCGGTCCGCAAACCCGGCACCAAGAAGGGGCCAACGGTCGGGTCCGGCGGGGTGCGCCGTCGCGGCCTGGAGGGCCGTGGCGCCACGCCGCCCGCGCACATGCGACCCAACCACCCGGCCGCTAAACGCGGCGTCAAGTCCGGGCAGCAGCAGCGCCGGCCGGCCCGCAAGACCGACGACACCGAGGTCGTGCTTGGCCGTAACCCGGTGCTGGAGTGCCTGCGGGCCGGGGTGCCCGCGACCGCGCTGTACGTCGCGCTCGGCGCCGAGGCCGACGAGCGGCTCACCGAATCCGTAAGGCTCGCAGCCGATTCCGGCATCTCCATCCTTGAGGTACCACGGCATGACCTGGATCGCATCGCCGCCAATGGGCTGCATCAGGGCATCGCGCTGCAGGTGCCGCCGTATCAATACGCGCATCCCGACGACATGCTCACGGCAGCGACGAAAGACAGCGCCCCGGCATTGATGGTGGCGCTCGACAACATCTCCGATCCGCGCAACCTCGGTGCGATCGTCCGGTCCGTCGCGGCGTTCGGTGGCCATGGCGTGCTGATTCCGCAGCGGCGCTCGGCGTCGGTTACCGCCGTCGCGTGGCGCACCAGTGCTGGTGCCGCCGCCAGGGTGCCGGTCGCACGTGCGACGAATCTCACTCGGACACTGAAGAATTGGGCCGACGCGAGGTTTGCAGGTAGTTGGCCTCGACGCCGACGGCGACACCGCCGTCGACGAGCTCGACGGCACCGGACCCATGGTCGTGGTGGTCGGTTCGGAGGGCAAGGGCCTGTCACGGTTGGTGCGCGAGAACTGCGACGCCGTGGTGTCCATCCCGATGGCCGGGCCGACCGAGTCGTTGAACGCTTCGGTGGCGGCCGGAGTGGTGCTGGCCGAGATCGCGCGACAACGACGGCATCAGTAAGCCGCCATCAGCTGTTGCCCGTTAACCGTCGCGCCGGGGCCGGGTCAGGGTGAACCTGTCCACCGGCACCACCTCACCGAAGGGTCCGTGTAGCGCGTAATACGTCGCAGCCATCGTCGTCGTCCCGCCCGGCTTGCCCGGATCGACGTCGAACGCGACGAACCCGTACGGGTTGACCGGGTCGCGGAATGCCGACCAAGCCGCCGGTTCTTCGATGTAGCGTGGAATCCGTTGTCCGGTAGCGGGATCGACGCCACCGACGCCCATCAGCACCCGGCACCGGGGTTGCGGGAAGAACATCTTGTTGGACGGGATGGAGGTGCCACCGCCGCCGATCACCAGATGCACCGTGCCCTTGCTGGTGTCGATCTGCGTCGGGTGGGTGTCCACGGTCGCCGGCGTGAGGGTGTCCGTGGGCAGCACGCCACGAATCGGATGGCTGCGTTCGTAGTGGTGTTCGTGGCCGCAGACGACCAGATCGACCTCGAACTTGTCGAACAGCGGCAGCCAGTCCTCGCGGATGCCCAGATCTGCGCCGTTGGTGCGGTCGCCGGTCGACACGGCCGTCTGGTGCATGCACACCACGATCCAGTCGATATCGTTGTTGCTCCGCGTACGCTCGAGTTCGCTGGCCAGCCAACGCTTTTGGGCGCCCCCGGAATAGCCCCGCACGTAGGAATTGCCGCCGTCCTGGTAGCAGATGTCGTCGTTGTTCAGGCTGATCACCCGGACCGACCCCGCGGTGAACCCGTACCAAAGGCCACGCAGTTCGGGGTCTGACCCGGAGTCGGGCAGCGCGAAGTAGGCCTGGTAGGCGCCGTAGCCGATCGGCCCGTTGCCCAACTCGTTCTCGTGGTTGCCCGCCGCAGGCATCCACGGCCGGTGGCGCGCGGACCGGGAATTGTTCTCGAACCAGTCCGACCAGGTCCTGATCCGGTCGCGGGACAGATTCGCGTAGCACAGATCGCCGTTGACCAGGTTGAACAGCGGCGTGGCGCGTTCCACCGCCGTGGTCACGTCCCCGGCCGCGGGTGAGCCGCGGTTGTCACTGCCGAAGGCGGAGGCGACGAGCGCGTCCAGCGTCGGCGTCGATTGGTCTCCGAAGCTGGTGAACCGCAATGCCGAACGGCCGCGCGGCGCCGTTCGCACGGTGCCGACCTCCGGGCTGGCCCCGTCGTGGACGGCGGCGTACACGTAGTCGGTGTCGGGGGCGAGGTTGGCCAGCCTGGCATGATGCACCAGGACCTCGGTATTGGATGCGGCGTCTCGATAGGTCACCGTTTCGGCTGCGGCGTTCTGGCCCAGCCCGTCGTCGGGCGTGCCGAACAAGATTCGCGGATTGCTGACCGCGGAGGCGGTGTGCCACGACACCACGACCTCGGTCGACGCGTCGGCGCCGTACTGAAGGTGCAGTCCGCCGACCGTCGGTGCGCCGCTGCGATCACCGCGCTGCCACAGCACCGGGCCGGTGCGCTCGGAGCCGACGAGCCCGGTCGACGCCGGCCCCGACGCCGGCGCCGACGATCGCCGACGTTCCGCCAACGATCAGCGTCCTGCGGCTCACATCCATTGCGGCGGCGATCAAACGACCTTGGTCAGACGTCGAGTACTTCGGCGCGATGCCGGCTCCCGGAGTGACCCGACGTAGCCGCTTGGCGACCCACGGCGCCGCGCACGCCGCAGCCCAACGCAGATTGGCCCAAACGCTCCGCGCGGGCGGCGACGAGGCCAGCAGCGCGGCCGAACGGGTGGTGAGATTGTGAGAAACATTCAGGGTGTCCAGAACTTTCGCGGCCATGCGCTCGTGTCCGAGTGGCGACAGGTGAATGCGATCGCCGGCCCACAAGCGCGGATCGCGAAACTCGGTGAAGCGCCAGAAGTCGACGAGCTGCAGCCCGAGGTCGTCGGCGATGCTGCGCAACAGCTCGTTATAGACCGCGGCCCGGCCCCGCAGCCGCCGAAACAGCGGCACCGTGCCGAGGTCGCCCGCGGTGAACGCGAGCACATGGGCGCCGGTCTGCTGCAAGGTCTTCAGGCCGTCCGCATATCGGGCCATCATCGCGTCGATGTCGTTGCGCACCAGAAGCAGGTCGTTCATGCCCGCATAGACGGTGACGAGGTCGGGTTCGAGCATGACGGCAGTCTGAACTTGATCCGCCAGTATCTCGTCCATCCTGCGGCCACGCACCGCGAGGTTGGCGTAGCGAAGCGCCGGATTGTTCTGCGCCAGCGCGACTGCGACGTGATCCGCCCAGCCGCGCAAACCGTTAGGGCTGGTGGGATGTGGATCGCCGACACCCTCGGTGAACGAGTCGCCGAGCGCCACGTACCTGGTGAACACACACCAATCTTGCCCATCGTACGGCGGATTTCTCACCCGCAGCGCCGTCGATTGACGAATCGACGTCGGCCGTCCTACCGCTGTTCGCGTCGATGTAACCGTCGCTTAGGCCATCGCCGTACAGGATGCGGTCGAGGATGTGGCTGCACCCGACGAGGAAACCGGACGAGGAGACCTGATGGCGGCCATGAAGTCGGACACCCGCGTCGAGCTTTCCTTCCGTGGCCGATTCAACTTCGGCATCGACCAATGGGCCTACGTGCCGTTCGACGTGCCGGCAGGCATCCAGCGAATCGACGTCAGCACCTCGCACGACCACTTCTCGCTGCTCGGCATCGGCCGCAACGTGCTGGATCTGGGCATCTTCGGGCCAGCGGGTCACGAACTCGGCAACGCCGAGGGCTTCAGGGGCTGGTCGGGTGGAGCCCGCGCCGGGTTCATGCTGTCCGCGGTGAACGCGACCCCCGGTTACCTGGCCGGCCCGATCGAACCCGGCCGCTGGGCTTTGGCGCTCGGGCCGGTTGTGCTCAACCCGCTGGGCATGGACTGGCACGCCACGGTCGCGCTGACGCGGGGCGTGCAACCGTCGTTGCGTCCGGCTCCGGTCGTCGCCACCTACGCCACCCGCCGCGGCGGCCAGCGGGGCTGGTACCGCGGCGACCTCCACACACACACGGTGCATTCCGATGGTCGACGCCGAATCAGTGAGATGGTTTCGGCCGCCACATCGGCCGGCCTGGATTTCATCGTCTCCACCGACCACAACACCAGCTCCGCCAACCGGGCCTGGGCGGCAACCACCTGCGATGGCCTGGAAGTCATCGCGGGCGAGGAGGTCACCACCCGGCACGGGCATTGGCTGGCGATCGCGCTGCCACCGTGCGGCTGGGTCGACTGGCGGTACGCGCCGCGCGACGACGTCTTTGCCGGCTACGCCGCGCGGGTGCGGGCCGACGGCGGCCTGGTGGTGGCCGCGCATCCATCGGTGCCGCTGCCGGGATGCGCATGGGAGTTCGGTTACCACGACGTAGACGCGATGGAAGTCTGGAACGGGCTGTGGAACGTCGATGACGAACTGTCGCTGCGCATCTGGCAGCAGCTGCTGCGGCATGGCAGGCGGATCACCGCGGTGGGCGGCAGCGACTCGCATACGTCGGATCAGCCGGTTGGGCGACCGCAGACTGTCGTGTACGCGCAGGGTCTGTCAACACCTGACCTCGTGGCAGGCCTCCGTCGCGGTCGCTGTTACCTGACCGAGTCGAGCGCGGTGTCGTTGGTGTTCAGCGCGTCTCGCGATGACGGCACGGCGATGGCAGGACCCGGTGAGACGCTGACGGTGCCGCCCGAAACCGCGGTGACTGTGACCGCGCGGGTGAGCGGCGCGCCCGATGCCAGCATCGCCCTCATCACCGACGGCGGTTGCGTTGGCCGCGCGAAGACCGATGCCTCCGGGCGTGGGCGCCTGACATGGACCGCCGCCGGCGGCCAGGCGCGGTTCGCCAGAGTCGAGGTGCGCCGCCGCGCGCGCTTTCCCTCGATGGTGGCACTGTCCAATCCGGTCTGGTTCGTGGCGAAGTAGTGTCGCGTCACTAGACGCCGAAGAGCCGGATGCCGACCCACAGCCCAAGCACCGCGATGGCGAGCGTGATGGGCGTCGTGAGCAGCCCGATGCGGGTGAACTCGACGAAACCGGCCGGGATATCGCGTCGCACCACGCTGCGCCACAGCAGGTTGGCCAGCGACCCGACGTAGCTCAGGTTCGGCCCGACGTTGACCCCGATGAGCACTGCGAGCACCGCGGCGGGACCCGATGTCGTCACCAACGGCAGCAGGACCAGCACTGCCGGCAGGTTGTTGACGACGTTGGACAGCAGCGCCGCAACGCCCGCGATGCCCAAGCAGCGCGGGCAGCGTGTCGCCGGCCGGCAACACATCGCGCATGGCGCCGTCGAGGCCGTTGAGCATGACCGCGGCGACAACCACACCCAGGCACAACACGAACGCCAGGAACGGCACGTCAAGCGCATTCGCGATCCCGGCGACCGTGCTGCGGCCGCGGGCAAGGCCGTGCACGCCGAGCACGATCGCACCCGCCAGCGCCGCCCACGCAGGCGACCAGCCGAACAGCGAGGTGACGGCGAAGCCGGCCAGCGTCAGCGCAAGCACCACGAGCGCGAACACCGGCACCTTGACGTCCTCGGGCGCCGTGTCACGCGTCGGCTCGACCGACAGCTCGCGGGCGAATAGCCCGCGCAGCAAGACGAATTCGACCCCGACGGCGGCCAGCCAGGGCAGCGTCATGACCGCGGTGAAGTGGATGAACGACAGGCCCGCGGCACCGAACGCCAGCAGGTTGGTCAGGTTGGACACCGGAAGCAACAACGAGGCGCTGTTGGCCAGGTGCGCGGTGGCAAACGCATGCGGCCTCGCGGGCACCCGCAACGTCCTGGCGGTCGCGAGCACCACCGGGGTCAGCAGCACGACCGTCGCATCCAGGCTCAGGATCGCGGTGGTGGCCGCCGCGATCGCGAAAACCATTGCAAACAACCGCCGCTGGTTGTCCGAGCCGGGCCGTGCCATTGCCGCACCGGCGGCGCGGAACAGCCCCTCGTCGTCACATAGCCGTGCGAGCACGAGCACTGCCGCGAGAAAGCCGACGACCGGCAGCAGCCGGCCCACTTCGGCGGCGGCGCCGCGCCAGGAGATGACACCGAGTGCGATCAGCAGGCCGGCCGCGGGTACCGCGGCGACGGCCTCTGGCCAGCCGCGTGGGCGGACCATCGCAAATCCGAGCACCACCACCAGCGCCACCAGCGCCAGCGTCAGCTCCACGGGTCGCTGTGCTGCCAGAGCGTCGGCAGATGCAGTGGGACGGCGTCGTCGGCGGCCAGCCGCGACAACACCCGCATCGTCACGTCGAGATCGTCTCCGGCGTATGGCAGCGCCCGCAGCGGCTTGTGCAGCGGCCGGAAGAAGTCGTCCCAGTGAATGAGTACGACCCGGCGGGCGCCGACGGCGCGTACGGTCTCAGTCCAGTAGTCGATGAAATACCGCTCGGGTTGCAGCCCGAGTTGCCCGACACCCAGATACACGACGTCGGCCCGCTGCCCTTCGAGGGCGCCGCGGACGAAGCCGGCGCTGCCGACGATCAGCAGCCGCCGATCCGACGGCCGGTGGTGTATCAGCGTCGACCATGCCTCGCCGCACCTGTACGCGGAGACCTTCACCGGCGGCACGACCGGTCTGGTGATGACGCCGGGAAACCGGTCAGGCGGGCAGTGGTCAGCCTCGATGAGCGTGACGTCGTATGGGCCAACCGTCAGCGGCTCGCCCGGTGTGACCGCCGTGAGGCGATCGGCAGGCAGGCCCGCGCCCCGGCCGACCTGCACCGCCGACGTCCCGCCCACCACGCCCGCGCCGGTGCGCTCGGCGACCACCGCCGAGTCCATGGCGTGGTCGAAATGCGTGTGCACCGGCAGCACCGCCGCCAGCCGGTCCACCCCGAGCCGGGTCAGGCAGCCATCGATTCGCGGTGCCGACGGCGACAGTCGCCTCAACCCGACCTCGAGCAGGCCGGGCCGGGAGAAGAAGCCGTCGGTCATCACCGCGGATGCGCCGTCGTCGATCAGCAGCGTGGTGACCCCTGCCCAGGTCACCGTCAGCGGGGACTGCGGTGTGGCCGCGGGTGCGTCGAAGTAGCGTTCGTAGTCCTTCAGGTCCGGCCGGCCGAGTTTGAGACGCATCAGACGAAGGCCTTCAGTTCGACGCCGTCCGCGACCAGCCGGTCCCGGACCGCGCGCGCGATCTGCACGGCGTCCGGCGAATCACCATGCACACAAACGGATTCGACGGTGACTGGGATCGTCGACCCGTCGACCGCGGCGACCCGGCCTGTCGTGACCATCGACGCCACCCGATCGGCGATCTCGGCGACGTCGGACAGCACCGCGTTGCGTTCGCGCCGCGAAACCAGTTGTCCGTCAGAGCGATAGGCGCGGTCTGCGAACGCCTCAGGCACCGTGCGCAGCCCCAGCTCCTTCGCCTCGGCGAAGAACACCGAGCCGGACAGCCCGAGCACCGGCAGACTGGGGTCGACCGCGTGCACGGCCTCGGCGACGGCGCGGGCCTGACCGTGATTGTTGACGATCGTGTTGTACAGCGCCCCATGCGGTTTGACGTAGCCGACGGTGGAGCCGGCGGCGTGTGCCAGGGCCTGCAGCGCACCGATCTGGTAGATGACGTCGGCCGTCAGATCCTCTGCCGTCGCGTCGATGAAGCGACGGCCGAACCCTGCCAGGTCGCGATAGCTCACCTGGGCGCCGATCCGCACCCCACGCGCTGCGGCCGCGCGGCAGGTGCGCGCCAGCGTGGCGGCGTCACCGGCGTGGAAACCGCACGCCACGTTGGCACTGGTGACCACCTCGAGCATCGCCTCGTCGTCGCCGAGCTGCCAGACCCCGAAGCTCTCGCCCAGATCCGCGTTGAGATCAATTTCCCGGGGGAGGGCTTCAGTCACGAACGCCAGCCTAGACAGCCGGCGCGGTCGCGCCCCAGCCGTTCTCCGAGACGAAGTCGCTCAGCGGACGGCCGAGCGTCCATCGGTCGATCTCGAGCTGCGGCCGATGCGGGAAGTCCGGAACCGGGCCGAGGCACAGGATCGCCACGGGTTCCGCGCCGTCAGGCATCGCCAGCAGCGCACCGAGTCGAACGGGATCGAAGATCGAGACCCAGCCCATCCCGAGGCCTTCGGTGCGCGCGGCCAGCCAGAGGTTCTGGATCGCGCAGGACACCGACGCCAGATCCATCTGCGGCAGGGTGCGTCTGCCGAACACATGGGTCTGCCTGTCCGTCGCTCAGCGCCACCACGAACAGTTCGGCGCACTCCAGGATGCCTTCGACCTTGAGCCTGAGGAACTCATCGGCACGCGGTCCCAACGCATCGGCGGTGCGCAGCCGCTCCTCGTCGACGATCGCGTGAATCCGCGTCCGCAGTCCCGCGTCGGTGATCCGGATGAACCGCCACGGCTGCATCAACCCGACGCTCGGGGCGGAATGCGCGGCGTGCAGCAGCCTGCCGAGCACGTCCTCGGGCACCAGGGCATCCGGAACAAATCTGCGCATGTCGCGGCGCTCGGCGATGGCTCGGTACACGGCCTGGCGCTCCGCTTCGCTGAATGCGTGCTCGGTCACGCGGGCCAGCATAGGTGGCACGATCGTCTCCGTGAGCCGCGACGAGGTTTTGATCACCGCAGCCGAATTGGCGCAGCGCCTTGACGCCGGTGAACCGCTGACGATCCTGGACGTGCGCTGGCAGCTGACCGAACCCGACGGCCAGGCCGGCTACCGGCGGGGCCACCTTCCTGGCGCGGTGTATGTCTCCCTTGAGGACGAACTCAGTGATCACAGTGTGTCCGGGCGCGGACGCCACCCGCTGCCCTCCGGGCGCGGCGTCGAGGCCGCCGCCCGGCGGTGGGGCATGCGAAACGGTGTGCCCGTCGTCGTGTACGACGACTGGAATCGCGCCGGGTCCGCCAGGGCATGGTGGGTGCTGACCGCGGCGGGCGTGCCTGACGTGCGCATCCTCGACGGCGGCCTGAGCGCGTGGACCGGGCCGCTCGAGACCGGCGATGCGGCACCTGAACCTGGCGACGTGACGGTGCGCTACGACGACCTGTCCGCCGGTGCCAGGCCGACGCTGACCGCTGAGCAGGCCGCCGCTGCCGACATCCTGCTCGATGCACGCGCGCCTGAGCGGTTCCGCGGTGACGTCGAACCGGTGGATCCGGTGGCCGGACACATCCCGGGGGCCAGGAATGTGCCGAGTACCAGTCTGTTGACTGACGACGGCCGGTTCCTGCCCGACGGCGTGCTGATCGACCGGATCGGCGACGTGGATGGCGCCACCACCGGCGTGTACTGCGGATCCGGCGTCACCGCGTCGGTAGTGCTTGCCGCTCTGGCGGCGGCGGGCGTGGCCGCCGCGTTGTTTCCTGGCTCGTGGTCGGAGTGGAGTTCGGACCCGTCCCGCCCGGTGGCCCGGGGCTCAGATCGTCTGACGGCGTCGGGCCGTGATAGCCGGAACGACGTATCTGGCTGTCGCTCGGGCGACGAGGTACAAGGCGAAACTGATCGTTGAGATGAAGACGCTGGCTTTGACATCGGAGTGGACCAGGCTCAGCAGCAGCCCACCGTCGGCGGCGATCAGCGCAAATGCGATCGAGATCGCGATGATCACCGGCGTGCGTGCGCTCAGCCGACTGGCCGCCGCCGCAGGGGTGATCGCGAGGCTGAGCACAAGGAGCGTCCCGACGATCTGTGCCGCCTCGGTCACCGTCAGGGCGAGCACATAGACGAACAACAGGCCGACCAGGCGGGTGCGCACACCGCGTGCCTGGGCCAGCTCGGGATCGACCGAAGCGAAGAGCAACGGTCGATACATCAACGCCATCGCGATGAGAACGCCGATCGCAATCGCGGTGAGCAACGTGATCTGGCCGGGGCTGACGCCGAAGATCTGTCCGAACAGGATGTTGGTGGCTGCGGTGGCGAAACCCCGGTAGAGCGACAGCAGGTAGACCCCGACACCGAGACCGAACGCCAGGATCACCCCGATCGCGGAGTTCCGTTCACGTTCACGGTTGCCGAGCAATCCCATCGCGGTGGCTACCACGATCGATCCGAGCAAGGCGCCCAGCAGCGGGTCGTCGGCTGCCAGCAAGCCGGCCGCCGCGCCCGTGAACGCCAATTCGGCGGTACCGTGCACCGCAAACGCGAGGTCGCGCATGATGACGAGCGGCCCAATCAGCCCTGCCGTTACCGCGACGAGGGTTGCCGCAATCAGCGCATGCCGGACGAAACCCTGCGCCAGATAATCGGCCAAAGTCATTGCGCGACCACGTCGTCGCCGTGCAGATGGTGGTAGTGCGTGCTACCGATTTCGGCGTGCGGGCTGTCCGGAGCACCCACCACGACGATCCGACCTCGCACGCGCAGCACCTCGACGTCGGTCTGGTACAGCTCGGACAGCCTCGCGCTGGTGAACACCTCGTCGGGGGTCCCGACCGCCCACCGCGTCCCCACCAGATAAAGGACGCGATCCACGACGGGCAGGATGGGATTGATCTCGTGAGTGACGAACAACACCGAGGTATTGAACGCCCGGCGCCTGCTGTCGATGAGCCCCACCACATCGCGCTGGTGTTTGATGTCCAGCGAGAGCAGCGCCTCGTCGCAGAGCAAGAGTTTCGGGTCTCCCAGCAGGGCCTGGGCGATGCGCAGACCGTTGCTGTTCACCGCCCGACAATCGCCCAATCGGCGTGCGCGCGAATTCAGTTGCGCCGACCGAGGCGACGGCGCGCTCTACCAGGTGCCGTCGTCGCGGATTCGGCAGCGGCAAGCCCCACCGATGTCCGTCGAGGCCGAGGCGCACCAGGTCGATTCCCCTGATCGGCACGTCGCGGTCGAATCCCCTCTGCTGCGGGATATATCCGATGACGCTGCTGCCCCGCTTGGGCGGCGCCCCGCACACCTCAACTGAGCCAGACGACAGAGAATTCAGTCCGAGCAGCACCTTGACCAGGGAGGTCTTTCCGCTTCCGTTGGGGCCGAGGACGGCCACGAACTCGCCGGGGGCCACAGTGAGGTCGAGATCCTGCCAGAGGAGACGAGCGCCGTATCCCAGGCTGGCCCCGCGAAGGCGGACCGTCGGTTCCGCCGACGTTTCGCCCACGCTCATCCTCCGTCCGGATTGTGCCGACTGCTCGCCTGAAATGGAAATCATTGTCGATAACGATAGACGACTGATCCGGAAGCGCTCCGGCGGGCCACGGAATCCATCCGCTAGCCTCGTGGAGCATGTCCAGGAGTCCCGCGCCCAGACGGCGTGCGACGCTGGCCTCGCTCGCCGCCGAGCTCAAGGTGTCGCGAACCACCATCTCCAACGCGTACAACCGGCCAGACCAGCTGTCGGCAGATCTGCGCGAGCGCGTGCTGGCCACCGCCAAGCTATTGGGATACCCGGGACCCGATCCGGTCGCCCGGTCGCTGCGCACCCGCAAGGCCGGCGCCGTCGGCCTGATAATCACCGAGCCGCTGAACTATTCGTTTTCCGATCCGGCCGCGCTGGATTTCGTTGCCGGACTCGCCGAATCGTGCGAGGAGGCCGGGCAGGGCCTGCTGCTGGTGGCGATCGGGCCAAACCGGAGCCTGAGCGACGGGTCGGCGGCCGTACTCGCGGCGGGTGTGGACGGATTTGTCGTCTACTCCGCCTCCGACGACGATCCGTACCTGCTGGTGGTGCAGCAGCGACATCTGCCGGTGGTCGTCGCCGACCAGCCCAAGGACGTCCCAGGCACGTCAAGGGTGTGTATCGACGACCGCGGCTCGATGCGGCGCCTGGCGGAATACGTTGTGGGACTGGGCCATCGGAATATCGGATTGCTCACCATGCGGCTGGGCCGCGAATGGCCGCACGGCGGTCCCCGGCCTGCGGTGGCCGACCCCGAGCGGGTACAGACGCCGCACTTTCACGTGCAGCGTGAGCGCATCCACGGCGTCTACGACGCGATGGCCGCCGCAGGGCTGGATCCTGAGTCGCTGACCGTCGTGGAGAGCTACGAACACCTGCCAACCTCGGGCGGTGCGGCCGCGGAGGTGGCGCTGGATGCCAATCCACGCATCACGGCGTTGATGTGTACCGCCGATGTGCTCGCGCTGTCGGCGATGGACTACCTGCGTGCGCGGGGGATCTACGTACCCGGCCAGATGACGGTGACCGGATTCGACGGTGTCCCAGAGGCATTGCGGCGCGGCCTGACCACGGTCGTCCAGCCGAGCATGGAGAAGGGCCGCCGCGCTGGACGGCTGCTGCACAACCCGCCGCGCTCGGGTCTGCCGGTGATTGACGTGCTCGACACCGAAGTGGTGCGTGGCCGCACAGCGGGCCCGCCGGCGTGAGCGAACGTATCAACCGTCGAGCAGTTGCGCGCACCGCAGTCGATCAGTCCGGACATAAGAGCCAGCTTCGGCGCGCCTCGAGCAGACACTCCAGCACGGCGGCCACCTCTTCGGGCGACTCGATGCGATAGCGGGCCAGGGTTTCGCCGTCGCCGACCTTGATGCCGATATCGGGTCCGTGCAACCGGCGAAACGCCTTCTCGTCGGTGACGTCGTCGCCGATGAACACCGCCGCCGAGGCGCCCTCCTGGTCACGCAGGATGTCAAGCGCCTGCCCCTTGTCGGTCTGGATGACCGCGAACTCCAAGACCGCCTTGCCCTCGGTGACCTCGGTGTCCCAGTGCTGGGCCTCGGCGTACGCCTTCTTCAGCGCTTCCTTGCCATCGGCGGGGTCGGCGTTGCGTACGTGCAGCGCGACGCTGGCCGGTTTGATCTCGATGGCGACGCCGGGGTACTCGGCGGCGATCGCGCTGAGCGCGTCCTTGATCTTGCCAAGCAGCGCCTTGGCCGCGTCATCGATCGCGTGCACGAAGCCGGTGTCGAACTCGGATCCGTGGCTGCCGACCAGATGGACCTCGGCGGGCATGCGTGACAGCGTCGCGAGGTCGCGCAGGGCGCGACCCGAGATGAGCGCCGCCGTGGTCGACGGCAGGGCGGCCAGCGCGCGCAGCGCCGCCGCTGACTCGGCGAGCGGGCGCGCGTCGTCGGGGTTCGCGACGATCGGGGCCATGGTGCCGTCGTAGTCACACGCCACCAGCAGCCGTGGCGTGCGCGCGACGGTCTGCGAGCGAGCGCCTCAGCTCAACCGGCAGCTCATCTGCTGAATGTCGCCGGTCAGACGGCTCCGCTGCTGAAGCCACCCGCTAGATCTTAGGGTGCTCGCCGTCGCCGATGAGTAGCCGCACGGCCAAGTCCAGCCGCTTGCTGACGTCGGTCGCCGACGCCCGCCGAGTCAGCCAGGCCAAGAGATTGGACAGCCAGACATCCGAGATGACGCGGGCAATGTGGTACTGGTCTTCGGTCGGTTCGCCGTCACTCATGGCGCGGGCGAACATCGAGTCCATCAGCTTGCCGACGTGATCAACCTCTCCGGCCGCCGACGCGTCGGCGAACACGAACGCTCGGGTCATGGCCTCGGTCAGCAGCGGGTTGCGCTGCATCGCCCGGTTCAGCTTGCTCACCATCAGGTTGAGCCGCTGGTACGGCGTGCCGCCGGACAGCGCCGCGCGGTCGGTCTTGGCGTCGATGCGCTCGAACTCCCGGCCGAGCGCCGACACCAGCAGGTGCACCTTGGACGGGAAGTAGCGGTACAGCGTGCCGACGGCGACATCTGCTCGTTCGGCGACCGCACGCATCTGAACGGCCTCGTAGCCGCCCTTTGATGCGATCGCCAGGGTGGCGTCCAGGATGCGTTTGCGGCGCTCACGCTGGGCTTCGGACCCGAGCTCGGACTCCGCCAGTACGGCCACATTCATCACCTGACGTGGTCGCGAGTCAGATCCAGAGGCCGGGTTGGTCTGTGCTGGCGTCGACATGCGGCGGGCAGCTCCTTCATCTTGCGCTCTTGGTGAAAACGATACGCACGCCGATCTCTAATTTCTCACCTCCGCGCCTGTTAAGACACAGACGTGTCCTGCTCTAATGGCGGTCGACTTGACGGTCGAACGCTGGCACTATTAGAACACGTTCTAGTGAGAAGCAACGCCTTCTCGCCCAAACGGTAGGAGTCACGGTGTCGGTTTCGTCCCGGGGGACCAGTACTTCCGAGCAGTTTGCCGCGCGCGAACTGGTCCGTAGCTGGGCGGCCGGCTCGGGCGCGGTCCCGGCCGCGCGGGACGTCGAACACGGCCATGCCGACGCCTGGCGCGCCCCCTACGACGGGTTTGCGCAGCTAGGGACCTTCGGTGTCGCGCTGCCCGAGGAGCACGGCGGCGCGGGCGGCACCGTCGAGGACCTGTGCGCGATGATCGACGAGGCAGGCGCCGCGATGGTGCCCGGCCCGGTGCCCACCACGGCCCTGGCGACGCTGCTCATCGGCGGCTCGCACCCCGAACTGCTCGAATCGCTGGCTTCCGGTGCGCGCACGGCGGGTGTCGCGTTGTCCGCCGACCTGCGCTACGCCGACGGCCGGGTGTCCGGCACCGCCGACTACGTGCTCGGCGCCGATCGGGCCGGTGTTCTGCTGCTCCTCGCAAACGATGACTGGCTGCTTGTCGACGCCGGCGCCGACGGCGTGACCGTCGAACCGCTGAAAGCCACCGACTTCTCCCGGCCGCTGGCACGGGTGACGTTGGACTCCGCGCCTGCCGACGTGCTTGCCGTCCCGGCGCAGCGGGGTGTGGACCTCGCCGCGACGATGTTGGCCGCCGAGGCGGCGGGGGTGGCCCGCTGGACGCTGGAGACTGCCACCGCATACGCGAAGGTACGCGAGCAGTTCGGCAAGCCGATCGGCAGTTTCCAGGCGATCAAGCACATGTGCGCCGAGATGCTGCTGCGGTCCAAGCAGGCCGGGGTGGCGGCCGGTGATGCCGCTCGCGCCGCAGGCGACCCCGATGACCAACAGCTGACGGTCGCGGCTGCGATCGCGGCGGCCACCGGCATCTGGGCCGCCAAGGCCAACGCCAAGGACTGCATCCAGGTGCTTGGCGGCATCGGCATCACCTGGGAGCACGACGCGCATCTGTATTTGCGTCGGGCATACGCCATTTCGCGGTTCCTCGATGGCCCCCAGCGCTGGCTGCGCCGCGTTGCGTCGTTGACGCAGGCCGGGGTGCGGCGCCAGCTGCACATCAGCCTGGACTCGGTTGCCCACCTGCGCGCCGAAATATCAAGCGCGGTAGCGGAAGTGGCTGCGCTGCCCGTCGAGAAGCGTCAGATCGCGCTGGCGGAGGCCGGGCTACTGGCCCCGCATTGGCCGCGGCCGTGGGGTAGGCAAGCAACGCCGGCCGAGCAGCTGCTGATCGATCAGGAGATGGCGGCGGCCGACGTGACGCGTCCCGACCTTGTCATCGGCTGGTGGGCGGCGCCGACGATTCTCGAGCACGGCAGCCCCGAGCAGATCGAAAGGTTCGTACCCGCAACACTGCGCGGCGAGCTGTTCTGGTGCCAGCTGTTCAGCGAACCGGGCGCGGGTTCGGATCTGGCGTCGTTGCGCACCAAAGCTGTTCGGACCGAAGGTGGTTGGCTGCTCACCGGGCAGAAGGTGTGGACGTCGCGGGCCAGCTGGGCTCAGTGGGGCGTGTGCTTGGCACGCACCGACGCCGACGCGCCGAAGCACAAGGGCATCACTTACTTTCTCGTCGATATGAAGTCGCCCGGCATCGATATCCGGCCGCTGCGGGAGATCACCGGCGATGACTTGTTCAACGAGGTGTTCTTCGACGACGTATTCGTGCCCGACGAGATGGTCGTCGGCGAGGTCAACGACGGCTGGCGCCTGGCCCGCACCACGCTGGCCAACGAACGCGTGGCGATGGCGCACGGCACCGCGCTGGGCAATCCGATGGAGGAGCTGCTGCGTCAGGTGACGACGATCGAGCTCGATCCCGCCGACCAGGATCGGCTCGGCGAGCTGATCCGGTCGGCTCAGGTCGGCTCGCTGCTCGACCAGCGCATCGCTCAGCTGGCGGTCGGTGGTCAAGACCCCGGCGCAGAATCCAGCGCGCGCAAGCTGATTGGCGTGCGCTATCGGCAGGCGCTCTCGGAGTTCCGGATGGAGCTGTCGGAAGGCGCGGGCGTCGTCGAGAACAAGACCGTGCACGACTTCCTCAACACCCGCTGCCTGACCATCGCCGGTGGCACCGAGCAGATCCTGCTCACGCTGGCCGGCGAGCGGTTGCTGGGCCTGCCCCGCTAAGCCCGTCGCCGCAAGAGGCGCGCGGATGCGGGGACTCAGCTGAATGTGGTCTGCGCGCACGCGGTCGGAGCGGTGAGGTTCACTCCGCCGTAGACCACCTGGATGACGGAGCACGCGATAAAGGGGGCGCGGGTGTTCGGCTGGCCGGTGCTCCAGTCGGTGGGTACCGATTGGCCGTCGACCTGAAAGCGTTCGATCGGTCCACCGCCAAAGGTGGTGACGGAGATCTCGACGTCGCTGAGTGACTTGTAGATCTTCGAAAGCACGTTGCCCTGGTCCCCGCCCTTGTCTGTCGGGGGTGTGCCGGACGGTGCGCTGTAACCCGCTTCCTGCCACACGTTGCGGTCCGTGCTGCGCAGCGTGATGGTCTGCCGGGCCCAGGCGTCGCCGGGGAACCCGGTCGGGCCGTCCGGCGTCAGTAGGTCGGCGGTGGTATTGAAGAGGCACCGATTCTCTGCCTGCACGCAGTTGGCGGTGACGTGCATTTCTATTTGAGTCGCCGGATCGACGGGGATCGAGGTGGTGGCCGAGTTGGAGGCGGCCATGGCCGACGCGGGCTGCGTGAGCGCCAGGGTCAGCAGTGCCGCCGCAGTCGCCGCTGTGATCCGGTTCATCGTCAGGAAGGTAGCCGGTTCGTTATTCGTCATAGGTGACTTCGACCGAATCCGACCGCGGCCGGGCCTGGCAACCCAGGATCAGACCCTCGTCGAGGTCCTGTTGTTCGAGCACGTCGTTGACTTCCATCTCGACGTCACCGCTCTTCTTGAGCACCGCGCAGGCGCCGCAATGGCCCTCGCGGCAGGAGAACGGCGCGTCCAGCCCCTTGTCGAGCAGCACGTCGAGCAGCTTGGCGTTGCGCGGCCAGCGCACCTCGTGGCGCTCACCGTCCAGCGTGACGATCGCGGTGGCAGGGCCCTCGTCGCTGTCGTCCTCCGCAATGACGATCGCCGCGAACGGATCGGACTCGAGCGACTTGAACACCTCGATGTGGATTCGGTCGGCGGGTGCGCCCGAGTTCTTCAGCGCCTCTTCGGCGGCGGCCATGAACGGGCCCGGTCCGCAGATGTAGGCATCGCGGCCGATGTACGGCGCGGCCAAGCCGGCGAGTGCCGCCGCGCTCGGCAGCCCCTGCACCGTCTCCAGCCAGTGCACGACCGTGAACCGGTCCGGGTACTTGGCCGACAGTTCGCGCAGCGCGCCGCCGAAGATCACCGAGTTCTCGTCGCGGTTGGCGTAGATCAGCACGACCTTGCCGCTGCCCTCCGCGAGCGCGGACTTGCAGATCGCCATCATCGGGGTGATGCCGCTGCCCGCGGCCAGCAGCAGGAAGTCGGTGTCGAGCGTCTTGGGCACGAAGGTGCCCGACGGCGCGAGCACGTGGATCTTCATTCCGGCGTGGGCGTGGTCGCACAGCCAGTTCGACGCGTAGCCGTCGGCGGTGCGCTTGACGGTCACGGTCATCGGGTCGCCGGTGAACGGCGAGCTGCACAGCGAGTAGCAGCGCGCCACCGAGCCGGTGCGGTCGCTGGGCACCCGCAGGGTCAGGAACTGCCCGGGCGCGTACCGCAGTCTTTCGGCAGGAATCACCGGGTCGTCTGGACCGTCGGGCACGGTGAACACCAGCGAGCGCGCGTCGGCCGTCTCATCGACGACGTCGGCCACCTGCAGCTCGAGCACGTGGCTACCGAGCGGCTCGTCGGTCACAGCGGTGTCTCCTCCTACTCGCGATAACTAGAACAGGTTACAGAAATGCATGTGCCCAGGTCCAGCTACCGCAGGAATGCCCTGCTCGACACAAATCGTAACGTGTTCTAATCTCTGTCTAGGTACGCACTCCCGGGAGGCAAATCCAGTGACGTCCATTGAACAGCGTGACGTGCAGTCGGTCCTAGCCGGCATCGACGATCTGCTGCCGCTGATCGCCAAGCGGGCCCAGGCGACGGAGGATCTGCGCAAGCTGCCCGATGAGACGGTCGCCGAACTCGACGAGGTCGGCTTCTTCAAGCTGCTTCAGCCGGAGCAGTGGGGCGGCCTGCAGTGCGACCCGGCGCTGTTCTACGAAGCGGTCCGGCGCATCGCCACCGCCTGCGGCTCCACCGGCTGGGTCAGCTCGATCATCGGCGTGCACAACTGGCATCTCGCGCTGTTCGACCAGCGGGCTCAGGACGAGGTGTGGGGCCAGGATCCGGCCGTCCGCATCTCGTCGTCGTACGCGCCGATGGGCGCAGGCACCGTCGTCGACGGCGGCTACCTCGTCAGCGGCTCGTGGAACTGGTCCTCCGGTTGTGACCACGCCACGTGGGCGTTCCTCGGCGGCCCGGTGATCAAGGACGGCAGGCCGGTCGATTTCGGCAGCTTCCTCATCCCGCGCAGCGAGTACAGAATCGACGACGTCTGGCACGTTGTCGGCCTGCGGGGAACCGGCAGCAACACCGTGGTGGTCAAGGACGTATTCGTGCCGCGGCACCGCTTCCTGTCTTACAAGTCGATGAACGACCGCACGGCGGGCGGCCTGCAGACCAATACCGCGCCGGTGTACAAGATGCCTTGGGGCACTGTGCATCCGACGACGATCTCGGCACCCATCGTCGGCATGGCCTACGGTGCCTACGACGCCCACGTCGAGCACCAGGGTAAACGTGTGCGTGCCGCATTCGCGGGGGAGAAGGCAAAGGACGACCCGTTCGCCAAGGTCCGCATCGCGGAGGCGGCCAGCGACATCGACGCCGCCTGGCGGCAGCTGATCGGCAACGTCGGCGACGAGTACGCGCTGCTGGCGGCGGACAAGGAGATTCCGTTCGAGCTGCGCGCCCGCGCCCGCCGCGACCAGGTGCGCGCCACCGGCCGCGCCATTGCGTCCATCGATCGGCTCTTTGAAGCATCGGGCGCCACCGCGCTCAACAACGATGCTCCGGTGCAACGGTTCTGGCGGGACGCGCACGCCGGCCGGGTCCACGCCGCCAACGATCCCGAGCGGGCCTACCTGATCTTCGGGAACAACGAATTCGGGCTGCCGCCCCAGGACACAATGGTCTGATGACGTCCTTTGCCGCAGAAGCCGCACAACAGCAAGAGATCACCTTCGAGTCGACGTCTCGCTACGCGCAGGTCCGTGACGATATGCGGCTGCACTACCACGAGGCCGGGGTCGGCAATGACGAGATGGTCGTGCTGCTGCACGGCGGTGGGCCGGGGGCATCGAGCTGGTCCAACTTCGGACGCAACATCGGCGTGCTCGCGAAGCACTTCCATGTGCTTGCCGTCGACCAGCCAGGCTACGGGCACTCCGACAAGCACACCGAGCACGAGCAATACAACCGCTACAGCGCCACCGCCCTGCTGAACCTGTTCGACCAGCTCGGCATCGAACGCGCTGCGCTGGTGGGCAATTCGCTCGGCGGCGGCACCGCGGTGCGGTTCGCGCTGGACAATCCCGACCGCGCAGGCCGGCTCGTCTTGATGGGCCCCGGCGGCCTCTCGGTCAACTTGTTCGCGCCCGACCCTACCGAGGGGGTGAAGCTGCTCGGCAAATTCTCCTATGAACCCACCCGCGAGAACCTCGAGGCATTCCTGCGGATCATGGTGTACAACCAGAAGCTGATCACTCCCGAACTGATCGACGAGCGCTTCGCGATCGCCAGCACTCCGGAATCTCTGGCCGCGACTCGGGCGATGGGAAAGTCGTTCGCGGGACCCGACTTCGAGCTCGGCATGATGTGGCGCGAAGCGCACAAGCTGCGCCAACGGGTACTCCTGATCTGGGGTCGTGAGGACCGTGTCAACCCGCTCGACGGCGCGCTGGTGGCGCTCAAGCAGATTCCGCGGGTGCAGCTGCACGTCTTCGGGCAATGCGGGCACTGGGCGCAGCTGGAGAAGTTCGACGAGTTCAACAAACTGACTGTTGATTTCCTTAAAGACATTCCTGGGAATGGCGGGTCATGAGCATCAAGTCGCTGGGCTATCTGCGCATCGAGGCCACCGACGTCGGCGCCTGGCGCGAGTACGGCGTGAAGGTGCTCGGAATGGTCGAGGGCGCCGGCTCGACCGACGGTGCGCTCTACCTCAGGATGGACGAGTTTCCAGCCCGCCTGGTGATCGTCCCCGGTGAGCACGACCGGCTGATTCAATCCGGCTGGGAGACGGCCAATGCCGCGGAGCTTCAGGACATCCGCAACCGGCTCGACGTCGAGGGCACGCCGTACAAGGAGGCCTCGGCCGCCGAGCTCGCCGAACGCCGGGTCGACGAGATGATCAGGTTCGACGATCCGTCTGGCAACACGCTCGAGGTGTTCCACGGCGCCGCGCTCGAACACCGCCGTGTCGTCAGCCCGTACGGCCACAAGTTCATCACCGAGGAGCAGGGTCTCGGTCACGTGGTGCTGACCACGAAGGACGATGTGGAGTCGCTGCACTTCTATCGCGATGTGCTGGGTTTCAGGCTGCGCGACTCGATGCGACTGCCACCGCAACTCGTCGGTAGGCCCGCGGACGGCCCCCCGGCGTGGCTACGCTTCTTCGGCGTGAACCCGCGCCATCACAGCCTGGCCTTCATGCCCGGTGAGACACCAAGCGGCATCGTCCATCTCATGCTGGAGGTGGGTAACAGCGACGACGTCGGGTTGTGCCTTGACCGTGCGCTGCGCCGCAAGGTGCCGATGTCGGCGACCCTGGGCCGCCACGTCAACGACAAGATGCTGTCGTTCTATATGAAGACCCCGGGAGGCTTCGACATCGAATTCGGCTGTGAAGGACTCGAGGTGTCCGACGAGGACTGGATCGCCCGCGAGAGCACCGCAGTAAGCCTGTGGGGCCACGACTTCAGCCTCGGTTTCAAGGGATAGTGTCCGCCGAACCCTTGGATCCCCGCACATTCCGAAATGTGCTCGGGCAGTTCTGCACCGGCATCACCGTGATCACCACGGTGGCCGATGGTGCGCCTGTCGGCTTTGCCTGCCAGTCGTTCGCGGCGCTGTCGCTGGAGCCGCCGCTGGTGTTGTTCTGTCCGACGAAGGTGTCGCGGTCATGGCAGGCCATCGAGGTCAGCGGACACTTCTGCGTCAACGTGCTGCACGAGAAGCAGAAGGATGTCTCGGCGCGGTTCGGTTCCAAGGAACCGGACAAGTTCGCCGGAATCGATTGGCGCCCATCCGAACTCGGCTCGCCGATCATCGAGGGGACGCTGGCGCACATCGACTGCACCGTGCATTCCGTGCTCGACGGCGGCGATCACTACGTCGTGTTCGGGGCCGTGCACTCGTTGTCCGACGTGCCGCACAAGAAGCCGCGGCCGCTGCTGTTCTACCGGGGCGAGTACACCGGGATCGAGCCGGACAAGAACACACCCGCGCAGTGGCGGGACGATCTGGAGGCGTTCCTCACCGCCACCACCGACGACACCTGGCTTTAAATGCAGCCCGACGCGCACGGGTCGACGGGCGGAAGCGAATCCGGCGGCGGCGCGTTGGGGTCGGCCGGTGGCTGTTGCTGGGTGAGGTCGACGTCGTGGTCGAGGCCGGGTGCGAGGGGGACGAACTGGCATAAGAAGCTGACAGCCAGTTCGCACGGGTTGTCGCCGGGTTCGGCGGTGGCCGGCGGCGCGAGCAGTACCCCGGCCGTCAGCGCTGCCGTCGCAGCGATCACCGTCCTCTTCAACAGCACGCACCCACTGTACTTCTCTAGGGCTTGCGGTTGAGGCGCTGCGTCAGTTCATGCGCCGCACGCAACAACGTCTCGCCGAGCAGTTCCGTGCGCTCTCCGGCGAAGCGGGCCTCCACACCCGTCAAACTCAGCGCCCACTGGGGCTGGCCAAGCGCGTTGAAGACCGCCGCGCCGATGCCCCAACTGCCTTCCACCACCAGACCAGGGTTCACCGAATAGCCGGTGATCCGTGTCTGTTGGATGCGGGTTTTGATCGCCGCGCGCGAGTGCGCGCTGCCCCATGCAGCCGCGAGATCGGTGCGGCCCAGATAATCCTGGCCCTCGGCATCGGACAGGTGTGCGAGCATGACCAGACCGGCGGAGGCCACACCCAGGGGAAACCGCTTGCTCGGGTACAGCACGTGTGACCGCAGCGGAAAGCTGCCCTCAACGGCGGACACGCATACCGATTCGTCTGCGCGGCGTGCGGAGAGGAAGGCGCTCTCGCCGGTGTCGCGGGCGAGAGCGCGCAGAATGTCGTCCGCGACGGGCGCGGCGTCATAGCGGCTGGTAGCCACGGACCCGAGCAGATAGATCTCCGGGCCGAGGAACCACAGGCCAGTACTGGGTGCCCGGTCGATGAGCCCTTGGTCGGCCAACGCCGTGAGCAGCCGGTGTGCCGTCGCCCGCGGGATGGCGGCGCTACGCGCCAAAGCGGTGGTCGTCACCCCGTCCCCGCCCGCACTACCGACCACACGCAAGATTGCTGCGATTCGTGTAACGACTTGCATGCCCGTTCCGAGATCCGACACAGCCACAGCCTAGCGTCCACTGAGTGGACGTTTCGGCGACCCGTCGTCTCGCCAAGCGAACAGATTTCCTGAGAATCCACCTGTAATCTTTTGGTAGTCGCCGGTTGATGGTGTCCTATCCGGTGAAATCATTGCGTTCGGTGAGCGAACGCACCGATAGGAAGTTGTCACGCTGATGTCCAGTAAGCAGTTCAAGGACGTCCACGAGGCGATCGCCGACGTTGGGAGCGGAGCCTCGCTCGCAGTCGGTGGTTTCGGTCTGTGCGGTATTCCCGATGCGCTCATCAGCGCACTCGCCGAGTCGGGCGTCGGGGATCTGGAGGTCTACTCCAACAACTGCGGCATCGACGATGTGGGACTTGGGGTGCTGCTCGGCCTGCGCCGTATTCGACGGATAACGGCGTCGTATGTGGGCGAGAACAAGGAATTCGCCCGGCAGTACCTGGCTGGCGAGCTCGAGGTCGAATTGACCCCACAGGGCACCCTCGCCGAGCGCTTGCGTGCCGGTGGCGCCGGTATCCCTGCGTTCTACACCCCCGCAGGTGTGGGGACCCCGGTGGCCGAGGGCGGCCTGCCTTGGCGCTACGCCAAGGACGGGTCCGTCGCGGTCGCTTCGCCGCCCAAGGAAACGCGCGTGTTCGATGGCAAGCGATACGTGCTGGAAACCGGAATCCGGACCGACTTCGCACTCGTCCATGCGGCCGTCGGAGACACCCAAGGAAATCTCGTCTTCGACAAGACCGCGATGAACTTCAATCCGTTGGCGGCAATGGCTGGCCGAACAACGATCGCTGAGGTGGAGACACTCGTGGAGCCCGGTGACCTCGACCCCGCGGGCGTGCACCTTCCAGGCGTATTCGTGCAGCGGATCGTCGAGACGGGCCCGCAGCGCACGCTCATCGAACGACGCACGATCCGGGACGGGGCGGGAGTACCGACATGACCGAGCCGCAAGTCAGCCGAGGCTGGAGCAGGCCAGAGATGGCACGCCGGGTGGCCCGCGAGCTTCGCGACGGTGAGTACGTCAACCTGGGCATTGGCTTGCCGACTCTCGTTCCGGCGTATCTGGATCCGGCCGTGCGGGTCACTTTGCACTCGGAGAACGGGATCCTCGGTACTGGCCCCTACCCGACCGAGGAAGAGGTCGACGCGAACCTCATCAACGCCGGAAAAGAGACCGTCACGGTGCTGCGCGGTGCATCGTTCTTCGACTCGTCCTTATCGTTCGGGATGATTCGTGGCGCACACATCGATGTCGCGGTGCTGGGCGGCATGGAGGTGTCGCGCTACGGCGATCTGGCGAACTGGATGGTTCCCGGCAAGATGGTCAAGGGCATGGGAGGCGCCATGGACCTGGTGCACGGGGCGTCGCGCGTCATCGTTCTCATGGAACACACTGATCGGCAAGGCAATCCGAAAATCGTCGACAAATGCACCCTGCCCTTGACCGGCGAGCGCGTCGTGCACCGCATCGTCACTGACCTGGCAGTCGTAGACGTTGCAGGGGACGGAACGCTCATCCTGGTTGAGACCGCGCCAGGCGTGTCGATCGATGACGTGCAGGCGGCGACGGGCGTTCACCTCACAGTTGGTGACGAGTTGGCCGCCGCAGACATCGGCTAGCGCAGCCAGGACCCGATGCGACGCAACGCTTCCTCGATGTCGCTTGTCGGTCCCGCGAAGGACAGCCTGACGTACGATCCGCCGCGAACCTGGTCGAAGTCGATGCCAGGTGCGATGGCAACGCCGGTGTCGGCCAGCAGCTTCGAGCAGAACGCCAGGGTGTCCGTGGTGTGGTCGGAGACGTCGGCATAGACATAGAACGCGCCGTCGGTCGGTGCCAGCCGGTCGATCCCGATCGTCCGCAGACCGTCGAGAAGGAGGCGGCGGTTGGCCGCGTAGTGATGAAGGTGCGCATCGGACTCGGCGATCGACTCCGCTGTGAAGGCCGCGACCGCGGCCACCTGCGCCAGTGTCGGCGGGCAGATGGTGAAGTTTCCGGTCAGGCAGTCCACCGCGCGCTGCAGCTCCTGCGGAACCAGCAGCCAGCCCAGCCGCCACCCGGTCATCGCGAAGTACTTCGAAAAACTGTTCACCACAACGGCGTCTCGCGATGTCTGCCACGCACAGCTGGTCGCGGGTGCGCCCTGGTAAACCAACCCGTGATACACCTCGTCGCTGACCAGCCGGACACCGGTCTGCTCGCACCACAATGCGATCGCGGCGAGTTCCTCGGGCGGGATGACGGTTCCGGTCGGATTGGCCGGGCTCGCGACGACGACACCCTTAAGGGGCGGGTCCATCTCGGCGAGCATCCGCGCGGTCGGCTGAAACCGGGTCTGGGGGCCGCAGGGAATCTCGACGACCTCGCAGCCCAGCGCCGAAAGGATGTTGCGGTAACACGGATAGCCCGGGCTCGCGATCGCCACCCGGTCGCCGACGTCGAAGCAGGCCAGGAACGTCAACAGGAAGCCGCCCGATGAGCCCGTCGTGATCACCACGTCATTCGGGTCGACGGTGAGTCCGTGCCGGTCGGCGTAGGAGCCCGCGATCGCGGCCCGCAACTCGGGGATGCCCAGCGCCACCGTGTAGCCCAGCTGGTTGCGGCTCAACGCTTCAGCCGCGGCCTCTCGCACCGGCGCGGGCGCCCCGACACTCGGCTGGCCGGCCGACAGGTTCACCAGGTCGCCGTGGGTGCGTTGCCGCTCGGCGGCGGCCAGCCACACGTCCATCACATAGAACGGCGGAATCCCGGCCCGAAGTGCTGGACCTCGACTGCTGCTCGCGTCCGCGGTGCCCATCCGAGTAACGCTAGAACACCTCGGCTTCGAGCCGGCGCAGATGCTCCCGCGGGGGCCCGAGCAGCTGCGCGCTGGCGTGCGCGCGCTTGAAGTAAAGCTGAATGTCGTGCTCCCAGGTGATC
The DNA here is from genome assembly GCA_963733605.1 of uncultured Actinomycetota bacterium. Classification (GTDB taxonomy): domain Bacteria; phylum Actinomycetota; class Actinomycetes; order Mycobacteriales; family Mycobacteriaceae; genus Mycobacterium. The sequence continues at coordinate 170,720 of CAVTDY010000035.1, forward strand.
GCGATGCCGCCGTGCATCTGTACGGCCTCCGCAGCTACCTTGGTGAACGCCTCGCTGGCCGCGACCCGCGCCAGCGCGGCCGATGTCGCCGACGGTTCCGAGATCGCGTCGTTGACAACCGCCCGCGCGGACTGCACCGCCACGTACAGGTCGGCCATCCGGTGTTTGAGCGCCTGGAAACTGCCGATTGGGCGCCCGAACTGGACGCGGTTCTTGGTGTAGTCGACCGTCAGGTCCAGGCACTTCGTTGCGGCGCCGATCTGCTCGGCGGCAATCAGGATCGCCGCGGTGTCGGCCAGTCCCGGATCGGCGCCGATGTCGGTGGCGTCCTGGCGCTTTACCTCGGACAGCCTGCGCGTCAGGTCCATGGTGTGGGCGGGGTGCGCGGTGAAAGTCGTCCAGCGGGTCAGCTTGGCGCCGTCCGCAGCGACCACGACGTCGGCGATGTCACCGTTGACCACGTAGCTCTCGTCGAAGACCACCGCGCCAATCTTCGTGCCTTCGGCCAGGCCTTCGAGCGCGTCGGCGTCCGGCTCGTCAGCGGCCAGCAGCGCCAGCTCGGCGAGCGTGTTGCCAAGCAGCGGCGTCGGCACCAGCGCCGTGGCCAACTCCTCGAGAACGACGGCCGCGTCGGCGAGTTCGCCGCCCGCGCCGCCGAACTCCTCCGGCACCACCAGCGCGGCGGCACCGACCTGCTCGCACAACAACTTCCACAGCGACTCGTCGTAGCCGCGTTCGGACGCCATCGCTTCGCGCACCGCCGCGGGCGGCGCGTGCTTGTCGACCAACGCCGCGACGGTTTCGCGCAGCAGTTCCCGTTCTTCGCTCACAAGGCCTCCAGAAGACGTCGCCGATGCACCGTCGGGTCGCCCCACGCCGATCGCAGAGCCTGCACCCGCAGCAGCCACAGCGACAGGTCGTGCTCCTGCGTGAACCCGATCGCCCCGTGGGTCTGCAGCGCCGAGCGCGCCGCGAGCAGCGCGGCATCGGACGCGGCGACTTTGGCTGCGCTGACGTCGCGCGCGGCCTCCGGCGAGCCGTCAGCCAGCGACAACGCCGCGCCGTAGACCAACGGACGCGCCAGCTCGATCGCGATGTGCACGTCGGCCAACTTGTGCTTGATCGCCTGGTACGTGCCGATCACCTTGCCGAATTGGGCGCGCTGCTTGGCATAGTCGACCGAGGCGTCCAGCATGGCCTGTCCCGCGCCGATCAGTTGCGCCGCCGTGGCCAGCGCACCGAACTCGTATGCCCGTGCGACATCGGCCTGCTGCGCATCACCGGAAGCGGTGACGCCGAACAATTTTCGGCTCGGGTCCACCGACTCGTACCGCTCACCGGGCACTCCGTCGCGCACAGAACCATCGGCAGCCACCAGGATCAGACCTGCCGAGTCGGCGTCGACGGCCCGCGGCACCCGGGGCGGCAGCGCGACGGTGGCGATCAGTTCACCCGTCGCCAGTGCGGCGCTGCGGTCGTCGTCGGCAAGCAGAATCGGCGCCACCGCAATGGATTCGGCGACAGGACCCGGCACACACCAGCGGCCCAGCCGTTCCGCGGCGACGACGAGATCAACGGGGTGTGCCGCGATGCCGTCGAACTTCTCCGGCACGGCCAGCGCTGTGACACCGAGGTCGGCCAGCCGCGCCCACACCTTGCGGCCCGGTGCGGTATCGCCCGCTGGCCCACGCCCGCACCGCGGCCGGCAGATCTGCGGCGGACAGGGCTGCGTCGATGCTTGCCGCGAAGTCCCGCTGCTGCTCGTCCAGATCGAATTTCATTTCTTCCCTGAGCTTTCTCTGGGTAGCCCCAGCAGCCGCTCGGCGATGATATTGCGCTGAATCTCGTTGGTGCCCGCATAGATCGGGCCGCCGAGCGCGAACAGCAGTCCGTCGGTCCAGTTGTAGTTGCCCTCCTCGCGTGCGGGGGAGTCGGCCAGCTCCCCGTCGGCGCCGCGCATGTCCAGTGCGGTCTGGTGCAGCGCGACGTCGAGGTCCGACCAGAACACCTTGGTCACCGACGACTCGGCGCCGAGTTCGCCGCCGCCGGCCAACCGGGTGACCGTCCCGAACGTGTGCAGTCGATAGGCCTGTGCCTTGATCCACGCGTCGGCGACGCGGTCGGCAAACGCGGGGTCGGAATTGGTTTTCCATTGCGCGACCAGTCGTTCGGCCGGCGCCAGGAAGCGGGCCGGGCTGCGCAGCGACATGCCGCGCTCGTTGCTCGACGTGCTCATCGCGGCGCGCCACCCGTCGTGCACCCCGCCGATCACGTCGTGGTCGGGGACGAACACATCGTCGAGGAAGATCTCGCCGAAGCCGGTGTCTCCGCCGAGCTGCGCGATCGGGCGGACGGTGATGCCGTCGGCCTTCAGATCGAACATGAAGTAGGTGATGCCGCGGTGACGCTCGGCTTGGGGATCTGAACGAAACAGCCCGAACGCCCTGTCCCCGAACGGTGCCCGCGAACTCCAGATCTTCTGGCCGTTGAGCAGCCAGCCGCCGTCCGTCTTCGTCGCCGTCGACCGAAGCGAGGCCAGATCGCTGCCGGACTCGGGCTCAGACCATGCCTGCGCCCAGATCTCTTCACCGCTTGCCATCTTGGGCAGCACCCGGTCCAGCTGCTCTTCGGTGCCGTGCGCGAACAGCGTCGGCGCCAGCATCGACGTGCCGTTGGCGCTGGCCCGCCCCGGCGCGCCGGCGCGGAAGTACTCCTCCTCGTACACCACCCACTGCAACAGGGTGGCGTCACGTCCGCCGTAGCGCTCGGGCCAGGCGATCACCGAAAGGCCGGCGTCGAAAAGCACTTTGTCCCAGCGCCGATGCTGCGCAAAGCCCTCGGCGGTGTCGTAGGACTTCGTGGGGAACGACTCCTTGTTCGCCGCAAGGAAGGTGCGCACCTCGGCCTGGAACTCCCTGGTTGCGTCGTCAAAGTTCAGGTCCATCAGGCTCTTTCTCGTAACAGCGGTTTGACCACCTTGCCGCCCGGATTGCGTGGCAGCACGTCGAGGAACTGGACCGACCTCGGTGTCTTGAAGTTCGCCAAATGTTCGCGTGTGTAGGCGATTACGGTGTCTTCATCGAGCGCGGCGCCGGGCAACGTCACGATGAACGCCTTGCCGATCTCGCCGAGTCGTTCGTCGGGCACGCCGATGACCGCTGACTCGGCGACACCGTCCAGCCGCGCCAGAACCTGCTCGACCTCGGCGGGGTAGACGTTGAACCCGCCGCAGATGTACATGTCCTTGAGCCGGTCGGTGATCTTCAGATTGCCCGCGTCGTCGACGGCGCCGACGTCGCCGGTGTGCAGCCAGCCGCCGGAGTCGATGGCCGCCGCGGTGGCCTCGGGATCGTCGAGGTAGCCGAGCATGACATTCGGACCGCGCAACAGGACTTCCCCTGTTTCTCCGGCGGCATGCGCCCCTGCTATGCGCAGCTCGAAGTCCGCGATCGGACGCCCGCAGGTGGTTGCGACGGTGGCCGCGTCGTCATCGGCCCGGCACATCGTCCCGAAACCGTTCGCCTCGGTCAGTCCGTACGCGGTGAGCACGATGTCGATGTCCAGTTCGGTCTGCATGCGTTCGATCAGCACGACCGGGACCACCGATGCGCCGGTGACCGCGAATCGCAGCGAGGTCAGGTCGTAGTCGCCTCGCTTGGGGTGGTCGAGCAGTGTCTGATAGATCGTCGGCGGACCGGGCAGCACGGTGATCCGCTGTTCCTGCACGGCCCGCATGGCGCGCTCCGGGTCGAACGTCAGCTGCGGGATCAGCGTCGCGCCGGTCTGCAGGCACGCCAGGATTCCGGCCTTGTAGCCGAAATTGTGGAAGAACGGGTTGATGCATAGGTAACGGTCTTCGCTGGTGAGCTCGCCGCACGCCGCCCAGGCCGCCGAGCCCGCCAGCGACTGCCGGTGCGCACACAGGGCGCCCTTGCTTCGGCCGGTGGTGCCGGAGGTGAACAGGATGTCGGAGACGTCGTCCGGCTCGACCGCGGCGGCGCGCATATCAACTGAGCCCAGAGCCCCGGTCTGGGTGCCCCGCGCGACGAACTCGTCCCACGTTCCGTCGTCCTTCTCGATCGGCACCCGGACGATGTGCCGCAGTTCGGGCAGGGTGTCGCGGTCAATCGAAGCGGCCTTGTCGGCGCCGAGAAACTCACCGGATGCGAACAACAGCGGTGCGCCGGTGCGGGCCAGGATGTCGCTGGCCTCGCCGGCGGTATAGCGGGTGTTCAGCGGTACCAGCACGCCGCCCGCGTAGGTGGTGGCCAGACACGCCACCACCCAGTGCCAGGTGTTGGGCGACCAGATGGCGACCCGGTCGCCGGCGGTGACGCCGAGGTCGATCATCGCGGCGGCAGCCACCCGGACTTCGGCCCGAAGCTCGGCCCAGGTAATTCGTCGATCGCCGGCACCGCCGGCTCCGCCGGGATCGCCGGCACCGCCGGCGGTGACGACAGCGTCGTGGTCGGAAAATTGGTCGGCAATCCTGTCCAGGACCTGCGGAATGGTCCGCGGACGGCTCGTCATCGATGCTCCTCTAACAAAGCAAGTGCTTGGTAGGTTAGCCTACAAGGGTGATAGAGGTCCAGGAGTTCCGGGCCGAGGTCCGCGACTGGCTCGCCGACAACCTCGTCGGCGAATTCGCCGCGCTCAAGGGCCGTGGTGCGCCGGGCCGGGAGGACGAGGCGTTCGAGGGACGGCTTGCGTGGAACCGACTTCTGGCGGCCGCGGGTCTGACGTGTCTGGGCTGGCCGGAGCAGCACGGGGGCCGTGGCCTGTCGGTCGCTCATCGCGTCGCGTTCTACGAGGAGTACGCCCGTGCCGACGCACCCCACAAGGTCAACCACTTCGGTGAGGAGCTGCTCGGGCCGACCCTGATCGCGTTCGGCACCGAGGAGCAGAAGAAGCGTTTCCTGCCGAAGATCCTCGACGTCACCGAGCTGTGGTGTCAGGGTTACTCCGAGCCCGGCGCGGGCAGCGACCTCGCCAACGTTTCAACGGCCGCCGAGCTCGACGGCGACCAGTGGGTGATCAACGGCCAGAAGGTGTGGACGTCGCTTGCGCATTTGGCCCAATGGTGCTTCGTCGTGGCCCGCACGGAGAAAGGCTCCAAGCGCCACGCCGGGCTGTCGTATCTGCTCGTGCCCCTCGACCAGCCGGGTGTCGAGGTGCGCCCGATCATCCAGCTGACCGGGGAGTCGGACTTCAACGAGGTGTTCTTCGACGACGCCCGCACGGATGCGGATTTGGTGGTCGGGGATCCCGGCGACGGCTGGCGGGTGGCGATGGGCACGCTGACCTTCGAGCGCGGTGTCTCCACGCTGGGGCAGCAGATCCGCTATGCACGTGAGCATTCCGATCTGGTGGAGCTGGCAAAGCGGACCGGCGCAGCGGACGATCCGCTGATCCGGGAGGCGTTGACGCGGTCGTGGACGGGGCTGAAGGCCATGCGTTCGTACGCCCTGGCGACGATGGACGTAGAGCAACCCGGCCAAGACAATGTGTCGAAGCTGTTGTGGGCCAACTGGCATCGCGAACTGGGCGAGATCGCAATGGATGTCCAGGGCAAGGCCGGCCTCACGTTGGCCAACGGCGAATTCGACATCTGGCAGTACCTGTACCTGTTCACGCGGGCCGACACCATCTACGGCGGGTCCAACGAGATCCAGCGCAACATCATCGCCGAGCGGGTGCTCGGCCTACCCAGAGAGGTCAAGGGCTGATGAGCCTGGCGATCGCCCCCAAAGAGATTGCCGGACACGGGCTTCTGAACGGCAAGGTCGTCGTTGTCACGGCTGCGGCCGGCACTGGGATCGGGTCCGCGGTTGCGCGTCGTGCGCTGGCCGAGGGCGCCGACGTCGTCGTCTCCGACCACCACGAACGCCGACTGGGCGAGACCCGCGACCAGCTGGTCGAGCTGGGGCTGGGCCGGGTGGAGAGCGTGGTGTGCGACGTGACATCCACCGCACAGGTCGACGCGCTGATCGCCTCGGCCACCGCACGGATGGGCCGGTTGGACGTGCTGGTGAACAACGCCGGACTGGGCGGCACGACGCCGCTGGTGGACATGACCGACGACGAATGGGACCGCGTCATGAACGTGACGCTGACATCGGTGATGCGGGCCACCCGCGCAGCGCTGCGCTACTTCCGGGACGCCGGCCACGGCGGGGTTATCGTCAACAACGCCAGCGTGCTTGGCTGGCGGGCGCAGCACTCCCAGTCGCACTACGCGGCGGCCAAGGCCGGTGTGATGGCCTTGACGCGTTGCAGCGCGATCGAAGCCGTCGAGTATGGCGTGCGGATCAACGCGGTTTCGCCCAGCATCGCCAGGCACACGTTCCTGGAGAAGACCAGCAGCTCGGAGTTGTTGGACCGGCTGTCGGAGGTCGAGGCGTTCGGCCGAGCGGCAGAGCCGTGGGAGGTGGCTGCCACCATCGCGTTCCTGGCCAGTGATTACTCCAGTTACCTGACTGGAGAAGTGATTTCGGTGTCGAGCCAGCACCCATGAGTTCCGCTGCCCCCGCCAGTCGACGTGACGAGCTTCTCGAGCTCGCCGCGACGATGTTCGCCGAGCGCGGGCTGCGGGCCACCACCGTGCGCGACATCGCCGACTCGGCGGGCATCCTTTCGGGCAGCCTCTACCACCACTTCTCGTCCAAGGAGGAGATGGTCGACGAGCTGCTGCGCGGCTTCCTGGACTGGCTGTTCGACCGGTATCAGGAAATCGTTGCGACGGAACCGAATCCGCTCGAACGGCTCAAGGGCCTGTTCATGGCGTCGTTCGAGGCGATCGCCGACCGGCACGCCCAGGTGGTGATCTACCAGGACGAGGCCAAGCGGCTCACGGACCAGCCGCGGTTCTCCTATGTGGAGGAACGCAACAAAGAGCAGCGCAAGATGTGGGTGGACGTGCTCAGCCAGGGCATCGAGGAGGGCTACTTCCGGCCCGACATCGATGTCGATCTGATCTACCGGTTCATCCGCGACACCACCTGGGTTTCGGTCCGCTGGTATCAGCCGGGTGGCCCGCTGACGGCCGAGCAGGTCGGCCGGCAATACCTAGCCATCGTTCTCGGCGGCATCACGAGAGAGGAAGACTGACATGGCTGTGACTTCGCAGGCATACGTCATCGACGCTGTGCGCACCGCGGTCGGCAAGCGAAACGGATCGCTGGCCGGCATGCATCCCGTCGACCTGGGAGCCGCGGCGTGGCGCGGGCTGTTCGACCGGGTCGGCGTGGATCCGACCGCGGTCGATGACGTCATCGCCGGCTGCGTCGATGCCATCGGCGGGCAGGCGGGGAACATCGCCCGATTGTCGTGGCTGGCCGCCGGTTATCCGGAGGAGGTCCCAGGTGTCACGGTGGACCGACAGTGCGGTTCGAGTCAGCAGGCTATTTCCTTTGGTGCACAGGCGATTCTGTCCGGCACCGCCGATCTGATCGTGGCAGGCGGCATACAGAACATGAGCCAGATCCCGATCTCCTCGGCGATGATCGTCGGCGAGCAATTCGGGTTCACCTCGCCCACCAACGAATCGAAGAGTTGGTTGCATCGGTATGGCGATCAGGAGATCTCGCAGTTTCGTGGCTCGGAATTGATTGCCGAGAAGTGGGACATCTCGCGCGAGCAGATGGAGCAGTACTCGCTGACCAGCCACCAGCGCGCGCAGGAAGCGATCCGGGCCGGGTACTTCGAGAACGAGATCATCCCCGTCCAGATCGACGGGGCCGGTTTCGTCACCGACGAGGGGCCGCGCGACACCTCGCTGGAGAAGATGGCGGGCCTCAAGCCCCTCGTCGAGGGCGGCAGGTTGACCGCGGCAATGGCCAGCCAGATCTCCGACGGTGCCAGCGCGGTGCTGCTGGCGTCTGAGCAGGCCGTCAAGGACCACGGCCTCAAGCCGCGGGCCCGCATCCACCACATCAGCGCCCGCGGCGCCGATCCGGTGTTCATGCTGACGGGGCCGATTCCGGCGACCCACTACGCGTTGGAGAAGACCGGGCTCTCGATCGACGACATCGACACGGTGGAGATCAACGAGGCCTTCGCGCCCGTGGTGATGGCATGGCTCAAAGAGACCAAGGCCGACCACGCGAACGTCAACCCCAGCGGTGGCGCGATCGCGCTCGGTCATCCCCTCGGCGCGACAGGCGCCAAGCTGTTTGCCACCATGCTGAACACGTTGGAGCGCACCGGCGGCCGCTACGGTCTGCAGACGATGTGCGAGGGCGGCGGCACGGCCAACGTCACGATCATCGAGCGCCTCTAACGCTCGCCGCGGGGTCAGTGGTCGTGGATGACCACACCGCGGATGTTGCGCCCGGCAAGCATGTCGTCGTAGGCCTCGTTGATGTCGTTGAGCTTGTACTCGGCGGTGACCGTCTCGTCGAGCAGCAGCTTGCCCTCGCGGTACAGGCTGAGCAGCCGCGGGATGTCCGCGCGCGGATTGGCTTCGCCGTACAGGCTGCCGAGTAGTCGCTTCTGAAAGAGCGTCATGAAGGCCATCGATAGCGTCGGCGTGACATCAGCCATCGAGGCGATGGCGGTCATCACCACCGCGCCGCCCTTGCGGATGATGTTGAGGGCGTCGTCGATCATCGGTCCTTCGAGGACCCCCATGGTCAGCAGCGCCGAGTCCGCCATCACGCCGCGGGTGAGCTCGGCGACCAACGCGGTCGCCTCGGGCATCGACGTCACGAAATGGGTAGCGCCGAATTCGAATGCCTTGTCGCGCTTGCTCTCCAACAGGTCGACGACCACGATCTTCTCCGCACCGGCCAGCCGTGCGCCCTGAATGGCGCCGCTGCCGATGCCGCCGCAGCCGATGATGACGACGGTGTCACCTGGACTGACGTCGGCGGTGTTCACCGCCGAACCCCACCCCGTCGTCACCCCGCAGCCCAGCAGGCACGCCCGCGACAGCGGCAGATCGTCGTCGATCTTGACCACCGAGGCGTCGGGCACCGTGCCGTACTGGGCGAAGGTCCCTAGCAGTGATGCAGCGCCGACGTCGTGGCCTCGCGCATGTCGCCGGTAGGTGCCGTCGATCTGTGTCCCGGCCAAGATGAGTATGCCAAGGTCGCACAGGTTCTGGTGCCCGGTCGCGCACCAGCGGCAGCGTCCACATGCCGGCAGGAAGGATGCCACGACGTGGTCACCAACCTTCAAGTCGCGCACACCGGGTCCGACCTCCTGCACGATGCCCGCACCCTCGTGTCCGCCGATGATGGGCATTGGCACCCCGGCGAGGTCGCCGGTGCGGACGTGGTGATCGGAATGGCACAGGCCGGTGGCCTCGAAGGACACCAGCACCTCGCCTTCTTTCGGACCGTCGAGGTCGACCTCCTCGACACTCCAGTCGCCATTGACGTCCCAAAGCACGGCGGCATTCATCTTCATGGGGCATCAGCGTAGGGAGATACGACTCCGACGGAGGCGAATTGGCTGCAGCGCTTGCTGCGCGAGCCGCTGGCGCGCTATTCGACGAAGGCTGCCGCGGCCTGCAAATGCTTGACAGCGTCGCTGACGATCGACTCGATCAGCTCGGCGCACGACGGGAGATCGTCGAGGATGCCTGCGACTTGCCCCGACGCCAGCACGCCTGCGTCGGTGTTGCCCTCGACCAGCCCGGCCTTCAACAGCATCGGGGTATTGGCTGCCATCACGACCTGCGACCAGGTCAGGTCCTTGCCGTGCCTCATCTCGAGACCGTCGCTGACCATCGACCGCCAGGTCATGCCGGACATCTTCTTGAACTTCTGGGCGTTGCGCACCGCGGCAGTGAAGCCGCGGATCGGAGAGCCGCTTTCCAGCTTCTCGACCAGCCCGGTGCGCAGAACGCGGTGGGGCATGCCGTCGACGCGGGTCGACACCACGGTGCCGTCCAGCGCCGCTTCGAGGTAGCGCTGCTTGACGGCGTCGGGCACCGTCGAATCAGAGGTCAGCAGGAAGCGCGTGCCCATCGCCACGCCCGCGGCGCCATAGGACAGCGCCGCAGCCAACCCGCGGCCGTCGAAGAAGCCGCCAGCCGCGACGACCGGGATGTCGACCGCGTCGAGCACCGACGGCAGCAGCAGCGTGGTCGCGACGGGACCGGTGTGCCCGCCGCCCTCGCCGCCCTGGACGATCACCGCGTCGGCACCCCAACCGGCCACCTTCTTGGCGTGCTTGGCGGCACCGACCGACGGAATCACCACCACACCGGCTTCCTTGAGCTTCGCGATCAGATCCGGCTTAGGCGCCAGCGCGAACGATGCGACCTTCACGCCTTCGCGGATCAACAGATCGACGCGGTCGTTCGCATCGCCCGCGTCGGCGCGGATGTTGATGCCGAACGGCTTGTCGGTGGTGGACTTCACCTTCGTGACGGCTGCCTGCAGTTCCTCCAAAGTCATGGTCGCCGACGCCAGGATGCCGAGGCCGCCGGCGTTGGCGGTCGCCGACACCAGCCGCGCACCCGCCACCCAGCCCATGCCGGTCTGTACCACCGGATGCTCGATGCCGACCAGCTCGGTCAGCGGCGTGCGTAGCTTGCTCATCGTACTTCCCTGTCCCGCAGCGATTTCGGGTCGATGACCTCGCAGATCAGCTTCTGCTCCTGTTCGGTGGGCAGCCGCGTCGTGTCGGCCGTCGCAAGGCCGTGCACCTCGAAGGAGGTGTTTTCCGCCACCTGCTCGGGTTCCACGCCCGGATGCAGCGACAGAGCACGCATCTGATGGTCGGGTCCGTTGAAGTCGAAAATGCCGAGGTTGGTCACCACGCGATACACGTTGACGAACCGATATGCCGGATTGTCCGGATCCACCTTGTCCCAGCCGATGCCGGAGACCACATCGACGGAGTCGGTGAACACCCGCTTGGAGTGGTTGCCCACCCAGTAGCTGGTCGCATGGTTGATGGTGTTGCCAGGCGCGCCGCGCACACCGAACATCTGTCGCGTCGGATGCTGCAGGGGCCCGAACGCCGACAGGTTCTGGCTGCCGTAGCGGTCAATCTGGTTGGCGCCCATGACAACGTGGCGCCGCCCCCAGGTCAGCGTCTCGAACACGCGCCCGAACGGCATCCAGCCCTCGATCGCGCCGACAACGCCGATCGCGGGGGTGTCGGCCAGCAACCGGGCCTCGCCGTCGGTCAGGAGGATGTCGGGCGAAAAGGTCAGCCGCGCCAGCCGTGCCCCGATCGACACCATCGTCGCCATCGGGCTGACCATGATCTCGCCTGCGTCGCGGAACAGTTCGGCGCACGCCACGGCGCACACTTCCGCACGGGTCACCGAGATCACTTGGCTGCCTCCCCTGGCTTTTCGCTCCTCGCGTCCGCGGCTGCCTTTTCGCTCCTCGCGTCCGCATCACCAAACTTCCGGACCGCGGCCTGGTAGTCGCCCTCGCTGCCGGAAAGATACGTCGCGACGAACTGCTGCCACGTCTCGTCGGACGCGGCGGCCTCGGCGTAGTGTCGCTGGAACTTCTCGTCGCGGCGGTAGTCCGGTTCGGCGGTGGTGAAGTGGGCGCCGTTGGGGGCCTCGACGACGGTGTCCACCATCATCCGGTTGATCAGGAGCGCCTGCGGTGGAACGGCCTTGACGACTTCGTCGGTGGGCACCACCCGTTCCACCGACAAGAAGCGCTTCTCGGCGGCCATCAGGAACAGGTCGTCGAAGTAGGGGTCGATGCCGGTGTAGGCCGCATTGCCCTGCGCGTCACCGAGATTCAGGTGGACGAATGCGGCATCGAGATTCAGCGCCGGCATCGCGATGAGCTCCTCGAAGCCGCCGGCGGTGGGATATGGCGACGTCACCGTCCTCAGTTCGTCACCCCAGAACGCGCGCACATCGCTGCCAAGGCCCGCCCTGATCGGCAGGAACGGCAGCCGCTGCGCGGCGGCCTGCAACCCGCAACGCAGCATGCCCTCGTCCATCTCGCGGGCCTCGATCGCACCCGCGGTTCGGGCCTTGGAGAACCACGGATCGTAGAACGGCGGCGAGTCCAGCGACACGAAGCCGTAGTACACCCGCCGAACCTTGCCGGCCGAGCACAGCAGCCCGACGTCGGGTCCGCCGTAGGTGACGACGGTCAGGTCCGTCACCGAGGTGCGCAGGATGGCCCGCACGAAAGCCATTGGCTTGCGCCGCGATCCCCAGCCGCCGATGCCGATGGTCATGCCGTCGCGCAGCCCGGCAACGGCCTCGTCGAGGGTGGTCCTTTTGTCGCTCATGCCTTCGTCGCCGATCCCTTGGCGGTGCCTGCGAATGCGTCGCGGTGCTCGTCGGCCACACCGGCGAGGTTCAGTTCGAACGTAAAGCCCTGCTCCATGCGATAACTGGAGTTGACCCGCTGCACGTCGATCAGGTTCAGCGCTTCCTTCGCGGCGCGGATCACCCGGGTGTCCTTGGCGGCGATGTCGCGGGCCACCCGCAACGCCGCCTCGTCCAGCTCCTCGCGTGGGACGACCTCGTGCACCGACCCGAAGTGGTGCAGGGTTGCGGCGTCGACGGTGGCGGCGGTGAAGAACAGCCGGCGCATCATGTGCTGGGGCACCAGTCGCGACAGGTGCGTCGCCGCACCCAGAGCGCCGCGCTCCACTTCGGGCAACCCGAACGTCGCGTCGTCGGAGGCGACGATGACGTCGGCGTTGCCGACCAGACCGATGCCGCCGCCGACGCAGAAGCCGTTGACCGCGGCCACCACCGGCACCGCGCATTCGTAGACCGCGCGGAACGCCGCGAAGCAACCGCGGTTGGCGTCGATCAGCGCGGTGAAACCCTCGCTCCGTTGCATCTCCTTGATGTCGACGCCGGCGTTGAAGCCGCGCCCGGCCGCGCGAAGGATCACGACGTGGGTCTCGGGGTCCTCGCCGGCCTTCGTGATGGCGTCGGCGAGTTCGAACCAGCCGCGCGACGGAATCGCGTTGACCGGGGGGTAGTCGACGGTGACCGCGACGATGCCCGGCTCGGTGGTGGTGGAGGTGATGGTCATGACACTTCCTGAGGAGGTAGGAAAGCAAGCACTTGCTTGGTACGCTAGCACAGTGACCGACGCGCGCCAGACATAAACCTGGGACTCAAGGACAGGGTCGTCCTCATCACGGGCGGAGTCCGCGGCGTCGGCGCCGGAATCAGCGAGGTGTTCGCCCGCCAGGGCGCAAACGTCGTGACCTGCGCGCGACGCCCGGTCGAAGGCCTGCCCTATGAGTTCCACTCCTGCGACGTACGCGACGACGACGCGGTCGCCGCGCTGATCGACACCGTCGTCGCGCGCCACGGCCGCCTCGACACCGTCGTGAACAACGCGGGCGGATCGCCGTATGTGCTGACTGCGGACGCCAGCGCAAAGTTCAACCGGCGCATCATCGAGCTCAATCTGTTTGGGCCGCTGTCGGTTTCGCACCACGCCAACACCCACATGCAACAGCAACCCCAGGGTGGGTCGATCGTCAACGTCGGCAGTGTCAGCGGCCGGCGGCCGACCCCGGGCACGGCGGCGTACGGCGCCGCCAAGGCGGGTGTCGAAAGCCTCACCAGCACACTGGCGGTCGAATGGGCGACCGAAGGTCAGGGTCAACTCTGTCGTCGTGGGCATGGTGGAGACCGAACAGTCCGAACTGTTCTACGGTGACGCGGACTCGATCGCGGCGATTTCGAAGAACGTGCCGCTGGGCCGCCTCGCCAAGCCCGTCGACGTCGGTTGGGCGGCGGCGTTTCTGGCCTCAGATGCGGCGTCCTATATCAGCGGCGCCTCACTCGAAGTGCACGGCGGCGGTGAGCCACCGCATTACCTGGCGACCACAACGGCCATCAAATAACCAAGGAGACAACGGATATGGGATTGCTCGACGGCCGCGTGGTGATCGTGACGGGTGCCGGTGGCGGCCTGGGACGGGCTCATGCCCTGGCGTTTGCCGCCGAGGGGGCGCGAGTCGTCGTGAACGACATCGGCGTCGGCCTCGACGGTTCGCCCGCAGGCGGTGGCAGCGCCGCACAGGGCGTCGTCGACGAGATCACCGCCGCCGGTGGCGAAGCCGTCACCAGTGGGGCGAACGTCGCGAACTGGGACGCATGCGGCCGGCCTGATCCAGACTGCCGTCGACACGTTCGGCGGGCTCGACGTTCTGGTCAACAACGCGGGCATCGTCCGCGACCGGATGATGGCGAACACCAGCGAGGAGGAGTTCGACGCCGTGATCGCCGTGCATCTCAAAGGGCACTTCGCCACCATGCGGCACGCGGCGGCTTACTGGCGTGCGCAAGTGAAGGAAGGCAGGGCCGGCCCCGACACTCTCAATGCCCGGATCATCAATACCAGTTCCGGCGCGGGCCTTCAGGGCAGCGTCGGGCAGGGCAACTAATCGCCGCCAAGGCCGGCATCGCCGGCGATGACGCTGGTGGCAGCGGCCGAGATGGGCCGCTACGGCGTCACCGTCAACGCGATCGCGCCGTCGGCGCGCACGCGCATGACCGAGACGGTGTTCGCCGAGATGATGGCGACCCAGGACGACGATTTCGATGCGATGGCGCCGGAGAACATCTCACCGCTGGTGGTGTGGCTGGGCAGTGTCGAGTCCCGCGACGTCACCGGCAAGGTGTTCGAGGTCGAGGGTGGCATAGATTCGCGTCGCCGAGGGCTGGGCGCACGGACCGGAGGTCGACAAGGGCGCCCGCTGGGATCCCGCCGAACTCGGCCCGGTCGTCACCGATCTGCTCGCCAAGGCCCGGCCGCCGGTTCCGGTCTACGGCGCGTAGGCCGGTCCGCTTCTGAGTTGTGTTGTGCGAGCGCCTACGCGTTCGGTTCGCACACCACCAGGGGGATTATCCGGTCGGTGGCTTCGCGATAGCCCTTGTACGGCGGGTAGATCCGGATCAGCGGAGGCCAGTAGCGGCTGCGCTCCTCGTCGGTCGCGTCACGCGCGACGAGATCCAAGTGATCGCCGCGAATCTGAACGGCACACATTGGGATTCGCCTTGAGATTGCGATACCACGCCGGGTCGTCGGTCCGTCCGCCGAAAGACGCGGGCAGCACAACGCGGTCACCGTCACGCAGATACAGCGTTGCGGTGGTACGGGGTTCTCCGGTTCTGCGGCCCTTCGTGGTCAACAACGCCGCCGGAAACCACAGCAGTTTGGCGCCGAGACGTCCATCGGTCGCCGGTAGACCCAGATATGCGCGCGGGCAAAGTACTTCATCAGCAAGCGCAAGGAATTTCGAATTGCGAAATCTGCCTTGCGCGCATGATTCACTACTTCGTGATCCGTCGGCTGCCGCCGTGCCAATCCTCTTCATTGCCAACCGATTCCGCGTCGACGCCGAAACTCGCCAGCTGGGGCCGTTCCCGCAGGCTGCGCTTGATCTCGGCGAAGCCGTCGAAGCCCGCGAGCGCGACGACATGGTCCCACAGTTCACCGGCTTCGTCGGGACTCGGGCAGCCGGCTGATCACCGGCTCCGAAAAATGCCGTCCCGCCGGGCGGCTGAAAATGCAGTATCGGCGTGCCGACATCGCGACCTGTCAGGGCCAGCGCCTCCTCGGTCTCCGCGCGGATCGCGTCGTCGAATGTGTCGTCGTCGAGCGCATCCGCCAGCTCCGCGGAGAGCCCGAGCGTCGACCAAGAGCGGCTCGAGAACGTTCCGTGCGCCCTGGTCCGCCGCCGAAAGGCGGTCGACGTCGTGGATACGTCGAATAGCCGGGCTACCGATCGCCTCGTAGAGTGGCCCGACCGCCGACCGGCCGTGCTCCGCGCGCACCCGCGCGGCCACCCGCAGCAGCCGAAGGCCCGCGGTGTGGCCCGCCTCGTAGATAGTCGGGAAAGTGCGTCGGCGTAGTCAATGTTGGCGTTGAGGATCCGCAACGAGATGAACCGCCAGTCCACCCGGTAGTCGCGCTGGGCGGCGACTGTGCGCACCCACTTGCTGGTCAGCCATGCGAACGGGCAGACCGGGTCGAAGTAGAAGTGCAGATCGTAGGTGTCGGTCACGGCTCGCAGACCACGAGCGGGATCACCCGGTCGGTCCAGGACTGATAGTCGCTGTAAGTCGGGTACATCTCGACCAGCCGCGGCCAGTACTTGGCGCGTTCCTCGTCCGTGGCGTCGCGGGCGGTCAGATCGAGCACCTCTTTCTTGATCTGGACCGCGACCTTCGGGTTGGCCTTGAGGTTCAGGTACCACATCGGGTTCTTGTCGCTCCCGCCTCTGGACGCGGCCACCACGACATGTCGCCGTCACGGTGGAAATAGAGCGGGCTGACCCTGGGCTGTCCGGTCTTGCGCCCGGTCGTGGTCAGCAGCGCCACCGGGATGCCCTGAGAAGTTGCTGCCGAAGCCTTCGCCGTCGCTGCGGCGGTACATGAAGGTGTTGATCTTCGACATCCACTTGATGAAGAAGTCCGCCGGCTTGCTGTCCATGAAGCGGGGCCGTGACGTTGCCATGGCTCGATCCTAGTCTGGAGAACGGATGCTACGACGTGGTCAGGAAGGGGCGAATTCCGGCCCGGATGTGATGGATCTGGCCGTCCGCGGCAGGGATCACGAACGTCTCGTCGATGTGGGCGCCGACCCGCCTGCCGGCGAGCGACGGCTTGGTCAGCAGATCGAAACTAGCCCGGATCGTGTCGCCATCGACGGTGAACTCCGGCACCGTCGTGGACTGGATGATCCGATACTGCGGACCACGATTCAGGCTGCGGCGCAAGTGATTTCCGGAATATCCGGTCTTCAGACCGACCTCGATGCGGGTGCAGCCGGGCGCGAACGGCACTTTGTCGGCATCGTGACTGACCAGCGCATCGATGTAGGCCTGGGCGGCCGCGATCCGTTCGGCGTCGTTGGCTGGCACTAGATCCGCTCGATGATCGTGCCGGTGGACAGCGCGCCGCCGGCACACATCGTGATCAGCGCGGTGCTCTGATCGGTGCGCTCCAACTCGTGAAGCGCGGTGGTGATCAGCCTGCTGCCGGTGCTGCCGACGGGGTGGCCAAGGGCGATCGCGCCGCCGTTGACGTTCACCCGGGCCATGTCGGGCTCGTGCACGCGCGCCCATGACAGCACGACGGATGCGAAGGCCTCGTTGATCTCGACCAGGTCGATGTCGCCCATCTTCATGCCGGCCTTCTCCAGCACCTTCGCCGTCGACTGGACCGGACCGTCGAGGTGGTAGTACGGCTCGGCCCCGACCAGCGCCTGGCTGACGATCCGTGCCCGCGGCCGCAGGCCGAGCGCCTTGGCCTTGTCTTCGTCCATCCACAGCACCGCGGCGGCGCCGTCGGAGATCTGTGACGACGTCCCCGCGGTGTGGATGCCGTCCTCGAGCACCGGCTTCAGCCCGGCCAGGCCCTCCAGCGTGGTGTCGCGCAGACCCTGATCGCGGGTGACGACGTGACGCTCGCTGGTCGGCTGCTTCTGCTCGTCGAGCACCGGTGCCTCGATGCCACTGATCTCACGGTCGAACCGGCCTTCGGCCCAGGCCTGCTTGGCCTTGCGCTGCGAGTCGAAGCCGAACTGGTCGATCTCCTCGCGGGTGATGCCGCGGCGCTTGGCGATCCGCTCGGCGGCGGTGAACTGATCGGGCAGGTCGATGTCCCACGACTCGGGCCGCAGGACTCCGCGTTCGGGTCCGGCGTTGGCGCCAAGCCCGACGCGGCTCATCGCCTCGATGCCGCAAGCGATGCCGATATCGATGGCGCCCGCCGCGATCAGGCCCGCGATCAACCCGTTGGCCTGCTGACCGCTGCCGCACTGGCAGTCCACCGTCATCGCACCGACGTGCTCAGGCAGGCCGGCAACAAGCCAGCTGACCCGGGTGATGTTGTTGGACTGCTCGCCGTACTGCGTGACGCAGCCGCCGACGATCTGCTCGACGTCGCCGGCATCGATGCCGGCCTTTTCCACGACCGCCTTCTGCGTGGCGCCAAGCAACTCGGTGGCGTGCAGACCCGACAACCACCCGTTCCGCTTGCCGATTGGGCTGCGGGTGGCTTCAACGATGACAGGGTTACCCATTCCGTCAGGCTAGAACACGTTTCATTACTCTGACAAGCGAGGATGGTGACCTGCCTTTTATCTGCGCAGAGGTCATGTTTTACTGGCACTAGAACACGTTGCAATTGAGGAGCGCACACTGTGACTTCCCCGGCGGGGAATCCCCCCAACATTCCGGCCGACTTCGACTTCCTCGACCCCGATGTCAACTTGGCTGGGCTGCCGGTTGCGGAGCTAGCCGAGCTGCGTAAGGCCGAGCCGGTGCACTGGGTCGACGTGCCCGGCGGCACCGGCGGCTTCGAGGACAAGGGCTACTGGCTGGTCACGAAGCATGCCGACGTCAAGGAGGTGTCGCTGCGCAGCGACGTCTTCTCCAGTTGGCAGAACGGGGCGATCCCGGTGTGGCCGCAGGAGATGAAGCGCGACATGGTCGAGATGCAGCGCAGCGTCATGCTCAACATGGACGCGCCGCACCACACCCGGCTGCGCAAGATCATCTCCCGTGGATTCACGCCCCGAGCCATCGGACGGCTGGAGGAGGAACTCGCGCAGCGCGCCCAGAACATCGTCAAGACCGCGGCCGCCGAGGGCAGCGGTGACTTCGTCGAGCAGGTGTCGTGCGAGCTGCCGCTGCAGGCCATCGCCGGTCTGCTCGGCGTGCCCCAGGAGGACCGCGACAAGTTGTTCCGCTGGTCCAACGAGATGACCGGCGGGCGAGGATCCCGAGTTCGCCGACGTCGATCCCGCGCAGTCGTCGATGGAAGTGATCATGTACGCGATGGCGATGGCCGACGAGCGGGGTAAGAACCCGACGGACGACATCGTCACCACGCTGATCCAGGCCGACATCGACGGGGAGAAGCTCTCCGACGACGAGTTCGGCTTCTTCGTCATCATGCTCGCGGTGGCGGGCAATGAGACCACGCGTAACTCGATCACCCACGGCATGATCGCGTTCGCGAACAACCCCGACCAGTGGGAGCTGTTCAAGAAGGAGCGCCCGTCGACCGCGGCCGACGAGATCATCCGGTGGGCCACCCCGGTGTCGGCGTTCCAGCGCACCGCCAACGAGGACGTCGAGTTGGGCGGCGTGCAGATCAAGAAGGGCCAGCGGGCGGTGATGTCGTACCGGTCGGCCAACTTCGACGACGAGGTCTTCGAAGATCCGCACGCGTTCAACATCCTGCGCGACCCGAACCCGCACGTAGGCTTCGGCGGCACCGGTGCCCACTACTGCATCGGCGCGAACCTGGCCGGATGACCATCAACCTGATCTTCAACGCGGTCGCCGATCACATGCCCGATCTCAGGCCCATCGGCGAGCCCGAGCGGTTACGGTCGGGATGGCTCAACGGCATCAAGCACTGGCAGGTGGACTACACGGGTCGGCGACCGGTCGCCCAGTGAGAAGTCAACCGTCAGAATGCGCTCAATGAATACTGCGCGGAGAGCACAATCGAATCAAGGAGGATTCGGGTGGACTTCAGTCCGGACGAAGGGCAGCGGGCCGTCGCCGACGTGGTAACGTCAGTGCTGGACCGGGACAACAGCTGGGACGCGCTGGTGGCCGGCGGCGTGACCGCGTTGGCCGTGCCCGAGCGCCTCGGCGGTGACGGCGTCGGCCTTCCCGAGGTCACTACCGCGCTGACCGAGATCGGCAGGCACGGCACCATCAGCCCGGCGTTGGCCACCCTCGGCCTTGGCACCGCCGTACTGCTGGACTTGGCGTCCGATGCACAGCAGGACCGCTACCTGGCCGGCGTCGCCAAGGGCTCGCGTGCTGACCGCGGCGCTCAACGAGCCGGGCGCGCCGCTGCCGGATCGGCCGGCGACGACGTTCGCCAACGGTCGGCTCAACGGGACGAAGGTCGCCGTTGGGTATGCCGAGCAAGCGGATTGGATCATCGCGACCGCCGACAGCGCGGTCGTCGTGGTGTCGCCGAAGGCCAGCGGCGTGACCGTGACCAAGACCCCGACGTCGAACCACGGCGATGAGTACACGGTGACGTTCTCCGACGCCGAGGTCGGACGGGGTGCTCGACGGCGCCCAGCCGCACCGCGTGAACCAGTTGGCGCTCGCCGTGATCGGAGCATTCGCGTCCGGCCTGGTAGCCGGTGCGCTGCGGCTGACCGCGGACTACGTGGCCAACCGGCACCAGTTCGGCAAGCCGCTGTCGACGTTCCAGACGGTCGCGGCGCAGCTCGCCGAGGTCTACATCGCTTCGCGCACGCTGACTTTGGCGGCAACGTCGGTGGTGTGGCGGCTCTCCGAGGGTCGCGACGCTGACGACGATCTTGACGTGCTCGGCTACTGGCTGGCCTCGCAGGCACCTCCGGTGATGCAGATCTGCCACCACCTGCACGGCGGCATGGGCATGGATATCGCCTACCCGATGGATCGCTACTACTCAACAATCAAGGACCTGGCCCGGCTGGTGGGCGGTCCGTCGCATCGCCTCGATCTGGTGGGAGCGCAATGTTCATCGAACTGACCCCCGAGCAACGGCAACTGCAGGCCGAACTGCGGCAGTACTTTTCGAACCTGATCTCCCCCGAAGAAGACCGCCGCGATGGAGGCCGACCGGCACGGCAAGGCGTACCGGGCGGTGATCAAGCGAATGGGTTCAGACGGCAAGCTGGGTGTCGGGTGGCCCAAGGAGTTCGGCGGCCTCGGTTACGGGCCGATAGAACAGCAGATCTTCGTCAACGAAGCGCACCGGGCCGATGTGCCGCTGCCCGCGGTGACGCTGCAGACCGTGGGACCGACGCTGCAGGTGTTCGGCAGCGAGGTGCAAAAGAAGAAGTTCCTGCCTGCAATCCTGGCCGGTGAGCTGCATTTCGCGATCGGCTACACGGAGCCGGAGGCGGGCACCGACCTCGCATCGCTGCGCACCAGCGCAATCCGCCAAGGCGACGAGTACATCGTCAACGGGCAGAAGGTCTTCACCACCGGTGGACATGACGCCGACTACATCTGGCTGGCGTGCCGCACTGATCCGGAAGCCGTGAAGCACAAGGGAATTTCGATACTGATCGTCGACACGAAGGATCCCGGTTACTCCTGGACGCCGATGATCCTGTCCGACGGCGCACACCACACCAACGCCACGTACTACAACGATGTCAGGGTTCCCGCGGAGATGCTGGTCGGTGAGGAGAACGGTGGCTGGCGGCTGATCACCACCCAGCTGAACAACGAGCGGGTGATGCTCGGCCCGGCCGGCCGATTTGCCGCCATCTACGACCGGGTGCACGCCTGGGCGTCAAAGCCCGGCGGTAACGGCATCACTCCCATCGATCATGACGACGTGAAGCGCTCACTCGGTGAGATCCATGCGATGTGGCGGATCAACGAACTGCTCAACTGGCAGGTCGCGGCGGCGGGGGAGACGATCGACGTCGCCGACGCGGCGGCGACGAAGGTGTTCGGTACCGAGCGCGTTCAATATGTCGGGCGGCTGGCCGAGGAGATCGTCGGCAAGTACGGCAACCCGGCCGAATCGGAAACCGCCGAACTGCTGAAGTGGCTGGATAGCCAAACGAAGCGGAATCTGGTGATCACGTTCGGCGGCGGTGTCAACGAGGTGATGCGGGAGATGATTGCGGCGTCGGGTCTGAAGGTTCCGAGGGTTCCGCGATGAGCGCTGGTGGACGACATCCACGACGGCGGCCGAGAAGGTCAAGTCCGAGGGGAAGAGCAAGCCCCGGGTCGGTCGGCATCCGGTCAACCAGCCGATGATCGACCACTGGCTCGACGCGATGGGCGACCGCAACCCGATCTACGTCGACGAGTCCGCGGCGAAGGCGGCCGGCCATCCCGGTGTCGTCGCGCCGCCCGCGATGATCCAGGTCTGGACGATGATGGGCCTTGGCGGCGTCCGCGCTGCTGACGATCCGCTCTGCAAGATCCTCGAATTATTCGACGACGCAGGCTATATCGGTGTCGTTGCCACCAACTGTGAGCAGACCTACCACCGGTACCTAAGGCCGGGCGAGGAAGTCAGCGTCTCGGCCGAGCTGACCGATGTGGCCGGACCCAAGCAGACCGCGCTCGGCGAAGGCTTCTTCATCACCCAGCGGATCACTTGGCAGGTCGGCGACGAGGATGTCGCCGAAATGAACTGGCGCATCATGAAGTTCATTCCCCGGGATACGGATGGGGCCACGCAGTCATCCAGCGTCCCTGATGACCTCGACGCGGAGTCGATGATGCGGCCGGCGTCGTCGAGGGACACGAAGTTCTTCTGGGACGGCGTCAACGCGCACGAACTGCGCATTCAGAAGAGGCCCGACGGCAGCCTGCAGCATCCGCCGGTGCCCGCCCTGTGGCAGGACAAAGAGGCCGCGATCGACTACGCCGTGGCCAGCGGCAGGGGGACGGTGTTCAGCTTCGTCGTGCACCACGCCCCGAAGGTGCCCGGCCGCACGCTGCCCTTCGTCATCGCGCTCGTCGAACTCGAAGAGGGGGTGCGCATGCTCGGCGAGCTTCGCAATGTGGACCCCGCCAAGGTGGGGATCGGAATGCCCGTTCGCGCAACATATATCGACTTTCCCGAAGGCAATGCGGGTCCGGCGTGGACGCTGTACGCGTGGGAGCCGGACGCGTGAGCGCGCCAACCATTGAGGTCGGCACCAAGCTGCCCGAACTGAAGCTCTACGGCGACCCGACGTTCATCGTGTCGACGGCGATCGCGACGCGCGACTATCAGGACGTCCACCACGATCGCGACAAGGCGCAGTCCAAGGGTTCCAAGGACATCTTCGTCAACATCCTGACCGACACCGGTTTGGTGCAGCGCTATATCACCGACTGGGCGGGACCGAACGCGATCATCAAGTCGATCTTCTTGCGACTTGGCGTGCCGTGGTACGCCTACGACACAGTGACTTTCACCGGAGAGGTCACCGCGGTCGAGGACGGCTTGATTACGCTGAAAGTCGTTGGCAGCAACAGCCTTGGCGATCACGTCATCGCGACCTCCACCCTGACCGTCGGGGTGCCTGATGCCCGGTGAACTGTCCGGGAAGGCGGCGATCGTCGGCATCGGCGCCACCGATTTCTCGAAGAACTCGGGCCGCAGCGAGCTTCGGCTGGCAGCCGAGTCGGTGCTGGATGCCCTCGACGATGCGGGTCTGACACCGGCCGATGTCGACGGCATGGTGACCTTCACGATGGACTCGAACACCGAAGTCGCCATCGCTCGCGCCACCGGCATCGGGGACCTGAAGTTCTTCTCCAAGATCCATCACGGCGGCGGAGCGGCCTGCGCCACGATTCAGCAGGCGGCCATTGCGGTGGCGACCGGTGTCGCGGACTGCGTCGTCGCCTACCGCGCCTTCAACGAACGTTCGGGAACGAGGTTCGGGCAGGTGCAGTTGCGCTTGGTAGAGAACGCTGATTCCACGGGCGTGGACAACTCGTTCTCGTATCCGCACGGCCTTTCGACGCCGGCGGCGCAGGTGGCGATGATCGCCCAGCGGTACATGCACCTCTCGGGGGCGACGAGCAAGGACTTCGGTGCGGTGTCGGTGGCCGACCGCAAGCATGCGGCCAAGAACCCGAAGGCGTACTTCTACCAGAAGCCGATCAGCATTGAGGATCACCAGAATTCGCGATGGATCGCCGAACCGCTCCGGCTGCTCGACTGCTGCCAGGAGACCGACGGTGCCGTCGCAATTGTCGTGACGTCGCCCGAGCGGGCCAAGGACCTCAAGCACCGGCCGGCGATCATCGAGGCTGCCTCGCAAGGGGCGAGCCCCAACCAGTACTCGATGGTCAGCTATTACCGACCGGAGCTGGGCCTGCCCGAAATGGGCCTGGTCGGCAAGCAGCTGTGGTCGCAGTCGGGCCTCAAGCCCACCGACATCCAGACCGCGATCCTCTACGACCACTTCACCCCGTTCACGCTGATCCAGTTGGAGGAGTTGGGGTTCTGCGGCCAGGGCGAGGCGAAGGATTTCGTCGCCGGCGGCGCCATCGAGGTCGGCGGCAGGCTGCCGATCAACACCCATGGCGGTCAGCTGGGCGAGGCGTACATCCACGGCATGAACGGCATCGCCGAGGGCGTCCGACAGCTCAGGGGCAGCTCGGTCAACCAGGTCGACGACGTCGAGCACGTGCTGGTCACCGCGGGCACCGGCGTGCCGACGTCCGGACTGATTTTGGGTTAGCCGCGCCGACGGTCAGGCCGGCACGAGTTCCACGCCGGCCAGCACGGTCGCGTCGTCGCGCTCGGGTGCGGTGACCACTGCCTGGAAGCCGTCGCCTTCTTTCCAGATGCTCGCCTTGAGCGTCTCGCCGGGGAACACCACGCCCGCGAATCGGGCGCCGTAGCTGCCGACCCGCGCGGTGTCGCCGTCAAGCAGCGTGTCCACCATCGCCTTACACGTCATGCCGTAGGTGCACAGCCCGTGCAGGATCGGCCTGGGGAAGCCAGCGGCCGCGGCGAATTCGGGGTCGGAGTGCAGCGGGTTGCGGTCGCCGCACATCCGGTACAGCAGCGCCTGCTGCGGTGATACCGGAATGGAAAGTTCGAAGTCGGGTGCGCGTTCGGGTGGTTCCGACGACGTCGAGGGTCCACGCTCACCGCCGAAGCCGCCCTCGCCGCGGGCGAAGATCGACCGCTTCTGCGTCCACAACAGCGTGCCGTCCGGCGCGCTGACCGTCGTCTGCGACCAGATCACCGCGGCCTTGCCCTTATCCCAGATGTCGGTGAACGTGGTAACCGCCCTGGCGGTGCCCGACGGGGGGATCGGACCGGGCACGGTGACGGCCTCGCTGGCGTGCAGCACCCTGGACAGTTCGATTTCGATGCCGGGGAACTTCACCGACGGGGGCTCGGTCATGTGGAAACTCGCCGCGACATTGCCGAAGGTCGGCAGCACCTGCGGCGTGTTGTCGACGAGGTAGCGCAGTTCGCGCGGATCCATCGGGTCGGAACCGGCGCCGAGTCCGAGGTGGTAGAGCTGGATATCGCTACTGGTCCAGGAGAACTCGGTGGGGTCGAGTTCGGCGCTCAGCGCCTCGTCCAGATTGATCGGCATGCGCTAGCTCTTTCCCGCAATGTGCAGGGCGGCAAGGTATCCGAACGTCATCGCCGGGCCGATGGTCCCGCCGGGGCCCGGGTAGGTGTGTCCCATCACCGGCGCGCTCACGTTGCCCGCCGCGTAGAGCCCGTCGATCACCGAACCGTCGTCACGCAACGCGCGGCCGTGGACGTCGGTGCGGATGCCGCCCTTGGTGCCGAGATCGCCCGGCACCATCTTCGCCGCGTAGTACGGCGCGTGGCTGATTTCGCCGAGGTTAGGGTTCGGCTTGTTTGTCGGGTCGCCGTAGTACCGGTCGTAAGCGCTCTCGCCGCGGTGGAAATCCTCGTCGGTCCCCGATCGGGCGAAGCCGTTGAATCGCGTCACCGTCGCGGTCAGCGCATCGACCGGCAGACCCGCCGTGGCCGCCAGCTCCTGCAACGTTTCGGCCGTCACGATGACGCCCGACTCGAGCCACTTCTTCGGAATACGTTGCCCGGGTTGCAGTCCCGCGAAGATGTAGCGGTCGCGGTATCGCTGGTCGAACACCAGCCAGGCGGGGATGTTCTCGCCTGGGCCAGGGCCTTGCCCGTATTCGCCGCCATACATGTGGTGGCACGCTTCGACGTACGGCATGGACTCGTTCATGAATCGCTTGCCGGCCATGTTCACGATGATCGAGCCGGGGGAGTTGCGTTCGGACAGGGCGAACCACGGCGCGCCGACGAGCGGCACCGTCGGCCCCCACCACGCGTCCTCCATGATGTCCAGGGCGGCGCCCAGTTTCTCGGCGGCGATGATGCCGTCGCCGGTGTTGGCCTTGGCGCCGACGGTCCATTCGGTGGTGATCGGCGCCCGCTGGTACTTCACCCGCATCTGCTCGTTGTGCTCGAACCCGCCAGCGCCGAGGATCACGCCGCGGCGCGCCCGGATAAGTTGGGGCTCAGCCGATTCCGGCGCGCCGGTGTCCCGGACGTAGATCCCTCGAACGACCCCGTCCTCGACGTACAGGTCGGTGAACGCGGTGTTGAGCCGGACGGGGACGCCTGCCTTCTGCAGCCCGATCCGCAGCGGTGCGATCAACGCGCGCCCCATGCCGACAAGGTTCTTGCCGGTCGCCTTGGCCCACATGGTGCGCGCGCCGACCTTCAGGCTGCGCAGCACCCCACGCGGATGACGCTTGAGCTGGTTGAGGCGGACGTAGTCCTGTTGCATCACAACGACATTGAGCGGAACCTTGCCGTAAGGCGGTTCCAGGCCGGGCAGGTCCTCACCGAGTTTGCGGGCGTTGAACGGCTTCGGCTCGATCGAACGACCGGCGGGCCGTCCGCCCGGCGCCTCGGGGTAGTAGTCGGAATAGCCGGGAACCCAGCACATCTTCAGCGGCGAGTTCTTCAGCACGAACGACAGCATCTCGGGGCCTCGGTCGAGGTAGGTGTCGATGCGCTCGGGCTCGACGACGTCGCCGATGATGCCGTGCAGGTAGGCCCGCGCGGCCTCGGCGGTATCGGTGACGCCGTCACGCTTGAGGACCTCGTTGTTCGGCACCCACACACCACCACCCGACCGCGCAGTTGAACCGCCGTAGTGCGGGGCCTTCTCGACGACTAGTGTTGATAGTCCCTGGTGGGCCGCGGTGAGGGCGGCGACCATGCCGGCGGCGCCGCTTCCCACCACGACGACGTCGTACTCATGACCGGTCATGTAGAACACGTTATAGAATTGGTCGGCTGCAGGACAACTGTGCCGGTCGACGAGACGAGGGGACTTCGCGTAAATGCTCAGTGTGCAGGTGCGTGATGAGCTGGCCGCCGACCTCGCGGAAGCCGAACGGAGCCGCGTCCCGATCGCCCCGTTGACCGAGGGCAACGTCGGCATCGACGTGGTGGATGCCTACGAGATCCAGCTGATCAATATCCGCCAGCGCGTCGCAGAGGGCGCCCGGGTGGTGGGACACAAGGTCGGGCTGTCGTCTGAGGCCATGCAAAAGATGATGAACGTGGACGAACCCGACTATGGGCACCTGCTCGACGAGATGGCTGTGCACGAGGACAAGCCGGTCACGGCGGCGAACTACCTGTTCCCGCGCGTCGAGGTCGAGGTCGGCTTCATCCTGGCCGACGATCTGCCCGGCGCCGGCTGCACCGAAGACGACGTGCTGGCGGCGACGGCCGCGTTCGCCCCGTCCATCGAGCTGATCGATACCCGGATCAAGGACTGGAAGATCAAGCTGTGCGACACCATCGCCGACAACGCGTCGTCGGCCGGCTGGGTGCTGGGCGAGGCGCGGGTATCCCCTAAGGACATCGACATCCGCAATATCGACGCCGTGTTGACCAACAACGGTGAGGTCGTCGCCGAAGGTCGCAGTGATGCGGTGCTCGGCAATCCGGTGACCGCGGTGGCCTGGCTGGCGCGCAAGGTGGAGGGCTTCGGTGTCCGGCTCAAGGCCGGCGACATCGTCTTGCCCGGGTCCTGCACGCGTGCCATAGATGCACTCCCGGGAGCGATTTCGTCGCCGACTTCGCGGGTTTAGGTTCAGTCCGGCTGAGCTTCGAATAGCTAGGTGGAAAACACATGCCGGAGAAGGCTTCTGTCGCGATTGTCGGGTCGGGCAACATCAGCACCGACCTGCTGTACAAGCTGTTGCGCTCGGAGTGGCTTGAGCCACGCTGGATGGTCGGCATCGACCCGGCGTCGGAGGGTCTGGCTCGCGCGCGCAAGCTCGGCCTGGAAACCAGCCACGAAGGTGTCGACTGGCTGCTGGGGCTGGACGAGAAGCCCGACCTGCTGTTCGAGGCGACCAGCGCCTACGTACACAGGGACGCGGCGCCGCGCTATGCCGAGGCCGGCATCCGCGCCATCGACCTCACCCCTGCGGCGGTCGGACCCGCCGTCATTCCGCCGGCCAACCTGCGTGAACACCTCGACGCCCCGAACGTCAACATGATCACCTGCGGCGGCCAGGCCACCATCCCGATCGTCTACGCCGTCAATCGCGCGCTTGTCGACAAAGGAGGGGTGCCCTACGCCGAGATCGTCGCCTCGGTGGCATCGGTGTCTGCCGGGCCGGGCACCCGGGCCAACATCGACGAGTTCACGAAGACCACCAGCAAGGGCGTTTCGAGCATCGGCGGCGCCAAGCGCGGCAAGGCGATCATCATCCTGAACCCGGCTGACCCGCCAATGATCATGCGCGACACCATCTTCTGCGCCATCCCCGAGGACGCCGACCACGACGCGATAGCCCAGTCGATCAAGGACGTGGTGGCGGAGGTGCAGACTTACGTGCCCGGCTACCGGCTGCTCAACGAGCCGCAGTTCGACGACCCGTCGATCAATTCCGGGGGGCAGGCCGTCGTGACCACCTTCGTCGAGGTCGAGGGGGCCGGGGACTATCTGCCGCCGTACGCGGGAAACCTGGACATCATGACCGCGGCGGCCACCAAGGTCGGCGAAGAGATCGCGAAGGAATCCCTCACCGCGACGGCCGGAGGAGGCCAGGCATGAGCACAGGCATCTACTTCAACCCGATGTGGGACATCCGGTTGACCGACACGTCGTTGCGGGACGGGTCCCACCACAAGCGTCACCAGTTCACCAAGGACGAGGTCGGGGCGATCGTCGCGGCCCTGGACACCGCCGGTGTGCCGGTCATCGAGGTGACCCACGGTGACGGTCTTGGCGGGTCCAGCTTCAACTACGGGTTCTCCAAGACCCCCGAGCAAGAACTCATCAAGCTGGCCGCCGAGACGGCCAAGGACGCCAAGATCGCCTTCCTGATGCTGCCCGGCGTCGGCACCAAGGAGGACATCAAGGAGGCGCAGAACAACGGTGGGTCGATCTGCCGGATCGCCACTCACTGCACCGAGGCCGACGTGTCCATCCAGCACTTCGGGCTGGCCCGCGAGCTCGGTCTGGAGACGGTCGGATTCCTGATGATGAGCCACACGATTGCGCCGGAGAAGCTGGCACAGCAGGCGCGGATCATGGCCGACGCCGGCTGCCAGTGCGTCTATGTCGTCGATTCGGCCGGCGCGCTGGTGCTCGAGGGCGTCGCCGACCGCGTCTCGGCCCTGGTCGCCGAACTCGGTGACGACGCCCAGGTTGGTTTTCATGGCCACGAGAACCTCGGCCTCGGCGTCGCCAACAGCGTCGAGGCGGTGCGCGCGGGCGCCAAGCAGATCGACGGCTCATGCCGACGGTTCGGCGCAGGCGCAGGCAACGCGCCGGTGGAGGCGCTGATCGGGGTGTTCGACAAGATCGGCGTCAAGACCGGCATCGACTTCTTCGACATCGCCGACGCCGCCGAGGAGGTCGTCGCGCCCGCGATGCCGGCCGAGTGCCTGCTCGACCGCAACGCGCTGATCATGGGCTACTCCGGGGTGTACTCGAGCTTCCTCAAGCACGCCATCCGCCAGTCCGAGCGCTACGGTGTGCCCGCCCATCAGCTGCTGCACCGCGCGGGCCAGCGCAAGCTCATCGGTGGCCAGGAAGACCAGCTCATCGACATCGCGCTCGAGATCAAGCGGGAGCAGGACGCCAATCTCGGCGGCGCCGCAGACGCTCTCATCAGCTAGCGCGGGCAAGATGGGGCGGTGACCGCTGCCCCCACCGAGCGCCGTCGGCGTATCGGGTCGATGGAGGTCTTGCTGGCCTCGCTTATCGCACTGGCGTTGGCCGCCGGCGCAATGAGCGCATTTGTGGCGGGTAACGCCGACGTGGGCGTGGCCGCGACGGTGTTCTGCGGCGTCTTCGTCCAGGCCCTGCCGTTCCTGGTACTTGGTGTCGTGGTGAGCGGGCTGATCGCGACGTTCGTCTCGGCCGACCGGCTTGCGCGCTGGCTGCCCAACCGTCCGGTGATCGCCGTCGCGGTCGCCGGGGTCGGCGGTGCGGCGCTGCCGGGCTGCGAATGCGGCTCAGTGCCCGTGGCGCGACGACTGTTCGGTGAAGGCGTTTCCGGCGCGGCCGCGCTGACGTTCATGCTGTCCGCGCCCGCCATCAACCCGGTGGTGCTGGTGGCCACCGCGGTGGCCTTCCCCGGCCAGCCGGCGATGGTGGCGGCCCGCTGCGTCGGGTCGCTGGTCACCGCGGTCACGATGGGGCTGTTGTGGCAGCGTTGGGGCCGCACCGAATGGGTGACCCGGCGGCTACCGACCCCGCACGACGCCGACGCGTCCCGGTGGACCGTCTTCACCGAGGCGGCCCGCCACGACTTCCTGCAGGCCGCGTCCTATCTGGTGCTGGGTGCGGCGGCGGCCGCCGTGCTGCGCGTCGCCGTGCCGGCGTGGGTGTTCGAGCGCCTGGCCGGACACCTCGTGCTCGGCGTGTTGACGATGGCCATGTTCGCCGTCGTGCTGGCGCTGTGTTCGGAGGCCGACGCGTTTGTCGCCGCCAGCCTGACGATGTTGCCGCTGCTGCCGCGGCTGGTATTCCTCGTGGTCGGCCCGGCCGTCGACGTCAAGCTCTCGGCCATGCAGGCCGGGCTGTTCGGCCGGCCGTTCGCGGTCCGCTTCGGGCCGGCGACGTTCGTGGTTGCCACGGTCGTCGCGACCATCGTCGGTCTGGTATTCCTCGGTGGTGTGCGATGAGCCGCGGCACGCAGAACACGTTGCTCCTGCTGATTGGGCTGAGCGCCGTGGTGATGGTGATCAAGGGCACCTACCTGCATTTCGTGAGGCCGGTGCTGATGCCGTGGCTGATCGCCGCGGCCGTCGTGTTGATCGCGCTGGCGGTGGCGTCCATCGTTCGCGACCTGCGCCACGCCCCTGCCGGGGACTCCGCCGGTGAGGACGGCCATCGGCATCGGCCGTGGCTGGTGTGGCTGCTGCTGGTGCCGATCTCGCTGATGACGTTCGTCGTGCCGCCTCCGCTCGGCCCGCGCGGCGCAACTCCTGCAGCGATCGCGGCCACAGAACCACAGCGGCGCCCGTTCCCGCCGCTGCCCGCCGGCCGGGCGCCGACGGTGTCGATTCCCGATGTGGTCATGCGGTCGGCGGCTGATTCCACCAATAGCCTCGGCGGCCGGGAGATTACGATCGCGGGCTTCACGTTGCGCTACCCCGGGAGCACCGATCTGGGCCGGGTCGTCATCATCTGCTGTGCGGCCGACGCGCAACTGGCCCGGATCCATCTGTCCGGTCCTGCCGTCGCCGAGGCGGCCGGCTACCCGGAAGACACCTGGCTGCAGGTTGAGGGCACCGTGCTGCCGGGAACGTCGGTGCCCGAAACGAACTTCATCCCGACGATGGCGGTGTCACGCGTGACGCGCATCGACAAGCCCGCCAACACATACGCGTATTAGCGTTCCGGTTTCACCCCGCCCAGCTGTGCCGTGACGGTGTCGGCCGTCGCCAGCAGCGCACGTGCCCGCTCGCGGATCTCGTTGTCCGTCAACGACTTTCCGATGTGCATCGACGCGACCATGACCTGCCGTTGGTAGTGGTCGTAGACCGGCGCGGAGATCACGCTGATGTCATGGCGGGTTCGCCCGCGTGAGTTCTCGTCTCGTAAGTACACCCGCTCACCGATGTCGGACACCAACTCGCCCAGCAGCGCGCGCAACTCGTCGGGCAGGTTGCTCGACATGCCCGCCATCAACGAATAGAGCCGGCGCCCGCCCGGGGTCAGGCGTTCGACGAGATAACCGTCGGCGCGGCACACCGCGATCACCCGATGGAGTCGGTCGGTGTTCGTCCGAAGCGGGATCGTCGGCTCCTTGGCGAGCCAGTTGCGCTCCGCCTCGTCGTCCCACAGCACGAACATCAATCCGACCGGTGGGGCGAAGGGGTAACTCTGGCCGACCTGGACGCCGGGCCGTGCGCCGGCGGGCGCCACCAGGTCCAGCAGCGTGATCCGGTCGTCGATCACCCCTGACAATGCCGCCGTGACCCCGAAGCGGGCCGACAGCCGTCGCAGCTCCTCCCGGGCGGCCGGGCTGACCCGCATCGATTCCTGCGCCCTGTGCCCGAGGGTGATCAGCGACGGACCCAGCCGATAGGTCTTGTCGCCGGCGTCGCGCACCAGGTAGCCGGCGTCGGTCAGCGATGTGACGATGCCAAGGCAGGTCGGCTTGCTCAGCTCCAGGCGGCGGGCCAGTTCGGAAAGCCCGAAGCGCTCCTCGGGGCGGCCCGCGAGAAAATCCAGAATGCGGACCACCCGTTCGGTCGGCGGCGACGCCCGGCCGGCGGACTCTGCAGATGGCACGCGGGCAGACTACCTCGTTGTTCCATATATGTACCGGTACGGTCGATATATTGACTCTTGCTAGAACACGTTCTAGTTTCAAGGGCGTGAACTCGCAGCCACTGATCGACGCGATCGCCGAGGCCGAGAAATTGGTCGCCGACGCCCCGTTCATCGAATCCGAAGCCGATCTCGTGGAGGGCCTGCAGTACCTGGCGGGCTGCATCTCGGGATGCACACACCTTGCCTTCGACTATGAACGCGACTATCCGTTCATGCAGTCCGGTACCGGCCCGTTCACCAAGATGGGCCTGGACAACCCGGACACGTTGTATTTCGGTACCCGCGTCCAACCCGGCCACGAATACGTCGTCACCGGCAAGAGGGGCACCACCACCGACTTGAGCTTCCAGATGCTCGGCGGCGAGTACACCGACGACAACGTGCCGATCAGCCAGGCGGCCTTCGACGACCGCGAGCTCGACATCGCCCCCGACGGCACCTTCGAGTGGCGGGTCACCCCGACCAGCCCGTCCCAGTTACTGGTCCGCGAGGTGTACAACGACTGGTCGGCCCAGCGCGGTTACCTCAGCATCGCCCGTACCGACACCGCGGGCACCGCGCCGCCGGCGCTGTCGAAAGCGCTGATCGAGAAGCGCTACGCCGTGGCGGGCAAGCAACTCGTCCAGCGCGTCAAAACCTGGCTGCAGTTCCCGCAGTGGTTCTACAACAACCTGCCGGTCAACACGATGGTGGCGCCGCGGCTGACGCCAGGCGGGCTGGCCACCCAGTACTCGTCCGTCGGGCACTTCGACCTGGGCCCTGAACAGGCGATGGTCATCACCCTGCCGGTCACCGACGCGCCGTATCTGGGCTTCCAGCTGGGCAGCCTCTGGTACATCTCGCTGGACTACATCAACCACCAGACATCGCTTAACGGCACTCAGGCGCAAGCGGATCCGGACGGCAAGGTCCGGATGGTGGTGTCCGACGCCAATCCCGGCGTGACGAACTGGGTGGAGACCCTCGGACACCGGAAGGGCTATCTGCAGTTCCGCTGGCAGCGGTTGTCGCGCGAGCTCACCGAGGCCGACGGTCCCACCGTTGAGGTCGTCGACATCGACACGGTGGCTGCCGCGCTGCCATATCACGAAACCAACAAGATCTCCGATGAGGATTGGCGCGCGCGCATCGCGCTGCGCCAGAAGCAGATTGCCGACAGGATGGTGGGGTAGACAGATGGCCGGATTGCTGGACAACAAGGTCGTTGTGATCAGCGGCGTGGGGCCCGCGCTTGGCACCACGCTGGCGCGCCGATGCGCAGAGGCGGGCGCGGACCTGGTGCTGGCCGCCCGCACCGTCGAACGCCTCGACGATGTGGCCAAGCAGATCACCGATATGGGGCGGCGCGCGGTGGCCGTCGGCACCGACATCACCGATGAGGATCAGGTCAACAACCTCGTCGAGGCCTCGCTGGCCGCGTACGGCAGGGTCGACGTGCTGATCAACAATGCGTTCCGGGTGCCGTCGATGAAACCATTGGCCAATACCACGTTCCAGCACATTCGCGACGCGATCGAGCTCACGGTGCTCGGTGCGCTGCGGCTCACCCAGGGGTTCACCCCTGCCCTCGCCGAGTCCAACGGCGCCGTCGTCAACGTCAACTCGATGGTGGTCCGGCACTCCCAGGCCAAATACGGCGCATACAAGATGGCGAAGTCAGCGCTGCTGGCGATGTCGCAGTCGCTGGCTACCGAGCTGGGCGAGCAGGGGATTCGGGTGAACTCCGTTCTACCCGGCTATATCTGGGGTGACACGTTGAAGGGCTACTTCAGCCACCAGGCCGGCAAGTACGGCACCACGGTCGAGGAGATCTACCAGGCGACCGCCGCCGCCTCGGATCTCAAGCGACTGCCGACAGAAGAGGAAGTCGCGTCGGCGATCTTGTTCATGGCCAGCGATCTGTCCAGCGGCATCACCGGGCAGACGCTGGACGTGAATTGCGGAGAATATAAGGCCTGAGCCATGAGGCGAGCGAGGACCGGAGCGAGGGGGAGTCGAGCCATGAGCGTCCGTACCGACGTCGGCACCGTCGACGAGCTGCACGCCTCGGCGACCAAGGCGGTGGGGCTTGACGATTTCGGCGCAGACGACGACAACTACCGCGAAGCACTTGGCGTGCTGCTCGATTCGTATGCGCGTGAGGCGGGTTTCACGGAGCTAGGCAGCAAGATGTCGCGGTTCTTCGCCCGCAACGCCTTGGTCGCGCGGTTGCTGTCGGAGGCGGCGTGGAAGCAGTACCCACAGCATGCCGACGTGGCGATCGAACGGCCGATCTTCGTCACCGGCTTGACCCGTACCGGCACCACCGCACTGCACCGGTTGCTCTGTGCCGATCCCAGACATCAGGGTCTGGAGTTGTGGCTCGCGGAGTTCCCGCAGCCGCGCCCGCCGCGCGAAACCTGGTCGGATAACCCGGTTTTCCAGCAGCTCGACGCGCAGTTCACCAAGGCTCACAACGAGAATCCGGACTACACCGGCCTGCACTACATGACCGCCGACGAGGTGGAGGAGTGCTGGCAGCTGCTGCGCCAATCGTTTCACTCGGTGTCCTACGAGACCATGGCGCATATCCCGACCTACGCGCAGTGGCTTGCCAGGCAGGACTGGACCAAGCCGTACCTGCGGCACCGCAAGAACCTTCAGCTCATCGGGCTCAACGACACCGAAAAAAGGTGGGTGCTGAAGAACCCGAGCCACCTGTTCGCTCTTGACGCGCTGTTCGCGACGTATCCCGACGCGCTGGTCATCCAATGCCACCGGCCGGCCGAAACCATCATGGCGTCGACGTGCTCGCTCGCGCAGCACACGACGGAAGGCTGGTCCAATACCTTCGTAGGCGCGACGATCGGCCAGGACACCCTGCAGACGTGGTCACGCGGGCTGGAGCTGTTCAATGCTGAACGCGTCAAACATGATTCGAACCAGTTCTACGACATGGATTACTTCGACTTCATCGCCGACCCGCTCCGCGAAGTCGAGGCGATCTACCGCCACTTCGGTATCGACTTCACCGAAGCGGCACGGGCGGCAGTGGAGAAGACCCACGCCGAGAGCAAGAAGGGCCCCCGCGCGCCCAAGCACACCTACTCGCTGGCCGACTACGGTCTGACCGACGAGCAGGTCAAGGAGCGCTTCAAAGGGCTGTAGGTCAGCCGTCCCCGGGAGAGGGGGCGGACGAGATCTCCTCGAGACACCCTTCAGCCACCGCGTGTTTGATGCTGTCGGCCAGCTTCGGGCAGGTCCTGGTGCGGGCCGACTCGCCGCCGGACCGCCGGATCTTGGCGAAGTAGGCGCACCGCTGCGATGCCTCCGAATTCCATTGCACCGACGTGTATTCGGGTCCGAGCTTCTTGACCGCGACCGTGACGTGGCAGAAGCGGCAGTCGATGGACGCCAATCCCGACGTCAGGTAGCGCTCACGGTCACGCTGGGTGGCCTCCCGCAGCGCGGCGGCGCGCTCGGCCCCGAAAGCCGGTGCCTTGGACCAGGATCCAACGCCGCCCCCGTCGTCGCCGTGGGTGTGATCGTCGTCGTGCCCACCGTGCAGCGACAGCATCGAGCGGGCGAGCCGATCGACGTCGGGCGCCGGGGTCGCATTCCGGTCGTCACGGGGGCTCATCAGGTGCTCTGTTCGGCCTTCTCGTTTTCCTCCGCCTGCACCTTGAGGTTCTCCTCGACCTCGACCTGCCACTTCTCGTTGGCCGCGGTGGTGTCCACCTCGATCTCGAAGCGATCGGTCATGTCGGGCGACACGTCGGCGACGTCGACGTAGAACTGCTGATACCACCGGCGCATCTGATAGACCGCGCCGTCCTCCTCCACCAACAGCGGATTGTCGATGCGCGTCTTGTGCTTCCAGATCTCGACGTCCTGCAGGAAGCCCTTGCTGACACCCTCGGTGAACACCCGGGACAGCTTCTCGGTCATCGCCTCGTCCACACCCTTAGGCTTCTCGACGATGACACCCCACTGCAGCACGAAGGAATCCTGGCTGACCGGGTAGTGGCAGTTGATCAGGATCGACTCGGCCTTGTAGCCGCCGTAGTTGTTGTGCAG
Organism: uncultured Actinomycetota bacterium; assembly: GCA_963733605.1. GTDB lineage: Bacteria > Actinomycetota > Actinomycetes > Mycobacteriales > Mycobacteriaceae > Mycobacterium. The sequence goes on from CAVTDY010000035.1 coordinate 207,025, forward strand.
CCAGTTGATCATGAAGGACGGTCCGAAGTACGAGGCCTCGGAATCCAGGTGCGCCTCACCGTATGACGTGCCCAAGTCGTTCACGTCGGGCCGGCCGACATTGTGCAGGTACTGCGATGCGATGTGACCCTCAAAGACGTTCTTGAAATACGTCGGCAACCCGAAGTGGATGTAGAAGAAGTGCGCCATGTCAGTGACGTTGTCGATGATCTCGCGGCAGTTGGCACCCTCGATCAGGATCGAGTTCCACCGCCAGTCGGTCCACTCGTCGCTGGCGGCCTCCGGAATCTCGGGGACGCGCACCTCCGGCGGCGGCGGATTGCCCTCGACGTCATGCCAGACGAACAGCAGTCCGCTGCGCACATCGGTGGTCCAGGAGCGCGTGCGGGCCAGCCGCGGCGTGCGCTTGGCGTACGGCACCAGCTTGCACTTGCCGTCGCCGCCCCACCGCCAGTCGTGGAAAGGGCACGCCACCTCGTCGCCCTTGATGGTGCCCTGGGACAGGTCGCCGCCCATGTGCCTGCAGTACCCGTCCAGGATCTTGAGGTCCCCGTGGGAGTCGGCGAACACCACCAGTTTGGTGCCGAAGACTTCGACCGAGTGCGGTTTGCCGTCCTGATAATCCTTGACGGGACCCAGGCAGTGCCAGCCTCGCGCGAAGCGGTCGGGCAGCGCACCGGTGTCGATCTCACGGACACCTGCGGTTTCGGTAGTCACGGTGGGCCTCCCGGTTCTGTGCTATCTAACTAGAACACGTTACAGTTTTTGCCTACCGGTGCGCAATCTAAATGGGTTTTACCTGCGGTATATCTAGACGATGCCGTTGTACTCATTCGAGGGCCGATCACCGACGATCGATCCAGGCGCGTTCATCGCTCCCACCGCCACGCTGGTCGGTGATGTCCACGTCGAGGCACGCGCGTCGGTGTGGTTCAACGCGGTCATCCGCGCCGACTTCGCCCCAATCATCGTCCGTGAGGGGGCAAACGTCCAGGACTGCTGCGTGCTGCACGCCCCGCCGGGCATTCCTGTCGATGTCGGCCCCGGTGCCACGGTCGCCCACGGCTGTGTGGTGCACGGGGTGCACATCGGGGCCCAGGCGGTGCTCGCGAACCACTGCACGGTGCTCGACGGCGCGGTCATCGGCGCGCGCAGCCTGATCGCCGCGCACTCGCTGGTGGTCGGTGGCACGAAGATCCCCGACGAGGTCCTGGTCACGGGCTCACCGGCCAAGGTCAGGGGTCCGATCGCGGGCACCGGCGCCGAGATGTGGGTCAACACAAACCCCGGCGCGTATCAGGACCTGGCCCTGCGCTACCTGGCGGGACTGGAAGAGGTCCCAGATTCACGACGGAGCCGTAGGGCGACATCCGGCAACGTGACGCCGCATCAGTCGGTCAACTTGGTCAGCAACAGGTAGGCACTGGCCAGCCCGCCGACCATCGCCGCGCAGATGACCGGTACCAGGACGAAGTCCGCCCAGTGGACGCCAAACACCATCAGCCCGCCCGTAAGCGCGATACCGAGTGCGCTCAATGTGGACGGGTTGACGCTTTGGAGTGTGCGGGCTATCGGCCGCACTGAATCGCTCTGCCGGGCAAGGTGATCGAGCCAGATCAGTGCTGTCGCCACGAGCGCAGCGAGCAGAAGAAACTCGGCTCCAAGGACACGCTGCGATTGCTCGGGAATCGTCAGCAGCAGTGCGATCAGCAGCAACGCGGCGAAGATCACCAAAGTTTGCGCGGCTCGACCGCGTAGGTCCGCCGATTCGGCAATCCGCGCGGCATGGATCGATATCGCGACGAACAGCAGCCCGACCAGCGCTCCGGCCGAGCCTCCTACCAGGACGGCGAAGGTGTCCCATTCGTGCACCTTGCACAGACTAGAGCTTGCGCGCGGTCGCGGTAGCCCTCTCGAGTTCCCAGTAAGCGCGCAGCGCGACGATCTCGCCCTGGTCGTTGACCCTGTAGGTGAATACGCCTTCGGCGGTCACCTCGTAGCCGGCGGCCTTGATAACGACGCTGCCGACGTTGGCTTCCTCGTTGCCGCACTGATAGGTCTTCTCGAAGTTGAACGTGAGCTCGCTCGGCGCGATGGCCATGTCGTAAAACTTGGCGATCGCCTCTTTGCCGCGGTGACCCTTGCCTTCCGGGTCGAAATGTGACGGCCCGATGGGATCTTCGACGATGGCGTCGTCGGCGAACACGGCCAGCCACGCCTCCTTGTCGCGGGCCATCGCGGCTTCCCGGGAACGCTTGCCCGCCAGGTGAGCCGGCGACTCCCTCACCGCTGCCATCCTGAATGGATGTAGGTGTCGGCGAACCGCTTGAGCGAATCCTTCTTCTTGTCCAGCGGCGCGTCGAAGCCGAGCCCGTCGAACATCCATGGGATGACGATGTTGTCGGTGACGCCCGCCTCGGCAAGCTCGCGATGCCCGTCGACGCCGAACTTGTCGATACACACCGCCTGGAATTCGAACGGCTGGTCGTCACGGCCGTACTCGCCGCGCAGCGCATTGAGCTTGCCGATGGCCTCGGCCAACTGCTCACACGTCATCATCGCGCTGGTCCAGCCGTCGCTGATGCGCGCGGCGCGCTTGAGGGCCACCTCGGTGTGGCCGCCGACGTAAAACGGCACCGGCTTGCTCGGCGCCGGACTCATCTGCAGCTTGTCGAAGTCGTAGAAGTCGCCGTGGAACTCGACCATGCCGCCGCCGAGGACGAGCTTGATCACCTCGATCATCTCGTCGACGCGCTTGCCCCGCTTGGCATACGGGACGCCGCACCACTCGAATTCCTCCGGTGCCCAACCGATCCCGACCCCGAACCCGAACCTGTTGTTGGTCAGGTTCGCGACGGAGCCCACCTGGCGTGCCAGCAGCAGCGGATTGCGGGACCCGAGCTTCATCACGTTGGTGTAGAACCGCAGCGTCGACGTCACCGCACCGATCGTGCCCGCGACGATCAGCGGGTCGGCCCACGGCGTGTCCTCGTTCCACATCCGGGAGCCGTCGGCGGTGTACGGGTAGTCCGCCGACTGCTTCTCCATGTAGAAGATCGAGTCCGGCAGTGCGATCGAGTCGAACCCGACTTCCTCTGTGGTCTTGGCGAGTTCGATGAGTTGGTCGATCGGACTCATCGCGACGCTGCAGGTGTATTTCATGAGGACTTGTCCGCGGGCTTGTCTGAACTGACAACCCACATGGAGTAGTACTGCGCACCGCCGCCGTAGGCGTGGCCGAGCGCTTTTCGTGCCCCCGTGATCTGGTGGTCACCGGCCTTGCCCATGACCTGAATAGCTGACTCGGCGAAGCGGATCATTCCGGACGCGCCAATCGGGTTGGACGACAGCACACCACCGGACGGATTGAACGGGATTCGGCCGGTCATCGCGGTCTCGCCGGCCTCGGTCAGCTTCCAGCCCTCGCCTTCTGGTGCAAACCCGAGGCTCTCCAGCCACATCGGCTCGTACCAGGAGAACGGCACGTAAACCTCGGCAACGTCGATCTCGTCGATCGGGCTCTTGATTCCCGCCGCCTTCCACAATGCCGCGGCGGCGTCGCGGCTGGCCTGGGGGTTGACCTGGTCGCGGCCTGCGTAGGCCAGCGGTTCGGTGCGAAGCGCAGTCGCGTGGATCCATGCGACGGCGTGACCGTCAGCGACGCGCTCGTCGGCGGCCGCCTCGTCGCCGATCACCATCGCTGCCGCGCCGTCCGACGACGGGCAGGTCTCGTCGTAGCGGATCGGATCCCACAGCATCGGCGACTCCATCACCTTCTCCAAGGTGATGTCGGGCTGGTGTAGATGCGCCAACGGGTTCTTGGCCCCGTTGAGCCGGTCCTTGACCGCCACCATCGCGCCGATGTGATTCGGTGCGCCTGCGCGGCGAATGTACGCGCGCACGTGCGGGGCGAAATAGCCGCCCGCGCCGGCTCCGACGGGCTTGGTGAAGGGCACCGGAATACTCAATGCCCACATGGCATTCGACTCCGACTGCTTTTCCCACGCCATCGTCAGCACGCGGCGGTACTTGCCGGACTGCACCAGGCTGGCCGCGACGATCGCGGTCGATCCGCCCACCGAGCCTGCGGTGTGGACACGGATCAACGGCTTGTTCGTCGCCCCCATCGCGTCGGCCATGAACAGCTCGGGCATCATCACGCCCTCGAAGAAGTCCGGTGCCTTGCCGACCACTACGGCGTCGATGTCGTCGAACGTGCAACCCGAGTCGGCCAGCGCGCGGTCGATGGCCTCGCGGACAAGGCCGTTCATCGACACGTCCTTGCGCTTGGCGACGTACTTGGTCTGTCCGGTACCCAGGACTGCGGCGAGTTGCTTTGCCATCACTTTGCCTCCATGACTGCGACCAAGTTCTGTTGCAGCGCGGGGCCGCTGGTGGCATGCGCCAGTACGCGCTGCGCCGACCCATTGAAGATGTGTTGTGCGGCAAAGCCGATACGCTCCAGGCCCGCCGAGAACATCGGATTGGCAGATAGCGCCCCGCCGGACGGGTTCACCTTCGTGGACGTCGGCAGCCCTATCGCCTCGGTCAAGATCAGTTGCTGATGGCTGAACGGTGCGTACAGCTCGGCGACCTCGATCGATGCCGCATCTCCACCGGTGGCACCCCGCGCCGACGCCGCGGTGGACGGCGAGGTGGTGAGATCGCGTGCGCCCAGCACCGGGGTCTCGATGCGGTGCTCGATGCCGGTGATCCAGGCAGGGTTCTCGCGCAGCTCGCGAGCTTTGTCGCCGGCGGCCAACACGATCGCCGACGCACCGTCGGTGATCGGCGCGATGTCGTGGCGGCGCAAAGGATCCGCGAAATACGGCCGCGCGAGCAACTCGTCGACGGTCGATGCCGGCTTCTCCGAGTCGGTGCGTCCGGCGGCCGTCATTGCATCCAGCGCCACCTGTGCCATCTGCTCGGCCGTCCACTTGCCGGAGTCCAGGCCGAATCGTGCCTGCAATCCCGCCGTTGACACGGAATCCGGCCAAAGCGGCGCCACGGTATAGGGATCGGTCTGCATGGCCAGGACCCGGCGCAGGGTACCGGCGCTGGACTTGCCGAACCCGTAGACCAGGGCCGTCTCCACCTGGCCGGTCAGCAGTTTGATGTAGGCCTCGTAGAGGGCCCAAGCGGCGTCCATCTCGACGTGCGACTCGTTGATCGGGGGCACCGCCCCGATGGAGTCGATCGCCGAGATGAACGAAAATGCCCGGCCGGCAAGGTAGTCCGATGATCCGGAGCACCAGAAGCCGATATCGGTCTGCTTCAGGCCCAGCTCTTCGTAGATCGAGGCGAAGCAGGGCATGAGCATTTCGACGCCGTTCGTGGTCCCGTCGGTGCGGCGCACGTGCGGCGCGTGAGCGAAGCCGACTACAGCTACGTCAGTCATTTGTCAGCGTGTCCCTTTACAGGTGGAGTTTGTAGGTCTCGTAGTCGGCGTCCGGTTCGCCGGTGGGCCGGAAGTACTCGATGTTGTCGATGCCGAAGTCCCACTCTTCGCGGGGTCTCCACACCGCCTCAACTCGCATGCCCATTCGCACCTTGTCGGCGTCGATGTCCGAGACCAGGTGCAGGAACGGGATGTCGGCGCCGTCGAGCAGTACGTAGGCAGCGACGTACGGCGGCTTGATGCGTTGGCCGGGGAATGGGATGTTGATGATTGCGAAGGTGGTGACGGTGCCCTTGTCCGGTAACTCGACGTACTCGTCGAGAACCTTGCCTGTTGCCGGATCGGCCTCGCGTGCAGGGAAATACAACTTCCCGTCCTTGCCGGTACGCGCGCCCAGCAGCTTGCCTTCCTTGAGCGCCTTCAGGTATGCGGTCTCCGGGATCGATGCGGTGTGCCGGATTTCGATCGCCGACGGCGTCACCTGCACGGTGACCGGGTCACGGTCGTCCGTCGTGTCCGGCACCGTCTCGGCCGCGTCGCCAAGCGCGAAGTAGGCGATGTCGGTGATCGCGCCGACCGGTTCGTCGACCCAGTGCGCGTGCACCCGGGCGCCGGTGTTGATGGCGTCGGAGGAACCGGCGTCGACCGCGTGCAACAGCGGGGTGTCGGCGCCGTCGAGCTTGATCAGCGCCCAGGCGAACGGCCGGTCGAGCGGCTGGCCCTCCAGCGGTTCGGACTGCCACGTCCACGACACCACGGTGCCCACGCTCGCGACCGGCACTACCTCGGTCAAGGGCTGATAGGTGACGGGGTCATACTCGGCGGGTGGAACCAGGACCCGTCCGTCCGAGCCGCGCACGCCGAGGATGCGTCGCCCGCGCAGGGCAGTGAAGAACTGGCTGAGGAGTGGTCCGACTGAACGGGTGTAGTCGAAGGAGAGCCTGAGCGGAGCTGAAAGTGGCGGCTCATGCGGGTCGATCTGCACCGGGCTGCTTTGGCTGGTGGTCACGGCATCGAGTAGAACAGGTTCTAAGAATGGTTTCAACCACGGGTCGAGAGGCGAGCTTATGAAGCTTGGACTTCAGCTGGGATATTGGGCCGCGCAGCCGCCGGAGAACGCGCCTGAACTGGTCGCCGCCGCCGAGGAGGCCGGCTTCGACGCGGTGTTCACCGCCGAGGCCTGGGGCTCGGACGCCTACACGCCGCTGGCCTGGTGGGGCTCGGCGACGAGCCGGGTGCGGTTGGGCACCTCGGTGGTGCAGCTGTCGGCGCGCACCCCGACCGGGTGTGCGATGGCCGCCCTGACGCTGGACCATCTCTCCGGCGGCAGGCACATCCTGGGACTCGGCGTCTCGGGCCCGCAGGTCGTCGAGGGCTGGTACGGGCAGCGCTTCCCCAAGCCGCTGGCCCGCACCCGCGAATACATCGGCATCGTGCGTCAGGTGCTGGCCCGCGAGGGGCCCGTCGCCAGCGCCGGGCCGCACTACCCCCTGCCGCTGACCGGTGAGGGCACCACCGGGCTGGGCAAGAACCTCAAGCCGATCACCCATCCGCTGCGCGCGGACATCCCGATCATGCTGGGCGCCGAGGGGCCCAAGAACGTCGCGCTGGCCGCCGAGATCTGCGACGGCTGGCTGCCGATCTTCTACTCGCCGCGGCTGGGCGAGATGTACAACGAGTGGCTCGACGAGGGTTTCGCCCGGCCGGGTGCGCGACGCAGCCGCGAGGACTTCGAGATCTGCGCGACGGCCAACATCGTCATCACCGAGGACCGGGCCGCGGCGTTGGCCGCGATGAAGCCGTATCTGGCGCTCTACATGGGCGGCATGGGTTCCGAGGACACCAACTTCCACGCCGACGTGTACCGCCGGATGGGCTACGCCGAGGTCGTCGACGACGTCACCAGGCTGTTCCGCAGCGACCGCAAGGACGAGGCGGCCAAGGTCATCCCCGACGAGCTGGTGGATGATGCCGCGATCGTCGGCGACGTCGACTACGTGCGTAAGCAGATCGCCGCGTGGGAGGCCATCGGCGTGTCGATGATGGTGGTGTCCGGCCGCTCTGCCGAGCAGATCCGGGAGCTCGCCACGCTGGTGTGATCGGCTATTGCCGCAGCACTAGAACAGGTTCTAGATTGGCCCGATGACCGAATCGCAGCACACCATCGCCGGCACGGTGCTCACTATGCCGGTGAAGGTTCGTACGGCAGCTCAGCACATGGCGATGTTCTCGGTGGACGCCGACGCCGCCCAGGCGATGATCGACTACAGCGGGCTGCAGGTGTGCCGGTACCGTGCCCGGGAAGCCGATCGTCGTCCTGATGCTGATGCACTATCGTCGACAGCGACCTGGGTGCGTACTACGAATACGGCACGAACGTCATGGTCAATCCCCCTGGTTCGATGCGCAGGGCTGCGCGCAGTGCAGTCCGCCGCCGCCTTCGTCCACCACCTCCCGGTCGACCAGGCCTTCACTTTGGAGGCGGGACAGACGATTTGGGGTTACCCGAAGGTGATGGCGGACTTCACGGTTCGCGATGGCCGCAGTCGGGTTCGACGTCAGCATCGACGGACGGTTCGCGGTAGGCATGGAGTTTCGCCCCGGCCTGCCGGTCCCGTCCGCCGTTCACCTCGCGCAAGCAGGTGCACGCCACGTACTCGTATCGCGACGGTGTCATCCGAGAGACCGTTGGGGAGATGTCCCACACGGGGGTGCGGTATCGGCCGGGCGGGCGTGACCGTGCGCCTCGGCGAACATCCCTACGCGAAGGAACTCGCGTCGCTAGGCTTCCCGAAGCGCGCGCTGTTTCCAGTTCGGTCTGAGCAACGTAGCGATGTCGTTCGGTGACGCCCAGGAGGTTCGACGATGACGACGACCAAACCGGCAACGAAGCCGGACGTGGATCTGACCGACGGTGCGTTCTACGCCGGTGACTCGCATTCGGTCTACAAGTGGATGCGCGAGAACGAACCGGTCTTTCGCGACCGCAACGGCTTGGCCGCCGCGGCCACGTACCAGGCGGTGATCGAGGCTGAGCGGCAACCCGAGTTGTTCTCCAACGCCGGCGGCATTCGGCCCGACCAGCCGGGCGTGGAGATGATGATCGAGATGGACGACCCGCAACATCTGTTGCGGCGCAAGCTGGTCAACTCGGGCTTCACCCGCAAACGCGTCAAGGACCTGGACTCCTCGATCGGTTTCCTGTGCGACGCGCTGATCGACGCGGTGTGCGAGCGAGGGGAGTGCGACTTCGTCTGGGACCTCGCTGCGCCGCTGCCGATGGCGGTCATCGGCGACATGCTCGGGGTGCTACCCGAGGAGCGCGAGATGTTCCTCAGGTGGTCCGACGACCTGGTCAGCTCCTTGAGCAGTACCGCGGCCGAGGCCGACATGCAGGTCACGATGGATGCCTTCGCCGCCTACACCGAGTACATGATGGGCATGATCGCGGCTCGCAAAGAGCAGCCGACCGACGATTTGGTGAGTGTGCTCGTGCACGCGGAGGTGGAGGGTGCGAAGCTCGAGGACCACCAAATCGTCACCGAGGTGCTACTGCTGTTGATCGGTGGCGACGAGACCACTCGCCACACGTTGTCCGGTGGCACAAGGCAATTGCTGCGCCATCCCGATCAGCACCAGCGCCTCGTCAACGACTTGGAGCTGCTGCCGAACGCGGTCGAAGAGATGCTGCGCTGGACCGCGCCGGTGAAGAACATGGCCCGAACGATCACCGCCGACACCGAGTTTCACGGCGCCGCCCTGAAAGAGGGCGAGAAGATGATCCTGTTATTCGAGTCGGCCAACTTCGACGAGAAGGTGTTCGAGGACCCGGAGAGCTTCAACATCGAGCGCTATCCCAACAACCACCTCGCGTTCGGCTTCGGCACCCACTTCTGCCTGGGCAACCAACTCGCTCGGCTCGAATTGTCGATCATGCAGACACGACTGCTGAAGCGGCTGCCGGATATGCGCTTGACTTCGGACGCCGAACTGCCGCTGCGGCCGGCGAACTTCGTCAGCGGCCTGGAGAAGATGCCGGTGAAATTCACCCCGACCGCTCCGCTGGGCTAGCCCTTATTTCATCTTGAAGTTGGGTGCGCGCTTCTCCTTGAACGCCAGCGGACCTTCCTTGGCGTCGTCGCTCACGAACACCGCGATACCGATCTGGGTGTCGATCTTGAACGCGTCGTTCTCGTGCATGCCCTCGGTCTCGTGGATGGTCTTGAGGATCGCCTGCACCGCAAGCGGGCCCGTTTTTGTTGATCACCTCCGCGATCTCCAAAGCCCTCGTCAGCGCCTGACCGTCGGGCACGACGTAGCCGATCAGGCCCATGTCCTTGGCTTCGGCGGCGGTGAGGTGACGTCCGGTCAGCAGGATGTCGCACGCCAACGTGTAGGGAATCTGGCGGGCCAACCGCACCGCCGAGCCACCCATCGGGTACAGGCTCCACTTGGCTTCGGAGACGCCGAACTTGGCGCTTTCACCCGCGACGCGGATGTCGGTGCCCTGCAGGATCTCGGTGCCTCCGGCGATGGCGGGGCCCTCGACGGCCGCGATCAGCGGCTTGGTCAGCCGCCGGCCCTTGAGCAGCGAGTCGATGCGTGACGGGTCGTAGCTGCCGTCCTTGAACGAGTCACCCGGCGGCTTGGCCGTCGCGGCCTTGAGGTCCATGCCCGCGCAGAAGTACCCGCCGGCGCCGGTCAGGATGCACGACCTGATCTCTGGATCGTTGTCGACCCGGTCCCACGCCTCGACCATGATCGAGAGCATCTCGGTCGAAAGTGCGTTGCGCGCCTCGGGCCGGTTCAGCGTGAGGATCAGGGTGTGTCCGCGCTGCTCAATGATGGCGTCGGGACCTTTTTCAGCATCGCTCACCGGTGTCCGCCTTCCTGCGTCGTCGCCACAGACTTGTCAGAAAATGTAACACGTTCTAATTTAGGGCCGTGGCCCTGAATATTGCCGATCTTGCCGAGCACGCCATCGACGCTGTGCCTGACCGTGTCGCCCTCATTTCCGGCGACGAGCACCTCACCTACGCCCAGTTGGAGGAGAAGGCCAATCGCCTCGCCCACTACCTGATCGACCGGGGTGTCAAGAAGGACGACAAAGTCGGGCTGTACTGCCGCAACCGCATCGAGATCGTGATCGCGATGCTCGGCATCGTCAAGGCCGGCGCCATCCTGGTCAACGTGAACTTCCGCTACGTCGAGGGCGAGCTGAAGTATCTGTTCGAGAACTCCGACATGGTCGCGCTGGTGCACGAACGCCGGTACGCCGACCGGGTCGCCAACGTGCTGCCCGAGACGCCGAACGTCAAGACGATCCTGGTGGTCGAACGACGGCAGCGATGACGACTTCACCCGCTATGGCGGTGTCGAGTTCTACGCCGCGATCGAACAGGCTTCCCCCGAGCGCGATTTCGGCGAGCGCAGCGCCGACGACATCTACCTGCTCTACACCGGCGGCACGACAGGCTTCCCCAAGGGCGTGATGTGGCGCCACGAGGACATCTATCGAGTGCTGTTCGGCGGCACCGACTTCGCGACGGGGGAATTCGTCAAGGACGAGTACGACCTGGCCAAGGCGGCCGCGGCGAACCCGCCGATGATCCGCTACCCGATCCCGCCGATGATCCACGGCGCCACCCAGTCGGCCACCTGGATGTCGATCTTCTCCGGCCAAACCACGGTGCTGGCACCGGAATTCAACGCCGACGAGGTGTGGCGCGCGATTCACCACCACAAGGTGAACCTGCTGTTCTTCACCGGCGACGCGATGGCCCGGCCGCTGCTGGACGCGCTGCAGGCTGCCCACGACAAGGGCGAGGACTACGACCTCTCGTCGCTGTTCCTGCTGGCCAGCACTGCCGCGCTGTTCTCGGCGAGCATCAAGGAGAAGCTGCTCGAGCTGCTGCCCAACCGGGTGATCACCGACTCGATCGGCTCGTCGGAGACGGGATTCGGCGGCACCAGCATCGTCGCCAAGGGCGAGCACCACATGGGCGGCCCGCGGGTGGCGATCGACCACCGCACCGTCGTCCTCGACGAGGACGGCAACGAGGTCAGGCCCGGCTCCGGGGTGCGCGGGCTGATCGCCAAGAAGGGCAACATCCCGGTCGGCTACTACAAGGACGAGAAGAAGACCGCCGAGACGTTCCGCACCTACAACGGCGTGCGTTACGCGATCCCCGGTGACTACGCGGAGGTCGAGGCGGACGGCACCGTCACGATGCTCGGCCGCGGGTCGGTGTCGATCAACAGCGGCGGCGAGAAGATCTACCCCGAAGAGGTCGAGGCCGCGCTGAAGGGGCACCCCGACGTGTTCGATGCGCTGGTGGTCGGTGTGCCCGACCCGCGCTTCGGCCAGCACGTCGCGGCCGTCGTGCACGCCCGCGAGGGCACCCGGCCGACGCTGGCTGAACTCGACGCGTTCGTGCGCAGCGAGATCGCCGGATACAAAGTGCCGCGCAGCCTTTGGTTCGTCGACGAGGTGAAGCGCTCACCGGCCGGTAAGCCCGACTACCGTTGGGCCAAGGACCAGACCGAGGAGCGGCCGGCCGACGATGTGCACGCCAACCATGTGGGAACCGCAACCTGATGCGAACCGAGCTGTGCGACCGCTTCGGCATCGACTATCCGATCTTCGTCTTCACCCCGTCGGAGAAGGTGGCGGCGGCGGTCAGCACGGCCGGCGGGCTCGGCGTGCTCGGCTGTGTGCGGTTCAACGACGCCGACGACCTCGAGAACGTCCTGCAGTGGATGGACGAGAACACCGACGGCAAGCCGTACGGCGTCGACATCGTGATGCCCGCCAAGGTGCCGACCGAGGGCACCGCCGTCGACATCAACAAGCTGATCCCGCAATCGCATCGCGACTTCGTCGCCAAAACGCTTGCCGACCTTGGGGTGCCGCCGCTGCCCGACGACGAGGCGCGCAACGAAGGCGTGCTCGGCTGGTTGCATTCGGTGGCCCGTTCGCACGTCGAGGTGGCGCTCAAGCATCCGATCAAGCTGATCGCCAACGCCCTGGGTTCGCCGCCGCGCGACGTCATCGACCAGGCTCACGCGGCTGGCGTGCCGGTGGCCGCGCTGGCCGGCAGCGCCAAACACGCGCAGCGCCACGTCGAGAACGGTGTCGACATCGTCGTCGCCCAGGGCCACGAGGCCGGCGGGCATACCGGTGAGATCGGGTCGATGGTGCTGTGGCCGGAAATCGTTGACGCACTGCGGCGGTAAGGCGCCGGTGCTCGCCGCCGGCGGCATCGGGACCGGCCGCCAGGTGGCCGCCGCGCTGGCGCTCGGCGCACAGGGCGTCTGGATGGGCTCGGCGTTCCTCACCTCCGCCGAATACGACCTCGGCCACCGCAACCCGAGCGGTGTGTCGACGATCCAGGAGGCGTTGCTGCGTCGCGAATTCCAGCGACACCGTGCGTCGGCGCATCTACACGGGCAAGCCCGCGCGACTGCTCAAGACCCGCTGGACCGACGCGTGGGACGCGCCGGATGCACCCGAGCCGCTGCCGATGCCGCTGCAGAACATCCTCGTCAGCGAGGCGCATCAGCGGATGAACGAGTCGGACGACCCCGGCACCGTCGCGATGCCGGTCGGCCAGATCGTCGGGCGGATGAACGAGATCCGGCCCGTCGCCGACATCATCGCCGAACTGGTCAACGGTTTCCACGGACGCCACCCAGCGCCTCGACGACATCCGGGACGACGCTAGCCGCTGGGCGGCACGCTCAGGGCGTGATCTTGGTCTGGTCGTCGATCGCCGTGGTGGCAGTGCCCACGATATCGGCCTGATTCTCGAGCCCGTCGGCGTTGAGCTGCAGGACGTACAGGCCGTCAGCTGCCCGGGATGACGACCGTCTTCTGCGCGACGATCTTGGTCTGGCCGTCCTGAGTCCAGGTGCCGCCCAGCTGGTAGGCCGGATACTCGCCGAGGGTGCTGGCCTCGCCCTCGTTCATTGCCTTCCACCCGGGCAGGTTCTGCAACTCGCCCGGCGCCAAGTCGATGATCTTCTGCGGGTCGACGTTGCCGGTCAGCTTGGACAGCAAGGCGACGATGCTCGGGGTGTACTCCTGCCCCTCCGGGCCGTTGTAGACGATCGCGCCGTACGCCCAATCCGGCGTGTCCGATCCCGCAGGCTCCCAGCCATCGGGCACCGGCAGATCGATGGTCGGTGATCCGGGGTCACCCTTCTTGACCGGAGTCTCCTGGATGTTGTTCTGCTGGATGTAACTGGCGATCGTCGGGTTCGGTCCGGTCTTGTCTTCTCGACGCGGCGCCACCTTGGGCGTCGACGGGGCGGCCTTGGCGCTCGTCGTCGCGCTCGAACCAGTCGACGCCGACGTCGAGGTGCTGGGTGCGGTCGTGGTGCTTGAGCCGCAACCGGACAGCACGATCGCAAGGGCCGCAGCCACGGCTACCCCGGAGATTGCCGTTGGTCTCATGAATAACTCCTGTCAGTATGCTGTTTTCGCTACGTTACCGGCGACGGCCCAGTCTTCGATGGCGATGCCGTAGCGAATAGTAGTGCAAAGGCGCGCTCACGCAGGGTGAGTAGATCTACTTATCCTTTAGAAGCAGATACCGTCGGGCCGCCTGAAAATGTTTGCTCGACCGTTACCGCTCGATCGCCCACACCGGGTCAGCACAGTCGGTGCCCTCCGCGGCGAGCTGGCGCTTGATCACCTTGAACGTCTCGGTCCGCGGCAACTCGGCGCCGACCCGCACGAACGACGGCCACTGTTTGGGCCCGAGATCTGGCTGCTCGGCCAAAAACGCCCTGAACTTGTCGGCGTCGAACTCCGCGCCGCCCGTGAGCACCAACGCGGCCATCACCTGATCGCCGACGTCGGGAGCGGGGATTCCGTAGACCGCCACCTCGACCACGTCGGGATGGCGCAGCAGCACCCGTTCGATCGGTGCGGTGCCGAGGTTCTCGCCGTCGACGCGCATCCAGTCGCCGAGCCTGCCGGCGAAGTAGGCGTAGCCGTTCTCGTCGCGGTAGGCCAGGTCGCCGCTGTGATACCTGCCGCCGCGCATCCGCTCGGCCTCGGCATCGGGGTCGTTGTAGTAACCCTCGAAACGCCCCGCGTCCGGGATGTTCACCAGCTCACCGGTAACACCGGGCGGGCACGGCTCGCCGGTCTCGACGTCGACGATCTCGGTGCCCTCGGGCAGCGGGCCCAGCGCACCGGGCGGGCTGTCCGGCGTCCGGCTGATCGCGATGCCGCCCTCCGTGGACCCGAAGCCGTCCATCACCACGGTGTCGAACCGGCTGGCGAACCGTTCAACGTCGCGCGGGTGCGCCCTCGTTGCCGTAGACGGCCCGCAGCGGATTGTCCGCGTCGTCGGAACGCTCCGGGGTCGCGAGCACATAGGACAACGGCTTGCCGACATAGTTCGCATACGTCGCCCCGTAGCGGCGAATATCGGGAAGGAACTGCGACGCGGAGAACTTGCGCCGCAACACAATGAGCCCCGGCACCCGAGCGCCACCGCCCAGCCCGACAAGCACCGCGTTGGAATGGAACAACGGCATCGACACATAGCAGATGTCGTCGGGTCCCAGCGAGAAGCGTTGCGTCATCGTGACGCCTGCGATCGCGACCTTGCTCTGGCTGCACTTCACCGCCTTTGGTTCGCCGCTGGTGCCCGACGTGTAGATCAGCATGAACAAGTCGCCCGGGTCGCGCGTCGTATGCGGCCACCGGCGCGTCGCGGTGCGCGGCCACCTCGGCCGCCCACTGCGCCGAGTCGACGTCGATGTAGTCGACGTCGAGGGCCGTCGCAGAGGCCGAATCGGCCAGCACCACCTGACAGTCCGCGTGCGCGACGTCGCGGGCCAGCGCCGCGCCGCGCCGAATCGGGTTCAGCCCGACCGGCACGATGCCCGTCGAGGCCGCGGCGACCAGCACCGCCGAGAAGAACGGGGTGTTCTGCAGCAACACCCCGACGTGCGGCGGGCGCCCGGGATCGAGACGCGCCTTCAATGCGGCAGCGATCGCGGCGCCGTGCCGGATGTGGTCACGCCAGCTGATGAACGAGTCCTCGAAGTACACGCCCCGATCGTCGACCTCGGCCAACGGCGTCAGCAGGTCGGTGACGGTCGGCAGACCCTCGTCCACGGATCAGGCGGGTGTGTCGGCCAGCTCACGGCCGATGCGCAGCAGTTGCCCGGTCGCGCTGCCGACCGCGAACTCGGTCTGCTTGGCCGCCAGGAAGTACCGGTGGACCGGATGGTCAAGGTCGATGCCGACGCCGCCGTGCACGTGAACGGTGGTGTGCGCCACGCGATGTCCGGCGTCGGCGGCCCAGAACGCGGCCGTGCTCACCTCGACGTCTGCGGGTAGATCCTCGGACAATCGCCACGCCGCCTGGGTCACCGTCAGCCGCAGTCCCTTGACGTCGATGTACCCGTCGGCAAGCCGCTGACGAGACGGCCTGGAAGCTGCCGATCGGCCGGTCGAACTGCTCGCGCTCGCGCGCGTACTCGGCGGTGAGCTCCAGCGCACGCTCGAGCACGCCGAGCTGAAATGCGCTGCGGCCCAAGGTGCCATGCGTGGTGAGCCAGCCGACGACTTCGTCGCCGCCGACGACCCGGCGCGGCTTCGACGCCCTGCAGCTCGAGATGACCGACACTGCCGTGGCCGGTGGTGTCGAGGGCGGTCACGGACACCCCCGGGCGTCCTCGGTGATGAGAGAAAACCTTCGTGCCCGAATCGGTTTCGGCGGGAACGAGGAACGCATCGGCGACCGGCCCGTAGCCGACTGGGTTCGCGAGCCGGTGAGCCGGTAACCCTCGGAGCTGGTCGTCGCCTGCACCGGTCCCTGGCCCATCTCGCCGTCGAGCGCGACCGCGAGGATCTTCTCGCCGTTGATCGCGGGCGTCGCCCACTCCTGCTGCAGCGACTCGGAGCCGAACTTCGCCAGCGCCCCTGCACCGAGCACCACCGACTCCAGATAGGGCACCGCGGCGAGCTGACGGCCCAGCGCCACCAGCACCGCGGCCTGCTCGAGGACCCCGAAACCGCCGCCGCCCAATGATTCCGGTGCGGCGGTCGACAGGATGTCGGCGTCGATCAGCTTGCCCCACAGGTCGCGGTCGAAGCGCTCTTCGAGCCCATCGAGCTCCCGCTGGTGTTCGGGCGGTGCAGACGGATTCGGTGATGGTGCGGGCCAGCCCGACCGAGATCGCCTGCGGCTTCCGTTGTTGTGAAATCCATGCGAAGTCTCCGCTTTCTCTTACCGGTTGACCCTGGGCAGGCCCAGCGCGACCATGCCGATGATGTCGCGCTGGATCTCGTTGGTGCCGCCGCCGAACGTCAGGATCAGGCAGCTGCGGTGCATCCGCTCGACGCGTCCGCGCAGCAGCGCGCCGGGCGAGTCCGTGCGCAGCGTGGCCGCCGTGCCGAGCACCTCCATCAGCAGCCGGTAGGCCTCGGTGGCCAGTTCGGTGCCGTACACCTTGGCCGCCGACGCGTCGGCGGGTGACGGGGCGGCCTCCGTCGAGGCCAGCTCCCAGTTGATCAGCTTGAGCACCTCGGCCTTGGCGTGCACGCGAGCCAGGTTGAGCTGCACCCACTCCGCGTCGATGAGCCGTTTGCCGTGGACGTCCTTGGTGTTCTGCGCCCACTCCCGAACGGCGTTGAGCGCCACGAAGATCGGCTGCGCCGAAACCAGCGCGACGCGTTCGTGGTTGAGCTGGTTGGTGACCAGCTTCCAGCCGCCGTTCTCCTCGCCGACCAGGTTGGTGACCGGAACCCGCACGTCCTGGTAGTAGGTGGCGCTGGTGTCGATGCCGGCCATGGTGTGCACCGGCGTCCAGGAGAAGCCCTCGGCCGTCGTCGGCACGATCAGCATCGAGATGCCGCGGTGCTTCTTGGCCTCGGGGTTGGTCCGCACGGCCAGCCACACGTAGTCCGCGTAGGCGATCAGGCTGGTCCACATCTTCTGGCCGTTGATGACGTAGTCGTCGCCGTCGCGCACCGCGGTGGTGCGCAGGGCGGCCAGGTCGGTGCCCGCGCCGGGCTCGGAGTAGCCGATCGAGAAGTGCAGGTCGCCGGCGGCGATCTTGGGCAGGAAGAACTTCTTCTGCTCGTCGGTGCCGAACGCCATGATCGTCGGCGCGACGCTGTTGATCGTCAGGAACGGCACCGGGACGTTGGCGATGGACGCCTCGTCGTTGAAGATGAGCCCATCCATCGGTGGGCGCGCCTGGCCGCCGAACTCCTTCGGCCAGGACAGCGTCAGCCAGCCGTCCTTGCCCATCTGCGCGACGGTTTCACGGTAGACGTTGCCACGCCCCATCTCGCCCGTCGTTGGACGCTCAGTGCCTCGGCCCGCTCGGGCGTCATCAGCTTGGTGAAGTAGGACCGCAGCTCGCGGCGCAACTCCTCTTGCTCGGGGTGTAGCCGATCCGCATCGCCTCGTCCTCACTCTGGTTGACAGGGACCCTGGGCTGACCCTGTCCCCCCGGTTGTAACACGTTCTAGTCTTGGGGTCCAGGCCGGTTGCTGCACTGGTGCCGCACCGAGCGGGTCGTATTCTCAAGTGCTGAAATTCGGGCGAGGAGGTTTGTGATGCGTGTCGAGGTCGACCGTGATCGCTGTGAGGGCAACGCGGTGTGCGTGGGAATTGCCCCGGACCTGTTCGATCTCGACGACGAGGACTACGCCGTGGTCAAGGCCGACCCGGTGCCGGCCGACCAGGAGGACCTGGCAGAGCAGTCGATCGCCGAATGCCCGCGAGCTGCCCTGATCCGCAAGGACTAGAGGTATTCATAAATTGAGCTGCCAAAAGCGACGCAACCGATCTGTCCGGACAGGTCGCGGTGGTGACGGGCGCGGCCGCCGGGCTGGGCCGGGCCGAGGCCATCGGGCTGGCCCGAGCGGGCGCGACCGTCGTGGTCAACGACATCGCCGGCGCTCTGGACGAATCCGACGTCATCGACGAGATCACTGCCTCCGGGTCCAAGGCCGTCGCCGTCGCCGGCGACATCGGCCAGCGCTCCACCGCCGACGAGCTGGTGGAAACGGCCGACGGCCTGGGGGGCCTGAACATCGTCGTCAACAACGCCGGGATCACCCGCGACCGCATGTTGTTCAACATGTCCGACGAGGATTGGGATGCGGTCATCGTCGGTGCACCTGCGCGGCCACTTCCTGCTGACCCGCAACGCCGCCACGTATTGGCGGGCGAGGGCCAAGGAGAACGATGGGCACGGTATACGGCCGCATCATCAACACCTCCTCGGAGGCCGGCCTGGTCGGGCCGCCGGGTCAGGCCAACTACGGCGCGGCCAAGTCCGGCATCACCGCGCTGACGCTGTCGGCCGCGCGGGTGCTCGAGCGCTACGGCGTGCGCGCCAACGCGATCGCCCCTCGGGCCCGCACGGCGATGACGGCCGACGTCTTCGGCGACTCGCCGGAGCTGGCCGACGGGCAGGTCGACCCGTTGTCGCCCGAGCACGTCGTGAAGCTGGTGCGGTTCCTGGCCTCGCCCGCGTCGCAGAGAGTCAACGGACAGCTGTTCATCGTCTACGGTCCGACCGTGACCCTCGTTGCGGCGCCGACGGCCGAGCACCGGTTCAGTGCGGAATCCGATGCGTGGGACCCGTCAGACCTTTCGGCAAACGCTACAAAACTACTTTGCTGGCCGTGATCCCGAGCGGAATTTCTCGGCGACGGCGCTGATGGGCCAAGGAGAATGACGTCTCCGTTTGTCAAAGCCCCGTGAGGACTAGAACACGTTTCAGAATGATCTGCGTCACAGTGGCTTTGACCTGCGCAAAGATCACAATTTCGGGTAGTTTTGCCGTTCTTTGACACTGCGAACTTGTTCTAGTTAGTATGATCCGGCTCACTAAGAGCAACGCTTAACCACGGGGTGGGAGAGCCGCCGCGGCAAGTAGTCGGGACTCTTCGCCATGGCGCACGTCGCACACACGCCGCGCCAAGAACGGAGCCGAGGTTGATCGAACAGCTTGCGGCACCGGCTCGGGCCGTGGGCGGGTTCGTCGAGATGTCCTTCGACACGTTCGTCAAGATCTTCCGGCGCCCCTTCCAATTTCGCGAATTTCTCGACCAGACCTGGATGATCGCGCGGGTCTCGCTGGTCCCGACGCTGCTCGTCGCCATCCCGTTCACCGTGCTGGTGGCGTTCACCCTCAACATCCTGCTGCGCGAGATCGGCGCCGCCGACCTGTCGGGGGCGGGCACGGCGTTCGGCACCATCACCCAGCTGGGCCCCGTCGTCACCGTGCTGGTGGTGGCGGGCGCCGGCGCCACCGCGATCTGCGCCGACCTCGGCGCCCGCACCATCCGTGAAGAGATCGACGCGATGCGGGTGCTTGGCATCGACCCGATCCAGCGTCTGGTCGTGCCGCGGGTGCTGGCGTCGACGTTGGTGGCGCTGCTGCTCAACGGCCTGGTCTGCCTGATCGGCCTGTCCGGCGGCTACGTCTTCTCCGTCTTCCTGCAGGGGGTCAACCCCGGCGCGTTCATCAACGGGCTGACCGTGTTGACCGGCCTGGGCGAGCTGGTGCTCGCGGAAGTCAAGGCGCTGCTGTTCGGGGTGGTGGCCGGGTTGGTTGGCTGCTATCGCGGCCTGACGGTGAAGGGCGGCCCCAAGGGTGTGGGGACGGCGGTCAACGAGACCGTGGTCTACGCGTTCATCTGCCTGTTCGTGATCAACGTGATCATGACGGCGATCGGCGTCCGGGTGCTGGTGCGATGAGCGTTCACGCGAAGAGCCGAGGGCGCCGATGAGCTACGACGTCACCCTGCGCGTGCGCCGCTTCTTCCGCGGCGTGCCCAAGGCCGTCGACACAATCGGCGAGCAGGCGCTGTTCTACGGCGAGACCATCCGCTACCTCCCCAACGCGGTCACGCGGTACCGCAAAGAGACGATCCGCAACATCGCCGAAATGACCATGGGCACAGGAGCGTTGGTGATGATCGGCGGCACCGTCGGCGTGGCCGCGTTCCTCACGCTGGCCTCCGGTGGCGTCATCGCCGTGCAGGGTTACTCGTCTCTTGGCAACATCGGTATCGAGGCGCTGACCGGCTTCCTGTCTGCGTTTCTCAATGTGCGCATCGTCGCGCCGGTGATCGCCGGCATCGCGCTTGCGGCCACCATCGGCGCCGGCACCACCGCCCAGCTCGGGGCGATGCGGGTCGCCGAGGAGATCGACGCCGTCGAAGCGATGGCCGTGCATTCGGTGTCGTACCTGGTCTCCACCCGGCTGGTGGCCGGGATGGTGGCGATCATCCCGCTGTATTCGCTGTCGGTGCTGGCGGCGTTCTTCGCGGCGCGGTTCACGACGGTCTTCGTCAACCATCAGTCCGCGGGCCTCTATGACCACTACTTCAATACGTTCCTGGTGCCGACCGACCTGTTGTGGTCCTTCCTGCAGGCCATCGTGATGTCGATCGCCGTGATGTTGGTGCACACCTACTACGGCTACAACGCATCCGGTGGCCCGGTCGGTGTCGGCATCGCGGTCGGTCAGGCGGTGCGCACCTCGTTGATCGTCGTCGTCACCATCACCCTGTTCATCTCGCTCGCCGTCTACGGGGCGTCCGGCAACTTCAACCTGTCCGGATAGGCGGGGGACGATGCCAGACATTGAAAACAAGCGCAGCCACGTAAGGATTGCGGCGGCGATCCTGGCTGCGCTCCTGGTGGCCGCCACCGTGTTCACCTACCTGGCCTACACCGCCGCGTTCACCGACACCGAGACCGTGACGGTGACATCTCCGACGGGCCGGCCTTGTGATGGAGCAGGACGCCAAGGTCAAGTACCGCGGCATCCAGATCGGCAAGGTGAAATCCATCGAGTACGCCGGTGATCAGGCCAAGCTGACGCTGTCGATTCGAAGCAGCGAGATGCCCTACATTCCGTCCAACGCGGCGGTGCGCATCGCGGAGCACAACGGTTTTCGGCGCCAAGTCGGTCGAGTTCCTGCCGCCGGACCAGCCCAGCGGGCAACTGCGGCCTGGCACCAATGTGCGAGGCCAGGACGTCCAGCTCGAGGTCAACACACTGTTTCAGACGCTGACCGACGTCCTGCACAAGATCGATCCGATCGACCTGAACGCGACGCTGTCCGCGCTCGCCGAGGGGCTGCGCGGCAACGGCGACGACCTCGGCGCCACCCTGTCGGGCCTGAATAACTATCTGCAGCAATTGAATCCGAAGCTGCCGACGCTTGCAGGACGGACTTCCAGAAGACCGCCGCGGTGGCCAACATCTACGCCGACGCGGGCCCCGATCTGGCGCGCATCTTCGACAACGTACCCACCATCAGCAGGACGATCGTCGACCAGCAGGACAACCTGAACGCCACACTGCTGGCCGCCACCGGGCTGGCCAACAACGGCATACGCGACGCTCAAGCCCGCCGAAAACGACTTCATCGCAGCGATTCAGCGGCTGCGGGCCCCGCTGAAGGTGGCCGCGCGACTACTCGCCCGAGTTCGGCTGCCTGTTCCAGGGCGTTGCGAAGGCCATCGATACCTTCGCACCGGTTATCGGTGGCATCCGGCCGGGCCTGTTCGTCGCGTCGAACTTCCTGCCGGGCTCGCCGGCCTACACGTATCCGGAGAGCCTGCCGATCGTGAACGCGTCGGGCGGCCCGAACTGCCGCGGCCTGCCGAACGTGCCGACCAAGCAGTACGGCGGCTCCTGGTACCACACGCCGTTCCTGGTGACCGACAACGCCTACGTCCCGTACCAGCCCGAATACCGAGTTGCAGTTCGACGCGCCGTCGACGCTGCAGTTCCTGTTCAACGGCGCCTTCGCGCGAACGGGACGACTACTGATGGCGCGCGACCGCGACGCTGCCTGAAGGTCGGCGATCTTCACGGTGGTCGATGCGTTGGTGGCCGCCGGCCTGGTGGTCGTCTTCGGCCAGTTCCGATTCGCCTCCGGACAGCGAGCTATCACGCCAACTTCACCGACGCCTCGCGGCTCAAGGCGGGTCAGGACGTCCGGATCGCGGGTGTGACCGTCGGCAAGGTGAAGGACGTAAGGCTGCAACCCCGACAACACCGTCGACGTCGCCTTCAATGTCAACAAGCGCTACCAGCTGTACACCTCGACGAGGGCGGTGGTCCGCTACCAAAACCTCATCGGCGACCGCTACCTGGAGATCACCGTCCGGACCGGGCGAATTGCGCAAGCTGCCACCAGGGCCACCATCCCGCAAGCAGCCACACCGAGCCGGCGCTGGACCTCGACGCGTTGCTGGGCGGACTGCAGCCGGTGCTCAAGGGTCTGGATGGCGACAAGATCAACGAGGTCAGCAACGCGGTCATCGAGCTGCTGCAGGGCCAGGGCGGCGCGCTGTCGACCTGTTGTCCAACACCGGCGCATTCACCGAGAACCTGGCTGCCCGTGACCAACTCATCGGCGACGTCATCACACAACCTCAACACGGTGCTGGGCACCGTGGACGACAAGGGCGCCCAGTTCAACGCCAGCGTCGACCAACTGCAGAAGCTGGTCACCGGGCTCGCCCAAGGGCCGCGACCCGATCGCCGGCGCCGATCGCCCCGCTGGCGTCGGCCGAGAACGACCTCACCGACCTGCTGCAGAAGTCGCGGCAGGCCGCTGCAGGGCGTGATCGAGAACATCCGGCCGCTGGCCACAGCGGCTCGACGACCGCAAGGCCGACGTCAACAAGGTCATCGAACCGCTGGCCGAGAACTACTTGCGGCTCAACGCCCTTGGCGCCTACGGCTCGTTCTTCAACATCTACTACTGCTCGATCCGGATAAAGATCAACGGACCAGCAGGCAGCGACATCCTGATTCCGTTCGGTGGGCCTCCCGACCCGTCGAAGGGCAGGTGTCTCGGACAATGGCTAGGCCTGACGGGCGGCAATCCGCTGCGCACCGGGATCTTCGGCATCTGCGTTGGTGGCATGCCTGGTGCTGGTGTCGTTCGGCTACACGCCAGCTGCCGTTCTGGCCGCAGGGCAAGTCGCTACCAGGCGTACTTCACCGATGCGGCGGGATCTCACCGGGCAACGACGTCGACGTGTCGGGCATCAGGGTCGGCAAGGTCGACCCGCATCGAATTGGCCGGCAACGTCGGCCAAGGTCGACGTTCACCGTCAACCGCGACATCCGGGTGGGCGACCAGTCGTTGGTCGCGATCAAGACCGACACCGTGCTCGGCCAAAAGTCGCTGGCGGTCACCCCGCTGGCGGCGGCACTCATGAGTCGACGGTAATTCCGTTGGGCCGCACCACGACTCCCTATACGCTCAACACCGCGCTGCAGGATCTCGGCCAGAACGCCAGCGAGCTGGACAAGCCGAAGTTCGACCAGGCGCTGCAGACGCTGACCGACGCATTGCGCGATGCCACCCCGCAATTGCGCGGTGCGCTCGACGGCGTCGCGAACGCTGTCGCGCAGCCTGAACAAGCGCGATGAAGCGCTCGAAGAGCTGCTCGCACACGCCAAAAAGGTCACCGACACCCTGGCGCAGCGGGCCGGTCAGATCAACCAGCTCATCATCGACGGCAATCAGCTGTTCGCCGCGCTCGATGAGCGCCGTCAGGCGCTCAGCAACCTGATCGCCGGCATCGACGGCGTCTCGCAACAGCTTTCCGGCTTCGTCGCCGACAACAAGCGAGGAGTTCAAGCCGGCGCTGGAGAAGCTGAACGCGGTGCTGGACGACCTGCTCCAGCGCAAGGAACACATCGGCGAGGCCCTGCGCCGGTTGCCGCCGTACGCGACGGCGCTCGGCGAGGTGGTCGGGTCGGGTCCCGGCTTCCAGATCAACCTGTACGGCCTGCCGCCGGCCAGCCTTTCCGAGGTGCTGCTCGACACCTACTTCCAGCCGGGCAAGCTGCCCGCAAGCCTGGCCGACTACCTGCGCGGGTTCATCGCCGAGCGGCTGATCCTGAGGCCGAAGTCGCCATGACACACGCCAATCGGTCCTTCGCGCGCAGCCCTTGGCTGCGCGTGGCGCTGGCCGCGCTGCTGGTGGCCACGCTGCTCGTCGGCGTGTACTTGGTGTGGCCGTCGCGCGCCGGGCACAAGGTGGTCGGCTACTTCACCTCCGCGGTCGGTCTGTACCCCGGCGACGACGTGCGCATCGTCGGCGTGCCGATCGGAACCGTCGATTCCATCGAGCCGCGCGCCACCGACGTCAAGGTCACCATGTCGGTGGACGACGGCGTGAAGGTGCCCGCCGACGCCAAGGCCCTCGTCATCGCGCCAAACCTGGTGTCGGCCCGGTTCGTTCAGCTCGCGCCCGCCTATACCGGCGGCCCGGTGATGGCCGACGGTGCGCCAGATCGGTTTGGACCGTACGGCGGTTCCGGTCGAATGGGACGAGGTCAAGGAACAGCTGACACAGCTCAGCACTCAGCTCGGACCGCAACAGGGGTCGTTGCAGGGGCCGCTGGCCGCGTTCGTCAATCAGGCCGCCGACACGTTCGACGGCAATGGCGACTCGTTCCGGCAGGCGCTGCGCGAGCTCTCGCAGACCGCAGGGCGGCTGGGTGATTCGCGCACCGACCTGTTCGGCACCATTCGAGAATCTGCAGGTGCTGGTGAACGCGCTGTCCAACAGCAACGAACAGATCGTGCAGTTCTCCAACCACGTTGCCTCGGTGTCGCAGGTGCTGGCCGACAGCTCGACAGATCTCGACAACACCCTGGGGACGCTGAACCAGGCGCTGTCCGACGTCAAGGGCTTCCTGAACCAGAACAATCAGGCGCTGATCGACCAGGTGTCCAAGCTGTCCCAGTTCACCCAGATTCTGACCGATCACAGCGATGACATCGAGCAGATCCTGCACATCGCACCCAACGGCCTGGCGAACTTCTACAACATCTACAACCCCGCGCAGGGCACCGTCGGTGGCCTGTTGACGCTGCCCAACTTCGCCAACCCCGTTCAGTTCATCTGCGGTGGCACATTCGACGCCGGTGCCTCACCCGACAACTACAAGCGTGCCGAGATCTGCCGTCAGCGAATGGGCCCGGTGTTCAAGCGCATCACGATGAATTACCCGCCGATTCTGTTTCACCCGATCAACAGCATCACCGCGTACAAGGGCCAGATCATCTACGACACCCCCGACACGGAGGCCAAGGCACAGACCCCGGTGTCGTACCTGCAGTGGCAGAACGCGCCGGGAGTCACGCCGCCACAGATCCCGCCTGACGCGGACCTGAGCGTCGCTGATGGTGCCGCCGGCGGCACCGGACGCCGCGCCGGGGCAGCCGGCGCCCGCGGATCCGAACGCTGCGGCCCCCGCGGCGCCGCCGTCCGCGGCGCCCCCGCCCGCAGCGCCGCCGTCGCGGGCCGCAGCCCGCGAGCGCGACGCCCGCGGGGTCGATGCGCGAAGACGCTGCCGCCCCGATGCGGCGAGCTGCGCACTGGCGCTCGCGCTGGTGGTTGACGGGCTGCCAGTTCGGCGGGCTGAACTCGATCAACATGCCCGGCACCGCGGGCCACGGCAACGGCTCCTACAAGATCACCGTCGAGTTGCCGGATGTGGCCGTGCTGCCGCAGAACTCGCCGGTGATGGTCGACGACGTCACGGTGGGCAGCGTGTCGGGTATCGACGCGGTGCAGCGTCCCGACGGCACGTTCTATGCGGCGGTCCAGCTGTCGCTGGACAAGAACGTCAACCTGCCCGCCAATGCCACCGCGAAGGTTGCGCAGACCTCGCTGCTGGGTTCGCAGCACGTCGACTTGGCTGCGCCGGTTTCAGAGCCGGCAGCCGGGAAACTGGTCGACGGCTCGAACATCCCCATCAACCGCACCGGCCGCTATCCGACCACCGAAGAGGTGCTGTCGTCGCTCGGCGTGGTGGTGAACAAGGGCAATCTCGGTGCGTTCCAGGACATCACCGATGAGGCCTACAACGCCGTCGCCGGGCGCGCGGGCACCTTCACCGACCTGCTGCCCCGGCTGGCCGAACTGACCAGCTCGCTGGATCGGCAGACCGACGACATCATCGCGGCCGCCGACGGCCTCAACCGCTTCGCCGCAATCCTGGCGCGCAGCAAGGACAGCCTTGGCCGCACCCTGGAAACGCTGCCCGAGGCACTGACGGTGCTCAACAACAACCGCGCCAACATCGTCGACGCCTTCACCGCGTTGCGGAGCTTCGCCACCGTCGGGTCCCACATCCTGCAGCAGACGAAGAACGATTTCGCCGCGGACTTCAAGGACCTGTATCCGGTGATCAAGGCGTTCAACGACAACGCCGACGACGTCATCCACGACCTCGAGCTGCTGCCAACGTTCCCGTTCCACTACAAGTACCTGAGGAACGCGGTGCGGGGTGACTACCTCAACGTGTTCGTGACGTTCGACCTGACGGTGCGCCGGCTCGGCGAATCGGTGTTCACCACATCGCTTGGCCTTGACCCGAACATGAAGCACCTCGACGAGGTGATCAACCCGCCGGACTTCCTCACCGGTGCGATGGCCAACTTGTCCGGTCAGGCCGCGGACCCGTTCAAGATTCCGCCGGGCACGGCCACCCAGCACGAGGGGAAGCCGTAATGCTGGACAGGCTGACCCGACTTCAACTGTCGATCTTCGCGATCGTCACGGTGCTCACCGTCGGCGCGATCTCCATCTTCTATCTGCACGTGCCCGCCGCGGTGGGGATCGGCGCCTACAACGTCAACGCGAATTTCGTTGCGGGCGGCGGCCTTTACCAGAACGCCAACGTCACCTATCGCGGTGTGACCATCGGCCGAGTGGAGTCGGTCGGGCTGACCAACGACGGCGTAGTCGCCCGCATGCGGCTCAACAGCGGCACTCCGGTGCCCGAGAACGTCACCGCGACCGTCAAGAGCGTCTCGGCCGTCGGCGAGCAATACGTCGATCTGGTGCCGCCCGAGGCGCCGTCGCATTCGACGCTGCGCAACGGATCGACATCGACCAGGCGCACACCCGGATCGGCCAGGACATCTCCGGGCTCTTGACCGAGGCCGACAACCTGGTCAGCAGCATCGGCAACAGCCGATTGCAGGATCTGCTGCGGGAAACCTTCAAGGCGTTCAACGGTTCGGGACCGGAGTTGGCGCGGCTGATCCAGTCGTCGCGGCTGTTGGTCGACGAAGCGAACGCGAACTACGGGCAGGTCACGCAGCTGATCGATCAGGCCGGACCGTTCCTGGACGCGCAGATCCGCAGCGGTGACGACATCAAGTCGCTGGCCGACGGCCTGGCCCGGTTCACTGGTGAGGTCGCCAAGGCCGATCCTCAGGTGCGGTCGGTGTTGCAGACGGTGCCGGGGGCGGCCGCCGCCGCCGACACCACCTTCGCGGGTATCCGGCCGACATTCCCGGTGCTGGCGGCCAACCTGGCCAACTTCGGCCGGATCGGCGTGATCTACCGCAAGTCGCTCGAGCAGTCGCTGGTGATCTTCCCCGCGCTGATGGCGGCGCTGCTGACTGTCGGCGGCGGCCTCCCCGCTGACGAGGGCGGCAAGCTGGACTTCAAGGTTGACCTGCAGGACCCGCCGCCGTGTGCGACGGGCTTCGTCCCGCCCACGGAGATCCGGTCACCCGCCGACGAAACACTGCGTGAACTGCCGACCAACCTGTACTGCAAGACAGCACAGAACGACCCCTCCGTCGTTCGTGGTGCGCGCAACTACCCGTGCCAGGAGTTCCCGGGCAAGCGGGCACCCACGATTCAGCTCTGCCGGGACCCGAAGGGATACATACCGGTCGGCTCCAACCCGTGGCGCGGTCCGCCTGTGCCGTACGGAACCCCGGTCGAGGATCCACGGATGACCCTGCCGATGAACAAGTTCCCGTTCATTCCGCCACAGGTCGATCCTGATCCCGGGCCCGCCCGCGGTGCAGTTGCCGCCGGGTGTGGTGCCGGGGCCCGGGGCCGGCGCCCGCCGCACCGTTCCCGTTGCCGGTGCCACCTAACGACAACGGGCCTCCGCCACCGTGGCCGTACTACGCGCCGCCGGATCAGTTGGTGCCGCCCTACGGCAGGCAGCCGCCGGAAGCACCACCGGCTGCCCCCGCCGCACCGCCGGCGCCGCCGGCCGAAGGTGGGCAGCCGCTGCCCGCGGAGGCGCCGGCGGCCTGGGGAACCACCTGCCCGGCAGGGCAGGGGGACGCACCGGCCATCGCGACCTACGACCAGAACGGCAAGTTCGTCGACCCAGCCGGGGGAACTGGCGTATTCGCCGGGGGTGCTGCCAAACTGGCGCCTGCGGAGAATTGGGTTGATCTGATGTTGGCTCCAAGGCAGGCGTGATGGCAGAAGACACGGCTTCGGCGCCGACGGCGTCGAAGCCAGGGAGGCGGCGTGCGTCCCGAGCGGCGGGTCCGGCAAGCGGCGCGGCGCCGTCGGGCACCGGCGCTCGCGTGGCGGCGCCGAGGACCGTCAAGGTCCCGACCAGTCGCATCGGACCGCCACCGCGACGGCAACCGCACCGCACGCTGGTGATGGTTGTCGCGCTGGCCACGATGTTTGTCGGCGGTGGCGGTGACCGGGCTGTTCGCCTGGTTGGCCTTCGACTCCAACCGGAGCATGGAGGCCGCTGCCGCCCGCAAACAGCAATTCGTCGACACTGCGTCTCAGACCGTCGTGAACATGTTCAGCTACAACCAGAACAGCATCGACGAGAGCGTGAACCGGTTCGTCAATGGCACCAGCGGTCCGCTGCGCGACATGATGAGCCAGAGCAACAACGTCGATAACCTGAAAGCGATCTTCCGCGACACCCAGGCGAGCTCGGAGGCTGTCATCAACGGCGCCGCGCTGGAGGGGAAGGTCGACGAGGTCGCCAAGAACGCCGCGGTGCTGGTGTCGGTGCGAGTCACCGTGACCGACCTGAATGGCGTCAACAAGCCATCGGAGCCGTACCGGATGCGGGTGATCGTGCACGAGGACGACAACGGCCACATGACCGCTTACGACCTCAAATACCCCGAAGGCGGCAACTGATGCGCAGTTGGGTTGCCCGGCTGCTGGGTACGCTGACGGTCCTGTTGGCCATGGGCTTCGTGGCGATCGCGGGTGTCGGCGGGGGATGGTACTGGAACCGCGTCGAACTGCGCGGTGAGCAGACCACGCGCGACGATGTGGCTCCGTTGGCGGCCAAGCAGATTCCGCAGGTGTTCGGCTACGACTACCAGACCGTCGAGCGCAGCCTCACCGAGGTGTATCCACTGCTGACACCCGACTATCGGCAGGAGTTCCAGGACCGCGCGACCAAGGAGATCATCCCGCAGGCGCGCGAACGGCAGGTAATCAGTCAGGCCAACGTGGTCGGCGTGGGAGTGCTGAGCGCGCAACGCGATTCGGCGTCGGTGATGGTGTACATGAACCGCACGGTGACCGACAAGACCAAGACGCCGATCTATGACGGCAGCCGCTTGCGTGTCGACTATCAGAAGATCGACGGCAAGTGGCTGATCAAGTACATCACCCCGATTTAGCGTCGTCGCGTTTCGCCGACGCCAGTGCATCGAGGAAAGACCGCGCCCAGCGGTCGACGTCATGTGCGAGAACCTGTCTGCGCAGCGCCCGCATCCGTCGCCGGCCTTCTTCCGGCGTCTGATTCAGCGCCGCCTCGATGGTGTCCTTGACGCCCTCGAGGTGATGGGGGTTGGTGAGGTACGCCTGGCGGAGTTCGGCTGCGGCGCCGGTGAATTCGCTGAGCACCAGTGCGCCACCCAAATCACTGCGGCACGCCACGTACTCCTTGGCGACCAGGTTCATGCCGTCACGCAACGGGGTCACCAGCATGACGTCGGCCGCCACGAAAAACGCGATCAACTCGTCGCGGGGCATCGGCCGATGGAGGTAATGCACGATCGGATGTCCGACCTCGCCGTATTCGCCGTTGATGTGGCCGACTTGGCGCTCGATGTCTTCGCGCATCTCGATGTAGCTCTCAACGCGCTCCCGACTGGGCGTCGCGAGCTGTACCAGCACGGTGTCGTCGCGCTTGACCCGATGTTCTGCGAGGAGTTCGGAAAACGCCTGCAGCCGAACGTCAATGCCCTTGGTGTAGTCCAGCCGGTCGACGCCGAGCAGGATCTTGCGCGGGTTGCCGAGCTCGCTGCGGATATCGCGCGCGCGTTGCCGGACCGCCCGCGTGCGCGCCTGGTGATCGAGGGCCGTCGAATCGATGGAGATGGGGAAGGCGCCGACTTTCACGGTGCGGAAGCCGACGTTGACCTCGCCGAGGCGGGACCGTACGCCGACGCTGCCTCGTGACGTGTTGGCGCCGACGAGGCGGCGGGCCAGGATCAGGAAGTTCTGCGCCCCGCCGGGAAGATGAAAGCCGACCAGGTCCGCGCCGAGCAGGCCTTCGATGATCTCTGTCCGCCACGGCATTTGCATGTACAGCTCGACCGGCGGGAACGGGATGTGCAGGAAGAAACCGATCGTCAAGTCTGGCCGCAGCATCCGCAGCATCTTCGGAACCAGCTGCAATTGATAGTCCTGGACCCATACCGTCGCGCCCTGTGCGGCCACCTTCGCGGTGGCCTCGGCGAAGCGCCGGTTGACGTCGACATAGCGGTCCCACCACTCGCGGTGGTAGATGGGCTTGACGATGATGTCGTGATACAGCGGCCACAGCGTGGCGTTCGAGAAGCCCTCGTAGTACTGGGCGATGTCGTCTGCGCTCAGCCGCACCGGGCACAGGTGCATGTCATCCTGGTCGATCGGCTCGTCGTCGGCGTCGGGTATCCCGGGCCAGCCGATCCAGGCGCCACGGCGACGGCGCAGCAACGGCTCGAGGGCGGTGACCAAGCCGCCCGGGCTCCGCTTCCACGTCGTGCTGCCGTCGGGCAACCGCTCCATGTCGACCGGCAGCCGGTTGGCCACCACCACGAAGTCCGAATCCCCTGGGCCGACCCCATGGCCGCCCCCGGGAGTCACTTACGCCTCGAGCTTCGCCGGTCCAATGCCGAGCATCGACAGGAAGATCCGGCACTCGTCGGCATCGTTCGCGTACGCGGCGACGACACGTCTGGCCTGGCGTGCAGTGCTGTCGGCTAACGGCTCAACGTCGCCGAGCTCGGCGGGGTCAGATTTCGCAGGCATATGACAACTCTAGGCGACGGCGCGGTCACCGGGGTCGGCGCCGTCCACTACCAGCCAAAACTAAGTCTGTACATATCCTGTAAAGGTCTCGCCGGCCAGGATTACGGGCTGGAGCTCACCGAAGAGTGCGGGACCGCCGCCGGCCCTTCGGCCTGCTGCTCCTCGGACAGCCCGATGCACTGGCCGGAGTTGCCTCCGGTGCACGGGATGCCGTCAATCACGGCAGCCCGCCGGGCGAGGTCTGGACTGGCGGGCGGGGAGGTCTGCACCTGTGGCCCATTCGGGACCAGATCGGGCACGCAGGTACCGGTGAAGGTGTCCTCGGTTTCACCGTTGCAGCACGTCGTCGCCGAAATCGTCGGCGCCGAGTTGTTCGGCACGGCGATGACGGCGACGGCCGGGGCCGCCGCTATAGCCACCGCAAATCCGCCCGCAAGGATGAGTCGTCGTGCTGGAAGCTTCAAGGTCGCCATCGTCATGCCTTCTGTAGTTGTTGTCACGCTGTGAGATCGCATTGTCGCTGCCCGCCAAGCCATCTCCTATCACACAGGTTACGCCGATTCACCAGTTAGCGCTGCGTCATCGTCAATAAATGACCGGGAGCACGCTGTCCGACAGCTGTACCACCGCTTCACGGTCATCCGGCGGGGCACCGTAATGTGCATTGCAGTGTTTCCAAAACCCATGCGAACGAGGTGGTCCGCTGTGGCAAGCCCCGATCTGACCAGCGCCGAACCAATCGGAGGCGATGCGCCCCAGCAGGTGACGTACGAGACGCTCGACGAGGGGCGGATCGCACGGATCTGGCTCAACCGGCCCGAAGCCCAGAACGCCCAGTCGCGCACGATGTTGGTGCAGCTTGACGAGGCGTTCGGACGCGCCGAGGCCGACGATGCGGTGCGCGTCGTGATTCTGGCTGCCCGCGGAAAGAACTTCTCGGCCGGCCACGATCTGGGCTCAGAGCAAGCGCTGCTCGAACGCAAACCCGGTCCGGCACAGCATCCGACGTTTCGCTCGCACGGGGCCACCATGCCGGCGATCGCGGAAAGAACCTACCTGCAGGAGTGGCACTATTTCTTCGAGAACACCCGCCGCTGGCGGGATCTGCGCAAGATCACGATCGCCCAGGTGCAGGGCAACGCGATCTCAGCGGGCTTGATGCTGATCTGGGCGTGCGACCTGATCGTGGCCGCCGATGACGCGAAGTTCAGCGACGTCGTCGGTGTGCGGATGGGCATGCCGGGTGTCGAATACTACGCCCACCCATGGGAATTCGGCCCTCGCAAGGCCAAAGAGCTTCTGCTGACCGGTGATTCGATAGACGCCGATGAGGCACACCGACTCGGTATGGTGTCGAAGATCTTCCCTCGGGCCGAACTCGAGGACAAGACCGTTGCATTCGCCCGCCGGATCGCCGAGCGGCCCACCATGGCGGCGCTGCTGATCAAGGATTCGGTGAATGCGGCCAGCGACGCGATGGGGTTCACCGAGGCGTTGCGGCACGCGTTCCACATCCACGAGCTCGGCCATGCGCATTGGGCGGCCCACAACGAAAACCGCTACCCGGTCGGGCTGCCGCCCGATGTGCCGGACTGGCGCACGCAGGGAGCTCCGAAGCTTGCGCGTCGCGACGAGCCGTGACGTATAATAGAACGTTCTAGTTTACCGACGAGGGGGTCGCAGTGCAGCTGTCGTTGACGGATCGAACAGTCCTGGTCACTGGCGGTGGAAGCGGGATCGGACAGGGTGTCGCGACCGCCGTGGTGGCCGCCGGCGCCAATGCGATGCTCGTCGGCCGCAACGCCGACCGGCTCGCAGGCGCCGCAGACGCGATCAAGCCGCCGGTGGTGCCGGCTCGGTGCGCTATGAGCCCGCCGACGTCACCAACGAGGAGGAGGTCGCTCGCGTCGTCGACGCCGCCACCGCCTGGACCGGCCGGCTACACGGCGTCGTGCACTGCGCGGGCGGCAGCGAGACGATCGGACCGATCACGCAGGTGGACTCCGACGCCTGGCGGCGCACGGTCGACCTGAACGTCAACGGCACCATGTATGTGCTCAAACACTCCGCCCGGGAAATGGTCCGCGGCGGCGGCGGCTCGTTCATCGGCATCTCGTCGATCGCGGCCAGCAACACCCATCGGTGGTTCGGTGCGTACGGCGTCTCCAAGTCCGCCATCGATCACCTGATGCAGCTGGCGGCCGACGAGCTCGGGCCATCGTGGGTGCGGGTCAACTGCATCCGCCCCGGCCTCATCCGAACGGAACTGGTCGCCGCGGTTTTCCAGTCGCCGGAGGTCAGCGGCGACTATGCGGCCAGCACACCGCTTCCGCGGCCCGGTGAGGTCGAGGACGTCGCGAATGCGGCACGTGTTCCTGCTCAGCGACGCGTCCAGCTACATCACCGGTCAGGTGATCAACGTCGACGGGGGCCAGATGTTGCGCCGCGGTCCCGACTTCTCGGCCATGCTCGAACCTGTTTTTGGCGCCGACGGCCTGCGCGGGGTCGTGTCCAGGTAGCGGCGTTGTTCGCGATCACCCGGTGTGCTCGCCGTCTGCGGTTTCGGCGGCCAGCTGGTAGGGCCGATAGTCGGTGTATCCGTGGGCACCGGGTGTGTAGTGCAGGGCGCGGTCGGAGCGTTGGATCGGCGCCAGCGCGGCAAACCGTGCCGGTAGGTCGGGGTTGGCGATGAACGTTTCGCCGAATGCGACGAGATCGGCCAGTTCGTCGGCGATGAGCTGGTTTCCCCGTTCGCGGGTCATGCCGACGTTGGCGATGAGGGTGCCGCGATAGCGGGCCCGGAAGTGGCTGAACATGCCATCGCCCTGCAGGCCGGACAGCGGACCGCCACTGAGATCGGCCATCGCGCCCATCAACAGCCAATGCGCCAACGGGTAGTCGTTGAGTCGGTCGACCACGTG
The DNA here is from genome assembly GCA_963733605.1 of uncultured Actinomycetota bacterium. GTDB lineage: Bacteria > Actinomycetota > Actinomycetes > Mycobacteriales > Mycobacteriaceae > Mycobacterium. The sequence goes on from CAVTDY010000035.1 coordinate 241,422, forward strand.
TTCACCCCACGCCGGACCAGCAATACGGGGGGGGGGGGGGGGGGGCTGTATTCGTTCAGCATATTGCTATCAATCTGGCCTAACTGTTAGCCATGCGTCTTGAACAAAACCGGGAAAGTTGCAGTCCGTTTCAACAAACCGGGACGCGTTTCCGGTTACCCCTTCGCGGTTTGCTGCCGCCAATGGCCGGGCGTCTGCCCGAAGGCGCGCTGAAAATGCCGGGTCAGGTGCGCCTGGTCGGCGAACCCGGTCGCCAGCGCGATCTCGGTCAAGGACCGCCGGTGGCCCTCCGAGGCAATCAGTCGCCGGGCGTGGCGCAATCGACACTGGACTAGGTATTGATGGGGCGTGCAGCCCAGCGCCGAACGAAACACCTCCACAAAGTGGTCGGGGCTCAGGCCGGCGACCCGGGCGGCCGCCTTCATCGTCACCCGTTCGCCGAACCGTTGGTCAAAGAACTGGATCGCCCGCTCCAGGCGCGGGTCGCTTCCCGCGTTGGTGTGAATGTCCGCCAAGTGCTTGATCAAGGTGCAGGCCAGCGCGCGGCTAAGGCCTTCAAAATAGCAGGATCCATGAGAGCAACCCGCCACCACTTCCCGCATCAGCAACCGGCACAAGGTTTCCAGGGGCTCCTCGAGTGCCACCTTCTGCCAGGGCCGGCAGGCAAGCGCCCCGGCGCTAAGGCGTAAGGACACGGTGATCTCCAAAAAGAAAGCGGGCGCGAGGAGGAACTGCACGACCGGCCCCCTGCCGCCCCGCCACTCCACCGCGTATCGCTGGCGGGGCGCAAAGAAGTAAAGGCTGCGGTCCGCGAAGCAGCGCTCGTGGGTGTCCTTAAAGGTGACGAGCATCCGTTCGGGTGCTTCGGCCGGCCGAAACGCCAGCCAGAAATGGCTGGTGCCGCCCGGCAGGTCCACGCCGCCTGCCGATGCCTCGTGCTCGCGCACGATCACGCGCAAATCCGCTGAGGTCCCGCGGTGGCTCGCGTGCCGGATGTTGTGCGGCTCGACCTCAGTGAGGTCAACGGGGCGAGGTTCCAGGATTATCGGTCGGTTCCGGCGCAAGGTTTCGCGAGTGGTTCCATGTCTCTCACTACTTTTGACGTATGGGGACGGGGGCGAACACCGCTCGGCGATGTTTCGGTGGGGTGTTTCATGGGGAACATCCGGCTGAGTTTTTGGGGGTAGCATCATTTTGATATGAATATGACTTAAAGTGACGCGATATGAACCATACCTCTTTAAGCGTCATCAACCATGAAAATGATTTATTTAATTTCTTTTTGAAATTATTTAATCACATTAAATTAACGTGATACATTATTTTGCTCGCTACTCGGCCAGGATTAGTCCAGCATCAATGACGTCGTATTTTGATGTTCTGCGCCGTCGGTTTTCCGCCTTCGACAAAGAAATCGCGCATGACCAGCTCGCCAGAAACGCTCCGATCCATTAATTGTGCCAAGGATGAAGCTTCCCTTGACTATCGATGCCATCGCCAAAGCCAGCGGGGTCAGCCGGGCGACGGTGGACCGGGTCATCAACGAGCGGTCCAAGGTGCACTCGCGCACGCGGGAGCACGTGCTCAAAACGATTGAAACCCTCCAGGGTGAAGGCAGCCCCGCCGACCCCGTCCTGCGCGGGCGTGGCCGACAAGCCGACCTTCAACGCGTCGGCTTAATCATCCAGGCCAGTCCGCCGTTTACCCAAGCGCTGCTAGAAGAAGTCGAGCGGTGCACCACGAACAAGAGCCTGTCGCGCCTACGCTGCGCCATTTCTGGGCACGTCAGCCATTCGGACCAGGACACCTTGCGCTTGATCCAAGAGCTAGAGCCAGGCGTCGACGCGATGGCGGTCCTTTGCAAGAACATCCGCCACCAACCTCGAAGTGCTTCGCCGGATTGTCCAGAACGGCAAACCAGTCGTGGCGGTCTCGACGGATCTGGATCGCGGGGCGCGCACCGGGTTCGTCGGGATGGACAACCGACGGGCGGGCCAGATCGCCGCCTTTATTGCGGGTCGTACCCTGGAACGGGTGGAAGCGGCCGAAGTGGCGGTCGTCGTGGGCTATTACTCCTACCGAGGCCATGAAGACCGGGAAATCGGCTTTAGAACCACCCTGCGGGAGTATTTCCCTCACGTGCAACTGGTCGAAGTGATCAAAGGCGAGGATTTTTCGGAGGCGGCCTATGAGGCCACGCGGGAATTACTTCAGCGAGGCCGACCATCGCCGGGATTTACAACGTGGCGGGCGGCGACCAAGGGGTCGCGCAAGCGATCCTGGAAGCGCGACTACCGAAGCGATCGCTTTATATCGCCCATGAGGTGAATGCCGAAACAGAGCGGCTCATCCGACAGCATCAAATTGATTACCTGCTCACCCAAGATTTAGATCAGCTGGTCTTGCAACTCGGGGAAATCTTGATGGAAGTTAAGGCGGCGGGAGGGGCACGAACCTGACCAAACTTTTGCCCATTCGCGTTTTCACCCCGTTCCATTTCGGCTAAAATCCCAATAAGTCAAATCGGCTTGGGTTTTCCACTGTCGTGTGATGACACAGCCAGGTGTTGGTTCGCTGCTGGGAGTGAAATTTATTTCACTCATCCTTTCCCGCCTTCGCGTTGCACTGTCCCAACAGCCAGACCGCGCCGTTGAAGCTGCGGACCCCCACAATGGTTGATCCCCATCTCCAGCCGAGGCAGCAATGAGTCATCACCAATCATCAGCAGACTGAAGGGTAAGGTGGGCCGGGTGTCGGTGCGGGGCGCAGGTTAACAAGCCTATTTCTTCCAGTGAACTGGCCGAGAAGTTTTACGCTTCTTCGAGCACCAGCAGCGGCCAGGGGCTGCCAACTGGCCAAGAGCCGAGTGGATATCGGCCACGTTGTCGCTGCGGCGCATCTGGGGTCGGAGGCCCAGTTGGCGGCACAAGTGGCGGATCAGGTCGCTGCCGGTGAGCGAAGAGTGAGCCAGCGAGAAGATTTTGTAGCGTTTTTCGGGCAGCTTCTCGTTGAAGCATCCGCAGAGGTTCGATCTCGGGAGATGGTTCCCTGGGCGTGATCTGAGCTGGTTCAGTCGTCGTTGGGATCTTTCCGGCAAACCGGATTCGGCAGAGGGATCTCCGTGGTGGACGGCTGCCAAGTTTTGCCTCCGTTGTGTACACCAGCAGGTTCGAGCCCGTTTTCCGCTTCATCGGCTGCCGGAGTGGGCGCCAGCGTTCGTGACTCACTGTCCAGAGCATTTTGGCGAGCCGCTGCGGCAGCATTGCCTCTGCTGTCACCGGCAGGAACCTGGCTGGATGATCGTTGCCCGTGGACGCCACGGAGCCGAAGTTCATTGTAAGTATTGCGCAGTGGCTCTCCACCATTGGTCACGTGGCAAACCTGCACCGTTGAGCGCTTCCCTCATGTGGTCTCGATGGTTTGTTCGTCCTCTAACCGCGCAATGATTGTCGGGATGGTATTGCCTAAAATGTCCACGAGGACGGTGATGGCGGTGGAGTCGCTCCTCGGGTTGCGCTCCAAGATCAGTTCCGCATTGTCGAGCGGTGGCAGCGTTGCCGACGGCAACGTGCGTAGTCCGGCGGGATCATCCCCACAGGAAAGGCCGAGACGCCGATCCCCGCGAGCACCCCGGCGCGCAACCCCGCGTAACTTCCGCTTTCAAACCGGATCGACCAGCGGTGCTTGCCTCGGCGCAGGCTTTGCAGCATGAGTTCGCGCGGCACTGTGCCCGGCAGATAAGTCACCAGCGGCACGACGCTCTTTTCGCTGACCAGGCTTGGTGCACCGACCCAGACATAAGGCTGGCGGCAAAGAAGTTTACCTTGAGTGCCGCCGACCAGACGCTTGGTCAACACGAGGTCGAACTGATTTTCTTGTAGCCGAGACGACAAGTCAGCGCTCGTGCCGGTCGCGATGCTCAGCTCGAAGCGCGAGTGGGTGCGCATGAGTTGACCCAACAACTGCGGCAACGCCGTACCCGAGAAATCTTCCACGATCCCCAACCGCACGGAACCTTCCAGAGCGGGTTCGGCGAAGTGGTTGCGGGCCTGCTTGATCGTCTCCAGCAAAGTGCGTGCGTAGCCCAGCATCGTTTCGCCGTCCTTGTTCAGTTTTGCTGACTGCGGCCCTCGATCCAAGAGCGGACGGCCAATGGATTCCTCCAACCGTCGCACCTGTGTGCTCACAGCGGATTGCGTCAGGTGCAGCCGCCGGGCGGCACGGGAAAAACTGCCGGTCTCCGCCACTGCGAGGAAGGCGCGCAAGCGCTCCGGTTCAAGAAAATCGATCTCCAACATGGGTACGGCGTTCCAATAATTCCTTCCAAGGCTGGCGAATGCACGCAAATTTTTTCGTTGCTGACCATCAAAAGGATTCATGCGACGGCCATTTGAGTCGCCGTAGATTTCAAGTGCAGTCAATCACAAAGAACCGGAACTAGCGATGGCAGAAAATTCTGATTTTGGAACGTTCGGACGTTACGTGGAAACTCCGCTGGAGCAGATGCCCGACGACATGCGGGATGCGTTCGAGTTCACAGTAAAATTGCGTGGCGAAACACCCGGCCCGCATCGGATTTGGGTTTGTAACCCAAAATTATCTAAAACGGCCGTGCCGGTTGGCGCTTACTTCCAAAAGGAGTCCACCTTGAGCAAGGCGGAAATCGAAATCGCTACCAACCTGGTCAACGGACGCTGGCTGGCCGCTTACTCCAATTACGAGCACGAGATAATCGGGCAAAAGCTGGGACACTTGCCGCCTGAAAAGGTGCAGGCGTTAATCGCAGGTTTGCCGACTTCCTTTGACGACCCTCGACAGCAAATTGTGTACGAATTGGCCTCGACGTTGATTGCTCCCAGGATCGTACCCGTTGGACTTTACCGGCGGGCCAAGGCACTTCTAAGCGACGCCGGCATCGTGGACATCACGATGCTGATAGGCTGGTTCACCGCGGTCTCGTTGACTCTTGCGGCATTCGACGTGCCTTCCAATGCCACGGGTTTGAAGCAGTGACTAACAAGGAAAAGCCTTATGCCAAACCAACCTGAAACACTGGGCGGCCGTCTGCCGTTGTTGGACGCACAGAAACTCACTTCCGGACAGAAAGAAATCTATGAGTTGTTGGATAACACGCTGATTCCCTGGGCAGCAAGCTCCGGTTTTCAGAGCAAGACCGAAACCGGGAAATTCATTGGTCCGTTCAACCCGCTGCTGTTTAGCCCCGGCATCACCCGGTCGTTCGTCCAGTTGCAGATCGACGAGGCAAAGAACACAACGCTGACCGAGCGGGTGCGCCAAGTGATCATTCTGACGGTAGGTGCGGTCTGGCAGTCGGATTACGAGCGGTACGCCCATGCGGCGGTTGCTCGTAAGGCGGGAATATCGGAAGAAGCGATCCGCACGCTAATGGCCGGCGGCTTGCCAGACGATCTCAGCGAGCCGGAGAAGCTCGCCCAACGTTATACCTTGCAACTCGCGACTGAGCACCGGGTCGACACGGCTCTTTACCATGAAGCCGAGCAAGCTTTCGGGCAGGAAGGTCTGGTCAATCTCGCTTATTTAGCAGGCATCTACCATCTCGTGTGCGGGTTGTTGAACAGCTTTGAGATTCCCGCTCCCGCCTGAGCGACAGTCATCGTCACCGGCAGGAGAATCCACCCTTCCTTTCAAAAGACATTTTCAACGCCAAGCACAATACCAAAGTACGATCATCATGCCCCCGAGCCCTATCCCGCAAGCCAAGCTCACCACGGTTGCCTGTTTCCCGAAGGAGTATTTCTTGGAGAACCTTGCCATCCGCAGCGACAATTCCGTGCTGGTCACGGTGCTCAACCGCCGCGAACTTTGGTACGTGCCACCCGCGAGCGGCGCCGTGCCAGTAGTGCCGATCCATATCCATACGTTCGACGAAAATGCGCTCGCGATCGTCGAAGTCGAGCCGGACGTTTTCTACATCGCCAGCTGCAATTTCTACACGACCCACGAGGGTTACCTCCACCGGCTGGATTGCCGCGGATGGCTTCCCGGTCAGCCGCTCAAACTGGAGAAATTTTTCCAAGTCCCGGAGGCTGCGCGTGGCCTGAACGGAGCTTGCCTGGTGGCGCCTCGGGTCATGCTTATCGCGTGTTGCTTTGCCGGTTCGATTTGGCGCGTGGACCTACCTGCGACGGAAGGCGGCAAGGCCACGGCGCGGTTGTGGCTGGAGCACGAGAGCATGGGTTATTTTCCGGGCGCACTCAAACCTGAGCAGCCTGGCGTCAACGGCGTGCAATTCGCGGAGAAAACGCACCATCTTTACTACACTGCGACGGCAAAAAAGCTTTTTATGCGCGTGTCCGTCGACCCGGTGACTTACCAGCCTGCCGGCGAACCGGAAATCGTCGTGGCCGGCCGCATGGGGGATGATTTTTGCATCGATGAAGACAACGAGGTGATTTATCTCACCACCCACCGGCAGAACACCATCGACCGCGTATGGATGGACCCAGCCAGGAACAGCGGCTTCACCGAGAGCGTGGCGGGCGATCCTCACACCGAGCACTTGATCGGACCTTCCGCCGGCGCGTGGGGCCGCGGCTCCGGCGAGGAACAGCGAAGAGTCGGGTATTTCCTGTGTGACGGCGGTACGGCCTCGCCGCCCCCCAAAGGGCGGCAGCCCGCAACGCTTGTCCGAGTGGAGTTTCCGAGCATCGACAGAAAAAGCTGACCTCGGAGGTCGGATTCCCTGGACAGGTCTATTGAACAGACCAAGGCACAAGAGGAGAAAAAAAGTATGGCTATGAAAATAAGACGTATTG
>CAVTDY010000036.1:0-20948 GCA_963733605.1 uncultured Actinomycetota bacterium
CGGTGCGGACAGGCGGTCTCCACCGCACGGAAGCGCTCGGCGTGCTGCCGGCCGAACCGAACCACGGCCGCACCACGTTGGGCGCCAACGCGTTACGGCAACTAGCCGTCCTAAAGATGTGGCTGCCGGCGCATGAGCAGTTGGCGCGTCGGCGAAACAGTGCTTGCAACGGTTCCTCGGGCGCCATGCGAGATCGGCGCTACACGCCCAGACTAAGACCGTGAATGGGCTACCGGATGAGCAGGACGTGGCGTGGGCCCTGGCGGAGGAAGCTCGAAGGTTCCTCACGATTCCTGAGCTGAACTCCGTCTTGGTCGCGCTGGAGGAAGCAGACTATCCAGCGGCCATCGAGACAATGCTGCAAGCTGTGGTGTCAAGTAGGGCGTCGTTGTCGTCGGTCCTGGTTGCCAGATTGGGGCACTGGATCGACATGTATGCGGGACAACCCGCCGAACCGCGCCTGCGACAATATCTTTCCCGCATCAGTCACGCAATGACCCGCCGACGCCGACACCTACGTGAGCTGCGGCTGCTGGTCGACCATCGCGAGGATCTCGTTGCCGAGCGCACCCGGATCATCTCCCGGCTGCGCTGGCATCTGCATGAACTCGACCCGGGTTGGATACCACCTGCCAATATCGACCGGACCAGCGCTTTCAATGCCGTAGCAGCTCACCTGGACGGCTGCCGTGAGACGAGCCTCGTGCCCGGTTGGCGCGGCGGCTGATCGAGCACCTACGGATGTTGACCCTCGAGATTGACGAACTCACCGTGGAGATCACCGAACGCGTCACCCTTGTTGCACCGTCGCTGTTGGCTGTGGTTGGGTGCGGACCCTGACTGCAGCCAAGATCGTCGGGGAGACCGCACAGGTGCGGCGGTTCCGCTCCAAAGAGCGTTCGCCAACTCAACGGCACCGCACCCCTGCCCGTGTGGTCATCGAACAAGCAGCGGCATCGCTTGTCGCGTACGGGAAATCGTCAGCTCAATGCAGCGCTGCACCGCATCGCGATGACCCAGGCGCGGATGCACCCGCCCGCCCGTGAACTCCTGGCGCGGCGAAAATCTAACGGCGATGGCGGCATGGAAGCCCTGCGCGTCCTCAAACGCCGACTTTCCGACGTCGTCTACCACGCAATGCTCATCGACCAAAACCCACGGATGCCAGCCGCCGCTTGACAGAGGAGCTAGAAACTGACACGCGTCGATACGACACGCTCGCCACCTCCACGGACTCATTCGGTCAACGAAGCGGCGGCCACGACGACGGTCGCGGCCGCCGCTTCACCTTGCCCACTTGACAAAACGCCCCATATCAAGAGCCGACCCGTATTGGGTCATGCAGCGACAATCAGTTTGGAGACTGGTCGTTTTCGCGTTGGAGACTGGTCGTTTTCGCGCTAGTTCCCGCGATGGCGTGGGCAACTAGGCTTGCAGGACGGTGTCCGTCCAACGGTTCATCCCCAGCACGACGGTCTTCAGTTCGGTATACTCCCGCAACGTTTCCGAGCCGTGTTCGCGGCCGAGTCCGCTCTTTTTGCTGCCGCCGAATGGAACTTCTGATGCATAGCGGTAGGTGTTGATAAAGACATTTCCGCTTTCCAGGCTCCGTGCCATGTTGAGGGCTTCACGTATGTCGTTGCTCCAGACATAGGCGGCCAGACCATAGATGGTGTTGTTGGCGTCCGCGATCGCCGTCTCGAGGCTCTCGTAGTCGTGCACCACCAGGACCGGACCAAAGAGTTCCTCCCGCGCGATCGGTTGATCTACGTCAACGTCGGTCAGGACGGTCGCGCGGATGAAGTTGCCTGCGGCACCTTCAATTTCGCCGCCGCAGGCCAGACTTGCGCCCTTTTCCACCGCGGCGTCAACGTGAGCCGCGACGGATCGCAGGTGCGCCGCCGAGCTCAGTGGGCCCAACTCGGTGGCCGGATTCATCGCATCGCCGACAGTCATCTTCGTAGCGAGGTCTACCAGTCGGTCGACGACGGCTGTTCGCAGATGACGAGGGACGAACAGTCGGGTGCCGGCAAAACACACTTGTCCTTGCCGAGCAAAAGCCTGACTCAGTACGCCAGAGGCGACTTCGTCGACGTCGATCTCAGAGCCGACCAGAATGGGCCCCTTACCGCCCAACTCGGCCAGCACCGATGTGACATTCCGTGCGGCATCCATCAGGACTTCTTCTCCGCCTTCGGTGCCGCCGGTGAACACCACCTTTCTGATACCCGGATGGCGAACCAGCGCAGCTCCGACGGTGCGACCCTGGCCGGGAACGATGTTGACCACGCCCGGGGGAAAGCCCGCTTGGTCAATGAGCTTGCCCAGAAAAAGCACCGACGCCAGCGCCACGACCGACGGCTTCACGACCACGGTGTTTCCGCAGGCTAGTGCTGCTGCACATCCACGCGCGAGCAATTTGAGTGGCGTGTTCCAGGGCACGATCTGCGCGACGACCCCGAGGGGTTCACGGATGCTGTACATCAGCCGCCCGTCGGGCAGGTCGGCAGACATTCCTTCGATCTTTCCGGCGAAGCCTGCGAAGTATTCGAGGTGGCGCGCGGCGGACTCGACTTCGAAACGGCTCTGAGTGATCGGGATACCGGTGTTTCTGGACTCCAATTCGGCGAGGGTGTCGACGTGTTGGCGCATGAGGCCGGCCAGACGCGAGATGCAAGCGCCCTTCTTCAGACCCGGCGTCTTGGCCCACGGCCCGCGGAACCATGCCAGCACGATTGCACAGCGGCGTCCACTTGCTCGGTCGAAGCTGGAGTAACGCGAAAAAGCAGTTCGTTGACAGATGGATCCAGGACATCCTGGGCGACGCCGCCTGCTCCTTTGAGCCAGCGACCCCCTATCAGAACCTGGGCGTCGTCGCCGTCGAGGGGGAATGCGGTTGTTGGTGTCGGTCGGACGAACATGGCGGTCATCGGAATCCTTCTTGAATACTTAATCATTGGGTCGGCGGTGGTGAATGCGCTGCGGCTGGCGGGTGCGGGCTCAGAGACGGAAGAGTTGTCGGGCGTTTCGGTAGGCGATCTTGTCGCGGTCGGCCGGGCTGATCGGGGCCTCGGCCAGGAACCGGACGTGCTCCAGCGGGTCGCCATAGGGGTAGTCGGTGGAGAACAGGATGCGGTCGGCGCCGAACACCTGGAACGCGCACAACAGCGGCGGGGCGGTGGTGTAGCCGCAGATGGTGATGTGCACGTGCTCGCGGACAACTTGGGCCACCGACGGTGCGGTGGGGTCGGCGCGGCCGAGCGCCCAGTCGGCGCGCATCAGCGAAAATGGCAGGTTCTCACCCATGTGTCCCACGACGATCTGCAGGTTGGGGTGGCGGGCGAACACACCGGTGGCGGCCAAGCGCAGGACGTGCAGGCCGGTCTCGGCGTGCCAGCCCCATGCCGCAGTGCCCAGCGCCTGCGCGATCTGGGGGAGGCAGGCCCCCGAAGTACACCTCGGCGACCTGCGGCGGGGGGTAGGTGGGTGCGATAGATCGGGGCCTCGAGATCGGCAATGGCGCCCAGCAGTTCATCGAATTCGGGGGCGTCCAAAAACTGGCCGCCGGTGTGCCCGTTAATGACTACCCCACACAAACCCAGTTCGATGATCGCCCGCTTCACCTCCGCCACCGCCTGGCCCGGGGCCTGGGGGCAGGCTCGCCAACGCCGAAACCGATCCGGATGAGCCGCCACCATCTGCGCGACCCGGTCGTTGAGGGCACGGCTGAGCGGCGCGGCCTGGTCAGCGGGCACCTGCTCGGGATCCCGGCGCCGTCACCGACAGCACCTGCATGTCGATACCCGCCTGATCCATCACCCGCAACCGCTGCTCACCAGTGTCGGCCAGCTTGGCGGCGACCAACGCCTCAGGCGCGACCGGTGCCGGCCACACCTGAGTCGCCAGGTCAGCAGGAAGCACGTGTTCTTCGAGACCGATCAGTGTCATGCGGATTCCTTCAATGGCTGTCTGAAGAGGTAAGCGGATTGACTGGCTCAATACTGACGTAACGGCAACGCGTGAGTCCTCGGTCAATTGACGCAAATGCGCTAGCTCACAGCCGATCACGGTTCCGGTGGGAAGCGCCGAGGTGGCTGGCGGAGTCGCGCGGACCTCTCACCTCGCTATCGCCGCATTGGTCAGCGCATCAATACCAGCGAGCCGTGCGGCGATCTCGGCGCTCAGACCGTAGCGCCGGGCCAACATGCCGGCGCGGTGTAACTCAATTTCGCCTGACAGTCGTCTGCGAACCAGACGAGGCAAGTTCAGCGGCAGGTCCAGCGCGGCAAGTGGCGCGGCCACCATCACCGGCGTTGTCGCCATGGGACTTCCAAAGATGACCAGCTTGGTGTCGCGCAACTGTAATCCGGCGTCAGCGGCTTCGCCGCTGTGGTCGATCACCGCGAAAACCTTGTGGTCCCTGGCCGCAGCTGCTGCCAACAGCCGGGTGACCGTGTGGCGACCGACCACGGGCTTAACTTCGTGACCACGTCATCGCTGTGGGAACCGGTTAACCCGCCGTTGATCTTCGTTGGCTCAGAGTCATCTGTCGACGTCATCGCTCCTCGATCTGTTCAGCACCGGTGAATTGTGCTGCGAACCGTGTGCGCTGTCTTACGTCAAATGACTGAATACGTTCGGGCGCGTGATCTCGGTTTCCGGTGGGGGCGCGTCCCGTCCCGCTCACCGAATCCGCGCGGCAGATTGCAGCCAGCAGGTATGTCGGTTGGATGGCAGCGGTAGCGACATCGCCGATCGTGGCCGTGACGATGAGAAGCGAAAGTAAGCCGGCACCGCCGTTGTCACCGTGCCGACTCCCAAAGCTGGGTGCATACAACCCGATACGTCGCTGATTCCAGGAGTTGCACATGTCCACCACTGCGGCCGACAGCATCGCCGGCTCGCCGTCCGCACTCGAGACCACACGATTCTTCGGCAAGGAGCAGCTTGAACGGCAGCTGTTGCAACACATGCATTTGCGGCGCAGCGGCGAAGGTGCCGACGCGAGCACCTGCGACCGATGAAGTTTTGCGTTTACGGCGCCGGAGCGATAGGCGGATATCTGGCGGTGGAACTGGCATCGTCGGGTCACGATGTATGTGTGGTGGCGGCGGCGCGCACTTGAAAGCCATTCAACAGCACGGCCTGAAGCTGGTGATTGACGGCCACGAAAAGTTGGCAAGGGTGGCAGCCGCCGAGGATGCCGGCGATTTTGGAGTGCAGGACGCAGTGATATGCGCGCTCAAGGCGCATCAGGCGTACGACTGCGCATCCTCATTCGCCCCACTGCTGGGTCGGCATTCGACGGTGGTGACGGCGATGAACGGAATTCCCTGGTGGTACTTTTACGCGGCCGGAGGCCCATACGAAGGACGTTATCTCCAATCGGTGGATCCCGGCGGGCGCCAATGGAACGTGATTCAGCCGCACCGCGCCATCGGCTGCGTGGTCGAGCCCGCCTGTGAAGTGGTTGCGCCCGGCGTCATCGTCCATCACGGTTTGAAGCGGTTCATCCTCGGAGAGCCGGATGGCAGTCGTTCGGGTCGGGTGCTGCGCCTGGCCAAGGCGCTGACGGACGCGGGGTTCGACGCGCCCGTGCGCGACAATATTCGTTGGAACATATGGCTCAAGCTGTGGGGCAACGTCTGCTTCAATCCGATCAGCGCGCTGACCGGTGCCACGCTCGATCGCATCACCGGCGAGCCCGCGCTGCGGTCGCTTTGCAAGACCATGATGCTCGAGACCAAGGCGGTCAATGAAGCGCTCGGGGTGCACATCCCCGAGGACATGCTGGAGCGACGGCTGACCGGCGCCGGTGCGGTCGTTGGTCACAAGATGTCGATGCTGCAGGACCTTGAGCGAGGCCGCAGCCTCGAGATCGACGCGCTCGTAACCGCCGTGCACGAGCTGGGGCAACTCGCAGGAATCCCGACCCCTGTGGTCGGTGCGGTGTTGGCGCTGATTCAGGAGCGCGGACGTGCCGCGGGGCTGTATGCGCCCATTGGCGCTGGCGAATTCCGCAACTAGTTGGTTGGCGAGTAGTTAGTTGGCGAGCATTTCGCGCTTCCCGGCGAAGTACTCGAACCTTCGTTTTGGGAAGATGACGTGTGCCGATACCCAATTCTATCAGCGGGCTGTGGCATTGGATATGTGTAATCTATTGCGTGGCTGTAGTTTCCACTACCGTGGCGACCATATACTATGCGCCCGAACAACTTCAAACCCGTCCCCCCGGGCCAAGCTCCAACCCGCTACAAACCCGCCTAGCACGCCCACAGCGCCAAGCACACCCATTGCGGCTCACCGGCTGCCGACGCCCATGAACGCGCTCTGCGCTCCAACGGTCGGGTGATAGGTTCAATCACCGACTCGACGGGGGCAGAAGCCATGCAGACAGCCCAGGACACGATTCTGGTGACGGGCGGTGGGTCGGGGATCGGTCGTGGCCTGGCGGAGTCATTTCATTGTCTGGGCAACCAGGTGATCATCGCCGGCCGCCGCCGTGAGCAGCTCGAGAGCGTGGCGGCGGCCAATCCCGGAATGCAGTGGCTGCCCTTGGATCAAAGTGATGCCACAGACATCGAGCGCTTCGCCGCCGAGGCGACACAACGCCACCCGGAACTCAACGTCTTAATTAACAACGCGGGCATCCAATACAGCGAGGACCTCACCGCAGGCCGGGTCGCCGAAGCAGAAGCCATGATCACCACGAACCTTCTTGGTCCCATACGCCTCACTGCCGCGTTGCTGCCGTGCCTGCTCGCTCAGCCCCGTTCAGCCGTTCTGAACGTCACCTCCCAGTTGGCCTTCCTGCCCAAAGCACGGGTGCCAACCTATTGCGCCACCAAGGCCGCGCTGCACTCCTACACCCAATCGCTGCGGTTTCAACTGCGGCACACCGCGGTTCAAGTGATCGAGATCATCCCGCCGGGGGTCCAGACCGGCTTGCGCGACGAGCGAGACCACGAACCCAAGGCGCTGCCTGTCGATGAATACATCTCCGAGACCATGGCGCTGCTGACCGAGGAGCCCGAGGCGGTCGAGATTGTGGTGAACGCCGCCAAACCGCTCCGGTTCGCCGAACGCGACGGCGTTTACGAGCAGCGCTATACCCACTTCAACGCCTCGCGCGCGCCCTGACAGGCGGCGACGCTGCGTCTCAGCGGTACGCCGCACTGTGGCGGAGGAGGGCAAAACCCAGCCGCCGAACACGGTGCGCGTCGCCAGCCGAGGCCCGATATCCGTGAGGTTCTGCGCGTTCAGCTGGGTTCGCGAAGCGGAAGGCCGGCAGCCAGATAGATCGCGTCGATGACGGTCATGTTCTGCACCGCATCTTCCGGGGTGGTCATCACTGGGTCGCCGCGCAGCACTGCCGCGGCAAAGGCGTCGAGCTGATAGGCGTAGGACGGGCGGCGCCCGAAATGCTCGACACGTTTGCCGTCGGCTGACCGGACCGAGAGTCGGTGGAAGATCTGCGGCACCACCGGATTGAGCACATGCAGGTCGCCGCGGTCGCCCACCACCCGCGCGCTGAGCCGCAGCAGATCCGTTGACCACATCGAGCAGCGAACCCGGCCGATGTGGCCGCCGGGAAATCGCAACTCGGCGGTCATCGCGCGGTCGACCTGCGGATCGCGCAGTTTCGCCCGCGCCGAAACGACTTCCGGGGTTTGCGCCGCCGAACGTGCGTGCCATGTGGACCGCGTAGCACCCGGCGTCCATCATCGCGCCGCCGGCGAGCGAATAGTTGTAGCGGATGTCGGAGAACTTCGGCAGCGGGAAGCACATGGCCGCCTCCACCCGTTCGAGCGTTCCCAGCTCGCCAGAGGCGATGATCTGCTCAATTCGCAAGGTCAGCGGATGGTAGCGGTAATGGAAGGCCTCCATCACGACGCGGCCCGACTTGGCGGCCAGTTCGGCGATCTCGCGGGCTTCGGTGGCGTTGGCGGTGAACGGTTTTTCGCACAGCACGTGCTTACCGGCGGCCAGCGCGGCGCGGGTCCAGCGGCCGTGCAAGCCGTTGGGCAGCGGGTTGTAGACGGCATCGAGGTCGGGATCGGCGACCAGCGCCTCGTAACTTTCGTGCACCCGGGCGATGCCGTGTTTCGCGGCAAAAGCCTGTGCACGTGTGCCGTCGCGGGCTGCTACTGCGGCGACGACGACCTCACCGTTTCCCTTGGCCGGCTTGATAAGCGCCGACGGCGCGATGCGCGCCGCGCCCAGGATGCCGATCCGCAGGCGACCCGTCTCGTTTCCAGTCACGGAAGAAGCGCTAACACTGGACACCCGGCGCGTTGGTTGAATTTCATTGCGAGGTACTCCTTTACCTAGTAGGTGTGATGGTGTGAAGGGTAGCATCGGAAATAATGGCTGAAGTGAGGTTGAGAGCTTGGATCTGGGTCTTTTAGTAACGCAAAACGACAGCGATAGTTACGGCGGATAAGATAGAGATAGACACGTCGCGGAACTTCTCAACGAACAGCGGATCTTGGACAGCTTCACGAATCTTGTTTGTGCGGCGCAATCGAACGCCGCATAACGCGAGACATAGATTGACTCAACAGAGATGCTCAGCATCGACGCGTCGACAATGCGTGGCTCTGATGGAGCGCTCTCCAGAGGGAGTGATCAACGCTTGATCTGTTCGTCGCCACACCGAGGCGCCCGGACGCGGTTCGTCAGCAGGCCTCGCAGCGGTACTCACGAACCGGTTCCGCCACCGCTCGCACCGTCGCGCCCCATCCGAACACGGCCATGCTCGGTGTTGGACTCCCCATCAGCGGCCGCCAACACAATTCGCGATCCCATAGTAGATAATGCTCGGTGCTGCAGTCGATGGTCCCCGCAGCGATCACCCGATTGCTCGGCTCCTAGCTGAGAGCCGCCAGGCCAGGTAGCAGGATGGCAACGAGCCCGTCAGCGTGTGCGTCGATCCAGGCTGGGGCTCTTGGGGTCTCGGCCGGTGAGCAGGCGGACCTCGGCGGCGTTCACATAGGGCAGTGATGCCGCGCCGATGAGCACGTAGTAGAGGATGTCGCTGTCGATGGGCGCGGCGACGCCGGCGTCACGAAGCATCTGCCAGGCCGGCCGGATGCCGTTGAAGAACGGCTTGACGTGGGTGTCGGTCATCCATGTCAGCCGGTCGCTGGCCGCGGTGCCCTCATGCACCATGATCTGGTTGAGCTCAGGGTGCTCGGCGGCGAATCGCACGAATCGACGTATCCCCTCGGCAAAAGCCGCCGCGAGCTGTCGGCACCTCGACTCCGGTCAGGTTCGCGGGAAGCACGCCGTCGAACGCCTCCCGCAAGAGCCCGAAGAGGTAGTCCACCGCGGCCGTCCAGAGCGCCGTCTTCGACTCGAAGTGGTAGTTGATCTGCGGCTGGTGGGCCTGAACGCGCGGCGCGATCGCGCGCGTCGACGCGCCGTCGAAGCCCTTGGCCCCGAACTCGACCAGGGCCGACTCCAGCAGCGCCTCCCGGATATCGGTCCTGGTCCGGCGGAGGCGCACCTTGTTCGGCGTCTGGGTCTTGCGTTCCATCGTCTCGAAGTGTACTCTTATTATCAATCGATAATAGTCCGAGGAAGGATCGGGGCCATGAGCATCACCCCTGACATCACGAATCAGGATCAAGATCGCGCATCGGTGCGTCTGTTACCGCTGTCGAAGGATCCGTTCCAGGCGCCGACGGATCGCGACATGCTGCCCTCGGAGCGGCGGCTGTTCGTTCAGACCCACCGGACCTGCGTATTCGGCTACGGCCGCCGATCGGACGGTCCGGCGATGTCGATCGTCTACTACGTCCCCGACGACAACGACGACCTGCTCGTGGCGACCATGGGCGATCGGGCCAAGGCCAAAGCCGTCGCCCGCAACGGCAAAGTCAGCCTCTGCGTCCTCGACGAGACCTGGCCGTTCGCCTACCTGCAGGTCTATTGCGACGCGGTGATCGACGACGACGACGAAACTCTGATCGACGTGATGATGGCGGTGGCCGAACGCATGTCGGGTGAGCCACTGGCCGCAGAGCTGCGCCCGGCGGTCAAAGCCGTCGCAGAGCAGGAAGGCCGGGTGCTGGTGCGCTGCCGGCCCTACGCGACGTTCGTGACGCCGCCGCGACACCTGCACAGCAACGACCAAGCAGGAGCGCTGACCCACTGGGTCTCGGCGTCGATGCCCTGGGACGCTCCCGACTCCCCGGACGGTGGCTCTCGGTGATGAGCGATGTAACGGAGCGGTGGCGCTCTGAGCGTGTCATGGCAGCGATGTACGACGCCGGCGTCAAGCACGACAGTGTCGCAACGGTCGGCGCCTGGGCGATGTGGGGTGCCGACATGCGACGGATGTTCGCCGACGTCGCGCGACTGGCGGACGCCCCGGCCGGAACCTCGATACTCGACATTCCCTGCGGCGGCGGCTTCGCCTTGCGGGGTTTGCGTCCCGGCCAGGCCGTGCATTACGTCGCGGCCGACATATCGCCGTACATGCTCGGCCAGGCGCGCCGACAGGCGGGCCGACGGGGGGTGCAGGACGCGATCGAGTTCGTCGAAGCCGACGTGACCGCACTTCAGTTCGCCGACAACAGCTTTGATCTGTGCGTGACCTATAACGGGCTTCACTGTCTGCCGGACCCGCGCGCCGCGCTCGGGGAGCTCACTCGCGTGCTCAAGCCGGGTGGGACGCTGCGGGGCACGTCATGTGTGATCGGTCGAGGTCTGCGCCAGGATGCGCTTGATCGCAATGTTGCGTCGCGCCGGGGTGTTTGGAAACACCCCACACGCAGGCGATATCGAGACGTGGCTGAGGGAGTTCGGCCTCGATGTCGTGTCGCTCGAGCGCAGCGGAGCGATCGAGTTCTTCGAGGCGCGGTTGCCGCTTGGAGAGCAGACGGGCTGATGAGCGGCCATGTTGTCGGCGCCCACAACGAGCTGCACAGTGCTCAGGGCGCCCGCAAAGGAGAGCATCCGGGGCGCTCACGCTGACCCGATCATCAAGGTCCACGACATTGCCTGGTTGGAGTTCGAGAAGCCGGATCTGGTTCGGGCTGAGGCGTTTTCCCAAGCGTTCGGATTCAGCACCGCGCTTCGCACGGCCGACGAACTGTGTCTGCGTGGCACCGATTCCGGGCTCGCCCTGCGTGCTGATCCGGCGAGGTCCCCGGTCGAAGTTCGTCGGAGCCGCATACACCGCACAGGACCAGTCCGATGTGGCGACGGCTGGCCGAGGCGACCGGGACCAGAATCCGCGCGCTGCCCGAGTCGCTCGGCGGCGTGGCGGTCGACCTGGTCGATCCCAGCGGCGTGACGGTGCGGGTGGTGCACGGCACTCACCAACTGGAGACGCTGCCGGCGCAGACCCCGCACCAGTTCAACTTTGGTCACGAACTGCGGCGGATCAACGCCATTCAACGCCCGCCGCGCGAGCCGACGCGGGTGCAGCGGCTCGGGCACGTGGTGATGCAGACAACCAAATACCTCGAGACGCTCAACTGGTACCTCGATCACCTCGGGATGATCGTCAGCGACTTCCTCTATTACCCGGGACGGCGGGACCGCGGGCCGGTGATGAGCTTCATCCGCTGCGATCGCGGGCAGACTCCGGCCGACCACCACACCCTGGCGGTGGCGTTGGGCCCGTCCAACCGTTACATCCATTCGGCCTACCAGGTCAGCGACATCGACGCGATGGCCGCCGGCAGCCGCTACCTCGCCGAGCGCGGTTATCACCGCTCGTGGGGAATCGGCCGCCACATCCAGGGCAGCCAGATCTTCGACTACTGGCGCGATCCCGACGGTTTTATGGTCGAGCACTTCAGCGACGGTGACATGTTCGACTGCTCGCTCGAGCCGGGTTGGGCTGCCTTCACCGCGTCGGGGCTCTCCCAATGGGGACCGCCCATCACCAAAGACTTCCTGGGCATCGCGCCCGGCCGCGAATCCCTGCGCGAACTTCGCTCGATGTTCACCGCGCTGCGCGACGACAACGAATTCGACCTGACCAGCCTGCGCGGCTTGCTCAGCGTGGCCAGATCCTGACCCCAACCGCCCGAGAACCCGAGGACCCACGATGACCGTCTCGATCCTGCGCACCGCCGACGCCTGGTGGGTGCAGACCCCAACCGGGGCCGCTCGAGTCACCACCGCGGCCGCCACCACCCGCGAGCTGCTGGCCGACCGGACCGCCATCGAGGCCGCCCACGGCAATGACACGGTGCTGCTCGACAGCCTGCACCTGCTGTCCCCGATCACCGCCCCGTGCCGGGTGGTGGCGCAAATGACCAACTACGCCTCCCACGTCAAAGACGCCGGGCGCGATCCGGCCAACACGACCCGCTGGCCTTCTTTCGCAAGGCATCGGGCTCCATCAGCGGCCCAGTCGACGACATCGTCAAACCCGACCACGTCCGGCTGCTCGACTACGAGGTGGAGATCGGTCTGGTCATCGGCCGCGATATGCCCGTCGGCACCACGATCACCGAAGCCAACCTCCCGATTACATCTGTGGGCTGGTGGTGACCAACGACGTCTCGGCGCGCGATGTGCAACTGACCAAAACGCAGTTCTACGAATCCAAGTCGTATCCGACGTTCACTCCGGTCGGGCCCGCGCTGGTGCTGCTGGACGCCGACGAGCTCAAGCGCTTCGGCGACCTGCGGCTGCGGCTGCGGGTGAACGGTGAGATCCGCCAGGACATGCTCGTCGACGGCGACATCATCTACCCACCCGTGCAGGCACTGCAGGCGCTGTCGCGTTTTCAGCGTCTCGATGCCGGCGACCTGGTATTGACCGGTACCCCGGTCGGCACGGCAATCAGCGCACCACCCAAGCCAATCGAGATCATCGGGTCGCTGCTTCCCGACCAGCTGAAGTGGAAGGCCTTCTTCTCAACGCAAGCCAAGAACCCGAAATATCTGCGCGACGGCGACATCGTCGAGGCCGCCGTGGCGACCGATGACGGAGCAATCGACCTCGGCGCGCAGCGCACCGTCGTGAAGTACGCGTGAGCGGCGACGGCTGACATGGCGACCCGTGCACGCGACCTTGAATTGCGCACGTTGACGGTCGAGCAGGAGGACCGAGTACTCACCGTCCGGTTCTGCGATCCCCCATACAATTTCATGACGGCGCGGATGCAAAGGACCTTGACACCCTCACCGCAGCCGTCGACGCCGACATCAGTGTCGGCGCGGTCGTGCTCACCGGAGGCGTACCCAAGCGCTACATCACTCACTTCGACATCGCCGAGATTCTCGCCGCCGCTTCCCGCGGCCGAGGTGCCGCACCGGGCGGCGAACAGGCCCTGCGGCGAAGCCCCGTCAGCCCATTCCTGAGCGTCACACGCTTCAACGAGGTCGTGCTGCGCATCATGCGATCGCCCGCGGTCTACATCGCCGCGATCGGAGGGCCATGCGGCGGAGCAGGATTGGAGATGTCGGTCTGCTTCGACGTCCGTTTGGCCGCCGATGACGAATCCGTGGGCTTCATACTCCCCGAGCTGCTCATCGGTTTGACCACCACCGTCGGAGGTCAGCGACTGGCTCAGCTCATCGGACCCGCCAGGGCGCTGGAGATGATGCTCGAGGGCCGGATGTACTCCCCGCAGGAGGCACATCAGATGGGCCTGGTGAATCGACTGGTGCCCCCGGATGACCTCATCGACGAAGCCCAAGAAGTTGGTGCGCGATACGCCCGCCGAAACCGGGACACCATCGCGGCACAGAAGAAGGTCTTCAACGAAAACCTTGTCTTGAACCCGGCCGAAAGCCTTCAACGCGAAAGCGCAGCCAACGTATCCACCATCCTGTCCGGTCCCGCTCCACGGGCGCTGCAGAAGTGGCTTGACATGCAACGAAATGGTGAGTCCGTGTTCTTGACAGACCTGGCGCCATGGATCCAGGGCGAACTGGTCCAGCTCAACATAGAAGAGGTGCACCCATGACCGTTGACGATATTTCGCAGACTCAGACCGATCAGATCCCGACGGACTTCCAAGCGTTCTTGGATAAGCGCAGTCGACGTTCCGGTCAACGTAAACGTCGCGGTATCAATCTCTTCGGTGGAGCTGGCACACTGCCGTCGGACGATCACGTCCTCGACTTCGCACACGCGATACTACGACGCAGACCCGGTCGCTGAAGCTTTCGTGAAGGACGCCTACATCGACGGCAACTCATCGGACGGCAGGGCCATGCTGGACCAGGCTCTCGCACATGGAATCGAGTCCGTTCCCGACGCGCCGGCGTCGATGGTGCGACTGTTCGAGGAATTCGAAACCGATCCGCCATGGGTCGATCACGATCTGGTCGAACGCGGCGCGTTCCTCTTCCGGCGGTGTGGGCCGGCCGTCTTCAGCTTTCTGGGTGTCGGGACGTTGCTCGCCTATACCGAAAACCCGATCGTGCAGCCGCTGAGCATGACCGGCAAGTACGCGGGCGACGCCGCCCTGAACCGCTTCATGGAGACCGCGCGGTTCTGGATCGACGTGTCCGACCCGGGCGGCACCAAACCCGGGGCGCCCGGGCGCGCCACCGCCATGCGGGTTCGCATCATGCACGTCTTTCTCCGGCAGCGGATCACCCGCCACCCGCAGTGGAACCTGGCCGCGTGGGGTAAACCGATCAGCCAGGCCGAAGCCACCATCACGCTGCTGTCCGGCGGGTTCGGCGACAGGACTGGGCATGCACAAACTCGGCTACCGATCGACCACCGCTGACACCGAAGCAATGATGCACTTCTGGCGATACGTGGGCCACCTGATGGGCGTCCAACCCCGTTGGCATCCAGCCGATCTGCGCGAAGCCGGCCAGCTGATGACACTCTATTTTGCCAAGCGGGCATTCGGCGCGGGCCAGGACGGTCGCGAACTCATCGAGTCATATCCCCGCGCGTTCGCGCCCAAACAGGGCACCAGCCTTCGCAAGGCGATCCGCGACCAGTTCAACTATCGAATCCAGCTCGGATACACCCGTTACTTCCTGCCAGGCCGCTTCTACCGGTCCTACGATATGCCCAACCCATGGCCGTGGACGCTCCTGCCGCCCCTTCAGATTCCGATCAACCTCACGATCGACTTGTTGGCACATCGAAGCGCTCGCATCGCACGCCTGCAGGATCGGTTCGCGCGGTGGCGACGAAACACCTGGTTTCGCAATGAGATGGGTGACCGCGACGCCCATTTCAAAGCCGCCGAGACTTTCCGGCGCTGACCGCGGAGCGGTCAGTTTCGTGGTAGACCTCCGACGACGATGAACGATCGAAAACCCCTCTGCCACCATACCCATGCCGGGGTTACTTGTCATACGCATCCGGGTTTCAGGTTATAGGCGTCGACCCGCCACCCGTCGTCCCCGAAGCTCAGCTGGTTCCAGCAACCGGTTCTTTGCTCAATGTCTCTCAATGAGGGATCGATCTGCACCATCAACGCGCAGTTGAACGCGTCGTGAGACACCAGGACGAGAGGACCAGTGCCGTGCTCTGCCACCAGCTCGAAAAACGCTGCGCGAGCACGCGAGGCGAGAGCTTCGAGCGGCTCAACTCCGGGCGCGGCGTCGATGCTACCGAACCGGCGTCGCACCTCATCGCGACGCTCACCGGTCAGCGGACCGTAGTCTCGGTCGTTGAGCCGAATGTCGATCGACGCCGCCACACCGGCCGCCGCACCGATCGCCCGGGCGGTGGCAACCGCCCGCCAAAGCGGGCTGGAAATCACCACTGTCGGGTCCTTAGAGGCGAGCACTCCGGCGAGCCGCGCAGCCTCGACCACACCGACGTCGTCGAGCGGTGGATCGCTCAACCCGCGCAACCGGTCTTCCGCATCGAGCGCGGTGCGGCCATGCCGCGCGAGATAAACCCTCGTTGCGCCGCCGGTCATTACAGACCTCCCTCGTCTCACGATTACCACGGGCAGCCGGTGGATGCTGATGACGGTGGACGGAGCGGTTACCGGTAGCTGATGGTCGTGTGGACCACGTGAACGTTGTCGACCCGGTCGCCGCTAATCGGTTTCAATAGGGATGTTGACGAGCAGCGCGGTTCCGCTGCCGACAGGACTTTGGATTGTCATCGTGCCACCGAGCGCCTCGACGCGGTCGACCAAACCGGTCAGTCCCGAGCCCCTACCCGCGGTAGCTCCGCCGATTCCGTCGTCACGGATCTCCAGGCGAAGGACGGTATCCGTGGCGTGCGCGCACACTTCGACAACCGATGCTCGTGCGTGTTTGGCCGCGTTAGTCAGCGCCTCGGAAACGACGTAGTAGGCGCCGACTTCCACGGAGTCGGCAAACCGCTGGTCGACATGCAGGTCAAGGTCCACGGGAACGGTGCAGCGACGAGCCAGTGTTTTGAGGGCCGGGACCAGTCCTCCCCTGGACAGGATCGCCGGATGTATTCCCCGCGAGATCTCCTGTACCTCGGCCGACACCGCGGTCACGGTCGTCACCAGCCCGGCGATCTGCTCCTTGAGCGGAAGCAGTTCCTCAGGCACGCACGACTCGGCGGCCCGTAGCCCAAGACCCAGCGCAACCAGCCGTTGCTGAGCGCCGTCATGCAGGTCGCGTTCCAGACGGCGGCGCGCATCATCAGCAGCCGCCACGATCCGGGCCCGCGAGGCGATCAACTCGGAGCGCGTGGCGGCGTTGGCGATGGCTGTCGATACGAGGTCGGCGAAGTCGCCCATGCGCGCCTCGGTGTCCGGCGGCAACGGCTCAGGCTCCGACGTGCCGACGATGGTCGCGCCCCACACGCAGTCGGCCGACGATGATCGGCGCCCCGACAGCAGAGCGGATGCCCCGCTTACATAGGTAAGCTGCGGTCGGACCGGCAGCATTCTGATGGCTGTCCATTCGGGCGGTGCGCCCGGTGCGGTACACCATCGCGTTGATGTTGTCGCCCTGGATTGCAAACCGCGTGCCGATCGGAGTCTTCCTCAACCCAGGCTCGTCGCGGGACGCGAGCGGCCTGGCGGACGCGAGGAGCGTGGCCGTGTCGTCGGACTCGTAGCGGTACACCGCCGCGTGCTGTACACCCAGACAGTGGGCCAACTCAGCCGCCACAGCCGAGAACACCTCTGTCGGGGCAACCCCGCGCGCAACCAGGATGGCAACGCGCCGCTGCGCCGATTGCTGTTCGGCGAGCACCCTCAACTCGTCTTGGCTCGCGTGCAGTTGCGATCGGGTGGCGGCGTTGGCGATGGCGGTCGCGACGAGGTCGGCGAAGTCGCCCATCCGCGCCTCGGTGTCTGGCGGCAACGACTCCGCAGCACCGACCGTGGCGGTCCCCCACACCCGTCCATCGACAACGATCGGGACCGCCACCGTGCAACCCAGCCCCAACTCGCGCACGCGCGTGGCGATGGTGCCAGGAGCGTCCTGCGACTCTGAGCTGTCCACTCGTGCGGGGGGCGCCGGTGCGAAACACTCTGGCCACGAAGTTGTCACCCTCCAACGGAATCCGCTCGCCGACGACCGGAACGCCCTTCATATCCGGATCGAACTGGGACGCGGCCAGCACGACCACCTCACCACCGTCGAAGCGTCCCAACCCTGCGTTCCCCGCATTCAGACATCGGGCCATCTCCTCGACCACCAGGGAGAACACCTCCGACGGGCTGGCCCCCCGGGCGACCAGCGTCGCCACCCGTCGCAGCGCAGCCTGCTGCTCGGCGAGCACCCGCAGCTCGTCGCGGCTCGCCCGCAGTTCGGTGCGAGCGGCCGCGTTGGCGATTGCCGTGGCGACAAGGTCGGCGAAATCGCGGATGCGCGCCTCGGTGTCCGGCGGCAACGGCTCAGATGCCGACGAGCCCACGATGGCCGCGCCCCACACGCGCCCGTCGACGATGATCGGGACCCCCACCGCCGAACGGATACCGAGCTCACGTAGGCGTGCGGCTTGCAGACCCGAAGCATCGTCGTGGCTGTCCATCCGGGCGGTGCCACCGGAGCGAAAAACCCTAGCCACAACGTTGTCACCCTCCAATGGCCACCGCAGGCCCTCGGGCACCTTCCACAGCCGGTCCCCGTGATAGATCGCGAGGGGGATGAAGGCCTCAGCCTCGTAGCGGGATACCGTCGCGTGCATCACACGTAGCCAGCGGGCCATTTCGTCGGCCACCGCTTCGAACACCTCCGACGGGCTCGCCCCGCGCGCTACCAATGTCGCCACCCGCCGCAACGCCGCCTGCCGATCGGCGAGCACTCCCAGATCGTCACGGGCGGTGGAGACGGCAATCGCAGTGGCGACCAGGTCGGCGAACTCAGCGATGCGGGCCTCGGTGTCCGGAGGTAGCGGCTCAGGACCCGACGTGCCGACGAGCGCAACACCCCACACATGCCCGTCGACGATGATCGGGGCGCCGACTCGCGAGCGCAGGCCAAGTTCGCGGGCCCGGACGGCGGTGGTGCCGTCGGCGTCTTCGTAGCTGTCCACCCGCGCCGGGCGACCCGTGCGTAACACCCGCGCTGACACGCCGTCGCCCTCCAGGGTGACACGCTCGCCGACGGTGAGCCCATGCACGCCCGGCGGGCTGTACGAAGCGATGACGACGACAGCGGCGCCGTCCGGCTCGAACCGAACCACATCGGCGGCGGTGGTGCCCAGACATCGGGCCATCTCCTCGGCGACTGCCGCGAACAGCTCCGACCGATTATCCCCAGTTGCGACGAGTGTGGCCACCCGTCGCAACGCGGCCTGCTGCTCGGCGAGCCGTCCGAGCGTTTCACGTGACTCGGCGTTGGCGATCGCGGTAGCCAGCAGCTCGGTGAAGTGGGCCAGCCGTGCCGCGGTGTCGTCAGGCAGCGGCTCGGGCACCCTGCTCCACACCGCCATCGAGCCCCACAGGCTTCCCGCCACCACAATCGGCACGCCGACCGCCGCACGAACGCCGGAATCACGCACGGCAGCCGCGATCCCACCGTCCAGCTGCCGGTAGTCGTCGATGCGGACCGCGGCGCTGCTATCGCGCACCAGCGAGCTCAGAGTCGTGCCGTCCAGAGACAACCCGGTGCCCGCGGGCAATGGTGCCAGCTCCGTTGGGAACGTGGAGCACACCGTTGCTCTGGCGTCGGGCTCGTAGCGCAGCACGGTGACAACGGGGACATCCATGACGCGGGCGACCTCCTCGGCGACCACGGCGAACAAGTCCGAAGTCGGCACACCCTCAGCCGCCAGCATCGCCACCCGCCGCAGCGCGCCCAACTCGCCGCCAGCCAAGCGGCGCTCCGTGACATCGCGCGCCACCCCGTACATCACACCCGCTTCGGGCCTGCTGCTGGTGCTCCACTCGAACCAGCGCACCACGCCGTCGGCACGGACGTGTCGACACTCGAACCCGACGACCGGGTTGCCCGCGGCAAGTTCAGCCAGCACCGCTTCGACCGACTCACGATCCGCCGGGTAAATGTTGTCGACGAACGGTGAAGCCAGCAGCTCCTCGAGGGTGTACCCGAGGCTGCGTGGGAAGGCCGGATTGGCGCGCCTGAGGTACCCGTCGAACCCCGCGATGCAGAACGCATCCTGCGAATGATCGAACAGCCCTACCAACTCGTCGTCAAAGGACTGGCTTCCTGCAGCCATACCCACCTAGTTTCGTCCGCTTGTGCGTCAGGCGGAAGAGCAGATGACCCGTTTCCTTCAGCACCTGTACCGCTGAACACGACACATAACGCCCCAACTCCCTCTGCGGGTGCGCCATCTAGCGGGTGGCCCGCCAGCGCCGCCGCGTCCTCGCGCCGTAGTCCGCTGGCTCGCCGGGGCCGGCAGCTGGGCAAACCAGGAGTTCGGCCAGCTGGTCCCCGCCCACCTCGGCCATCACCCAATTCGCAACTTCGACGTCGAGCCAGCGCCGGTCGACCCGGCAGGCGGGCGACAGACCGATCAGGAGCTGGCGTCGCCGACGGCCGCTGGGCACCGCAATCCCCGGTCGCGTTCCCCGCCATGGCGACTTCCTTCGCTCGACGTCTCGTCGTGCCCAATGTGCCCCGGGTGTGACGTCGTTCATACGAGAGTGGCCCAACAAACGGTCCTATGTCGTCAGGGCCAACGCCCATCTGCTCTGACAACCAGCCGGAATCCATGCGTTCCAGGTAGCGGTAACGAACCGAATCGAATCGTGTCGGGTCCGATGCCTGAATCCGTCCAAGAAGGGATCACCAGTCCGCGTGGCCAGCTGTTCACGGGTCAAGTTGGAAATCGAGGGCGAACCGCCCTCGAGGCCGGTTGTAGAGTTCAACCACCGACACGACGGGGGCAGAAGCCATGCAGACAGCCCACGACACGATCCTGGTGACGGGCGGTGGGTCGGGGATCGGTTTGGGGATGCGTCGACGCGATGCCGGCGACTCCCCACAGGTGGCCGTCGATGATGATCGGCGCTCCGACAGGCGGCCCGACGGAGCGTGCAAGACGCGATCGAATTCGTCGAAGCCGACGTGACCGCGTTTCACTTCGGCGACAACAGTTTTGATCTCTGCGTCACCTACAACGGGCTTCACTGTCTGCCGGACCCGCATGCGGCGCTGGGCGAACTCACCCGCGTGCTCAAGCCAGGTGGAACGGTGCGAGGGACGTCATGCGTCACGGGTTGCGGTCTGCGCAAGGATGCCTGATCGCGATATCGCGTCGCGCCGGGGTGTTCGGTAACACCGCGCTCTCTCTGACGACTTCGGGCGCCGTGCCAGGCGCTGGTTCCCGTGCAGCGACACTTCAGTCACGTCGGCATCGAAGGGCTGTGCCGGTGAAGCACGAATACGGCGGGTTACCGGCATGAGTGTGCGCTCGCCGCAATCCCGACTGCCCCGGGAACCGCATCGAAGATCCGCCACGAAGTTTGAGACCCGACAGCGCCGCCTTACCCGAAATGTTGCCGGAGTAATGCGCAAGAAACCGAAACGGCGAGTTCACCGCTCGCATCGCCGCGATCACCCGGTGGCCCGCCAAACAGCCCGGCTTCTCCTCCG
>CAVTDY010000037.1:0-190967 GCA_963733605.1 uncultured Actinomycetota bacterium
GGCCTCGCGCATCGACGAACTCATGCCATGGGCCTGGGCGGCCGAGCGCTCCGCAATCCGCCAAGCGGCATGACCCGCGGCGGGCTGCCAAAGGCTGGGCAGGCAGTCAACGGGTCAAAGCCGTGCGGTCAGAGAGCCGCTTACTATTGAACAGCAAGTGTGCTGGTCTATCATCGTCTTTATGTTTGCCTATTGGGACGAAGAAATCCGCCCGCAGATTGCCAAGGTAAGAGGCGTGGCGCGGAGCGAGGTGAAAGTGGACGCTCTTGGCGATCTGCGTATCCTTCGCATAAGCATCATTCACAATGGCGGCGTATTGGACGTGTCCGACCATGCAAAGCTTAAGGTGTTTCACGGCGTTTGCCGGGCAGGCGCAACAATTTCGCCGACACATGACGATATGCATAAAATATTCGCGGCGATCAAGAGTGCAATCGGGGGCCTGATCCTTGAATACACCGGCCACATTCCGGGAGCACCAAGGCCAGAGGAACTCGTTTCCATCGCAATTCAGCCCGCGGATCTCGTGTAAATCGCGAAATCTTCGGCATGCGCGATCATGCCAATAGTCGAGCAGACTTCCTATGCAACTAAAGCGCAAATTCTTCGACATTACGGCGAGCGCTATGGTGAATTTCGTGCAGATCAGCCATAGACGGACTGCTGTTGAATACGCTGTTGCCGGCATCAAGATGGTTTACGATTCGAACCTTGGAATTCTTGGGCGCGATCCCCTCAATTCGGAGATGGAAAGCTCTATGCATGCTTGGGTGCAGGAAACGTTGCTCCAAGGTGCCTACATGCGCGAATATCATCTGTGGGAGAAGGACTGCAAGGCTTACTTCCCTGCGATGGCAGCGCGAAACGACGGTGCGCTGACCATGAAGACGAAGGGAGGCCAGTCATTCACCGACTTGGTCGGCGATGTCCTAGGGCAATTCTCCGCTGTCGTGCCGTCGGAGATTCTTGATGTCATTGAGCGGATGCGGGTGCGCGTGAATGTCATGAAGCACGATGCTGGCCTCGAACTGGAGCATTTCATCACGGAGGCAGATTACCTCGATGCCGTTGCCGCGATCGAAGGATTCTGGAGCGGTCTTGCTTCGGCTAAGTCGGCGGTGCCCTGACTGAAATCATCCTTCTATGCAGATTATTCGTGTAGAATGGCGGCATTTGGCATAATTCCACTCCGGCCAGTTCGCAACTGCCCATACCCACGGAGCTCAGAAGATTTAACGATGCCTATTCCTCATGCCCCCTTAAAGCGATGGTGGGTCGAAGCGTCGGCGTAAATCCCGGCCAAGTTGAGGCTTTGCGACCTTCGCTGTTTGCATTCATAGCGTTCGGCCCCGGAAGGGAGGCAAGCTTTTCGGGCAGCGGATTTATTATTGCCGGGACGCCCGAATTTGCATTTGCGATTACCGCCAAACATGTCCTCAACGAAGGCGTGGCGCGAATGCAGCGCCCTCGTCTTCCCATGCACCTTCGGCACTCTTTATCTCGCCGAATGTGGGCACGCCATCTCTCGATCCGGAAAAGCTAAAGCTGATTTGGATGGGCTCGCGGTACGCCGGTATGCTGAATGTGCTGCACGTCGACTACAATGAAACCCTGGACATTGCAGGATGTGTCATTGCTCCCCAAGAGCTACACGGAACCATTCCAGCCAGTTTTAATTCCGATAGACACAGCCATTCCTGTCGTCGGCAATGTTATCCACTTGGTGTCGCTCCACATCGACAACAAGGACATCGTCGAACTCGTACCACCAACCGACGCGTCAGGAGTTGGCCAAGACGATTTCGATGACGAGGCGCGTGAGTATTCGGGTTGGCGTTGTGACCGGAGTTCACCCCGGCGGGCTGCGGCATTACAGATGGCCCTGCTTCACAACGTCCATACCGGCCAAGCCGGAATGAGCGGCGATTTGTTACCTTGCCGCGTGACGGAAAGCCAATCGCGGCTTGCGGCATTGTCTGTGCTGACAATTCGCCTCATGAGGCGCGTTCGGATTCGCTCGTATGCGGGGAATCCGTGATCGCGTCCGCCTGGCCCGGTTTATGCCTTCGCGTCCCGGATTCCATTCCATCCGTGCCGACAACCCCCACACGCACTCTTCATGAATTCATGCTCACTGGGCGAATGGACAAGGCCGTTGGGGGCATGGATCACATCGAAATTCTCGAAGGAGACAGCGGGAATTGCACAATCAATTCCGCTAGTGTTTTATCGTCAGAAATCGCTCTATATTCACAAAGTACACAATGCCAATCGGACCATCTATGAAATCCGCTAGCAGCGACACCTCTGAAATGTCACAGGCCTCACCGCTCACCCGAAGAGAGCGCGGGCGTCCCGCCCGCCCTTTCTTTCTTCTCGGATAAGAAAGAGCGGGCGGGACGCCTGCGGTCCCAGGCCCCATCCCGGCGACAGCCACTTCGACACAGTATAAATAATCACCCCCACCAGCCCACCCACCAGCGTGCCGTTGATGCGGATGTATTGCAGGTCCTTGCCGACCTAAGCTCCATGCGGTTGACCAGCGTGGTGGCGTCCCAGGCCTCGACCACGCGGGTGACGAAGGCGCCGATCTCGGCGCGGCGCGGCGAGATCGCGCGCTTGACCAGATAGCGCATCCAGCGGTTGATCCTCACCTTGAGCGCCGGGTCGTCCTGCAGCCAGCGGCCGGCGCCGACGAGGGCTGAATTCGACGCCGCTTCGATGCGCTCCGCATAGGCGGAGATGTCGGACGGCAGGCGGGCGTCGATCTCGCCCCACAAGGCGTGAAGCTGGTCGCTGGAACAGCGGGATCGTCGATGAATCGCGCCTTGGCGGCCTCGACATCCGCGCGCAGGGCCGGATCGGAGGCGAGCCGCTCGATCAGGCCTTCGATCGCGGTCTTGAGCTCGATCCGCCAGGGATGGGCGGGATCGCGCATCTCGGCGAGCGTCGCCGTCATCGCGGTGACGATCTTGTCGGCGACGATGCCGTCGAGCCAGCGCGGAACCCAGCGCGACGAGTTCGCCTCGACCCGGGCGCGGATGAGGTCCTTGTTGTCGAGCAGCGCGGCTTCGCGCAATTCGATCCGCGCTCGATGAGCTTCTGGGTCTGGCCCTGGGCCCACACGATCGCCAGCAGGTTGGCGGCGACCGGCGCCGCCGGCATCGCCTCGAGGCCCGCGCACGACGGACGGCCGAGCACGTCGGCGATCTGCTCGCGCGGCAGCGCGCGCACCACCTCGGGGATCGCCAGCGCGGCATTGCGGGCGACGCGCCGTGGCATTGTCGGGGCTGCCGAGCCAATCGGCGACCCAATGCGCGGCATCGACCTCGGCCAGCCGTTCCGACAGCACCTTCGGGGTGAGGAAGTTGTTGGTGATGAAGCGTCCCATGCGCGCCGGCGATGCGCGCCTTGTTGCTGCGGCACGATCGCGGTGTGGGGGATCGGGATTCCCAGCGGATGGCGGAACAGCGCCACCACGGCGAACCAGTCGGCGCAGGCACCGACCATGCCGGCTTCGGCGAACGCCCGCACATAGGCGAGCCACGCCCACCGCGCCTGCGCGAACGAGGTGGCGATGAACACCACCGTCATCGCGACCAGCAGCAGCGTCGCGATGACGCGCATGCGCCGCAGGCCGGCGACGCGGGGATCTTCGGTCGGCGGCGATCGGGCGGGTACGCCGGAACTCGCATGCGCATGTCAGCTCTGCCGTGGCGTGCCGCCGCATCATTTGCGGTCCCGCAGGCTCCGCGACGGCGATCTCGGCATAGTGCCGGCGCACCAGTCTCGGCGCCGTATTCGCGTTCGAGCCGCCGCACCGTGAAGTGCCCTTGCGCGATCTGCTGAAAGTGGTTCATGAAGATCACGTTGACGGTGGCGCCGCCGACGGCGCCGACCACCGGCAGCGCGCTCGCCGCGATGCGGTCCGACACCACGATGGAGAAGCGCGACACGATCTCCGCCATGAAGCTGTTGATCATCGGGCCCGACAGTTCGGCCGCGCCGCGCTCGACCAGATAGGCGGCGGCGTTGCCGGTGATCTGCGTCAGCAGCGCGCGGGCGGCGAAATAGCCGACATCGGTGCGCACGCCCGATCGCCGCGCGACCCAGCGCGAACACCTGCAGGCAGGCGAGCCGCGCTTCGAGCCGTGGAGAGGTCCTCGCCATTGTGGCGGGCGATATCGGCGATGGCGCGCAGCATGAGGGTGGTCGTCACCGGCAGCTCGACCGGCAGCGCGGCAAGGCCGAAGAAGCCGCTCACGCCGCCGGTGACGCCGGCCGCCATCGTGGACACAGCCATGTGGCCGGCGGCCGCCGGTCCGCTCGGTCGAGCGAGCGGATCGCGGTCTTGAGGCATTCGCAGCATGGCGGCCTCGACCGCCTTGGAAAGGCCGGCGCTCGCCGGCGCGCGGCAACATCCGCACGCACCCGGTTGACGGCGCGCCCGCATAGTCGGCGATGCGGGCCGCGAAGTTCGGATTTTCCAGCGTCTCGACCGCCGCCGCCAGCGCATCGCGATGCGCCCGGGACGAAGTCGGCCGCCACGATATCCTGGGCGCGATGTTCCTGCACTTGTGTCATTGATCTTGCGTCATTGATACCGCAAGATCGGCCGCATGCCGTTGATGGTCGCGAGAATTGCCGAGCCGTTGCTGATCAAAGCCGTCACGTCGGGCTGATCAGCCCTCCCGGGAGAGCTAATGCCAGGGCGAGCGTATTCAAGGCCGCGACGATGGCATAATTCTGCTTGATGAGGCCGACGGCGCCGCGCGAGATGTCGATCGCCTTGACGAGCTTCCACAGCGAATCTTCCATCAGCACCACGTCGGCGGATTCGTGCGTCATCTCGGCGCCGTATTTCATGGCGATGCCGATGTCGGCGAAGCTCAGCGCCGGCGAGTCGTTGATGCCGTCGCCGACCATGGCGACGACGTTGCCGCGCCGTTGCAGCTCCTGGATCACGCTCGCCTTGTCGGCCGGCATCATGTCGGCGAATGCGCCGGTGAGGCCGAGGCGGCCGCTCACGGCCTTCGCCACCACCGCGTTGTCGCCGGTCAGCATGATGGTGTTGCGGATGCCCATGCTCGTGCAGGCGCGCGATCACCGGGCGGCTCTCCGGCCGGATCTTGTCGGCATAGGCGACGAGGCCGCCGAGCTTGCCGTCGACCGCGATGTAGAGGCAGGAATGGCCGTTGCGGTCGAGCGCGGCGCGGTCGGCGGCCGCGCCGGCGACGCGGATGTCGCTCTGGCGCATGAAGCGCTCGCTGCCGACATGGAGGTAATAGCCGTTGACCTGGCCCTCGACCCCGAGGCCGACCCGGTATTGGGTCTCGTCGCAGGGCGGGATGTTGACGGCAAGCTCCCTGGCCCGGGTGCGCAGCGCCTCGGCGACCGGATGATGCAGCCGCGTCTCGGCCGCGGCCGCGAGGCCGAGCAGGTGGCCCGGCGTGATGTGATCGATGATACGGATGACGTCGACGACCGCCGGGACGCCATGGGTCAGGGTGCCGGTCTTGTCGAACACGATGGTGTCGGCCTGGGCGAGCTTCTCCATGTGGCCGCCGCTCTTGATGACGATGCCGGCGCGCGCCGCATGGGTCATCGAGGACAGCACCGAGGTCGGCGCGGCGACGCGGATGCCGGTGCCGTAATCGACGATCACCAGCGACAGGAAGCGGCTGAAGTCCGCGCGTCAGCGCCGCGGTGCCGGACGGCGAGCCCGAGCGTCGGCAGCACCAGGCGGTCGGCCAGCAGCTCGGCGTGGTTCTGCATGCGGGTGTCGCCGATCGGCGCCGACTCGACGAGGTGGGCGATCTGGCCCGCCGTGGTGTCGGTGCCGACCCGGGTGGCGCGCACGGTCAACTGGCCCTCGCGGATGACGGTCGCGGCGAACGCCGCCTCGCCCTTGCCGCGCGTTGACCGGCAGGCCTTCGCCCGTGATGGTCTTCTGGTCGATGGTGGCGAGGCCTTCGACGATCTCGCCGTCGACCGGGATCATCTCGCCGGGATAGACGACGACGAGGTCGCCGACCGCGAGCTCGGCCGCCGGGATCGAGATGATCTGGCCGTCGCGCAGGATCCAGGCGCTCTTCGAGCGGAATTCCAGCAAGCTCGCCGATGGCGCGCCGCGAGCCGGCGGCGGTGAGGTCGCGGATCCAGTCGCCGAGCTTGATCAGCCAGGTCACGATCGAGCCGGCGAGCGGATTGCCCTGCGCGACCGAGGCCGAGATCGCCAGCACGTCGAGGAAATCGACATTGAGGCGGCGCTCCCGGCTCCACACCCGCCACGCCCGCCGCGCGATCGGCACGGCGTTCCACAGCATCAGCGGCATGTTGACCGCGACCACGAACGGATTGGTGCTGAACGCCATCGCGAGCGACAGCGTCGGCAAGGCGAGCGGCGACTCGCGCGGAGAACAGCCCGGGCACGTCCGACTTGGTCGGCGGCACGTTGCGAGTTCTTGGTGTCCGACTGCCGGGCGGGCAACTGCAACGCGCTCGCGGGCGAGCGGCTGACCTCGTCGGCGCTCCGCGTTCGATGCCGCCGACGAGCGCCGCGATGTCCTTCAAGCTCGCCCGCCGCAGCTGGGCGAGAATGCCCTGCAGCAACGGCTCGCGCGCGCGCGTCGTACTCCACCACGAGACTGGCGCAGGCCGCGTTGAGCCGCGCGGCCTTGATCCCGGCCTGCGCGCGCAGCCACGCGACCGCCGCGTCGGCGAGCGCCGGCTTGCGGCAAAGCTCCGGCACATGCAGCCGCACCCGGCCCGGCAGGTAATGGCGGACCGCGAGATCCATTCGGGCCGCCTTCGTTGTCGCGCTCACGGCCGCGCCGTCAGGCCGTCGGCCGGAGCTCCGCGCATGCGGCTCTCGGCCTCCATGTGTTCCGTCTGCATCTCGATGAAGTGGTTGAGGCCGAACAGCGACAGCGTCACCCATACGGGCGTCGCCGCGGTGGCGCCGACCTCGAAAACCGTGAAGCCGACCACCCCGACGCCAGCACCATCTTCAGGTCGAGCATGTTGCCGGTGGCGACCTTGATCTCGCGGTCGGCGCGCTTGCAGAAATCCACCACGGCGCGGGCGGATTCGGAATGCTCGCGCCAGGAATTCGGCCTCCTGCTCGATCTTGTTCGCCAGCGCGTCGATCTCGTTGGTGGGCGGGCGCTGATGGGCACCGCCATGGTGGTGGTCGCAGTGATGGTGAAAGCCGGCATGAAAGTCGTCGTGCCGGTCCGGATCGTAGCGCAGGACGATGCTGCCGGTGTCCGGGTTGACGTCGACCTGCTCGATGCCCGGGATCAGGCTGAAGGTCTGCTTGATCTCATTCAATTGCTCGGGATTGCCCTTGGCGCCGGGGATCTTCATCCGGATGCGGCCCGGCACCTGGTGGGCAATCTTGAAGTCTTGACTTTCATTGGCGCGCGCGGGACGCGGCCGTCGTGCCGGCTTCAGGCATGGGGGGCTTCGGGCGTCGGTTTCGCCGCTGCTTTGGACGTGTCGCCTTCGGCGTGCACCTCGGCGACGATGTCGTGCACCTGCTCCTTGGCCTCCGCCACCATCTCGCGGGTCTTCTGGCCGAGCTTGTAGGCGCCGCGCACAGTCGAGCGGAACATCGGGGTGACGGCGCGCTCCGACTTTCGGCACATATTTCGGCGCCAGCATCGCGGCGACGCCGAGCGCGATGCCGGGCAGCAGCGCGATCTCGAACAGCGCCGCCCCGACCGCCACCACGCCGACCGTGGCGGCGACCGTGACGGCTTCGTTGGTGCGATCGTGCGCCTCGTCGTGGCCTTCGACGGTGTGCGCAGCATCCACCTCGGTGGAATTCCCGGGCGCGGCTGTGCCATTGTGTTCGGGACTTGTCATTTGTTCCCCCGTCTGGGCCTGACGACAACCCTGAAATATCGTGGTCCGAGAGTGACTTCGGCGGAATGCCGCGAGCCCTCCATCGTTCGAGTAGCAGCCCATCATGACAGTCCGGCGACACGTCGCCGGCTTTATCGCCGCGCGACGCCACAGCCTTGCTGTGCGATCGCCGCCGCGGTCCGGCCTGCTTCGTCATATCGGTCAGGTCTCGTTGAATTCACGTGCTGATCACGTGATGCCGTACCTTGTCCTACTCACATTGCGAGCGCGTGACGCCGTACCCTTTCCGATGTCGCAGGCAAGAGAGCAAAGCAAGAAATGGACCTCTATGGCGGTCCAGGGACTTGACGCCTTACATATCTTACGATATATCTTAAATTCTAACTTACGATATAACCAAAAGAGGACCCCAATGCATCATCATTTCCGCGACATCCTTCGTGACTTCAGCGACCACGCGCCCGAAAAGCTACGCCGCATGGCAAGACATCGCCGCGGCCAGCGGCTTTGCGCACTTCGTCGGCAGCATCATGGACGAGGCCGGGTTCGACCGCACCGGGTTCCGCACCGGCCGCAAGCTCGCCTCCGACGACCTCCAGCTCCTCCTGCTGGCGCTGATCGCCGACAAGCCGAGCCACGGCTACGATTTGATCAAGCTGCTGGAAGAACGCTCAGACGGCTACTACGTGCCGAGCCCCGGCATGGTCTATCCGGCGCTCACCTACCTCGAAGAGGCCGGCTACGCCGACCGTGGAGCCGGAAGGCACCAAGAAGCTCTATCGCATCAGCGGAAGAGGGGCGCCGCCACCTCGAGGCAGAACCGCGCCGCGCGTCGAGGCCATGCTGTCGCAGCTCGAACGCATCGGCAGCCGCATGGGCGACGTGCGCCGCGCCTTCACGGGCCGCGACGACGACGACGGCGATGAGCGACAACGAGATGCGCCAGGCGCGGCGCGAACTGCGGCGGGCGCTGCGCGAGCGCAAGCACGGCTCGGCCGAGGAGAACCGGCGCATCGCCGAAATCCTCCGCCGCGCCACCGCGGATATCATCGGCAAGCAATAGCCGTCACACGCTCGCGACGGCGAGCGTGTCGGCGCCAGCGGTGATCTCCACGTATGTGGCGCCGTCGCGCGCGAACACCTGACCGGTCTCGACGTCGAAATAGGCGCCGTGGAGCGCGAGCGTGCCGCACGCCACGGCCTCGGCCACGTAAGGAAACGTCAAGAGGTTTTCGAGGCTCTTGGTGATCGAGGCCTGCTCCAGCCGGGTCAGATAGTTGCCCGGCTGGTCGGGAGACCCGGCGAGTTCGGCTGCCGGCGCGATCATGGACATCCACTTGTGGATCGGAATCCCCCGGCGACAGCGGCGGCCCGTGCTCCGCATAGGCCCGGATGCCGCCGCAATGCGCATGGCCAAGCACGATGATGTGCGCGACCTTGAGCACCTGCACGGCGAATTCGAGGGCCGCGAATACGCCGTGGCAGGTGCCGTCCGACGTATAGGGCGGCACCAGATTGGCGATGTTGCGCACCACGAACAGCTCGCCCGGATGGGTATCGAAGATCACCTCGGGCGAGACGCGCGAATCGCAGCAGCCGATGATCATGATGGCGGGCGACTGTCCGCGCTTGGCGAGCTCGCGAAAACGGTCGCGCTCGATCGGCATGCGTCCGGTGAGAAAATCGCGATAGCCGTCGATGAGCCGAACCGGAAACGCGGGTCGCACGGGCATGGAACCATCCTCGAACGGGTGCGGTATCCGAACGGGCAATTCCGATGCCAATCGGCGCACCGCACCCATCATGGCGGCCTTGTATGACGGTTTTTGCGCGGGCCTATTCCGTAACCGCGGTATCCACGCCCCTCTCCGTCGGCAGCGCCAGCAGCGCGGTCAGTTCCCGGACGTTCGCGATCGCCTGCGCCTCGACCAGCAGTTCCGTCAGTGCCTCGGTGTACCCCCGCCCGGCGAACGGCTGCATGTTGTCGGCGAGCTTGCCGGCGAGATCGGCGTCGGTGAAGGGATTGCTCGGGTGACCCGGAAACGGCCGCGCTTCGCCGTGCACCACACGGCCGTCGTCGAGCTCGATCTCGACGCGGGAGAGGTAGCCCGCCGCATGGCGCTTGTGCTTGCCGCCCGCAAGGGTGCCGAGCTCCGGCGCCGGCGCCACCGTGACCTTCTCCTTGAGAAAACGCCGCCGCGCCTGGTCGTGCACGCGCGATGGCGCGAAGCTGTCGGTGCGGATGAAGCCGTCCAGCACCGCCGCCGCCACGATATACGGCAACGAATGGTCCGCGGTCTCGCGCGAGATCGGCTCGAACGGGGCGCTGCGGATCTTGACGAGGTGCTCGTAGGCGCCCTCCTCGGCGAACACCCGCACCTGCCGGATGCGCGCCAAGTCGCCAGCCTGCTGCCGCGCCGCGAGCGCTGCCTGGATGGCGCTCTGGGCGAGCGAGCCGACCGGCCAGCGCTTCATGTTGGTCTCGCTGATGCGCCGCGCGGGCCGCGACGGCACCAAGCGCTCGCGCAGCACCGCGATGGCGTCCTCGGCCTTGTTGGCGAGCTTGGCGATGAAGCCTTGGCGGCCGACGAACGGCCGCACCGCGCCCTCGACGCCGACCGAGGCGAGCAGGCACGCCTGCAGCGCGTTGCGCACCGCGTCGCCGCCGTTGTAACGCTTCCACATGGTGAGATCGCCGCGGGTGTTGAGGTCGCCCGACTTCGATCTCGTCGCTGGCGAAATGCGGGATCACCGTCATGGCCAGCGCCTCACGGATCTGGTCGGCATCGAGATCGAGCACGCGGGCGATCGCGCAGGTCGCCCCGAGCGCGGACAGGTTGGTGTAGTCCCAGCCGCCCGGCGCGGTCGAGAACGCGTCGTAGGCGGCGGCCACCACCTCGTAGCCGATCGCGATCGCGGAAAGGAGCCGCTCGCCCGACACGTTCGCCCACTCGGCGGCCGCGATGACGCCCGCGATCATGTCGCTCGGATGCCCGCTGTTGCGCTCGCCGACGAAAAAATCGTTGTAGTCGTAGCAGCGCAGCAGCACCCCGTTGGCGAGCGCCGCGATCTCCGGCGTGCTCTTGCGCATCGAGCCCCAGATCACGCAACCGCCGTCGCCGCCCGGGAACCGGTAGGCGTGGCGGCGCGCCGCCTGCGCGGCCGGATGGGTGAGCGCCCCCATGGCGACTGCGAGCGAATCGGTCAGCACAGCCTTGGCGGCGCGCATGGTCGCGGCGTCGAGCGCACCCGCGACGTCCGCCGTATAGACCGCGATCAGGGCGGCGACTTCGTCCTGCTGATTGGCGAGCGTGCTGGTCATGGCAACTTCGTCATTCCGGGGCGCGGGCGACTTGCCCGCGAACCCGGAATCCATACTCCCGGTTGGTGGTCATCGATTTCGGGTTCCCGCTTGCAGCCGGCCCCGGGATGACGGCGCCCCACCTCACACCGCCACATGCGGCTCGCCCTTGCGCACCGCGGCGGCGTCGAGGGCGGTGTCGCGGAACGAGCCCTGCTCCGGCAACACGAAGGACGACGAGCGCACGCTCTGCGCCGCCGCATCGAGGCCGGGCGCGCGCGCGCCCTTCGCCACCGCTTCGGCGGCTTTGCGCAGGCGCAGCCGCGCCATGATGATGGCGTTGTCGGTGGAGACGAGGTTCTCCTTGGTGCGGTCCTGGATCGCGCCCATGCTCTCCTGGATCGAGGCATCCTGCATGGCGAGGCCGCGGATGCCGCTGTAGGTGAGGTTCTGTTCCTGGGCGGCGCGGTCCATCAGGTAGTTGTTGTGGCGGTTGGCGACCGGCTGGAACGTGCCGGGGATGAGCTCGGCGTGAACGCCGGCGCCCTGGCGCATCAGCTCGACTTCTTCCGTGCTCAGCGGGCGGACCGGATGGAACGTCATGGTCCAGGCCATGTGGTTGTGGTCGTCCATCGGCACCCAGCCGTGGCCGTTGAGCGCGTTGCCCTTGTAAGGCGGGATCAGCGTGTACCAGGGCATCAACCACTGGGTGACCCGCCAGTAGTGAAAGCCCGGATCGGCATTGCGGCGCGCGCCGATCAGCAGCCCGCCGGAGGATTCGAGAATATCGAACACCGTGTTGGTGGAGCGCGTGTATTTCGCCCCCGAGGTGTTGCGGTGGAGCGGATCGCGATCGAGATCGTGGCGATGCAGGAACGACACATGGCTCGAGTCGATGCCGCCCTCCATGGCCTGCAGATAGTTGCTCTCCTGCCAGCGCTTGGAGATATAGACGTGGGAGCGCGGCAGGCCGACCCATTCGAACGCCGGCTCCGGCGGGCGTTCGGCGGGCGGCCCGAGATAGGCCCAGATCACACCGCCGGCTTCCACCGTCGGATAGGACTTGAGCTTGATCTTCTGGCAGAAGCCGCTCGATGCGGGCTCCGAGGGCACGTCGACGCACTGGCCGGTGACGTCGTATTTCCAGCCATGATAGGAGCAGCGCAGACCGTTCTCCTCGTTGCGCCCGAACCACAGCGACACGCCGCGATGGGCGCAGAACTCGTCCATCAGCCCGATCCGCCCTTCGGTGTCGCGGATCGCGATCAACCGCTCCGACAGCAGCTGCACCCGCACCGGCGGACAGTTCGGCCGCGGCAGCTCCTCGGCCAGCATCGCGGGGATCCAGTAGCGGCGGAACAGCTCGCCCATGGGCGTGCCCGGCCCGGTCTGCGTCAACAGCGCGTTCTGCTCATGGGTGATCATCGCGGTCTCCGGATTGCCCTATTTTCGACCTCATCCTGAGGAGCATCGCGCAGCGATGCGTCTCGAAGGATGGACGCACGTTACCGACTTCGCGATCATCCTTCGAGACGCTTGCTTCGCAAGCTCCTCAGGATGAGGCGACATTGTATTTTCATCGCTTGTACGCCCCCAGCGCACGCACCGCTTCCTCGGCAAACGATTGGTCGATCACCTGATCGACCGACACCTTGCCGTCGACGAGGCGGCGCTCCTTGAAGAAGGCGAGGTCGTTTCGCAGGCTCGCGGCATTGACGTGGCCGTCCGGGTTGACCGCGAAGGCCGACATGGTGGCGAAGGTCTCGGGGTCCTTGATGGCGGTGTATTCGGTGAGGATCGAGATGATCTCCGCGGCGTTCGGGCCGGCGAGCCGGCCGTCCTTGAGGGCGCCGTTGTAATCGCGCACGGCGCGGATATACGCATTCATGAACTTCTGGGCGAGCGCGCGGCGATCGGCGAAGCTCTCCGAGAACAGCACCACCGCGGTCTGCTGGCCCGGATAGATCGCCTGCGGGCTCGCCCGCACCGCAACGCCTTCCCGGATGGTGCGCGTGACTGTGGGCTCGTTGGTGATGCCGGCATCGATGCCCTTGTTGCGGAAGGCCGCGAGCATCTCGGGAAAGCCCATGTAGACGACGTTGACGTCGGCGAACTTCAGCCCGCCCTTCTTGAGCGCCTCGTTGAGCGAGGATTCCGAGCCGCTGCCCTGGGCGGCGGTCGCGATCGTCATCCCCTTGAGGTCGGCGAGCGTCTTGTAGCGCCCGCCGTCGACCAGGTCCTTGCGCACCAGCAGGGTCGAAAACTCATAGCCGTCCGCGATCGAGCCCTTGTCGGCGACGATGCGCATGCGGATGCCGCGCTCGGCCGCGTTGTAGAGCCCGGCCGCCACCGTGCCGGCGCCGACGTCGAGCTGCCCGGTGCCGAGCGGGGCGATCATGCGGGCCGCGGAGGCGAACGGCGTCATCGTCACCGCGATGCCGGCGTCGCGGAAGTAGCCCTTCTTGTCGGCGATGAAGAACCCCACATCGGTCGCCGTATTG
This sequence comes from uncultured Actinomycetota bacterium, assembly GCA_963733605.1. Taxonomy (GTDB): domain Bacteria; phylum Actinomycetota; class Actinomycetes; order Mycobacteriales; family Mycobacteriaceae; genus Mycobacterium. The sequence goes on from CAVTDY010000037.1 coordinate 13,672, forward strand.
GTGATGCCGATGCCGACTTGCGCAACCTGTGCGCCGGCCGGCACGCCGAACACCAGGGTCGCGGCGACGCCCGCCGCCAACCTGCCCTTAACCAGCGCCCGAAGCCCGTGTAGCATGAACAACCCATGGAGTTGTGATGCAGCCTCCGCCCGCCCTCGCGTCGACCGCCATTCCCGGCATGCGGATTTCCAATTACCGCAATTCCGCGCAACGCGCCATCAGGCTGATCGGCCTCGGCGCCGCAGCGGGAGAGCTGGTCGACCGCATCGCCCGGCGCGGCCGGCCCAATGTGGCGACCATGACGCGCAACACCTCGATCGGCTGGCCCGCCATGATGGGCGAGACGCCGGATCGCGACCCCGACATGATCGTGATCGTGTGCCGCGAGGGCGATGCGCACCTTTTCCGGCCGGCCGCCGGCCGGCCCGACGTGCTCGTCACCTTCGTGGTGCTGCAGCGCGAGGGCCGTCTCCTGACGGCGCACGACGCCGGTTCCGCGCCCGACCTCGAGCGGGCGCGGGCGTTCTGCGACCTGTTCGTCACCACCTCCGACGCCGACTTCGTCTCGGAGCTGATCGACAATCTGGCGAGCTGAGGCGGCGATGGCCGAACCCCGACGCGCCACCGACGTGGCCGCACCGGCCGGCACCGCCATCGAAGTGTTCGTCGCCTTCCTGCGGCTCGGGCTCACCTCGTTCGGCGGACCGATCGCCCATCTCGGCTACTATCGCGCCGACATCGTGGCGCGCCGCGGCTGGCTCGACGAGCATGCCTACGCGGACCTGGTGGCGCTGTGCCAGTTCCTCCCCGGTCCCGCCAGCAGCCAGGTCGGCATCGGCATCGGGCTCATCCGCGCCGGCTATGCGGGCGCGCTCGCCGCGTGGCTCGGCTTCACCATGCCGTCCGCCATCGCGCTCGCGCTGTTCGGGCTCGGCATCGAGCGCTACGGATCATTGCTCGATCCCGGCTGGCTGCACGGGCTCAAGATCGCCGCGGTCGCCGTGGTGGCGCAGGCGGTGTGGGGAATGGCCGGCACCATGGCGACCGGCCGGACCCGCGCGACGCTTGCGGCCGTCGCCGCCGCGATCGCGCTCTTCATGCCGACCACTGCCGGCCAACTCGGCGCCATCGCGCTCGGCGCCGTCGCGGGCGTCGCGCTGCTCGCGAGCGATCGCAAGCCTTCGGAATCGGCGCTCGCCGCCGGGGTCGGGCGCGGCGTCGCGATCGCATGCCTCGCGCTCTTCTTCGCCTTGCTGATCGCCCTGCCGCTGTTGGCGGCGGCGGTTCCTGGACCGTCGGTCGCCGGCCAGGCGCTGGCGGAGGCGAGCGCCTTCTACCGGGCGGGCTCCCTGGTGTTCGGCGGCGGCCACGTGGTGCTGCCGCTGCTGCAGGCCTCCGTGGTGCCGCCCGGTTGGGTGACAAACGACGCGTTCCTGGCAGGCTACGGGGCGGCCCAGGCGGTGCCGGGTCCGCTGTTCACGTTCGCGGCCTATCTCGGCGTCGTGATGGGTCCCGAGCCGCATGGCATCGCGGGCGCCGCGATCTGCCTGGCGGCGATCTTCCTGCCGTCGTTCCTGCTCGTCATCGGCACGCTGCCGTTCTGGCAGGTGCTGCGGGCGAAGCCGCAGGCCCAGGCGGCGCTCGCCGGCGTCAACGCCGCCGTCGTCGGCCTGCTGCTCGCCGCGCTCTACAATCCGGTGTGGACCGGCGCCATCGCGGCACCGCGTGACTTTGCGCTGGCGGTCGCGGCCTTCCTGCTGCTCGCGGTGTGGAAGGTGCCGCCGTGGCTGGTGGTGCTGAGCGCGGTGGGGGGTGCCGCGCTCGCGCAATTGAGTTGAACGAGGGCGCCGTTCGCTGGCGAGCCGGGACGATATCTATTGAATGTCAAGATCATCGAGGCGCTGTTTGTCCAGGATCGACCCGACGTCTCTCTTGTCGTGCAGAACGCGAACTACGACGATAACCTCGTCTCGGGTGAGCTAGTACACGTGAAACTCGTCGAATCCCCCAACCGACCAAGAACGAGGGCCGGCGAGTCGCGCGTTGCGAACGCTTTTTGGCGCACCGGCCTGAGGCCTTAGCAGCAGCGAATTGATGCTCAATTCGACGGAATGGCGGAACCGCCGGGCGACGTCAGGAACACCGTGCTCTACATACCATTCAAATTGACGCAGAATGTCATCGTCTGCTGACGGTAGAAGTAACAGCTTCACGGCTTCGTCTTGCGGGCCGAATGTTTCTCAACGATCTTTTCAGTCCTGACTTTAAGATTATCCCAAAACTCCTTCGTCACCGGAATGGGATCGCCAGAGGCTAATCCCTCGAGCAACAGCGCTTCGAGCCGCGCGTCCGCTTCATTTTGCTGCGCCTCACGGAGCAGGCTGCGGAAATATTCGCTGACATTGCCGTAGCCCTTCGTCGCGACCTGCGTGTCGACGAATTCCTTGAGCGAGTCGGGCAGCGAAATGGTCACGGTCGTCATGGATTTCCGTCCTTCGATGGCGAAGCAGACGCTATCATCTTTCTTATCTGTTAACAATAGATAAGAAAGCCCGCACGCGAACGGGCGGCGCATCGCTGCGCCGCCCGCCTCCGCAACCATCACCCCCACGGCAAACCTATCTCTCGACCCTCAGCTCACTCAGCCCAGCGCCTGCTTCACGCGCTCGGGCGTCATCGGCGTGTCGCGCAGCCGCACGCCGGTGAGTTCGGCGACCGCGTTGGCGATCGCGGGCCCGACCAAGCGGCGTCGCCATCTGGCCGACGCCGGTCGGGTGGTTGTTGGTCGGTACCACCTCGATGAACATCTCCGGGATCTCGTTCATACGTGGCACATGGTAGTCGTAGAAATTCGACTCCTGCACCGCGCCGTCGTCGACCGTGATCCGCTCGTAAAGCGCGAACCCGAGCCCGTAGACGATGCTGCTCTCGGTCTGCGCCACGATATTGTCGGGCTGCACCGCGATGCCGGGATCGAGCGCCGTCCACACCCTCGGCACCCGCAGCGTGCCGGTCCTGCGGTCGAGCGTCACTTCCGCGACCAGCGCGATCTGGGTCCCGGAATAGTTCATGTAGGTGAACCCGAGCGCGCTGCCGTCCCGCTTCTTGCCCCAGTCCGCCATGCGGGCGACCCGGTCGATGATGTGCAAGGCGCGCGGACTGGTCTTGACCAGATTCGCGCCGGAACGCCGCCGGATCGATCCCGCGCTTGCGCGCGAGCTCGTCCATGAACGATTCGATCGCGAAGATGTTGGTCAGGTGCGAGATGCCGCGCAGGCTCGAGGTGCGAAGGCCGCTGTCCTGCGGCACCGCTTCGGCGAGGCGGTTCGGGATTTCGTAATACGCCGCGTCGATGCCGACGAACGCGATGACGTCACGGCCGTTCGCCCGTCCGAACCGCACCGGGTCCTGGAATGCCGTCACCTCGTCGGTGGCCTTGCGGTGATGGTAGGCGACGAGCTTGCCCGACGCGTCGAAGCCGGCGCGCAAGATAGTGCGCCGACAGCGGATTGAAGCGCCCGTTGTGGACATCGTCCTCGCGCGTCCACATCACCTTGACGGGCTTCTTCACGGCGTTCGACAGCACCACCGCATCGTGGACGTACTCTTCGTCGCGGTGACCACGCCGCCCGAAGCCGCCGCCCATCAGCATGTCGTGATAGATGATCTTGTCCGGCGCGATCTTGAGGGCGTCGGCCGCGACCGTCACGGCGATCGTCTTCGATTGCACGCCGCACCACAGCTCGCAGGCGCCGCCGTCGGGCGATACCGCCGCGACCGCGTTCAGCGGCTCCATCTGGGCGTGATAGACGAGATCGTTGCGATACTCGGCCTCCATCACCGTTGCGGCCGATTGCATGGCGGCAACCGCGTCGCCCTCCTTGGCCCACAGCTTGCCCGGGCCGCGAAAGGTCGCGCGCCGCCGCCGCAAAGGCGGGCAGCGCCTTCTCGGTGTTGAAGCCCCACGCCTTGCCGGTGCGGGTCCACGTGACGCCGAGAGCGGCCTTGGCGTCGAACGCCGCCCAAGGCGTCTGCGCGATCACGCCGACCCCGTAGGGCAGCCGCACGATCTGCAGCACCCCGGCGATGGCCTTGGCCTTGGCGTCGTCGACCTTGTCAGGCGCGCCGCCTTCCACCGGCGAGCGCAGGATCGCCCCGTACAGCATGCCGGGCACCTGCACGTCGATCGCGTATTGCGCGGTGCCGTTCACCTTCTGCGGCAGCTCGACGCGCATCACGTCCTTGCCGATGAGGCGGAACTGCTCGGGCTTCTTGAGCTCGCTCTCGGCGACCTCGGGGGCAGTGGCAGGGACCTCCGCGAATGCCGCGATCTCGCCATAGGACAGGCGGCGGCCGGATTTTTCGTGAATGACCACGTTCGGCCCGGTGGTCAGCTCGGCGACCGGCACGTTCCAGTGCTTGGCGGCGTTCGCCAGCAGCACCTTGCGCACCTGCGCGCCGAACTGGCGCAGATCCTTGAAATAGGCCGTCACCGCATTGCTGCCGGCCGTGTACATGTAGCCGAACGCCGGATTCTTGTAGAGCGCGTCGTTGGGCGGCGCCACGCATCACGCGCACCTTCGCCCAGTCGGCATCGAGCTCCTCGGCCAGGATCAGGGGCAGCGAGGTGAGCGAGCCCTGGCCCATCTCGGCCGCCGGCGACATGATCGCGACCGTATCGTCGGTCGAGATCGTCACCCACGGGCTCAGCACCGTGTCCTTGCCGGGTGCCGCTTCGGCGTCGCCGAGCGCGGAGGCCCGATGCGATCGCGAACGTGAATCCGGCGGCACCGATCATGAGAGCCGCGCCGGCTGATGTCGGTGTTGCTAAACTGGATGTTCATGGCTCAGGCCTCCTTCGCGGCGCGCTCGACGGCGCGGACGATGCGCGGGTAGGAGCCGCAGCGACAGATGTTGGTGCTCATGTGCTCGATGATCTGGGCGCGGTCGGGCTTGGGATTGTGCGCCAGCAGGTCGGCGGCGCTCATGATCTGGCCGGACTGGCAGTAGCCGCATTGCGGCACCCGTTCGGCGAGCCAGGCCTTCTGCACCGGATGGGAGGAATTGGCCGACAGCCCCTCGATGGTGGTGACCGCCTTGCCGGCGACCTGCGACACCTGGGTCTGGCACGAGAAGGCGCGCTTGCCGTCGACGTGGACCATGCAGGCGCCGCACAGCCCGGTGCCGCAGCCGAACTTGGTGCCGGTGAGCTTGAGCTCCTCGCGGATCACCCACAAGAGCGGCGTGCTCGGCGGGGCGTCGGAGTGCGCCGCCTTGCCGTTGACCTTGAAATCGAATGCCATTGCTTCCTCCGGTATTTCGTTTGCCTGCAACTTTGCGGAGACTGAGACGCCCGGCGCTTTTTCAAACCCGAGACGCAAAAGCGATGGGCGGACGGAATGGCGTCAGTCTAGACCTAATCGTAGGGTGGGCAAAGGCGCATCGCGCTAAGCGATGTGATTTGCACGGACTGCGGGTGCGCCTTTGCCCACGCGGTCGCAACTCGCGGTTCGACAGCGTGGGCAAAATCGCTGCCGAGACTTGTGTAAATATCGTTCGACGCCGCGGGCGATTTTGCCCACCCTACCCTCGGCGAAAACCCGGGGGAAGGCGTCGATGACATCCGCCGTGCGCCCCTGTACCATTCCGCGCCGGATCCATTCGACCGCGGCCAGGGGATTGCCGATGCGAAAATACATTCTCGTTGCTGCCGTCGCCGCAATCGCCGGCCTCGCCTTCACCTCCTCACACGCCCAGACCCTCGACAAGATCAAGCAGCGCGGCGTGCTCGTGGTCGGCACCAAGGCCGACTACAAGCCGTTCGGCTTCCGCGACCCTGGCGGCGCCATCGTCGGCTTCGAGCCCGATCTCGCCAAGGACGTGGCCGACCGGCTCGGCGTCAGGCTCGCAGCTCGAGCCGGTGGTCTCGGCGAACCGCATGCAGTTCCTGCAGCAGGGCAAGATCGACCTCATGATCGCCACCATGAACGTGACGGACGAGCGCGAGAAGACCGTCGGCGTCGTCGAGCCGAGCTACTACGCCTCCGGCGTCAACGTGCTCGCCAACCGCAAGGTCGCGCTCAAGCGCTGGGAGGCGCTCAAGGGCCAGAAGATCTGCGGCATCCAGGGCGCCTTCTACAACAAGTACGTGGCGGAGAAATACGGCGCCGACATCGTCGCGTTCCGGGGCCAGAACGAGGCCGAGACCGCGCTGGCGCAGGGCAATTGCATCGCCTGGCTGTACGACGACACCGCCTTCCGGAGCGTCTCGCCGACCCCAAATGGGCGGGCTTCGAAATGCCGCTGGAGACCATCCTGACCGAGCCCTGGGGCGCTGCCGTGAAGCTCGAGGAGCGCGACGGACCGTGGGGCCAGTTCATGGCCAAGACCATCGCCGACTGGCACCGCAGCGGCAAGCTCATCGAGCTCGGAGAAGAAGTGGAACATCTCGCCGTCGCGCGTTCCTCAAGAAAGCGCAGCGCGAGACGAAGTGAGCGCATTCCGCGCGAACCGGCGCGCTGCGTGAGCGTCGCCGCGCCGATGACGGACCTTCAGCCGCTCTGGGACTGGTTCCGCGAGCTCCACGCGACCACCGGCATCAAGCTCACGATCTTCTATGACGCGTTCGACCGCGCGCGCTTCTTCAACGGGTTCCTGACCTCGGTCCGGCTGATGGCGCTGTGCATCGTGGCGAGCGTCGTCATCGGCGTCGTGGGCGCCTGGTGGCAGGGATCGCGGCTGCGGCTCGTGCGCGCCGTGATCGCGGCCTATATCGAGTTCTTTCGCAACACGCCGCCGCTGGTGCAGCTCTACTTCTTCTATTTCGCGCTCGGCTCGTACCTGCGCGTGACCAATGACGTCGGGCTCGCGGTGCCGCTGGTCTCGAATTTCAGCTGGGCCGCCATCGGCCTGTCGCTCTATGCCGGCGCCTTCAACGTCGAGATTTTTCGCGCCGGCATCGAGGCGGTGCCGAAGGAGACCGTCGAGGCCGCCGAGGCGCTCGGCTACAGCCGCCTGCGCGCCTACATCCACGTCATCCTGCCGCTCGCCTTCCGCATCAGCCTGCCGGCCCTCAACAACAATCTCGTCAATCTGGTGAAGACCACCACCATCGCCTACGCCATCGCGGTGCCGGAGATGCTCTACGTGGCGAACCAGATCTGGTCGGACGAGTTGAACGTGCCGGAAATGATGAACGTGCTGCTGGTGATCTACGTCGCCCTGGTCGGCGTCGTGGTCTACGTCATGGGCCGCTGGGAGCGGGCGATGCGCATTCCGGGCTACACGCCATGAGCGCAGCGGGACGTCACCGATCTTGCCGGTCCTCAAGCCGTTTCGACTGGCGGCAGCGCCGAGCGGCCTGCCGGGCGCGTCCCTCACCGCCCGCCACGGCGTCGTCGCTGACCGTCGCCCTCGTGCTCTCGCGTCTGCCTCGGCGAGGCACAGGCCGGCCCCGGCGCGCCGTCGATCCTCGCCACTCTCCTCAAATGGACGCCGCTGCTGGCGCAGGGCTTCGCCCTCAACATCGCCATGAGCTTTCTCGCCATGGCGATCGGCACCGTGCTCGGCCTTGCGCTCGGCCTCGGGCTCGATCTCGCTCGCGCGGCCGGCTGCGGGCGTCGTCGTGGCTCGTCACCCAGTTCTTCCGCAACGCGCCGTGGCTGGTGCTGCTGTTCTACTGCATCCTGCTGATGCCGTTCGAGGTGCGCATCGGCGGCATCGATCGTGCCGCTGCCCGGCTGGGTCAAGGCGACCGCCGGCCTCGCGCTGCCCGTGATGGCGAACGTCGCCGAGCTGGTGCGCGGCGCCGTGCAGTCGATCCCGTCCGGCCAATGGGAGGCCGCGGAAGCGCTCGCCTTCACGCGGCTGCAGACGCTGCGTCTGGTCATCCTGCCGCAATGCGTGAAGCGCATGACGCCGCCCTGGATGAACCTCTACGCCATCGTGGTGGTCGGCAACGCCGCTCGCCTCGATCGTCGGCGTCAGCGAGGCGATGACGCTGACCGGCGACATCTTGTCGTCGGAAGGCCGCACCGAGCTGCTGGTGCCGATGTATCTCTATCTGCTGATGTGGTTCTTCATCTACTGCTATCCGATCGCGCGCGCGACCGTCGCGCTCGAACGGCGCTTCCAGGTGCGATGATGACGGCGCACCGAAGCACCGACCCCAGACCCGCCGCTGATCCGCATGCGCGACGTGCGCAAGAGCGTTCGGCGCCACCACCATCATCGACGGCATCTCGCTCGACGTGATGAAGGGCGAGGTGATCTGCATCATCGGGCCGTCGGGCGCCGGGAAATCGACCCTGCTTCGCTGCATCAACGCGCTGGTGCCGATCGATTCCGGCTCGATCCTGGTCGAGGGCCAGGAGGTCAACGACCCCAAGCTCGACAAGCTCGCGCTGCGCCGCAAGGTCGGCATGGTGTTCCAGCAGTACAATCTGTTCCCGCACCGCACCGCGCTCGCCAACATCATGATGGCGCCGCTCCACGTGCTCAAGCGCAAGCGCGCCGAGGTCGAGGCGCAGGCCCGCGCCCTGATGCGCAAGGTGCGCCTCGACGGCAAGGAGGATGCCTATCCGGGCGAGCTCTCCGGCGGCCAGCAGCAGCGCGTCGCCATCGCGCGCAGCCTCGCGATGCAGCCCGACGTCATGCTGTTCGACGAGGTGACGGCGGCGCTCGATCCCGAGACCGTGAAGGAGGTGCTGGTCACCATCCGCGAGCTTGCCGAGGAAGGCATGACCTGCGTCATCGTCACCCACGAGATGGGGTTCGCCCGCGAGGTCGCCGACCAGATCTATTTCACCGACCGCGGCGTCGTGGTCGAGCACGGGCCGCCGGCCGAGTTCTTCACGAATTGCCGCGACGCGCGGACGCGGCAGTTCCTGAGCCAGATTCTTTAATGACCGCGCGCAGCAACACGTACAGCACCGCCGCATTGAGAAGGTGCCACAGGAAATGCGTGCCGAGCGCAAACGTCTCGCAGGCGTCGAGATCGATGGTGCGCAACGCCAGCGACAGCGTGAACAGCATCACGGCGAGCTCCAGCGCGCGCCGCGCCGGCCCTCGCGCGGTGCGCGCCACCACGACCAACGCCACCAGCGCCGGCAGGTAGCCGACCGAGCCGTTGAGCGCGCGCCCCGGGGCGAGCCACGAAAGCGCCTGGGCGCCTGCCGCATAGGCGACGACGATCGCGATCGCGACGCCCGCCGGGAGATACAGGAACCGCCGCAATGCCAGCAGCAGATAGCCATAGATGAAGATCGCGATCGGGATCACGTCGGCCAGCATGGCGCCGCGCGTCGCCACGGTGTGGAACGCGAACGAGCCGAGCCCGACCGCAACCACCACGACGATCAGTGCCAGCGCCGGCAAGTCGCGCCCGTTTGCGCGCCCGCCATCGCTCGCGGCGTCGCGCGCCCTTTGGCGGCGCCACAGCACGAACGCCGCCGCGGCCGCGATCAGGAATGCCGCATTGGTCAGCGCATTGGCGGGCTCCGCCCATAGCGAGGCATCGGTGCGTTCGCAGTAGAGATCGATCGGCGTCGACCAGTCCATTGTTAGCTCGATTTGGCTGCACTACGGTATCCCATGAGCTTAGTGAATTCATGGAACGAATGGGATCCACTCAGGGAGGTCGTGGTCGGCACGGCGCGGGGCGCGGTCGACGCTGGATTTGAGCCGGCACTCTCGCCGTACTTCCAGTCAGGGCACGAAGCGGGCGAAACCGCCGCTCGCCCGGTGCCGCTGCCGCTCGTGGACGATGCCGAACGCCAGCTCGATGCCTTCGCGCGCCGGCTCGAAGGGCTCGGCATCACGGTGCGGCGGCCCGATCCGGTCGATCACGGCATCGCGGTGAAGACGCCGGATTGGGCGGCGCGCGGCGGCCACGCCAGCGCCTGCCCGCGAGACCTGCTGCTCGTCATCGGCAACGAGATCATCGAGGCGCCGATGACCCAGCGGGCGCGCTATTTCGAATTCCGCGCCTACCGCAGCCTGCTCAAGGCGTATTTTCGAAGCGGCGCGCGCTGGACGGCGGCGCCCAAGGCACTCATGTCCGAGAGCCTCTACCACCAGCCGCAATGGTCCGACGACGCCCCATTCGATTTCGCACGCGGCCCTCTGCTGACGGAATTCGAGCCGGCGTTCGACGCCGCCTGCTTCGCGCGGTTCGGGCGGGACATCTTCTGGCAACCGGACCTCGTGAGCAACGCGTTCGGAGCGGACTGGCTCGCCCGCCACCTCGGGCCCGGTTTCCGCATTCACCGCATCGGATTCCGCGAGGCGCTCCCTACCCACATCGACACCACGCTGGTGCCGCTGCGGCCCGGTCTGGTGCTGACCAATCCGCAGCGCCCATGCATTGACGGCGCGCTCGACCTGTTCGCCGCGAATGGCTGGCGGACCGTGGCGGCGCCACCGTCCGTGCGGACCGGCCGGTCGCCGGCACGGGATGTGAGCAACTGGATCTCGATGAACATCCTCATGCTGGACGAGCGAACCGCCGTGGTCGAAGCGGCCGAGACGCCCATGATGGAGCTGCTGCGCTTGCTCAAGATCGACGTGATCGCCTGTCCGTTCGACCGCGTCTATGCGTTCGGCGGCGGCTTTCACTGCTGCACGGCCGATATCCGCCGCGAGGGCAGCCTGCGCTCGTACTTTCCGAGCCTGGATAAGGCGCTGCCGGATTTACAAGCCGGCGTTTCCTTGACCTAACCGTCTCTTTGATATACATGGATTGTTGGTATATCAAGAGAGGTTCTGATGCAGGTCTCAAGATGGGGCAACAGCCTTGCCATTCGCCTCCCTGCGTCTGTCGTCGAGGCGCTGAAGCTGAAGGAGGGCGATGAGGTCGAAGTCCACGTCGCGGGAGAGCGGGCCTTCGACATCGCGCGAGATCGAAGTCGCGAACGTGCGCTGGAGCGCATCCGCGCCTTTCGGAAGCCGCTTCCCGCCGATTGGAAATTCGATCGCGACGAGGCGAATTCCCGGTGAGCGCGTCCCCAGGCGAGTTCTTGGACACCAACGTCCTGGTCTATGCATTCACCGCCGATCCGCGTGCCGCAACGGCCCAAGCGCTGCTCGAACGCGGCTGCGCTATCGGCGTGCAAGGGCTCAATGAATTCGCCAACGTGGCGAGGCGCAAGCTCGGCATGACGTGGCAGGAGATGCGCGACGCGCTTAGGGCGATCCGCGCCCTGTGCCCAACGATTGTCTCCATGGACGTCGAAACCCATGACGACGCACTCCGCATTGCAGAGCGTTACGGATATGCGATTTTCGACGCGTTGATCATTGCCTCGGCCGTTCGTACTGATTGCCATACCCTTTGGTCGGAAGATATACAGCACGACCTCGTCATTGACGAGCGACTTCGTATCGCGAACCCATTTCTTGCGGCACGTTGACCGTGATTCACGGCCCCGCCCCTCACAGCTTCGGGATATGCGCGTCCTCGATCACCTTGCCCCATTTGGCGATGTCGGCCTTGAGCCGCGCCGCGATCTCCTCGGGCGCGCCGGCCTGCGCCTCAAGGCCGAGATCGAGCATGCGCCTTTTGATGTCCGGCAGCGCCACCACGTCGCGCACCGCCTGGTTCAGCTTGGCGATGATGGCGGGCGGCGTGCCGGCCTTGGCGAACAGCGCGTTCCACGAGCGCACCTCGTAGCCCGGCACGCCTGCCTCGGCGACGGTCGGGACGGTGGGGGAGAACTCGGCGCGCTTGTCGCCCGTCGTCGCGAGCAGGCGCAGCTTGCCGTCGTCGATGCCGGACTTCATGGTGGCGTAGTATTCGATCGCGAGCTGTACGTCGTTGCGCAGCAGCGCGATCATGGTGTCGGGCGTGGTGCGGTACGGCACGATGGTAACGTTGATGCCGGCCGAGGCGCGCAAAAGCTCGGCACCGAGATTCTGGGTGCTGCCCACATTGATGGTGCCGATATTGAGCTTGCCCGGATTGGCGCGCGCCTCCTTGAGGATGTCGCCCAAGGTGGCGTGCGGCCCCGCCGCGTTGGTGGTGAAGGTGAGGTCGAACAGGCTGAAGCCCGAGATCGGGATGAAGTCCTTGACGGGGTCGAACGGCAGGCTCTTGAACAGCGGCACGCTGATGGCGGTGCCGTTGGTGACGAGTGCGAGCGTATAGCCGTCGGGCGGCGCGGAGAGCACCGAACGCGCCGCCGAGATGCCGCCGGCGCCCGGCTGGTTGTCGACAATGAAGCGCTCGCCGAGCTTGTCGCCGAGCTTTTCGGCGATCAGCCGCGTGGTGATATCGCCGATGCCGCCGGCCGCGAACGGCACCACGATGCGCACCGACCGGCTCGGATAGTTCTGCGCCTGCGCCGCGGTGACCGCGAGCAACGCGCCAACGGCGGCGGCAAGCGCAAGCGCCCGGTTTCCGGTGACGTGGTTCCTCATGGGCCGGGCTCCCTTCGCGATCCGAATGCGCGCAAGTTTCGCGCCCCGCGCGCGGCCGCCGATGCGGAACATCTTTACTGGCGCAAATCGCAAGCTCGCGCAACCGGCGACGGGCCTGCGGTTCGTCGCGCCGGCGATCTGGGCGATCCGGCCTCAACGGTCGCGGCTGTAGGCGGGCGCCGGGAAGCGATCGCCCGGAAGGCTGCTCGGGAATTCCATGAACTTGCGCAAGATGCCGGGCGTCATCATCGAAATCGGGTTGACCCGCAGCACCGGGGCACCCGGGCTGCCGATCACCTCGTAGGTCATGCTGCCGATCAGGCCTTCCTTGCCGCCGAGCAGGATACCGACGATCGGAATTTGGCCGAACGCGCTGTTCAAGCCGTAGAGCGGCACGAACGTCCCGTTCATGTGCAGTTCATTGGCCGCATAGTCCATGACGCCCTTGATGGTCGCGCCGACCATCGGCCCGGTCACGATGCTATCCTCGTGGATCGACATCTTGCCCGGCGTCTTGGTGAACTCGACACGCATGCGCGAGAACTGCACCCCGTTGTTGATGCCGTTGGGGGCGCCGGCCACCACGCTGTCGAGCGCCGCTTCGCCGCGCACCGCGAACTCGCGCACGTCGACGAGGCCGTCCTGCTTCGCCCCGTCATGGGTCGGCGGGTCGATGGCGATCCACATCTGTCCGCCGACCATCTTCGAATAGGTGTCGGTGAAGCGGAACAGGGCGCCCGCATCGGAGGATTCGATGTAGACGATCTGCCGCTCGCCGGGCTTGCCGCGCAACTCGCCCTGCACCGCGCCGTCGCCGGCGAACCGCGCATTGACGCCGAGATTGCGGATCACGCCGGCGCGGCGCGTGAGCTTGAGGTCGAGATTGCGCAGCACCTCGCCCTTGAAGCCCGCGACCGCGCCGATCTTGGCGTCGATCTCGTAGTCGGTCGGGGGCCGGCGCTGCTTCTCGGCGGCGCCCGACATCGACGACTTGACGAAATTGCGGCCGTCGAGGGTGTCGCCGCGCAGCGTCACCTTGTAGAGATTGTCGCTGCGTGCGTTCGAGCCGGACGCTCGACTTGTCGCCGTCGGAAAGCCCGAACACCGGGAAGGTGCCGACGGCGAAATCGCCGTTCTGGTCGAACTCGATGTTGCCGCGCAGCGACGCGCCGTTGCCGTCGAAGGTCACGTCATCGAGGCGCAGCGGCCTGCCGCGGCCCACATAGGTGAAGGTCGCCCGCGCCGGCCGGTTCTGCGCCTTGGTCCATCCGGGGAACAGGTTGTCGAGCTTGCTCTGCGTGAAATCGGCTTCGACCAGCAGGCGGCTGTCCTGGTCGGGGTTGAAGGAGACGCGCCCGCTGATCTTGATCGGGATCGGCCCGATGATGGCGCCGTTGGCGTCGAGGCCGAAGCGCGTTCGCGCCGCGTCGTCGAGCGTGCCGGTCATGCGCACTTCGGCATCGGGCTCGCCGGCGCCGCGCCGCAGGTCGACCGTCGCCGGCGCGCCGCCGATGCGCATTTCGCCCTTGATCTGATAGCCCTGGTTGTTGGCGGTAGCGCGCAACGTCTGCGCCTCGACCTTCTGCTGCATCAGGAAACGGTCGGCCGAGAAATTCACGATATCGGCGGTGATCGAATAGTTCAGCGTCGTGGATTTCACCTCGGTGCCGGGCGTTGGCAGCGGCAAGGCGAGATTGACGGTCGCCAGCACGTTGCCGCGGCTGGTGGCGGGATCGATCGGAACGCCGGCGGCGTCGCGGATGCGCTCCATGGCGAGCAGTTCCGCCGCGGCGGCGACCGGACCTTCGACCCGCGCCCGCACCTTCGCGGGCGGATTCTTGACGCTGGTGTCCGGCACATCGAACACGCCGTTCGCGATCGTCAGCTTGCGGCCCGTCGGCATCTCGACGACGCCGCGCCCGAGCGTCACCGTGGAGTTGCGGCCCTTGACGCGGGTGACGAGATCGGCATCGCGGATCTCCGGAAGATTGTCGAACGGCCGCACCGTCGCGCCGGAGGTCTGGATCTGGATCGACAATCCGTCGTCCGGCACCGGCGGGCCGCCGGACCGCAAGGTCGAGAGCGGCGCGTTGGTGGCGACCTCGCCCTGCTCGATCATGCCGCCGGAAACCCGCTCGAGCACCCAGGTGCGCACCGCCGGCGTCACCATGGCGGGCCACATCTGCTTGAACGCCGCGACGGGAAGCTTGCGCGTCACCATGCCGATATTGAGCCGCGGATCGGAGCCCGAGAAGTCGAGATTGCCCGACATGGCGACGCTGACGCCCTTGCCGGCCACCTCGGCCTGGTCGATGTTGAAGCGGCGCGCCACCGGATCGATGCGGGTGCGCACCACGACGCGATTGAGCACCAGCGGCTCCTCGCCGGCGCTGGTCGGCGCCAGCACGACGGAGCCGCCGCCGAGGCTGAGCCCCCACACCCCATTGGCTTCGCGCGGCGCTTCGGCCTGGGCGACGAGCGTCATGCGGGTGCCGCCGGAAGCGACCTGGAACGGCATCGCGAGCGTGCGCTGGGCGGCGTTCCACTCCAGCTGCATCTCGGCGCGATCGATGGCGATGCGGGCTTGCGGATCGCCGGCATCGACGAACGAGCCCTGCCCCAGCAGCATGCGGCCGGTGGCGAATTGCGGCGTGCCGTCCTGGGCGATCTCGGCGCGCAGCGTCGCCGATATGGGGACGTCGGTTTCGATCTGGCCGCCGTCGATGCGCATCGCCAGCAGGAGATCCTTGAGCAGGATCTTGCGGGCTTCGAGATCGACATCGCGCGTTCCCCGGCTGCCGGGCTTGATCGATGCGATCAGGAGCCACGGCCGCGCCGCATCCTCGGAACCGAGCTGGAACTCGATCGTCCCGGCGCGCGGCCGGGTGAGGCTCAGATGGATGTTCTCGAACCGGGACTGCTGGCCGTTGCGGCGGTCGTCGACCACCAGGTTCCCGCTCTTGAGGCCGACTTCGGTGAGGTCGCCGCCGTCGAGGCCGAGGGCGCCGAGGCTGTCGACCCAGGCGAGGAACGCCGCGAAGCTTTCCTGCGCGCTGCGCTTCGGCTCGGCGGCGGCGCTGGCCGCGAAGGCCGGCGCCGACACGGCGGGCCGCGAGCCGATCGACGCGAGCGCCGGCGCGGTGGCGAGCGGGCGCTGCTCGTTACCGGTCGATACCGAGACCGCGCCGTCCGATTCGACCCGGATGGCAAGCTCGGCGCCGACGAGGTTCAATCGTTCGGCACGCGGGCGGCCGCTGAGCAGGCTTGCGCTCGAGAACCCGACCTCGGCCTTGGGGGCGTTCGCGATCACGGTGCCGTCGCGGTCGCGCACCGTGATGCCGCGGATACGCATCGCGGTGCGGCCATGCTCGTCGCGCTCGAGCACGGTGCCGTCGATCTCGACCCGGAACTGGTTGCCGAAGTTTTCCGCGATGGCGGCGGTGATCCAGGGCGTCGCCATGTCGAGGGGAATTGGTCCGCTCGCCAGTAGAAGCCACAGCCCGCCGGCGGCCAGAACGAAAACGGCGGCGACCGCCGCAAGGCCGATGCCGAGCCGGCGCATCCACCGCGATTGCAGCGGCCGCATGAGCAGGCCGGCGCAGCGGTTGATGACTTGCCACCACAGCGAGTCGCCGACGCGCTCTTCCCACCACGCCGAAACCGCAGAGTCCCCGTAAGGCCGCGCCGGCGGAACCGGGCCGCGGCCACCCGCGCGCGCGGCAGCACGCACCGCATCGGCGCGCCGATGCATGTGCAGTCCCGCCTCCACGCCGCGCAAGCCCGCGAGCCTGGATCTGTTGTGGTCAACCGCCATGCCTGGTCCGGACGTCCCCTAATCCGTCATGGTGCCGTTACAGTCCCGCGGTCCAGCCCGGAATGGCGCACACACTCCACGACCGGCATACACAGGCATCCCGACCATCATACAACCTTGAGATGTTGCAATGTGGTCCCTTTAACCGAAGCCGATATGATTCGATTTGCCGCGATCGAGCGAGGCTCCCCCATTTTGGTTAACGCGCATCTACCCCCACCCCGGCGCAGCACTTTATATGCGACAAGACCGACGGAAAACGACGAAAGGAAGGCACATGACGGCAAATCTCGCCGAGGGCACCAAGGCCCCGGACTTCCGGCTTGCACGGGATGGTGGCGGCACCGTAGCGCTCGGCGACTTCAAGGGGAAGAAGCTCGTCCTGTATTTCTACCCCAAGGCCGACACGCCGGGCTGCACCATTGAAGCCAAAGACTTTTCCCGCCTTCAGCCGGCCTTCACCAAGGCCGGCATCGCGGTCGTCGGGGTCTCGGCCGACCCGGTCGGGAAGCAGGATGCCTTCAAGACCAAGCACGAACTCACAACCCCGCTCGCCTCCGACGAGACCCACGACATGCTCACCGCCTACGGGGTGTGGGGCGAGAAATCCATGTATGGGAGGAAATATCTGGGGATCACTCGCACCACCGTGCTGATCGGCGGCGACGGCCGCATCGCCCGCATCTGGCCGAAGGTCAAGATCGAGGGTCATGCCGATGAGGTGCTCGCCGCCGCCAAGGCCCTTTAGGTCATCGATCATAGCCCCTTACGGCGCCGGCGCCGCGATGATTTTTGCGCCCGCCCGCACCCGCGGCCCCGGGACACACCGAAAGTTAACGGCTCGCTGCGCTTTCTATGCGACCAGGAAACGATTCGGCGACCATTTCCTGAAAATTAACCATGACCTGATTGAATCGCGCCTCAAGACCGGTTCGGCGCGACGGGGCCGGTGTTCGGAGTGCGCATGTCTTCCCGCCTTGTTCACCAATCGATTGCTGATCCCCATTCTGATTCCGCCGACCCGGATCATCACACTGGTCACAACCGCCGTCACATCCACCCGCATCACGAGCATCGCGCCGCCGGCGAGCGCAAGCGCGCAAATGCAGGCGCCGCGCGGCCCCCCGCCGGCGGGCGCGCCCGATCGTCCGCCTATACGCTCGGCCATGCCGGCCGGCAGGTGCGCATCGGTCCGGTGGCATTCTGGACGGTGGTCGGCACGCTGGTGATCATGGCGGGCTGGTCGCTGATCACCGCCACCTACTTCGCGTTCCAGGACGATGTGCTCGCCCGCATGGTGACGCGTCAGGCCGAGATGCAATACGCCTACGAGGACCGCCTCGCCGAAATGCGCGCCCAGGTCGACCGCGTCACCAGCCGGCAACTGCTCGACCAGGAACAGCTCGAGCAGAAGCTCGATCAGATCGTGCGCCGGCAATCGGTGCTGGAACAGCGCGCCACGACTCTCGGCAACATCGCCGATCCGGGCGCGACGGGTTCGGTCCGCGCCGGATCGCGCAGCCCCACGCCTCCTGCCGCCGGCACCACCCCAAAGGCATCGCCGATCTCCGGACCGGCCCTGTTCGGCGCACCGGCCCTGCGCGACGCCAAGCTCGATGCGAACGGGCGCGCCGCGCGGCCGCGGATCAGCAATGCCCAGGTCCTGCTCGCCCGCATGGTCGAATCGCTCGACCGCATCGAGGGCCGCCAGACCAACACGCTCGCCGCCATGGAAGAGGGCTACGAAGCCAAGGCGCGCCGCATGCGCGCGGTGCTCGCCAACGTCGGGCTCGATCCCGGCAAGGCCGTCGGCGCGGCGGTCGGCGGTCCGTTCGTCGCCTACCGCCTGGCGTCCAATGCGGGGCCGTTCGAGAAGCAGGTCTACCGCATCAACGTGGCGCGCGCCCAGGCCGAGCGCCTGAGCGCGACCCTCGGCGCCGTGCCGCTGCGCAAGCCGGTCGATGGCGAGATCGACCAGTCATCGGGCTTCGGCGTGCGCATCGATCCGTTCATCGGCCGCCCCGCCATGCACACCGGCCTCGATTTCCGCGGCGATACCGGCGAGGGGATCCGCGTCACCGCGGCCGGCACCGTGGTGTCGGCGGGCTGGAGCGGCGGCTACGGCCGCATGGTCGAGGTCGACCACGGCAACGGTCTCGCGACCCGCTACGGCCACCTGTCGGAAATCAACGTCAAGGTCGGCCAGACGCTCAAGGCCGGGCAAGCGGTCGGCCGGCTCGGCTCGACCGGCCGCTCGACCGGGCCGCACCTGCACTACGAGACGCGCGTCGACGGCGAGGCGGTCGACCCGCACAAGTTCCTCAACGCGGGACAGAAGTTCGGGCTGCAGTAGCCCGGATGGAGCGCAGCGCAATCCGGGACCAGCCTCACAACACGTCCATAGTCCGGCCCCGCATTACGCGGAGTTTATCATCGGGCCGGCCAAAGGCCGGACCCGGTGGCTCCATGCGGGCTACGCGTCACGCCCCGAACAGCTTCTCCACTGCGGCCGCGACGCGCAGGAGCCGGCGATCCTGGCCGTTGCGCGCCGCCAGCATGAGGCCGACCGGCAGCTCGTCGCCGCGCGGCACCGGCAGCGTGATGGCGCACAGATCGAAGAAATTCACCATCGCGGCATTGCGCAGCACGATCTGGTTGCGCTGTGCCGCGATGTCGGGGTTCTGGCACTCCGCGATGGTGGGCGCCACGATCGCCGCGGTCGGCAGCAGGATGGCGTCGAGATCGGCGAGGCGCGCGTCCATGGCGCGCGCCATCGCGCTGCGTTCGCGCGTGAGTGCGATGTAATCGGCAGCCGAGATGTCGCGCCCGCGCTCGATGCGCGTGCGCACGAACGGGTCGATTTCGGCGCCGCGCGCCGCGATCCGCTCGCGGTGGATCGCGTAGCCCTCGGCGACCGCGATGCTGCCCTTGGCGTTGACCCGCACCATGTCGTCGAACTGCGGAAACATTTCCGGCGTCAGGCGCACGCCGGCGCGGCCGAGCTCGTTGACGGCCTCGAACAGGCGCGCCGTCACGGTCTCGTCGAGCCCGCGCAGCGGCAGGCCCTGGGCGATGCCGATGCGCAATCCCTCGATCGGCATGGGTTCTGGCGGCGCGGCGTCCTCGCCCGCGAGCACCGCGTCGGCGGCGGCGCACTCCGCGACGCTGCGCGCCAGGGGACCGATCGAGTCGAGCGTATAGGACAGCGGAAACGCCCCCTCGGTCGGCACGCGGCGCTTCGTCGGCTTGAAGCCCACGATGCCGCACAGCGCCGCCGGCACCCGCACCGAGCCGCCGGTGTCGGAGCCGATCGCGATCTCGCACATGCCGTCCGCGACCGCGACGGCGGCGCCCGACGACGAGCCGCCCGGGATGCGCGCGCGGTCGGCCGGGTTGCCGGGCGTGCCGTAATGCGGATTGAGGCCGAGCCCCGTGAAGGCGAATTCCGCCATGTTGGTCTTGGCGACGATGACGCAGCCCGCGGCGCGCAGCCGCCGCACCACCGGCGCATCCGCCGCCGCCACCGGGGCATCGGCGAGCACTGTCGAGCCGGCGCGGGTCGGCTCGCCGGCGACGTCGAACAGGTCCTTGATGGAGACGATCGTGCCGTCGAGCGGACCGAGCGCGATACCGGCCTGCGCGCGCGCATCGGCGGCGTCCGCGGCGTCGCGGGCGGCCTGCCCGTAGACGGTGAGGCAGGTGCGCCTCCCCTCGCCCGCTGCATCGAAGATGCGCCCGAGCGCCGCTTCGAGGCGCTCGCGGGCGGGCGGGCGTCGTTGCGCCTGCGCTTTCGCCCGGTCCGGCGCAAGGCAAGGCGCCGCGATCACCGCCGCGGCCGCACCGGCCAGCAGGCGGCGCCGGTTGAGAGAGGTGCCGACCGACGATCCCATGTGTTGCTCCTCGTATGACATCCATGGAGCGCGGGCGTCCCGCCCGCTCCCGCGAAGAAAGAAAGATGCGGGCGGGACGCCGCGCTCCAGTCACTCCACCGAAAGATTGGCGGCCCGCACCACCTTGCCCCATTTCTCGGTCTCATCGGCAACGAACTTGCCGAATTCGGCGGACGACATCGGCATCGGAATGCCGCCGAGATCGGCGAGCTTCGCCTGCAGTTTCGGGTTGGCGAGCGCGGCCGCGACCGACTTGTTGAGGATCTCGACCACTTCGCCCGGCGTACCTTTCGGGGCAGAGATGCCGTACCACACGCTCGCCTCGAAGCCCGGTACGGTTTCCCCGATCGTCGGCACCTCCGGCAACGCCGGCCAGCGCTTGCCCACCGTGACGCCGAGCGCGCGCAGCTGGCCGGAGCGCACGAACTCGATCGCGCCCGGCAGATTGTCGAACAGCACATGGACCTTGCCGGTCAGGAGATCCGGATAGGCGCCGGCCGAGCCGCGGTAGGGCACGTGGAGCATGTCGATGCCGGTGATCCACTTGAACAGCTCGCCCGACAGATGCACCGAGGTGCCGTTGCCGGACGACGCAAAGCTGACCTTGCCGGGATTGGCCTTGGCGTAGGCGATGAAGTCGGCGACGTTCTTGACCGGCAGCGACGGCGGCACCACCATGATGTTGGTGAGCCGCATGACGCCCGCGACCGGAACGGTGTCACGGATGAAATCGTACGGCAGCCTCTTGTAGAGCGTCGCGCTGATGGCGTTGTTGGGCGCATCGAGGAGCAGCGTGTAGCCGTCCGGCGCCGCATTGATCATCGCCTGGGCGCCGAGATTGCCCCCCATGCCGCCGCGGTTCTCGACGATGAACTGCGCTCCGAGATCGGCCGAGAACCAATCCGCCATGACGCGGGTGGTGATGTCGACGGCGCCGCCGGCCGCAAACCCCGAGATGAAATGCACCGGCCGGGTCGGATATTTTTCGGCGGCCATGGCATTCGGCGCCAGCAGGCTCGCGGCGGCGGGGGCGAGCGCGAAAATCACGGCGGCGATGCGAAACAGGCGTGTAGACATGCGTTCCCCCAAGCGTCGAACGGTCGTTGGTCCTTTTGCCCGAGGCTATCAGCTTGCCCGCCGGCGCGATACCGCCCGTGGCGCGTGATCGTGGCAATCGGTTTGCTGACGGCCTATCGTCAGCGCCACGCGAATGAACGGAACGCCGACATGGATTTGTTCGTCAATGTGGATGTCGATGACCTGGCGAAGGCGACCGAAATCGCCGGCCACGGTGACGCGCAGCCGCGACCGGTTCCATGAAAGGTCGAAATCCGAGATCACCGGGGACTCCAGCATGGCCTCGATACGCAAGGAAATCCTGACCACAGCGAGCCCCGCGGACGCCTGGGCGGCGATCCGCGACGTCGGCGCCCTGCATCACCGGCTGGTGCCGGGTTTCGTCGTCGACACCCGCCTCGAACCCGGCGCCCGGATCGTGACGTTCGCCAACGGCATGATCGTGAAAGAGCTGATCGTCGATCTCGACGACGACGCGCGCCGGCTCGCCTGGTCTGCCGTCGGCGGAAGGCTGACCCACCACAATGCGTCCGTGCAGGTGTTCCCGCTTGGCGACGGCGGCAGCCGCATCGTGTGGATCGCCGATCTCCTGCCCGACGATCTCAAGGGCGCCATCGGCGCCATGATCGAGCAGGGTGGCGCCGCCATGAAGGCGACGCTCGATCGGCTGGCGCCGCGGTAGGGTGGGCAAAGGCGGCCGAGGCGCTCCGGGTAGGCACGGTGCGCGCTCCGCCTTTGCCCACGCGGTCGGGTCTCTCGGTGGGAACCGCGTGGGCAAAATCGCCACAAATGCCCGAGCAAGCGACCACGTCCGGGCAGGCGATTTTGCCCACCCGAAGCCGGCGAAGCCGGAACCAAACAGGATTATCATAGCGAGAGGATAGCTGGCGGACGAGGGCAGCTGTGACGCGGGCACTGACGGAACGCTATGATGAGCATATCGCGGGGGTGCTGTCCTGCTACGATCGTATTTTGATTACCGGGACGCTTCCCGGGGCCTGCTTTGCGGGGGGCATGACCCACATTCTTTATTTGAAGGGGATACGCATTTTCGATTACGCGCAGTTTGCCGCGCCACTGCGTGATCGGGTGCGTGAGCGGGCGGCGGCGATTGCGCGCGATGCTGGGATTGCGATTGAGTACATCGCCAAGCGCCACATTCGCAAGGAAGAGGTGGTCGCGAAGATACTTGCCAAGCGGGGGGATCATCCCGGCCTGGTCCACGTGATCTCGGCCATGGAGACCTGCGACAGCTACCAACCCTGGCACGACAAGCAGACCGGCAAGAACTTTCTACGGCCGGACAGCGGCAAATGCCTGCACTACTATTTCTACTTCATGGACGCGGAGTTGGGGCTGATCCATCTGCGGGTGCCCACCTGGTGTCCGTTCCGGCTGCAGTTCTATTGCAACGGCCATTCCTGGCTGGCTCGGCAACTCGCCGCAGCAGGCATCGACTTCACCCTGGCGGACAACGCCTTTACGCGCATCGACGACTTTGCGCGCGCCCAGCAGCTGGCGAACCATTTCTCCCCCGATCGTTTGCACGACATTCTCGATCGCTATGCTGAGCAATGCTGTCCGGTGCTCGATGTGTTCGAGCAGACCTACCACTGGAGCATCACGCAGGTCGAGTACGCAACCGACCTTGTGTTCCGCTCCACGGCGATATTGCAATCGCTCTACCAGCAGCTTTGCCGGCAGGCCGTGCTGAGCGTCAAGGCCGAGCATATCGCCACTTTCCTGGGCCACCAGATCACCCCCAACCTTGTTCAGGAGGTTGGCAACCAATTCTCAACCCGCATCGAAGGCACCTGCATCAAGCATCACTACGGCAAGTCCACCGTAAAAATGTACGACAAGTTTGCTCTCGTGCTGCGTCTGGAGACCACCACCAACAACGTTTCCTTTTTCAAGCACCACCGAAAGGTGGAACATCGACACGGTCCATCCACAAGGCAACTCGCTCCGGTCAAGAAGTCCATTTACAGCCTCAGGGACCTGCGAGACATCCTGCTTGGGTGCAATCAGCGCTATCTCGCCTATCTGGCCACGCTCGACGACTTCTCCGCCGGCGTCAGAGCGTTGAACCGGATCACGCGCCCGAACTCCCCCAATGGCAAATCCATCAAGCCAATCAACTTCTTCAGCTCTATCGACCAGAACCTACTACGTGCCCTCCACCGGCCGGCTTTCAACATTGCCGGATTGCGCCGCACAGACCTCAAGCCTCTGCTCGCCAATCTCTCACCCGCGGCCCTGTCCAGACACCTCACGCGTCTGCGCCACATCGGCCTCATTAGACGTATCAGCGGAACCTATCGCTACTATCTCACCCGTCTCGGCCGAGCCGCCATCTCAGCCTGCTGCCACATCACCGAAAACATTCTCATTCCCGCTCTCGCATGACAAAATCTTCGCACAAAACGTCAGAGAATCGATTCACAAGGGCCTACGAGTCACCGGCCCGCCCCGCGTGCAATCGGCTGCCCGCCCTGTTATTGCCGCGATCTGGGGCCAGACAGCGCGCATCCGGGAGCGCGCGGGGGCGCCGATCCCGGTTCCATGCGAAGCGTAAATCGTTGATGACGCTTGCCAGTACCGCCGTTTCGCGCCGAGCCGTGCTGCGCGGCATCGCCTCAGCCGGGTCTGCGCTGGCAGCTCGCGGGCTGCGCCGGCATGGCGGCTAATGCGCCACGCTTCGATGCCTCGGAACTCTCGCTCCGCCCCACGCTCCTGGTCGCGACCACGCGCAAGCCGGTGAACGGCGCACGCTCGAAGCCCTGGTACGGGCCGGAGCGCGCCCCCAAGGTGAGCGTCGCGCGCGCCAAGATGACGCCGCCGGACGACGGACGGTTCTCGCTCGCCTCGGTCGGCCTCGTCGACTGGCGCGTCGCTTCGGTCGAGCCGGCGCCGCAGGTCGGCGACCTGCTCGAGCAGGCGACCAGCGGGCGCAACGTGCTGATCTACGTGCACGGCTTCAACCAGACCTTCGAGGACGCGGCGCTCGGCGCGGCGCGCCTCTCGGACGGCGTCAAGTTCGCCGGCGAGACCATGGTGTTCTCGTGGCCGTCGCGGGCCAAGCTCCTCGACTACGGCTACGACCGCGAGAGCGCGATGTGGTCGCGCGACGCCCTCGAGCAGGTGATCGAGAGCCTGATGGCGAGCCCGACCATCGGCCGCATCAACATCGTGGCGCACTCGATCGGCACCATGCTGACCATGGAGGCGCTGCGCCAGCTCTATGCCAAGCGCGGCGACGCTGCCGCCGACCGCATCGGCGCCGTGGTGTTCGCTTCGCCCGACATCGACATGGACGTGTTCACGTCCTCGGTCGAGCGCATCGGTCCGCTCGCCGCCAAGATCACCGTCATCACGGCGACCAACGACCGCGCGCTCGCGGTGTCGCGCTGGATGAACGGCAGCACCACCCGGGTCGGCGCCGCCGAGAAGGCCCAGCTCGAAAAGCTCGGCCTGCGCGTGATCGACGCCTCGGCCCAGGGCTGGGGCATCATCAACCACGACCTGTTCCTGTCGAACGGCGGCATCCGCCAGGCGATCCGCGAGGTGATCGGCGGAACCAGCGGCCTGCGGGCGTTTGCGCCGGGCGGCATCCAGCTGGGCGGCGGGCTGGCGGCGCCGGACGGGGCGACGGCGACGCCGCTCAATCCGAATTGACAAAGCGCGAAGGGCGCCGCGCCGGACGAAGGCGGAACATTTCCACGCCTCCTTCACCCTCCCATGCAAATTCAATATCGCGTCACGCGATGGTCTGCTATGGGGGTGGTGCAGGCAGGAAATTGCATCGCTGCCGAGACGCGGGAGAATTCACATGCGCAAATATGTTGCAGGCGTGGCCGTCGGTTTCATGACCGCCGGTTTCGTGGCCACCGCTGCCCAGGCTGAGCCGCTGACGACCGCAGGCATCGGCTTGGCGAGTTGCGAGAAGCTCGCCGCCGATATCAAGCCGGAACTGGGATTCAATCACATACCGAACGCGCTGATCTATTACTGGGTGCAGGGCTACATGAGCGCCGCCAATATCTCGATGCTCGAAGGCGACAGCGAGCATGTCGATCTTTCCAAATTCGACGAAAAAGTGATCCTGCCGGCGGTCAAGGCGTTTTGCACCAAAAATCCGGGCAAGAAGCCGATTTCGCTGATCGACGAAATTTTGAACGACACCGACAAGATCAAGGGCAACTGGCCCAAAGGCACGATCAAGTGGGCGGCGGATTGAGGGGCGCCTTGGGCTGGGGTGCGCGCGTAGCCCGGATGGAGCGACCGACTTCGGTCGCGTAATCCGGGGCCAGCATCTCGTGTCGTGGTCGAGAGACTTATCCTGGATTGCGCTGCGCTCCATCCAGGCTACAGCTGTGTAGCCCGGATGGAGCGACAGCCCGGCAGCCCCAAGGGTTCACGTGTCGGACTAGGTTTGTGCTACTATTCCAATATGAACGCCAACGATGCCATCGCCACGCTGCGCCGTCACGAGCGCGACTTGCGCGCGCGGCATCCGTCACGTCGCCGTGTTCGGCTCCGTGGCACGCGGTGGCAACCGGCCCGACAGCGACCTCGACATCATGATCGAAGTCGAACCCGAAGCCCACCTCACGGTCTTCGCTTGTGTCGGATTGAAAGAGTACATCGCCGGCATCTTTGACGGCCCCGTCGATGTGGTCAGCCGCGACGGCTTGAAGCCGTATGTCCGGCCCGCTGTTGCAGCTGACGCGCTCTATGCCTTTTGACATCGAGCAAACGGCGCTGCGCGACATGCGGCATCACATCGACCTTGCGACGCATTTCGTCGCGGGCCTCGACAGCGTCGCGTTTCGCAACGATGTCTACGCCGTCGTCCGTTGCCTTGAGATCATCTCGGAGGCTTCGCGGCGCGTGTCGGACGCGCTGAAGGATCGCCATCCGTCCATTGAACGGAGGCAGATGGCAGCGGCCGGGAACGTCTACCGCCATAACTACGAGGATGTGGCAGCCGAATATGTGTGGGAGACGGTTCAACGCTCTCTGCCGCCGTTGCGCACGGCGATTGAGCAAGAGCTCCGCGATCAGCGCTGACCCCGAACTCACCGAACCACCGGCCCTGGATTACGGGACCGCCAAGCGGCGGCCCCTCCTCCATCCGGGCTACGCGTCTGATGATTACAAATCCTCCAGCTCCGGCCGCGCCCCCAAACCTTCGTCCACCTCGACCTTCTTCGGCTCCTCGCCGAACGCCTTCTGCGCCAGCGCCGCGGCCATGAACTCGTCCAAATCCCCATCGAGCACGGCGCCGGTGTTGGAAGTCTGCACGCCGGTGCGCAGATCCTTCACCATCTGGTAGGGCTGCAGCACGTAGGAGCGGATCTGGTGGCCCCAGCCGATGTCGGTCTTGGCGGCCTGCTCTGCCATCGCCTGGGCCTCGCGCTTCTTGATCTCGCGCTCGTAGAGCTTGGCGCGCAGCATGGTCCAGGCCTGGGCGCGGTTCTTGTGCTGGGAGCGCTCGGCCTGGCACACCACCGCGATGCCGGTCGGGATGTGGGTGAGGCGCACCGCCGACTTGGTCTTGTTGACGTGCTGGCCGCCGGCGCCGCCGGAGCGCATGGTGTCGGTGCGCACGTCGGCCTCCTTGATGTCGATGACGATGCGGTCGTCGATCACCGGATAGACCGTGATGGAGGCGAACGAGGTGTGGCGCCGCGCGTTGGAATCGAACGGCGAGATGCGCACCAGCCGGTGCACGCCGTCCTCGCTCTTGAGCCAGCCATAGGCGTTGTGGCCCTTGATCTGGATGGTGGACGACTTGATGCCGGCTTCTTCGCCGTTGGTCTCTTCCAGGTATTCGACCTTGTAGCCGTGCTGCTCGGCCCAGCGCGTGTACATGCGCAGCAGCATGTTGGCCCAGTCCTGGCTCTCGGTGCCGCCGGCGCCGGCATGGACCTCGAGGAAGCTGTCGAAGCCGTCGGCCTCGCCGGACAACAGCGCCTCGAGCTCGCGCCGCGCCACCTCGGTCTTGAGCTTCCGGAGCGCGGCTTCGGCTTCAGCGATCACGCCAGCATCGTTCTCGGCCTCGCCGAGCTCGATCATGCCGACATTGTCCTCGACCTCCTGCCCGATGCGGCCGAGCGCGGAGAGCGAATCCTCAAGCGAGGTGCGCTCCTGCATCAGCCGCGAGGCACGCTGCGGGTCGTTCCAGAGATTGGGGTCTTCGGCGAGGTGGTTCAGCTCGGCGAGACGGGCGCGCGCCTTGTCGAAGTCAAAGATGCCTCCTCAGCAGCCCAAGGGACTGCTTGATCTCGTCGACGATGGCGATGGTCTCAGCGCGCATGGCTTCACCGGATCAGGAGGTTACCCAAAGGCGGGATGTAGCGATCGCGCCGGCGTTGCGCAAGCGGGGCATGTAGCCCGGATGGAGCGCAGCGCAATCCGGGGCAGGTCTCGAAGCACAGTGGTTCAATGTTGAAGGGCCGTTCCCGGATTTCGCTGCGCTCCATCCGGGCTACGAACTGATGCCTGATGCCTGATGCCTGATCCCTGACGTCAATACAGCCCGCCGCGGCGCACGGCGCCGTCGGCCTCGGGCGTCACGCCGCCGCCCTCGTAGCCGCCCGCCGATGCGATGGCGTTGTTTTCGGGCGGCGCGGTGCCGGGCTTGAAGGCTTCGAGGATGCGCGTTGGTTGTCCCCGGTCCGGCGCGCTGGCCGGTCTTGTGGATCGACCGCGGATCAGCTTGATGCCGGGCGGCGGCTGGAACGGCATCGCCGGCTTGTCGGCGAGCGCCGCCTTGAAGAAATCCCGGGCGATCGGCGCCGAAAGATGGCCGCCGGTGGCGTCCCTGCCGAGATGGCGCGGCTTGTCGTAGCCCATGTAGACCCCGACCGCGAGGTCGGGCGTGAAGCCGACGAACCAGGCGTCCTTGTAGTCGTTGGTGGTGCCGGTCTTGCCGGCGATCGGCTTGCCGACCTCCTTGACCACCGTGGCGGTGCCGCGCTGGATCACGCCTTCCATGATCGAGGTGATCTGGTAGGCGGTCATCGGGTCGATCACCTGCTCGCGCCGGTCGATCAGGCCGGGCTCGGGCTGGTTCTCCCACTCGCTTGGCGTCGCAGCCGCGGCATTCGCGCTGGTCGTGCTTGTAGATGGTGTGGCCGTAGCGATCCTGGATGCGGTCGATCAGCGTCGCCGTCACGCGGCGGCCGCCATTGGCGAACATCGAATAGGCCGTGACCATGCGCAGCACCGTGGTCTCGCCGGCGCCGAGCGAATAGGACAGGTAGTTCGGCAGGCTGTCATAGATGCCGAAGCGCTTGGCGTATTCGCCGATCAGCGGCATGCCGATGTCCTGGGCGAGCCGCACCGTCATCAGGTTGCGCGACTGCTCGATGCCGAACCGCAGGGTCGACGGGCCGGCATATTTGCCGGCCGAATAGTTCTCCGGCCGCCATACCGCGCATGCCCGGGCCCTGGTCGATCTCGATCGGCCCGTCGACCACCAGCGAGGACGGCGTGTAGCCGTTGTCGAGCGCCGCCGAATAGACGAAGCGGCTTGAACGAGGAGCCCGGCTGGCGCATCGCCTGGGTGGCGCGGTCGAACTGGCTCTGGTCGAACGAGAAGCCGCCGACCAGCGCCAGCACGCGCCCGGTCAGCGGATCCATCACCACCATGCCGCCCGACACTTCCGGGATCTGGCGCAGCTTGTACTGGGTCTGGTCCTTGCCGAGCGGCTCCACGTAGACGACGTCGCCGGGCGCCAGCACCTGGCTGACCTTCAGGGGGTTCTTGGCGCTCGAGGCCTTCGCCCACTTGACGCCTTCGAGCGGGATGTTGCCGATCTGGCGCTCGCGCACCACCGCGCCGCCCGGCTCGCGCGCCGGCTGGAAGCCGATGCGGGCGGACTGGTCGCTGGTCTCGAGCACCACGGCGAGCCGCCACGGCGCGACGTCCGTGAAGGCGCGCACGTCGGCGAGCTTGACGCCCCAGTCGCCGGCGACATCGATCTTGGGATCGCGCCGCGATAGCCCTGGGCCTCGTCGTAGCGGATGAGCGCATCGGTCAGCGCCTTGTGGGCGATGACCTGCATCTTGGGATCGAGGGTGGTGCGCACCGACAGGCCGCCCTCGTAGAGCCGCTTCTCGCCGTATTTCTCATAGATTTCGCGACGCACGTCCTCGGCGAAATAATCGGCCGCGATGATGTGGGAGCCGGTCGGCCGCTGCGTGATGGTGAGCGGCTCCTTCTTGGCCTTCTCGCCGAGCTGGGCGGCGACGTAGCCGTTCTCCACCATGCCGGTCGATCACGTAGTTGCGCCGCTCGATCGCCCGTCTCGCGCTGGCGGAACGGGTGCAGCGTGGTCGGCGCCTTGGGAAGCGCCGCCAGATAGGCCGCCTCCGCGACCGTCAGTTCGTGCACCGACTTGTCGAAGTAGAGCAGCGCGGCCGCCGCGACCCCATAGGCGCCGAAGCCGAGGTAGATTTCGTTGAGATAGAGCTCGAGGATCTTGTCCTTGGTGTAGGTGCGCTCGATCTTGAGCGCCAGCAGCGCCTCCTTGATCTTGCGGGTGAACGAGACCTCGTTGGTCAACAGGAAGTTCTTGGCGACCTGCTGGGTGATGGTGGAGGCGCCCTGCGGCCGGCGGCTCGATCCGAAGTTCTGGACGATAAAGCCAGCCGGCGCGGGCGATGCCGCTGAAATCGAGGCCGGCATGCTCGTAGAAATTCTTGTCCTCGGCCGAGATGAAGGCGTTGATGACGAGCTTCGGCACCGCCTGGATCGGCATGTAGAGCCGGCGCTCCTTGGCATATTCGGCAAGCAGCTCGCCGTTCGGCGGCATGCACCCGCGTCATCACCGGCGGCTCATAATCCTGAAGCTGCGAATAGTCCGGCAAGTCCGTGGAAAAATGATAGAGCAGGCCCGACGACGGCGCCGACCGCGACCAGGAACAAGCAGCGTCCCCGCCGCGAACAGGAAGCCGAAAAATCTGATCAGAAATCGCATCGCCGGCCCATCCCGCGGCCCGCCCCGGGGCCCCTCAATGACCGGCCGCGCCGGCAAACCAATCACACTCCGCCGCACTCCGCTTGGGCGCATGCCCTGTTCGGGAATACCCTGCGCGGGAACCGCGGCACGTTCAGCCTCATATGCCGCAAGCAGTCGGATTCTACTCTAAAACTCGCCCCTACGTCGCCCGGTTTTATGGTCAAACTTTGGCCAAATGACGCACCGCACAGCGACATCATAGCGCGATTCCCTTTCGGCGGGCCGCCGTGCCAAGCACGTCGCACCGGCGGCGCCCGTCAATGGCGCGCGCTCGTGCGCGCCGGCGCGCCGCCCGCGAGCCTGGTCGCGAAATAGGTGTTGACCGCGTGCACGATGGCGTCGCCGGCGCGCGAACGCCAGCTCTCCGAGACCAGCTGCTTGAGGTCGCCGGGGTTCGACACGTAGCCGAGTTCGATCAGCACCGAAGGCACGTCGGGCGCCTTGAGGACCCGGAAACCCGCCGATTTGCAGCGGGTGCTTGTGCAGGCGCGCCGCGCCGCGCAAGTCGCCGACGACGTTGCGGGCAAAATGGGCCGAAAAGGACTTGCGTCTCGCGCTGGGCGAGGTCGATGAGAATGTCGGCGATATCGTTGGGTTCGGCGGCAAGGTCGACGCCCGCGATGACATCGGCGCGGTTTTCCGCATCGGCGAGCCGCTGCGCCTCGGCATCCGAGGCCTTGTCGGACAGCGTGTAGACGGTGGCGCCCTCGGCCTCGCCCTCGCCCCGCGCCAGGGCATCGCAATGGATCGAGATGAAAAGCTGCGCCTGACGCAGGCGCGCGAACCGCACCCGTTCGGCGAGCTCCACGAAGGTATCATCGGTGCGCGTCATCACCACCCGGTATTTGCCGGTCTTCTCGAGCTTGTCGCGCAGCATGGTGGCGAATTCGAGCACCAGGTTCTTTTCCGAGTTCGCCGCTCGGCGCATGGGTCCCGGTATCGATGCCGCCATGGCCGGGATCGAGCACCACCACGGGGCGCGGATCGGTCGGCTGGCGTCGGATCCTGGTCGCGATCGCTGGCGGCTGGCGGCGCCGGTTCGGCGGCGCGCGGCAGGCGATTGTCGATCGCGGCGGCGCGCAGGAAGGTGTCGCGGTCGACCGGCGCGAGGTCCACCACCATGCGGGCCGGCTGGCCATCGGCGGGATCGAGCACGAAGGCCTTGGCGACCCGCACCGGACCGGTCGAGATCGATGACGATGCGCGAGCCGCCCGGCATCACCAGCCCATAGCGGAACGCCTTGACGAGGCCGCGGCCGCGCTCGCCGGTCCTGCGGCGGCAGCTGGAAATTGACCTGCGGGATGTCGATCACCACCCGATAGGGGTCCGCGAGCGTAAAGGCGCGCATGTCGATCTTGTGGGAGAGGTCGATGACGAGCCGGGTCTGCTTGTCGTCGCCGGCAAGGCGCGCGTCGGTCGCGGTCGCCGGCGGCGCCTCGACGGTGCCGGTAGCGGCTGGTCGGGACGACGGACTGCCGCGCCAGGCTGCGGCATCTGCGCACATCGCCGGGAGCGGCCCAGGCGCGACGGCGATTGCCGGGCAAGACGCTGCATGAGCGCGGCCCGACCTGCCGGAAGCCGGCGGCGCTCGCAATCGACGCGTCGCAACGCCGCGGCGCCGGTCGCGGCTATCTGCTCGGCCATGGCGCGCGCGAGGATGCGTCGGATCACGGCGGATCTCCAGCCGCATTGTCCCTGGGGCCGTTCTACTCCCTACAACGGCCGATGGTTAACCGAGCTTGAAAGGACCGCCGCGGGGAGAAACGCGGCTGCGGCGCCATGACCGCACGCCGGTAGTAAGCGAAATACCGTGTTGATATCGGCGCACGCGGCAGATCCCGTCATGGCAGTTGCGGCTTGCCATGCCTATATAGCGGCCTTAGAAAGGAATCGCTGAAGGTTCAAAGGTTCCGGTTCTGCCGCGTTCGGGCATGGCATCCGTCGTCACCGACGACTCCGCCCATCGACCCATCCGCAGCGGATCAGGCGCGTGGTCGGCGTTTTCACCGATGCCGCTTTCAAGGATGACCGGACGGCGATCCTCGGCCCGAGGGCCGTTCTCGCGAATCTTCGGCGGATACCCGAAGGCGGCGCTTTCATGCGTTGCCGCTCCGCTTTTAAGGGTCGATCGCGCCATGCCGGCGAAACATTGGCAAGGAAGGCGTCCTCATCCGGCCCGCAGGGCCGACGGACGCGCTGCCTTGTCCGATCGGGGCATTGCGCCGGACGGCCCTTGTTCCGTCCCATCTCATCCCCTTACCAGGCGCGCCGCGTATCGCGTTGCATGCCCGGCGTTCCGCGGACCGACGTTCGTCGGACGCCGGGCGGGACGCCATGCCGCGCGCCGTCAAGAGACATATCAATGGCCAACAAGATGCTCATCGACGCCACCCATCCGGAAGAGACCCGGGTGGTCGTGCTGCGCGGAAACCGCGTTGAGGAATTCGATTTCGAGTCGGCAAGCCGCCGCCAACTGAGAGGCAATATCTATCTTGCCAAGGTGACGCGCGTCGAGCCGTCGCTGCAGGCCGCTTTCGTCGATTATGGCGGCAACCGCCACGGCTTTCTGGCGTTCAGCGAAATCCATCCCGACTACTACCAGATCCCGGTCGCCGACCGGCAGGCGCTGATCGACGAGGAAGAGCGCGCCCACCGCGACGCCGAAGCCGAAGCCGACCGCCGCGCCGGCATGCGGCGCCGCCCGCCCCGCCACCGCGCCGCCAGACGCCAGCTCCGAGGCGGTTGCGAGCGAGCCGATCGATCGGAGACGGCGAGGCCGGCGGCAATGACGCCGAGCGCGCCACGAGGCTGACGGCCGCCGAGGAGGCGGCATCGCGTACGACGCGGCAGAGCCGGAGACCGGCGAGGCCGCACGCCGACAGCCGCGCACGCGGAAGCCAGCCGAGGCGTCATCGCCGCCGCTCATGCGCGAAGCCGACATCCACGCCGAGGCCGCGGCGAGCGACCACGCCGGCCGAACACGGACAGAGCACGAGCACGAACAGCGAAGCGCATGCCCACGAAGCGCACGCGTTCGAGGCACCGCACGCCGCGACCTCTGCGCACGACGAGCCGCGCCCGCGACCGACGAACCGGCGTCGGCGAGCACGACGAGGACGAGCACGACGATGCCCGCGAGACGGCGTGCGCGACCATGAAGCCGACGCGGTAAGGCGTCACAGCGCGGATCGCCACGACGGCAAACGACAACGGCGAAGCGGCGAGAGTCCGCCGAGGGCGAGGAAGAGGAAATCGTCGAATCGGTCGGCGGCGCCGACGCCATGGAAGAAGTGCCGGACCGCGCGCCGCGCTATCGCCGCCAGTACAAGATCCAGGAAGTGATCAAGCGCCGGCAGATCATGCTGGTGCAGGTGGTCAAGGAGGAGCGCGGCACCAAGGGCGCGGCGCTGACGACCTACCTCTCGCTCGCCGGCCGCTACTCGGTGCTGATGCCCAACACCGCGCGCGGCGGCGGCATCAGCCGCAAGATCACCAACGTGCAGGACCGCAAGCGCCTCAAGGAAGTCGCGCGGCGAACTGGAGGTGCCGGAGGGCATGGGCGTGATCCTGCGCACCGCCGGCGCATCGCGCACCAAGACCGAGATCAAGCGCGATTTCGAATATCTGCTGCGCGCCTGGGAGACGGTTCGCGACCTCACCCTGAAATCGACCGCGCCCGACCCTCGTCTACGAGGAAGGCTCGCTGGTCAAGCGCTCGATCCGCGACCTCTACAACAAGGACATCGACGAGGTCGTGGTCGCGGGCGAGGAGGCCTATCGCGGACGCGCGCGACTTCATGCGCATGCTGATGCCGAGCCATGCCAAGAACGTGAAGCCCTACAAGGACAGCCAGCCGATCCTCACCAGGTACGGCATCGAGAGCCAGCTCGACGCCATGTTCTCGCCGGTCGTGCAGCTGCGCTCGGGCGGCTACATCGTGCTCAACCAGACCGAGGCGCTGGTGGCGATCGACGTCAATTCCGGGCGCGCCACCCGCGAGCACCACATCGAGGACACCGCGCTCAAGACCAACCTCGAGGCGTCCGAGGAAATCGCCCGCCAGCTGCGGCTGCGCGACCTCGCCGGGCTGATCGTCATCGACTTCATCGACATGGACGAGAAGCGCAACAACCGCGCGGTCGAGCGGCGCCTCAAGGATTGCCTCAAGAACGACCGCGCCCGCATCCAGGTCGGCCGCATCTCGCATTTCGGCCTGATGGAGATGTCGCGCCAGCGCATCCGCACCAGCGTGCTGGAAAGCTCGACCGACAAGTGCCCGCACTGCGGCGGCACCGGCCATGTCCGCTCGGTGTCCTCGGTCGCCCTGCAATGCCTGCGCATGATCGAGGAGCAGCTCCAGCGCGGCGCCACCCACAACATCATCGCGCGCACGCGCTCCGAGATCGCGCTCTACGTGCTCAACCACAAGCGCGCCCATCTGCACGACCTCGAACACCGCTTCCAGATCGCCGTTACGATCAGCGCCGACTCCGACGATCAGCGGCCAGCTGCCGTTCGTGATCGAGAAGGGCGAGCAGGTGCACAGCCTGGAGCAGGCCCGCGTCATCGCGGCGCAAGCCACCGCCAGCATCCCGGTCGCGGATCACGAGCCCCAGGAAGCCGACGATCTGGCAGACGAATCGATCGAGGAGACCATCGAAGAGGTGGCATCCGAGGACGACGAGGACGCCGAGATCTTCGACACCGAGGCCGGCGAGCCGCGCGAGCGCGCGGCGGCGTCCGAGCGCGGCGAGAATGGCGAAGCCGGCGAGAACGGCGAAGCGGGCCGGCGACGACGCCGGCGCCGGCGGCGCGGACGGCGCGGCGACACCCGCGAGGAGGGTTTCGCCCCAGAAGGCGGCCAGCCGGGCGCCCCGGAGGGCGAGCACGAGCACGAGCGCGCCGAACCGCGCGCGCCGCGCGTGCCGCGCGATCAACCGTCATCCGACATCTATGCCGGCGAGCACGCGGGCGAGCACCCCGAAGGCGACGTCGAGGCTGACGGCGCCGACGAGGGCGCTGAAGCAGCCGGCGCTCCGCGGACCGACCAGCCGAACGGTGACGGCAACGGCGACGCCCGCCGGCGACGCCGCCGCGGCCGGCGCGGCGGCCGGCGCAATCGCCGCGAGGAAGGCGAAGCCGGGTTCCGCGAAGACAACGTTTCGCCGATCGACGAGGACGTCGCCCACGCGGTGGCGGATTTCGGCGGACCGTCGGTCGAGGAGGTGCGGCAGGGGGCGCGTGACGCGGCGCACGAAGAGGCGCGTGGCGAAGCGCACGAGGCACACGAAGCGCCGGAAGCCGGCCATCGTGAAGCCGAACACCGCGAAACCGAACAACTGGAACACGCAGCGCCGGCCACGCCGCCACAGCCGCCGCGACGAGCCGCGGCCCGAGCCCGCGCCAGTCGCCGCCAGCGCGCCACCGGCGGCACCGGAGGCGACACCGCCCAAGCCCGAGCCGCGCCGCCGCTCGACGGTGCGCGAGCCCGCGCCCTTCGTGATCGGCAACGGCACCGCGGCAGCACCCGCCCCCGATGGCCCCGCCGGTCGCCGCCGAGCAGTCGCCACCGCAAGCGCCGGCATCGGTCGCCGGCGACCCCAACGCACCCCGTCGCGCCGGCTGGTGGGCGAAGCGCATCTTCGGGGACAAGTGACCGCGGTCATCACCCGCGAAGCTTGTCCCCGCCTTGAAGCCGGTGAAATAACCTCAGACCTCATCCTGAGGAGCGCGCTCTCGCGCGCGTCTCGAAGGATGGCGGCACGACGGAGACTCGCGGCGATCCTTCGAGACGCTTGCTACGCAAGCTCCTCAGGATGAGGTGTTTCATTCTTTTCACCGCCCCTTTTGCGGGGCGTGACACCGTGGAATCACACCCCCATGACTCCCGACGGCACCCCGACCCGCGTCCACCTCGTCGGCAGCATCGGCCTCGACACCGTCGACGAGGTGTTTCGCACCGTCGGCCCGCTCCTCGGCCGCCGGCTCCGCCGCGTGCCGGACGGCGAGCCCGGCAGCCGGCGGCTGTGGGTGAGCTTCCAGTATCCCCTGCTCCGCTCCATGCCGTTCCTGCGCCCGGACCCGAGCGGCGCGCTGCGCAAGACCTCCGGATTTCCCGCTGCTCTGCCTCGCCGAGGGCGTGACGGCGGACGAGATCCGCCTCGGCGAGCTCGGCTATGCCCGCGAGGCGCGCGCCTCGTACCTCGATTTCTGCGCCGCGCGGCAACGCGGCGAGCTTGCGCCATCGCTGCGCTTCCAGGTCTGCCTGCCGACCCCGATGAGCGTCACCTACGCGTTCTGCACCGCGCGCGACGTGGTGGCGATCGACGCCGCCTACGAGGCCGCGATGATCCGCGAGGTCGAAGCGCTCGCCCGCGCCATCCCGCACCGCGATCTCTGCGTGCAATGGGACGTCTGCCACGAGATGATCATCTGGGACGGCCAGCCCCAGGACCAGTTCCCGCTCATCAAGGCCGCGCCCGCCGACATCATCGCCCGCCTGGTCCGCATCAGCGCCGCCGTCCCGCCCGACGTCGAGCTCGGCTTCCACCTCTGCTACGGCGACTTCGGCGCCCGCCACCTCTTAGAGCCGCGCGACACCGCCAAGATGACGGAGGTCGCAAACGCGCTCGCGGCCAATGTCGGCCATGCGATCGCTTACATCCACATGCCGGTGCCGCGCGAGCGCACGGATGCGGATTACTTCAGGCCGCTGGCTCAATTGAAGTTGGCGAGCGGGACGGAGCTCTATCTCGGCGTCATCCACGCGGCCGACGGCGTCGAGGGGACACGGCAACGGATCGAGGCGGCGAGTAGGTTTGTGGCGGATTTCGGCATCGCGACGGAATGCGGCATCGCGCGGGCGCGCAAGCCGGAGCTGGTGGGGGAGCTGCTGCGGCTGCATGCGGAGCTGGCGAGGGAGGGGTGAGGGCCGCAAACGTGCGGCCCTCACCATCGTCACAATGTTTCTGTTTTGTTCTATGCGCCACCTTGAGTTATGATTTCCAAAACAGCATGGGGATCAAGTCATGCCAATATTCAGCCAGAGGTACCATAGAGCCCTCAATCAAGGCACGTTGGTGGTTGAGATACCGTCAAAATCTGCGGCGCAAGGCTTGGGCGCAGTTGAGCGCACACAACAGCTCTATCGTATGCTTCAGCGCGATCCTACGGACAAATGGCTGGACCCAACCACCGCTCTTGATGAGGCTGAGAGCGAGCTGATTACTGAACACGGATGGGAACATATACCTGGCGCGCCCGCCGGCAACGACCAGCATCTTCCGGGGCTGCGGCACTTGGTACTCAATGGTGCCGCCGCGTTCGTTTTCGATGCGGTCGAACTCGCGTATGGCCACATGCAGCCGGAGGACCAAGAGAAATTTAAAAGGAAAATCAACTCAGTATTTGAGCTTCAAGATTGTCCGTGGCGCTTATGCGACGGTGAGTTTTTCAAACTCGATGCGGATTTCGTGGGGGCGCGAATTGCCGCGAGCGCTCATGATGGACTTGCCGCAAATCGCTTCGCGGGCGCGGCCGATGAATACGCGAAGGCACGGCAGGAATTGGCCGCCGGCAACGTCAAAGATGCCATTTTGCATGCCGGCAAGAGCTTCGAGAGCGTGATGAAGGTGATGACATGCGTTGAGCACGGAAACGCAGACCAACTGATCAAAGCGCTAGCAAACCAAGCTTATTTTGACGACCTGCCTGACAGCATTCGCATAGGATTCTCAGAACAGGTTCTGAAGACGCTTCCCTTTATGCGCAACAGGCTTGCCGGCCATGGACAGGGCGCTGTCGTGATCGAGGTGCCGCCTGTCTATGGTGAGTTGGCGATTCAATTGGCTGGCGCCTTCCATAACTTCCTTCTGGCTAAACATTTGGCAAGACAACCGCCTCCGCCCGAAAAGTCGGCTGCTCAGAGTGCCCGCACTCCGGCGCTGGTCGAGGCGACGAATAGTGAAATCCCGTTTTGACATTCGATCAGGCGACAAGCCGATTTGTTGAAGGCTCTGACGATGCTGCTTCTGCCTCATGATTTTGCCATCGCGAGCACGCCGTTACCGCCTTGGAGCACTTGTCAGCCTGTCGATCCGGGCTGGTTGTACATCCTGAGAAACGCGGACTTGTTCAAGGTAGGAAAAACCACCGACCCGAGACGCCGTCTTCGAGAAGCGCAAACCTGGCTCCCGAATGGAGAAATCGTCGGAGTGAAGCCGTTCTGGAATACCCATATTTTCGAACGCACGCTGCTGTGCGGGATCGCAAATCACTGGCTTCACGGCGAGTGGCATCAATTTCCCGACGATACCTACTCCGATTTTCTAGTCGAGGAATTCCGAGCGTTCGACGATCACGACAGAAACAAGAACTCGGTTGATTTTCAATATTGGATAAATGGCTCTGGAATGGGCGAGGTTATTATGGAGCAGAACCACCGTCGCATTTCTCTTCGTAGATGGCAACGAGAAGCTTAAGTCGGGCGACGTGGGCGCAGCGCGAGAAAAACAATGGGCCATCAAGATCATCCAGGCTAATTCAGTTCATCGCTTTTCTCCCGATCGATTTTGCGTTACGCCAGAACTGTTGGGCGCTGAACATGTCTTTGACTACTCCGGAAGACAAGTGTCCGTCGCAATTCCGAACGTACGAAAAGACAACCCAGACTTGCCCCGAGAATTATTGGACGTGGAATGTTACAAGTGGCGGTCAGAAGGAATGGTACCGCTTGAGTACAAAATCAATCGAATCAAAATGCGTATCGCGGTGAGCGGCGACATATCCGTTCCGGAACGAGCTCTCGAAGTTGCGCCTCGCCGGGACGAATTATTTACAAAGCCCGAGAAGGATCACCTCGACAAGCTCATTAACGAACAGTCTGAACTCGCCGTTGATGCTTTTCGCTACTGGCTTTCGATACTCCGTTGGAAGGCCGAAGCCGGACACATTGGCGAGCCTCAGGTGAAGGCTTCGGATCACTCGACTGGCGGAGCGGCTCTGCAAGACAGCGCATCGGGCCGTCGATTTTGGCTGCAGCCGCACTACATTGCTGCCCAAGGATCGAAGGTGATCACGCCCTCAGAATGGCAGCTTGCGGAAAGGGCGCTGACGGACACAAAATTCCCTCCAATC
The DNA here is from genome assembly GCA_963733605.1 of uncultured Actinomycetota bacterium. Classification (GTDB taxonomy): domain Bacteria; phylum Actinomycetota; class Actinomycetes; order Mycobacteriales; family Mycobacteriaceae; genus Mycobacterium. Next base: position 53,036 of record CAVTDY010000037.1, read on the forward strand.
TGGTTTGACTTCGTGTTTCAAGGCGAACAGCGTATTAACAATCACGATTTAACGGGCGCTGTGCTTAGCCTTGCAATCGCGTTAGAGGCAATCGTTCGAGGACTTACCACCGATCATCTCTCTAAACAGACCGTTGAGCCACTGATATATGAAGTCATTGATCATGCAAATTTTCGGTCAATTCTCACACGACTTCGCAAGCTGACTTATTGGAACGATGACTGGAACGCAGTCGTTGACCTCGGCATGTTCCACAAGTTGATGGACTACCGCGATCGCGTGATGCACTCGGCAGATACTAGAATGTTGGAGAGAAAAGAATTGAGGGCAATTCATGCCAAGGTAAAGGCCTTTGCCTATTTCGTGTCCGCTTTCTTGCAGAGAGAATGAAGGATATTCAACTGGAAAGCAGCGAGCTTTGAGTGACTGCAACCGCTCGGTCATACCCGAATGGTTACTTTCACCTCGCGGATGTCAGTAGACGAACCGGCCGGAATGCCCTCGCCTCGGTCCTCAAGCACCGGATGGATGGCGTCCTCCGCCATCGCGAGCGCTTCCTCCTCGGTCTCGCCTTCCGTGACGATTTCAGGCACCGCCGGAACCAGCACTGTGAAACCGCCCTCAGGCTGGGGCTCAAGAATGGCGGAAAAGGTACGGTCGTGGGCCACCGGCTGCTCCTTCTCTCAATGCATCACCGTACCATAACATAACCCAGATACACGCGGATGACCGCACTATAACTGAGTGCTCCGCCCCCGAACGTCTCACACCAATTCCATCCGCAGCTCACGGCCGACGATCCTGGCCGCTCGCTGCAAGCTCTCGATCGTCGCGCTGCCGTTGTCGGGGTCGAGAAGGCGATCAAGCTGGGCGCGGCTGGTCTTCATCAATTCCGCCATGCGCTTCTTGGTGAGCTTCTTTTTCATTTCGTCGACGAGTTGCCGCGCGATGACGGCCTTGACGGCGGCAACCGTCACTTCCTCGCGGAGCCCTGCCTCGTCGAGCCAGCTTTCGAAAGTCGAGGCGATGCGGTCCTTCCTTTTCATCTGATCTGCTTCCTTTGCTTCGCCCATCTACATTATCGCCTCGATGCCCTTGCGGCGGATGACGTTCAGAAGCGCAAGCGCGGCGCCGGTGGGCTGTTTTGCTCCGCGCTCCAGTTGCGAGACGTAGCCGACGGTCAAATTCAGGTGACGGGCGAACACGGCCTGGCTCATTTTGGCGCGCTCCCGAAGGGCGCGAATTTGCGCGGCGCTCATCGGGGCGACCTTGGGCGTGCTTTCGGGGCCCAGATGGCGCAGGGTGATCTTGTCATAGGTCGGCCCATCCAGAAGGCCGGATTTTCGCATGCCCGCGGCCGTCTCAAGCAGCGCTTCCGTCAGCCGGCTAGGCTTTTTCTTCTTTGGCGTCATAGGCCATCTCCTGGATCAATCCGTCGGCGAGCGCCCGTGAAAGCTTGGGATGCGTCCAGCCATCCCCGGGCGATATCCCGTGCCGTTTCCAACTCATCTTCGTCCACGTTGTCGCGTTCGCTCTTGGCAAAGCCATAGAGGAACACGCCTCGCGTCGGGACGGTAGGCGATGAGCACGCGGTAACCGCCGGACCGTCCCTGTCCCGGCCGCGCGATCCTTTGCTTGATGACGCCGCCGCCCAAATCAGCATCCACCAATCCGCGTTGTGCTCGCGACACAGCCCCACACAGACTGCGATCGGAAATACGTTCGCGGCGCGCGAAACGCGCAAAGGACTTGGTCTTGAAAACCCTCACCGGGCCTCCCCCACGTTTTGAATTATAGTTCTATGAACTATAGACTTCAAGCTGATCCTGCGTCTGGGACAAAGGTATTGATGCGGTTCCGGGGCTCGGTTGCACAAGTGCGCGACCCACCCCACATTTGCGCAAGCTCCCAACACGCCTCCGAAACGAACGACCGTCCCCGCCATGACACCCCCATCCTTCACCCTGTTCGACACCGCCATCGGCCGCTGCGCCATTGTGTGGAGCGAGCGCGGCGTCATCGGCGTCGAGCTTCCCGCAGCGACCGAGGCCGCCACGCGGGCGCGTCTCCTGCGGCGGCACCCGCAGGCGCGCGAGGCGGCGCCGCAGCCCGAGATCGCGCGGGCGATCGCCGGCATCGTTGCGCTCACCGGCGGGGAGCGGCGCGACCTCGCCGACATCGTGCTCGACCTTGACGGCGTGCCTGAATTCAACCGCCGCGTCTACGCGATCGCCCGCGCCATCGCGCCCGGCGCGACCCTCACCTACGGCGCCATCGCGGCGCGGCTCGGCGAAGCCGATGCCCGCGCGGTCGGCGAGGCCATGGGGCAGAACCCGATCCCGATCATCGTGCCCTGTCATCGCGTGGTTGCCGCCAACCGAAAGACCGGCGGCTTCTCGGCGCCGGGTGGCGTTGCCACCAAGCTGCGCCTGCTTGCGATCGAAGGCGCGCAGCTCGACGCGGCACCGACGCTGTTCGACCGCGACGGCGGCCTTGGCCTGCAAGTGCGGCCGCGGGGCGGCGCGCAAAGGGCCGGCCGCAAGCCGGCTTGAATTGATTTGCGCGGCGGCATAACGCGGGGACGTCGCCGCACCGAGGGAGGGATCACGCCATGCAGGCCGCCAGGATGCCCATCGCGCTCGCTTGCTTGATCGCCGTCATCTTCCCCGGCAACGCGTCGAGCCAACCGCGCAATGCGCCGGCCGCCGACAACGGCAATGTGAGTTTCGGCTCGGCTCAACAAAATGAAATCGTGAGCTTGACCACGAAGCTCGTCGTTCCCCCCAAGCCCGACAGACGCGGCACCTTGTTTCTGTGGCCTGGCCTGCAGCCGAGGCCCGGCGAAGCCAACTTCCTGCCGATCGACAACGGCGTTCTTCAGCCCGTCCTGAGCTGGGGACCGTCGTGCGCGCCGGGAAGCCAACCAGACCAGTATTCCAAGTATTCAACGTGGTGGATCTCCGCTCAATACGTCAACGATTATGGACATTATACGGGCTATAAAGGATGTTTCGGCGGCCCGGTCATGCCCGTCGATCCCGGAGATACGTTACTCATCACCATGTCGTTGTTCCGCTCCGTGTGGACGCAGACGGTTCTCGACCTCAAGAGCAAGACATCCGTCAGTTTTCATATCAGTCTCCAAAACCAGGCACAAAATTTCGCGTGGTTTTCGATCGAACCGAAGGATGGCGCGAGGAGCCCGGAACGTCGTCTTTTCCGAGACCACGATCGCGTTTGCGAAACCGGATGTGCTCAACTGTCGCGTGGAGGCGCGCGGCGCCGACGACATCGTGACCGATCCCATCTTCATCGATGGCGGGCAATCCTGCTACATCGCGAAAATCACGTTGAAGCCGCCCGCGCAGCCGGCGGTTTCCAACCTCTCGTGTCGCAAGGAGGGGTCGAGCAAGTCCGTCGACGGGCGTTACCCCGCAACCATCTCGTTCACGAACCAGCACGGATCGGCGATCAACGTCTACTGGATCGACTATGCCGGCCACCGACAGCCGTTCGGTACGATCGACGACGGCAAGTCGTCGACCCAATCCACCTATCTCACCAATCCTTGGGTGGTGACCGATCAGTCCGGTGTTTGCCTCGGCTTGTATGAGCCCTCGGAGCGTCCCAAGGACATCATCGTGCGTTGAGGATGCGGTGCGGCGCCCGCCCGCCGGACGGTGCGCGGGTCCGCCGGCAGTGCCGCGGATCGCAATTCGCTGCATCCCTGTTCCGACTCGCAAATTTCGCGGCTCCGGCGGATTAATTTCGCTGTTTCGGTGAATTACTTTCCCTGTTCGGGCCGACAGGGAATTTGCCCGCAATGCGCTGAGGCTGCGGCGCAAATCGACGCCCGGAATCGCCACATCACACCGGAAACGCAAAAATACCTTGTTATTTTCGCTGTTGTCCGAAGTTCGCGCGGCGAATCCTCCCGCATCACGCCCGCTGCCGCGTCGCTTACGCCCGCGTCGCGCCGCGCCAGCGCGCCGCCCATAGCGTGAGGCCGCCGACCACAGCGACCGGCGCCAGCAGCACCCAGAACCCGGCCGCCGCGAACGCCACGGCCCCCGCCGCGGTGCCGGCGAGGAAGCCCGCCGGCAGCGGCAGGGCGTTGCGCAGCCGCCTGCGGCACACCTCGTGCTGGCGGCGCGCGTCCTCGGTGTCCGTGCCGCGCCCACATAGCCGCGCGAATGCCAGTTGCGTCGCGTCGATCGCGATCTGGCTGGTGTTGGTGGTCATCACGTTGGTCGACGCGACGCCGCGCAGCAACAGCCGCACCAGCGCGCTCTGCACCCCCATGGCGGCGAGGCCGAACATCGAGGCCGCGATGGCGAGCGTCGGCATCGCGACCCGCGAACGGGCTGCCGGCCGCAAACGTCGCGACGAAGCCGATCAGCAGCAGCGTTTCGAGCAGCAGCGCCGCCGCGAGCGCGCGCCGCGCCAGCGCGTGCCCCACGATGGCGGCAAGCGTCGCCATGACACCGCCCGCGAAGAACACCGGCACCGCGAGCAGCGCCGCCGTCTCCAGCACGCCCGCAACCCTATGGGCGCCGATCAGCACGTAGCTGCCGGTCACCTGCGCGACGAAGAAGCCGAACAGGCCGAGGAAGGTGCAGGCATCCACATAGCCGGCGACCGCGGCGAGCACGATCGGCACCGCACGCGGCGGCTCGGCGGCGGCGGGGAATGCGGTCCATTTCAGGGCGGCGGCCTCCGGTTCAAGCGCCGGGAGGATATCACCGCCGATCCGTCACTCGCTCGACAGGATGACGTTGCGCAGGATCGGATAGATCTGGCCGGTCCAGCGGTGGCCGCAGAACACGCCGTAGTGGCCGACGCCGGCCTGCATGTGGTGGCGCTTGAGGTAGGGCCGCAGGCCGCTGCACAGGTCGTGGGCCGCGACGGTCTGGCCGACCGCGCAGATGTCGTCGCGCTCGCCCTCGACGGTGAGCAGCATGGTGCGGCGGATGGCGCGCGGCTCGACCTTGTCGCCCTGGAAGGTGAGCGTGCCGAGCGGCAGCGCGCATTCCTGGAACACCAGCCGCACGGTTTCGAGATAGAACTCCGCCGAGAGGTCGAGCACCGCGAAGTACTCGTCGTAGAACGACTTGGTGACCTCGGCCTTCTCGATGTCGCCCGCGGCGAGGTTCTCGTAGAGCTCCTTGTGGGCCTTGATGTGCCGCTCGATGTTCATGCTCATGAACGCCGCGAGTTGCACGAAGCCCGGATAGACGCGGCGGAACGCGCCCGGAAAGCGGAACGGAACGGTCGCGATCAGGTTCTGCTCGAACCACGACATCGGCTTGGAGTTGGCGAGCTCGTTGACCTTGGTGGGATGGACGCGGGTGTCGATCGGCCCCGCCATCAGGGTCATGCTGCGCGGCTGCGCCGGGTTCTGCGACTGCGCCATCACGGCGGTGGCGACGAGCGCGGCGACGCAGGGCTGGCACACCGCAACGATATGGGCGCCCGGGCCCATGGTCTCGAGGAAGTCGATGAGGTGCTGGATGTAATCGTCGAAGCCGAAGCCGCCGTGGGAGAGCGCGACGTCGCGCGCATTGTGCCAGTCGGTGATGTAGACGTCGTGCTCGGCCAGCATGGTCTTGAGGGTGGCGCGCAGCAGCGTCGCGAAATGGCCGGACAGCGGCGCCACCAGCAGCACGCGCGGCTGCGGCGACATCAACGTCCTTCCTGAAATGCAGCAGCGTGCCGAACGGCGTCACCCGCGCGGGCTCCTCGTGCACCGCGACCTCGCGGTTGCCGACCATCACGCTGTCGATCTCGAACGGCGGGCGGTCGTGGGTGAGCCCGGCGCGGGCGATCAGCTCATAGGCGGCGGTGAGGTTGCGGATGGCGCCGACGTTTCCGGCGAATTGGGGGCCTAACGCGCTGGCGGCCAGGGACGCCAAAGTCCGCACCGGAACCATGAAGTCGGAATGTGCCTGATAGGCTTGGTAGAGCATTTGGACCCCTTGGATGCCCGGTTCCCGTTGACCGTTCATCCGAAACCCCTCAGCCCGGAAGGCTAGTGTAATTCTTGTTGCAGTGCGACAAATATTTGCACATCGTCCGGAATTGACTAGTCTGGCCTGCTCGCAGCGTGCCGGGAGCCCCACGTCCTGTGCGGGCCGTTTTCGTAACAGGTTGGAACACATAAGATTATTGCTTCGCCCGGCAGGCCGGCCGGACGCCGCAGTCAAGGGATGGTGAGGATGGACAAGCCCAAGCTGATGATTGCGAGCAAGAACTACGGGTCGTGGTCGCTGCGCGGCTGGCTGTTGTGCAAGATGGCGGGGCTCGATTTCGAAGAGCAGTCCGTCCCGGCCGACGACCCCGGCACGCGCGCCGAGCTGCTGCTGCTGTCGCCCTCCTTCCTGGTGCCGTCGCTCACCAACGGGCAGGTCAAGGTGTGGGACACGCTCGCGATCGCCGAATACCTCAACGAGCTCTACCCCGATGCCGGGCTGCTGCCCCGGGACATCGCCGAGCGCGCCCGCTGCCGCGCCGTCTCGGGCGAGATGCATTCGGGCTTCAGCAACCTGCGCTCGGCGCTGCCGATGAACATCAAGGGGCACTATCCGGGCTTCAAGGTCTGGGCCGGCGCCCAGGCCGATATCGAGCGCATCGTCACGATCTGGCGCGAGTGCCTCGCGGCCTCCAAGGGACCCTATCTGTTCGGCGCGAAGCCGACGGTGGCGGACGCCATGTACGCGCCGGTTTGCACCCGTTTCCTCACCTACAACGTGAAGCTCGACCCGGCCTGCGCCGGCTACTGCCAGGCCGTCATGGCAATGCCCCACATGGGCGAATGGGTCGCGGCGGCCAAGAACGAGCCCGACGAGGTGCTGGAGCTCGACGTGGAGTTTTGAGGACGTCTTTGGGTTCAGATGACCCACAAGGTCCAGCAAGCCAGGTACTGCACCTTCGCCGCTTTGCGGTTACCTCGCCTTGTCTGCACATCGGGTTACGGGCTCAGGCGACATTCGGAGCCCGTTGGCGGCTAGCGGCCTTTTGGCGGACCGCGTCAACCCGCTCCGGAGTCATTTCCGTCCATCCCATGAGATGGTATTTGGTGACTGCGGCCCGCCACGAAGAGAACAGCGCGGGATCGGAAGATGAGAGCACGAGCGGCGCGTCTTGTTGCGCAAGACGGGCGACTTCACGAAGTAACTCCCAGTCTCGTGCAACGGCGACGTGGGCCATTCTGCTACCCAGCAAAGCCTCCAACGCTTCAACGTAGAGTGTCCGGCACATCCGCGTCACTCCGTGAGTTTCCGACTGTTGATGTTCGGTGGAGTCGTCCAAGCCGCCCTCACCCCCGCTTGAGCCACGCCCCCAGCCGTTCCACCGCCTCGCGCGCCTCCGCGGTCGCGCCCGCATAGCAGAAGCGGATGAAGCGGCGGCCGTGCACCGGATCGAAGTCAGCGCCGGGCGTTGCGGCGACGCCCGCCTCTTCCAGCATGCGGCGGGCGAAGTCGTGGCTGTCGTTGCAGAACCGCGACACGTCCGCGTAGAGATAGAAGGCGCCGTCCACGGGGAGGAAGCTGTCGAACCCGGCGCGCGGCAAGCCTTCCATCAGGACGCGCCGATTGTCCTCGTAGCCGTGCTTGACCGCCTCCATCTCGTCACGCCCCTCGAATGCCGCCTCGGCGGCGACCTGCGAGAGCGTCGGCACCGAGATCGCGAGGTTCTGCTGCAGGCGCTCGATCGGGCGGATCAGGCACTCCGGCACCACCATCCAGCCGATGCGCCAGCCTGTCATGCAGAAGTATTTCGAGAACGAATTGATGACGACGGCATCGTCCGACACGTTGACGGCGGTCTGCGCCGCGAACGCATAGTCGAGGCCGTGATAGATCTCGTCCGAGATGAAGGCGATGCGCTCGCCTTCCGCCGCCCGGATCAAGGCGGTAAGCGCATCGGCCGTCATCATGGTGCCGGTCGGGTTGGCGGGGCTTGCGACCAGCACCCCCTTGAGAGGCCGCTCGCGATGGGCCGCGAGCAACGCCGTCGGCGCGAGCGCGAACCGGCTCGCCGCCGTCACCTCGATCGGCACCGCCTCGCAGCCGAGCGCCGCCAGCACGTTGCGGTAGGGCGGGTAGCACGGGCTCTCGATGGCGATGCGGTCGCCCGGCTCGAACATCGCCAGGAACGCCAGCATGAAGCCGGCCGAGGAGCCGGTGGTGACCACCACGCGTTCGGGGTCGATGTCGCTGCCGTGGCGCTCGGAGTAGTGACGCGCGATGCGCCGGCGCAGCGACGGCACGCCGAGCGATTGGGTGTAGCCGATCCGCCCCGACCCCAGCGCGGCGCGCGCCGCCGCGATCGCGGTCGCCGGCGCCGCGGCCGCCGGCTGGCCGATCTCCATGTGGATGACGCGCTTGCCGGCCGCTTCAAGACGCGCCGCGGCCGCCACCACGTCCATGACCATGAAGGCCGGCACGTCGCTGCGCACCGAGGCCGCCAGTCGCCGATTTGCCTTCGCGGGGCGTTCGGGGCTATCCAGCATGGCGACCGTCACAGCCCCGGGCCGTCGCGTCCCGGCCCGCCGGAGCCGCAGCGGCGGCGACATCAGAATCCGGAGCCGCAGCGGCGGCGACATCAGAATCCGTATCCTGAACAAATGGCGAAAACCCGTGATCCCGCTGCGCTGAAGGCCGCCAAGGCCGAAGCCAAGGCGGCCCGCAAGACGGCCTCCAAGCAGCGCCGCAGCCAGCTGTGGCAGGCGTTTCAGATCCAGCGCAAGGAGGACAAGCGCCTTCTGCCCTACATGATCGGCGCATTCGTGCTGGTCGCGGGCGGGGCAGCGGTGTTCGGGGTGCTTCCGGCAGCTTCGGCGGGACCATGATGATCCCGCTGGGCATAGTGCTCGGCGCGCTGGTGGCCTTCATCATCTTCGGCCGCCGCGCGCAAAAGTCGGTGTATCGCAAGGCGGACGGGCAGACCGGCGCCGCGGCCTGGGCGCTGGACAACCTGCGCGGCAAGTGGCGGGTCACCCCCGGCGTCGCCGCCACGGGCCACTTCGACGCGGTGCACCGGGTGATCGGGCGCCCCGGCGTGATCCTCGTCGGTGAAGGGTCGCCGACCCGCGTCAAACCCCTGCTCGCCCAGGAAAAGAAGCGCACCGCCCGGCTGGTCGGCGACATCCCCATCTACGACATCATGGTCGGCAACGGCGAGGGCGAGGTGCCGCTGGCCAAGCTGGAACGGCACCTGACCAAGCTGCCCGCGAACATCACGGTCAAGCAGATGGACTCGCTGGAGTCGCGACTGGCCGCGCTGGGCACCAAGGCCGGCGCGGCGGCGATGCCCAAGGGGCCGTTGCCGACGCAGGCGAAGATGCGCAACGTGCAGCGCACCGTCGCGCAGCCGTCCGAGGCGCTAGCCGGTCCGCGGCGCTGCAGCGCAGGGCTGCCGTGCTATCGCCTGACCACCGCGGTATTGGTCACCTTGTCCTGAAGTCCTCGCATGTCGGAGTCGGTGATCAGGGCCGGGATGACCACCGCGATCAGCACTCCGCGTACCAGCGCTCGACCGAATCCGACGTGCTGACGGCCGTCGACGGGCACGACCAGCAGTCCGAGCGCGAACTGGCCGGGCGTGAAGCCGAACAGCCGCACCGACACGGCGCCCAGCACGAACCAGATCACCAGGATCGCGGTGGACAGCGTCGCCTTGCTCCCGATGCCGACGGTCATCGCCAGTGCCGCCAGCCCGTAGGCGATCATCCAGTCGACGAACAGCGCGGCGATCCGCCTGCCCATCCCGGCAAGCGAACGAGGACCGGTTTGCGGTAGACCGAGCCGCTGACCGGGATAGTCATCTGGGTGAATGGTCCGGGCTGGGTTCTTGGGCTCGCGCCCCGGACAGCCAGGACCCGATCGTGCGGGCCATACTGTCAGGATAAGCGGGCCCCGAAAGGGGCCCGACGGCCGCCGCTACAGCAGGATTGCGTAACTTTGGCGCAACATGCGGTTGATGACGGTGCAACATCGAATCCATAGCGTCAACCCGCGGGTTTACCAGACATAAGGAGAGTCCTCAGTGGCAGAAAAGACGGCCGACGACATCATCAAGCTGATCAAGGACGAGGACGTCGAGTACGTCGACATCCGGTTCTGCGATCTGCCCGGTATCGTCCAGCACTTCTCGGTCCCGGCCTCGGTGTTCGACGAGAGTGTGTTCGAGGACGGGCTGGCGTTCGACGGCTCGTCGGTCCGCGGCTTCCAGTCGATCCACGAATCCGACATGATGCTGCTGCCCGACCCCGACACCGCCCGGATCGACCCGTTCCGCGCCGCCAAGACGCTGAACGTCAACTTCTTCGTGCACGACCCCTTCACCCGCGAGGCGTACTCCCGCGATCCGCGCAACGTGGCCCGCAAGGCGGAGAACTACCTGGCCAGCACCGGCATCGCCGACACCTGCTTACTTCGGCGCCGAGGCGGAGTTCTACATCTTCGATTCGGTGCGCTTCGACTCGCAGATGAACGGCACGTTCTACGAGATCGACTCCGAGGCCGGCTGGTGGAACACCGGCGAGCCCGTCGAGGCCGACGGCAGCGCCAACCGCGGCTACAAGGTCCGCCCCAAGGGCGGCTACTTCCCCGTCGCGCCGTATGACCACTTCGTCGATCTGCGCGACCAGATGTGCACCAACCTGCAGAACGCCGGCTTCACGCTGGAGCGCGGTCACCACGAGGTGGGCACCGCGGGCCAGGCCGAGATCAACTACAAGTTCAACACCCTGCTGCACGCGGCCGACGACTTGGTGCTGTTCAAATACATCATCAAGAACACCGCGTGGCAGGCGGGCAAGACCGTCACGTTCATGCCCAAGCCGCTGTTCGGTGACAACGGGTCGGGCATGCACGCCCACCAGTCGCTGTGGAAGGACGGCAGCCCGCTGTTCCACGACGAGTCCGGTTACGCGGGCCTGTCGGACATCGCACGCCACTACATCGGCGGCATCCTGCACCACGCGCCGTCGCTGCTGGCGTTCACCAACCCGACGGTGAACTCCTACAAGCGCCTGGTGCCGGGCTACGAGGCGCCGATCAACCTGGTGTACAGCCAGCGCAACCGCTCGGCGTGTGTGCGCATCCCGATCACCGGCAACAACCCGAAGGCCAAGCGGCTGGAGTTCCGCTGCCCCGACAGCTCGGGCAACCCGTACCTGGCCTTCGCGGCGATGATGATGGCCGGCCTCGACGGCATCAAGAAGAAGATCGGAGCCGCAGGCCCCGGTCGACAAGGACCTGTACGAACTGCCGCCGGACGAGGCCGCCGGCATCCCGCAGGCGCCCACGTCGCTGTCCGCGGTGATCGACCGGCTCGAGGAGGACCACGAATACCTCACCGAGGGCGGGGTTTTCACCGAGGACCTGATCGAAACCTGGATCTCTTTCAAGCGGGAGAACGAGATCATGCCGATGCAGATCCGGCCGCACCCGTACGAGATTCGCGCTGTACTTCGACGTGTAAGTCGCTGGCGCCCCGGCCTGTGGTCCTCCGCAGGTCGGGGCGTTTGCGTCCGCGGCGGGGATGGCATTTCGCCAGCGAGCACCGGAAAGAGGTGTTATCCCTGCTGGATGGCGAAACTTCTGTCGATAGGCATTTCCGCCGCGTGTGCTGCGCTGATCGTCCACCGGTCGCTGAAGCCGACCGCGCCGAGCCACCACCGCTGTACGGGTACTACAACGCGTTCATCGACTTCTCGAAGCAGACGTTCAACGGGATGCCCACACCGATGGATCCGAAGACCTTCCCTGTCCAATTCACCACCCAATGCGACGTGAACGGTTGTGTTCCGCGCTGGGACAACGCGTCCGACCATGTCCGCAATCCAGGCGCTCCGCTGGTTTTCGAATACCGATGGAATAACGACCGCTGGGAAACGAGCGGAGAGTATCCCTACTTCTGCGATCGCAACAACCCGGCGAGCGCGGTGAAGTCCACCCGCTCGGACTTCCTGATCCCGAACCCTGACGGCAGCTTCTTCGGAGAGCGGACCCTCACCACCGATGGAGCCGGCTGCCCCGGTGAGGGACCAGGCACCCATTGGCTGCCAATATCCCTGACCCCCGTCGACCCGCCGCCGCGGTAAGCCCTCGTTCAACAGGCTCGGACAGGTCTTGGCCTAGCGTCCTTCAACCTCGGCCTTGATGCGTTCGAGCGTTCTGGTCATGTCGCGAATGTTGCGCCGACGCCGGGGTTCACCCAAGAACGTCAACGGATGCAGCAGGAGCGGTCCGGAGTCCAAAATGATTCCGTCACCGCCGTTCCGTCATCCTTCGCGACGAACCGATAGTGCCAGTTGTTCACCGCGCCGATTCGGACTCGCTCGTCTCACGGAGCGTCGTATCCTCAGATCATGCCGAAGCAGGGTCGGGCGTTGCCGCCGGTCGTCACAGTCGCCCGATTCGCGCGCGCCGCATGGTTCTTCGGCAACCTCTACGAAGCCGCCGTCGGAGTGCCGCAGCTGATCGCCCGCGCGAATCGGCCGGCCGGAATCCTCGGCACCGGCAGTCCCGTCCGCTACTTCGCCCCCGTTGGCCCAGCTGCGGTCGGCGGGACTGCAGTGGTGCTCGTCAGGGCGTGGCGGATCGGTGGCGATCGCCGCGCCGTCGCGGCTGCGACGGCGACCCTGGGTGCTGCCCTGGGGGTGAGCGCCTACCTCATCCGGTCTATCAACGTCCCGTTCCTAGCGGGCAAGGTCGGCGAGGAAGCACAGCCACGGCTGATCTCCCGCTGGCATCGTGGCAACGCGCTGCGCCTCGGCCTGCTGGCGGCGACCGAGATCCTTGTGCGGCGGGTCGAGGCATCCGTCTCGGACTGAACCGTCACCACAGGTCGCGCGCAGCGGCGGCACGGCGTAAGCGCCGGTCCCGTCCGGATGAAAAGGCTTGCCCTGGCGACGGTCAGGTACCCGTCGAATCCGGCGACGCAGAACGCATCCTGCGCAAGATCGAAAAGCGCTCCCGGCTCATCGTCGAACGGCTGGGTTCCCGACGCCATAACACCCTAGTCTGGCCCTATTGTTCCTGGTCCGAAAGGCCTGAGGGTGGGGCGCCGGCACCGACGCGAAGCCTTCGGCACCGCTCTCGGTGTAAAAATTCTGTGATTTGGATGGCAGCCGCCTGAGTGAACGGTTAGGTTGCCCCGGTGACGGTTGAGCTGCGGTGGGCGAACACGGCGCGAGCCGCCGATGCGTCCCAGGCGGCGTACTTTCGCGGCGCCCTTGCCGAAGAACGCCAGATCATCGCCGCAGATTTAGTTGGAGCCCGGGAGCGGCTGCGGGGCTTAACGGAGGGCCAGCAGGTGCTTGGGCTGCGCGGCATGTCGAGGGCGCGATTCAAGGTCCGAGAGCTGGAAGGCCAACTACGCGAGGTAGATCGCCTGATGGGCGCTCTCGATCGGCGATTCGCAGCGCTGTGGGCGGCCGAGAGCTAACCCCTGATCTTGATTTCGCCTGGTCGCGTCGCTGAGTTTACAAAAGCGAACACCCGGCGCACTCTCATCACATGATCGAGTTGAGTGAACAGCAGATCATCGACCAAGTGGCCGGCAGACTCGTCGACACCTACGCCGAGGTCGAGCCCAACCATGTTTCGCAAATCGTCCACAACGAATACGCCCGGTTTGACGGGCGGCCGGTCCGCGATTTCATCCCACTGTTTGTCGAGCGCAATGCCAGGGCCGAGCTGTCGGCAATGTCACGCACCGTCTAGCGCCAGGTCCTTGCGGAACTTACGCATGGCGTCGATCTTCTCGGCAAGCGATGCACCGGGGCCGGTGTAGAACATCCACGGCATCGTGATGATGCCAGTTGATTCCGCCCGCTTCGGCGCGCTCGTAGTGCTCGGGGGTGAACGCGTCGGTCAGCGGGGTGAGGACGGTGAAATCGTGCATAGTCAAACCCAGTTCGGCGCGCAGTTCGCGCAACCGGTCAACGCGCTCGATGGCACGGTCGGTGGTGATCAGGTCGCCGATCCAGCCGTCGTTTCTGGCGGCCCGGCGCAGCGCTATATCGCTGAGGCCGCCTACGTAGATCGGAATGTGCGGCGGCGTCGGCTCCATCTCCAGCCGCGGCGCGGAGTAGAACTCGCCCTCGAACTCCGTCCAGCCGGGCTTCCACAGCGCCTTCATCAGTTCGAGCATCTCGTCGGTGCGCTTGCCGCGCCGGTCGAAGCGCTGACCCATCAGGGTGAACTCTTCCTCGCACCAGCCGACGCCGATGCCAAGCTCCAATCGACCGCCAGCCAGATATGCCGCTGTGCCAATGGATTTCGCGGCCGAGTACGGATCGCGCATCGCCGGCAGATACACCGTCGTCACGAAGTGCAGGCGCGTCGTGACGAGCGCGATGGCGCCGATCATCACCCACGGATCGGGCCAGTCGGTGAACGCCTCCCAGCGACGTTTGCCGTCCTTGGTGTACGGATACGGCGTCTTCAGCGTTTCGAGGTTGATGACGTGGTCAGGGATGCCCATGCCGTCATACCCGAGATCATCGGCGGCCTTGGCGATCTCGACGGCCTCGCCGGTCTCGAGGAACGCCGTGCTGACGTAGAACTTCATCCGGCGTCCCGCGCCCACGCCGGCCTGATGAAAATCCCTTCGGCCTCGACGGTGGTGCCGTCCGCGTCACTGAGATAGCCGCGCGCAAACGTCTTCACACCCTCGCTGCGCTCGATGAACGCTTCGGCCCGCAACGCGCCGAGCGGTGTGCCACGCAGGTAGCGCAGCGTGATGGTCCCGGTGAACTTCGGCAGCGTCAATCCCTCGCTCGCCGCCTCGCCGAGGATGTGGTCGAGCACCAGCGCGCAGATGCCGCCGTGCACCCAGCCCGGCGGTCCCTCATACGCGCCGCTGAGGGTGAACTCGCTCCAGCACCGGCCGTCGGCCTCGTGGTGGATGATCATCGGCGGGGCGATCGCATTGCGCAGCCCGACAGCGGGATTGGCCCACGTCAGCGGACGCCCGGTGCCCTCATGGCGCAGGGGCGACGTCACGGTGCGCTGCTTTCGCTCGAGCATCTCGGTCACCGCTTCGATGGCCGACTGTGCCTCCCGGACGGTGTCTTCGTCGACCTCCGTGCGGATGCCCGCGCCGATGAGTCTGCGCAGCGCCTCAGTCAGCGGGCCGTAAAGCGCATGCTGGCGCTCGTACTCCTCGACGCTGATGACCTCGAAACCGAAATCCATGCTCAAGAGCCAAACACCTTCCGTACCACTGCCTTTGCCCGACGGGTCACCCGCAGATAGTTGTCAAGGAACTCTCCGCCGTCGTCGGAGTCCCAGCCCGCTGCCAACGCCACGGCGTTGAGCTGACGGCCAGGACCCGGCAGCTGATCGGTGGGCTTGCCACGCACCAGAACCAGCGCGTTGCGCGCCCGGGTCGCGGTCAGCCACGCCTGCCGCAGCAGGTCGACATCGCCCTCGGCGATCAGCTCCGCCGCGCCGATCGCGTTGAGCGTGTCCAGCGTCGAAGTGCTGTGCAGCGCAGGCACTTTGTGCGCAAGCTGCAGCTGAAGCAGCTGCACCGTCCACTCGATGTCGGCCAGGCCGCCCCGGCCCAGCTTGGTGTGCGTGTTCGGATCCGCGCCGCGCGGCAGCCGCTCGGCGTCGACCCGCGCCTTCATGCGCCTGATCTCCTGCACGGCCTCGGCGGACACCCCGCCCGGCGGGTAACGGGTCTTGTCGACCATCAGCAAGAACTGCTCCCCCAGGTCGAGGTCGCCCGCGACCCGGTGGGCCCGCAGCAGCGCCTGAACCTCCCACGTCTGCGCCCATTGCGCGTAGTACGCCTCATACGAGGCAAGCGTGCGCACCAACGGACCGCTGCGGCCCTCGGGACGCAGGTTCGCGTCGACCTCCAGCGGCGGGTCCGCACTCGGCGTGCCCAGCAGCGTGCGCACCTGCTCGGCGACGGTCACCGACCACCGCACCGCGACGGATTCGTCGACGCCGTCGGCCGGTTCGCACACGAACATCACGTCGGCATCGGACCCGTAGCCGAGCTCGCCGCCGCCGAGACGGCCCATCCCGATCACCGCGATGCGGGCAGGCACGCCGTCGCGCGGGGGTGTTGGCCCGGATCACCGCCTCCAGCGCGGCCTGCAGCACCGCCACCCACACCGTCGTGAGCGCGCAGCACACATCGGTCACCTCGAGCATGCCGAGCAGGTCGGCCGATGCGATGCGGGCCAGCTCACGGCGCCGCAGCGTGCGCGCCGCCGCGATCGCCCTGACAGGATCGGCGTGCCTGCCCGCCGAGGCGACCAGCGCCCGCGCCACCCCGTCGGGCTCGACGTCGAGCAGCTTGGGGCCGTTCGGACCGTCCGCGTAGAGCTGGATCACCTCCGGCGCCCGCATCAGCAGCTCGGGTACGTAGGCGGAGGTGCCCAGCACCTGCATCAGCCGCTTGGCCACCGCGCCTTCGTCGCGCAGCGTCGACAGATACCACCGCTGATCGGCCAGCGCCTCGCTGATGCGCCGATACGCCAGCAGGCCGGCGTCCGGATCCGGGGTATCGGACAGCCAGTCAAGCAGGGTCGGCAGCAGCACCTGCTGCACCCGGCCCCGCCTGCCGCTGTGGCCGGTCAGCGCGGCCAGGTGGGTCAGCGCGCTCTGCGGGCCCTCGTAACCCAGCGCGGCGAGCTGGCGTTCGGCGGCCTCCGCTGTCATGCCTTCCGAAAGGCCAAGCGCCGGCTGGCCAACCGACTCCAGCAGCGGCTGATAGAACAGCTTGGCGTGCAGCCTCGACACCCGCACGCTCTGGCGCTTGAGCTCCTCGCGCAGCACGCCGCCGGCGTCGTGGCGGCCGTCGGGCCGCACGTGCGCCGCACGCGCCAGCCAGCGCAGCGCCTCGTCGTCATCGGCGTCGGGCAGCATGTGCGTTCGCTTGAGCCGCTGCAGCTGCAGCCGGTGTTCGAGCAGCCGGAGGAACTCGTAGGAGGCGGTCATGTTGGCGGCGTCGTCGCGGCCGATGTAGCCACCCTCGCCGAGCGCGGCCAGCGCGTCGACCGTCGAGGCGACACGCAGTGACTCGTCGTTGCGCCCGTGCACCAGCTGCAGCAGCTGCACGGCGAACTCGACGTCGCGCAGCCCGCCGGTGCCGAGCTTGATCTCGCGGGCCCGCACCCCCGCGGGCACGAGTTCCTCGACGCGCCTGCGCATCGCCTGCACCTCGGGCACGAAGTCCTCCCGGTCGCTGGCCGTCCAGACCATCGGCAGCAGCGCCTCGATGTACTGCGCGGCCGAGCTCGGCGTCACCGGCGGCGGGGCGCGCCTTCATCAGCGCCTGGAATTCCCACGTCTTGGCCCACCGCTGGTAGTAGGCGATGTGGGAGTCCAGCGTGCGCACCAGCTGGCCGTGTTTGCCCTCCGGCCGCAGCGCGGCGTCCACCTCGAAGAAGGTGTCACCGGCGAACCGCATCAGCTCGCCGGCCAACCGGGTCGCAGTGGCGTCCGCCTTGTCGGCGACGAAGATGACGTCGACGTCGCTGACGTAGTTCAGTTCGCGCGCGCCGCACTTGCCCATCGCGATCACCGCGAGCCGCGGGCGCTCGCCGTCAACCCCGACGAACCGGGTCGCGACCGTCAGCGCGGCGCCCAGCGCGGCATCGGCCAGGTCGGACAGATGCGCACCGACCTCGGTGAACGCCAGCACGGGTTCGTTCTCCACCGTCGACGCCAGGTCGAGGGCGGCCAGCACCAGCAGCCGGTCGCGGTAGAGCTTGCGCAGCGGAGCCACCGCAGCCACGGTGTCCCTTGCGATTTCGACGCGTTCGGCCAGCTCGGCGAATGCCGCCTGCAGCTCGCTGCGGCCGTCGGCAGCGTGACGCCGCCCTGCGAGCAGGTGCCACGAGTCGGGATAGGCGACCAGATGATCGCCGAGCGCCAACGACGAACCGAGCACACCGAACAGCCGGCCGCGCAGCCCGCGGTCCTTGACCAGGGCCTGACTGAGTTCGTCCCAACCCCGTCCGGTCCGCATCGGCGAGTCGGACCAGCGCGCGCAGCGCGTCGTCGGCGTCGGGCGCGCGCGACAGCGACCACAACAGCTCGACGTGCGCGTCGGTGTTCCAGCCCAGCCGGTCCAGGTCCGCGGGCGCGGACGGTTCGACCAGCCCGAGCCGGCCTACGCTGGGCAGCTTCGGACGCTGCGTCGCAGGTTTGGCCACGCCGTCGACGGTAGCGCAGCCGTTAGCGCGCCAGCGCAGCTCCGGGCAAGCTAGCCGAGCTAGAGGGACAGGTAGGTCTTCAGCTCGAACGGCGTCACGTGGCTGCGGTAGTTCTCCCATTCGGTGCGCTTGTTGCGCAGGAAGAAGTCGAATACGTGCTCCCCCAACGCTTCCGCGACCAGCTCGGAGTTCTCCATCTCGGTCAGCGCGACGCCGAGGCTGACGTCGGCAGCTCCCGGTAACCCATCGCGCGGCGCTCCTCGGGGGTCAGGCTCCACACGTTGTCCTCGGCCTGCGGGCCGAGCACGTAGCCCTTCTCGATGCCGCGCAGGCCCGCCGCCAGCAGCACCGCGAAGGTCAGGTACGGGTTGCACGCCGAATCGGGGCTGCGCACCTCGACGCGCCGCGACGACGCCTTGCGCGGGGTGTACATCGGCACCCGCACCAGCGCCGAGCGGTTGGCCGCGCCCCACGACGCCGCCGTCGGGGCTTCGCCGCCGTGCACCAGCCGCTTGTAGGAGTTCACCCACTGGTTGGTGACGGCGCTGATCTCGTTGGCGTGTTCGAGAATGCCTGCGATGAACGACTTTCCGACGTCGGACAGCTGCAGCGGGTCATCGGGGCTGTGGAAGGCGTTGGCCTCGCCCTCGAACAGGCTCATGTGGGTGTGCATGGCCGACCCGGGATGCTCGGCGAACGGCTTCGGCATGAACGACGCCCGCACGCCGTCGGCCAGCGCGACCTCCTTGACGACGTAGCGGAACGTCATCACGTTGTCGGCCATCGACAACGCGTCGGCGTAGCGCAGGTCGATCTCCTGCTGGCCGGGTCCGCCTTCGTGATGGCTGAACTCCACCGAGATGCCCATCTGCTCCAGCGCGTCGATGGCGTGGCGGCGGAAGTTGGGCGCGGCGTCATGCACGGCCTGGTCGAAGTAGCCGCCGTTGTCGGCAGGCACCGGCACCGAGCCGTCGTCCGGCCCGGGCATGCAGCAGGAAGAACTCGATCTCGGGGTGCACGTAGCAGGAGAAGCCCAGATCGCTGGCCTTGGCCAGCTGGCGACGCAGCACGTGCCGGGAGTCCGCCCACGACGGCGAGCCGTCCGGCATCGTGATGTCGCAGAACATCCTGGCCGAATGGTGCTTGGCCGAACTCGTGGTCCACGGCAGCACCTGAAACGTCGACGGATCGGGCCGGGCCACCATGTCGGCCTCCGATACCCGGGCAAACCCCTCGATGGAGGAGCCGTCGAAGCCGATGCCCTCCTCGAAGGCGCCGTCGAGTTCGGCAGGGGCGATCGCGACCGACTTGAGGTATCCGAGCACGTCGGTGAACCAGAGCCGGACGAAGCGGATGTCGCGTTCTTCCAGCGTGCGCAGGACGAATTCCTTCTGCCGATCCATGACCGCAGCGTAGGTTCCGGCTGTTAATTCTGTGTTACGGGGCTGCTAGGTCTGGCACCGCAAACCGTCGGGCGGCGTGACGGAGTCGATGAGGAAGTTCACCACCGCGGTGTCGACACACTGATCGCCGTTGAACACCACGGTGTGCTGGGTGCCCTCGAAGGTGATCAGCGCGGCGCCCATCTGACGGGCCAGATCGACGCCGGCCTGGTAGGGGGTGGCGGGGTCATGCGTGGTGGACACGACGACGACCTTGCCGGGACCGGGCGAGGTGGCCGGATGCGGAGTCGACGTCGGCGGAACCGGCCACATCGCACACGGGTCGCGCGGGGCAAAGCCGGTGAAGTCGCCGTACGACATGAACGGCGCGTCCGCGCGGATTCGCCGATCGGCGTCGGCCCACACCGCCGGGTCGGTCGGGTAAGGCGAGTCGACACAGCGGATCGCGGTGAACGCGTCCTGCAGGTTCGCGTAGTGACCCGATTCGTCGCGGTGCTGATAGTCATCGGCCAAGCAGCAGCAGGTCCCCGGCGTCGGTGCCGCGCTGCAAGGCCCAGCAGCCCGCTGGTGAGGTACTGCCAGTAGCGCCGGGTGTAGAGCGCGTTGACGGTGCCGGTCATCGCGTCCTGATAGCTCAGGCCGCGCGGATCCGAGGTTCCGCCCGGCGTCTGCACCAGCGGGTCGACCAGCTGGTGAAAGCGGTCGACGAACTTCGCCGGGTCGGTGCCGAGCGGGCAGCCTGGCGACTGCGCGCAGTCGGCGGCGTAATCGTTGAAGGCCGTTTGGAACCCCGCCATTTGGCGGATGGTCGTCGGCGACCGGATCGACCGAGGGGTCGACGGCTCCGTCGAGAACCATCGCCCGGACCCGGTCGCCGTAGCGCTCGGCGTATGCCGCGCCCAGTTCGGTTCCGTACGAGAAGCCCAGATAGTTGATCTGGTTCTCGCCGAGCGCGGCGCGCACGACGTCCATGTCGTGCGCCGACGACGCGGTGCCGACATTGGCGAGGAAGTCCGTGCCCATCCGGTCGGCGCAGTCCTGGGCGAACTGGCTGTACAGCCCTTCGATCTGGGCGACGCCTGCCGGGCTGTAGTCGACCATCGGCTCACGACGGAACGCGTCGAACTCGGCGTCGGTGCGGCAGCGCAGCTCCGGCGTGGAATGGCCGACCCCGCGCGGATCGATGCCCACCAGGTCGAATCGGCGCAAGATGTCGGTGCCGGCCAGCGACGCCCCCATGCTGGCGACGGTGTCGACGGCAGATGCGCCCGGGCCGCCGGGGTTGACCACGAGCACGCCGATCCGGTCGCCGCTGGCCGGGATGCGGATCACCGCCAACTGCGCTTGGGCGCCTTGCGGGTTTGGCGTAGTCGACGGGCACCGAAACGGTGCCGCACTGCGCGGTGGGAATTGCGGTGGTGTCGCCGATGAACCGCGCGCAGCTACCCCATACCGGCGGCTGGCCGTACTGCGAGTTCGACTCGCCTTCAGGTGAAGCCAGCGCGACCGGGCACGCCATCGCCGCCACCAGGGAGATCGCGAGCAGCACCGTACTCAGCCTGCCCGCCCTCCACATGGCAGACATGTTCGCATGGTGAACGGCCGCCGGTCTGCGGCTGGAACACAACGGTGACCTGGCTGTTATCGGGCGGCTAGCTCAGCAGCGGGTATTCGGGGGCGGCACGGTCACGTCGACGAGGTAGCGGGCCGCGATGTCATCGATGCACTTATTTCCCTGGAAGACAACGGTGTGCTGGGTGCCCTCGAAGGTGAGCAGGGAGCCGCCGAGTTGCTGGGCCAAGTCGACGCCGGCCTGGTACGGCGTTGCCGGGTCGTCGGTCGTCGACACCACCAGAGTCGGCGGCAGGCCAGTCACCTTGATCTGGTGCTGACTGCTCGTCGCGGGCACCGGCCAGAACGCGCAGGTGTCCAGCGGGGCGAGGCCGGTGAACTCGCCGTAGCTCATGAACGGCGCCGCCAAGCGGGTGCGGCGGTCCTCGTCGACCACCTTGGCGCGGTCGGTGATGGGCGGCTTGTCCACGCAGTTGATCACGACCCGGGCATCGGTGGAGTTGTTGTAGTGCCCCTGCGCATCGCGGCCCATGTAGAGATCGGCCATCGCCAGCATGGTGTCGCCGGTGCCGCCCTTGAGCTCGGTAAGCGCCTGGGTCAGGTGCCGCCACAGGCTCGGCGAGTACAGCGGCAGGATGGTCCCGACGATCGCGTCGTTGTAGCTGAGGTTGCGGGGATCCTTCGTCTTCGCCGGTTTCTTGACCAACGGGTTGACCAGGCTGTGATACACGTCGACGGCCTTGGCCGGGTCGGTGCCCAGCGGGCAGTCCGGGCTGGTGGCGCAGTCGGCGGCGAAGTTGTCGAACGCCTGCTGGAACGCGGCGGCCTGGCGGATCTCCTCCTCGATCTGGTCGGCGTTGGGGTCGACGGCGCCGTCGAGGATCATCGCCCGCACCTTGTTCGGATAGGCCTCGGCGTAGGCCGCCCCGAGTCTGGTGCCGTACGAGTAGCCGAGATAGGTCAGCTTGTCATCGCCAAGGGCGGCGCGGATCGCGTCGAGATCCTTTGCCACGTCTGACGGTTCCGACGTTGGCCAGGAACTCCTTGCCCATCTTGTCCAGGCAGCGCTGGACGAACGCCTTGGTTCTCGTTCTCGATGTGGGCGACGCCCGCCGGGGTGTAGTCCACCGTGGGGTCGGCGCGCTGCCGGTCGTTGTCCGCGTCGGAGTTGCACCACATCGCGGGCGTGGAGTTGGCGACGCCGCGTGGGTCGAAGCCGACGAGATCGAATCGCTCGCGCACCGACTGCGGCAGCGAGGCGGCCATCGACGCGGCCGCCTCGACACCGGACTCACCGGGACCGCCGGGGTTGATGACCAGCGAGCCGATCTTGTTGACCGGTCGCCTTGAATCGGATCATCGCGATCTGGGCGACGTCGCCGTCGGGCTTGCGAATAGTCCACCGGCACCGACAGCATCCCGCACTCGGCTCCGGCCGGCTGCTTGGCGTCGTCGGACGAGGTGACCTTGCACGGCCCCCACTGGATCGGTGTGCCCGGCCGGGGCGCCGACGATCGACGGCGCGCCCGTCGACCACCTTGCTGCACCCGGCCACCAATACCAGGGCAGCAAGGGCCGCAAGGACCCCGATCTTGAGGTTCATGGCACCACATGCTGCCATGAGCAGCCATCGGCGCTGGCGAGGCGGTTATCGCGTGGCGTCGAGCAGCTCGGCAAGCGCCACCTCGAAGTCGTCGGCCATGTCCCACAGATCGGGCAGCAGTTCGGGGCACGACACGATGCCGACGTCGAGATTGCCGGTCAGCGACATCACCGTGATGTTCAGCCCCGAGCCGTGGAATATCGGGCCCAGCGGGTACATGGCCGTCACCTCGCTGCCCAGGAAGTACAGCGGCACCTGCGGGCCGGGCACGTTGGAAATCACCAGGTTGTGCACCGGTTTGGCGGCCGGTCAGCCTGCTGGCGGCATAGACGCGCATCGCCACACCGAACACCGCGGGCGCGGCGAACTGCGACCAGTCCTGAAGCAGAGTCGCACCGATCGCCGAACTGTGCTGTTTGGCAACGGAATTCGCCTCCGCGATCGACTTCAGGCGTTCGGCTGGGTCCTCGATGTGGGTCTCCAGCCGGGAGAACATGCCCGACACCTGATTCCGGCCGGGCCGGTCGGACTTCTCGTGCACCGACACCGGAACCATCGCCACCAACGTGCTGTCGGGCAATTCGCCGCGGTCGAGCCAGGAACTTGCGCAGCACCCCGGAAACCAGGGCCATCACGACGTCGTTGACTTTGACGCCGAAGTGGTTCTTGACCGTCTTGATGTCCTCGAGATCGAGCTGGGTGAACGCGATGTTGCGGTGGCCGGTGAGGTTGGCGTTGAACGCGGTCTTCGGCGCGGCGAACGGTGCGGCCATGGTCAGGCCACTGCGGGCGCGCTTGACGGTGTCGACCACCGTCGACACCGTCGTCGGCAGCACGTTGAGCAGCTTCAATGGCCGGGTGGCGTACTTGACCGCGCCACTCAACGCGATTTCCAGGCCGCTGGCGCCGCCGACGCCGTCGACCGGGTCGGGTGCGGGCGCGTCGGGTTCGGTGCTGCACAACTGCGACATCAGGTTGGCCCCGGTGACGCCGTCGACGCCGGCGTGGTGCACCTTCGTCATCACCGCCAGCCTGCCCCCCGCGTCGGCGTGGGCGTCGGTGCCCGCGACGTTCTCGATCACCCAGGTCTCCCACAGCGGCTTGCTGCGGTCCAGCGGGAGCGACGCGATGTGACCGCAGATCTCGGCGAGCTCGTGACGGCCACCCGGCGATGGCAGACCGATGCGGTGCAGGTGCCGATCGACGTCAAAGTCCTTGTCGTCCACCCACACCGGATGGTCGAGGTTGAACGGGGAATCAGCGAGCTTTTCGCGGAACTGGGGCATGGCCTTGATCCGCAGGGCCAGCGCATCACGCAGCCGGTCGAAGGTGTACCCACCGGGCATGGTCGCGGTGTCCAGCTCCAGGACTGAACACACATGCAACGGCTGCTTGGCGGTTTCCAGGTAGAGGAAGCTGGCGTCGAGTCCACTGAGCCTTTGCATGCCGCCGATGGTAGGCGTGGTGACCGCGGGTGTGAGGAAATCCACTTAACGCGGCTTTCAACTTCTTATGTCGAGGTGGCACACTGACACATGTCAGACGAACCCGGGGACCCGATGGGCCACGAGGATCGACCCGACGAAACCGTGAGGGACAACGATGTCTGAGCAGACTGTTTACGGTGCTGCCGAATCCGCACCGCGGATCAAGACCCGCACCCACCACCTCCACAAGTGGAAGGCAGAGGGCCACAAGTGGGCCATGCTGACCGTCTACGACTACTCCACCGCCCGCGTTTTCGACGACGCAGGCATACCGGTGCTGCTCGTCGGCGATTCCGCGGCCAACGTCGTCTACGGCTACGACACCACCGTGCCGGTCACGATCGACGAACTGATCCCGCTGGTTCGCGGCGTGGTGCGGGGCGCGCCGCACGCGCTGGTGGTGGCGGACCTGCCGTTCGGCAGCTACGAGGCCGGCGCCGCAGCAGGCGCTGGCGCACGGCGACCCGGTTCCTGAAGGAGACCGGTGCGCACGCGGTCAAGCTGGAGGGCGGCGAGCGGGTGGCCGAGCAGATCGCCGCGATCACCGCGGCGGGCATTCCGGTGATGGCGCATATCGGGTTCACCCCGCAGAGCGTGAACAGCCTCGGCGGTTTCCGGGTCCAAGGGCCGTGGCGACGCCGCCGAGCAGACCATCCACGACGCGATCGCCGTGCAAGAGGCCGGCGCGTTCTCCGTGGTGATGGAGATGGTGCCCGCCGAGCTGGCCACCCAGATCACCGGCAAGCTGACCATCCCAACCATCGGCATCGGCGCCGGGCCGAACTGCGATGCGCAGGTGCTGGTCTGGCAGGACATGGCCGGGCTCACCGGCGGCAAGACCGCCAAGTTCGTCAAACGGTTCGGGGACGTCGGAAGCGTATTACGCAGCGCAGCAACGCAATACGCCGACGAGGTGGCCAGCGGCGCATTCCCCGCCGAAGAGCATTCCTTCTAGGCGAACTCGGCCTTACGCTTCGCCAGGAACGCGTCGATGCCTTCGCGGCCGTCGGCCGATTCGGCGCGCTCGGCGATCAGCCGTCCCTCGAACTCCATCTGCTCTTCGAGCCCGCTGGAGAATGTCGATAGCAGCAGCGCTTTGACGCCGCCGTTGGATCCTTTTGCGGTGCCCGCCATTTGGTCGGCCAGCTTCTCGGTGCGCGCGGCCAGTTCGGCATCGGGAACCACCTCGGTGACCAGCCCCCACTGCAAGGCCTCCGCGGACGTCAGGGTCCGGTTGGTCAGCATCAGCTCCTTGGTCTTGGTAATGCCGATCAGCCGCGGCAGGTAGTACGACGAGCTGCCGTCGGGGCTCAACCCGGCGCGCGTGTAGGCCATCGTGAACGATGCGGACTCGGCGGCGAGCACCAGGTCGCCGGTGACCGCGAGGGAGAAGCCGGCCCCGGCGGCCACGCCGTTGACGGCGATGATCAGCACGGCGTCCATCCGCGCGAACGTCGAGATCGCGCGGTGCAGGTCGTCGGCGACGCCCTTGATGAAGCGGCCGCGGCTGGGTGCCGTGGCGAACGACTTCAGATCACCTCCGGCGCAGAAGAACCGCCCGGATCCGGTGAGCACCACGACCTTCGTCGCATCGGTGTCGCAGCGCATCGCGGCGCCGGACAGCTCGCGAGTCATGGTGTCGTTCATGCCGTTTGCGGCGTCGGGCCGGTTCAGCGTGATCCGCGCGATCGGGCCGGCCTGCTCGAAGGAGATGGTCTGGTATTCGGTCACACCTGGACTGTATCCGCGAACCCCAGCCGCACCGCGGTCACCTTGTGAAGTTTGGCGAAGTCGCCGCGGAATCCCAGCATGCGCAGCGCACCGTCGGCAATGATCCGCGGCTGCTCCTTCGGGCAGTCGGCGTCGTCGGAGCGACGGTTGATCACCGATTCGACCAGCCGAAACGGCAGGTCATCGGCGTCGGCCGGACCGTCGCATTCGTCGATCACCTCGGCCGCCAGGCGGCGGTAACGCTCCCGCAGTTCGGCGCGGCGCAACCGGAACTGCTCGAACCGGTCGAGCCGCAACTCGGGAAGCAGGTACAGCGCACCGAGGTTCCACCGGCCTGCGCACAGCTGGGTTACGTCGGCGACCGCCAGGGCGTGCAGGCGAGGCGCGGCCGGGCCCTTCTCGTCGAGCAGCTCAGCGGCCAGCAGCAACGGCTCGTCGACGGTGCCGGCCAGCAGCGCATCGAGGATGTCGTCCTTGGTGGCGAAGTGGTGATACAGCGAGGCCTGGCGCACGCCGACGGCGTCGGCGATGCGCCGCGTCGAGGTGCTGGCATAGCCGAGGTCGGTGAAGAGCTCTGCGGCCGCGTCGAGGATCTCCTCGCGCGCCGTCTTGCCCGGCCGCCGCGACTGCTCCAGCCTCGGGCGTCCACGGGCGTCGCTGTGCATCGCCACATTGTCGCACCGCGAATACCTATCATTTGATAGAAACACAGTCAACGCAGTCGTAACAGCCGCGACACCCGGCTGGAATCGCTGCGCACAAAACTTTCAAATGACAGTTAATGGGACAGGAGCCGAACCTTGAGTACCGAGTCGACGGCCGCGGCGCGCGATCACGCCCGGTCCCAGGTACAGGCCGCCACCATGCGGATTCCCGCGACACCGCCCGACGTCGACCCGGCGCGGCTGTTGTGGGCCGAAGCCGTGCCGGCCGGTTCGTACACCACCAGGGTGCTGGGTCGGGGAACCCGCCTTCGGCTGATCGACCCGGACGGTGGCGCGTGCGCGCACCTGCTGCTCTTCCGCTCGGATGCACCGTGGGAGCGGCTCAATGTCGCCGACACCGTCAAGGTCCCGTGGCAGGCCTATCTCGGCGCCGGTCATCCGCTGCTCTCCGATCAGGGCCGGCTGCTGGCCACCGTGATCGCGGACAGTTCCGCCCACCACGACACGTTGTGCGGCATGACCGAGGAGGGGCGAGCCAACATGCTGTTGGCAGCCATCAAGCACGGCCTCGATATCCGGGACGTCGCGCCGTCGGTGTCGTTGTTCAAAGGCGTCCGCGTCGGCGAGGATGGCACGCTCGGATACACCGGTTCGGCCGGGCCCGGCGCCGCGGTCGATCTGCTGATCCACCTGCCCGTGGTGATCGCACTGGTCAACACCGCCCACCCGCTTGACCCCGACCCGGCGCTCACCGGCCTCGACGTGCTGGCCTGGCGGGCCGGCGAAGCGCCGCGCACGCCGGTCAATGCCGAGCCGGAATACCTGCGCGCCCTGTTCAACACCGAAAGTACCTGGGCCGCAGCGCAAACGAGTGAGGCGTTCGGATGACCACCACGGAACTGAGTGTCATCTATGACGAGAAGGTCGACGCGTGCCGGCCATGGTCGGCGATCGTGCGGGCCGGCCAGACGTTGCAGATCATCGACCTGCACGGCAATCAGGCCGTCGACACCCTGCTCTACGGCGTCTCCGGTGATCGGGTCGATCACGGGCTTCGCTACAGCGCCCAGGCCACCATCGCCGCGCAGCGCAACATCTTTCTGAGCACCGGTTCGGTGCTGCGGGCCGCCGACGGCACGCCGCTGATGACGATCGTCGCCGACGACGTCGGCAACCACGACACGATCGCCGGGGCGTGCTCGAAGGAATCCAACACGCTGCGCTACGGCCATCACACCGCGCACCAACACGCTTGTGCCGAGAACTTTTTGGCCGAGGGCGCCAGGTGGGGACTGGGCAAGCGCGACATCGTGTCGAACATCAACTTCTTCATGAACGTGCCGGTCGAGGCCGACGGCACCCTGGGCATCGTCGACGGGCTCTCCGCGCCGGGCAAGTCGCTGACGCTGCGCGCCGATCGCGACACGCTGGTGCTGGTGTCGAACTGCCCGCAGATCAACAATCCCTGCAACGGGTTCAACCCGACCGATGTGCGGATGGTGATCTCGGCCTGATGAGAATCGAGGTGGTGCGGCCGGGAATGTTGACCACCGTGCAGGACTGGCCCGGCCGCATCGGGTACTGGCATGTCGGTGTGCCGCCGTCCGGGCCGATGGACGACCTGTCGTTCCGGATCGGCAACCGGGTGCTGGGCAATCCGGAGGGCGCCGCCGGACTCGAGTGCACGAGAGGCGGTCCGGCGCTGCGCGTTCCCGGACGGCGGGCGGGTGTGCGTCACCGGCGCGCCGGTGGCCGTGACGCTGGATGGCGCGCCCGTGCCGCAATGGCAGTCGATCACCGTCCAGGCCGGCCAAGTGCTCGACGTCGCGATGCTGACCGGCCCGGGAATGCGCTGCTACGTGTTGGTGGCCGGCGGCCTGCGGGAACCCGAATACCTGGGCAGCACGGCCACCTTCACGCTCGGCGCGTTCGGCGGTCACGATGGCCGGCGGCTGCGGGAAGGCGATGTGCTGACGGCCGGGGTCGATCCCGGACCGCGCACCGACCGACCGGCCGCGCGCGGCGATCGACGAGCAGCCCAGCATCGGGCACCGCTGGGAGATCGCGGTGACCGAAGGCCCGCAGGCCGCACCGGAATTCTTTACCCGCGCCGATATCGACACGCTGGTTTCGACCGACTACACCGTGCACTTCAATTCCGATCGCACCGGGGTGCGGCTGCTGGGCCCGAAACCGCAGTGGGCGCGCAGCGACGGCGGTGAGGCCGGACTGCATCCATCGAACATTCACGACAACGCCTACTGCGTCGGCAGTTTGGACTTCACCGGCGACACCCCGATCCTGCTCGGTCCCGACGGGCCGAGCCTGGGCGGGTTCGTCTGTCCGGTCACCGTGGTCGGCGGCGACCGCTGGAAGCTGGGCCAGATGGCACCGGGCGACGCGGTGCGGTTCGTTCCGGTGCGCGCCGACCGCGCGCCGTCGCTGCGCACCATCGACGTCGACCGGCGAGCGTCGTTCCCCCTGGTGATCTCGACATCCAGCGACAACGACGACGGCGTGCTGAGCCGGTTCAGCGCACCCGACGGCACCGACGTGACACTGCGCCGCGAAGGCGACGGCGGTGTGCTGATCGAGTACGGGCCGATGCTGCTGGACCTGGCCATGCGGGCCAGGGTGCACGTGCTGTACGAGCATCTGCGCGCGCAAGCCATTCCCGGCATCACCGAGCTCACCCCCGGCGTGCGCTCCCTGCAGGTGCAATTCGATCCCGGCCTGCTCTCGATGGCCGAGATGACCCAGACTGCTGGCGGGCATCGACGGCGAGCTGCCGCCGTCGGATCAGCTCATCGTGCCGAGCCGCACCGTGCGGCTGCCGTTGTCGTGGGACGACCCTGCGACCCACGAAGCCATCCAGCGCTACATGCACGGCGTCCGGGCGGATGCGCCGTGGTGCCCGTGGAACATCGAGTTCATCCGGCGCATCAACGGCCTCGACGACGTGGCACGGGTACACGACATCGTCTACGACGCACAGTATTTGGTGCTTGGCCTCGGCGACGTATACCTGGGTGCGCCGGTCGCCACTCCCCTGGATCCGCGGCACCGGCTGGTGACCACGAAGTACAACCCGGCGCGGACCTGGACACCGGAGAACGCCGTCGGCATCGGCGGTGCGTACCTGTGCATCTACGGCATGGAGGGGCCCGGCGGTTATCAGTTCGTCGGGCGCACCACCCAGGTGTGGAACCACTGCCATCCCCGCAGCGCGAATGCGTTCGAGCCTGGAACACCTTGGCTGCTGCGGTATTTCGACCGGATCAGCTTCTACCCGGTGAGCGCCGACGAGCTGATGCACCTGCGTGCCGAGATGGCCGCCGGGCGCGGCGAGGTCGCGATCGAGGACGGAAAGTTCTCGCTCGCCGAGTATCGCGAGTTCCTGACCGACAACGACGACGGGATCACCGCGTTCCGCCAGCAGCAGGCCGTCGCCTTTGCCGCCGAGCGTCACGCGTGGGACCTGGCTGGCGAATTCCGCCGCGCGTCGCTAGCGGTCCCCCGGGTCGCTTGTTCACCTTGGTGTGGCACCCTGTCCACCGCCCATTAACCTACGAGGGCCGTCACCGAAGGGACACTGCTTGCACTATGGCGAGATCCAGTGACCAGGCGAACTCCAGGTATCTGGAGGTCGAGCGCAAGTTCGAGGTGTTCGAGTCGACGGTGAGCCCGTCGTTCGAGGGGCTGGCGTCGGTTTCGCGCGTCGAGCGTTCCCCGTCGCAGCACCTCGACGCCGTCTACTTCGACACGCCCGGCCACGACCTGGCGGCCCACCACGTCACCTTGCGCCGCCGCACCGGCGGCACCGATGCGGGCTGGCACCTGAAGTTGCCGGGTGCGGCACGGCGTCCGATGTCGCCGCCGCTGCGGCTCCGGATGCCAGGACCGAGGTGCGGGCGCCGCTCGGCGACGAGAGCAACGTCAACGCGGTGCCGGAGAACTTGCTCGACGTCGTGCTGGCCATCGTGCGTGACCGCCCGGTCGTCCCCGTCGCGCACATCGCGACCAGCCGCACCGTCGACACGCTCTACGGAGCGGACGGCATCGCACTGGCGGAGTTCTGCGACGACGACGTCGTGGCCCGTGCCGAGGACTCAGAATCCGAGCAGCGGTGGCGCGAGTGGGAGGTGGAGCTGGCCAGGCGGTGACGCCGACTCGCGACCTGCTGGACCGGCTGACCAACCGGCTGCTGGACGCGGGCGCGGTGCTGGCCGGACACGGTTCGAAACTCGCGCGGGTGCTCGACGGCGAGGGGCTGCACGCGCCGGACGGGAAAGACCGGCGACACCGAAGCGCTGGTCGAACCCCCGCCGACCCCGTCCACCGCGCGGTGGCCGAGCAGGTCGAGCAGCTGCTGGTGTGGGATCGCGCGGTGCGCGCCGACGCGGACGACTCGGTGCACCAGATGCGGGTCACGACGCGCAAGATCCGCAGCCTGCTGCAGGCATCGGAGGGCGCGTTCGGCATCTCCGACGACGCGTGGATTCTCGACGAGTTGCGGCAATTGGCCGCGGTTCTCGGCGGGGCGCGCGACGCCGAGGTGCTCGCCGAGCGCTACGAGCGGGCGTTGGATGAACTGCCCGCGGAGCTGGTGCGCGGGCCGGTGCGGCAGCGGCTGGTCGACGGCGCCAAGAAGCAATACCAGACCGGCCTGCGCCGCTCGCTGATCGCGATGCGCTCGCAGCGCTACTTCCGGCTGCTCGACGCGCTGGAGGGCCTGGTGGCCGCGGAGCAGCCGACGCCGCCGCCGGGCGAGCGCGTTGGCCCAGCTGACGATCGGCTCGGCGTACAAGCGGGTGCACAAGGCGGCAAAGGCCGCCGCGCAGGCCGCCGACGCCGACCGGGACGAGGCGCTGCACCGAATCCGCAAGGGCGCCAAGCGACTTCGGTACACGGCGGCGGCGACCGGCGACGACAAGGTTTCCGAGCGCGCCAAGAAGATCCAGACGCTGCTCGGTGACCATCAGGACAGCGTGGTCAGCCGCGCCCATCTGAGCCACCAGGCCGAGGCCGCCCACGCCGCCGGCGAGGACACCTTCACCTACGGGTTGCTTTATCAATTGGAGGACGATCTGGCGCGGCGCTCCCGCGAGCAGCTCGGCGGTGCGTTGAAGAAGCTGGACCGGTCGGTCCGTAAGGCCGATTAGCACGCCCGGCCGGAACCGTTGAATCAAAATCACTGAGTAGTGACCGAGGGGCGGATGAGTTGGCCTATAAGCCGGATTCTGTCCCTCACCGCCGCGAACTACCGCGGCGGCGAAGCGGCGACCATCCATCTGGACACACCGTTGCCGGGTGCCTCAAGCGGCCTACCCGCAGACTCGGGCGAGCAGCCCTCGGGCGCCTGCGCGGCCGCAACCAGGTTGCCGCCTTCTTGGCCTTGCTTCGGGTGGGGTTTGCCTAGCCATTCCGGTCACCCGGAACGCTGGTGCGCTCTTACCGCACCGTTTCACCCTTACCACCGCGAGGGTGGCGGTCTGTTTTCTGTGGCACTTTCCCGCGAGTCACCTCGGATTGCTGTTGGCAATCACCCTGCTCTGTGAAGTCCGGACTTTCCTCGAACCAATGGTCCGCGGCCGCCCAGCCAACTCATCCGCCCTGTAAACGTACTGCCTCAGGTGGCGATTGGGCGAGCACGCCATACTTGACGCTATGCCGCAGGCCCCGCCGGCCCGCTATCTGCTGCGGGCCAAGGATCTGGTCGACGCCCGCTACGCCGAGGCCATCACCGTCGACGACCTGGCGACCGCGGCGGGCCTGTCGCGGGCCCATTTCAGCCGGATGTTCACCCGGACGTTCGGCGAATCCCCGCGCTCGTATCTGCAGACGCGGCGGCTGGAACGGGCCGCGGCGCTGCTGCGGCACACCGACCGGTCGGTGGCTGACATCTGCGTGATGGTCGGCCTGCAGAGCGTCGGGTCGTTCACCACCAGCTTCGCCAGGGTGTACGGGCTGCCGCCGGCCGCCTATCGGGCCAGCCTTCCCGCGGCGTCGGTGTACGCGCGGGTGCCGAGTTGCATTCTGAGCACGGGATACCCGGCCGCCGGCCGACAGCCGGGTGAAGACAGCACACGGGGAGAAGACGGGCGCCGACGGCCGACCGTAGCGTCGTGGCCATGATCAAAATTGCAAGCGCCCACCTGTGGGTGCATGACCAAGAAGTGGCGTTGAAGTACTGGACCGAAAAGGTCGGTATGGAAGTGCGCGAAGACGTTTCGCTTCCGGAGCTCAATTTCCGGTGGCTGACGGTTGGCCCGCCGGGTCAAGACGACGTGTCCATCGTGCTGATGGCGGTGCCAGGCGAGCCGATAATGGACGAGCCCACCAAGAAGCAGGTGCTGGATCTCACCGCGAAGGGCTTCGCGGGCACCGTCTTCCTCACCACCGAGGACTGCCAGGCCAGCTACGAACGACTCAAGGCGCGTGGGGTCGAGTTCACCGAGGAGCCGCACCAGATGCCTTATGGCATCGACTGCGGATTCCGTGATCCGTCCGGCAACAGTGTGCGACTCACCCAATTGGCGCAGATCCCGGCCAATACTGGGTAGGTGCGAACCTGGACCGCTGCGGTCGGCTCGGCCGCGTTCTTCGTGGTGGCCCCCGGCACGTTCGCTGGGCTGGGCCCGTGGCTGATCACCCATTGGGAGATCCCGGGGTCCAGCCCGCCGGCGCGGGTGATCCTGGGCGTCGTGCTGATCGTGCTGGGTTTGGTCCCACCCGTGCACGCGTTCACCCAGTTCGCCGCGGCCGGCGGGACGCCGATGCCGGTGGCGCCGACCGAGCGGCTCGTCGTCACCGGTTTCAATCGATTCGTGCGCAACCCGATGTACGCCGGCCTGCTCACGGTGATCCTCGGCCAGGCGCTGCTCTTCGACAGTCCGTGGCTGGTGCTCTACGCGGCGATCGGCTGGATCGTCACGGCGTCATTTGTGCACTGGTACGAAGAGCCGACCCTGGCCGGTGAGTACGGCGAACAGTACGAGCAGTATCGCCGCAACGTGCCTGCCTGGATTCCACGGTTGACGCCGTGGCGTCCGGTGCGTGCTTAGCCGTTGTGCGACTAGCCGTTGCCGGTGTGCGAAATCACCCCGTCGGCCGCTCGCGTGGCCTTCGAGTTATTCGTTATTTGGGTAGGCGCGGCCGTCATTTGCATCGGCGTGGCGGTGCCGTTGCTGGAGGTCTTGACGCACGCGGTGTCGTACTGCGAAGCCGCTCCCACCTTGTTGCCCGCCTGCGCGGCGTTGTATGCCTGTCCACCCGTGCCGCCGAGGGGGCTGTTGATGCCGCCTTCGTTGAACACCGAACCCGGTGAGGTGGCGGCGTTGCCGGGCGTGCCGCCCCCATTGGCTTCAGTGGTCTGGCAGCTGTTGTTGTGGGGATTGGGGTTGGCGGATGCCGGCGCCGCCCCGATGACTCGCCACGGGCCAGCCATGCAGCTCGCGGAAAACAGCTGGTGTTTCATGTTTACCCTCCCTGTTGGGGGCGCGCACCGCAGCGCACCCTGCCGGGGACACGATGTCGATGGGCACTTGGTTCAACTTGCGGGCCTGCCCTCGTCAGAAGGGTGGGGGTTCGTAGTTGGCGGCGAGCCAGGCTTGGGCGTTGTCGTTCTTCTTCGGCGATCAGTTCGGTTCGTAGCCGGGTCCTGAAGGATGCGGTCGCGGCGGTCGTCTTCGCGGGTTTGCTTGCGGAGCGGCAACTGCTTATCGGTCACCGACCCGGCCCGCAATAGAACGTCTTGATCAAATGATGGCAGCGAATGCGTGAAGTACGTTTCATCCCCCGGAAACGCAGCCGCAGGCAGGCCGGGAGGTGATGCAATTTACGTAGCTAGCTCCGACGATTGACCTGACCTGCGCAGAAGCGGACGATGAACACCATCCAGCAAGAATCCAGCAACCTCGCAGACACCATCTAGCAAGCGTGTAGCGACCTCGCACCCGTTGCGGGGACCGGCGTCGGGGCCAACCCGACCACCAAACGAAGGGCGGCTTCGAGGCCAAGGTACGAGAGGAGTGCCTGATGACCACGACGCTTGAAAGCAACGAGTCACCTCGTGCCGCGCGAATCCGCCGCGTTGTCGGCGCCGGCGTATTCGCCGCAGCGATGGCGTTCACCGCCGGCCCGCTCGGACAGTCGGCCGTCGCGCGCGCCGACTACAACGACAACGACTTCGCAGACTGTATGAACCGCAATATGCCCACGGACTACTGCTGCGAACACGCTGGTGGCGTGATGCGCGGCGGCGCGTGCATCGATCCAGCCACGCTCAGGAGGCGGGCCCGGTGCAAACCTCCGCCAACCGACGCCCCCGCCCCGGCGAGGCGCCGCCGGCCACCGCAGTGAATCCGGTACCGCCGGCTGACCTCACGCCGCGGCGCCGCCCAGATCGACAGCGTCACGCGAACACCGATGATCCGACCTGCTGGCAGTTCGGCGCGGTTCGTCTCGTTGATCTGGCTCGCCGCGCGAGATATGCACCCAACACGCCGGTTGTCTGTACCGTCCCGATAGTAAAACGATCATCGTCGCGGTCGTAGCCCGAGCACCTTCCACAAGCGGGGCACTTGCCGAGTCCCCGTGGGGTGAGATAGTCCGGGTTCGAGATGGTGGTGAAGAGCCGGATCAGGTATTCGAACGGCACCTCCGGTTCGTCGGGCAGCGGTGAGGGCAGCGGCTGACGCCGTGCCCGCTCCCGGTTCAGCGCGCGACATTAGCCGCATGCCGATGCTGGGCGTCGAGGGCGGTAGTCAATCGCCTGGACCGTGGCGACGGGATTGAGCGACATGCTGTCGACCGGGCCGACCTGAACGGGAAGGATCGGAAGACCAAGAGCCTGCGCGTACTGCAATTCGGCCTGGCACGGTTGGATTCGATCGAGTTTTGGGACAGCGCGAAAATGAACACGTCGCAGCCGCGGATCTGTTCGAGAATCGCGCGCCACCACGCTTCGCCGCCCGCGAGGCGCTGGTCCAGCCATACCTGTTCGTCGGCGTCTTGCAGATCCTGGGTGAGACTTTTGACCGCGTCCTTGTCGCGGCTGGAGTAGCTGACGAACACCGTCACGGGCGAGGCCCCCTCGGCTATGCCCGGCATGAGCACGGTGCAGCATAACGACGTGTTTGCAGGCAGCACAGGAAAACAACTAAGGCCCCCGGTGCCTGCCTGCTTCAGAAGGGTGGGGGTTGTAGTTGGCGGCGAGCGGGGCTTGGCGTTGTCGTTCTTCTTCGGCGATCAGTTCAGTTCGTAGGCGGCGTTCGGCATGATGCGGTCGCGGCGGTCTTCCTCGCGGGTTTGCTTGCGGCGCGGCATCATCAGCGCCCGGTCGGTCACCGGCACATCGGCTGTGGGTGGGAGGATCAGCTTTCCGGTGGACTGGCGCAGCGCCGGGAACAGCATCCCGCCAATGGGTTTAGTGGTGTAGGTGTGCCCGGTCGGCGCGGTGAACATGATGGTGCCATCGGGCAACTGCTGATCGGTCCAACCCCGCGGCCCGGAATAGAACGTTTTGATCAAATGATGGGTGCGGCAATATAACTTGGTGTTCGACGGATGGGTCAGGCCCACCGGATAAGCCACCGTGTGGTCGATATCGCAGCGCTGCACCGGTGCATCACAGCCCGGGAACCGACACGTCAAATCCCGCCACCGCACAAACGCCGCCGTCACCGCCGAAGGCCGATACCCCGGATCCGGCACACCCGAGGGCATCACCACCGGCTTAAGCCGCGCCCTGGCGGCCAGGGCGCGCACCGACTCGGCCGGCAACACCCCAAACCCGGCCAGATACCCCGGCCGATCACGCTGCCGTCCAGGGTGGCCTGCTCGGCCAGCACATGAATCACCACATCGGCGACCGCTTTAGCCTCGGCGCTCACCGGGCAATCCGGCGCCCCGCATTGGCAGGCCAGCCGGGCCTCCCCGCGGCCCAACACCCCGCAGGCCTCCGCGCGCCGCTGCTCCCTGGTGCGCGGATCGTTGTCGCACACCCCCGCGGCCAGCGCATCGAGGCGGTCGTCGAACGCCGCGGCATCGGGGGCGTGGATGCTGGCCCAGATCCCGGCCATCCCCGCACTGGTCGGCCCCACGATCACATGCCGGTTGTCGTCCACTTTCGGGGGCACCCGCACCGCGGCCGGGTCGAACTTGGCCACCCACACATCCAACCGGTGCACCAGCGCGGGCCCCGAATGCCGCATCCACTTCACACAATGGGCGGCCAGGGCGGCATCCAGCGCCGGCATCAGGTCGTTCTCGACGTTCTCGGTGCGCGAAATGATGATGAGCACCATCCGCTCGTCGATGGCCCCGGTGGCGAACACCGCCGCCACCTGCGGTAGCCGATCGCGCAGCAGCCGCGCGGTGTGCACCTGATGGCAGGCCCGGCCCTGGCTGATGTTTTCGGCCGCGGCGATCTCGGCGCTGACCTCCTCGTAAGGATCGGTGCACCACAAGTTGCTCTCCTCAAATCCCGGGCCCGGCGCGCATCCAACTGCCCGATCAACCCAAACCGGCGCGCGGCCGCCACCGACTCCGCCCGCGTCGCCTCACCCACCGCGTCGATGAGCGCCGCATCCGTCACGAGTCGAACATGTGTTCGATTATGCCACCGGCCACCGTCCAAACTTGTTGGCAGCGCCGGGTTATCCACAACGAGGCCGTCATCAACAGGGTTGGCCGATGCCATGGCGAGGTCACGACGAACAAAGATCGCGCCCGAGGACATCTCACGCAGAGGTCTGCGGCAGCTTCTGGCGATTAGGCGGACTATAGGTCGGGGTCCTTTCCGGTGCGGCAACAGTGCGGCGCCGGCAAACACAGCGCTGAGCCCGAGGAACACTCCGCCCACCGTGTCCGAGAACCAGTGGGCGCCCAGGTAGATGCGCGTGGCGGCCACGATCGCAGTGACGGCTGCGATTCCCAGCCAGATGATCAGATGTCGCGGCTTCCCGCCGCAGGCAATCGCCACGATCCCCATCAGCGACAACGCACACGCCACGTGAGCGGACGGGAAGGTATGCGCGAGGCCGGTCGGGACATGCACTTCCAACGGCGGGTGGGCGGCAGTGATCACGTGCTTCATGGCCTCGCTGCCAAGCCCCACGAAGCCGACCGTTGCGGTCACAACGATCCCGGTCCAGATCGATCGGCGGACGAACGCGCTGATCAGCGCCGCTGCCAACGTCGCTGGAACAATGAAGGCCGGCGACCCGATCTGGGTCAACGTGAGCGCTAGCCGTGTCCTGCGCGGCCCGAGGTGAGGCTGCATATGCCGAGCGATCGCGCCGTCGAGCCAGATCGCCTCGCCGCCTTCGCGAATCTTGTACGCCAGCGCGACCAGCAACGCGAAGAAGCACGCCGAAGCCGCCAGACACAGCAATGACCGCAGCCAGAACGGATGCGGCAGCCCGGCGATCACTCACGGCGACAGTCTGCCGTAGCTGATCGCCCGAAACCGGGTCAGCCACCGACAAAATCTCACGCAGAGGTCTGCGGCAGTTCGAATGGCCTGCGGCGCCGGTGCGGCACGGCGTCTCGGCGATCCGGTCCGGCGAGCGCTTCACCCTCGGACTGGTTTTCCACGACGCCGCATGACAATCACGTTGTCGACGAGGGTGCCCGGCTCGCCGTCGGGTCCGGTGGCCTGGCGCTCGGCGGCTTCCACGCGGACCCGCTCCCAAGCGGCATCGTTGAGATCCAATGAACCAACAACCTCCCCGGCACTGGGGAACGCGTGGTGATGGGCCAACTTCGACGCCCACGGCGGTGGGCCGGCATGGTCAACGATCAGCAAGAGTCCGTTCGGGCGCACCGCGTCGGCGCCCATCCGCAGCAGTCGAGGACGATCCAGCTCCGCCATCGAGTGCAGGTAGTGCGCGGACACCAGGTCGTAGGTGCCGTCCGGAAAGGTCTGCGGCAGATCGTGTCGCTGAAAGTCAATGCGCGCCAGCACGTTGCGTTCCTGCGCATCGGCGGCGGCCCGGTCCAGTGCGGTCTGTGAGATGTCGACCGCGGTGACGTGCCAGCCCCGTTCGGCCAGCCACATCGCGTCGCCGCCTTCGCCACAACCGAGATCCAGCGCACGCCCCGGCGGCAGCGACTCCGCCACCTCGATCAGGCGCGCGTTCGCCCGGCCACTCCAGACCCGATCGCGTTCCGTGTAGTGCTCTTCCCAGACCTGTTGGGCTTCTGACTTCGGCATAGCGCCCACCTTGCCTGCAGGCCTCGTCGGTGCCAAGCTTCTTTGCCATGCAGGCAAAGCCAGAGGACAGCGTCGACATCCGGGTCCGTCGGCGGCTGCGCGAGCTGCGCACCCAACGCGGGCTGACGTTGGAGGATGTCGCCAGCCGGTCGAGCATCGACGTGTCGACGTTGAGCAGGCTGGAGTCGGGCAAGCGCAGGCTTGCCCTCGACCACCTCCCCCGGCTCGCCAGCGCGCTGTCGGTCAGCACCGACGAACTCCTGCGCGCGCCCGAGGCGCAGGACCCCCGCGTCCGGGGCGGATCGCACACCAACCACGACGTGACCTACTGGCCGCTGACCCACCACGGCCCGGCGGGCGGATTGCACGCGTACAAGATCCGGATCAACGCCCGTCGGCGCACCCCGCCTGCCGAACTGCCGGTGCACGAGGGCCAGGACTGGATGTACGTGCTCTCCGGCCGGCTGAGGCTGATGCTCGGCGACAAGGACTTCACCATCAAACCCGGTGAAGCCGTGGAGTTTTCGACATGGACCCCGCACTGGTTCGGGGCGATCGACGGGCCCGTCGAGGCGATCACACTGTTGGGCCTGCACGGCGAGCGGCTGCACCTGCACAGCTGAGCTACAGGTACGCCGTCTGGTTCACCAGCCGCACCGAGGCAACGCCGTCCGGATAGAACTCCGCGATGGAAAGCGACGCGAGGTCCAGGTGCAACCGGTAGAGGATGCCCTGCCCGGCGTCCAATGCCAGCCGAAGGAACGTCTTGATGGGTGTCACGTGCGACACCACCAACACCGTCTCACCGCCGTGTTCGTTGATGATCCTGGCCCGGGCGCGCCGGACCCGGTCGGCCACCCGGTCGAAGCTCTCCCCGTCCGGCGGCGTGACGCTGGTGTCACGAAGCCAGCGCCGGTGCAGTTCCGGATCACGCTCGGCGGCCTCGCCGAACGTCAGGCCTTCCCACGCTCCGAAGTCGGTCTCGATCAAGTCGTCGTCGACGCCGACGTCGAGCCCGAGCGCTTTGGCGGCCGCCGTTGCGGTGTCATACGCACGCTGCAGCGGAGAGGTGATGACGGCGGCAATGCCGCCCTTCTGAGCGACGAACTGCGCGGCGGCCTCGGCCTGGTGCCTGCCGACGTCGGTCAGCGGCGGATTGCCGCGGCCGGAATAGCGCCGCTGCGTGGACAACTCGGTCTGCCCGTGGCGCAGCAACAGGAACCGGGTCGGCGCGCCACGCGCTCCGGTCCAACCCGCCGGGGACGACGGCTGCGACTGATTCGGCGCCTCCTTCTGCGCGTCTGGGGGAGTTTCGAGTTCTGCGGCGGCGTCCATCGCCTCGTTGGCCAGCCGGTCGGCGTGGCTGTTCTTGGACCGCGGGATCCAGCGTGTAGGTGATGTGGTCGAATCGGGTGGACAACGCGGTCGCCTGTTGATGCAGTACGGCGAGATCGGGATGCTTGACCTTCCAGCGGCCCGACATCTGTTCCACCACAAGCTTGGAGTCCATCGACACGTCGACGTCGGTGGCGCCGAGCTTGGCGGCCTCCTCGAGTCCCGCGATCAGCCCGCTGTACTCGGCGACGTTGTTGGTGGCACGCCCGATCGACTGCTTGCTCTCCGCCAGCACCGCGCCGTGGTCGGCCGACCAGACCACCGCCCCGTACCCCGCGGGCCCCGGGTTACCACGTGACCCACCGTCGGCCTCGACGATGACCTTCACGCCCCGGTGCCCTTGACCCGCAACAAGATTGCGCCACACTCCGGGCAGCGCAACACCTCGTCCTCGGCCGCCGCGGTGATGCGCGCAAGCCCGCCGCGGTCGATCTCGATCCGGCAGGCGCCGCAGCGACGGCCCTGCAGCAGGCCGGCGCCGGCCCCGCCGCGCGGCCCGCTGGCGTTCGTAGAGCGCGACGAGATCGGCGTCCAGCTCGGAGACGAGTTCGTCTCGGCGCGAGACGGATTGGTGTCGAAATTGATCGATCTCGGTACGCGCCGCGTCGCGCGCCCGCTGGGCTTCGGACAGTTTGTTCTGCAGCTCGTCGATGTTCGCCAGCTCGCGGGCCTGCTGACTCTGCAGCTCTTCACGGCGCTCCATGACCTCCAGCAGCGAGTCCTCCAGGCTGGACTGGCGCCGCTGCAATGTCTGCAACTCGTGTTGCAACTCGGTGAGCTGTTTGGCGTCGACGCTGCCCGCCGCGAGCAGCGACCGATCGCGGTCCTCGCGTTGGCGCACCGCGTCGATCTCGGACTCGAACTTGCTCACCTGGGCGTCGAGGTCCTCCAGTGCGATCTGCACTGCGGCGAGCCGGTCATTGGCCTCCCGATGCGCCGCCTGCGCCCCCTCGACCTGCTGCTGCTCGGGCAGGTGGTTGGCCCGGTGATCGATACGGCTTAGCTCGGCATCGAGATCGGCAAGTTCGAGCAATGAACGTTGTTGAACTACTTCAGCTTTCATGAATCGTTTCTC
This sequence comes from uncultured Actinomycetota bacterium, assembly GCA_963733605.1. Lineage (GTDB taxonomy): Bacteria > Actinomycetota > Actinomycetes > Mycobacteriales > Mycobacteriaceae > Mycobacterium. The sequence goes on from CAVTDY010000037.1 coordinate 94,374, forward strand.
TCGACATTCCAGGGATCGGTGCGTACCGCCGACACCCGCACCGGCAGCGACTCGCCGAAATGGTTCCGCAACAGCTGCGCCACCTGGGTACACCACGGGAATTCACTGGCCCAGTGCGCGACGTCGACCAGGGCCACCTCCGATGCCCGCCGGTGCTCGTCGGCGGGGTGGTGCCGCAGATCGGCGGTGACATAGGCCTGCACGCCCGCATCCGCGACGGTGTCGAGCAGCGAGTCGCCCGCTCCCCCGCACACCGCAACCCGCGACACCGTCGCCTCCGAATCGCCCGAGGCGCGCACGCCCCACGACGTCGCGGGCAGTGCTTCGTAGACCCGGGAGACGAAGGCGGACAACGGCTCCGGCCGCGGCAGCGTGCCGACCCGACCCAACCCCACATCGCCGGGCACCGCGGCCAACGCCACGATGTCGAAGGCCGGTTCTTCGTAGGGATGCGCGGTCCGCATCGCGGCGAGCACATGCGCGCGCAGCCGGGTCGGCGCGATCATCTCCACCCGGTCTTCGGGCACCCGCTCGACCGTGCCGACCCGGCCGATCGCCGGCGCCGCGCCGTCGTGCGGCAGGAACTGTCCGGTGCCCGACGCGGTCCAGCTGCAGTGCGAGTAGTCGCCGATATGGCCCGCGCCCGCGGCGAACATCGCATCCCGTACCGCGTCCGCGTTTTCGGCGGGCACGAACACCACCCACTTGTCCAGGTCGCCGCCCGCCGAGATCGGCGCCAGCACCTCCTCGACGGCCAGGCCCAACGCGTCGGCCAGGCGCGTCGGACACGCCCGGGTGAGGCCGCGTCGGCGTTCGTGTGGGCGGTGAACAACGCGCGCCCGGTGCGAATCATCTGGTGCAGCAGGGCGCCCTTGGCCGTGCTGGCGGCGACGGTGTCGACGCCGCGCAGCAGCAGGGGGTGATGGGCGAGCAGCAGCCCGCGGTCGGGAACCTCGGCGACGACGGCAGCGGTGGCGTCGACGGCGACGGTCACCGTCTCGACGGTTTCGGCCGGGTCGCCGCAGACCAGGCCCACCGAGTCCCAATCCAGCGCGAGCCGGGGCGGATAGGCCGCATCCAGGACGTCGATGACGTCCGCCAACTTCACGCCGGCCAACTGCACTGCCACAGCTCGACAGTAGTGGCCCGCCAGCCCGGCCACCGGCATGGCCGTCGACGTCGGCGACAATGGAGTGGTGACGCAGTTGGTGATCTTCGACCTCGACGGCACCCTGACCGACTCGGCGGAGGGCATCGTGTCCAGCTTCCGGCACGCACTGCGCGAGGTTGGCGCCGCGGTGCCCGACGGTGACCTGGCCGGCCGCATCGTCGGCCCACCGATGCATCGCACCCTGCACGAGATGGGGCTCGGCCAGCACGCGGATGCCGCGATCGCCGCATATCGGGCGGACTACAGCACCCGGGGCTGGGAGATGAACAGGCCGTTCGACGGCATCGCCGGGCTGCTCGCCGACCTGCAGGCGGCCGGGGTGCGGATGGCGGTGGCCACCTCGAAGGCGGAGCCGACGGCGCGGCGGATCCTCGCGCACTTCGGACTCGACGAGTACTTCGAGGTGATCGCCGGCGCGAGCGTCGACGGTTCACGGTCGACGAAGTCCGACGTGGTCGCGCATGCGCTCGCCCAACTGCAGCCGCTGCCCGCGCGCGTGTTGATGGTCGGCGACCGCTCCCACGATGTCGAGGGCGCCGCCGAACACGGCATCGACACCGTCGTGGTCGGCTGGGGGTATGGCCGCGAGGATTTCGCCGAGTTGGGCGCCGTCAAAGCGCTGGCGCACGTCGGTTCCATCGATGATCTTCGTGAGGTGCTGGGTGTCTGAGGTGTCTGGGCTGCCGCTGCACGTCACGTTCATCTGCTCGGGCAACATCTGCCGGTCGCCGATGGCGGAGAAGATGTTCGCACACCAGATCAAGGAACGCGGCCTGGCCGACGCGGTGCGAGTCACCAGCGCCGGAACCGGGGGCTGGCACGCCGGCGACCCCGCCGACAGCCGGGCCTCGCACGTGCTGCGCGAACACGGCTACCCGAGCGCGCACCGCGCCGCGCAGATCAACGACGATCACCTAGCGGCCGACATGGTCGTCGCTCTCGGCCGCAACCACGTGCGGATGCTGCGCGAAATGGGCTTGCCCGCCAATAAGATCCGGATGCTGCGGTCGTTCGATCCGCGGTCGGCGGCGCACGCCCTCGACGTCGAAGACCCGTACTACGGCACCCACGAGGACTTCGAAGACGTGTTCACCGTGATCGACGCGGCCCTGCCCGGGCTGCACGACTGGGTGGACGAACAGCTGGCCGACCGGGGGATCGCGAGTTGATGCGGCGCTTGGCGTTTCTGCTGCGGCCGTCGTGGCTGGCCCTGTACGTCGTGGTGGTCGCCTTCGCCTACCTGTGCTTCACGGTGCTGGCGCCGTGGCAGCTGGGTAAGAACACCAGGACGTCGCGGGAAAACTCGCAAATCTCGCACTCGCTGACGGCCGCCCCGGTACCGCTGACAACCTTTCTGCCGCACCAGGATTCGTCGGCGCCGGACGCTCAATGGCGGCGGGTCACGGCGACCGGGCACTACCTGCCCGACGCGCAGGTGCTGGCCCGGCTGCGGGTCATCGACGGCGACCCCGCGTTCGAGGTGCTGGTGCCGTTCGCCGTCGACGGCGGCCCCGTGGTGTTGGTGGACCGCGGATACGTGCGGCCGGTGGCGGGGTCGGACGCGCCGACGGTCGGCGCTGCGCCGACAACCACGGTGACGATCACCGCGCGGTTGCGCGACTCCGAACCGGTTGTGCAGGGCAAGGACCCGTTCCGCGAGGGCGGGGCGCAACAGGTGTATTCGATCAATACCGAGCAAGATCTCGGCCGTCACGGGCGTGCCGCTGGCGCGATCGTATGTTCAACTGGTCGAGAATCAGCCCGGCGGCCTCGGCGTCATCAGCCTGCCCCACCTCGACGCCGGTCCGTTCCTTTCGTACGGCATCCAGTGGATCGCGTTCGGCATCGTGGCCCCGATTCTGGTGGGCTACTTCGTGTACGCCGAGGTTGCGCAGCGCCGACGGGAGAGGGCCGGCTGCGCCGGACGCCGCCGACGCCCCGCTCACGACCGAGCAGAAGCTCGCCGACCGATACGGCAGGCGGCGCTGAGCGCCGACCGCGACGACCCGCGGCCGCCAGCCTGCACTGCTCGCGACAGCCGCACCGCCCGCGCGAGATCCGATACCTCGGGAACCCGGCCATCGCCGAGGGCCGGCCGGATCTCGAGTTCGTGTGCGTACTGCGTCGGACCGCCGAGCCGCACGCCGAGCGCTCCGGCGAACGCGGCCTCCACCACACCCGCGTTGGGGCTGGGGTGACGGGCCGCGTCGCGGCGCCACGCACGCAGCGCTTCGGCGGCCGACCCGCCGACCAGCGGCGCGCACACCGCCACCAGCAGGGCGCCACGCGGGCCGCGACGAAGTTGGCGGCATCGTCGAAACGCGCTGCGGCCCAGCCGAACCGGGCGTATCGCGGCGAGAAGTTGCCGATCATCGCGTCGAGCGTGTTGGCGCCGCGGTACACCAGCACGGCGGGCACCCCACCCGCGGCGGCCCACAATGCGGGCGCGACGTGGGCATCGGAGGTGTTCTCGGCGACCGACTCGAGCGCCGCCCGGGCCAGGCCTGGCGGGTCGAGCGCCGCCGGGTCGCGTCCGCACAGCGACGGCAGCAGCCGCCGGGCGGCCGCCACGTCACCGGCGTCCAGCAGGGCGGCCATCTGGTCGCCGATGCGGCCCAACGACGTTCCGCCGAGCGAGACGTACGTCGCCGCCGCCGTGGCCGCCGCCGTCCACCCCGGCCCGCGGCGCGCGGCGCTGCGCTCGACGGTGACACCCAGCACACCGAGCGCCCCCAGCAGTGCCGCTGCGTGCAGCGCCCCTGCGCGGCGGGAATCGGCGTAGGTCAGCCGCTCGAAAGCCGCTGCACCGGCGCCGAACAGCGCCACCGGATGCCCGCGACGCGGATCGCCGAGCAGTAGGTCGGCGAGGTAGCCGGCCGCGATCCCCGCGGCCCGGCCCCGACATGCCCGCGCAAACACTCCGGGAGCGTCTCACAAGTGGTCTACTCGAACTCATGAGGCTGGGTCCACCGCGTGCGGCCGAGCCGGGTCGCCGATCTGCTGAACCCCGCAGGGGTGCTGCTGCCCGCGGCGAACGTGATCATGCAGCTGGCGTCGCCCGCGGTCGGATACGGCGTGCTGGAGAGCCCGGTGGACAGCGGCAACGTGTACAAGCATCCGCTGAAGCGGTCTCGCACCACCGGCTATTACCTCGCGGCGGCCACCGTCGGGACCGACGCGGACCGTGCGCTCGTCCGCAAAGAGATCGACAAGGTGCACGCCCTGATCCGGTCGACGCCGTCGAGTCCGGTGCCCTACAACGCATTCGACCCCGCGCTGCAGCTGTGGGTCGCCGCGTGCCTCTATCGCTATTACGTCGACCAGCACGAGTTCCTCTACGGACCACTCGACGACGGCCGCCGCCGACGCGGTGTATCAGGACGCCAAGAAGCTGGGCACCACGCTGCAGGTTCGCGACGACATGTGGCCGCCCGACCGGGTCGCGTTCGACGAGTACTGGAAGCGCTCGCTCGAGCAGCTGCGGATCGACCCGCCGGTGCGGGAGCACCTCTACGGCGTTGCGGCGGCACTGTTTCTGCCGACGCCGATTCGGCAGCTGCTCGGGCCGATGAACCTGTTTGCGACGACGGGTTTTCTGCCCCCTGAGTTCCGCACGCACATGCGGCTGCCGTGGACGAGCGGGCAGCAGCGGCGGTTTGAACTGCTGTTGACCACCCTGCGGATCGCCGACCGCGTTGTCCCGCGCGACGTCTGGTTGTGTTGGGTACGAGCTCTACCTGCGCAGCATGCGGACGCGGGCGCGCCTCGGCAGGCGAGTCATCTGAGCCTGCCGGCGTGATCGGATGGGCGACCTGTGCGTTTCCGGTACGTTTCCTGTAAGTCGTGGCAAATTTCAGCTACGCTCCTGCAATGACCTTTCCTGCGCTCAACCACGTCGCGCTGACGGTGCGCGATCTCGGCGTCAGCGGACCGTGGTACCAAGCCCTGATCGGTGCCGAACCGGCGCTCGACGAGCACACCGACGGCGGGTTCCGGCACCTGGTCTGGACATTCGGCAACGGCACGCTGTTCGGCATCCATCAGCATGACCGGGCGGCCGACGATGGCAGCTTCACCGAATTCGCGACCGGGCTGGATCACGTCGGATTCGGCTGCGCAAGCCGCGCCGAGCTGCAGTCGTGGGTCGAGCGGCTGGAGAGCCTGGGGATCGAGCACGGCGGAATCGTGGACGCCCCCTACGGGTCTGGGCTGAGCTTTCGCGACCCCGACGGCATCGCCTTGGAGTTCTTCGCCCCGCCGGGCTGATCGGTGGTCTGCACGGAAAAGTGGGGACGCCAGTTCGCGCGCGGTGGCCGCGCCCATGCCGGTAGACGCACCGGTAATGGCGGCGATCTCTTGGATTTCAGGTGACGCTGTCACCTCACCGAAGGTACCGGGCTACTGCGCTGCCCCCGGGGCCGCCGGGGCGGCCGGGGCGACGTTCGTCGGCTCGGGATTCTGCGTTGGCGGCTTGAGGTCCGAGGTAACGAATGTGCCGTTGAGGTAATAGTCGCAGTGTGGGCCGCCGTTGATGTCGTGATAGCAACACCGCGAGAGCCGATTTCCCTGGTTGTTGACCCCAGTGTTGTAGGTGCCACCGGCGCTGGCGCACTCGCTCTGGATCGTCCCTTCGGGGATCGCGTGGGCGGTCGGTGCGGTCAGGGTAGTCGCCGCCAGCCCGACGGCGCCCGCGGCGACGATGGCGGGAACAAGTTTGCGCAAACGCGCACGAGGGACAGGAACGGCGGTCGCCGGGATGGGGGGCATGGCTTATCCCTTCGCTACTGCGCTGCCCCGGGAGCCGCCGGGGCTGCCGGGGCGAGGTTCGTCGGGGCGAGGATCGTCGGCTCGGGCTTCACGGTTGGCGCCTTGATGTCCCCCCCTTGGAAGTCGCCGTTCAAGTACAAGTCGCAGTGGGGGCCGCCGTTGATGTCGTGATAGCAACACGAGGAGTACCGATTTCCGCCGTCAACCTTCGTCGTGTAGGTGCCATTGGCCGCCGCACAATCGCTCTGGATCGTCCCTTCGGGGATCGCGTGGGCGGTCGGTGCGGTCAGGGTAGTCGCCGCGAGCCCGACGGCGCCCGCGGCGACGATGGCCGGAACAAGTTTGCGCAGACGGGCACGAGCGGCAGAAACGATGGTCGCCAGGATGGGGGGCATGGCTTATCCCTTCGCTCAAGCAGCGCCCAGGATGCCGATCCACGCAGCGGACTAGAGGCCGCTCTCGGGTGGGAATGCTAGCAGCACGGTGCCCGCGTAGAGACAGTAATTCACAGGTCAGCGTCGATGATTCCGGTGAAAACGGACGTGCGCGGGTGTCGATCAAATTAGCGTCGAAAAAAGTGTCCCCGCAGCGCGGGGTTTGTGGTCCTACCTTGTGACCGCGGCCCACGAGGGGCGGCGGCAAAACCGAAGGAGGAACACCATGACCGCCAACTCGACAACCAACACCACCTCCGCCCGTCGGCGGCGGATCGCGGGTGCCACGCTGCTGGCCGCCAGCGCGATCGCCGTCGGCGCGTTCGGCTCAGCCGCACCAGCCAATGCCGACGCTGGCGGCCCCTGGGTCGTCATCGCCTACTCGCCTGTCAACGGCATCCACGGTTGGGCGAACAACAGAGACACCTATAAGCAGGCCTACGACGACGCGTTGGCTTACTGCATCAGCTTCGGCGGCGGCTCGAGCTGCACGCTGGGGGCCTTTTCACACAACCAGTGCGCCGCTGTCGCTGCCGATATCGGGAACGACTGGGCCAAATGGGCCGGTAGGGCCGGTGCGGACCTCCAGGGCGCCGAGGGAGCAGCCGTCTACGAGAACGGCGGCGGCCAGATTGTCTTGTCGCGCTGCGCAACCGGTGACCAGGGCACCGGTACCTGACCAGGTTGGATCGTGGTGCTGTAGTTTTCGAAACCCGCTGCTGCTGTTGGTATTTCGGTTAAACTTCAGCGCTGACGTCCTCTTCCTCGAGGTATGCAAAGAGCTCCCATTCGCCTGGCAGGCCCTTAAAAACGTGCGTGCCGCGGGGCTGGAACACGAAGCCCGCGTTGCCCGCCAGCGCGCGAGTCGTAGTCGACACCAGGATCTCGTCGGCGGCCGCGGTACCGAGGATCCGTGCCGCTTCATGCACCGCGATGCCGCGCACGTCTGTCCCAACTAGATCCACTTCTCCGACATGCACGCTCGCACGGATCCGCAAGCCTTCCCGACGGGCCGCCCGGCCTACCGCCGCAGCGCAACGCAACGCAGCGGCCGGCCCATCGAAGGTCGCGAGCAGACCATCTCCGGTCGTGTTGACCTCGTGGCCGTGGTGGCGTTCCAACGCCACCCGCGTCGCCTCATAGTGCGCGGAGAGCGCATCTCGCCAGGCGACATCGCCCAGTCTCCCCGCCGTCGCCGTCGAGTCGACGAGATCGGTAAACAGCAGCGTGACCAGCGCCCGGTGCTGCGCGCCGACGAGCCGGAATCCGGCGAACGCGCGCAACCCCGACCACTCGATCTGGACGCACGGCTCGTCCCCGAGCGTGTACCCGTCATGACCGGGCGGGATCTCAAAGACGTCCTCAGGCCCGAACTGGAGCGTGGTTCCGTCGCGCATCACGATCTCGAACCGGCCGGACAACACGATCCCCACATGACGCGCCTCGCACCAGTCCCCGCCGACATGTGGACGCACGTGCGTGGACCACCGCCAACCTGGCTGCGTCACAATCCGCCCCACAGTCAGGTCACCGACGTCGACCTGCTGCACCGTGATCCCGTCGAACTCGAGTGTCGCATCCGGGCTCATCAGGTTCTTGGCGCGAACCTCGCCCATGCACGCATTCTCACGCCCCGACGCACACCTGGTCAACGGTCACGGCGGGCGCGGACGGTATCGAACCGCCGACCGCTGGTGTGTAAAACCCGGCCGGGCAGTACATGGCGTTTCATGCGGTCCCAAAGCGGCGCTTCGTCGGTATAAGGTTTCTGATGACGAATCCGCCCTCCAGCTCGGTCGATCCGGCATTGCTACGCGAATCCATGGCCCGGTGGTTGTATCGCCAGTCGGTGGTCACCGGCCAGATCACACTGCCCGCCGTTCCGAGCATGGTCGATGAATACGTGACGATGTGCGCCAACATCTTTGCGGGTGTGGGCAGAGGATTCACCGCCGAACAACTTGTCCGCGTCAAGACCGTGCTGGAGGGCCAGCTGGCCGCGGCCTACTCGGCCTCCCCGCGTTCGAACGTCGTTATATCGTTCGATGCTCTCGGCTCCATGAACCTGAATTACCACGTCAAGGGCGAATCGTGGCCGATCGAGACCATCTACGAGAAGTGGATTGACAAGCGCGAGCCACCATTGTTTGGTCCGCAGCCGGATGCTCGCGTGTGGGCGCTGGCGAATGAAGTAGCCGAGCCCAGAACGCATAGGGTGCTCGATATTGGCGCCGGAACCGGGCGCAACGCCCTGGCCTTGGCGCGACGCGGCCACCCGGTCGACGCAGTCGAGATGACCCCGAAATTCGCCGAGCTGATTCGCATCGAAGCCGACCGGGAAGAACTCGACGTAACTGTCATCCACCGTGACATCTTCTTGACCACCGCGGACCTAGGCCAGGACTATCAGCTGATCCTGCTTTCCGAGGTGGTCTCAGATTTCCGGACGACCCAGCAGCTATGCGGCATCTTTGAACTGGCCGCCCATTGCCTCGCGCCCGGTGGACACTTGGTGTTCAACGCCTTCTTGGCGCGCCAAGGGTACACACCCGACAATGCCGCGCGTGAACTCGGCCAGCAGTGTCATACGAGCATCTTTACGCGGGACGAAATCTCCACTGCGGCAGCCCAACTGCCACTCGAGCTCATTGGCGACGACTCAGTGTACGAGTACGAGAAGGCGCACCTACCGGATGGCGCGTGGCCGCCTACGAACTGGTACGCCGATTGGGTTTGTGGTCTGGCCGTGTTCGATGTCGAGCCTGAGAAATCCCCGATCGAGTGCCGCTGGCTCGTGTACCAAAAGCGGGGTTGAGGCGTATGGCTGCGAGCTTTAAACATTGATCCGGAACTCGACCACGTCACCGTCACACTCACGCCGTTGCGCGGGCTGCCCACGCAGTAGCGGTGACGGTGAACGGCCCACGACCCAGACGTTCGCGAGCCACTGATTCGAGACGTGCGCGACCATCGTCATCGAGTCGCCGGACGTAGTCACCGGCATCGCCTAGACCGTAGGTGTACGGTTCCCACCACTCCTCGAACGTCGGGTGCACAACATCGACCGCAATCGAATCTTCTTCCACATCGCGCAGGCCAGCAGCTTCGAATAGCTCAGTCAGCTGCCCCATATACCGCCCGCAAAGGAGCGCTTCATCCTCAACTTCAGGGTCGATCATGCAAACCGCATCCCAGAACGGCGCCAGTGCACCGGTCGGCCCGTCCCATACGCATGCTGCAATGACACCGCGAGACCGAGTCACTCGTGCCATCTGTCTGAGGCCGGCCACTGGATCCCTCATGAAGTGCACCACCAATTGCGCGAGAGCAGCGTCGAAGGCGGCGGTGTCGTACGGCAATTCCTCCGCGGTACCAAGACGCACGTCGACGTCTGGCAAGCGCATACGGATCGCGTCGATGAACGGCGGTGCAGGATCGATCGCCGCGACCTCGGCTCCGACCGACCGCAAATGCGCCGCCAGCGCGCCCGGCCCACAGCCCACATCGAGCACCCTATCGCCCACACCGACCCCGGCAAATGGAACGAAGACCGCTGCAAGAGGCTCGGTATATCGGCTCATGAGACGGGCATAGGCCTCTGCCGCGACGACAAAACTCACCAGGCAATGCTACATCGCCAGCCGCGTCAAAAGGCGAGTCGTTGTTCGGCAGAGCTTCGGTGAAAAGCCAGCAGTCACAGCAGGTTAACGGGCTCTTTGTGAATGAAAGTGCCTCACACCTGAGTGCGGGCGGGTTGCATAGTGCGCGTTATGTGTTGCGGCGGTTGATGATCGATCGCACCAGCGAGTTGCACCAGCACGCTTGGCGGGCTCGCCGCCGCCCGCGCGTGTCGAAGGCAGCCAAAGTTTTGGTCAGCTACGAGACGCGCAGCAGCCCCATGTCCACCAGCGTGGCGACCAACCGGATCCGCTCCTCATCGGTCAGCTCGCCCGGCAATTCACGCACGTAAAAGGCTGCGGTGCTGGCGATGAATCCCAGTGCCTGCCCTGCGATGTCGTTGACACGCAACACGGCTCGACCGTGGGGGCCGATCAGTTCGACCTTCCCGCCGGCCGAACCCACCGCCAGTTGTCCGCAATGATCGTTCAACATTCGCCTATGCGCTGTCACACTACGTGAGTCCTCCCACAAGTCCGGCAGACCCGTGCCGAATAGCTGGCGATAGCGGTCACCGAATTCGGCGAACGTGGCTTCCGCAGCCCTGCGCCCGCCGCCTGAATCCGGGGCGCCGCTCGGGCAGTGGTGCACATACTCCCCGAAGTACTTGTCACAGAACGCGGTGTACTCGGCGGTGAACAGGATGAACTGGTGCCATGCCTCATCCACCCGCCGCGAACACATCATCCAGGTTCTCGTCTGATCGACATCGCACAACACCAGGTATCGCTTCACCTCGGTGAAAAGCGCACCAGCCTCCTCGGCGGTGTCCACGACGCGATCACCGAGCAGCTTCTCGACAAGAAACGGCGCCTCGTAGTCCAACGCGCCAGCCACCGCTGTGACCATGTCAGCGGATCCGGGCAAGGTGTGGGTCATGGTGCCGCCTCAGTGACTCCTCTGCTCTCTAGGCGCTCCACCGGCCATGCGCACAGTGCGGGCAATTGTTCAAGCCGCCATCTCCACCCAAGCCCGGTTGTGTACCGCGGTTTTAAGCTCAGTCACAAGGGTCGACAACAATCGGTGTCAGGGGCGTTCGCAATGTCCGCCCTTCAGGCCTTCCCGTCCCAGGTTTTGCACCCACCTTGTCCTTTGCACGCTCCTCCCTTCAGCGCGCCCGCCTCTCCCTCTTGGGGCGATAAGTCCTCGACGCCGAGCCGATCGGGCTGTGGCGCCTCCTCACCGGTGTTGGACGGCGGTTCCTGTCCCTGTTGTGTCATTTTCTCTTCTCCTTCGACTGTTGGTTTGCCCTGCCGGGGCCTAATGACCTGGTGGGGTTGTTACTTTACGTCCGCACAGCGGGGTTGGGCTTGAAAACGCATGCAAATCCTGTCGCGGTATTGGTTTGCTGTGCGGGCGAGAGCAGTGTCCGGTGCGGGCCTTGGAGGATTCTTGGAACCCTGGTCAGGCCGTGCGGCAAGTGGACACCGACCTCGCAGCTGCGGGCAACCGAAGCACCCATTCGGCCGTACCCCGCCCCGCCTCAGCTGACCCCGCATCCGCCAAGCAGTGACTCCCACATTCGTGGTCAAACCCGCCGCGGGCCCATCAGGCTTTCTGCCGACCCAGGTCCGCGCACACCGCTTCGGCGGTCTCGGCATCGTCGTGCTCATACGTCCGGGACAAACGCCGGCGGGCATTCATCTAAGGGGCTGGGGCCGTGCTCATGGGACGCCGGATCTGGGAGTGGCTGCACGCCTTCGTTCGACGTGTGAGGTACGTCGCAAAATCGTAACGAAATAAAAGGCGGGCTGAGAGCCGTTGCAGCACAAAGCACCACGACACGACTTGAAAAGGGACCGCATGAAGCGCGACATTGGCCGCCGCATTGACACCCTTGATAGCGCGCTGACCATCCCGGCGCTGATCGGGATGACGTTTCTGATGTTCTTCTACGCGACCCATTCGTTAGTCCCGGCAGTCGCGGTGGGCTGCGTCACGTGGGCGGCGGCGTGGTACTTCCGGCTGGGAAGCTCTGGGGAACGTCGGACGGGCGAGGACAGGACTGAGATCGTCCCGCAGCCGCCGATGCCAGCCGACGATGAGGCTCAGTCCCCGCCGGCCGGCCGCGCGGAGCCGACGTCGCGTGCGGCGTAAGCGGGCTGACCGGATGGCCTCCTGACCCCGGCGGAACGCGCGAATGTTGTGACCGGGAGAGCAGCGCACGGTAGTGGGCCGCAGGGGCTTCCTGGTAGTCCTTCCATGCTGGCACGATGCCTAGTGTCGCCGATGTTGCCGACGGTTCCTGGACGCACAGTAGCGCCCCTTTATCTGTGCGAACATTATCTGTGCGAACACCGTTGGCACATTCTCGGCACAACGGGGTTCGCCAACCCAAGCCCACGGCGTCGGGCTAAAGACGCTGACCTGGAGGATTACCGGTGGGCGCGGACGGTATCGAACCGCCGACCGCTGGTGTGTAAAACCAGAGCTCTACCACTGAGCTACGCGCCCTTGCCGGGCAGGCTACAGGCCGATGACAGGCAGGCGGAAATCCGTCAACCCGACCGCAGCGCGTCCAGCGCGTCCGTCCACACGGCCTGATCGCGCGGCTCCCCCGGCTGCTTCATCTCCGCGAACCGGATGATGCCCGAGCGGTCGACGACGAACGTGCCGCGGTTGGCGAAGCCGGCGTCCTCGTTGAACACGCCGTAGGACTGCGCGACCGCGCCGTGCGGCCAGAAGTCGGACAGCACGGGAAAGGTGAAGCCCGATTGCGTCGCCCAGATCTTGTGGGTGGGCGGAGGACCGACCGAGATCGCCAGCGTGGCGGTGTCGTCGTTCTGGTAGGAGGACAAGCCGGTCGCGGATCTCGTCGAGCTCACCTTGGCAGATGCCGGTGAACGCCAGCGGAAAGAACACCAGCAGCACGTCGCGGACGTCGCGGAAGCCACGCAGCGTGACCGGCTGTCCGTTCTGGTCCTTGAGCGTGAAGTCCGGTGCCTCGGTCCCGGCGATCAGCACCCTAGCGCCTGCCGGCGGCCTTGGACTTGGGCTGCACCAGCCTGCTGGCGCTCCAGTCGCCCAGATTGGCCGACGACGTCTGCATCAGGCCTGCCGTCGGTGCGGATTCGGCGATCTCGGCGGGAAGCACGTGGCCGGGCTTGCCGGTTTTCGGAGTCACCACCCAGATCACGCCGTCGTCGGCGAGCGGGGTGATGGCATCCATCAGCCGGTCGACGAGGTCGCCGTCGCCGTCTCGCCACCACAACAACACCACGTCGATGGCCTCGTCGGAGTCTTCGTCGAGCAAGTCGCCGCCGCATGCTTCCTCGATGTCGGCCCGGATGTCGTCGTCGGTGTCCTCGTCCCAGCCCAACTCCTGCACAACCTGATCTCGTTGGATGCCCAGTCTGCGGGCGTAGTTCGGGGCGTCATCCGCCGCGACCACGGTCAGTCCTCCTTCAGCCGGCTCAGGCGCACGATGCGCCTGGCGATGTGTGAGCACTATCGTCGCACGCCGAGGTCCGATGACCGACGCCCGGCGGCCAGGTTCATCGATATGCCGCGTCGCACAGGTTCAGCGCGGCGTCTTTGGTGTCGTTGAGCTTGGTCACCGCCGCGTTGAATTGGTCGGGTCCCACATTGCCCGCGATCGCTGCCGCGAGCCCTTTTGCCGCGTCGGCCCAGGCGTTGAGCCCATCGCGCAGTTTCTGGGCGAGCACGTCGGACTCGCTGCTCGTGACCAGGTCGGCGCTGTGGTTGAGCGCGTCGATGGCAAGGGGCGCCTTGGCCGCTGCCTCGTCGGCGCTTTTGTTGAAGGCGTCGACGTAGTTGTTCACCGCGGTGATGGCGTCGACGGCCGACGAACTCAGCGCGTCACACGACGTGCGGACCGCCTGCTTGGTGACCGACGCCTGGCTCTCGGCTCGAGCTGGCGGCCGACTCCTCGCTCGACGCCGACACCGACGCCCGATACACCGGTGCGTCGGCCTGATCGATGGTGGCGGTCCCCGAGGTGACGCTGTGGCAGCCGACGATGATCATCGCCGTCGCCGCCAGGGTGCCCATCACCAGGGCGGGGATCCGCAGCCGATTGCGAAGCAGCCCACCGGTCAGCACCTCTGCAGACGTTACCAGTGCAGGTAGGGCACGATGGGGGGACGATATAGGCGCTTCGCTGATCGTGAAGCGACCTATACCGCCTGACAAGGAGCGGAAGTTGACCACCGAGTTCGTGCGCCAGGACCTGGCCCAAAACTCCAGCACCGCAGCCGAACCCGATCGGGTTCGGGTCATTCGTGACGGCGTCGCGTCGTATTTGCCCGACATCGATCCGGAGGAGACCGCCGAATGGCTTGAGTCGTTCGACGAGATGCTGGAGCGGTCGGGTCCGGCGCGGGCGCGCTACCTGATGTTGCGGTTGCTGGAACGTTCCCGCGAACAGCGGGTGGCCATCCCGGCGTTGACGTCGACCGACTACGTGAACACCATCCCGACCGAGCTCGAGCCGTGGTTTCCCGGCGATGAGGACGTCGAGCGGCGCTACCGGGCGTGGATCCGATGGAACGCCGCGATCATGGTGCACCGAGCTCAGCGCCCGGGAGTCGGTGTGGGAGGCCACATTTCGACTTACGCGTCGTCGGCGGCGCTGTACGAGGTCGGATTCAACCACTTCTTCCGCGGTAAGGCCCATCCCGGCGGCGGCGATCAGATATTCATCCAGGGCCACGCCTCGCCCGGCATCTACGCGCGCGCATTTCTCGAGGGCCGGCTAACGGCTGACCAACTCGACGGCTTCCGTCAGGAGCACAGCCACCCCGGCGGCGGGCTGCCCTCCTATCCCCACCCGCGGCTGATGCCGGACTTCTGGGAGTTCCCGACGGTGTCGATGGGCCTTGGCCCGATGAACGCGATCTACCAGGCCCGGTTCAACCACTACCTGCACGACCGGGGCATCAAAGACACCTCGGACCAGCATGTGTGGGCCTTCCTCGGCGACGGCGAGATGGACGAGCCGGAGAGCCGCGGCCTGACTCACGTGGCGGCGCTGGAAGGCCTCGACAACCTGACCTTCGTCGTCAACTGCAACCTGCAGCGCCTCGACGGCCCGGTCCGCGGCAACGGCAAGATCATCCAGGAGCTCGAGTCGTTCTTCCGCGGCGCCGGCTGGAACGTCATCAAGGTGGTGTGGGGCCGCGAATGGGACACGCTGCTGCACGCCGACCGCGACGGCGCACTGGTCAATCTGATGAACACCACGCCCGACGGCGACTACCAGACCTACAAGGCCAACGACGGCGCCTACGTGCGCGATCACTTCTTCGGCCGTGACCCGCGCACCAAGCAGTTGGTCGAGAAGATGTCCGACCAGGAGATCTGGAACCTCAAGCGCGGCGGCCATGACTACCGCAAGGTCTACGCGGCCTATCGCTCGGCGACCGAGCACAAGGGCCAGCCGACGGTGATACTGGCCAAGACCATCAAGGGCTACTCACTGGGGGCCCACTTCCAGGGCCGCAATGCCACCCACCAGATGAAAAAGCTTGCGCTGCAAGACCTCAAGTACTTTCGGGACTCGATTCGGATCCCGATCAGCGACGAGGAACTGGAGAAGAACCCCTACCTGCCGCCGTACTACCACCCCGGTCCGGAGGCGCCGGAGATCCGCTACATGCTGGAGCGCCGACGCGCGCTCGGCGGGTTCCTGCCGGAGCGGCGGACCAAGTCCAAAGCGTTGACGTTGCCCGGCGCCGACACCTACAAGGCGCTCAAGAAGGGCTCGGGCACCCAAGAGGTCGCCACCACCATGGCGACCGTGCGAACGTTCAAGGAACTGTTGCGCGACACCGGAAAAGACGGGATCGGGCACCGCATCGTCCCGATCATTCCCGACGAGGCCCGCACGTTCGGCATGGACTCGTGGTTCCCGAGCCTGAAGATCTACAACCGCAACGGCCAGCTCTACACCGCCGTCGATGCCGAATTGATGTTGGCGTACAAGGAAAGCGAAGTCGGCCAGATCCTGCACGAGGGCATCAACGAGGCGGGCTCCACCGCGTCGTTCACCGCGGCGGGTACGGCATACGCGACCCACGGCGAGCCGATGATCCCCCTCTACATCTTCTACTCGATGTTTGGTTTCCAGCGCACGGGCGACGGATTCTGGGCGGCCGCCGACCAGATGGCCCGCGGCTTCGTGCTCGGCGCCACCGCCGGCCGCACCACGCTGACCGGCGAGGGCCTGCAGCACGCCGACGGGCAGTCCCTGCTGCTGGCCGCCACAAATCCCGCCGTGGTGGCCTACGACCCGGCGTTCGCCTACGAGATCGCCTACATCGTGGATAGCGGCCTGCACCGGATGTACGGCGAGAACCCGGAGAACGTCTACTTCTACCTCACCATCTACAACGAGCCCTACGTCCAGCCGGCCGAACCCGAGGGACTCGACGTCGAGGCGCTGCTGCGCGGCATCTACCGCTACCGGCCCGCCCCGGAGAAGCGCACACACGTCGCGCAGATCCTGGTGTCCGGTGTCGCGATGCCCGAGGCGGTGCGGGCGGCCGAGCTGCTGGCCGACGAATGGGATGTGGCCGCCGATGTGTGGTCGGTGACCAGCTGGGGCGAGCTCAACCGCGACGGGGTGGCGATCGAGAAGGAACGACTGCGCCATCCCGAACGCCCGGCGGGCACGCCGTTCATCACCAAGGCACTCGCCGAAGCGGCGGGGCCGGTGGTCGCGGTGTCCGACTGGATGCGCGCGGTGTCCGAGCAGATCCGGCCGTGGGTGCCAGGCACCTACATCACGCTGGGCACCGACGGGTTCGGGTTCTCCGACACCCGGCCTGCGGCGCGCCGGTACTTCAACACCGACGCCGAATCGGTCGTGGTCGCCGTCCTGGAGGGCCTGGCCCGCGACGGGAACATCGATTCCTCGGTCGCGGTCGACGCCGCCCGCAAATACCAGATTGACGACGTGATGGCGGCGCCGGAGCAGACGTCGGACCCCGGGGTCGCCTAGCAGCACGGCCCAGTTGGAGGAAACTTACAGCGCAGTGGCGTAGCTTTTAGGGGTGGCCGACAATCGCTTTATCCCGCCGGCGTCCACGCTCGAGGTGCTGGAAACCGTCCCGGACTCGGTGTTGCGGCGGCTCAAGCAGTACTCGGGCCGGCTGGCCACCGAAGCGGTGCATGCGATGGAGGAGCGGCTGCCGTTCTTCTCCGAGCTGGAAGCCTCGCAACGCGCCAGCGTGCAGCTGGTGGTGCAGACCGCGGTGGTCAACTTCGTCGAGTGGATGCGCGACCCGCAGAGCAACGTCAGCTACACCGCGCAGGCCTTCGAGGTGGTCCCGCAGGATCTGCGGCGGCGCATCGCGCTGCGGCAGTCCGTCGAGATGGTGCGGGTCACCATGGAGTTCTTCGAGGAAGTGGTGCCGCTGCTGGCCCGCAACGAGGAGCAGTTGACCGCGACTGACCGCCGGAATCCTGCGCTACAGCCGCGATTTGGCGTTCGCCGCGGCCGAAGCCTACGCCGACCAGGCCGAGGCCCGCGGCGCCTGGGACACGCGGATGGAAGCCAACGTGGTGGATGCCGTGGTCCGCGGGGACTCCGGTCCCGAACTGCAGTCCCAGGCGGCCGCGCTGAACTGGGACGCCACCGCGCCGGCGACGGTGATCGTCGGGCTGCCGCAACCGGGCCGGGCCGACCTGGCCAGCGACGACGTCCATGACGTCGTGCGCCGCAACGGCCGGTCGGCGCTGTCCGATGTGCACGGCACCTGGTTGGTGGCCATCGTGTCGGGTCCGCTCTCGCCGACCGACCGCTTCCTCGGCGAGCTGCTCGAGGTGTTCGCCGAGGGGCCGGTGGTGGTGGGGCCGACGGCGCACACGTTGAGCACCGCGCATCGCAGCGCGACCGAGGCGATCGCGGGAATGAACGCCGTCGCGGGCTGGACCGGGGCACCGCGGCCGGTGTCGGCCCGTGAGCTGCTGCCGGAGCGCGCCCTGCTGGGCGACGCGACGGCCATCGCCGCACTGGAACTCGAGGTGATGCGCCCGCTCGCGGATGCCGGCCCGGCATTGACCGAGACCCTCGATGCGTATCTGGACTCCGGCGGCGCGATCGAGGCGTGCGCCCGCAAATTGTTCGTTCATCCAAATACCGTCCGCTACCGGCTCAAACGGATCGGCGACTTCACCGGCCGCGATCCCACCCTTCCGCGCGATGCTTACGTGTTGCGGGTCGCCGCGACGGTCGGCCGGCTGAGCCGCCACACGCGCCAGTCCAGCTCGTCAAATGCGGCGACACGGCAGTTCCCTGTGACCGGTCCCACACCTGCGGTGGAGGATCGCGCGGTACTGAAGGTCGCGGCGAGGTATCGGTGATGTCGCATCACGTGCCGTTTTGTGGACCTTCTACAAAAACATAAGACAAGGTTCATAATCTCTTACACCGCGCAAAACCACTTTCACAGTGTTCTCTTAATGAGTGCTTGCATTGCTTGCGCCCGGACAGGGCTCCCAGACTCCCGGCATGCTCGCCGGGTGGCTTGAGCTGCCAGGTGCTGCCGAGCGTCTCGCCGCGTGGTCGCAGGTCAGCGGCCTGGACCTGGCCCGCCTTGGCACCACGGCGACCGCTGAGGAGATCACCGACACGGCCGTGACGCAACCGCTGGTGGTCGCGGCGACACTGCTGGCCCACGAGGAACTGACCAAGCGTGGCCTGCTCGGCTCCGGCGAGACCGTGGTCGCCGGACACTCCGTCGGTGAGATCGCCGCCTACGCCATCGCGGGCGTGATCTCGGCCGACGACGCCGTCAAGCTGGCCGCCATCCGCGGTTCGGAGATGGCCAAGGCCTGTGCGGTGGAACCAACGGGGATGTCCGCGGTGCTCGGCGGCGACGAGGCCGAGGTGCTCGCCCGCCTCGACGCGCTGGACCTGGTGCCGGCCAACCGCAACGCCGTCGGTCAGATCGTCGCCGCCGGTGCGTTGTCGGCTCTCGACAAATTGGCCGAGGATCCGCCGGCCAAGGCCCGGGTCCGCCAGCTGGCCACCGCGGGCGCCTTCCACACCCACTTCATGGCGTCGGCCACGGACGGCTACGCCGACTGCGGCCGAGAGCGTCGCGACGTCGGAGCCCACCGCGACGCTGCTGAGCAACGCCGACGGGCAGCCGGTGGCCTCGGCCGCGGACGCCATGAGCAAGCTGGTGGCGCAGCTGACCCGCCCGGTGCGGTGGGACCTGTGCACGCAGACCATGCGGGAAGGCCTTGACGGCCGCCCTGTGACGGCGATCGTCGAGTTCCCGCCCGCGGGCACCCTGGCCGGGATCGCCAAACGTGAACTTCGGGGGGTGCCGACGCACGCCGTCAAGTCCCCCGCAGACCTGGACGGGCTATCTGCCGAGCTCTAACAGAACATCCCGGCCCAGCCGGGGAACAACCACATATCGAACGTCATTTCAAGTAACAACCCGATTAGAAGGAGCCAACGTGGCCACGCAGGAAGAAATCATCGCCGGCATCGCCGAGATCATCGAAGAGGTCACCGGTATCGAGCCGTCCGAGGTGACGCCCGAGAAGTCGTTCGTCGACGACCTGGACATCGACTCGCTGTCGATGGTCGAGATCGCCGTGCAGACCGAGGACAAGTACGGCGTGAAGATCCCCGACGAGGACCTCGCCGGGCTGCGCACCGTCGGTGACGTCGTCGCCTACATCCAGAAGCTCGAGGAAGAGAACCCCGAGGCCGCCGCGGCCATTCGGGCGCAGATCGCGGAGAGCAAATGACCAAACCTTCCACTGCTAACGGCGGTTTCCCCAGCGTTGTGGTAACCGCCGTCACGGCGACGACTTCAATCGCGCCGGACATCGAGAGCACGTGGAAGGGCTTGCTGGCCGGGGAGAGCGGCATCCACGTACTCGAGGACGAGTTCGTCACCAAGTGGGACTTGCAGGTACGCATCGGCGGCCACCTCAAGGAGCCGCTCGACCCACTGATGACCCGGCTGGAAATGCGGCGGATGTCGTACGTCCAGCGGATGGCCAAGTATCTCGGCAATCAGTTGTGGGAGACCGCAGGCAGCCCGGAGGTCGATCCCGATCGGTTCGCGGTCGTGATCGGCACCGGTCTGGGCGGCGGCGAGAAGATCGTCGAGACCTACGACGCGATGAACGAGGGCGGGCCCCGCAAGGTGTCCCCGCTCGCCGTCCAGATGATCATGCCCAACGGTGCCGCCGCGGTGGTCGGCCTGGAACTCGGGGCCCGTGCCGGGGTGATCACCCCGGTGTCGGCCTGCTCGTCGGGTTCGGAGGGCATCGCCCACGCGTGGCGTCAGATCGTGATGGGTGACGCCGACATCGCCGTGTGCGGTGGCGTCGAGGGCGGTATCGAGGCGCTGCCGATCGCGGCGTTCTCGATGATGCGCGCCATGTCGACCAACAACGAGAACCCCGAGGGCGCATCGCGGCCGTTCGACAAGAACCGTGACGGGTTTGTGTTCGGTGAGGCCGGTGCGTTGATGGTCATCGAGACCGAGGAGCACGCCAAGGCTCGCGGCGCCAAGCCGCTGGCCAGGCTGATGGGCGCAGGCATCACGTCGGACGCGTACCACATGGTGGCACCGGATCCGAACGGTCTGCGGGCCGGCCACGCGATGAAGCGGGCGATGGAGACCGCTGGGCTGGAGCCCAAGGACATTGAGCACGTCAATGCCCACGCGACTGCCACCCCCATCGGCGACACCGCCGAGGCGAACGCGATTCGCGTTGCCGGGCGTGGCGCACGCCCCGGTGTATGCGCCGAAGTCGGCGCTCGGCCACTCCATCGGTGCGGTCGGCGCTCTTGAGTCGGTGCTCACCGTGCTCACGCTGCGGGACGGCGTCATTCCGCCGACACTGAACTATGAGACCCCGGATCCCGAGATCGACCTCGATGTCGTTGCGGGCGAGCCGCGATATGGCGAATACCAGTACGCCATCAACAACTCGTTCGGTTTCGGTGGTCACAATGTCGCCCTCGCGTTCGGGCGTTACTGAGGCACGAAAGGGACTTTCGGAGCAGTAATGGCAGCGTTGGCTACGGGGAACGGTTTCCCCAACGTAGTCGTCACCGGTTTCGCGATGACGACTGCCTTGGCGACCGACGCCGAAACCACCTGGCAGAGGCTGCTGGACGGGCAGAGTGGCATCCGGCTTCTGAATGATCCGTTTGTCGAGCAGTACGACTTGCCGGTCCGCATCGGTGGGCATCTGTTGGAGGACTTCGACGGTGAGCTGACGCGGGTCGAACTGCGCCGGCTCTCCTACCTGCAGAGGATGTCGACGGTGCTGAGCCGGCGGGTATGGGCAGCACGCCGGGTCACCCGACGTGGATCCCCGGCGGCTGATGGTGTCGATCGGAACCGGCATGGGCTCGAGCGAGGAGTTGCTCTTCGCCTATGAGGCCCTGCGCGCGAAAGGGCTTCGGGGGGTGTCACCGCTCGCTGTGCAGATGTACATGCCGAACGCGGCGGCCGCCGCTGTCGGGCTCGAACGCAAGGCCAGGGCCGGGGTGAGCACGCCCATCTCGGCCTGCGCTTCGGGTTCGGAGGGCATCGCGCAGGCCTGGCGACAGATCGTGCTCGGCGAGGCCGACGTGGCAATCTGCGGTGGCGTGGAGACCAAGATCGAGGCGGTGCCGATCGCGGGCTTTGCCCAGATGCGCATCGTGTTGTCCACCACCAACGACGATCCCGCGGGGGCCTGCCGCCCATTTGACAAGGACCGCAACGGATTCGTCTTCGGCGAGGGCGGCGCGCTGATGGTGATCGAGACCGAGGAACACGCCAAGGCCCGCGGCGCCACCATCTATGCACGGTTGATGGGCGCCAGCATCACCTCGGACGGATACCACATCGTGGCGCCCGATCCCAACGGTGAGCAGGCCGGACACGCGATGACGCGGGCGATTGCGCTGGCGGGGCTGGCGCCCACTGACATCGACCATGTCAACGCGCACGCCACCGGCACCACCGTCGGCGATGTGGCCGAGGGCAAGGCGATCAACAACGCACTGGGCAGTCACAAGCCTGCGGTCTATGCGCCCAAGGGCGCGCTCGGCCATTCGGTGGGCGCGGTGGGAGCGGTGGAGTCCATCCTCACCGTGCTGGCGCTACGAGACGGCGTCGTTCCGCCGACGCTGAACCTGAAGAATCTCGACCCGGAGATCGACCTGGACGTCGTCGCGGGCTCGCCGCGACCCGGAAATTACCAATACGCGATCAACAATTCGTTCGGATTCGGTGGGCACAACGTCGCGCTCGCCTTCGGGAAGTACTAGCCGTAATTTCCCGACGCAAGCCGACATCCGATGCGCTACAGGAGGTTTCAATGACAATCATGGCCCCCGAGGCGGTCGGCGAATCGCTGGACCCACGCGATCCGCTGCTGCGACTGAGCACGTTCTTCGACGACGGCAGCGTCGAGCTGCTGCACGAGCGGGACCGCTCGGGCGTGCTGGCCGCGGCCGGCGCCGTCAACGGCGTGCGCACCATTGCGTTCTGCACCGACGGCACCGTGATGGGCGGCGCGATGGGCGTGGAGGGCTGCGCGCACATCGTCAACGCCTACGACACCGCGATCGAGGAACAGAGCCCCATCGTGGGTATCTGGCACTCCGGAGGTGCGCGGCTGGCCGAGGGCGTCAAGGCGCTGCATTCGGTCGGTTTGGTGTTCGAGGCCATGATCCGCGCGTCGGGCTACGTCCCGCAGATCTCGGTGGTCGTCGGCTTCGCCGCCGGCGGCGCGGCCTACGGGCCCGCGCTCACCGACGTCGTCATCATGGCGCCCGAGAGCCGGGTGTTCGTCACCGGACCCGACATCGTGCGCAGTGTCACCGGCGAAGACGTCGACATGGCGTCGCTCGGCGGTCCCGACACCCATCACAAGAAGTCCGGGGTCTGCCACATCGTCGCCGACGACGAGCTGGACGCCTACGAGCGCGGCCGCAGGCTGGTCGGATTGTTCTGCCAGCAGGGCCATTTCGACCGCAGCAGGGCCGAGGCCGGCGACACCGACCTGCACGCGCTGCTGCCCGACTCGGCGCGGCGCGCCTACGACGTGCATCCGCTGGTGGATGCGCTGCTCGACAGCGATACCCCGTTCGAGGAGTTCCAGGGCAAGTGGGCGCCGTCGATCGTCGTCGGCCTCGGCCGGCTGTCCGGCCGGAGCGTCGGCGTGATCGCCAACAACCCGCTGCGCCTTGGCGGGTGCCTGAACTCCGAAAGCGCCGAGAAGGCAGCGCGTTTCGTGCGTCTGTGCGACGCTTTCGGGATCCCGATGGTGGTCATCGTCGACGTGCCGGGCTATCTGCCCGGTGTCGACCAGGAGTGGGGCGGCGTGGTGCGACGCGGCGCCAAGCTGCTGCACGCGTTCGGTGAGTCCACCGTTCCGCGGGTCACGCTGGTGACGCGGAAGATCTACGGCGGCGCCTACATCGCGATGAACTCGCGATCGCTCAACGCGACGAAGGTGTTCGCCTGGCCGGATGCCGAGGTCGCGGTGATGGGCGCCAAAGCCGCCGTCGGCATCCTGCACAAGCGGAAGCTGGCCGCCGCGCCGGACCACGAGCGCGACGCCTTGCACGACGAGCTGGCCGAGGAGCATGAGCGGATCGCCGGCGGGGTGGACAGCGCCATCGAGATCGGCGTTGTCGACGAGAAGATCGACCCGGCGCACACCCGCAGCAAGCTGACCCAGGCACTGGCCGAGGCACCGGCACGCCGCGGCCGGCACAAGAACATCCCGCTGTAGTTCGCTACGAGGTGTAGTTCGCTACGAGGTGTAGTTCGCTACGAAGCAGGGCCCGGCGCCGCGGGCTTGGCGTCGCCGTCCGCAGACCCTGCAGATGGCGCAGGATGCCCGCGATGGCCTCGTCCTGGGCGATCAGGTGCTTCTGGATCTCCTCGGCTTCCTTGAGCACCGCTTCGGCGTCCTTGTACGTGTCTTCGGCACGCTTGTCGGCGGCCTTGGCCTGGATGTTCTGGCCGACGATGATGATGGGCAGCAGCACTAACTGCAGGAACGTCTGCGCGATCCAGGCCACGATGGTGATGGGGTCGTGGGAGCGGATCGCCGCCGGAAGACTGATCAGGCGCGAGCGCGGTGAACAGGTAGGCGCACCACATGGTGCCCACGATCAGCGTGATCAGCAGACCGAAGTGGGCGTTGAAGCGGGCGATCCAGTTGGGGTTGTTCAACTTCCGCATGTCGCGCGTCTTGACGGGACGGCCGACCTTGAGCTCCTCGAAGCGAGGATGGCGCACATAGTTGTAGATAGTTCGACATCGGCGCATTGTGACACGCGTTGCTGACAAATCACGCAAATCACGCCATCGCCGCGACGAACTCCTCGGCGACGGCAGCTGCGCGAGCACGATCACCATCGACAAGCCCGATTCGGGTCCGGCGATCGAGAATATCGTCGACGGTCATCGCGACTTCGTGGGTGATGGCGTACTCGAATTCGGCCCGGGTGACGTCGATTCCGTCGGCCACCGGCTCCGTCGGCCGCTCGCAGCCGGCGGCGGCGAGCACGTTCGGTGCCTCGGCGCCATAGCGGGCGAGCAGCGACCCCGGCAAGCCGGCCGGTGACCGCACTGTCGCCACCGGATTCGACGGCGCCCCGACCAGCGGCAGGTTGCGGGTGCGGCACGGCGTTGCGGTCAGCCCCCGCAGGGTGATCGCGCGGTCGAGGACGTCCTCGGCCATGAACCGGTACTCGGTCAGCTTGCCGCCGATCACGCTGATAACGCCCGCGGCCGACTCGACGACGGCGTGGTCACGCGACACGTCGGCGGTTCGGCCCTCCCCGGTGTCGATCAGCGGCCGCAGTCCGGCATACGCGCCGATCACATCGGCCGGTCGCCAACGCGACGTCCAGTGCGGTGTTCACGGTGTCGAGCAGGAACGAGATCTCCTGCGGCGTAGGTTGCGGCACATCGGGAATCGGGCCCGGCGCGTCTTCGTCGGTCAGCCCCAGGTACACCCGGCCGAGCTGTTCGGGCATCGCGAACACGAACCGGTTTATCTCGCCGGGAATCGGAACCGTCAGCGCGGCAACGGGATTGCCGAATGCCTTGGCATCGAACACCAGATGCGTTCCGCGGCTGGGCCGCAGCCGGATCGAGGTGTCGACCTCGCCCGCCCACACGCCGGTGGCATTGATGACCGCGCGCGCCGAGACGTCGAACGACTCCCCGGAGCGCTGATCGGTCAGCGTCACCGACGTTCCGGTGGCGTTCGATGCGCCCACTCGGGTCAGGATGCGCGCGCCGTGTTGCGCCGCCGTGCGTGCCACCGCGGTGACCAGGCGCGCGTCGTCGATCAGTTGTCCGTCGTAGGCGAGCAGGCCGCCGCTCAACCCGTCCCGGCGAACCGCCGGCACCAGTTCGATCGCACGCTTCGCGCCGACACAGCGCGAGCGCGGCAGCGTCGACGCGGGTGTGCCCGCAAGACGGCGCAGCCCGTCTCCGGCGAGAAATCCGGTGCGCACCAGGGCGCGTTCGCCCTGGCCCATCGACGGCAACAGCGGAACCAGCTGCGGCATCGCCTTGACGAGGTGGGGCGCGTTGCGGGTCATCAGGATTCCGCGTTCGATGGCGCTGCGGCGCGCGATGCCGACATTGCCCGTCGCCAGGTAGCGCAGCCCGCCGTGCACCAGCTTGGAGCTCCACCGGCTGGTGCCGAACGCCAGGTCGTGCTTCTCCACCAGCGCGACGCGCAGACCGCGGGTCGCTGCGTCGAGGGCGATGCCGGTGCCGGTGATGCCGCCGCCGACCACGATGACGTCCAGCGGCTCGCCGTCGGCCAGGGCCGCCAGCTCCGTTGCGCGCCGGGACTCGTTGAGTGCTGTCGAGCCGGTCATGGTTTGAGGTATCCGTTCAGTGCGTGGGCCAGTTCGACGGCGAGGGCGTCGGCGTCCAGGATGGGCGCGACGATCTGGCCCGACTGGATCGTCGACTGGGTGATCAGCAGGCACATCGCAGCGAACTGGCGCGGGTCGCCGGCCCGCACGCTGCCTGCTTCCTGCGCGAGTTTCAGGTCGCCGGCCACCGCGTCGATCAGGATCTGCTGGCTGGTGCCCAGCCGCTCGGCGATATAGACGATCGCCAGGTCCGGGGCCTTGCGCAGCACCGACATCACCACGACGTCGCGGCGCAGGTGCTCGGCGACCGCGACGATGCGCTCGACCACCGCTTCGCGGCCCACCCCGCGGCTGGGCACCTCGTCGAGGGCGCCCGCGATCCGCGTGGTCAGCAGCGCCGCCAGGATCGAGCGGGTGTCGGGCCAGCGGCGGTAGACCGTCGGCCTGCTGACCCGCGCACGCCGCGCGATCTCGGCCAGCGTCACCCGCTCCACCCCGTAGGCGGTCACACAGTAGGCCGCGGCCTCGAGGATGCGGTCGCCGATCGACGGCGACGGCTCGTTACTGATTGACAGCATATGTAATACTGTAACGCATGATGAAGTGGAACGCATGGGGTGACCCGGCGGAGGCGAAACCGCTGTCAGAGGGCATTCGGTCGCTGATCAAGCAGGCCCTCGGGGTCGAGGAGCCGCCCGCGGAGGAACTCGCAGCCCGAACAGGTCCGGTTGCGGCCGTCGGCACTGTCGCCCGGCCGATCGAGAGCGGGTTGGCGGCGATCGTCGGCGCCGAGTACTGCGGCGTCGACGACCGTGCGCGGCTGCTGCGTGCGGGCGGCAAGTCCACGCTGGACCTGTTGCGCCGCAAGGACTCCGGCGTGCAGGATGCCCCCGACGCGATACTGCTGCCCGGCGGTGAAGAAGAGATCGCGGCGGTGCTGCGGTTCTGCGCGGACCACAGCATTGCGATCGTCCCGTTCGGCGGGGGCACCAGCGTGGTCGGCGGCCTTGATCCGATCCGCGGCGACTTCAAGGCCGTGGTGTCGCTGGATCTGCGGCGGCTGGGCGAGCTGCACGCCCTCGACGAGATCTCCGGCGAAGCCGAGCTCGGCGCCGGGCTGACCGGGCCCGAGGCCGAACGGCTGCTGGGCGAACGCGGCTTCTCGCTGGGCCACTTCCCGCAGAGCTTTCAGTTCGCGACCATCGGCGGGTTCGCCGCGACGCGGTCGTCGGGCCAGGACTCCGCGGGCTACGGCCGCTTCAACGACATGGTCCGCGGCCTGCGCACGGTGACGCCCGCCGGCGTGCTCGATCTCGGCCGTGCGCCGGAGTCGGCAGCGGGCCCGGATCTTCGACAACTGATGCTCGGCTCGGAGGGCGCGTTCGGCATCATCACCCGCGTGCGCGTTCGGGTGCACCCGGTGCCGGCGGCCACGCGGTATGAGGCGTGGTCGTTCCCGGACTTCGCGACCGGCGCCGACGCGTTGCGCGCTGTCGTGCAGACCGGCACCGGGCCGACCGTGATCCGGCTCTCAGACGAGGCGGAGACGGGCGTCAACCTGGCGACCACCGAGAGCATCGGCGAGGACACCATCACCGGAGGCTGCCTGGCCATCACGGTGTTCGAGGGCACCGAGGCCCATGTCGAGAGCAGGCACGCCGAAACCCGTGCGCTGCTCGCTGCGCGCGGCGGCACATCGCTGGGCGAGGCGCCGGCACATGCCTGGGAGCACGGCCGGTTTGCCGCTCCGTATCTGCGTGACTCGCTGCTGTCGGCGGGCGCGCTGTGCGAAACGCTCGAGACCGCGACCAACTGGTCCAATGTGCCCGCGCTGAAGGCCGCCGTCACCGAAGCGCTGACGAGTGCGCTCGCCGAATCGGGCACGCCCGCGCTTGTGCTGTGCCACATTTCGCATGTGTATCCCACCGGGGCGTCGCTGTACTTCACCGTCGTCGCGGGGCAGCGCGGCAATCCGATCGAGCAGTGGCGCAAGGCCAAGGCCGCCGCGTCGGACGCGATGATGCGCACCGGTGCCACCATCACCCACCACCATGCCGTTGGCGCCGATCATCGGCCGTGGATGCGCGCCGAGGTCGGCGACCTCGGCGTCGAGGTGCTACGGGCCGTCAAAGCCACGCTCGATCCGGCCGGAATCCTCAACCCCGGCAAGCTGATTCCGTGACCCAGGGCCAGATCGGCTGCGAGATCGGCAGCGTCACCGTCCTGACCAACCCGATGTCGGGGCACGGCAACGCGATACATGCGGCCGAGCGGGCGATCGCCCGGTTTCAGCAGCGCGGCGTCGACGCCTGCGAAATCGTCGGAACCGACGCGGAGCATGCCCGCCGGCTGCTCGACGACGCGCTCGAGCGCGGCACCGACGCGCTTGTGGTGTGCGGCGGTGACGGGGTGATCTCGCTGGCGCTGCAGTCGTTGGCGCTGGGCGACATCCCGCTCGGCATCATCGCGGCAGGCACCGGCAACGACCATGCGCGCGAATACTCGCTTCCCAGAAACGATCCCGAGGCCGCGGCCGACGTCGTCGCCGACGGCTGGACGGAAACAGTCGATCTCGGCCGCATCGACAATCACAGCGGGGTGCAGAAGTGGTTCGGCACCGTGATGGCCGCCGGATTCGATTCGCTGGTCAGCGACCGCACCAATCGCATGCGATGGCCCCATGGCCGAATGCGTTACAACCTGGCGATGGTCGCCGAGCTGTCCCAGCTGCGGCCGCTGCCGTTCCGGCTGGCGTTCGACGACGGCGAGGAGATCGTCGCCGACCTGACCCTTGCCGCGTTCGGCAACACCAAGAGCTACGGCGGCGGCATGCTGATCTGCCCGTCGGCCGACCACGCCGACGGCCAGCTCGACATCACGCTGGTGCACGCGACGTCGCGGACCCGGCTGATTCGGTTGTTCCCCACCGTCTTCAAGGGCACCCACGTCGAACTCGACCGGGTGACCACCGAGCGCGCGAGGTCGGTCAGCGTCGACGCCCGCGGCATCAACGCCTACGCCGACGGCGAGTACGCGTGCCCCCTGCCCGTCGAGGTGTCAGCGGTGTCCGGCGCGCTGAAGATCCTTCACCCCACGCCCCGCCTGAATGTCGTCGGCTACCCGACTCCGGGGCTCAATGTCGTCGGCTACCCGACTCCGGGGCTGAATGTCGTCGGCTACCCGACTCCGGGCTGAATGTCGTCGGCTACCCGACTCCGCTGAGCCAGTTGATCTCGCCGGTGTCCCCGCCGTCGCGGTACGGCTCGAGCGCCTCATCCCATGCGCTGCCGAGTACCGAGTCCAGTTCGGCGGCCAGCGTGTCGGCGCCCGACGCCATCAACGTGCGCAGCCGCATCTCGCCGACCATCACATCCCCGTTGGCGCTCATCGCGCCGCTCCAGAGTCCCAGCTGCGGCGTGTGGCACCAGCGGTGGCCGTCGACGCCTGCGCTGGGGTCTTCGGTGACCTCGAACCGCAACACCGACCACGAGCGCAGCGCATTGGCCAGCTGGGCCCCCGTGCCGACCGGGCCGATCCAGTTGGTGACCGCGCGCAGCTGGCCCGGCATGGCGGGCTGCGGGGTCCACTTGAGGTTCGCCGTGGCATGAAGGGTCGACGACAACGCCCACTCGACGTGCGGGCATACCGCCGCGGGTGAGGCATGGAGGTAAACCACGCCCGTCGCCGCGTCGGCGAATTGGTTCGCTGCACGCATCTGCTGCTCCTTCGGCTCCACGAGGGACGTCTTCCCCAACGACCTGGTGATTCCGAATTACAGCTGTGTCGTGCGTGTCCATTGTGCCTCGTGAGGCCCGTGTTGCGCTAGTCTGGCTCAAATTCTCTCAGGACTTCGTCAGACAGCGCAGGCCAGCACGGGTAGGCCCACTCTCCGAAGTCGCGGTCGGTCAGCACCACCAGCGCAAGATCGGCGTCCGGATCGACCCACAAAAACGTCCCTGACTGGCCGAAATGGCCGTACGTGCGGCCGGAGTTGGTCGATCCGGTCCAGTGCGGCGACTTGGCGTCCTTGATTTCGAAGCCGAGCCCCCAGTCGTTGGGCCGCTGTACCCCGAATCCCGGCAACACCCCGGTCAGACCCGGAAACTGCACGTCAATGGCCTGGGCATGGAGTTGCGGCGACACCGTTTCGGGCCGCAGCAGGTCGCCGGCGAAGGCCGCCAGGTCCGCGATCGTCGACGTCGCCCCGAAGCCCGCCGCTTCCGCGCCGCCCCTCAGCGCGGAATCGGTCATCCCGAGCGGCTCGAACACCGCCTCGGTCAGGTACCGCCCGAATTCGATGCCCGACGCGCGTTCGATCGTTTCGGCGAGCACCTGAAAGCCGTAGTTGGAGTAGATGCGGCGCTGGCCCGGCTTGGCCATCGGCTCCGCCGAGTGCATCGAGTACCCCGAGGCGTGGGCAAGCAGGTGCCGGACCGTTGACCCCGGCGGGCCGGCCTCGGTGTCCAGCTCGACCACACCCTCTTCGATCGCGATCTGCGCGGCACGGGCAGCCAGCGGTTTGGTCACCGACGCCAGCGCGAAGCGGTGATGGGTGTCGCCATGCTGGGCCAGGACGCCGGAAGGCCCGACCACCGCGGCGGCGGCATTCTGCACCGGCCAATCGTCAACCCCGTCGAGCGCGCCCATCAGCGCGCGCCGCCGGCGAGCAACTCCTCGAGAATGGCCGTCGCTGCGGCGTCCACGTCGACGACGACTCGCTGGAGTTCGACCGCGCGCCGAGTCCGGGTGGCACCGGCGGTGCCCGTCCGGATTCGGTGGACGTCGCAGATCGCCCGATACGCCGCGGAATCGACGGCGTCGCACCACCGCTGCATCGCATCGATCCACGCCAGGACGTGATCGCGGTCGCCGCGGCCCTCGCCCACCCGCAGTGCGAGCCGGTAGGCATCGCCACCCCATTCGAAGGGAACCCGCGGGTCGAGCACCGGCAACAGCACGGCATCCAGGATTCGGAACCCGTCGGCGTGCCTGCCATCGAGCACTGCGGCCGCGCCATCGATCACCCGGCCGAGCACCGCCAGCGCGGGATCGTCGACCTGGCGTCCGACCTCGGTCAAGGTCTGCGTTCCCCGGCGCAATCCCTCGCTGTCGTCACGCTCGATCGCCGCGACCGCATCCACGTAGGCGAGGTAGCCGTGCGCCGGGCCCGACCGAAGTCCCGGTGAGCAGCAGCCCCGCCTTGGCCGCCCAGTCGGCGGCGATCCCGTGATGGCCTCGCGTCCGCCACACCACGGTCAGGTCGACGGCCTTCATCGCGGCGGCGGCCGGATCGGTGCGAGCCAGCCGGTCGTAGAGCCGTTCAGTC
Organism: uncultured Actinomycetota bacterium; assembly: GCA_963733605.1. GTDB lineage: Bacteria > Actinomycetota > Actinomycetes > Mycobacteriales > Mycobacteriaceae > Mycobacterium. The sequence continues at coordinate 125,594 of CAVTDY010000037.1, forward strand.
AGCCGGACCGCTTCGCGTCCGTGGCCCAGCCGCCACGCCGTGCTGGCGTAGGCGTCGAGGTCGTCCACCGTCATCGGCCCCACACCGTCGGCGCGCACGTAGGCCGCGTAGCACTCGCGCCAGTCCTGGCGCTGAAGGGCGCCACGCGCCTCCGCGAGGTAGTCGGTCATCACCAGCCATCACACCAGCTGAATGGACCGCTTCGCCAGGCCTATTACGGTGTACGCATGACTCAGACGGTGCGCGGTGTGATTTCACGGAACAAGGGTGAGCCGGTCGAGGTGGTCGATGTCGTGATCCCCGACCCGGGCCCCGGCGAAGTCGTCGTCGACGTCATCGCCTGCGGTGTCTGCCATACCGACCTGACCTACCGCGACGGCGGCATCAACGACGAGTTTCCGTTCCTGCTCGGCCACGAGGCCGCCGGCACCGTGGAATCGGTGGGTCCGGGTGTGACGGCGGTGGCGCCCGGCGATTTCGTGATCCTGAACTGGCGCGCGGTATGTGGTCAGTGCCGGGCCTGCAAACGGGGCCGGCCGTGGTATTGCTTCGACACGTTCAACGCCGAGCAGAAGATGACGCTGACCGACGGCACCGAGCTGACCCCCGCGCTGGGCATCGGCGCGTTCGCCGACAAGACCCTGGTGCACGAGGGTCAGTGCACCAAGGTCGATCCGGCGGCCGACCCCGCGGTGGCCGGGCTGCTGGGCTGCGGCGTGATGGCCGGGCTGGGCGCGGCGGTCAACACCGGGGCGGTCACCCGTGATGACACGGTCGCGGTGATCGGTTGCGGCGGTGTGGGTGACGCGGCGATTGCCGGTGCGCGGTTGGTCGGGGCGAAGCGGATCATCGCCGTGGACACCGACAACACGAAGCTGAACTGGGCGCGCGATTTCGGCGCCACGCACACCATCAACGCGCGCGAGCTCGATCCGGTGCAGACGATCCAGGATCTGACCGACGGCAACGGCGCCGACGTGGTGATCGACGCCGTCGGCCGTCCGGAGACCTGGAAGCAGGCGTTCTACGCCCGCGATCTCGCGGGAACGGTTGTGCTGGTGGGTGTCCCGACGCCCGACATGCGCCTCGAGATGCCGCTGATCGACTTCTTCTCCCGCGGCGGCTCGTTGAAGTCGTCGTGGTACGGCGACTGCCTGCCCGAGCGTGACTTCCCGACGCTGATCAGCCTGTACCTGCAGGGCCGGTTGCCGCTGGAGAAGTTCGTGTCCGAACGCATCGGCATCGATGATGTCGAGGACGCCTTCCACAAGATGCACGCCGGCGAGGTACTGCGCTCGGTCGTGGTGCTGTGAGCGGCCCGATCGAGCGCGTGGTCACCCACGGGGTGTTCGAACTCGACGGCGGCAGTTGGGAAGTCGACAACAACATCTGGGTCGTCGGCGACGATGCGGAGGTCGTGGTGTTCGACGCCGCGCACGACGCGGCACCCATCGTGGCGGCGGTCGGCGGTCGCCATGTGGTGGCAGTGGTGTGCACGCACGGCCACAACGACCACGTGACCGTCGCACCCAACCTCGGCGAGGCGCTGGACGCGCCGGTGTTGTTACACCCCGCCGATGACGTGCTGTGGCGGATGACACACCCGGACAAGGACTTCCGCGCCGTGAACGACGGCGACACGCTGCGCGTCGCCGGCCACGAACTGCGCGCGATACACACCCCGGGACATTCTCCCGGGTCGGTGTGCTGGCATGCGCCCGAACTGGGCGCCGTGTTCAGCGGCGACACCCTGTTCTCCGGCGGGCCCGGCGCGACGGGCCGGTCGTATTCGGATTTCGGCACCATTCTCGAGTCGATCTCGGGCCGGCTGGGGAAACTGCCCGGCGAAACCGTCGTCTACACCGGCCACGGTGACTCCACCACCATCGGCGACGAGATCGTGCACTACGACGAGTGGGTCGCCCGCGGAAGCTAGCTGCCGAGGATGCGGTGCTTCTCGGCCTCGAATTCCGCCTCGGACAACGCGCCCGAATCCCGAAGCGCAGCAAGCTGCTTGAGCTGCTCAAGCCGCACGCCCTGATCGCTGGGCGGGTAGCTGGGAACAGAATGCAACTGGGGCGCAATGCCCGCTGGCTCATCGAAGCTCAGCAGCTCCTCCGGCGCGAGCGGCCTGGCCTTGCGGCCCGAACGGGCCGACCAGAACAGCCCAGCCACCAGCCCCACCACGCCCAAGCCAAGCAGCCCACCGAACACCCAGGTCAGCCAGCCGTATGAACTGCCATGGCCGAACGCGAGCCTGGGGCTGATGTAGCCGTTGACGTTGCCGTCGGTTGCGATGTTGTAGGTGCCCTGTTGGGGAATCTGCACGGTCCACACCCGCACATGCACATCGTTGTTGACCGATGTTGTCGTGCCGACGTTTTCGACGACTTCCGGTTTGGCAACCCCGGCAGGCGGTGAGATGGTCAAACTCAGGTCCGGGATGGGAAAGCCACCGCCCGGCTGGCCGGTGGTCTCGGTGTGGAAGCTGACGGTCATCTCACCCGCCGGCAGCTGCAGGCTTGTCGACCCCGGTACCGACACCTCACCAAACGCGTCGTAGGCGTCGAGGACGAACGCGTTGAGAATCAGCGTCGCGATCAGGCCCACTCCCCCGACGACCAGCATCAGGATTGCGGCACTGATTGCGATACGCGGACCGGACATTCTGCGCATGGGCGAAGTCTGTCATGTCCCGGTTCTGTCATGTCCCGGTTTGTGCTGGACGCTGGGGGTCTCCGGGGAACCGACCGGGGTGAGCCATCCGGCATCGGACTGTAATGTCGTCGGCTACCCGACTCCGCCTGAACCCGCGCCTTCGCCGGCATGGGCGCCGGGCGGGGGCTACCGTCGTAGTGTGCCTGAATCAAGCATCGTGGTGCGCCCGGAGCCGATGGAAAGCGGGTCCTATAGCGCCGGCTCACGGCTGCAGGCGGCCGGATTGTCGGGGGCGATAGAGCTTTTCGAAGAGGCCGCTCGAGCGGTCCCACTGCCCAAGCCGCCGCAACCAATCGTCATCGCCGACTACGGCGCGTCCACAGGGCACAACTCCCTGCTGCCGATCGGCGCCGCGATCGCGGTGGTACGCAAACGCACCCGGCCCGAGCATTCTGTCCTGGTGGCACACACCGATGTGGCGGAGAACGACTTCACGGTGCTGTTCCAGACGCTGGAAGACGACCCCGATTCTTACCTACGCAAGGACGCGGCGAGCTTCGCCTCTGCCGTCGGTCGGTCGTTCTACACCCAGATCCTGCCGTCCAACAGCGTGAACCTGGGCTGGACGTCGTGGGCGATCCAGTGGCTCAGCCGGATTCCGGCACCGATTCCCGACCACCTGCAGGTGGCCTACAGCGGCGACGAGAAAGTGAAGGCGGCCTACGGGAAGCTCGCTGCGCATGACTGGCACGAGTTCGTCGCGTTCCGCGGCCGTGAACTGTGCCCCGGCGGCCGCATCGTGGTGATGACGATGGCCATCGGTGATGACGGCGAGTACGGCTACCGCCCACTCCTGGGCGCCATGCTCGCCGAGCTGGCCGACCTGATGGCCCAGGGGTTGGTGAGCGAGGACGAGGTGCAGCGCATGTGCATTCCGACCGTGTCCCGTCGCGCTGCTGATTTTCTCTCGCCGTTTGCGCCGTCGGGCTCGCTTGAGCGGCTATCGGTCGACCATCTCGAAGTGTTCGACGCCGAGGACCGGTTCTGGACGCAGTACCAAGTCGGCCACGACGCAAAGGCTTTCGGTGCGCAGTGGGCGGCGTTCGCGAGGGCGTCGGTGTTCCCGACGCTGGCGGCCGCGCTCGACGGTGGCCGTGCCGACCCACGGTCTGGCGAGTTCATGAACCGGTTGGAGGCCGGCCTTGCCGAGCGACTGGCGGCCGAGCCGGAGGAGATGCAGATTCCGCTGGCGCACTTGGTGCTGTGGAAGCGGCCTAAGGCGCGCTGACCCGATCGCGCGCCGTCAGGGCCGCTTAGTCCTGCTGGGCCTGCGACGACTGGATTGGCTAAAGACGGAGGCTGGTGGCGAGATTGCCGTAACCGTTACCCGGGCCGAGCGCACAAGCAGCCTTGTATATGTTGCCCGTGACGTGCAAGGCCGCCGCAGGCTGGCCCAGATACTCCTGATGGTTGGTGCAGAAGCCAGGGACTGTTGTGGCCCCCGCTGTGGGCGCAATGCCCAATGCCAGCCCTGCAACTGCCAGTGCAGCAATCAGATATTTCATCCTAGTTGTTCCTTTCGTGTACCTGACCAACGCCACTCGGATGCCTGGGGGTGGATGTTTAGCAGCCATCCCCGCATTCGGTCCTGCCCGCAAGAACCGCGGGAGAAGCCTTGGTGATGGACGGGGTAGTGACGACCGTCCCAGAAACGACCGGCACGGCTCCAGCAGTGGTGGCCAGGTTCCCGATATTCATCGACGGTGAGACGGTCGGAGTGGGTGACGGGGGATAGGCTGAGTCACTGGACCCAGCTAGGGCAACCGGGGCAATGGCGAACGAGCTCAGCGCTGCCACGCCTCCGATGATGGCAAGTATCTTCTTCACTTTTCCTCCTGGTTGATACCTGTGCCCGAGCTGAGCTAGCCTGACAATTACCTGGGCTGGCCGGACAAGGGCACCTTCTATATTGCCATGTCGCACCATGTGCCGCAGCTCAGAAACGCCGTTGACGCTGCCTCCCGCATCAATCACCAGCTCGCGATCTTTGCTGGCAGACGAGGTCTGGCGAGTTCATGAACCAGTTGGAGGCCGGCCTTGCCGAGCGACTGGCGGCCCCGCCGAGCTGGCCGGATGCGTGCGCCGTCAGGGCCGCATTTCGTAGGCGCCGTCGTATGCCTTGACGCGCCCCCATACCCGAGTCGAAGCGTTCGGCGTCGAGCACGGGTTTGCGGATTGCACCGAGCGCCCAGTCCTGCTGGGCCTGCGTCGAACTCGGCTTACCGTGCAGCGCCACGGCATACGTGCTGAAGTCGCGGATCTGGAAGTCGAATATCTGGTCGATGATGTCGTCGTCGAGGTCCGTCAACGCGGCCTGCTCGAGGATGAGCTGCCCGTAGACGATGAGGGAGAACAGGTGCCCGACGGTGAGCATGAAGTCCAGGTCCTTCTGTTGTGCGGCGTCGGGTGCGGCGGTGGCGAGCAGTGTCTTGAAAGCCCGGGCCTGCTCGTAGAACCGCTCGACGTTCGGGATGCTCGCGTGCTCCTCGTAGATGGGCGCCCAATCGGCGAATTGCACGTTGCCCGCGCCGCGGGTCGGTCCCTGGTTCCAGAAGAAGGTGTCGTCGGTTGCGTCGTTGCGGGCCGGGATCTGCGGGTACTCCGTCGGGTCGAACATGTATTTCGGCATGAATTTCAGCACCAGGCCGACGTTCACGTGCACGGTGCCCTCCAGTCGCGGCAGCGTGCCGATGAGCTGCGAGACCTCGCGGAACATCGTGTTCTTCTCGTAGCCCTTGGCGGCGATCACGTCGTGCAGGGCACGAAGCACCGTCTCGCCCTCCATCGTGACCTTGGCCTTGGTCATCGGGTTGAACAGGAGATATCGCCGGTCGTTGAGGCTGGCGCTGCGGAAGTAATCCACGCAGCGCTGGCTGAACAGCTTCATCGCGATCAGTCGTGCATAGGCGTCGACGAAGTTCGCCCGCACATGCGCGAAATCGGTGACGGGGTTGCCGTAGAGGATCCGGTTCTGCGCATGCGTGATCGCTTCGTAGAACGCGTGTTCCGTCATGCCGATCGAACACGAGCACAGGTTGAACTTGCCGACATTGACGGTATTCAGCGCCGCCGCAAAGGCTTCCACGCCGGTGTGCAGGATGTCGGACTCCCGCACCGGATAGTTCTCGAGCCGGAACGTGCTCACATAGATCTGCATGTGCACGACGTTGTCGATCAGGTGGTAATTCTCGTTCTGGCTGTCGGCTGCGAAGAAGACGTACGCGTCGCTGCCCTCGATGTCGCCGCGCCGGGCGAACACCGACACCATGCTCGCGACGTTGCCGTTGCCGATGTAGTACTTCTCCCCCGTGGCCCGGTAGAGGATGCCGTTGGCGCGGTCCGCCTCGCCTGCGGGCGTGAGCACCATGTCGGTGTTGTAGACGTCGGCGCCGTGGGTGCGCTCGGACAGCCCGAAGGCCATCACCTCCCCGCCTTCGAGGTCATCGGCGGCTTTGAGCTTGGCGTCCTTGTTCTCGCTCTGCCAGATCGGCCCGAGCCCCAGGATGGTGACCTGCTCGGTGTACCAGTAGGTCAGCCCGTAGAAGCCGAGGATCTCCGAGAGGGCGGCGTTGCGCGCCGCGTCCCAGCGCTTGTCCGGGTTGCCGTCGGCGAACTCCGACGGCGTCAGGAACGTCGCGAACAGCTTCTCCCGACTCACGAACTCGACGAAATCGGCGGGCCACTGCGCCGTCAGGTCGTCGTCGAGGATGCGTTTTTTGCCCTGCCCCTCGAACCAGTCGATCGTGGCGCGCAGCAATCGCCGGGTTTCGGCGTCGAACTGCTGCGGGTCGTAGGTGTTCGGATCGAAGAGCAAGCCGTCGGTCTGTGTCATGGGTTTTTTCCTACCGGATGGTTCCCACGCCGGGAATCAGGGGCAAATCCAGCGCCGTCACCCAGCCCGGCGAAAGGTCGTTGACCGCGGGCACCGCGTTGAGCGCGCGCAGGCCGGTCGCCAGGCAGCCGGCGGCGGCCGCGTCGCGCCCTGAACCGTCGGTGAACCGAAACGCCGTCTCCTGGAAGATGCTCGGCGTGCCCTCGATGTCGACGCGATAGACGTCGTTCTCGTTGCCTGACGGCCAGTCCGGCGCGGCGTCATTGCCGATCCTGTTGACGTGTTCGAGCTGGATGCGGGTCTCGCCCCGGTACACGCCGTTGATCGTGAACCGCACGGCCGCAACGTTTCCGGGCGCGATGATGCCCTTCGCGGACTTGCGCTCGGTGGGCGTCACCCACTTGTCCCATGTCGTGGTGATCTCGTCGAGCATGATGCCCGCCGCGTGCGCGATCATCGGAACCGTTGCGCCCCAAGCGAATATCAGCACGTCGGGGTTTTCCAGCAGCGGGCGGTATTCGGCCGGCTTGCCGATGCCCATCTCGAACTCGTAGTCGCCCTCGTAGTTGGTGTAGTCCAGCAGTTCGGATGCGCGCACCTTGCGGACCTCCGAGCACAGCCCCATCAGCGTCATCGGGAACAGGTCGTTGGCGAAACCGGGGTCGATGCCGGTGGTGAAGCACGATGATTCGCCCAGTTCGCAGGCCTCGGTGATGGGCTCGATCCAGTTCGGCGGGTTGAGGTGCATGGTGGGCCACACCCACGGCGTCATCGACGTCGAGCACACGTCGATGCCGGCCCGCAGGAAGCGGGTGATCAGCGCGATGTTCTCGTCGGCGTGCGCCGCGGTGGGTCCGTAGTGCACCAGCGCGTCGGGTTTCAGCGCGATGAGCTCGTCGATGTCGTCGGTGGCGGCCAGCCCCAGTTTCTGCCCGAGAGCACAGATTTCGCCGACGTCGCGGCCCACCTTCTCGGGGTTACTCACCCCGACACCGACCAGTTCGAACAGGGGATGCTTGACGATCTCGGCAATCACCATCCTGCCGACGTAACCCGTGCCCCAGATGACGATGCGCTTGGTCTCAGATTCCTTCACGGCCTTCACCATAGGCGGGCTCGCGATCATCGGTGACCAACTTCGCGAGTCGCCGGATCTCCTCGCGGAGTTCCTCGATCTGAGCCCCCGTCGCGGCCTGGTTGGCGGTGTCTTCCTCGGCGACGCGCTGCACGATCCACGAGGCCAGCGTCGCGGTCACGACACCGACCAGAGTGATTCCGCCCAGCATCAACGCGACGGCGACCACCTTCCCCGCGGCGCTGACGGGCGTGAGGTCGCCGTAGCCGACAGTGGTGATGGTGGTGATGGACCACCAGAGGGCATCACCGAACGTCCTGATGTGGCCGCCGGGAACGTACCGCTCGACGTCCAGGATCGCCAGCGACGCCGCATAGACCATCACGACAACGCCGAAGACGGTATAGATGATGACCCGGCCGCGGATGCTGTCGCCGACCGCACGCTGAAACACGTCGACGACCACCGCCAGGCTGAGCAGTCGCAGCGGTCGCAGGAAAGGCAGCGCGACGATCGCGAGATCGAACAGGTGGCGCAGGAACCACCTTCCGCGCGGGTTCGCCAGATACAGCCTCGCCAGGTAGTCGGCGACGAAGACGAAGTACAACACGCGCATCGCAGATTCGACGGCGTCAGCGGCGGGGCCACGGGGTTCGTGCAGGATCTGATACGAGTAGAGACCCAGAAAGATCAGCGCGACGGCGGCCAGCGGCCACTCGGTGTGGTGCTCGAAGCGGGCTAGTCGCGTTTGCGGATGCATCAACCGTTGACCTTAGCTGGCCGAGGCCGTTCGGGGCCCATCCGGGAATGATCTGGCGCCTTCGGGCATTACCGAAAGGATGAGCGACATGACAGCACCATTGACGGGACGACGCGCGCTGGTGACCGGCGGGTCACGGGGCATCGGCGCCGAGGTCGTCCGCCGGCTGGCCGCCGACGGCGCCGCGGTCGCGTTTACCTACGGGGCGTCGGGGCCCGAGGCCGAGAAGCTGGTCGCCGAGGTCGCCGCGGACGGCGGCACCGCGGTGGCGCTGCAGGCCGATAGCGCCGACCCCGATCAGGTCGCGGCCTCCGTCGACGAGGCGGTGTCGGCGCTGGGCGGGTTGGACATCCTGGTCAACAACGCGGGCGTGGCGTACATCGCTGATGCCGAGACGTTCCCGCTGGAGCAGTTCGACCGACTGGTGGCGATCAATGTCCGCGCCGTGTTCGTCGCGATCCAGCGGGCGCTTCCCCACTTCGGCGAGGGCAGCCGCATCATCAACATCGGCAGCATCAACGCCGACCGGGTGGCCGTTCCCGGGCTTTCGGTGTACGCCATGACCAAGGGGGCGGTCGCAGGCCTGACCCGCGGGCTGGCCCGCGAACTCGGAGCGCAAGGCATCACGGTCAACAACGTCCAGCCCGGCCCCGTCGCCACGGACTTGAACCCGGAGGAAGGCGAATTCGCCGATGCCAACCGGCAGGTCACGGCCCTTCGTCGTGATGGCCAGCCACGCGACATCGCGAGCGCGGTGAGTTATCTGGCCGGCCCCGAGGCCGGCTACATCACCGGCGCCAACTGGAACGTCGACGGCGGATACACCGTTTAGACGTCACAGGTTGATCGGGTCCGGTGGATCCACCGTCCTCGTGGTGTCCCTCAGCGTGGCCTTGAATTGCATTGCCCGGTAAGGCCACCCGACGGCGGTGCGCCACTGTGACACCACCAGCCCAACGCCGCCCTCGATGTCGAACCGCGAGCCCGGCAGCACGTAGCCGCCGTAGAGCTGCGCGACCTTGTTGCCGGAATGATTCTCGGCGTGCCACGCCGACCCCAGCACAGGTGTCTGGAGTTCGGTGGTGTGCATGTCGGCGACGGGTGAGTCAACGACGCGGTACCCCAGCGCATACTTCGACGCCAGGAACCCGCCGAGTATCCATTTGCCTGGTGCCATCCGGCGAAACGTCAGCTCTCCCCACTTCTCACCCGCCGGCGTGATCGGCGTGGCCGGCTGTCCCCACGCCCAGCGGCCGTCGGTGCAGCCCCAGCTCACATATCGCGACCGCCGCCCGATGTGCTCGGGCCGGACGCGCATCAAGATGATGCCCTTGTCGCGTTGAAATCCCGTCGCCACCACGTACACCCAGCCGTCGGCGGGGTCGTAGTCCCACGACCAGCATTGGGCGTATCCACCGTGGTGGCCGGCGGGAAACTTGGCGTCATCGCCCATGTGCGACCACGAGATGCCGCTGTCGTCGGATCTCCAGATCTCGGTCCAGGCGACGTTGCCGAACCCGCGATTGACGATGGCGTGCAGGTAAATCGAATTGTCGACACGCAGTAGGTCGGACGGGATGACGGTGCTGATGCCGCCGTGGGTCCAGCCGGTCGCGGCGTCATCGTGGATGTAGTGCCAGAGCTGGTGCGCGTAGTTCGGGTCCTCTCCCCCGGCGCGCTCGTAGGCGATTTCGTGGTCGGCGTCGCCGGTACCGATCAGGACGACGGGAGAACGCCAATCCCCCCGGCCGACTTTGCGACCCGAGAAGGTGTCGCCGAAGACCGACACCAGCTTGCCGTTGGGCGCGATCACCGACGCCCCCAGATCGGCGCACGTGACACCCCAACGGCCCGTGCGCCGCCGGCCGGTCAGGTCGACGACCTTGCCGGTCAGAAACAGCGCCGCAGGCCGCCCGGCTCGCAGTAGAGCGGGTACTGCTCGACGGGCATCGGAAGCGGTTCCTTGAACGACAGCGTGAACGGCTCGTCGATCTTGCCCGGCGCCAGACCGCAGACGTCGTTGTGGAAGATCGTTCGAGTGCCCGTCATCGTGACGTCGTCGAACTTGACCGTTTCGGTGGTGGGCGCCGTGCTGCCGTCGGGGCACGTCATGCCGTCTTGTTTCTCGGTGCTCAAGGTCCACAGACCGCCGGTCAGGCGCGCGTCGCCGCCGGTGATGCCGTCCGACCCCGTCACGTGCAGGCGGCAGGCGACCGGCAGGTCCAAATTCACCCGCAGGTCACCGACGACCGGGACGCACGACGGGTAGATCGTCCACGTGCCGCTGTCGCCCTGCTGCGGCACGTAGTTGTAGACGCCCTCCATCACCTGGTCCGCATGGGCGGGACCGGCGAACCCCAGCGCGACGCACGCGAGGCCGGCGGCCGCAGCGAGCCTGGAGATGATCCTCACGATGTGCGTCCCTTCGGTCCGTCAGCTGCCCGCTGAGTATCTCATCCAGGGTTTCATTCACGGCGCATAACGGGTAGAGCCCGAGGGTGACGGGAAAACCGGCGGTGTTGACCGCTGTCGGCGTCGCCACCTGGCTCGTCGTCGCGTTGACGGCGTGCTCCACCGGCAATCGGGTCGACCTCGGGGACGGCTCGTCGGGAAACCTCGTCGCGGCCATCGCCGGTGAACCCGATCAGCTCGATCCGCATAAGACCAGCGCCTACTTCTCGTTCGAGGTCCTGGAGAACGTTTTCGACACCCTCGTCGAGCCCGACGCGAACCTGGAGATGCGCCCCGCGCTCGCCGAATCATGGGAGGTGAGCCCCGACCAACTCGCGTGGACGTTTCAGCTGCGGCACGGCGTCACGTTCCACGACGGCAGTCCGTTCACCGCTGACGACGTCGTCTACTCGTATCGGCGCATCATCGATCAGAAGCTGGCGAACTCGGACAAGCTCAGCGCCGTCACCGGGGTCACGGCGCCCGACCCGTCGACCGTCAGGATCACGCTGAAACACCCGACCCCGAACCTGCTCACCAACCTGGGCGGCTTCAAGGGGCTGGCGATCGTCTCGCGCCGCAACGTCGAGAGTGGCCAGATCGCAACGCATCCCGTCGGCACCGGTCCCTTCGCATTCCAGAGCCAGAAGAGCGGCGACTCGATCACGCTCAAGGCCAACCCCGCGATATTGGGCTGGGGCACCGAAGGTCTCGGGTGTCACGTTCCGGTTCATCTCCGAACCCTCGACCGCGCTGTCGGCGCTGCAGGCCGGCGAGATCGACTGGACGGACACCATCCCCACGCAACGCGTCGAACAGCTGAAGGAGGACGACTCGATCACCCTGGCTGCAACGCCGAGCAACGACTACTGGTACCTCGCGCTCAACGAAGCACGTGCACCGTGGAACGATGTGCGCGTCCGCCAAGCGATCGCCTACGCGATCGACCGGGATGCCATCGTGGCGGCGACCAGCTATGGCACCGCCGTGGCCAATCAGCTCGCGATCCCGAAGGGCAATCCCTGGTACATCCCGTACGACGCGTACCGCCACGACGTGCAGCGGGCGAAAAGCCTGTTGGCCGAGGCCAGCCAGACCGGCACCGTCGCCCCCAAGACCCTCGACATGCTGGTCACCAGCCGAATACCCGCAAACAGTGACCGCAGCGGAGATCATCGCGGATAACCTTGCGCCGCTTGGCATCACGGTAAACATCCGCACCGTCGACTTCGCCACCTGGCTCGACGAGCAGAACAACGGCCACTTCGACATGCTGATGATGGGCTGGCTGGGCAACATCGACCCCGACGACTTCTACTATGCCCAGCACCACACCGGCGGCAGCAGCAACGCGCAGAAGTTCTCGAACCCTGAGGTCGACCGGCTGCTCGATGCCGGACGGGTCGAGACCACCCGCAATGCGCGTGCCGACGACTACGCGAAGGCGGCGACGATCATCGCCGATCAGGTCAGCTACATCTACCTGTACAACCCGTCGGTGATCCAGGCCTGGACGACGAGGCTGTCGGGCTATGAGGCACGCCGCGACGGTGCGGTCCGGTTCCGCACCGCGAAGCTGGCGCCGGGTGGTGCCGCCTGATGGCCGTGCCCACGCACCCGATCGCGCGGTTCATCGCGCGACGGCTGCTCTATTCGCGTTGTCGTGCTTCTCGGTGTGCTCGTCGTGGTGTTCGCGCTCGTTCATCTCGTGCCCGGCGACCCGGTGCGCATCGCCCTGGGCACCCGCTACACGCCGGAGGCCTATGCCGCGCTGCGCTCGGCGAGCGGTCTGGACCGTCCGATCGTCGAGCAATTCTTTGGCTACCTCGGCTCCGCGCTCACCGGAAACCTCGGCGTCAGCTTCCGCAACGGCGACCCCGTCACCCTCACGCTCCTCGAACGGCTGCCCGCCACCGTGTCACTCGGCGTGGTGGGCATCGTGATCGCGCTGCTGATCGCGCTGCCTGCGGGCATCTGGTCGGCGCTGCACGAGGGCCGGGTCTCAGACGCGATCGTGCGCATCACGAGCCAGTTCGGGGTGTCGATTCCCGATTTCTGGTTGGGGATCCTGCTGATCGCTTTGTTCGCCACCACGCTCGGCTGGCTGCCGACGTCGGGTTATCGTCCGCTGTTCGAGGACCCGGCCGGCTGGCTGCGCCATATCGTATTGCCTGGTCTGACAGTGGGTTTGGTGGCCGCGGCGATCATGACGCGGTATGTCCGTGCTGCGGTGCTGGAGGTCGCGTCGATGGGCTATGTCCGCACCGCCCGGTCGAAAGGCTTGCCTCCGCGGGTGGTGACTTTCCGGCACACCGTTCGCAACGCGCTTGTGCCCTTGCTGACGATCACGGGGATACAACTCGCGACCATCCTCGGCGGCGTCATCGTCGTGGAGGTCGTGTTCGCGTGGCCGGGGCTCGGCCGCCTGGTGTACAACGCGGTGGCCGCCCGCGACTACCCGGTCATCCAGGGCGCGGTGTTATTGATCGCCACGCTGTTCCTGCTGATCAACCTCATCGTGGATGTGCTCTACGCGGTGGTGGATCCAAGGATCCGGCTGGCATGACCACGGTCACCGCCGAAACCACCCGGGTCGCCTCCTGGCGGCTGCTGCTGCGCAACCCGGTGACCGTCGTCAGCGCCATCGTTTTGGCCGTCGTCGTCTTCCTTGCGGTGGCGGCCAACTGGATCACCCCGTTCGCCGTCAACGGCGTCGATGTACCGGATGCACTGCGGCAGCCCAGCGGCGACCACTGGTTCGGCACCGATGAACTTGGCCGCGACGTGCTGTCCCGCGTGCTCGTGGCGACTCAGGCATCGATGCGGGTCGCCGTCGTGAGCGTGGCGTTCGCCGTCGTTGTCGGCGTCACCGTCGGCATCGTCGCCGGCTACCGCGGCGGCTGGGTCGACGTGGTCTTGATGCGCGCCGTCGACGTCGATGTTCGCGTTCCCCGTCCTGCTGCTCGCTCTGGCCGTCGTCGCGATCCTCGGGCCGGGAACGACGACGACGATTCTGGCGATCGGCATCGTCTACACGCCGATTTTTGCGCGGGTGGCCCGCGCGAGCACGCTGGGCGTGCGCATCGAACCTTTCGTCCAGATATCGCGCGCCATGGGCACGGGAAGCCGCTATATCCTTGCCCGCCATATCGTTCCGAACATCGCGGGCCCGCTGATCGTGCAGACATCGCTGTCGCTGGCGTTCGCGATTCTGTCCGAGGCGGCGCTGTCGTTCCTCGGCCTTGGCATCCAGCCCCCGCAGCCGTCGCTGGGCCGGATGATCTTCGATTCGCAGGGATTCGTCACGATGGCGTGGTGGATGGCGGTGTTCCCCGGCGCCGCGATCTTCCTCATCGTGCTCGCGTTCAACCTTGTCGGCGACGGGCTTCGCGACGTGCTGGATCCCAAGCAGCGCACCATGATCGAGGCCAGGAGCAGACAGTGACCGATCCCGTGCTGTGCGTGCGCGACCTGCAGGTGGGGATCGGCAGGCGCGAGATCGTGCGCGGTGTCGGCTTCGACGTGCACCGGGAGCAGACGCTGGGCATCGTCGGCGAATCCGGGTCGGGCAAATCGATCACCGTGCTTGCGGCGACCGGGCTGCTCGATGCCCCTGGCGCTGTCGTCAACGGCAGCGCACGCTGACGGGCGAGGCGCCCACCCAGACTGATCGGCGCTTCCGCGCGACTGCTGCGCAGCGTGCACGGCGGCCGGATCGGTTTCGTGTTCCAGGATCCGGGCACGTCACTGAACCCGTTGCTCACGCTGGGGCGCCAGATCACGGAGTCGCTGGAGACGCATCGAAAGATGACGCGGCGGCAGGCGAACACGCGTGCTCTCGAGCTGCTCGAGGCGGTCGGCCTGCCGGATCCGCAGACGCGCCTGCACACCTACCCCCACCAATTGTCCGGCGGCCAGCGCCAGCGGGTGATGATCGCGATCGCGCTGGCCTGCAACCCCGAACTGCTGATCGCCGACGAGCCCACGACGTCGCTCGACGTGACCACACAGGCCCAGATCGTCGAGGTGGTCCGCCGGCTGCAAACGGATTTCGGCACCGCGGTGGTGTGGATCAGCCACGACCTCGGAGTCATCGGAGAAGTGGCCGACAACGTGACCGTGCTGCGGGACGGTGAAATCGTCGAGCAGGCACCGATCCTCGACGTCTTCGACAATCCGCACAGCGCCTACACGCGCGAACTGCTGCACGCACGCCCGCTCCTCGGCCGGGCCGGACCCGCACCCGCGCCGGTCGATGCTCCGGTGCTGCTGCGGGTCGACGGGCTCGATGTGCGATTCGGAGTCACCACAGCGACCGGCCGCTCGACCGTGCATGCCGTGAAGGATCTTTCGTTCCAGATTCGGCGCGGCAGCACCCTGGGGCTGGTCGGCGAGTCGGGCTCAGGCAAGTCGACCGTTGCCGGGGCGTTGACCGGACTCGTCGAACCGGACGCGGGTTCGGCGCGGTTGGCGGGGGTCGACGTATTCGGTGTGCGAGGTGGCGCCGAAAAGGCGCTGCGGCGCCGGATCGGTCTGGTCTTTCAGGACCCGTTCTCGTCGCTCAACCCACGCATCATGGTGCAGACGGCAATCGATGAGCCGTTGCGGGTGCACCGGCTCGCGACGGGCAAGCGGGCCCGGGCGGCCAGGGTGGCGGAGCTGCTCGAACTCGTCGGCCTGCCAACGTCGTTCGCCTCTCGCTACCCGCACGAACTTTCCGGTGGACAGCGACAGCGGGTCAGTATCGCGCGCGCACTGGCCGCCGGGCCTGAGCTGCTGATCCTCGACGAAGCGACAGCGTCGTTGGATGTTTCGGTGCAGGCACATGTCCTCAAGCTGCTCGCAGACTTGCAGCACGAGCTCGGGCTCGCGTATCTGTTCATCAGCCATGACCTGGCGGTCATCCAGCAGATGAGCCATCACGTGCTGGTCATGCGCGGCGGTGCGGCGATCGAGTACCGGCCCGCTGCGGAGTTGTTCGCCGAACCCGTGCACGACTACACCCGCGCCTTGTTGGCGGCGGTCCCGCCCGCGCGACCGCGCGCCGCTGTGTGACCCGGCCACAGCCCGTGAGAGGGTCGTGCCATGACGCAGCTCACCGACAAGGTCGCATTGGTCACCGGGGCATCGGCGGGACTGGGCGCCGCGACCGCGAAGCTGTTCGCCGAACGGGGCGCGTCGGTGTTCGGGATCGCTCGCGACGCCGACCGGATGGCCGAAGTGTTCGCCGACGTGCCGGGCGGCAAGTACTCGTCGGTGGACATCTCCGATCCGGCGGCGTGCGCGCAGGCGGTCGCGGACTGCATCGCCGAGTTCGGGCGCCTCGACATCTTGGCCAACATCGCCGGCTTCCACCAGATGCGCCACACGCCAACGATGACCGACGACGAGTGGAACAAGGACCTCGCCGTGAACCTCAACGGGCCGTTCTACCTGTGCCGTGGCGCCCTTCCGCACTTGCTGGCGGCCGGCGGCAACATCGTCAACGTCGCGTCGATCGCCGGAGTGGAGGGTGAGGTCTACTCGGCGGGGTACTGCGCGGCCAAGCACGGGCTGATCGGACTGACCCGCGCGTTGGCCATCGAGTTCACCAAGGAGAAACTGCGAGTCAACGCCGTGTGCCCCGGCGGCATGCCGACCGCTCAGTCCACTGAATTCACCCCGCCGGAGGACGCCGACTGGAACCTGATCATGCGCATCGCGTCGCCGCGCGGATTCATGGAGACGATCGACGTGGCCAAGGCGATCGCGTTCCTGGCGAGCGACGACGCGGCGGCCATCCACGGCGCGGTTTACCGCGTCGACAACGGCAAGGGCGCCGACTGACCTTTGATTGCTGCCAACCACCGATCAATTACTGCCACCGGAATTAATGCTCTGACCTGTCTGTTTACTCCTCCAGAGAGACGGAGAGAGAACAATGAAGAAGCTCGGATTCGCCACCATCATCGCCAGCGGGCTGACTGCCGCGGTGCTCGGATTGGCCGGACCGGCCCAGGCCGACATCGCCCACAACCAGTGGGTCAACTCCATCAGCCAGCATGCGACCGCGCCACAGGTCGATACCACGGTGCACCACAGCCGCTGACACCACGCGATACACAGAGGGGCACCCGCAATGGGTGCCCCTCTTTTGTTGGGCACTAAGTGATGCCGAGAGTGTCGTCGAGCCAGTCGTAGATGCGCCCGAAGGCCAGGCGTTGGGCTCCGGTTTGGCAGTGGGCGCCGGCGCCTTCGGCTGCGGTGAACTCCAGCAGGGTCTTCTCGCAGGTCAGGTGGTCGAACAGCAGCCGGGGTTGACCGTCGAAGAAGATGTCGGTTGCCGGCGTCGCAGACCAGGGTCGGGCAGCTGATCTGTTCGGCGATGCCGTCGGCAAGCGTGTAGTCCAGGTAGGAGGCGAAGAACGCCCGGGGGCTGTCGACACCCATGACGTACTGGCCGTGGGTGGCAGCCCAGCGGATGTTGGGGTTGGCCGCAATGAGTTGGTCGATCATGGCGTCGAGGTCGGGCGCCGAGTCGGCGCGCAGAGCGGCTTCGGCGTCGGCGCGGTCCCCTGGCATGTTTCCGGTGACGGTGATGCCCAGGTCGTAGACGCCGTCCATCGCCACGCAGGCAGCCAGGCGGTGCTCGAAGGCGGCGGCTCGAGGCGCCAACAGCCCGCCCATCGACAGACCGAGAAGCCCGACCCGGGATGGGTCGACGCCGGGCCGGGCCAGCACCCAGTCCAGGACCGGGGTGACGACATGTTCCCAGTCGGGACGAAATACCAGGCCCTCGAGGCGGCGGGCGGCGGGTTGGCCGGGCCCGTCGAAGGTCAGCACGTGATAGCCGCGTTCCTGCCCGGCGGCCGCGCCGAACCAGTGCAGTTCTTCGCAGGTGCCGTCGAATCCGCTGTGCATGATCATGGTCGGCCGACGGCGGGGTCCATGCGCGTCCCGACGCGGGATAGAAGTAGCCATGCAAAACGGTGTCCTCATAAGGGATTTCAACCGGCTCGATCGGCGGGTCGAACAGCGCCGTTGCCGGTCAGGAAACACTCGCGTGCCCGCGTGTAGGCGTGGTCGATGCGCGGATCGTCGGGGTTGCCGTGCAGAAAGAACTCGGCCGACCGGTAGTAGTTGTTGGCCCGCATGAGGCCGTCGCGGGCGCTGATCCGTGGCCGGCGGCCAGCATCTTGTCCGCCTCGGTGGCGACCCGGTCGGCGGTGGCCAGCCACTCGTCGTGCCAGCTGTCGTAGTCGCCGGCAGTGATGCGCTGGGCGGTGGTCACCACCTCGCCGATGTCGGCACCGCCGTAGGCGGTATGCCCGAGGACTCGCAGGGTTTCGTACCAAAAGGAGGTGTCGTTGGGGAACAGGATCGGCTCCATACCGCTACTCCTAAGTCAACTGATGTTGCGTTAGCGACAGTACGGTACGTCGAGCACTAAAGCAAGACTAAATGCATTAGCATGGGGTGGTGGCTGAGGCGCGAGCGATACAGCGACGCCCCGGTGGGCGCAGCGCACGGGTGGTTGCCGCCGTGCACGATGCGGTGAACCAGCTGATGGCCAATGCCGACGCCGCAGAGATCACCGTAAGCGAGATCGCCGAGCGCGCCGGGGTGAACCCGACGAGCATTACCGCCGTTGGGGAACGTTGGAATCACTGATCCTTGACGTGGAAGCGACCAGGCTCGCCATCTCCGCGCCGATGCCCAACACCGGAACCCTGCGCGGTGACCTGCTCACCTACGCCAAACAGGCGGCCACCGATATCGCCCGCCCAGGCGGGTTGGCATTCCTGCAGGCGGTTCTTCGCGCCCGCGATCCGAGCGTCGGGCAACCCACCGCTCCCCTGCGCGACCGCGCCGCCCAGATCCAGGCAATGCTCGACCGGGCCGGCGACCGCGGCGAACCCGCCCTGCGCTACATCGATGTACTCGACTGCATCCTGGCGCCGATTTATCTGCGCACACTGTTCGGGATCGGCCCCGACGCGGCCGACCTCGCTATTTTCGTCGAGCGGGCACTCACGCAGCGGACTTGAGGAGTTCGGCGGTGGCGTCCCACAGCCGTGCCTCACGTCGCGGATCGTTAGCGAAGGGCTTGACGTCGCGCTCTGTGTCTTTGACGACGAATGCGCCGCCGCGCAGGTGCGCCCAGCGGTCGTCGAGGACGATCGACGCCAGCATCGGACCGGATCGGGTCGGCGATGAGACGCCGGGGATGGCCGCAATGGCGCGCCCGATCCGTTGCGCAGCGGGGCCGTGACCTCGCCCCAGGCCGGTGCCCGGCATGAATCCCGGCTCGAACACCGACACGTTGATCCCCGCTGGTGCGCGGCGCTGCAATTCGTGCGCGTAGTAGAGGATCGCGAGTTTGGAGTCGGAGTAGGCGATTCCGGCTTGCTCGAGGTCGCCGGCTCGTCCGGGGCGGTGGGCCGGGCCAAATCGATCGGGTCGCGCCAATGCGCCGGCGGGACTCTCAACATCCGGCGAAAGATGTTCTGGTGGTAGGTGTTCGACCCCAACAACACGATGCGGGCGGGCGCGACGAACGAGTCGAGCAGATCGCCGATGAGCTGCGCGTGCGCGAGGTAGTTCACGGCGAAGGTGAGCTCGTAGCCGTCCGCGGAGGCATCGTGGGTGTCGACGACCATGACGCCGGCGTTGGCCACCACCGCGCGCAGCGGGCGCACCGCGCCGGCATCCAGCAGGCCCTTGGCCTGCTGCGCCGCGGCGCGCACGTCGGCCAGCCGGGCCAGATCGCAGCCGATCTCGTGCACGGTCGCTCCCGCCGCCCGGGCGTCCTCGGCCACCTCGGTCAGCGCTTGGCCGGGTCTGCCGACCAGCAGCAAGTCGGGCCGTTCGGGCGCACGACGATTGGCCATCGCCAGTGTCGCCGCCCTCCCAGCCCGCCGGTGGGCCCCGTTATCAACACCGTGCCGGACGCAATCGCGGTCATGGCACCGCAGTCTGCGTGCACACGGACTCGACAATGCCTTCGAGGTCAGGCAGTAGTCCGGTTTTCGTAGGACTGCCAGGGCCAGGACAGCGGTCGGCGGCGTCGTGCACAGTTGAGAGGTGGAGTCCTGGGAGTTCGGCCGGGCGGTGCGTCACTGGCGCGAGCGCGTCGCTCCCGCGACGGTCGGCGTGCCGAAGGAGGACGCCGCCGCGCGGCGGGGCTGCGCCGCGAAGAGGTCGCCGAGCTGGCCGGGATCTCGGTGGACTATCTGACCCGGCTCGAGCAGGGACGGGCCACCTCACCTTCGGCCCAGGTGGTGGAGGCACTCGCCCGCGCGTTGCGCCTCACCGACGCCGAGCGCGACCTCCTCTTCCGGCTGGCCGGCCACGTCACCCCCGGACGCGACCTGGTGTCGTCGCGCATCACGCCGAGCGTGCAACGCCTGCTCGACCGCCTGGCGAATACCCCCGTCGCCGTCTTTGACGCCACCTGGACGCTCATCATCGCCAACGCGCCGTACGACGCGCTCATGGGTCAGACCACGAGCTGGCGCGGAATCGAACGCAACAGCATCTGGCGCCACCTCATCGGGCCGGGCAGCCGCGCCGTCACCAGCGCCGACGAGGAAGCCGACCTGCAGGCTCGGCTGGTCGCCGACCTGCGCCTGACCGCTGCCCGGTATCCCGCCGATCCCCGGCTGAAGCGACTGATCGGCGAACTCGCCGCGCAGAGCCCGCGATTCGTCGAGCTCTGGCAGCCCGGCGAACTCGAACCGCACCACGACCTAGGCAGGCGCAAGGTCATCGACCACCCCGACGTGGGCCGCATCACGCTCGACTGCGACACGCTGATCGTCGCCGCCGACGATCTGCGGATCATGATCTACACCGCCGAACCCGAGACCGACGACGCCGAGCGCCTCGCCCTGGCGATCGTTCTCGGCACGCAGTCGTTGATAGCTGAGCCTCAGACTCGGGTCAACGAGAAATAGACTGGCTGCGAGTAGCCGGGTGCGAGCCCCCAGCGACACTGCTGCAGATCCGTCGCTGCGTTGATGAAGGTGCCCTGCTGTCGTAGCGCATCGACCTTGAAGGTCACCGTTCCCGGTGCGGTGCCGTCGTTGTTGCACTTGGTCCCGTCCGGCAGGTCCACCACGAATCGCCAGAGTCCGTCGAACGGATGGGCGTCGACGCCCCAGCCAGTGCTGTCCGCGATGTGGGCGCAGTCGGGCCCGCACGGGGTGACGACCCAGGTGGAATCCAGACCGGGTCCGTTCGGGATGTAGGTGCCGCTGAAATGCGTCGGCGCGGGCGGGACTCGCAACGCCGACGGCGGCGGCGCAAGCATTGCGGCTGCTGCAAAACCTGCGGTGACGTTCATGGTCCAGAAATTACGCCCCCGGCCGGCGGCAATCTGCGCGTTTGCGCTGATGTTTTGCGACTACGCGCTGGGCGCAGGCTGGCTAGCATGAGCGACACTGAGCCGCGCGCGCAGACGCCGGTAGTGAACTGGAGCGAGCTGGGCGTGAGCGAGGTGCTGCCGACCGGAACGGTGACGTTGCTTCTTGCCGACGTCGAAGGCTCCACCCGGCTGTGGGAAACCCAACCCAAGGAGATGACCGCCGCGGTCGCGCGGCTGGATCGGGTGGTGTCGGAGGCCGTCGCCGCCAATGACGGTGTGCGGCCGGTCGAACAAGGCGAAGGCGACAGCTTCGTGGTGGCGTTCGGGCGGGCCAGCGATGCGGTCGCCTGTGCGCTGGGGCTGCAGCGGGCGCCGCTGGCCCCGATCCGGCTGCGGATCGGGGTGCACACCGGCGAGATGCAACTGCGCGACGAGGGCAACTACATCGGCCCGACCATCAACCGCACCGCCCGGCTGCGCGACCTGGCCCACGGGGGCCAGACGGTTGTCTCGGGGGTGACCGAGGCGCTGGTCGTCGACCGGCTACCCGACGGGTGCGTGGTTGACCGATCTGGGCACCCACCCGCTGCGGGATCTGCCCCGCCCCGAACGGGTGGTGCAGCTATGTCACCCCGACCTGGTCAACGAGTTCCCGCCGCTGCGGGTTGGCAGAGCCGTTGCGTCCCAGCATCTTCCGGCGCAACTCACCAGCTTCGTGGGCCGCGACGCGCAGATACGCGAGGTGCGGCAGCTGTTGGCGGACAACCGGCTGGTGACGCTGACCGGCGCGGGCGGTGCCGGCAAAACCCGGCTGGCGGTGCAGATCGCGGCCCAGCTGGCCGGCGAGTTCGGCCGGTTTCCTGATGGGGTGTGGCATGTGGATCTGGCGCCGATCACCGATCCCGACGTGGTGCCGGTCGCGATGGCCCGCGCACTGGGGCTGCCCGATCAGCCGGGGCGCTCCACCATGGACACCCTGACCCGTTTCATCGCCGACCGTCAGACTGCTGGTGGTGCTGGACAACTGCGAGCACCTGCTCGACGCGAGCGCGGCGCTGATCGTTGCGCTGCTCGGCGCTTGTGCTGGGTTGACGCTGTTGACGACGAGCCGGGAGTCGATCGGGGTGCCCGGCGAGGCGAGCTGGCGGGTGCCGTCGCTGTCGCTGGCCGACGAAGCGATCGAATTGTTCACCGACCGGGCCCGCCACGCCCGCCCCGATTTCAGCGTGACCGACGAGGCTGATGCGGCGGCGGTGACGGAGATCTGCCGCCGCCTCGACGGCATGCCGTTGGCGATCGAGCTGGCGGCGGCGCGGGTGCGCGCGTTGTCGCTGGCCGAGATCCTCGACAGCCTGCATGACCGCTTCCGGCTGCTGACCGGCGGGGCGCGCACCGCGGTACGCCGCCAGCAGACCCTGCGCGCCTCGGTCGACTGGTCCCACGCACTGCTGACCGAACCCGAACGGGTGCTGTTGCGTCGGCTGGCGGTATTTATGGGTGGGTTCGATTTCGACGCCGCCCAGACGGTCGCCGCCGGTGGTGACGTGGCAGCGCTACCAGGTGCTCGATCAGCTCACCCTGCTGGTGGACAAGTCGCTGGTGGTGGCCGACGACAGCGGGGGCCGGACCCGCTACCGGCTGCTGGAGACGGTGCGCCAATACGCCCTGGAAAAACTCGGCGAATCCGGCGAGGCCGACGCCGTGCGCTCGCGTCACCGCGATCACTACACGGCGCTGGCCGCGCTGCTCGACGCGCCGGCAGGCAGTGATTATGAGCAGCGTCATCGAGCAGGCCGAAACCGAGATCGACAACCTGCGCGCCGCGTTCGGGTGGAGCCGGGAAAACTCCGACATCGAGCTGGCGCTGGCGCTGGCGTCCTCGCTGCAGCCACTGTGGCAAGCGCGGGGCCGTCTCCGGGAAGGGCTGACCTGGTTCGACACCGCCCTGACCGACCTCGACGCGCAGCACCTCGAGGTGGCGGCCGCGGTGCGCGCGCGGGCGCTGGCCGACAGGGCCATGCTCGGCATCTGGGTGGGCGCCACCGACAGCCTGGAGCAGGCTCAGCAAGCCCTGGCGATCGCGCGCGAGGTCGACGACCCGGCCCTGCTGGCGCGGGCGCTCACCGCCTGCGGCTACGTCGCCAGCACTTCAACGCCGAGCTGGCGCGGGCCGTATTTCGCCGAGGCGATCGGCCTGGCCCGGGCCTTGGACGACCGGTGGAGGCTCAGCCAGATCCTCGCCTGGCAGGCGATGCGCGGCGTGCCTGGCGGGTGACCCGCTCGGGATGCGCGCGGCCGCCGAGGAAGGACGCGATCTCGCCGACGCGATCGGTGACGGGTTCGACTCGCGCCTGTGCCGCTGTTGCCTCGCAGTGGCGCAGGCGATGCAGGGCGATCTGGCCGGCGCCGTCGCACAATTCGCCGAGGTGGGCGACGAGGCCGAGGCGGCTCACGATGAGTTCTCGAGGGCGGCCAGCCTCGCGATGCCAGGGCCTCGCACTGGCGTACCAGGGTGAGACGGGTGCGGCCCGCGCCGCCGCCGACGCGGCCGTCGAGGCCGCCGCCGAGCGTTGGCGGAGCTCGCCGCGGGCCTCGGCCTACTCGGCGTTGGCTGCTGCGGCCCTGGCCGCCGGCGATGCTCGCGACGGCGCTGGACGCGATGCGAGGCGGCCGTGCAGCACGCGAGTTGCCTGCCCGCAGATGGCGGCGTCAGCGTCTACAATGCGCAGGCCGCGCTGGCGGGCGGGGATCTGATCGCGGCCCGCCGCTGGGCCGACGACGCCGTCGTCGACCACGACCGGCATGTGCCTGACGGTGGCGCTGACCACGCGCGCCCGGGTGGCGATCGCGCAGGGTGAGCCAGAGCAGGCCGAACGCGACGCCCACGACGCGCTCGCGATCGCCGCCGAGCATCGAGGCGCAGTTGGGCATTTCCGACATCCTGGAGTGCCTCGCCGCTCTGGCCGGCGAGGGCGGCAGTCACCGCGAAGCGGCCCGGCTCTTCGGCGCGGCACACGGCATCCGGCAACGCATCGGCGAGGTGCGGTTCAAGGTCTGGGACGCCGGCTACGCAGCTTCGGTGGCGGCGGTTCGTGATGCAGTGGGTGAGAAGGACTTTGACTCCGCCTGGGCCGAGGGCGCGGCCCTGTCCACCGAGGAGGCGATCGCCTACGCCCAGCGCGGCCGCGGCGAACGCAAACGAGCCACCAGCGGCTGGGCCTCGCTCACCCCCACCGAGCGCGACGTGGTGCGACTGGTCAGTGAAGGGCTGGCCAACAACGACATCGCCACAAGACTTTTCGTCTCACCGCGCACCGTGCAGACCCACCTCACCCACGTCTACACCAAACTCGCGCTCACCAGCCGCGTACAGCTGGTCCAAGAAGCAGCCCGCCACACGTAAGCCCCCGGTCCCGTGTCAGTACGGTGGGCACATGAAGTATCTCGAGGTCGACGGAGTCGGAAAAGTCAGTCGGATCGGTCTTGGCACTTGGCAGTTTGGCTCGCGCGAATGGGGCTACGGGGACAGCTACGCCACGGGTGGCGCCCGCGACATCGTGGCGCGCGCCCTCGCGTTGGGGGTCACGCTGTTCGATACGGCCGAGGTGTACGGGCTGGGCAGGAGTGAGCGCATCCTCGGCGAGGCACTGGGCGACGCGCGGTCCGCAGTTGCGGTGGCCAGCAAGGTCTTTCCGATCGCGCCCTTCCCCGCGGTGGTCAAACAACGTGAGCGCGCCAGTGCGCGGCGGCTGCAGCTGGACCGGATTCCGCTCTATCAGATCCATCAGCCCAACCCCGTCGTGCCCGACTCGGTGATCATGCCGGGAATGCGCAGCCTGCTCGACGACGGCGACATCGGGGCGGCCGGCGTGTCGAACTATTCGCTCGCGCGCTGGCAGAAGGCCGACGCCGCACTCGGGCGGCCGGTCATCAGCAATCAGGTGCACTTCTCCCTCGCCCACCCCGGTGCGCTCGACGACCTCGTGCCGTTCGCCGAGCGCGAGAATCGCATCGTGATGGCCTACAGCCCGCTCGCGCAGGGACTGCTGGGCGGCAAGTACGGCGTGGCCAACCGGCCCGGTGGTATTCGGGCGACGAATCCGCTGTTCGGCTCCGAGAATCTGCGCCGGGTAGAGCCGCTGCTGCAGACGCTGCGCGACATCGCCGCGGCGGTCGGCGCCAAGCCGGCGCAGGTCGCGCTGGCGTGGCTGATCAGCCTGCCGAACGTGGTCGCGATTCCCGGTGCGTCCAGCGTTGAACAACTCGAGTTCAACGTCGCCGCCGCCGACATCGAACTGAGCCCTCAGTCCCGCGACGCACTCACCGACGCCGCCCGCGCGTTCCGGCCGGTGTCCGCCAGTCGCTCGCTCATCGACCGGGTACGCGAGACGATCCGCCAGTAATGGGCACCGTGTTGATCCCGATCCCCGACCGCGACTTCGACCCAACCGAGGCCGCGGTCAGCTGGCAGGTCCTGACCGCGGCGGGTGACCGCGTGGTATTCGCCACCGAGACAGGCGTGCCCGGCACCGCCGACGACATCATGGTGACCGGCCGCGGTCTGGACGTATGGTCCGCGATCCCAATCGTGGGCCGTGCCACGTTCATCGGGCGGTTCCTTCGCGCCAACAAAGACGCCCGCAACGCCTACGCGCAGATGCTGCGGTCGCCCGAATACCAGCGTCCGCTGACCTGGGCGCAAGCCACGCTTGACGGCGTCGACGCGCTGCTGCTGCCCGGTGGCCACCGCGCGCGCGGCATGCGCACCTACATCGACAGCGACACCCTGCACCGACTCGTCGTTGAAGCGTTCACCCGCGGGCTCATCGTGGCGGCTATCTGTCACGGCGTGCTGCTGGCCGCCCGCAGCATCGATCCGGCGACCGGCCGCTCCGTGTTATACGGCCGCAAAACCACCGCACTGACATGGGCGCTGGAGCGGCGCGCGTGGCACCTGACCCGGCTGACCCGATTCGGGGACCGCGACTACTACCGCACCTATACCGAGCGGGCCGGTCAACCGACCGGCTACATGTCCGTGCAGTCCGAAGTCACTCGTGCGCTCAAGGATCCAGCCGACTTCTGCGATGTCGCCCCCGGTTCGCCACACTGGCGGACCAGGACCAACGGAATGGCCCGGGACACCGCGGCCGACTCGCGGCCGGCATTCGTCGTTGATGACGGAACCTACCTGTCGGCGCGCTGGCCGGGCGACACGCACACCTTCGCCGCACTGTTGTCACGAAAGCTGAAAGAGCGGCCGCGGCCTGAGCCCCGCCGCACCGCCCCGGTCAGGTAGCTCCCTGCATAGCTGCAGGGAACTCACAATCAAAAAACGTGTTCGTCCGTTTGACTGACTGAACCGGCGCGTCTACGAATTTATGGGTGGAGACCCGCGGATCGGAGGGCTCAATGAATCTGCGGCGGGTAAAGGTGCTCGCGGCCGCCATCGGCGGTGGCGCAGCAATCGCCCTGGCCGTCATCGGCGTAACGAACAGCGGTCACGGCGCCGCCCCTGCGGCCAACCTTGCGCGCGGGGATTCGGAGACCTCGACGCAATACCTGCCGCCGACCATTCCAGCGATGACGGCAGGCAGCGCCACCGCAATGAGCACCGGAGCTACGGTCACCGCGACGACACCATCGAGCGTGGCCGCGGAGGTGGCCACCCCCAGCGTCACGCCCCCAGCGGTGCAGCCATGCTCCAGCAACGGCGTTGTCATGCCCGGTGGATGTCACTGACTAAGTCGCGCCACCGGCGGTGCTGCCGAACGCTGCTAACCGGACATCGGGTTCGCGGCCGTGGCGAGCGATAACCGGTGCCGTGGGAGACAATCCAGCTTGTCATGACACGACCGGCGCGCCCGTCCTGGGATACCGAGGTTCTCCCGCGAGTGCGGGCGACCCCACATGCGTACCCGAGCCCGGAACCGCGCCAGCGCCGCTCCACGGGCCCGGCGCTGGCCGGCGTGCGGGTGCTGGCCGCGCTGACCGCGGTATTGGTGCTGGCGGGCACCGGGATGGGTTGGGCCAGCTACCGCAACATCGCCGGCGGGATCACCACCTCCCAGGCGCTGGTGGGCGGACCCGCCTCAACCGGCGGCGATCAGAACATCCTCATCATGGGCCTGGACAGCCGGCTGGATCAGCACGGCCAACCGCTGCCGCAAGACATCTACGATGCGCTGCACGCCGGCGACGAAACCGTCGGCGGCTATAACGCCAACGTGTTGATCGTGTTGCACATCCCCGGCGGCGACGGGCCGATCACCGCGATTTCGATCCCCCGCGACGACTACGTCGAATTGGCCGGCTGCCCCACCACGACTGCAAGGGCAAAATCAAGCAGGCCTATGGGAGCGCATACCAGAACGAACTCGACACCGCCGCCGGTGGCAAACAGGGCTCGATTGCTGCCACGACCGACGGCCCAGATCCGCTGGTGGCCGAGCAGATGGGCCGCGAGGCCGGCCGCAAAGCCGAAATCCAGACGGTGCGAAAGCTTCTGGGGATCCCCATCGATCATTTCATCGAAGTCACCCTGGTGGCGTTCTTTCAGATCGCCCAAGTGGTGCAACCGATCACGGTGTGCCTGAACGCTGACACCGCAGATCCCTACTCGGGAGCCGATTTTCACCAAGGCGTGCAGCAGATCGACGGCGCGCAGGCAATGGCGTTCGTGCGCCAGCGTCGCGATGTCAACGACGAGCTGTTCACCGACATGGATCGCACCCGACGCCAACAGGCGTTCATCGCCTCGCTGGTCTCGGCGCTGCGCCACGGCGGGGCGCTGTCCAGTCCCACTGCACTGCGTCACCTGTTGGATGTGGCGCGGCAAAACGTCGCTGTGGACGCCGGTTTCGATCTGGCCGGGTTCGCGCAACACGCATCCGGGTTCACCGACCGGGCGGTGTCGCTGTACACGCTGCCGATCACCGAATTCGGCCAGGACGCCGCCGGTGAAGACGTCAACATGATCGACGTGCCCACCATCCGCGCCATCGTCCGCAACCTCACCACCGGCGGCACGCCGACCACGGGGACATCTGCGGCATCCCCAAGCAGCGCCCCGGATGTCCCAGCGGTGCTCAACGTCATCAACGCGACCACGCACAGCGGGCTGGCCGCCTCGCTGATGCAGACCTTTGCCGGCCGCGGGTTCAGCCCCGGGCAGGCCACCACCGCCGATGCCCTGGCGGAGACCAGCAGCGTCGACTACGGGCCGGGCGCCAAGGGCGCCGCCCAAACGCTGGCCGACCAGTTCGGCCTGACCGCCACCGAATCGGAGGCGGTCGGGCCCAGCACCGTGCAACTGACCATCGGGTCCGACTTCCCCGCCAGCGACTACCTGAGCAAGACCAGCACCGACCCAACCACCGCACTCGCTGCCGCCCCGACCCCAACCACCCCGGTCACCGAGGTGCCCGCCACCGCCACCGGCACCGCCGCACCGGTGCCCACCGACCTCAGCCGCATGAACGCGAGCGACATCCCCTGCGTGAAGTGACTCGTCAATCGCGGGTATCTCTCGTCCGCGGCGCCGGTGCCGCACTTTGCCCCGGAGGAAACCAGACATGCGCATCCTGAAGGTGGCCGTGCTCGTCGCGGCCGTCGTTCTCTTCGGCCGGTGCGGTGTCGCCGCGGCCGCGCCGCCCAAGGACTACTGCGCCGACCTCAAGGGCGTCAATACCGGCCAGGCGTGCCAGATTCAGCTGTCGGACCCCGCCTACAACGTCAATATCAGCTTTCCGACGGACTACCCCGACCAGAAGTCCGTGGCCGACTACATCACCCAGACCCGCGACGGGTTCCTCAACGTGGCCAAATCGCCCGCCCCCCGCGACACGCCCTACGAGCTGGACATCACCCCGACGAATTACGGGTCGGCGATACCGCCGCGGGGCACGCAGGCCGTGGTGTTCAAGACGTTTCAGAACGTCGGCGGTGCGCACCCGCAAACCATGTTCAAGGCGTTCAACTGGGACCAGACCTACCGCAAGCCGATCCTGTACGCCGTAGCGTCGGACGACACCAAGAACCAGCCGTTGTGGCAGCCCAACGCCGACCCGCTGAAGACCGTCTTCCCCATCGTGGAGAGTGAACTGCAGAAACAGACCGGACAGCCGGTGGCGATCGCGCCCAGCTGCCGGCTACGACCCCAACAACTACCAGGATTTCGCGATCACGAATGACGGCGTGATTTTCTTCTTCAGCCAAGGTCAGCTGCTGCCCGAAGCCGCCGGCGCCACCCAGGTATTGGTGCCGCGCTCGGCGATCGACCCGATGCTGGCCTAAGGCGGCAATGCCCGAGTTGCGCCAGCATCGGATCAGGTTCGTCGGCGCCCTGATGGTCGCCGCCGTCGTGCTGGTGGCATGTTCGGGCCCGCCCAAGGGCGCGGAACTGCCGGCCAGCAAGGTGCCCTGGAGCCAGGTCGGCCCCGGGTGGATGCTGGCCACCTGGAGCCCGGCGCCGGGTCTGGGCCCCGGGCAGACCCCGCCCGCGGGCCAGCCCGCGGTCGCACCCGTGACGCTGTACCTGCTCGACCCCGCGGCTCGGCGCTACGCGATCACCACCTTTGCGCTGCTGCCGCCCGTCGGGCCCGGCGACCCCGGCCACACCCCCGTGCTGGCCGACTGGTCGCCCAAGGGCAGGCACGCGCTGTTCGAGGACTACGGCCCGGACCCCAACGGTCCCGGGAAAACCACCATGACCAACGTCGACCTGACGAGCGGCGACAAACACAGCTTCTCCGTCGGCGCCGGGGCGGCCGAGGGCGCCTACAGCCGGCCGAATGGTCAGGCCATCATCGTGTCGAGGTTCGACGGTCCGGCACGCGGGTGGAGCCTGGAACGGGTCGACCTGAGCGGGACCAGACAGTTGCTGTTTCCCACCGATCAGCTTGGGGCAGCGGGCAAGTACAACGGCGGCTACCTCGAGTCGCCCGACGGCACGCAACTCGTGCTGGGCACCTCCAGCGGCCTGGTCCTGATGGGTAACGACGGAGTGGTCGGCCGACAGCTGCCGATGCCGGGACCGCTGGCCGACTGCAGGCCGGTGCGGTGGTGGGCCCCCAAGGTGGTCCTCACCGAATGCGACGCCTCGTCCTCGGCAAGTCAGCTCTGGCGAGTGCCGCTGGCCGGCGGGGACCCGTCCGCGCTCACCGCGGTCAACACGGCCCAGCAGGATTCGGGGTTCGGAAACGACCTCGGCGACCGGGACGCCTGGCAGCTTCCCAGCGGCACGTTCCTGCAGTCCGAGTCCGGGTGCGGCCCCGGATTCCTGTCCCGCCTGACTCCGGACATGCACGCCACGGAGGTGACCGTGCCCGGCGTCGCGGACAGCGGAGCTGTCTCCGTCATCGGCGCGCGGGCCGACACGTTGGTGCTGCGGGCCCACATGGGCTGCGGCTCAGGTATTTCGCTGCTGACCTACAACCCGGCCGCCAACACCTCCACCGTGCTGCTCGGCCCGCCGGTCACCGGCGGCGGTGTGCAGAACGTCATCCTCTACCCGAACCAGTAACCGCGGCATCGACGCGCTCATAGCGCTGAGCGAACCGGTCGGCCGACAGCGGCCAGAGCTCGCCGTGGGTACCCTTCACCACCCAGTCGCCCGGCGCGGCCTGCACCGGACCTTCCAGGGTAGGCACAATCTCACCGATGCGGGCCGGCCGAGCGGACACCACTCCCGTTCGGCGCCAACGGTTCTCGCCGACATGCTGGTAGGAATCGACGAAGATGTCGTCGCGGACCGACCAGCTGTCCCCGGTCGCGTCTTGCACCGCCCAGTCACCGGCGTCGGCATGCATGGTCTGCCCCGAGCCGGGCCGTCCACGTCCACGCCTTTTTGCGTTTCTCGGCGGTCACCATGCCGGACCGGCGGAACGACTCCCACGCCGGACGGGATCGGTACCCCAGTTCGCGCAGTTCCAGCAGTGCCGCCACGACGCTGCCGACCGCCGCGTCCAGCAGCTTGGGGTCCGCTTCGGTGACAGCCCAGTCGACGAGTTTGTTGTGGGTCTTTTTCTCGTCCGAGCGTTCCCCCGGCCGCCAGCCCGCGGCGCGGTAATAGCGGCACCAGTCTTCGTGTTCGGCGCGCGCCATCGCCAGGGCGGCATCGCGGTCAAATCCCAACCGCCGCATCTGTTCGGTCGGCGCCAACCCCCGCAGCTCGGCCACCGACGCCTCGGCGGGAGTGCCCCCGCTGCTCCAGGTGTGCTCACCCTTGTCCTCCGCCATCCACAAAATGTTGCGGACCAGACGGCGATTGGACTCCCGGTAGAACTCGTCCAACTGCGGCCACGGCCTGGTGGCCGGGGTGTTGTGCGCGGTGTCTTTGACCCAGTTGGTGTGAATCAGCATCGCGGCGCGCTCCCACGCGTCATGCGCCTGACCCTCGGCGACGTCCAGCGCCAGGCGGTAGGTGCGCAACCGGCCCACGATCGGCACCCGGTCTTCGCTTGCCCCCGCTCCCGGGTCCCAGGCGTAGACCGGCATCTCCGGGAAACGCGCGGCCAGCCGGGTCCCGGTCGTGGTATCGATCGACGAGTCGGA
The DNA here is from genome assembly GCA_963733605.1 of uncultured Actinomycetota bacterium. Lineage (GTDB taxonomy): Bacteria > Actinomycetota > Actinomycetes > Mycobacteriales > Mycobacteriaceae > Mycobacterium. The sequence goes on from CAVTDY010000037.1 coordinate 157,329, forward strand.
GTCGACGAGGATCACCGCCGCGGCACCGCTGTGCGCGCCGATCAGCCGCAGCAGCGTCGACATCCCCGGCGCTTCGTTCACCGCGTCGGTTCCCGCCGGGGACGCGAAACCCAGCTGCTGCTCGTGGAACTCGTGGTCGTGCAGGTAATCCTCGGCGTCGCGGGCGACCAGAGTCAACGACGGCAACGGGACCTGGTCGGGGGCGGTGTAGTAGTCGCGCTCGCGCCGGCGCTGCGCCATGTCCGCGCAGATGGCCAGCGCCAACGGCGAGGCACCGCAGACCATGATCCGATCGACTGTGGTGGTGTCGATGACCGCGTCGAGCAGCCGGCGTGCGGTCACCTCGTATTTGCCCACGGCATCGGCGACCCAGCGGCGGTCGAATCCGCCGGACCCACCGAACTGCTGCGCCCGCCACACCTCGGCCTGCCACGGGTCATCGATCCGCACGATCAGCGGCAGCCGATACTTGCGGCCCACCACCGACAACCGCTGCGTGATCACACCGAGTCGCTGCAGATTCGCCGACGGATCCGACGACAACAAGTAGAGCCGGTCGAGCTTGCGCCACAACGACAATGCCCGCAGGGTCGCGGGCCGGGTGAAATCGACCGTCGCGATGCGCGCCCCGAGATTGCGCGCCTCATCCACGTACCCCCGGTCCGGCACATCCGTGAGCACCACCAGGGTGTCGCGCCGCCCCAACGATTTCGCGATGGCGCCGATCATCGACGAGGTTTCCTCGTCGATACCCACCACGGCGGTGACGGATCTGGCCAACCGGATATGGATCCGGTCGGTCTGGGACCGGAACAGCGCGACCGCGACGCTGGCCAGACCGATGAATATCGCCGCCTGCGCCGCCAGTCGCGCCACGTCGAGCGCGACCGGGGTCGGGATCGGGCACGGGTGTTGAGGCTGGCTCGGATTGCCGATCGACTGGTCACTGATCGTGCCTTTCACCAGAGCACCGGTGAAGGTCAGGGCGGTGAACAGTTTCGGATGCTGGGCGTCGTAACACGGCCAGTACGAGCTGAATCCCAAGCACGAGGCTCATCACGCCAAGGCCACCGATGATCGCGACGGGAACACCGCTGGCCCGGCCGGCGTTGCGGGCCCGCAAGGTCCACACCGCCAGCACCGTCACCACCGCCGCCACGATCGCGACGGTCTGCCATGAGCCGGTCCGGCCGAACCACACGTCAGCGCCGACGCTTGGCGACAGCGCGCGCACCGCCAGAAATCCGATCATCAGCACGGCGACGACGGCAAGAGCGAGCCGGCCAACACGAGACACCGTTGCTGCGCCGGGCATTCCTGACATGATTCCATCGAATCGGGCCGACGGTAGCCAAACAGGGCGACCCGTGATCGCGGGCCGGGGCTACCTCCCCCGCCCGTGCGTTAAATCTGATCTCTGCGGATCGAAATCAATTGTGCAACAACATCTTAACGGCGCACGACGCGCTGACCCGTCGACTCCAGAACCGCCGGGATCGCGCGGATCGCGTTGCGGTCAAAGTCGGCGATATCGCGCGGCAGCTTGTCGAACGGGATCAAATACGGCGTCATCTTGTTGGCGACGTCTTTGTCCGCCACGTTGTCCACCTGTTGCCAGCCGTCCTCGATGCGTTCGCGGACCCAGCGCTTGTGCTCGTCGCGGGCGAGCCGCTCGATCTCGTCGTCGGTGAAGGCGAACGCTGACTGCTTCGAGTCCTCGATGGCCTCGATGGCGCATCCGATGCTGGCCAGCTTGACCGGGATGTCACGGGCCTGCGCCCGGTTGGACTCTTTGCGTGATTGGTCCAGCTCGCGCCACGTCGGCTGCGCGTCGGCCTGCTGGGTGACCCATTCCTCGTGGATGGCGACCGCGATCGGCTCGAAGTACTCGAAGGACCCACCCTGGACGAGCTCGGGCGTGCAGGCGGCCTTCAGTGAGGGGAACAGCTCGATGTTGGTGCGCTCGCGGGTGGCGGCGGCGTCGATGAGCCGGCCCACTCCGGTGGTCTGCCACATCTCGACCATCAGCGGCGTCGCCGCGTCGAAGTGCTGGTGCAGCCCGAGCGCGGTCTCGAGGGCCTGTTCATCGGTGTCGGCGGTGACATAGGCGCGGGTCAGCGGTGGCGCGGCCGCGCGTGCGAGTTTGGCCGCAAGTCCGCGCAGATCATGCACGGCCGTCGAGGAATAGACGAAGTGGCACACCGCTGCCACGCCCGGGCACTGGGCGACGAGCGCGCGGATCCGCTCCTCGGCGTGGTCGTCGACGACGGTGACGGCCAACACGGTGTCGTCGGTGCGGTCGGCGCACCAGCGGGCGGCCGCCAGCAGCACCAGCCAGGTGCCCAGCCCGTCGAGGCGGCTGACCAGGATGTGTGGCCGGGGCTCGTCGGGCGGGACACCGAATTCCGCCAGCCACGACCGCGCGCCGATGTCGTCGAGGTTGAAGAACTCCAGTGACGACGAGCGGGGGTCGTTGGCGAGGTTGTCCTCCTGACTGCGCAGCAGCGCACACAATTCGGGGTCCCCGATACGGGCCAAGCAGCGCAGCGTCGGGCCCGACCTGTTGACCGCGAGTCCCTGCGCGACCGCGACGATCTCGGCGTTCACCGCGTCGCTCGGCCCCACCGCGAACAGCCGGGCGGCGCGCTCGACCCCGGCACTGCGCAAGGTCTGTTCCCGCTGCGCATCGGCCACGATGACGGGAATCTTGCAGGCTGCGGCACATTTCGATGTTCGGGTTCGCGGGGTTCGCCTCGATGACGACCACCTTCGCCTGGCGGAGCTGCTGGAGGAATTCTCTGCCGACCTGGCCCAGCCCGCAGACCACGACGTGGCCGCGCATCCGGGGGATCTTCATCCGCTGAAGCCGGTCCCGGGACAATGAGAACAGCGCGATCAGCGCGGCCGAGCCGACCACCAGCGGCGCCAGCAACCGGGCGATCTCCAGGATGATCGGCATCCCGGTGCCCTGCGCGGCCCCGAGGACGAACAGCGCGAAGCTGTCGAACGCCACGTCGAACCAACCCGGCGCGGGCACGTGGACGGGGTCGTTCTGGTGCAGGCCGGTGAGCCAGTCGTGGTACCCGAAAACGCCGAGCACGAACGCGACGAAGCCGCCGGCGCCGATCAGAGCCCATCGGTACTCGGTGAGGATCCGTCGGAGCCATTCAGGCCAGTCAGGTCGTTTCACCGGCGACACCCCCTACCTCCGACCTACCTCCGACTCTTCCATGCTCACGGGGGGCGAGGAGGCAGACACATCGATTCGGGCGTGCGCGGCCGCCCGCGTCGTGTGGAATGGGGGTCGATCGGGGGTGCGGCATGGCAGCGGCGGCGAGAACACCTGCAGACCTTGTTCTTTCGGGTGGTGGGGTCAAGGGCATCGGGCTGGTCGGTGCCGTCGAGGCGCTGATCGACGCCGGGTACCGGCCCCAGCGGGTGTCGGGCACCTCGGCCGGCTCGATCGTCGGGGCCATCGTGGCGGCGGCATCCAAGCGCGCGGACGTGACCGGTGAGCAGGTCAAGGAGGTCGCGCTCGGGCTCGACTACCGCAAGTTCCTCGATCCCGGCCGCATCGAAAGCGTGCCCCTGGTCGGTCCTGCGGTGGCGATGGTACGCGGCAACGGCATCTACCGCGGCGACTACGCGCACCAGTGGATCCGCGGCGAGCTGAAGAACTTGGGCGTCAGCACATTCGGCGACCTCGCCATCGACGACGACAGCCTGCCCGAGGAGCGACGGTACCGGCTGGTGGTCACCGTCGCGGACCTGACCAGAGGCGAGTTGGTGCGGCTGCCGTGGGATTACTGGCGGGTTTATGGCCTTGACCCCGACGAGCAGTCGGTCGCGCGAGGCGGTGCGCGCCTCGATGGCGATTCCGTTCTTCTTTCGGCCGGTGTCGCTGACCAGCGCCGCGGGGGTGGCCTCGACTTTGGTCGATGGCGCGCTGCTGTCGAATTTCCCGATCGACTCGCTTGACCGCACCGACGGGCGCAAACCCCGCTGGCCCACCTTCGGGGTGACGGTGATGCCCAATGTGCCCGCCAGCGCCGACCGGATCGCCCGCGCGCTGGCGCTGTTGCGGGTCGGCGCGCCGCCGCTGCTGGAACGTGTCGTCGCCACCATGATGTTCGGCCGCGACCAGGCCTACCTCGACCAGCCATGGGTTCGTGCGCGCACCATCGAAATCGAATCACCCGGTCTGAGCATGCTGGACTTCGGCATCTCCAAGAAGGACATCGAGGTGTTCTCCGCGAAAGGCTATGCGGCGGCGGAGGTTTTCTTGTCGAGCTGGGATTGGGACGACTATCGCGAGCGGTTCCGGTGAGGGTCACCGAGCGGGCACGTGGCCGCCTGGACCAGGCTTACCCGTGCCAGTGGCAGCGGCCGTACTGCCGCTGGCGGGGGCAACGCCCACCCCGCTGCTACCCGCAGCGCCGCTGGGTCCGATCCCACTGACGCTGGCCGCCGTGGGTTTCGCCGTCGGCGCATCCCCGCTGGCCGCCAGGGTTTCGCGGTCGGCGCATCCCGCTCGTGGGTTTCGCCGTCGGCGCATCCCCGCTGGGCGCCGAGGATGACAGCGTGGTTGACAACGTAGCTGTGTGTCGCCCGCCAGCCGCGGCGACCGGGGCCCCCACAACGGTGGGCGAGGCGGCGGCAGTGGCGATTGCGGTGGCGCCAGTAAGCCCGCCCCGTTGTGCTGGCGCCGCGGCGCTAAGGGTCGAGGCCGTTTTCACTGCGCTGGTCGTGCCCGCCACCGGCGTCGCAGTGTAGGAGACCCAGTCAACGAGCATGGTTGCCGGAAACGGGGTCGAATTATTCGGCGGGCCAGGCCAATTGCCGCCTACGGCGACATTGAGTACGACGTAGGACGGGGCATCGAACACCCATTGCGCCCCGGCCGGTAGCGACGATCGGGTGTAAACGCCGCGGACGTACCCGTCGACGCCGATCATGATCAGGCCAGGCTCGCGGGTCACCCAGTAGTTGTGGAATCCCGTGCTCAGGTCGGTACCAGCCGGGCCGCTGGTGGAGGCGGTCCAGGTATCCCGGTTGCCCATTGGCCCAGGGCCCATGCAAAGCCGTGTTGTACGTGGTGCCCACATCGGGTAGCTCCATCATGTCGATTTCGCCGGCGGCTGGCCAACCGACACTGTCGATGTTTGAACCGAGCATCCAGAATGCCGGCCAGATCCCTTGGCCCGAAGGGAATTTGATCCGCGCCATCAGGGTGCCGTATTGGATGTCGGCTTTTCCGCGGGTGACCAGCCGCGCGGACGTGTAGCCGGTTGGTGTGCTTTGAGCCTGGATGACGAGGTCGCCGTTCCCGTCAAGCCGCACATTGTTCGGGGAGTTCGTGTACACCTCTTGTTCGTTGTTGCCCCAACCGCCACCGCCGAGGTCGTAGCCCCAGATCTGGGGGTTTGGCGGCGATCCGGCCGGGCCGATGAAGTTGTCGAAGAACGACCCGGTGGTCGGCGCCGTAACGGCCGCTGTCGACGCGGCCAGCGCAGCCGGCGACGCCGCGGCTGGGCCCACGACCGCCGGCGGCACCGAAGTGGCTCGTTGGTGGTGCCGGCCAGCGGCGCCGCGTGACCCTCGTCGCTGTGCAACGTGGCGGCGGCGGGGTGGCGGCAGCGCTGGGCCCGACCAGGTTCGCACGCACCAGGACCGCGTCACCCGCGCTGTCGCTTCGGGCGGATGCCGATGCGGCGCGAAGGTCCGAGGTGGCAGCAATAGCCGCGCCGGCCCCGGCATATTGATCGCGGGGGCTGTCCGCCGCGGGCGCCAGTAATCGCGAGCAGCGCCGACCGCGCAGCCGGGGCTGAATCGCCGTGGCGCGTTCGCGCTGCCGGGCGGCGGCGTCGGGGATGCGGACACCGGCGCGACTACCGCGGCGGGTTGCACGGTGTCGGTGTCAACGCCTGGCTCTGTTGCGGGGTCAGTGCACTCGCCACCAGAATGCTGGCTCCGACGACAGCCGCGCCGGTCGTGACGGACGTGCGATTGCGAGCGGTCATACGACAGCCCCTAGTTAGGTTGGGTGATGTCAGCGGATCCGGCCGCCGACTGGTGGCCCAGTCGAGTTATCAGCCAGTCCCGTAGTTCGGGTCCGTAATCTGAGCGATCAAGGGCGAAGTCGAGGGATGCCTTGAGATAGCCGCCAGGATTCCCGAGGTCGTGGCGGGTACCGCGATGCACCACGACGTGCACCGGATGGCCCTCGCTGATCAACAGGGCAATGGCGTCGGTCAGCTGCAGCTCGCCCGCCGGCGCCGCGACTAGTGCGGCGAAGCGCGTCGAAGACTGCGCGGTCCAACAGGTAACGGCCCGCGGCGGCATAGGGCGAAGGGCGCGTGTTCGGCCTTGGGTTTCTCCACCATGCCCACCACCTTCAACACGTTTGGATTGACTGCGTCGGGAACCGTTTCGACATCGAAGACTCCGTACGCGCTGATCTGTTCAGATGCCACCTCGATCGCGCACAGCACCGATCCGCCCCGCTTGGCGCGAACTTTGGCCATCGTCTCCAATACCCCGGTCGGCAACACCAGATCGTCGGGCAGAAGGACGGCGACGGAGTCCTCATCCGGTAGCAGCACCGGCTCAACGCAGCCGACGGCGTGCCCCAGCCCCAAAGGTTCGCGCTGCACAACAGATTCGACTTTGATCAGTGCCGACGCCCGACGCACTTTCTCCAGCATCAGGTGCTTGCCGCGGGCCAGCAACGTACCTTCCAGGACGAGGTCCTCGACGAAATGTGCGACGACACCGTCCTTTCCCTCGGATGTGACGATCACTAGTCGGTCGGCTCCGGCCGCGGCTGCCTCGGCGGCGACGAGTTCGATGCCCGGGGTATCGACCACGGGCAGTAGTTCTTTCGGGACTGTCTTGGTGGCAGGAAGAAAACGCGTGCCCAAGCCCGCGGCCGGGACGATCGCTGTGTAGGGAACACGGACGTGTGGTGTCGTCATCATGCGACCCTAACGCCGACCGATATGTTTCGCTGCGTGGCAACTACCGTATGTGCTGAACTGTCGAAGAGCGATCATCCCGATGTTGCTTTGATGTCGGTCGAGTGACGGATGCTGCGTTAACAACATGTACCACAGTCGATCTCAGTATCAGTGTGCCGTCGATCGCTTCGGCGGCAGCGCCGTACTCGCGTGTCGGTCGAACGACCCATAAGAAACACATTGCGATCCAGGGCTATCCAGGCACCCTTCGGGGTTAGACATCCGCCACCGCATTCATCGCGACGACCGAGCGCTTGCCGAGCCGCCACCGAGACCAGCGAATGCATCGCCGTACCACCGCACGGGCACGACGCGGCGGTTCTGCCAAGCTGCTGTGAGATTGGCCATAGAACGACACATTTTTGGCGCGAGTTAACAACGGTGTCGCGCGCCGTTGACATTTCATCGACCCGCGAAGCATTTCCGTCCTGCGTCTGTCATCGGGGCGAAATCGAGTAGCGCACTACTCACGTCAGCCGACCCTGATCTGCCATACCGTGCGGGTACAGCCGTTCGCGCCGCCATCGTCGCTGGCAGCGAGGCCGGACCCAGGAAGGGAATATCCATGGCAGCAGATTTCATGGGCGACATCGACGGCAGTCGGTCGCAAATTTCGGTCCCGCACCGCCGAGGTGTTTATTCATGACGGCAGAAGCAATCGATCACCCCCGTCCTTACCGTCAGCTTTTCATCGCGATGTCATCGCCCGCCGGCCAGCCGAAGGACTCAGTCGCGGTCATAGACAAGCATGAGGCGATCCAGGTCGGCGTGGCACAGTGGTGCGCCCAGGCGCAGCCATCGATTCGCTTCGCCGGCGGTTACTTCTCGGCCGAGAGCTTCCTTGCCGACTACCCCGCGGGGCGCGGTTCGGAGGATCGGCGTGGTCATCTGCGACCTCGAGTTCGCCAGTCGCCGGGTGGATTTCGCCGGCGTGGACAGCGTGATCCGGGCGGGTCATCGGGTCATCGTTTACGCTCGGGTTGAGGCCGACGAGGTGATCTTGTCCTCGGTAGAACGCGGGGCGGTCACGTATCTCGTGAAGTCGGAGGGCAGAGAGCATCTGGTCAACGCGATTCGCGCTGCACGGACCCATACTCCTTACGTCGGACCGCGGATGGCGGCGGCGTTGGCGAACGACAGAAGGCTAGGCCGACCCAATCTTGCGCCCCGCGAAATGGAGGTACTGCTCGCGTGGTTTCGCACTGAGAGCAAGGCTGATGTCGCCCGCGAGCTGCGTATCGCACCGACCACGGTCCGCACACATTTGCAGCGGGTCCGCGCCAAGTACGCCGCCGTGGGGCGACCGGCCACCTCGAAGGCCGCCCTCGTGGCGCGCGCCATCCAGGATGGCATCATCAGCGTCGACGACCTATAGCGACCACGACCCGGTTGTGAAATGCGCATGGGCGCAGCAGGTCTGGCAGCACAGCTAGATGTCATCGGCGCTGATGATGCCGTCTTGAATCGCGCGGGCGACCAAAGCCGCCTTGGTGGGTGCGCTTCGCCCGGCAGCGGCGTACTTGGCGCGTACACGTTCAAGATGGGTCCGCACCGTTGTGGGGGCGATCGACAGCCGCCGGGCGACTTCGTCTTTGCTGTCGGTCTGGAACCACGCGAGCAGTACTTCCTTTTCCCGCGGCGCCAGCTGCGGTCGGCCGAAAATGGCGTTGTGGCACAGGGCGGCCGCCGCGTGTGGTGCGATGTGCGCTCCGCCGCGGTTCGCAACCCGGATGGCGTCGACGAGGTGAGTACAATCGTCCAGCTTCGTGACAAACGACGCGGCGCCGGCTTCCATTGCCTGCAGCATGATTTCGGCCGCCGTGATGTGCGTGTACACCACGACGCGGTGCCCGAGATCGACAATTCGCCGCAGCTCGCCAAGCCCCGGCCGCCCGGGCTGCAGTTCCACATCGAAGACGACCACTTCGGCGCCGGCCGCGCTGCCGGGGTGGTGGGTCAACAATTCGTCCACTGACCGGTAGCTGGCGACGACCGCAATCGGTGGATCAGCCTGTGAACACCAATGCCGAATTCCCGCGTGGATCGCCTCATGGTTGTCGACGACGATGACCCGCGCCCCCGCTGCTCCGTTTAGATCTGACAACGTGATTCCCGCCCCCATTGTGGTGTGGTCGCTGAGCCAACCCGAGGCTTCCGCGCCGCACGGCCTCCATTGTGCAGGCCGATTCTGCGATTCACATCTCGAGCGGGATTGCGTGCCCGAGATGGCATTCCGCCGACGGCGCAGCCCTTCCCCCGCATCTGTCGGTCGGTCGACCCACACAGCCCGACCTGAACAGCCGCGTTTCGCGGCCAACCACTCGGTCGGTCGATGAATAGAAGGGACCCAAGGGATCTGCTAGCAGCCTCGAGCTGCGGTCTGAGGCCCTCAGCGTTACGATAGAAGCCGCACCGTTGCATGGTTTTACCACTGATGCGACCGTCGGGCGCTTCACGTCGGTGTTGTCGTGGGCGTTCAACCGCAGACCCGTCGCTCGGCGAGCGTTCGCCGACGCGCTCATCGGAAGCTGATAGTGAACCGCACCTCGGTCGTGGCGCTGCAGGCCGCCATCGCCATGCTCACCGTAATGGGCTGTAGCTCATCGGTATTCGCCAGCCGGTCCGCGCCGCACTTAGCGGGCGAGGCGACAAGCCTTGCCCAGCCCGACCAACCGCCGGGAACGATCCTTGGTGCCGACGCGCTAGCTGGTGTCGATATGTCGGTGCGCTCGGCTGCCGGCTGGTCGCAACGGATCACCTACATATCCAAGTCCGGGGTGGACGACCATCCCACCCAGGTGACCGGCTCCGTGTTCGTCCCGAAAGGCTCCCCGCCCCCAGGCGGTTGGCCTGTCGTGGGATTGGCCCCCGCGATCAACGGCCGATCGCCAGACTGCGCCGCATCGCTGTCTCCGACACTGCTCAACGCGTCGGCGACCGTCCAAGCACTCGTCGACGCGGGCTATGTGGTCAGCGTCCCGGACTATCAGGGCCTGGGCGGTCCCGGCGCGCAGGGCTCCTACTACCCCTACCTGGATTCCACGACCGCAGGCAACAACCTGATCGACGCGGTGCGCGCGGCGCGCCGCCTGGTGCCCGACACATCTGAACGCTGGGTGGCGTTTGGCGCCTCGCAGGGTGGGCAGGCGGCTTGGGCGGCCGACGAGCTCGCCGACAGTTACGGCTCGGACCTCAAACTCCTCGGCGCCGTGAGCCTCTCACCGATCACCGACATCGACGGGCTGGCCGACGCGGCCGCCCAAGGCGGCTTGAGCAGACAGCAAAAGCTTTTGCTGTTGGCATATCTGGGCGCGCTCAAAGATGAATACGGCGCCGACTTCGACCTCGACGATTACCGCCGGGGATTCCTCACCGACCAGCACACGTGGGACATGCTGTCGGCGTGCGGCGGCGTCGCCGAAGAACGCGCGCGGATCGCCGATGAGATCACAACCGGTAACCTGCGACCCGACAGTGCCGCGGCGACGGCCACGTTGCGGGGTTATCTGCAGAAGACCAGCCTGCCGCAGGGCCCTGCCGCCGCGCCGATGTTGGTGATCTACGGAGACCACGACCCGCTGATCCCGCGCGCCTGGACCGACGGTGCGCTTGACCGCGCATGCACTATGGGCGATGTCATCTCGATCAGACCTGCGCCAGGGCTCGGCCCCGATCAGATCGATCCATCAGCGGCGTTCGCCTGGCTGGGCCAACGTTTCAGCGGGCAGAGCCCACCCAACGATTGCCCGCTCGTCACCGCGACCGACGAGTCGCCGACCCATCCCAGCGTCCCGGACCCATGACGGGCAACCTCGAACTGACGCGCGGCTGGCTTCCGGTTGCTGCACAGGCGATCACGCTGCTGGTGCTGGTACTTACCATCGACTGGCGATCGCGGCGCTGGCTAACGCGGTGGCTTCCGTTGGCGGCGCTGGCCGGTGTCGCGCTGGCCGGATCGGTGTACTGGTACATCGAGGATCAGGGGCTCGCCGACGATCCCATGCCGCCGCGGTTGTGGCTGTGGATCACGTTGACCGGCCTGGCCTGCGGGGTGGCTGCGCTGGGCTGGCGCGGCCGCCGGTGGTGGCGGCGCGCTGCTTCGCTGCTGGCGGTGCCGTTATGTCTGCTCTGCGCGGCACTGACCCTCAACGCGTGGGTGGGCTACCTGCCGACCGTGCGCTCGGCGTGGGAGCGGCTTACCGACGCGCCGTTGTCCGGGCAGATCGACCAGGCAGCGGTGAGTCAGCAGGCGCAGCAGGGTGGCCCACCCCCGGCCAGCACACTTGTCTCGGTGAACATTCCAGACTCCGCCTCCGGATTCGCACACCGTGCCGAGCTCGTCTACCTGCCGCCGGCCTGGTATGCCTCCAGTCCGCCACCCAGCGCTGCCCGTGGTGATGATGATCGGCGGCGAGTTCGGCCACCCAGCTGACTGGCTCGGCGCCGGTGCGGCGCAGCGCACGATCGACGACTTCGCGGCTTCTCACGGCGGCGTCGCGCCGGTTCTGGTCTTCGTCGACTACAGCGGCGCGTTCAGCAACGACACCGAGTGCGTCAACGGCACTCGGGGCAATGCCGCCGATCATCTGACGAAAGATGTTGTTCCCTACATGATCTCGACGTTCGGCGTCAGCGGTGATCCCGCGAACTGGGGGGTGGTCGGGTGGTCGTCGGGCGGAACCTGTGCGCTGACTCTGGCGGTGATGCACCCAGAACTGTTCCGCACCTTCGTCGACATCGACGGGCAGCCCAGCCCCAACGCGGGCACCCGGCCACAAACCATCCAGCGGCTGTTCGGTGGCGATGCCGAGGCCTGGGCCTCGTTCGACCCTGTGACCGTAATGGGTCGCCACGGTCCCTACACCGACGTGGCCGGCTGGTTCGCTGTCTCTGTCGACACAACGACCCTCTACCGCGCAGCCAACGCCACCGATCCGCCGCCGGCGCCGATTGAGGACTCGAACCAGCAGGAGGACCACGCCGTGGTGGCCGACCGGCTGTGTGAGTTCGCCAGCGGCTACGGAATCGAATGCGCGGTGGTCGCCACCTCCGTGGGTCACGACTTTTCCTCGGCCGGGGATGCTTTCGCCGCAGCGCTGCCGTGGCTAGCGGGCAGGGTTGGTACCCCGGGGGTGGCGCCGATCGCGCTGCCCGGCGCGCCCGCCTCGGGCGGGTCGGCGCACTAACCGCAACGGGCGCGGTCGGCTGGCCACCGGACACCAGGCAGCTCTGCGGTGCTGGCGCGATGATCGGGCTGACAGATCCCGCGAGTCAGCAGTTGCCGCCGGCGGGCACGCCGGCGAAGCGGTCGGCGACCCAATAGCCGAGCAGTGCGCCCGGATCGAGTGTGTGGCCCTGTCCGTTCATGCGGACCCGCATGCACGATGTCACCCAGCGTGCACGCACGCCCCATCGCGACCTCGGTCCACTGCGGTAAAACGGTGTCGTCGTCGCCGCCGTAGATAGCCACGATGGGCAGCTTGGTGGCCTGTTGAGGCAGCGCATAGTCGCTGAGCCGATGGGCAAGACGATCGGCCGCCGCTTGCGAGGACGGTTTGGCATCGGACCCGGTGAACTTGGCGGCCAGATCGCTCTTTTGTTGCGCCGCTGCGGATTTGCACGTGATGAGCAGGTCGCGGTTGTCGCGCAGCGCTCCGTGTAGGTAGTCGTCGGGATGGATCGCCGGGTCAACGCCGGCCAGACCGGTGACGATGTAGGGATAGATGAACATCTGGTCGACGGTCAGCTGCGAGTCTTCGGCGCGCTGCACGATGCCACTGATGTCCAGTGTCGGAACGATCGCCGCCGCGCCCAGCAGGTCGGTGCCCTGGCCGTAGCTGTCGAAGTATTCGGCGGCCGCCCAGGCGGTTTCACCCCCCTGCGAAGACCCGAGCGCCACCCACCGTGATGAGAGCGCCGGTACCACGCTGCGGCCTGCCCGTATCGCGTCGATCAGGTTGAACGCGGCGGACTTGGGTTCCAGGTAAGCGTGCGGAGTCGCCCCGGGCGCACTGTCACCGCGTGGCGCCAGTCCCGCGTAATCGGTGTACACCACCGCATATCCCTGGGCCAGCTGTATCGCCACGGCCTTGATGTCGCCGAACAGCCGCGGATCGCCGGTGGGCCCGCAGCCTGCGGTCACCCCGACCGTGCCGTGTGCGTAGCCGATCACCGGCCAGCCACCCGGTGGCGGAACGCCGGGCGGGGTGAACACCGCCCCCGACACCTGCGTCGACGCGCCGGTGATACCCGATATCGACCGGTACACCATTGTCCACGCCGACGACCCGGCAGGTAGCGCGCTGACATCGAAGGCGGGGTGATCCGAGCTGGACACCACTGTCCCGCGGGCGCTCCAGTCGACCGGCGCGATCGCCGGCATCGAATGCGAGTAATGCAGCGCGTCAGGATCCGGCCCGGTTGCACCCCCGCCGGACGGTGACGTGCACGCGGCGGTCACCACGCATGCCAACGCGCCGGCCAGCAGCCGTAGACCCCGGATCATTCGGACTCCCTTCTGCTAAAAGAATGCCACGCCGTCGGCGTTCACATTTCGGTCGCTTGACAGAATGTACTGCGAACAACCCACAGTCTTCCGACCGCAACAACTCAATTATCTTTCAATCGTAAGATTGTGCGATACGAACGACCCACATCGGGTTACTCCGATAGCAGTTCGCGTTGTTAGGTGAATCACAAATCGGTCGGCTCGCCCACCAAACCAGCGAACTCCTCGCTATCTTTATACGCAGCTGTCCAGTGCTGCTCAGCTAGCATTCGGCGATGACGCCGACATATCGCTACAGATAGCGATACGACACCTCCGTTGAGATGTCGCGCGACGCATTCCCAGCAGACGCGCAGAGTTCAACGTACGGGCCAGATTCCCAGTGGATTTTCCGCGTGGGATGAGTCGGCCATGGGGGACTAATGACGCTCGTGGAGAACTCCGGGACGCGACCCGAAGACGCTGCCGCACAGGCCCGCCGTTGAGGACGGCACACCGTTCGCGCGGGTGACCCCGCCGACAGACGACGAGCTGTATGCCTACTTCGGGCCGCAGATGCGCTGGGTGCAGATTCTGCTGCTGGTGGCCTACGTGCTGGCGGCGTGGAGCTTGTACAAGTTCACGATGTCTGCCGTACACGTGCTGTGGCCGATGCTCATCGTGTTGGGGCTCAACATCATCGGCAACGTGCTGTCAACGCTGACCAGCTTCAACACCCGGCGTTTCAGCGCCAAGTCGCACCGCGCACTGGTGGCGGCCTGGGTGCCAGGCGGCGCGTATCCCGGCGTGGATGTCTTCCTGCCCACCTACGGTGAGGGCCTGGACATCCTGGCCAACACCTACACGTTCGTGGCGGCAATGGACTGGCCGGGCGAGGTCAATGTCTATGTTCTCGACGACGGGGCCCGCGATAGCGTCCGCGAACTTGCCGCCGAGTTTGGCTTCCGCTATATCGTGCGCCCTAATCGCGGATACATGAAAAAGGCCGGCAACCTCCAATACGCGTTCACCCGGTCTTCCGGTGACCACATCGTGATTCTGGATGCGGATTTCTGTCCGCGCAGTGATTTTCTGTTTCATTTGATCCCGTATATGGACGATCCGGCCGTTGGTATTGTGCAGAGCCCGCAGTATTTCGATACCGCGGAAGGCCTCAATTGGATTGAGCGAACCGCCGGCGCCACCCAGGAATTGTTTTACCGGTGGATTCTGCCGTCCCGGGACCGATTCGACGCCGCGGTATGTGTGGGTACTTGCGCAATATATCGGCGCGAAGCGTTGGCGGCGGCGGGCGGATTCGCCCAGATCGAGCATAGTGAGGACATTCATACCGGCCTATTCTTGATGCGGGCCGGATACCAAACGCGCTATGTTCCCGCGATCGTTTCCCGAGGGCTGTGCCCATCGGATATGGCCGGGTTTCTCAACCAGCAATACCGGTGGTGCAACGGGTCGCTGGTGCGGCTCGATAATGAGCATCTGGCCGGTGCCGAAGTGAAAATGACTGTGCGGCAGCGCTTCTGCTTCTGGGCCGGGGTGCTTTATTACATCACTACGGCAGTCAATGTGGTCGCTCTTTACATCCCCGGCTTGATCATGGCCGCGTTCTTCCCCGACGCAGGTGCAGCCGGTCCAGTTCGTCCCTTTCCTGTTCGGATTGTGGGTGTATCTGGTTGTGCTGCCCTTCGTTTCGCGGGGGCGGTGGCGTTTCGAGGTTTTGCGCATCCAAATGGCGTACAGCTATGCGCATGTCGTCGCGATCGCCGACAAGCTGCGCGGGCATTCCGCCGGCTGGGTCGCCACCGGTGCAGTGGGGTCGACCAATTCGCTGGCCCGCACCATCGCCCGCTTCGGCGCGGTGGCGATTGTGGTGTGGCTGGTGCCGTTTTGGGTGACGGTCGTATACGACCTGCACGCCTACGGCCTGCGGCGATTTTGGTTGATGGCGATGTTCGTGCTGCTCTACTCCTATCTGGCGCTGCCCTTACTGTTCGAATTCGCCAAGATCCTCAAGCCCGCGCCACGCGCCGAGCGCGCCCAGCGCCGGCGTACCGCCGGAAAAGCGCCGCGCAAATCCGACGTCGCCGCGGTTGCGGCATGACGCCCGACGCCGGCAGGCACCGGCTGCGGGCATCGCTGCGATGGGTGCGGCGCAACCCGCACCGCATCTCGCTGTATGAGGTGGTCGGCTACACCGCCGCGTTATTGCTCGCTGCGGCAATAGCACTCGGCTGGTTCGACCTGATGATTCCGTGGGGATCCTGACATGGCTACTGTCACTGCGCCCGCACCGCCCCCGATCGCCGAACCAAAGCGGGCACCGGAAGGTCGCTTCTTCACCGACATCGAAGGCCTGCGTGGCGTGGCCGTCGGAGCGGTGGTGTTGTTCCACGCCAACGTGCCGTTCATGACGGGCGGTTTCGTCGGCGTCGACCTGTTCTTCGTCATCTCGGGCTTCTTGATCACAGGGTTGCTGCTGCGCGAGTTCGAGCGCGGCGGCAGGATCTCGTACCGCGGCTTCTACGCCCGCCGCGCACGGCGCATCATCCCGCCCGCCGCGCTGGTGATCGTCGCGACGTCTGCGGGGGTGTGGTTTGTGATGCCGCTGCTGTCGGTGTTCCGCCAGGCGTTCGACCTGCTGGCCGCCTCGCTGCAGATGGCCAACTGGCGATTCATCGCTCAGGGAAAGGACTACCTTGCCGGCGCCTCTGACGACAGCGTCGCGACCCACTTCTGGTCGCTAGCCGTCGAGGAACAGTTCTACTTCGTCTGGCCGCTGCTGATCGGGGGCCTGGCCTACCTGGCCCGACGCCGCGGCTGGTCGGTGCGGCTGGTGGCCGGCATGGGCATCGCGGCCGTATCGGCCATCTCACTGGTGCTGTCGCTGCGGCTGACCGCCAGCGACCCGGTGATGTCCTACATGGCCACCCACACCCGGGCCTGGCAGTTCGGGGTGGGTGCCATGGTCGCAGTGGCCGGGCCGCTGCTGAGCCGGCTGTTCACTTGGGTATGGCTGCGGATGGCCATGTGGCTGGTGGGCTGGGCCGGGTTGGTAGCGGTGGCGATCGCCACGGTGCACTACGGGCACAACACGCCCTACCCGGGAACGGCTGCGCTGCTTCCCACCCTCGGCGGCGGTGGCATTATCCTGGCCGGCCAGATCACCGGGATCGCACGCCCCGCGGTTGCTTCCTTCCTGTCGGCGGGATGGCTGCGCTGGGTCGGCCAGGTGTCCTACGGCTGGTACCTGTGGCACTGGCCGGTGCTGGTGCTGTTCAAGCAATACACCCATATCACCGACTGGCGTGTACTGGTGCTGGTCATGCTGGTCGCGTTGCTGCTGGCATGGTTGTCAACCATGCTGCTGGAGCGGCCGATCATGTCCTCGGCCGAACTCAAGCGCAATCTGATGGCATCTATTTCAGTCGGGATGACCGCCACCGTCTTCGCGGTCGCGATGACGATGAGCATCGGCGTGATGGCGGTCAAACGCGCCAGCAGTGGCGCCACCTCCGCCAACGCAAATGTCAGCTTCCAATCGGTGTTCGGTGCCTCGACCGGGGCCACGTCCGGCCCTGTGACGCCGAACCCGTTCAAGGCTTTCGACGACCGGCCCGAGCGCGACGAGTGCCTGATCCCGCTCGGCAAGCGCGAAACGCCGTCCACCTGTGTCGACGGGCCAGCCGACGGTGTACCGGCGGTGCTGTTCGGCGACAGCCACGCCCAGCAGTGGCTGCCCGTCATCCAGGATCTTGCGCGTCAAAACAACTGGCGGCTAAGCCAATTCACTAAGGCGGCCTGCCCGTTGGCGGCGCTGCAACCCCGCGACGGTCGCACCGATCCGTTCACCAAGCCGGACTGCCTCGGCTGGCGCGAAGACAGTCTGAAGGCGATCATGGCGATCAAGCCGAAGTACATCGTGATCGGGTCACTGTCTACCTACGTGCCCGACTACCAGGAGTTCAAGATCGGCTGGGATCAGACCCTCAATCAACTACGCGCCACGGGGGCCAAGCTGATCTATATGCGCGACACCCCATACCCCCAGAAAAACATCCCCGAATGCGTGTCCGGCGCCCTGGACAACTGGTCCAAATGCACCTTCGACCTCAACAACGTGCGCCGCACCGAACCCATCGTGACCGATCAACTTCGCGGCGAGAACCTCGACATCCCGGTGGTCGACGTCAACGCGTATCTCTGCGAGGCGACGTCGTGCCCGGCGGTGCGTAACGGCACACTGCTCTACCGCGACGACTCCCACCTGACGCTCACCGCCATCCGGGCGCTACTTCCGGCTGTCGAGGTGCAGATCCGCGAGAAGGGAGTGGACTTGAGCGGGCACTGATCTGCTACCCGTCGCCAGTGGTCCCCATCCCGTAGGCTGACCCTGCGAGGCCCTCAGGACGCGTCGGGAGGTGGTGTTTGCCCGCGACAAGGGCTCCGGCGATGATGTCGCGCCGCGGTCTGCTCGCGTCGATAGCGGTGGGGGGGCTGGCGTTGGTGGCGTCCAGCGGCTGCGCGCGCCCGCACGCTGCGCGGATCTTCGGTCTGGCGGCAAACGGAATCGACGCGGCGGCCGTAGAGCAGTCCAAAGCCACCGCCAAATCGCTGGGCAAGCGCCTTGACGTGCTCACTATCTACGCCGCGTTCGGCTCGGGTGATGCCCTGCCCACCGCCGCGTTGGACGGCATCATGTCGATCGGCGCACTGCCCGAGATCACTTGGGAACCATGGGATCCCGGCGCTGGCACAAGTCAGCAGCTCTACACTGCGGCCCAGATCGCCGGCGGTCGCTACGACGCCTACATCGCGACTTGGGCGAAAGAGGCAGCAGCGTACAACAAACGATTCCTGATGAGGTTCGCACACGAGATGAACGGCAACTGGTACCCGTGGTCGGTGGGCCAGGCCGGGTCCACGCCGGAGGACTATGTCGCCGCTTACCGCAGGGTACGCGGCATATTCAACGATTCGGGCGCGATGCAGGTGCAATGGGTCTGGAGCCCGAACGTCATCGTCAATGGCGCCGCCGAGGTGGTCACGCGGTGCTATCCCGGCGATGACTACGTCGACATCATCGGCGTGGACGGCTATAACTTCGGCGACTACGCGGGCCACCGGTGGACGGAACCGGCCGACCTTTTCGGGCCCACGCTGGACCTGATGACAAAAATCGCGCCGCGGAAAACCTTGTGGATTAACGAGGTTGGTAGCAGTGACCGCGGGGGCGACAAGGCGGCCTGGATCACGAACTTCGTGAAATTTCTGACAACTACCGGCGTGAGCGGGCTGATCTGGTTCGAGGCGGACAAACCAGGCGAGCCTGACTGGCGGCTTACGAGCACGCCGCAGACGACCGCCGCGGCCAAGGCGGCCCTCGCCGGGTGGTAACCGGCGAAATTGCCTATAACCAGCTGCTGCAGTCGTGAAGGTCGATCTTCGACCCGGGCCCCGCGGCGTCCAAGGCTGCCGCATCCGCCGCGTCTTGAGTGGCTGCGACTCGCCCGGCTACCGCTTTCCCGTCGCTGCTCTCCGCGAGCGAGAGACAGCCCAGTCCCGACGTGACGACATTGCAGTCGTTCGTCTTGCCAAGGACGTCGCACCACAAGACGGCTTTGTCCTCCGCTCCGTGCTGGGTCGTCGCGTTGGTGATGATCTCTTCTTGTCCATTCGAGGGCGATGCCGCGAGTGCGCCCCAGCATCCCGGCCTGCATTCAAAATCGAGATCGGCGTTGGCCACCGGCGCAGCCACCACGGCGGCGACCAGACCCAGCCCGGCAGACAGCAGCGCCGCGGCGAAGGTCGTGCTTTTGGTGTGGGTGGCGGTCACGTGGCAAGTACACGCCGTGCGGATCGCTACCGATCCCAAAAGATATGTGTGTTGTCAGTGGCCGGCGAACACCGCGTGTCCCGGGCCGGACTTCAGAAACGTCTGGATGCCGCCGCGGGCGTCGTCGGTGTCGAACAGACCGACCGCCGCCTGGAGCAGCAGCGCATCGGCGCCTGCGATGCCGTCCGTGGTGTATGCCCGGGCGAGTTCCTTGACGACCGCGAAGGCACGGGTGGGCCCCGATGCCAGCCGGTGGGCGAACTCGTCGGCGGCTTTGTGCAGATCGTCGGCGGCGACGACTCGGTCGATTGCGCCCCACGCCGCGAGCTCCTCGGCGGTGTGCAGGTCCCCGCCGAACGCTATCGTCCGCGCACGCCCGAGCCCCGCGCGCGCCGCGAGCCTCTCGATGCCGCCGGCTAAGGGAACGATCCCCAGCCGGGTCTCTGGCAGACCGAGCATCGTGCCCTCCGCCGCCCAGACCAGATCGCAGAACAGTGCGAGTTCGAAACCCCCGGCCATGCAGGTCCCGTGGACCGCAGCGATAGTCGGGAAGGGCAGCCGGTCCAGTCACCGCCCAGATCGAGGAACGAGGCGATCAACGGTCGCAGTTGCGCGGCGTCCATGCCCGCGAACATCGCGACGTCTGCGCCGGCGCTGAACACCTTGCCGTTGCCGCGCAGCAGCAGGGCGCGCAGTCCGTCGGCGGCCTCGACCTGGTCGATCACCGCCTGCAGGTCGGCAACCAGCTCGTCGCCGATCAGGTTCAGCGGTGGGCTGTCCAGTATCACCGTCCCCAGCGCGCCGTCCTGCACGAAGTGAACCTTCGGCTCGGTCCTCCGCCGAGTCATGCCTCGCCCCGGCTAGATGTGCTCATGCCGCGCCCCTGCGCTGCGCCAGCCGTCCCTCGGCGTAAGCGCGGCCCTTCTCGGGATCGTCGAGGACGTAGCCGACGATGTCGGCCAGCGTGTTGATCCGGCCGGCACCGCCCCACGTGCCGTCGGGAACTTCGTTGGTGAACACCCACACCCGGTTCGGATCGTAGGGGTGCGAGCCATTCTCGGCGCGCAGTACGGCGTCGGTGATGTCCCGCACGATCGCGGTGCGACGCTCGTCGTCGAACTGGCCTTCGGGCACCGACGCGACGAATCGGTAGCGCGGTTCATCGGCTCTGTCCCCGGCGACGAAGACATCGGCGGGCCGGTGCACAAACACCCACGCGATCGCCCGAGCACGCGGATCGGTCGGGTCGGCCCCTTCGTGTTGGAGCAGCAGGTCGGTCAACTGGGATATCAACGCCCGCTCGGCGACCGGCGAGAGCGCTCCGGCGGGGATGTACGCGTCGAGCATGGGCATGGGTCCGACCTCCATTGATCCGGTGTGAGATCCGGTGTTCCGGTGTGAGTTTATTTTCTGAACCTAGATAGCTGGGTTTAAATTGTCAACCCAGCTATCATGGGCATGCACAGCGACCGGTTCCGCTACAGCGCCGCCAACTGTTCGATCGCGCGGCACCCTCGGCGTGGTCGGCGAAAAGTGGACGCTGCTCGTTCTCCGCGAGGCCTTCTACGGGATTCGCAGATTCGACGACTTCCACGCCGCGCTGGGGTGCGCCCGCAACTTGCTTGCTACCCGCCTGAAAACACTTGTGGCACACGGGCTCCTGGAGCGCGTGGCCTACCAGGACGACGTCGGTCGCAGCCGGGACGAATACCGCCTCACGGACAAGGGCCGCGACCTGTTTCCCGTCGTCGTCGCGCTGATGCAGTGGGGCGATCGGTGGACCGCCGACGACTCCGGACCCGCGGTGCAGCTGCTGCACCGCAACTGTGGTGAACCGGTGAGCGTGGAACTCAATTGCGGCGCGGGCCATGTCGCATTGGGTGCGCGCGACATCACACCGGTGCCCGGCCCGGGAGCCATCGCCGTCGGGTGAGCATTACGCCGCCGGCGGCACGGGTCATGCGGTCTGGTCGTCGGTGTGGCCGGCGACCCAGGCGTCAACCTTTGTCCAGGTTCGTTCCAGCCATGGCCCCAGCTGGTCGGGCTCGGGAAGTTGTGCGGCCGGGATGAGGGTGGTGCGGACGAGCAATTCCCGGTGGACCGGCAGCTGCCACCACGGCCGGGCCCGCCCGTCGGGGCAGAAGCCGTTGTGGGTGAGGACAAGCACATTGGCGTTCGGCGCTCCGCTCACCGCGGCGGTGGCACCCCCGGCGCGCGGCGGCAGCGTATAGGAGCGTCCTAATGCGCGGCCCGCCGCGCGGATTCGACCGGTCTTGCGGAGCTCGGCGATCGCGGCGTGCCACCGCGGCAAGGTGAAGTTCGCGCCTTCGGGGAACAGCAGTAGTGCCTGGCCGCCTCCCAGCGACGCGGTGAGATCGTGGATCTGTTGACGGGCGCGATCGCCGCGCGCCAGAAAGCACAAGCACCCGCGTTGGCCCGCGAAGTCGAGCACCGGCTCGTAATGCAGAACGGCCTTGAGCACGATGCGCACCTGCAATCGGTACCTGAGCATGAGAAGCCAGGCGACCAGCACGGTGTCGCCTGGCCCGCAGTGCCGCGACAACACGATCACGGGCGCGTCGCGAGGAACGCTGTCCGGGGTGGCGGACGACGGGTCGAGCACCACCTCGACGTCGAGGAGCTTTCGTGCGGCCGCGTAGGCCGCGGTGAGGAAGTCCGCCATGAGTCGATCGCCGTCCATGTCGCCGACCGCAAGCTTCACCAGCGTGCGTAGTTCGATGACGGCGTATGCCATCGCCAACCCGACGGTTCGGGCCGGCCGGGTGGACCGCGTCGCTACCGCCACCAGCGTGCTGCCCGCCAGCAGCAGCGGGCTAAGGACCAGCAAGCACACCGAGAGGGTGGTCGCGAAGGGAACGGTCACCAGGCGGCGCGGGGCGATCATGGCAGGGCCTCGAGGTACTCGCGGGTCGCGTCGTAGGCCAGCTCGGCGCGCCGGGCGATTCGGCCGGTGTCGCGGTAGCGCAGATTCGACCAGGTGGCGGCGGGACGTTGCGGCATGCCGGTCGGAAGCACATGCACGATGACCTCTGCGCCCACTCGGTCCAGATCGCTGTGGAAGCGGTGGCGACGTGATATCTCGAAGGAAACGAACGCGACCTGCCACAAGAACCGCGGCGCGGTCAGTTCCTCCTCCAACCGCCCGACGTGCAGAACCCATACTGTGTCGGCCCCGCGGGCCACCGCCCGCTCCAGGGGAATGCTGTTGACCAGGCCGCCGTCGAAGAAGTGCTCATCACCGATGCGCACGGGAGGGAACACCCCCGGCAGCGCGCACGACGCCAGTATCGGTTCGATCAACTCTCCCGCGGTGAACCAGTGTTCGCGTGCGCGTTCGATACTGGCCGCCACGCACTCGAACGGCACGGCGAGGTCTTCGAACCTGTGCACGGGCAATCGGTCACGCAACAGGCGGCGAAGTGTGTCGTTGCCGTGCAACGAGGTTCGGTGCCGCATGACTTCGGCAATGCGACCGATCATCGAGCTGTCAAGGACACCGTCGTCGGCCAGCGCATCCCAAATCGCCAACAAGCGCGTGACCCCGGCTGGCGTGGGATCAGCGGCGATCGCCGCGCCGTTGATGGCGCCCACCGACGTGCCGCACACCAAGTCCGGGCGGACCCCGGCCTCCAGCAACGCGCGCGCCATTCCGACCTCGGCGGCCCCGAGCACACCGCCCCCGCCCAGCACAAACGCGTTGCACGTCACTACATAGCTATACCCACTGCAGAGTCGACCGCCACGGCAGTTCTGCTGTGCGTTTCGCGGTCTCTGTGGCGATCATGGTGGGGTGGGGCAAAACCGAGGCCAGGGAAATGCCGATCGGGCTGAGCCGTCCGCAGCCGACCTTCGGCGCTGGCGACAACATCTTGCCAACGAGCGCGCCGAAGCGGCCGTTTACCGCGATCTGGCGCAACGCCGCACCGGCGAGGAGCGCGACATCCTGCTGGCGCTGGCCGCCGCCGAGGGCCGTCACGAGCAGTTCTGGCTGGCCCTGCTCGACCAGGATGTCGGCAAGCCGCGGCGCAGCGATATCCGTTCCCGGCTGTTGGGTTTTCTGGCCCGCCACTTCGGATCGGTGTTCGTGCTGGCACTGGCTCAGCGTGCCGAGACACGGTCGCCCTATGACGCCGACGCTGACGCCACCGCCACCATGGCCGCCGACGAACGCATCCACGGCGAGGTGGTCAGGGCGCTGGCCACCCAGGGCCGCAGCCGGCTGTCCGGCGGCTTTCGCGCCGCGGTGTTCGGGGCGAACGACGGACTGGTCAGCAACCTCGCCTTGGTGCTGGGTATCAGTGCCAGCGGCGTGTCCAACCACACCGTGCTCGTCACCGGCCTGGCCGGACTGCTGGCCGGCGCCTTGTCGATGGGGGCAGGAGAGTATGTCTCGGTGAGTTCGCAGCGCGAGCTGCTTGGCGCGTCCACCCCCGATCCGCAGGCCGACGCCGCCGTGCCTGCGCTGGATGTCGACGCCAACGAATTGGCCCTTGTTTATCGGGCGCGGGGCATGAGCGAGAGCGACGCCGTGAACCGGGCCGCCGCGGTGCTCGGCGCCCAATCAGACTCCCCCACCGCACCAATCCGGCGCCACCCCAACGGAGTCGACGCAGCACGAGGCGATCGGCACCGGCCTGCAGGCCGGCCTGTCGAGCTTCTGCTTCTTCGCCTCGGGCGCGTTGGTACCCGTGCTGCCATACCTTTTCGGCCTGCAAGGTGTCGTCGCGTTGGTGGTCGCCGCCATCCTGGTCGGCGTCGCACTGATCGGCACCGGCGTGATCGTTGGCCTGCTCTCGGGCGGCCCCCCGCTGCGCAGGGCGCTGCGCCAACTACTCATCGGGTATGGCGCGGCCGCGACCACCTACCTGCTGGGACTGCTGCTGGGAACGGGATTGGGTTAGGTGTGACGCACAGTGATCGAAGTCTCGGGGGCATCAACCCCAGAAGAGCGCCTCGTCCGCGAGTTCTTCTGCGCGGCTGATTCATCCGACATTCCGGGCGAGAGTCGTGGCATCGGGTCGGCTAGCGAGCTGAGTCCGCCAGAGCCACTTACATTTTGGTGTATCGGGCCATGGCGAAGCTGTACAGGCCGTAGGTGATGATTCCTGCGCCGGCGGTGATCAGGAGTGCGGCTCCGTAGGGTTGGGCCCCAAGTGTTTTGAGGGCCCCGTCGAGTCCGGTGGCCGTGTTGGGCTGCGAACGACTCGCCGCGACGATGACCAGTACCCCGGCGCCGGCGATCACCAGTCCTTTGGCGATGTAGCCCACCATGCCCAGTCGTCGCACCAGGTCGCTGGAGTGGCCTTTGAGATCGTCGAGAAAGTTACGGCTGGCTCCCTTGTAGACGTGATACCCGCCCACCGCGACGATGATGACGCCGCCGGCGATCAGTGCGATCGTGCCGGCGCCGGTCTGCATCAGGCGTGCGCTCATCCCCGAATTCTGTGCGCCGGTGGACTTTCCGGCGCCGCGGGCGAAGCCGAACGCCGAGTACGCGAACGCGAAGTAGACCACCGCCAGCGCGAAGGCCTTCACCCGATCCAGCGACTTCTGCTGATGCGCCTTGGGATTTCGGGTCGGTCGACCGGCCGAGGGCTGTTTCGGCGAGCCGCCACAGCCCCATCACCGGAAGCGCGAGCAGCGGCGACCCAGAGCGCGACGACGCCGCCCGGTTTGGCTGCCAACGCCGCCAGCGCCCCGGATTGGTCAGCGGTGCCGCCGCCGACGCCCAGAGCGATCCGGATGGCGAGGTAGCCGATGATCAGGTGCAGCAGGCCGCTCACGACATATCCGCCGCGGGCGAATCGTTCGAACACACTGTTTTGGGCCATCTGAGTCGCGGTGGACGACGAGCGTGATCAGACATTGGGGACCCCTTCTAACCGGCCGGATAAAACACCGGGCCGCTGCTGCTGTGCGAGACGTTGGCGTGTGCAGTGCTCACGCACCGCGGCGCTCACACGACTCCGGCGGGGTCGGCGAGGCCCTGTGATCGGGGTGGGCCGGTCGCCTGCCACGGCGATGGTGCGGGCGTCAGCGGGAGACCGTCAGTGGTCCTGGTGTTCCTTGCGGTCGGCGGTCGCGGGTGTTTCGGGGGTTTGCGAGTCCGGATCGATCTTGTCGGCGCGCTTGAACTCCTGGTTCACCTCGTCGCGCGCGGTGGCCGCGTCGCTGCGATGTACTTGCGCCTGATGTTGTAGGCCCGTCGCGTGCGCCGTCTTGGCGTCGGCCTCGGCTTGGGCGACGCGGGCCTTGGCGGCGGTCTCGTCGGCGAGCGCTTCGCGTTGGCCCACCTTGTGGGACTCATCGGCGGCTTTGTCGCGGATATCTCCGGCTTCGACGCGGCGGTGTTGGGTGCGTTTGTTGCGCGCCACCCACGCGATTGTGGCGATGAGCAGAATGGCAATGACCGCGATGAGGACGATCAAAACGATACTGCTGGTAGTCATGTCGGCTCCTTGGATTGGTTGAGCAGGTCGATGGTTGAGATCGGTTGGAATTGAGCTGTGGGCGTTAGCCACTGGGTTGCGGCACTTGACAATCCGTGACCTTGGGCTTGGCACCCACGTAGTTGAGTGGTCCGGCGATCACGGTTAGCGCGATCGTCCCGACGCTGGCACAGTTTTGGCTGGCGTGGGTGAAATACCCGCGTTGGCCGGCCGCAACGGCGCCCACGATCAGCCAGACGATCACCAGCAGCCCTATGAAACGCATGATGTGTCTCCGTGGGTATTCGGCCTTGTCGCGGCCGGGGGGCGGGTGGTAACGCGGGTCGCCCCGTCACCTGGTGATTCAGAGTGCACGTTCTCATATCGCGTCGCCGGGCGGCGGCGATGGTTGCGGTCGTGATTCGCCGGTGTGGCGATTCATGTGCCGTCGAGTCGGGTCAGCCGGTTGGTTAGGTGTGGCCGGTCAGTAGTAGTGGCGGCGGCCGCCGACAGCGTGGCCCATCCGTCCCATCAGCATCAGCGCCACGCCGATGACCAGCAGGATGACCCCGATGACCAAGCAAATATGGGCGAAAGCGAAGGTAGGGACGAGGCTAGGGAGGAGGAGCCCGAGGACGATAAGGATGATTCCGAGGACGATCATGGCGTTTACCTAGTTTCTGTGTAGATGTTGGGAGAAGGATTGCCCGGGTCAGTGTTTGAAGGCGTCTTTCACCTTGGCCCCCGCCTGTTTGGTGTTGCCCGTGAACTGATCGACGCGTCCCTCGGTGCGCAGCCGGGTGTTGCCGGTGGCGCGGCCGAAGTACTTTTTGGCGGCGCCCTTGGCAGCTTGGGCCTTGTGGGCGATCTTCTTACCGATGCTCATTGCGGATTCCTTCGTTTTCAGTGATCACAGGCCGCGACTGCGGGCTGAGCGCAGACAGATGCATGCAGGTAGCGGAGGCGATGGCCCCCGGGTGAACAGCGAGCGCCGATCGGGGGTGGTTCAGCGCGGCACACCAGAACGCTGCAACAGCAGGTGATGTGGTCATGGTGATCCCGACATCGCGACGATCACAGGTATGTCGGGTTGCGGAGCGAACACTCCTGGAGTTCTGCAGCGGACGGCGGAACTCATCCCAGGCCAGCTGACATTCTCAGCCACCTCCGAGGTTACACCTATTCGACCGTTTCCCCCAGGCCAGAGATCCTTTTTCCGGTCGACGCCAGCGTCGAGCACGCACCCGAGGTCAGGGGCCGGTCTGAGGGCAGCGCAGTAGGATGACACCAAACCCGAGGCGGCTGCGCTGCGGGG
This sequence comes from uncultured Actinomycetota bacterium, assembly GCA_963733605.1. Classification (GTDB taxonomy): domain Bacteria; phylum Actinomycetota; class Actinomycetes; order Mycobacteriales; family Mycobacteriaceae; genus Mycobacterium. Next base: position 184,450 of record CAVTDY010000037.1, read on the forward strand.
TAAGTCGCCACACTCCCCGGTGTTACGAGGGGTTGGCAGGATTGTGGGCGCGGGTAGCGGCGATGACGGAATCCAGCGAGAACGTCGACGGTGCACCGAAAAGACCCCTGACCTCTGAGCAGGTCATCTCCGACGCCGCGGACCTGCAGGTCGGGATCGGTGCCTTGGCCGGCCTCGTTTCCGACAGTCTGGGGCTACCCGAATTGCTGGCGGAGGTGGCCGCGTTCGCGGTGCGCGCGATCCCGGGCGCCGACGGTGCCGGGGTCACCTTGTTGCGCGTCGACCGGATCGACAACATGGTCGAGGCACTGCGCGGCCAGTGCGCCGTTCGTCGCCGAAATCGACGACATCCAGTACGTCACCCTCAAGGAGGGCCCGTGTATCACCGCGGCGCTGGAACGGCGCACGGTGCGGTCGGGGTCGTTGGGCGGGGAGAAGATGTGGCCGCGGTTCGGTCCGCGGGTGGGCCGCCTGGGTGTGCACAGCGCGTTGTCGCTGCCGCTGCTGTTACCGGGTCAGCTGGTTGGGGCGATCAACGTCTACGCCCACGGCAAAGACGTCTTCGATGAGCACGCCGCCGAACTCGGCGAATTGTTCGCCAAACCCGCTGCAGTGGCGGTGCACAACGCCCAGATCCTCGCCCAGGCGATGACCCTCACCGCGCAGTTGCAGACCGCGCTGTCGACGCGCCCGGTGATCGATCAGGCGATCGGCCTGCTGCGGGGACGCACCGGGCGCAGCGCCGAGGACGCGTTCATCCAGCTGCGGGCGATCAGCCAGAGTGAACACCGCAAGCTCGCTGAGGTGGCCCAACGCATCGTCGATGAAGCTGTCCGCCGGGCCCACGCCCGGCACAACCCGACCTGAACCACCTACACCATGCTGTCGCCGGGCCCGCTACGGCGGGTACGTTGGGAACCGAGGACAACAACCTCGGGACGGGTCCTGAACTGCGTCCCGCATTCCTCACGGTGCAGGGCGACTCGCTCTGTCCGCCTTTGGCAGGCTCGATCAGCGCTCGGGAGCGCCCGGCGGAGCACACACCTCATGGCGATCACCGCAGCCCTGGCCGCCGATCTGCGTCTGCTCACCGCAGCGCTGGATGAACCCGGCACTGACATCGCGGCGACCCTGCACCAGTTGGCGGCCGACACCGCGGCTGGTGTGCCCAGCTACCTTGGTTTAAGCGTCATGGTGAGTCGCAGCGATCCGCTGTTCACGTCCACCTACCTCATCGACGGCGTCGCCGCCGCCGACGTTCGTACGTCCTTACAGCTCAGGCTGCCGGGCCCGCGTGACGGTCGGAGCCCGCCTACGGTGGCGATCATCTTCTACGCGGGCACGCCGGGAGCGTTTGTCGACCTCTCCGCGGACCTGGCCTGGCTCACCGCACGCCCGCTGGCCGACTTCATCCTCGATGAGCACCTCACCATCCCTGCCGGGTCGATCACCGGGGGACAGCTGCGTGCGACCTCGGCCATCAATCAGGCCATCGGTGTCCTCATCGGCCGCGGCTACACCCCCCAGCAAGCCGACTCCGAACTCGACAGCCAAGCCAGCCACGCCGGAACCGACCGACTCAGCGCCGCCCACCTCGTCCTGGCCCACCTCACTCCCGACGGCGGCGGCGTTGGGGATTTCGACATCCACTAAGTGCTCAATGCAGGCAACCGCCGCACGGCCGCCAAATCCATTGCCGCAACATAGCAGGAGCATCTGCTATCAAGGATGGCCAAGGCTGCGACGACCATTCGCGGACATCACGTGAACAGCTAGCGGTAGCGTCGGCAGCATGTGCCGCTTGTTCGGCCTGCACGCAGGCCGCTTCGTCGCGACGGCGACATTCTGGTTGTTGGATGCGCCGGACAGCCTGGCAGCGCAGAGTAAGCGGAATCCCGACGGCACCGGTATCGGGGTGTTCGACGGCGACGGCAAACCGGTGCTGCGCAAGCAGCCGATCGCGGCGTGGGAAGATACCGACTTCGCCTGTGAGGCACAACAACTGAGCGGCACTACGTTCATCGCCCATGTGCGTTATGCGTCGACGGGCAAGGTTGACGTGCTCAACACACATCCGTTCCGGCAGGACGGTCGGCTGTTCGCGCACAACGGTGTCGTCGGCGGCCTCGATGTACTCGACGCCAGGCTCGCCGAGTTGTCGGTGACCGATCTGGTGCTGGGCCAGACCGACAGCGAACGGGTCTTCGCGCTGATCACCGCGTCGATCCGGGCCCGTGGCAACGACATCGGAGCCGGCTTGGTGGCCGCGTTGCGCTGGCTCGCGGACAACGTGCCCATCTACGCGGTCAACCTACTGCTGTGCACCGCGACCGACATGTGGGCGGTCCGCTACCCCGAGCCGAACAAACTGTATGTCCTGGAGCGGCGAGAACCGTTAAGTTGCCCGCACTTCGACATGCAGACGCCGCAAATTCACGCGCAATCCGATCGCCTCGACCTGCATCCGTCGGTGGTAATCGCCAGCGAGCCGATGGACGACGACCCGGGTTGGCAGCTCATAGACCCCGGTGCGCTCGTCCACGTCGACGACCGTCTTACCGTGACCCACCGCGAGATCCTGCCGGACCCGCCCGCGCACCAACTCAGGCTCGCCGACGTCAGCTCGACCGCGTCGGCGTCGCAGCACTGCCCATAGCGCTGCGCCCGGGTCGACGCTTCTGAGACGGCTACTCGGGCAGTTGGGTCAGCGATTGGCTCCAGCGCCGGTCACGGGGCTGTCCGGTCGAACCGACGTCGAGAGCGCCGACTTTCTGATGTTGGTCGGCCCTCGACCTCGACGAGGATGCCGCAAACAGAGGTGCAGATGCGGCAGAAGCTACGCACCGTTTGCATACTCGGATAACGTACTCTCGCCAGCGGAGAAGCACTACCACACTTTTGAGAATGGTGTTTCCGCTCGTCAATCGGCCGCTCGAGGTGACACCATGTGGCTCGTGCCGACTAAGCCGCCACCCAAGCCCGCCCCGGATGGACCTGGGGCTGCCCCAGCCGAGTCTCCGCTGAAGTTATGGATGCTGGCGATGGCGTGCGCCATCATCTGCTTCGTGGCGTTCATCCTCATGCAGATGGCGTTCGGGGTCGCCGTGGGCCGGTCCGTGTGGTTTGAGATCTTGGGATTCACCTTGTTCATCGTTTTTGTGGCCGCCGCCGTGGGAACGATAATTTGCACCATCGGCGCGATTGTGCGGGTCGTTCGGTAAGGGCCGACGGCCCAGTATGGTCGCCTCTGCGCCGCTGTGATTGCGCTGTCGGGTACCCGAAACCGTAACTAGTACAACCGATCCTGAATTCGCCCGTTACTGCCCGGCGTCGGTCTCGGTCTGCTCGGCTTCCTGCTGGTCTTGAACGAATTGCTGCTGCGCTGCATCGTTCTGTTCCTCGGCCTGCTGCTGCTCCAGCGCCAGGACGGTGTCGTCATCATCGGCATCGGCATCTGCATCGGATGGCGGAGCGGGCGGGCCGGGCGGAGGCATCGGGGCGTCGGGGGCGGGGTCCTGCGTCGACGCCGATGCCAGCGCGATCTCGCCTGTGCCCGGCGGTAAGACATCGACAAACGCCAGCACGCCGATGACTACGGCCACGCCCAGCACCGCTTGCACTTGGCGCAGGCGTAATCCGCTTGCGCGAACGGCCGTACTTACAGCACGAATAATGGTTCTATCCGCGGCACCTGTTTGCATGGTCATGGTCCCGCCGCTTCCTAGGTCACCGCCCAGATTGCGCTATGCCGGCGCTTTGAATGCACCACTGGTCCGGTCAGACGACTGGTCGAGAGTAATTGCGAGACAACGTCACGACGTGGCTGGCTTGGGAATAGGGCCACAACGGGGATGGTGCGTGTCGTCTTGCGCTGGTATTCCGCGTATTGCGGATACCGTTGGGCCTGCTCGGCGTACTTCGCATCGCGCTCTGCGCCGGTGAGTTCAACGGCATGGACGTTAAGGTGCTCGTCTCCGACTTCGATTTTGGCGTCGGGACTGGCCTTCAGGTTCCAGTACCACGCGGGGCTGCTGTCGACACCGGCGGCCGAGGCGAACAACAGGTAGCGCCCGTCGTCAGCGGGATACATCAGCGGGTGCACCCGTTTTTGGCCACTTCGTGCTCCGGTGTGTGTAGTAGCAAAACCGGTGCACCCTCAAACGGTCCACCGAGGCGGCCGTGATTGTTGCGGAACTCTTCGATGTTGCGGCGGTTGAACTCGTTGGCCTCGGTCATGATGCCTCCTTGTTGGTTTCGGTCAGATCAATCCAGCTGGGCGCGGAAGTTCGGGGCATGCTCATGGTTGCAGCACCAACTTGCCTCGGGTGTGGCGCTTTTCGAGCTCCCGGTACGCATCCTGCACATCGTCGAGGGCGAAGACTCCGGCGATCGGCACTTCCAGCTCACCCCGTGCGACGAGGTCGGCCAACTCGGCGACCACCGCTGCGGTCGCGGCATCTGCACCGCCTGCCGATAAGACCCCGAACTGCTCCACGGCAGCGAAATCGGCGATGGTGTCGACCCTGTCGCGGGCGACGTTGAGTTCCTCGACCGCCATCGCGACGTACCCACCACCGAAGAAATCCAGCAGGGCGTCGATGTGTCCGGATGGTGACGCAGCGAGCAGCCGGGCCGGCAGGTCGTCACCGTAGTTGACCGGGACCGCGCCATGGTCGGCGAGCCAGGCATCGTTGGACGGCCCGGCCACGGCAAGGACCGTGGCCCCGGCGCGTTGGGCGAGTTGAACCGCGATCGCACCGACACCGCCGGCTGCGCCCGCGATCGCTACCGTGTCCCCCGGCACGGCCGCACGGCCCGCACCGCGCCGTAGGCGGTGACCCCCGCCACGTACAGCGCACCGGCCACCTCCCACGGCACCGCGGCCGGCTTGGGCGTCAACTGGTCTGCGGCACGGTCACGTATTCGGCGTCGCTGGACCGTTCGTTCGAGAAGCCGATGACCTCATCACCTACAGCGAAACCAGTGACACCGGAGCCGAGTTCGGTCACCACCCCTGCCAGGTCGCTGCCCTGCCCGGACGGAAATGTCGCTGGAAACATATGGCGCACGGCGCCCGAACGAATCGCCGCCTCGCTGATGTTGATGCCGGCCGCCTTGACCTCGACCAGCACCTCACCGGCTCCCGGAACAGGGCGGGGCGCGTCGCGCACCTCGAGGACCTCGACGCCGCCATACGAATCGAACTGCACTGCTTTACTCATTTTCTGGTACCTCCCCTTTGATCTCATCTGGCATGACTTCAATGTTTAAGTGGTGGCCCTTTGCTTACAAGTCGGCGCTCGCAGCCAGGGCCGGCGTGGCTGAAAACCGTTGGCAGTACCGCGCGGACGGTCAGCCTGCCCATCCTGACTACCAGAGACGTGACGGTGCTGATGATTGTCGCCTCCGCCCTGATGCCTTTCGTCACTTAAATGTTTAAGTGACGGTCCGTGCCTCCTGATAAGTGGCTGGTTGCATCTGCAGATTCCGGGACGGCCTGTGATCTACGCCACTCGGGGGGTGGCGGGTCGCACCCGAGGCGACAACGTGCTTGGCGATGCGCATGGGTCGGTGCGGTCACCAAGACGCCGCGCGGGAAAGCCGGTCTTCCAGGTCCTCAACGACGCGCAGAACGGTCTGTCGCTCTTGCTGCTCAGGCCGCCGACAGTGATTTCTTCAACCTGGGTCCAGATGTCCTCGATCTGCTTGCGCAGGCCGCGATGGCGGAGTGGCTTCGATCAGGTACGCACGCCTGTCCTCGGCACTTGGGACGCCGCCAAACCCGCGTGCTCCAAACGCTGAATCATGCGCGTCATGGTGGCGGCATCGGAGCCGGTGAGGCGCACCAGGTCGACCTGCCGTTGGGGGCCTAGGTCCCAGAGGTACATCATGACGATCTCCTCGACCCGGGTACAGGCCAACCAGGCGCAGGCGACTTCCGGCGAGCGTCGCGTCAGTCGGGTCACCCGAAAGATGGCATGGCTGACGGCGCGCGCCGTGCGGTAGAAGGTGATGACTTCGCCGCGTCGATCGACTGAGCATCCTCCGAACCCCTGCTGTTCCCGGCCATCACTGCGGTCCTTTCTCGATACATGTCAAACGACATATCGAGCTCTGAACCGGCTCAATCCGTTGCTGGAATGCCTTTCATGATTTACTTGTTCGGACAAGTAACTGATGAAGGAGGCGCAGAGATGGACACCACATTCGAGGCCATCGGCCCAAACCACGACACGCGCGACAGGCGCAGCCACCACTTCGACCGGGCGTGCGCTCGGCTCTCAGGTCACGCGCTGGATTGTCGCGGCGGCGGCGATCGGCTCACCGCGCTCTCAGTTGCGTTGGCGGCAGCGGCCTCCACGCACGGCTGCCACGAAGCTGGCGACATCCGCCATCGCCTCGCCGCGACCAGCGCTTTCCAAGAGCAGCCGACGAGCGACCCGTCAACAGGGGTCAATCCCGGAAGTACGCCTTGGTCACGACAAATGCAAAGCGCTTAAGGGCGGCCTACCAGGCCC
>CAVTDY010000038.1:0-21410 GCA_963733605.1 uncultured Actinomycetota bacterium
GCAGTTGCTGCCTTGCGCAACGCTAGCCGGTCGGCCGCCGACCGGCGCTCAAGCGAGACAACCGCCAGCTCCCACGTGCCATCCCACGGCGGGGCGGCTTGATCGTCGATCCTGGACGCCTCGTCGACGCGTTGGCGCCGCTCGAGCAGGCCACCTGCAAGCGCGTAGCTGCCGTCGTCGCTCATGAGTTCCCCGTTGGAGACCATCCGCCACAGGCACGTGCGGGCGGCGCCATCGCTGATGCCGAATAGTGAGGCGATCGCGACGAGTTCCCCGACCGCGAGGTTGGGCTGGGGGGCGCCAAGCAGCGCGGTCGCGAGGACAGATCGCGCGCTCAGCGGGCGTTCGCCGATCAGGTCGGCGACGCGCGATCGGGATGCTGCGGGCACAGCTCCATCTTCGCCGAACACCTGGCGCAAGTACTAGTTCGCCTCGCGAGGCACCCGCACGGCGATCAACATCGCAAGGAGGCCCGCTGCCAGTACCACGCATAGCCCACCCATACCGGCCCGGTCGGTCCCGAACAGGTCGATGAAGGTGAAGAACATCAGGGGGGCCAGAAACGAAGCCGCGCGCCCCGCGGTGGTGTACAGGCCGAACGCCACGCCTTCCTTGCCCTGCGCGGACATCCGCAGCATCAGCGCCCGTGCGGACGCCAGGGTGGGGCCGACGAACAGGCACAGAAGCAGTCCGCAGATCCAGAACACCAGTACACCGGAGAGAGCGAGCAGGGCCAGTCCGACGACGATCATCGCGCCCAGCGAGCCGACGATGACGGGTTTGGAGCCCACTCGGTCGTCGAGCAGGCCGCCGAGCACCGCGCCGACGGCCGCGACGATGCTGGCACACACGCCGAACACCAAGACGTCGGCCTGCGATACCCCGTACACGCTGACGCCAAGCACCGCGCCGAATGCAAACACACCTGTCAGACCGTCCCTGAATATCGCGCTGGCCACTAGGTAGTAGACGAAGTTGCGGTCGCGTCGCCACTCCCTTTTCACCTCGCTCCACAGCGCGCGGTAGGCGCCGAGGAACCCGACGCGTTGACGGTCGACGGCGACCGGGGTGCGCACGGACACCAGCAACGGCCACGCGAACAAGGCGAACCAGGCCGCGGCGAGCAGCATCGCGGCCCGCACGTTCCAGCCGTCGGCGGCCACGACGCCCAACAGGCCGCGGGTGTCGCCGTCGCCCTGGATGAAGCCCAAATACACGATCAGCAGCAACAGCACACTGCCGACAAATCCCGCGGCAGATCCAAGCCCGGAGATCCTGCCCGACGTCTCCCCCGTCGACAGTTGCTTCAACATGGCGTTGTACGGCACCGTCGCCAGGTCGTTGCATGCCGCGATGCATGCGAGCAGCACCAGACCGGGCCACAGGTAGTGGTAGTCGGCGCGGATCAGGCACATCGCCGACGTCAACACGACGACCAAGCCAGTGAGCATTGCAAGCACCGCGCGACGACGATTCGGATCGTTCACCCAGATACCGGTCGCGGGCGCCAGCAGCGCCACGGCCACTCCCGCGACCGTCATTGCCCGGCCCAGCCAGCTCGCGGGTGTGGTGGGGCCGGGCAATCCTGAACCGACCTGCTCGGTGAGGTAGACAGAGAAGACGAACGTGACGACGACGGCATTCACGCCCGTCGCGCCGCAATCCCACAGGGCCCACGCGACCACCTTGGACGGCGAGCGGGTATCAGTATCCGCCACGCGCGTGCTCACGGCTGTTGGCGTCCCGCGTCACTTCTGTTGATGGTTCAACACGTACTGGGCGCCGGCGAGGAGCTGCGAAATGGGATCGCTGCCGCCGCCGAAGGCGGCCTGAGTGGCCGGTGCAGTAACGGCCGCAGGGTCATAGCCATTCACCGGATCCACCGTAATCGGTGCGGTCAGCGGATTGTCGTTTCGTGAATATCCCGCGTCCACCATCGGCTTCAGCACGCCGTCAAGCTGGTTCAGCGTGCCTTCATCCACCCCGAGGTATTTGAACGGCAACACCAGGGGAAGGTGCTGCTCGGGGATCAGATACGTCGTCGTCGTCGCGCCCCTGGAGTTGACGCTCGTTCTGATGTTCTGCGGCGGCACGTTACTCGGGTTGGTGAACGCCACCGCGGTGTGACCGGTCGCGAGGCCGACGACCGCGTTGAGGAGGGACATCCAGTTGTCCGGCCTGTCCGGCCAGTCGGCGATACTGTCGTACGCAGAGACGAATTGATAAGTGTTGTATTGGCTTTCCACCGGAGCCGGCATGCGGAAGTCGAGTGAGGGAACAACGCTGCCGACGGGAAACATCTGGGTCAGGAAACTCTCACCGAAGGCGTGCTTCGCAAGCGGGTCGCCATACGTCGCGAAGCTCAACGTATCCGGAGGCGGAGCCGTCGGGTCGTTCGCGAGCTTCGCCTGCACGGCGTCGAGCACCATCGCCCCCTCGGACAAGCCGATCGCGGTGCCGGGACCACCGTTGCGGATCGCCGTTTCCAGGTTGCCCTCACCCTCGTCGACCGACTCGCCGATGCTGGGGCCGTCGATGCCAACGCCCGGAAAGTTGTCATCCAGCCGGCCGATACCTGGGAACAACCGTTCCAGGGTGTGTCCCTGAACCTGACCCGCGGGATAGCCGACGATCTGCCGATCCAGACCTGGGAACCAGTCAGCGCCCGTGCGCTTTATGTACTCGTCGTAGGGAATGCCCAAAACGTGCGCACCGCCAAGCGCGTACCCTTTTCCCGGCGTCCCCAGCGGAGGCGGCCCGTCCGGTGCCCCGTGGTCTGGCGTCCAGCCGACCTGCGTGTCATCGGCTGTCGCGACCCCGGACCCGAAACACACGGTGGCGCAGACGGTTACCAGCGCGGTGACTGATGCGAACAGTCTTCGCATTCTCACTCCCGCCTGCTCGACTACGCGTCTGTGCTGAACCGGACCTTACTCCGCCTACCCGGCCGGAGCCTGTGACGGCCACCGGCCGGGCTCAGCCGTCCAACCGAATGAATTGGTGCTGCCGGTACTGGTCGGCGCAGGCGGCGCGCCGGATCTTGCCGCTCGTCGTCGTGGGAATCGACCCGGGAGATACCAGAACCAGATCCCCCACATTCAGGCCGTGTGAATTCGATATCGCGGAGGTGACGTCGCTCTTGACCTCACTGACCCAGCGCATCGCCTCTGTCGTGGAATCTCCCCGCTTCTTGACCTCGATGACAGTGACCAGCTTCTCGGTGCTGTTCACCGGAACCGAAATCGCCGCGACCCGACCACGTGTGATCTCTTGGACCGTCGCCTCGATGTCCTCGGGATAATGATTGCGACCACGAATGATGAGCATGTCCTTGATGCGGCCGACGATGAAAAGCCCACCATCGGAGACAAAGCCCAAATCGCCGGTTCTCAGCCAGGGTCCGTCAGCCGTGCCCGACGATGGGTCCATGAGCGTTGCGCCGAAGCACTTCTGCTCCTCCGGAGGCCTGCGCCAGTAGCCGTTGGCGACATTGTCGCCATGGACCCAGATCTCGCCGACGACGTCCTGCGGGCACTCGCGGTTGGTGTCGACGTCGACGATCCGCGCCACAGGTGACTGCGGCAGTTCGTATCTCACCAGGGCCGAGCGGGTTCCGGTCGCGCAGCGCCGAGCGCGGCCCGCGGCTAATTCGTCCGCATCGAAATGGGCAGCCACCGACGACTTACTCCAGGTGCCACTTGCCACGAAGACGGTCGCCTCCGCCAGTCCGTATGAAGGACGCAACATGTGATCCCGAAAATTGAAGTGAGCAAACCGATCAGCGAAACGGTCCAAAGTGGACGGATCGACACGTTCAGCGCCGTTGAGGATGGCGTGCACCCCGCCGAGGTCAAGCCCGGCGAGTTCACTGTCGGTCGTTTTGCGGGCGGCCAGGTCAAATGCGAAGTTAGGTGCCGCCGAAGTGGCACCAGGATTCTGTCCCAGCGCTCGTATCCATCTGGCCGGACTTTCCACAAACGCAGTCGGGCTCGTCAACACGGCGGGATGACCGCTCAGGATGGGCGCGCAGATGCCAATCATCAAACCCATGTCGTGGTAGAAGGGCAACCACGACACGAACGTGGCATCGGTTGAGGATTTGAGGTTTGCGCCCGCGAAATAGGTGCGCATCACCTGCTCGAAATTCGTTTGGAGATTGCGGTGCGAGATCATGACGCCCGTTGGCAGCCGAGTCGAACCCGAGCTGTACTGCAGGTACGCGGTGCCGGGAAAATCGCGTGTCGAAAGGCCTGCTCCGACCTCGCGGTCCAGATTGAGCAAATCGAGTTCGACGATTTTCGGCACAACATCCAGCCGTGCTCGATCGACAAATCCGGCGACGTCGTCGGCAATCGCAGACGTCGTGAGAACGACCGTCGGCGACGTATCGCCCAAGACCGCACTCACAGGATCTTCACTCGAGCCGCGATGAGGCAGCGCGAGCGGCACCGCGACCAGGCCGGCCTGCATGGATCCCAGGAATGCCACGACATAGTCAAGGCTCTGCGGAGCCAGGATCACTGCCCGGTCTCCGTTCGACGCATGAAGGCTGAGCTCACGCGCCAGGTTCAAGGTTCGGCGGGCTAGTCGCGACCATGTGAGAGTCTCGGAAACACCCGCCGGGTCGTTGACGTAATCGGCGAAGGTGAATGCTGCGTCGCCGGGGTGGAGGCTGGCACGTCCGTGCAGCATCGCAAGGATGGATGGCTGGGGCGTAGGCGTCACATTCCGTCCGATTAATTCGTCGAATCCGTTAAATCCGTCGACTTGAGTTTCACATACAACCATGCGTATGTGGGGACCCTGCCACTGCTAGGCGCGGTTGTTTAGTGACCGGGGCTTGCTCAGCCGTGAGGGCCACCAGTTTGCTCGCCCCACCAATGCCGCCACGGCGGGCACTGTGACGGTCCGTACCAGGAAGGTGTCCAACAGCACGCCGACACCGATCATGAATCCGCCCTGGACGACGGCGGTGATGCTGGAAAACAGCAGACCGCACATCGAGGCGGCAAAAATCAATCCAGCCGCAGTGATCACCCCGCCGGTCGACGCCAGGGTGCGAATGACGCCGTAACGCATGCCGCGCGGAGACTCGTCGCGCATTCGCGATACAAACAGCAGGTTGTAGTCGGCACCCACCGCGACCAGCACCACGAAGGCCAGTGGCGGCACGCTCCAATGCAACTGCTGGCCGAGTAGGTATTGAAATGTCAGGACGCTGATACCAAGTGCTGCAAAATACGAGAGGACCACGGAGCCAACCAGATAGAGCGGCGCGACAATCGCACGCAGCAGCGCCATCAGGATCATCAGGACGACGACGAGGGTCACGACGATGATGAACCGGATGTCGTGCTCGTAATAGTCTCGGGTATCCCGCAGCGCGGCGGGAAATCCGCCCATCGATATCGTGGCGTCGGCCAGTTGGGTGTTCGGTTGGGCGCTCCGAGCGGTGTCACTGATCTCATTCACCTGATTCATCGCTTCGGCGCCGAACGGATTGAGTGTGGTTTGCACCAGGTACCGGGCCGAGTGGCCGTCAGGTGAGATGAATACCTTCGCGGCCTTTTTGAAGTCCTCGAGTTGGAGAACTTGGGCCGGGAGATTGAACCCCGCCATCGACGGATCTGCCGCGTCGCTTCGCATCGCCAACAGAAATGCGGCCGCCTCATCGAGGCCGGCACCCATCAACTTGACTTGGCCGACCAGATCGTTCACGCCGCCGGCCACCTGCTGGCTCCCGTCTGCCAAGCGGTTGGCGTCCTGTCTGACCCGGGTCAGGCCCGCCTGCAAGCCTCCGGGTCGATCGAGACCCATGGAGCTCACCGCCGAGCTGAAATTCGACATTGCATCATTGAGCTGTTTCACCGTCGCATCGAGGGTCTGTCGGTCTCCGAACCCCTGTAGTTGTCCGGCCAGAGTATTGATCTGGTCGAGGCTTCCGTCATTTCGAGCGTCGACCAGTTTCTGAAACTGGATGCGGGTAGCGCTGCACGAGGGATTGGCATCGCATATGGCGTTGCCGTTCAGCGCCCCCAGCACCGGACCCACCCAGGAGAACATGTCGTTGACGGCGGAGAAATTCACGCCCATGGCATTGCCGAGCGCATTGATGCTCTGCACGAGCTTGGCGGCCGTTTCGACGTCCTTGACCAGCTTGCTTCCGCCCGATTGGCTTCGCATCGACGAGACGGCATCGATCAGACCTTGCATGCTGGGAGCGATTCGGTTGATCTGAGCGCGCACATCACCGAGGTTGGCGGCCAGCGTGCCTGCTCCATTCGCCAGTCGGTTGAGGTCGCCGGCGTTGCCGCTGATCAGCGACGAACCGGCGGCCATTCGATCACCGACGATGCCCGCTTGATAGGTGGCCCTGAATTCCTGCGGGACTACTCCGGTGGGTCGGGTGATGCCGCTGACAAGACCGATGTTCGGAAGTTGGCTGACCCGCTGTGCCATCTGCTCCAGGTCAGCGAGGGCCTGCGGGGTGCGCAAGTCGCGCGGTGACTGGACGAGGACGTATTCGGGTACGGCCTGACTGATGGGGAAATGGCGTTCCAGCGCGGCGTACCCGATTGAACTCGGGGCCGAAGAACCGATGGCCTGGCGATCGTCGTAGGTGTAGCGGACTAAGCTCGCGCAGCTGGCAAGAATGGCCAAGACAAGCACGCTGGCGACCAGATAGGTCTTCGGCCGCCGCACAATTCGTGCCCCCGAACGTCGCCATAACCGAGCGGTGAGTTCGCGCCGTGGCTTGACCCAGCCGCGCGGCCCGGCCAGCACCAGGATGGCCGGCAGCAACGTGACCGCGGAAAGGTATGCCACCCCGACCCCGATCGCGCACGCCACACCGGCGGTGGAGAACACCCCCATCTTGGCGAAGCTGATCCCGAGAAAAGTGATTCCCACCGTTGCGGCGGATGCGGTGATCACTTTGCCGATCGAGATCAGCGCCCGCTTCACCGCTTCGTCGAAATCCGCCCCTTGCCGCAGATAGTCGTGATAGCGGCTGATGAGAAAGACCGCGTAGTCCGTTCCCGCGCCCGCGATCATTGCGCTCAAGAAGATGACGGACTGATTTGAAACTCCCAGTCCGGCGAGTTGAGAGACTCCGGCCACCACGCCTTGTGCGGTCAGCAACGACATCCCGATCGCCGCCAACGGCAACAGCATCGTTATCGGATTGCGGTAAACCACCAATAAAACGAGGAGTACCAGGACGCCGATCGCAATCTCGATGGGCAGGCGGTCGTGCGCGCCCGCGACGGTGAGGTCGGCGACGGTGGCCGCGGGTCCGGTGACGTGCACAGTAAGTGGGCCGTGGGCGCCGGCGTTGTGTTTGACGATGTCAGCAACTCGGTTGTAGGCCGCGTAGGCCCGCGGTGTGCCCAACTCGCCCGCCAGGCCGACCGGCAGCACCCAGGTCGTCTTGTCCTTGCTGGTCAGGAACGGGCGCAATTGAGGTGTGGTGACGAAGTCCTGAACCATCGCGACGTCTGTCACGTCGTCGCGCAGCGCGTCCACCACTTCGCGGTAGGCGGCTTCGTCGGCGGGCTTGAGCCCGCTGTCGTTAATGAAAGCAACGACGAGAAGGTTGCCCGAACCCGATTCGTGGAAAGCTTCGGTCATCTGCCGGGCGGCGACGCTCGACGGGGCGTCGCTGGGCAGGATGGCGAGTGGATGCCGCTGGGTCATCTCGGTCAGGCTCGGGAACGTCAGCGGAAGTGCAACCGCAATCGTGATCCAAATCGCTATCACCGCCCAGGGCCACCGCACCACAAGATTGGCTAGTCGTCGCATTTCGCCCTCACCCTCACCCGGAGTTGCTCCACGTTATGCGACGCGTCCCCAGTGTCCGCTGTCAGCGACCCGTACGGACACCGACCTCATCGCCTCCATGTAGCGGGTAACTGATTTCCCGGCAACCGGGTTGTCGGGATGCAGGATCGCCATGACCGTGCCTTCCGCGTAACGAAATACGTAGATCGTCAATTGATACGAAGACCGGCCATCAGGGTAGATTCCGATATTGTTCGCAAGGCCCATGTCTGCTGCAGCGAGGACGGCGTTGAGCGGAGCGGCGCCACCGTGCAGGTAGTTCGACACCGGAAAGTTCGGCCGTGGCCAGTTCAACCACGGCGCCAACTCCAACACGCGGTAGTACGGCACTCTCGTCATGTCCAGGCTCGAATCGAAAGAGGCCTGCGCTGCCGAGGCAGCATCACTGAAAGAAGTCGCCGCTATTGGGACGCAGATCGGAATCAGTCCGGTAAACCAACCCTGCGTCATGAAGTTGTCGCTGGCTGTGCGGGAATCCCTCGGGGTCAGGCCGTAATAGGTCAAAGCACCGGTGAACTCGTGCTCCACCAGGCCTTGACAGGCAAACAAGCCGCCGACGAAGCGCGCGCCCGCCGCAGTGCAGGCTGATTCGAAGCGTTCCGTCTGTGCCGCGTCCATCTGGATTTGAGAGGTCATGGCGCTGCAGGTCGATTCGTTCGGGTTACCCAGCGGAAGCGGGAACTCAGGAAGGCCGCCACCATTGTTCTCAGCAAAGTCAATCCACGCGCGCACCCCCGGCGAATCCACCGTCAGCGCTGACGTGTATTCGCGCTCACGTACGCAGAAATCGTCAAAGCTACCGGCTTCGGGCAACGTGATGGCCTGACCGCCGCCGCTCAACGCCGAATACATTCCGTTGGCTTCCACCAACGTTGTGCCGATCAATGTCGCGTCCCCGTGCACATGATCCATAGCGGCGAAGAACGTGAAGTGGCTTTCGTTCTGGATTATCCCGAAGGTGAAGCAGCCCCACTCCAACGGATTCGGTATGGCCACGACGTGAGCGCGGATTTCGTCAACCGTCATGGCGCCCTGATCGATCGGCACGAACTCAATGTCGGCGGGATCGTTGATGGCATGCCGGATGAAGTCTCCATTACCTGTCTGTTCGAACCAACTGCGGAAGGTGTCGTGCCTACGTAGGTATGCGTTGACGGCGTAATCCATGGCAGAAAGATTGCACTGGCCGGTCACGTCACAAGCAGCGATGATCTGCCGGGAAAAGTTCAGCCCAGCGGCTGTCCGTTCGCAGTAGTTACGAAGGTGTTGACGCTGCATGTAGCTGACTGCCACCGAGCTGACCGGCGCTCGCCGCGCCGTTTCCGAAGCCGCGGCCGATGGATGCCACGAGGTGACTGTGCCCGGATTCAACGACCATTCATCGAGTGCGCCGATCGTGATGTTTCCGATGCGCAACCGTCGTCCTCCCATTTGCCAGCTCCGGGGTTCGGTGTCACCCGTGGCGGGACCAACATACCCTCGGTTCGACCGCAGTCGCCCGGAGCGCGCCGACACCCGGCCAGCGCAGCCGCGGATGCACAGGTGTACGTGCAATAGTGTCGTCGCGGGGGTCAATTTACACCCGCAACAGGTGTGCAGAGCGACATCGTCTGAGCGCCAATGCGAGGAGGACAACTGCATGGGATCCGCGGAACGTCCGATCGAGCCGGCCACGCGCTTTGCCATCGTCGGCTATGCCGCTCGTTTCCCTGGTGCCCCGGATGCCGATGGGTTCTGGGACGTGCTGCGCGAAGGCCGCGACGCGATCTCGGTGGTGCCTAAGGACCGCTGGGATGTCGACGAGTTCTTCGACCCAGAGCCCGGTGCGTCCGGCAAGGTGGTGACCCGTCGTGCGGGTCTGGTCGATGACGTGACGGGATTCGACGCGCCGTTCTTCGGTATGTCGGCGCGCGAGGCCAGGTGGATGGACCCGCAGCATCGGCTGTTGTTGGAGACAGCGTGGCGCGCAGTGGAGCATTCGGGTACCGCGCCATCGGCGTTGGCTGACACCAACACCGGTGTGTTCGTAGGTTTGTCCACCCACGACTACCTGGGAATGGCCTCCGACGAGCTGGATTACCCCGAGATCGAGGCGTATCTGGCCATCGGGACATCGAATGCCGCAGCAGCGGGACGGATCAGCTATCGGCTGGGGCTGCAGGGTCCCGCGGTCGCCGTCGACACGGCGTGCAGCTCGTCGCTGGTGGCAATACATCAGGCGTGCCAAGCGCTGCGCTTGGGAGAATGCGACCTCGCGCTGGCCGGTGGCGCGAACGTGCTGCTGAGCCCGGCGACCATGATCACGTTTTCCAGCGCGCAGATGCTCGCGCCCGACGGCCGGTGCAAGACATTCGACGCGGCCGCGGACGGCTATGTGCGCGGCGAGGGTTGCGGCGTCATCGTTATCAAGCGCCTCGAGGACGCGGTTCGCGACGGTGACCGGATTCGGGCCGTGATCCGCGGCAGCGCGGTCAACCAGGACGGCGCATCGGGTGGCTTGACTGTGCCGAATGGCATTGCCCAACAACGAGTTATCGCCGATGCGCTGAAGCGCGCCGACCTCGAACCCAGCGATGTCGGATACCTGGAAGCGCACGGCACCGGGACATCGTTGGGCGACCCGATCGAGGCCCAGGCCGCAGGTGCGGTGCTCGGCGCCGGACGCGACCCCAGCCGGCCGCTGTTGATCGGCTCGGCCAAAACGAACATCGGGCACCTGGAAGCGGCCGCGGGGATCGCGGGCGTCATCAAGGTGATCCTTTCGCTTGAACACGAGACTCTGCCGAAGCACCTCCACTTTGAGAACCCGTCGCCGCACATTCCCTGGGACCGGCTCGCGGTGCAGGTGGTGAGGGAGACGATCCCCTGGGAGCGCAATGGTCAGACGCGCATCGCAGGAGTCAGCTCGTTTGGGTTCGCCGGAACCAACGCACACGTCATCCTCGAAGAAGCGCCTGAGGAAGTAGCGCAGCCCGCTGCGTCACCGCGTCTGGATGTCGCCGCCGGAGCGGCTTCGCGCTTCAGCATTCTTCCGCTCTCGGCGCAGACGCCTGCCGCATTGCTGGAGGTCGCCGAACAAATACCGCACCTGGTTGAGCGCGCACCCGGAGGCCACCTTGGCGGACGTGTGCTTCACCGCCGGGGTGGGGCGGGCACACCTGCAGCACCGAGCCGCATTGGTCGTCAACTCGAGAGAGTCCGCCGTCGAACTACTCGGTGCGCTCGCGGACGACCGGCCGGCGCCGGGTCTGGTTCGCGGAGAATCCCACGGCACGCCGAAGACGGCGTGGCTGTTCACCGGTCAAGGCAGCCAATACCCCGGCATGGCCCGTGAGTTGTTCGACACCGAGCCGGTGTTCGCCGAGACGCTGAATCGTTGCGCAGTGGCGGTCGCTGACGTGCTCGAAAAGCCTTTGCTGGAAGTCATTTTCGATGCGGACAGCCCGGACAGCGAAGAGACGCTGCGGCAGACCTCCTACGCACAGCCCGCCTTGTTCGCGGTGGAGATGGGCTTGGCTCGCCTCTGGCAGTCGCGGGGTTTCGAGCCGGACGTGCTGGTGGGGCACAGCGTCGGCCAGTACTCGGCGGCGTGCGTCGCGGGCGTGTTTACTCTCGAGGACGGCGCGCTGCTGATGGCCGAACGCGGTCGCCTCTTCGGAAGTTTGCCTGCGGGCGGTCGGATGGTCGCGGTGTTCACCGCCGCAGAGCGTGTCGAGAGCTTGGCCGACGACTTCCCGAGTCTGTCGGTCGCCGCCTATAACGGTGCCAACACCGTATTATCCGGGCCTGCACAGGATCTGGAGAAGGCGGTAGCCGCACTGGTCGCCGAAGATGTCCGGTGTGACTGGCTGGAGACCAGCCACGCGTTCCACTCGGCGCTGCTGGATCCGATCCTCGATGAATTCGAGTCGTATGCGGAGCGGTTCAATTTCAGTACGCCACAACGAATTCTGATTGACAACCGCACGGGCGCCGCGCTCGGCAGAAGCGTGAAACTCGATGGCGCCTATTGGCGTCGCCACGCGCGTCAACCGGTGGAATTCGCCAAGAGTGTGCGCACCCTTGCCGATCTGAATTGCAAGGTGTTGCTTGAGATCGGCCCACGACCGGTACTCACCGCCGCAGCGTTGGGGACATGGCCTGACCCAGCCACCGCACCGCGGGTGATCACGTCTCTGCGCCGAACCACCGCCGACCAACGGCAGATCACCGAAGCCGTCGCTGACGCATATGTCTTGGGCCACCTGCCCGAATTCGCCACTTTTCGGCAGACGCATGCACGAAAGATCGACCTGCCCACCTATCCGTTCGAGCACCGCCAGTACTGGTTTCGGGACAATCGGCAGCGCCCCGACAAACAACCGCACCTGGCCGCGCGTTCCGAGGCCGTCGGCCTTCTTGAGGACGGCCGGATCGAGGAGCTCGCGACACTGCTCGACGGCGCGAGCGGCGATCATCAGACTCTCAATGTGCTGACCAAGCTTGCGGCACAACACAACCAACAACGTACAACGCAGTCGATCGCGGACGACCGCTACGAGATCCGCTGGGAGAAATCCGCTGCTCCCCTATCCAGCGCTGACGCCGGCGAGGGATTGACCTGGATTCTTATCGGCGACGACCGCGATGCGATCGCACCTCTGGTCGACGTGCTGACTGCAGGTGGGCACCGGCACCGGATCCTCGGGTTGCCGGTGTCCGACCCGGACGAGGAGAAGCTTGCAGACGCGTTGCGCGCTGCAGCAGTGGACGATTCGACGCTACGTATCGTGCATGTCGCGGCCCTCGACTCCGAGAACGCAACGTCGATGCGGTCGTTGTTGCGGATGCAACACCGGATCTTGGTTGGCACTCGGCGTCTCTTCCGCGCCGCGGTTGCCGCCGAATTGGGAGTCCCCATCTGGGTGGTGACGCGTGGCGCACAGCGAGTCACCGACGCGGACACCGTGGCGCCGGATCAGAGTTGCCTGTGGGGATTCGGTCGTGCGGCGTCGCTGGAGCTTCCGCACGTTTGGGGCGGACTGGCAGACTTGTCAGAAGGCAGGGAAAACGAAGCCGACGAATGGTATCGGTTCATCAGCCGGATCACGACGCTGCGCGACTCGGCCATCATCGAGGACCAGATCGCGCTGCGCGATCAGGCGGTCTACGTTCCCCGGCTGGTTCGGCGGGCGGGGACGGCCGGGCGCTACGCCGCTGGGACTACGCCCTGGCGCAACGTATTTGGTGACCGGCGGGGTGGGGTCGATAGGGCTGGAGATTGCCGGATACCTGGCCGCGCATGGCGCCAGACATCTGGTGCTGACCAGCCGGCGCGCGCCAAGCGATGCCGCGCAGCAGCACATCGATACATTGAGCGAACAGCACGGCTGCGAATTCCGGGTCATTGCTGCTGATGTCGCGGATGCGCACGACGTCGCACGCCTGTTGACCACCGTGCGGGCCGAGCTGCCGCCGTTGGCCGGCATCGTCCATGCCGCGGGCGAGATCGGTACCACTCCGCTGAGCAACCTGGACGATGCCGAAGTAGATCGCGTCTTCGCTGGGAAGGTCTGGGGTGCTTGGCATTTAAGCGAGGCAGCGGCTGACCTGCAGCTCGACTTCTTCATCAGCACCTCCTCGATCGCTTCGGTATGGGGCGGATTCGGTCAAACCGCCTACGGCGCGGCGAACGCATTCCTCGACGGACTGGCGTGGCGCCTGCGCGAGCAGGGCATCTCTGCGGTCAGCGTCAACTTCGGTCCGTGGTCGGCGGGCATGGCCGACGCGGAGTCACGTGCGCGACTGGATCAGCGCGGGGTCCGGACGCTGTCACCTGCCGATGCACTGGCGGGTCTGGCCGATGTCGTGGCGGCTGCTTCGGCGCAGGGCTCAGCGCAGGGCGTGGTGGCCCGGATCGACTGGGCCCGCTTCCTGCCGCTCTACCAGCAAACGGGCAGGCGGGCATTCCTTGCGGAGTTGGAGCGCGAGGTGCCCTCGCAGATGAACGCCGTGGTGCCGCCCTCTCCGGGAAGACCAAGCTAGTCGAGCGGCTCACCAGTGCTCCAGTGCAGCAGCGCAAGAAACTTCTGACCGACTACCTGCGCGACGCGGTAGCAGAGGTGACGCGCGTAGATGCCGCGGAGATCCGCGAGGACGCGGGGTTCTTCGACCTCGGCATGGATTCGCTGATGGCAGTCGAATTGCGACGCCGCATCGAGCACGGTGTGGGCAAGGAGATACCGGTCACCCTGGTGATGGATCACCCCCGTCTGTCCGATGCGGCCGACTACCTGCTCGGCGACGTGCTCGGCCTTGGCGAGCAGGCATCCGCGACGCAGCCGGCGTCAGTGGTGAGAACGCGCACGGACGAACCGATCGCGATCGTCGCGGTGTCGTGCCACTTCCCCGGGGCACCCGACCCTGAAGCCTTCTGGGAGTTGCTGTCCGGCGGTGTCGATGCGATTCGGGAAGTCCCGGAGGACCGTTTCGACATCGACGAGTTCTACGACCCGGATCCAGAGACGCCGGGAAAGACTTATACGCGCTTCGGCGGATTCCTCGACGGAGTCGACGGATTCGATCCCGAATTCTTCGGCATCTCCCCGCGCGAGGCGGTCTGGATCGAGCCGCAGCAGCGGCTGATGCTCGAAACGGTGTGGGAGGGTCTCGAAAGGGCTGGTTACGCGCCGTCCGCATTACGCGGTAGCCGGACAGGCGTCTTCGCGGGGGTGGCCGCCAACGAGTACGCGCATCTGTTGTCGTCGGAGTCGGTCGACAAGATCGAGCCCTACTTCATCACCGGCAATGCGCTCAACGCCATCTCCGGTCGGGTCGCCTTCGCGCTCGGACTCGAAGGACCGGCAGTGGCGGTCGATACCGCATGCAGCTCGGCCTTGGTGGCCGTCCATCAGGCCTGCCAGGCATTGCACTCTGGTGATTGCGACCTCGCGTTGGCAGGCGGTGTGAGCGTCTTGCTGAGTCCGGTGACAGCCATCGCCGCCTCACGCGCCAGGATGCTTTCCCCCGTCGGCCGGTGCAAGACCTTCGACGCCTCCGCCGACGGCTACGTGCGCAGTGAAGGCTGCGGAATTCTCGTACTCAAGAGGCTCAGCGACGCGGAGCGCGACGGCGATCGGATCTGCGCGGTCATTTCCAGCAGCGCGGTCAACCAGGACGGCGCTTCCAGTGGCTTGACGGTGCCCAACGGTGGCGCACAGCAGCGGCTGATCGAGGCGGCGCTTGCTCGCGCCGGTCTGACGGGTGGGGACGTCGACTACCTCGAGGCGCACGGGACGGGTACCCCGCTTGGTGATCCGATCGAGGTGCAGGCGGCCGCGGCGGCCTACGGCGCCTCGCGTGACGAGGACCGACCGTTGCTGATGGGATCGGTGAAGACCAACATCGGTCACACCGAATCAGCTTCGGGGGCAGCAGGTCTGATCAAAGTCGTGTTGTCGCTCCAGCACGAGGTGCTGCCGCAGAGCCTGCACTTCGAGACGCCGTCGCCGCATATCCCGTGGGACTCGCTGCCGGTTCGGGTCGTGGACGAGGCGAACCCTTGGCAGCCTAACGGCAGGCCGCGGCGCGCCGGCGTGAGTTCCTTCGGGTTCACCGGCACGAACGCGCACGTGCTGGTCGAGGAGGCGCCACCACAGCCGACGGCCGAGCGAGGCGACGGAGTCGGAGTCGACTCACGAACAACCGTTCCACGTGCTGGCAGTGTCCGCGCGGTCACCGGAAGCACTGGTGGCGTTGGCGCAGCGTTACGACGCCTGGTTGGGTGCTCATCCCGACGTCGACCTCGCCGACGTATGCCACACGATTGGGACGGGCCGTTCGCACTTCGAACATCGGGCCGCATTGGTAGTGGATTCTGTCCAGGTTGCGCGCGAGGGCCTGGCCGAGTTGGCCGAGAGCCGGCTGCGCCCCGGTGTCGTACGTGGCGAGCACACGCGCCGCCCGACGACGGCCTGGTTGTTCACCGGTCAGGGCAGCCAGTATCCCGGGATGGGGCGTGAATTGTTCGACGCTGAGCCGGTTTTCGCCGAAACCGTGACACGTTGCGCGGACGCGGTCGGTGACATGCTGCCGCGCCCGTTGCTGGAGGTGCTGTTTGCCACCGACCGCGAAATCGGCACAATCGCTGCGGCACACGGCGTTTGCGCAGCCGGCGCTTTTCGCGATCGAAATGGGCCTGGCCCGGCTGTGGCAGTCGTGGGGCATCGAGCCCGACGTGGTGCTGGGGCACAGCGTGGGCCAGTACGCTGCGGCATGTGTGGCCGGAGTCATCGGCCTCGAGGACGGCGCACGGCTGATGGCCGAGCGCGGCCGGCTGTTCGGCAGCCTGCCAGAAGGCGGACGAATGGTGGCGGTGTTCACCGACGCCAAGCACGTCGAGGAGCTCGCCGCCGAGTTCCCGCGAGTGTCGGTCGGCGCCTACAACGGACCCAACACCGTGCTCTCGGGTCCGGGTGAGGATCTGGAACAGATCGTCGCCAGGTTTGGCGACCAGGGGAGCCGCTGCACCTGGCTGGAAACCAGCCATGCCTTCCACTCGGAATTGCTGGATCCGGTCCTCGGTGAATTCGAGTCGTACGCAGCGCAGTTGGAGTTCGATGTCCCGACGCTGCCATTGGTCTGCAACCGCACCGGGACCGTGCTCATGGTCCAAACACCGATCGACGCTCAATACTGGCGGCGGCACTCCCGCCAGCCGGTGCAATTCGCCGAAAGCGTGCGCACCGTGGCCGCGCTGGGATGCTCGGTACTGATGGAGATCGGCCCGCAACCGGTGCTGACCGGGGCTGCGGTACAGGTCTGGCCGGAGCACCTGGCTGCACCGCGGGCGATCGTGTCGCTGCGAAAGGGCGTTGGCGACCGGCGCCAGATCGCCGACGCACTGGCCGCGGCCTACGTCGGCGGCCACCAACCCGATTTCGCCAGTCTGTATCGTCAGCCCAGCCGCAGACTCGAATTGCCCACCTATCCGTTCCAGCGTCGCCGCTTTTGGCCCAAGACGTCCAACATCGCAATCGACGGTCCCGCGGTATCCGGAATCCTGGGTAGCGCAAAAGACCTCGCCTCTGGTGACTCCGTCTACACCAGCAGATTGTCCGTCAAGTCGCAGCCGTGGCTGTCCGACCACGTCATCTATGGCACCGTTGTCGTCCCCGGTGCGACGTATGCAGCGATGGCTTTGGCCGCAGTCGGCGCCCCGGCGCGGGCGAAGGACGTCTTCTTCTACGAGCCGATCATCTTGCCCGAGAAGAGTTCTCGCGAAGTGCAGCTCACGTTGCATCCGCTCGAGGACGGCACCGGTTCGACTTTCAAGGCGCACAGCCGTCCGTACGGTGTTCGCGACGCCGAATGGTCGTTGAACGCCGAGGGCACGGTCGTCACCGGCGTCGCTGACGAACCGGTATCCGAGAACGCGGATGCAGTCGACACGGCAATCGAGCGGCTGAGCCGCATGCGTCCACAGGAGTTGTTCGAGACCTTCGCCGACTTGGAGCTGGCATGGGGGCCGACCTGGTCGGGTTCCCTGAAGTCGCTGTGGCTCGGTGAGGGCGAGGCGATTGGCGATATCGCCGTCGGCGAAGAACTCGCAGAACAACTCGGAACCGAGCCGATGCACCCGGTGCTGATGGACCTGTGCACCGGAGTCGCGTTCCCGGCGTTCCCGGCACTTCTGGCGGCCGAACAAGGCGTGAACGATCTGTTCTTGCCGTTGCGGTACGGGCAAGTGACCCTGCGGGAACGTATGCCGCGGCGGTTCTACTGCCGCGCGACGTGGCACAGCAGCGCGCTCGACAGCGAGACGCAAGTGTTCGATCTCCGTTTCGTCGATCGAGATGGCCGCCAATTGGGCGGGATTCGCGAGTTCACGGTCAAACGTGCGCCGCGAGAGGCGTTGCTGCGCGGGCTCGGTGGCGATGCCACCCGGTTGCTTTACACCCTCGGCTGGCACGAAGTGCCATCGCCCGTGGTGAGTGAGGGCGCCGCAATCGCCAACGGCACGTGGCTGATCAGCGGATCTGACGAACTGGCGGCCACCGTTCCTGGCTGCATCTCCTTCGACCGCACCACCGATCCGGAGTTGCTCGGACAGTTGTTGGCACAGGCGCACCAGCGCGGCATGGGGTTCTCGGGCGTCGTCTGGCGCAGTACCGGCCGGAGCCCAGGGGACGAAAGTGCCGGCTCGGAAAGCGGGGCCGAGCGGATCGAGACCGAGCTCGCCAACCTGCTGAGCGCCGTGCACACCGTACAAGGCGGCGAGGTGAAGCTGCCCGGCGGACTGTGGATCGTCACCGAGCAGGCCGTGGCATGCGAATCCGGCGAGCCCGTCGACCCGGTGCAGGCTGCACTGTGGGGGTTCGGGCGCACCGTGATCAACGAGGAGCCGGCGCTGTGCTGCCGACTCGTCGATTCCGACGGATCACCGGAGGCCGTGCGCGCACTGGCCAACCTGCTGGCGGCACCGGTCGACGAGCCGGAACTCGCACTGCGCCAAGGCAAGCTGTTGGCCTCGCGGTTGCTGCCTTGGGCGCGCAGCGGTCATCTCACGGTGCCGCGCGGTGGCGATTACGTCTTGGCGCCCACCGAACGCGGCGCGATCGACAACCTGCGGCTGACCGAGACGGACGTGTCGCCGCCGGATGACGGCTACGTACAGGTCCGGGTGGAAGCCGCGGGTCTCAACTTCCGCGACGTGCTCAACGTGCTCGGGCTCTACCCGGGCGATCCCGGACCGATCGGCGGGGACTTCGCAGGCTCCGTCACACAACTGGGTGACGGCGTCACCGGACTCGAAGTCGGCCAGCGCGTCTACGGTTTCATGCAGGGCGCCTTCTCCAGCCGGTTCAACGTGCCGGTCCAGTTGCTAGCGCCCGTCCCCGACGGGGTGAGCGCGGTGGATGCGGCCACCATCCCCGCCGCGGCGCTCACGGTCCGACTCGCGTTTGACTGGGCGCAGCTGAAGCCGGGTGACCGTGTGCTCGTCCACGCCGCCAGCGGCGGCGTGGGACTGGCCGCGATCCAGATGGCCCAGCAGCACGGCGCCATCGTCTTCGCGACGGCTAGCACCTACAAGCGCGCGACTCTGCGCAAGATGGGCGTGAAGTACGTCTACGACTCGCGCACAACGGATTTTGCCGACCAGATCCTCAGCGACACCGACGGCGTCGGCGTCGACGTGGTGCTCAACAGCCTCACCAACGAGGGGTTCCTCGAAGCGACAGTGCGGGCCACCGCCCAGAACGGCCGCTTCGCCGAGATCGCCAAGCGCGATATCTGGACGCACGAGCAGATGGCTGCGGCGCGTCCCGATATCGACTACGAGATCGTCGCGTTGGACACGACCACCCTGCAGAACCCCGCGCAAATCAAGCGGCTGTTGACCGAGGTGTCGGCGGGGTTGGCGAAGGGTGAGTGGACTCCACTGCCCGCGGAGATCTATCCGCTGACGGAGGCCAGGGCAGCGTTCCGCCGCATGCAGCAAGCGCGCCACATCGGGAAGATCGTGGTGCAGATCCCGACCCCGCTACACCCGCGCGCCGATCGGAGCTATCTGATCACCGGCGGACTCGGTGCAATCGGTCTGCACACGGCGTCGTATCTGGCCCAACTCGGTGCCGGGGACATCGTCTTGACCAGCCGGCGTGCGCCCGATGCGGACGCGCTCCGGGTAATCGAGGAGCTCACAGAGCGCTACCGGTGCCGCATCCATACCTTCGCAGCCGATGTCAGCGACGAGTCCGAGGTCGAGAAACTGCTCGAACGGATTCGCGCGGAGTTGCCGCCGCTCGCCGGAGTGGCGCATATGGCCGGCGTGCTCGAGATGCGCTGCTATCGCAACAGTCCGTGGAACGGTTCCGAACGACGTTGGCGCCCAAGGCGTTCGGCGCCTGCCACTTGGACCGTCTAACGGAGGACGACGAGTTGGACTTCTTCATCGTGTCCTCCTCGGTGTCCAGCTTGTTCGGTTCCCCCGGTCAGTCCAACTACGCGACCGCCAACGCGCTGCTCGACGGACTGGTCGCGCAGAGAAGGGCGAGAGGCGTGCCTGCCACGGGCGTCAACTTCGGCCCCTTGGCCGACGGTGGCATGGCCTCTTCGGAGGCCGCCCGCGCCAATATCGGTGCGCAGGGCCTGATTCCGCTGGAACCCTCGGCCGCGCTGAGCGCCCTCGCCGAGGTCGTCGCCAACGGAACCGGCCAGGCCGCCGTCATCAAGGCCAACTGGCAGCGGGCCGCGAAGGTGCTGGGCAGTTCGCGTCCACCGATTCTCGACCTCGTGTTGCCAACCGCCGTCGGGGAGGTGACCGGTGACACTGAGTTGCTTCGTCAGCTACAGGAGATACCGGTGGCGCAGCGCGCCGGTTTCGTGACCGAGTTCCTTCAGCACGAGGTGCAGAACTTCCTGCGGCTCGCGCAACCGCCCGCCGCAACGAATCGGTTCCTCGACCTGGGTACGGATTCATTGATGGCGATCGAACTCCGCAACAGGTTGCACAGTCAGTTCGGCGGCGCGTTCACGATCAACGCGACCGCGGTATTCGACTATCCGACCATCGGGGGGCTCGCCGAGTACCTCGCCGGTCAGCTACCCGATTCCGACGTACCGTCGGGCGCAGCGGAATCCGTCGCATCCGTCCCGGAGACCTCGTAGTCAGCACGTGCGGTCTAACCCGACCCGATCACAGACCCGCGATCCCGACGACGAGCAGCACGCTCCCGACCGCGACCAATACGGCAGCCGCGCCGCAGCGGCGACGCGACCGGATCCAGTCGTTGAGCGCCGCCATCAACGCCCGCGTCCTGTCCGGCACCAACAGGTAGGCCACGAGGGGTAACTCAACGAGCACGAACGCGACGACGTTGAACACCAGCAGCGCCCCGACCTGTGTCGAAGGGGCAGCGTCGGAAGCGACGATGACGGCAAGCACCGCCAGGTAATCGATGGACGGCAGCGCGATGCCAAGACCCGCCACACCGGCAACCCACAGCGACGGGCCCTGCGCGAGACCTCGTGCTCGCGCAGGGATCTTGGGCATCGGCACCACCCCACTGGCCAGCAGGGCGGCCATCAGCACGGCCAAGACGCCGATCGTGATCTGGACCTTGGGCATGGTGAAGTGCGCCGACCACAGGAGACCGGGCCGAAACGCGAAGATGACGACCAAGCCGACTGCCGCCGCCATCGCGAAACCACCCGACAGGAAGGCGAGCAATTGCAGAATCGGCCTTGGCCGGTTGAGCATCAGGACCGTCATCCCGATGCGGAACGGTTCCATGCTGACGGCGATGGCCATCACCAGGATGGTGATCCACATACCGCTGGTCTGAAGCGTCCAAATGGAAGGACGGCTGCGGCATGGGCGTCAGGTTACCCTATCTCACAAAGCCGTTGACGCGCGACGCAAATAGCGTGATACTCGCACCATGGGCACCCCGACACAGACGTCGGTCGCCGACGATGCTGAGATCGTTCGCCGCATCCTCGCGCACATCGACGCAGGCACGACCGATCACGGCGACGATTGGCGGGAGCCGGTCGAGAACTATGTGAATCCACTCCGATTCACCGCCGAA
>CAVTDY010000039.1:0-16061 GCA_963733605.1 uncultured Actinomycetota bacterium
GGCATTTCCGCCGCCGCGCCGCCTACGGTCTCGGTGCGCCGATCACCAATGGGGGCTCGGTCTACGGGTCGCCGGTTGGCCAGTCCTGCCGGGCGAGGCGGTGACCGGTGTTGGCTGACTTCACGACGTCATCGAGCAGCTGAGTCAAGCGCAGGGCGTGGTCGAAATCGGGGGTGGTGTGTTCACCGCGGCAGATGTCGCGGGCCAGCGCGCCATACATCGCCGCCAGGTTGACCGCGGCGGCCGGCAGCGTGTCGGCCGGGTCGTCGACGCATCGGCGTTGACCGTTGAGTGTGAGGGTGAGGCGACCCGCCTGGAAGCCGTATGGTTCACCGCCGGCCAGAAGGAGTTCTCCGTGGCTGCCGACGACTTCGAAGGTGAACGGTGTATCGGGTGCCCGGTCGCCGGCGACTTCGACGGCCAGCGCGCAGCCACTGGTCATGCGCGCCTGTACCAGCAGATGGTCGGGTGCGGTGCGGTGATCTGCTCGCCGGTGTCGGTAGGTGACCGTCGATACTCACGGTGGTGAGGCATCGAGGCTGTCGATTCCGCCGAGCACCAGATGGCAAGTCCAGGGTGTGGCCACCTAATCGTGTCACGTTGGCGCCGCTCTCAATCTTGTTGAGGTAGGCGTGTGTCGCCGTAGGTTCGGCGCGAAACCGGCGGTGCTGGAGTAATTCGGGCGCTCATTGCCGCCCTCGCTCCGGCGGCGATCAGCGCAGCCGCGTGACGCGCGGCCGGGTTCTTTCCTCGGCCTCCCCTGGACCCCGTGCGGCGGCGGCCATCTCGGCGGCTTCGGCACGGTCGCGCCCGAGCGGCCACTCGCAATAGACGTGCTTTTGCGCCGCGAGCGCCGCAAGAACCAGGTCGCGGTGATACGGCACCCTCACGCATACCGAGACGAGGTCGAGGCCGGACGCGGTGATCATGGCAAGGGGATCGTCGTAGGCCGCGCGGACCCCGAACGCCTCCGCGGCGGCGTCGGCGCTGGCACGGCTGGTGGTCGCCACCGCCGCCAGCTCCACATTTTCACGGCTACGCAGCGCCGGGAGGTGGGAATCCTTGGCCCAGCCGCGGTTTGGGTTGGCGCCGATCACGCCGACGCGAAGGGGCGTCTGTCGACGTTGCGATCGCGTTCACAAGCGCTCGATTTCGCGGGACAGGCGGGCGCGCTCGAGATAGTACGGCGGGGAGTACGGACGCCGGCGTGCTGCGTTCGTCGATCCCGCCAACATTCGCCATAGGCTGGTGAGGAGCCGGTGGCGGGCCATTTGACGCCGCGCCGCCCTTGGTCGCTCCAGCATTTCACGCACCTCCATCCCGTATCGGGCCAGCGAAGCCATACCGGGCGGCCAGATCGAGAATTAACGACTGACATTATACGTAATATGTCAGTCTTCTCTTCCTGGGTGCTATGTGTCAAGCTCTTGCGCTCGGGTTTTATCTAGATGCGTCACTAGACGTATGACGTAATATGCAGCATGTCCACCGTGCATTCGTGACGCCGGTTGGGAAACCCTGGGTGAATCGCTCGCCTTGAGCGGGACGGCGCGACCGGATATCCGGCCGCCCGAATCACGGTATGCGGCTAAACACTCACTTGCTCAACGGTTTCCGACGCACAATCAGGCAGAATCTGCGCCGATTGAAGCTGTTATGAAATCTGCTTCGAGGCGTCGGTCGGTTCGCACAGCCGAATGCCCAGCGGTGCGGTAAAGCTGTGTACGACCAGGCTTACCGTGATGGTCACCACCACGGCTTGCGCGATGAGGGCACCCTGTTGGACCTCGCCCCGCTCCATCACTATCAGGCCCAGGACGAGAGTTCCCATTCCGCGCGGGCCGAACCACCCCATGAACAGCGTGCTGCGCGCGGGCAGGTGGCTGCCGACCAACGCAATGGCGACCGCTGCGACTCGCACGGCGATCACGGCGAACACAGCGAAAACGACCACCCGCCAGCCGGCGTCGCGCCAGGACGGCACGACTACCGCGGCGCCGAACAGGGCGAACACGAGCAGTTCCAGGAGCTGACCGGTCGCGTCGGATACCTGGGTCGTCGCTACCCGGTCAGCGCTTTTCGACGATGCGATTGCGAAGGTCAGGCCGCCAGCAAAGGCGGTGACAAAGCCGCTCCCGTGCAACCGCTCGCCGACTGTGAAGCAGACGATCGCAAGGGCCAATGTCGCCAACTGCGCCCAGGTGCCACTCATCCAGCCGCGGGCGGAGGACTTCGAGATCACCAGGCCGCCGAGCGCACCGATCACAACACCTGCGGCCACTGAGACAAACTCGGTACGAAACGCGAACCATGCCCAACGCCCGGCGGCTGGATGGGTCTGCTCGGAGGCCAGCGCAATAGCGGCCAGCAGAGCGGCCAACGCGAACCCGTCGTAGAAACCACTTTCGATCGACAGTGCGTGCCGCACACGCTGCGGGATGCGTCCGTCCTCAAGCAGGGCGTCGATCAACGCGACTTCAGTGGGCGCCACGATAATCGCCAGACAAACCGCTTCCCAGAACGGGAGAGCCGGGAGAACCAGGACCGCGGTTAGCGTCCCGAGGGCGACCGTGATGGGTATTCCAAAGCCGAGGAGGCGCAACGACAGATGCCCTCGACGCAGGACGACGCGTAGGTCGAGCGCGGAGGCCTGGTTGAACAGGATCACTGTCAGTGCCACGTCGGCGAGGACCGTGAATCCGCTTGTGTGCGCACCCACCTCGAGCAACCCCAGGCAGGATGGTCCCAGGACGACTCCCAAGACGACAAAGATGAGCGCCGGCGCGATGTACCACCGCCTGACCAAGCCTGACACCGCGGCATAGCAGAGCACCGAAATGGTGAGGACGAACGTTGTCTGGGTGTCCACTAATTGCTCCCGCCACAGGTGCTCCGCGCAGGGGGTGTCCCCCAGGGGTGGGAAGAGCTTTTTGCGAGGGTCACCGTTGGAGAACGTAATCGATGATGTCAGTCGGGAGTGCCATCTGCGTGAACCCACCGGCCCGGTCCTCGCGCTGCGCGACGATCACCATCTGATGCGACGGGATGACTGAAACGGTCTGTCCGCCAAGGCCGACAGCCGAGTAACTGCCAGGTGGCAGGGCGGTTGCGTCACCGCCGTTGGTAGTCCACCACAGGTAGCCGTAGGACCGGAACGGGCCGGGCAGGCCGGTTTCGACCCGAGTCTGGGTGCTTGCCCTGACCCAGTCGGCCGGGACGATTTCGCTGCCATCCCATATTCCGTCATTGAGATAGAGCTGCCCGAAGCGCGCCAAGTCGCGGGCGGACAGTTGGATGGCGTAGTTCGGGTATCGCGGTGTCGCGCCCAGCGGGTCGTAGCCGTAACGCAACCGCGTGTGCTCTAGCGGGTTCCAATCGCGAAAGCCAAGTGGGCGGGCCAGGATGCCGTCGATCGCGGTGAACAACGCTGCTCCGGACACGCGCTGGTATATCTCGCCAAGGACGTTGAAGTCCCAGTTGCTGTAGTGAAATTTCGTTCCCGGTGCAGCGCAGCCACGTTGCGGAGGCCTATTGCGGAAAATATCGTAAAACTCGCTGTGAACGGGAGGTAGACGCCAGAGCAGGATGTCAGAGGTGTTGAGAGTCGCGGTGCGTTCCTGATCGGTCAGGCAGGGGCAGTCGTCGATACGAAGTCCGCAGGTCGTACTAACTGCACGTCGCCGTGCGATCAGCCGACCGAAGAGCGCGCTGATCATTGATTTGCGAATGGAACTGATCGGCAGTGGCATGTCCTGGGGCCCAACGGCGACCACGGTCTCTCCGGACCGGACGACACAGAGGGTGGTGATTCCGTGGGCTTTCGCGGCATCTTCTACTCGATGACCCACCCGACCCCCAAGGCTCTGCTGTAGTTGTTATGTTACTATAACAACTACAGCATCCTGATCGGCCACCGCGCGGATCACTCTGGCGCGGCTGACGTGTGTGGGGCCAAGGGGATCCGAACTTACGCGATGCAGCGGTGCCGGGGCTGTCCTCGCCCGCGCCGGGCTATGAGGGCTCGCCGCGCCATCTGCCACCCTTCGTTAGCCAGGTCAGGTAATGGGTCACCACGTTCCGTCGCGACCGTCACTCCTCGACGGCATCACTCCTCGATGGCATCACTCCTCGACTGCACCGGCACCCGCGCCCACGGTCGGCAGCAAAAGCGTCATGTCTGACACATTGATCAGGCCGTACGACGTCAAGTTCAGGAATTGGGTAGCCGAGCCGACGAGTTGCAGCGTGAGCGTGCCGCCCGTCGCCGGTGCGGTGTAGGCGATGTCGTTCAACGTTCCCAGCGCGATCGACACCGTGTGGGTCTGTCCGTCGAGGGTCACCGGGATGGGGGTGTCGATGTTGCCGAGCACCAGACCGCTCTGCTCGTCGACGATCTGGGCGTAGACGCTGCGGGTGGTGCCGATGCCGGAGTAGGTGAAGGTCAGCTGCGGAGCGCCGACGATCTGGGTGCCGGCGGGTACCGAAACGTTGAGGTTCACCGCGTTGCTCGCAGGCCCGGCGGTTGCCAGCGACAACAGGGAGGCATCGAGGAGCGACAAGGGTGCCGAGAAGACCTTCGTCTGCGGTCCCGCTCCGCCGATGACGGGCACGATCGGCAGGGTGCCGCCGGGTCCGGACGCGGTCACCGGGGTGCCCCCGAAGTTGGGGTTGAACGGGAACAGGTTGGAGGAGTAGAAGTTTCCGTTCTGGTCGACCCACTGGAATGTCGGAATGGCGTCGGCGGGCGTGCCGTCCTGCTTGACGTACTGGTCCAGCCAGGCCAGCGTGTCGTTCGTCAGCAGCGTGGCTTGGCCGGCCGGGTCGCCCGGGTCCAGGCAGATACCGTGGCCGCCGCAGAACCAGACCATCTTGACGGGGACGTTGTTGGCGGCCAGCAACTGGGCGTTGGTAACCGCCTGCGACAACGGGAACAGGTCGTCGACGGTGCCCTGAAGGAGCAGCGTCGGGACGGTGATGTTGCTGACCAGCGTGCCGGGGCCGCTGTTGGCCAGCAGGGCCTGCTGACTTCCGGTCAGGATGCCCAGCAGGGTGCCGGTGATCACGCCGGAGTAGATCTGCGGATTGATCCGCGCACCCGCCTCGAGGAGATCGAGCGTCAGCAGCGCGGCCCACGACGTCTTGAACACATTGTTCGGATACAGGGAGGCGTTCAGGGTGTTCCACGCGATGCCCGGCACGATCGCGTCGATTCGGGGATCGATTGCGGCACTGACGAGTTGAATGCCGCCACCGTAGGATCCACCCACCATCCCGATCCGCTGGTTGTTGGTGGTCTCAGGCAGCGAGAGCACGTAGGTGATGATGGAGGAGACGTCCTTGCCCTCGAACGCCGGCGAATCCAGCTGCAACGTGCCGCCCGATGCGCCTTCACCGCGGGGATCCCAGGTGGTCACGTTGTATCCCGCGTCGCGCAGGGTGGCGATGCCCGGGACCAGGCCCGGGACGCTGGCGATGCCCGTCGTCGACTCGGGATCGGTCAGGCCGTTACTGCCCAGGCCCGGACCCTCGAGGATGGTGGGCGCCGACTGACCCTTCGCGAGTCCGGCGGCCGGGAAGAAGTTGGTGCTGATCTGCGTGCCGTCAAACGACGTCACTTTGGTGGTGAACGCGATCGGGGCGCCCGCAGGGTCGAGCGCCGCCGGATCCGCGGTGAATGGCACCACGACCGCAGAGCCGATGATCGGCGCCAGCACAGCGCTCAAGATGGGCACTTGGTACAGATCTGTGAGGAACCCTTGCGCGATCGATCCGACGATAGGGACGTTCCCCACTAGCGAGTTGAAAAGCGTGTCGAACGGTGTGGTTTCGCTGACCAATTCGCTGAAATTCTCGGTTCCCGACGTCAGCACGGTGGCGTATGGCAGGTAGGAGAAGGTGCCCGCGGCCGCCTCCGGGATGAACGTGATCTTCCCGCCTGCGCTCGGGTCGGACAAGATCGTGTAGGTCAGCGGTAGACCGTTGGCGTCGGTCGCGTTGGCGCTGCCGTCGATGATCCCGTCGCTGAACGTCAGCGTCGGATTGACGGTGATCGGGCTCGTCGAGACGAGGGGAGCGGCGGCGGTGAGCTCGCGCCGGACCGCCCCCACCTGCACCCAGGCCATCGGTGTGTCCACCGGCGCGGGGGGAGCGTTTCCGGTGTTCGGACTCAAGATCCCGTCCACCGTACTGGCGAGCACGGCCAGGACACTGGGAGTCGCCGTCGCGCTCGGCGTTGCCGGCACGGTCGCCACCAGAGCGCTCGGCGTTGCCGGTACGGTCGCCGTCGCGCTCGGCGTCGCCAGCGCGGTCGCCACCAGAGTGGTCGGTCTCACAGCGCTGCTGGGGTTGGCCGCCTTCGACACCGTCGCCACGGCCGGTGACACGCCAGCACTGGAGCTCGGCGTCGAAGAGTTCGCCGAGGGCGTGTTGTCCGCCGACTTGCTGGACGCGGCGGAGCTGGTCAAACCACCGGCTTTCGGTGCGGCCGCCGAGGCGCTCGATGAGGCTGTGCTCTGCGCGCCCGACTGCGTCACCGCCTTGCGGCTGTCCTTTGACCGGTGCTTCAGAGCGTCGGAGCTCGCCCCGGCACCTAACGAAGTCGACGCCCCCGCCGACGTCGCGGACTTCGCCGTTGTCGAGTCGCCCGACGAATTGCCCGCGGAGGTACCCGACGAATTCGAGGAGGCGGGTTGGGCCCCGGCCACTCCGGCGCCAGCGAAGGCAGCAGCACCCACGCCTAGAGCTACCGCAAGTCCACCGATCCGACCGATATATGTGGAGGCACGATATGTGGAGGCACGCATGGCCTTCTCCCGGCTCGCCGACCAGTCCCCCTGAGCGGAGACTAAACCCGGCGGCCGATGGAAACAGGAAAACCATCGAGCTCGTTAATACAAATTCCACTGCCGATACGCGGGTTCATGGCCGACCGCCGAAATCGGCTGCGCGGTGCTCCCACCCGGAGTCGGGCAGCGTCTGGCGGCCAGAGGCTACTTGCAGCGGCCGCCGACAAGGTGTTGGGGCGGGACAGCTCTCCTCGCGCGGTGCGACGGGTGCACCGTTGGCTACGCCTTGCCGAGGGTGACCTGCGTTGTCTTGGCGGCTCCGGAGGCGTCGAGGTAGGTCACCGTGACGTTGTCTCCCGGTGCTTTTGATCGAACCGCGGCCACGAGGGCTTCCGGACCGTCGATCACCTGCCCGTCGATCTTGGTGATCACCGCACCACTGGGTAATCCCGCGGCTGCGGCGGGGCTGCCATCGACGACCCCGGCGATGGCCGCGCCGTCGCTCTTGGTGGCGTCGTTGCTGAGCTGCACACCGAGCGAACCGTGGGCGGCGGTGCCGGTGGAAACCAGCTCATCGGCGATCCGCTTGGCCTGGTCGGCCGGGATGGCAAAGCCGAGCCCGATCGACCCGCTCTGACCGCCGCCAGAGCCGGCGTCGCCGCCGCCCATACTCGCGATTGCGGAGTTCACCCCGATCAGTTCGCCGTTCATGTTCACCAGGGCGCCACCGGAATTGCCCGGGTTGATCGCCGCGTCGGTCTGGATGGCATCGAGGACGGTGACGTTTCCGCCGGAGCCGTCGCCGCCGGAGCCGTCGCCAGCCGCGACCGGCCGATCCAGTGCGCTGACGATGCCGGTTGTCACGGTCCCCTGCAGACCCAGCGGCGAGCCGATCGCCACGACTTGCTGACCCACCTTCACATCCTTGGACGATCCGATGGTGATCGGTGTCAATCCCGACACTCCTTGAGCGCGCACGACGGCCAGATCGCCGGTGGGGTCTGTGCCGACGACGGTGAACGGCGCAGTCTGGCCATTCGAGAAGGTCACGGTCTCGGTGGCTCCGCCACCGCCGGTGGAATCGGCCGAGGCGGGCCGGGCTCCTTGATCGCCGCCTGCTGCGGGGGCCACCACGTGATTGTTGGTCAGGATCAGCCCGTCGGCGCTCAACACGATGCCCGAACCTTCGTCGCCCTGCCCGCCGCCCATGTCGATCTTCAGCTTGACGACGCTGGGCATCACCTTGGCCGCGACCTGTTCCACCGAGCCCGCGGGCTGTTTGGCTGCGGGATGAGGCGCGGCGGGCGCCTGCGCGACGGGTGCCTTCGTGGGTGCCGTGTCGTTGGCTCGTCCCGCGATCCCCACCGCGGCTGCACCGATCCCGCCGCCGACCACCGCGGCCGCAACGGCACCGGCGACGAGCGCGCCGCGACGAGAATTCTTCGGCCGAATCCTGGGAATTGGTGCCGTAACCGCTTGGTGTGCAGAGTGATAAGAGTCGTACGCGAATCCACTCGGCTGCTGCGCCGCGCGCCAGTCATAGCGCAAATGGGACGGAACGTGGGTCTGGGCGCCCGGGTACGGCTGTCCCCCAGAGGGACTCGGATCCGGTCTGTCTTCGGGCCCATCCGTGGGATAGCGCGCAGGGTTCGTCATCGTGTTCGTTCTCTTTCTGAATCGTCAATCGGCCCACATGGCCTTAGCACAAGGTGCCTGCGATGACTGAGAGCGAACTGAGAACTGGCTCAGCAAAATCCGAGAATTTTCAGCCTGGGATGTGGCTATGACGACACTGCCGCGGTCAGCGCCGCGTGCAGTGCGAGAGCAACGAAGGTCTAGCTAGGCTAGCTGGCGGCGCCCCAGACCAACAGTGACTGCGGATCATCGGGGTCCACCTTGACGTTGATCCGAGCCCCCTCGGAGACGCCTTTGAGGCTCACCTCGTGCATCGACTGCGACACCCGCACCTGATAGTCAGCGCCGCGTTCCGGGTGCACTGTCAGCTCGAAATCGATCTGGTGTTCCCCGCCGAGCTGAGTACCCGTCTCGCGCATCGAGTTCACCGTGGCCGGCGTCATCACACCGGACTTGTTCAGCTTCATGATCTTGTCGCGCGTGCCGGCCTGGCCCACCGGGTTCACCGCCTGCATGGCCGTGCCCTTCAGCTTGTCCATGAATCCCATGTGGCCTGCTCCTTACCTCGGAAAATTGCCCGTTCTTTCTTTGCAGTGCTAGTGGACACCGTCCACGCGGCTACCGATCCCAACATCTCGCAACGGGGCCGCTGCGTGCGCGATGTCAAGCACTACTTTCCGCGGTCGCCACCGCGCGCCTGGGATGGGCGCTCGACGGTGTGCCGGCGAGCGGATGCTCGGGCAGTCGGTGTTTGGCGCGGCGGGTTGTCGCCGCATCGCGCCGGGTGGCGTCGAGCCATTGTGGGAGCCACCAGTTGAATCTGCCGAGCAACGTCATCGTGGCCGGCACCAGGATCAGCCGGATCACCGTGATGTCGATGAACACGGCCACCGCCAGTCCTAGTCCCATCATCTTGATGGTGATGTCGTCATCGAGGGCGAACCCCAGGAACACCGCGATCATGATGAGCGCGGCGCTGGTGATCACACCGGCGGTGGATGCAAGCCCGCGTGTCACACTTGCCCGGGCGTCTTTGGTAGCCATCCATTCTTCGCGGACCCGCGACAGTATGAAGACCTCGTAGTCCATCGACAGTCCGAACAGAATGGTGAAGACCAGGATGGGTAACCAGCTGGAGATTGGTACTGCACCGGGAAGGCCAAGAACCTTTGCACCCCAGCCCCATTGGAATACCGCCACCAGGACTCCGTAGGTCGCCGAGGCGGCCAGCAGGTTCATCAGCGCGGCCTTGATCGCCACGACGGGTGCCCGGAATGCCACGGTGAGTAACGTGACGGCCAGCCCGACGACGACGATGATCACGAGCCACAGTCGCTGCGCGAGACGGTCTAACACGTCGGCGAAGTACGCCGTGAGGCCGGTAACGTACGTGCCGCTTGGTAGTTGAGCGCGCACATGGCGCAGGGTATTGACCGTCGCGGCGTCGCTCGGCGCGGTGGTCGGCTCGATGCTGACGACGGCTGCGGAGCGATCCGGATTGAATATTGGCTCGGATACGAGCGCAACGCCCTTATCGGAGCGCAACTCGGACAGCATCGGGCCGAGTCGATCCGCGCTCACCGCTGAGGAGTCCACCGCGACCGTGAGGGGTGCGTTGGCTCCGGGGCCGAAACTCGATGCGATCAGATCGTAGGCGCGTCGCACCGTGTTGGCCGTGGACTGGCTCGCGGCATCGCGGGGCCAGGTCCGCATGTCGATAGTGGGAGCCGCCAGCAGCAGCAGCACGATCAGTGCTGCCAACGCCCACGCGACGGGTCGATTCGTGACGTGCTGCGCCCACCGTTGAGTCCGGGTCCGGTCGGGCGCTCGTCGACCGCGGATCGGCCGGCGGCGCGCGAGGCGATGACCAGCAAGTCCGCACAGCGCCGGGACCAGGGTGATCGATGTCAACATCACCGCGCCGACCATGAAGAACGTCGCGTATCCATACGTGGCGAATAGCGGAATCCCGCCGAGTCGCAGCGCAAGCAGCGACACCAGCACCATCGTTCCCGCCGACACCACCGATACCCCCGCAGAGCTGTTTGCGCGTGCGGCGGCCTCCTGGACGGACGAACTCGCGGGCAGATGCTCACGGAACCGGGTCACCAGGAGCAGGGCGTAGTCGATGCCCACGCCGACTCCGACCATCGACGCTATGGACGGCGCACTCGTGCTGACGTTGGTGGAACCCGCCAGGATCAGAATCAGGGCGGTGCCGGTACCGACACCGATAAGCGCAACGGCAACGGGAAGGCCGGCGGCGATGATCGAGCCAAACGCGAACAACAGGATGCACAGCGCGGCGACAAAGCCCAACGACTCACCGTCCAGACCAAAGGAATTGACGGCTTCGGGCAACTGGCCGCCGAACTCGATTTGCAGTCCGTCGTGTTGGATAGGTGCGACCGCACGGCGCAGCGCATCGGCCCCCTCGGAGCCCCGAAAGGCGCCCACCGGCACGTTGTATGCCAGCTGGACGAGGGCGGTGTCCTCGCCTGCCGACAGGCGTGGCGGTGATACCACGGATACGCCACGAACATCAGAAAGATTGGCGCGCAACGCATCCAGCTCGGCCGCTGACAGTGGACCTTTCGAGGAGTGCACCACCACCCGGGCGTTGGTGCCCGACATGTCGAGAAACTGCCGGCTCAGGAAGTCGTGGCCCACTGTGGCCGGCATCCCGGGGACGTCGAGTTCGTCTTGAGGCTGCCCACCGATAATGGCCGCCAACCCGAACGCGACAGCTGCGGTCACGATCCATCCGGCGATGACCCGCCAGGGATGGGCGGCACACGATGACCCCAGCCGCGAAAGCGCTGAACCCATGGTTCAATGGCCTTTCTGTTCTCTGCGATGACAATGGGCAGACGTGTCACGCGTCGAATGCGCTCGGGCGACACGTCGTCATGGCTGTGTCCTTGCGTTGCGAACGAACTCGGTGATCAAGGCGGCGACCACCGACCACCGGTCGACATACCCGCCGGTGGGGCCGTGCACCGTCGTCGGTGGCTGCGGCTGCGGGTCCATGTCGACCTGCGAGGGGCGCGAGGCCGCTGACGCAGCAGGCCCCGATGCGGCTGCGGTGTCGGCGATTTCAGTGCTGGCCATGTAGGTGTCCTTCCGGGGCGACCGAGCCCACCTCATGCGTTGTGTGTCCTGTCAATTACTTTCGATCGAAATTTTCTGATCGCCTCCACGTCGTGTGGACCGTGGTGACGCTTGCAACGTATGGCCGGCGACCATCGGAACGCACGCGTAGCGGACTACTCGAATTGCTCCGCGCGCAGCGAGAATCGCACGCCATCTGTTGCCGCGTAATTGACTGAAGCGGCGATTCTGCGCTTGCTAACCTGCTCAAATCTGGTGCAGCTAAGGGGATTCGAACCCCAGACCTACTCGATGCGGACGAGTCGACCCTGCTGACGGTCGCGTCAGTTGTCGAGTGTCGTGTCAGTCGCCGAGATACCGTCGAGGCATGGCATCACCCGGATCGAGGGGAGGCCCAAGCACTCTTTGACCGGTCGCCTCGGCCGCGCTTTCTGTACCGCTTCCAAGCTCATATCAGCCGCTCGGCGATCGCGCGGAACGGCGTGCCCGCACGGCGCAGGCTGGCAACCTCGGCGACGCGGTTGTTCATCGCCTCTTGTGAGATTCGGGGCGGTCATTCGGGTCTGTCGTGAAATCCATTGTGCTACAGTAACTTTCATGAGCAGCAACGCGGTGTGTCGCTCGACCGTCCGCCGTATTTCGGCCCGAATTCTACCGCCGCAACCCGCTGACCGGCCCGAACACCCGAACTCCTCACCGTCGATGGACGGTCAAGAACTAGCACTCGGAGCACCGCGGCCGTCGTTCGCAGGTTGCCGTTTTGCGGAGAGCCAGATGAGTTCTCCGTCAGTCCTGTTAGGTTAACGCAAGAGACCACGCTCGCATCAGGGTGAGGATAACGATGGCTGATTCCGCCTACACCGCATACCAGGAAGAGGCGTTCTCTGACATCAATCCCGGCGCGTTCGGGCAGGGCGTCTTCTTCAGCGACGTTCCTGCGGGCAAGCGCCTGGTGATCGAGCATGTATCGGTGCGAGCCGAGCTTCCGCCGGGGCAGACGGCGCGCGCGTCAATCGTCGTCACCCTGGAGGCAAGCCGCGTCACTCACTACCTGGTGATGGTCAGCCAAGGGACAATAATCGGCTCCCCGACCAATCGCGCCGCGTTTGTCGCAAGCCAACCAATTCGCCTGTACGTGGACGGCGGCCACGGTGCCTGGGGCGTGAGCGTGGAGCGGGACTCAGATGTCGAGCGCGGGATCGCATATGCGAACCTCTCCGGGCATTTCGTCGATCTCCCGTAAGGGACCGCGCTACGGCAGACTCGCGGCCCTTACGGCGAGCGGCGCGGTGTACGCCGTCGATAACGGACTTTCGGACTCACCGTGTCAGATCCACTTCCACCGAGTTCGAATCGCGCGCACGATGGAGGAGTCTGAAGGTGTCACGAGGTTGAGGAAGGGAGCGGGCGATGAAGGCGAAGGTGGGCGACTTCCTGGTGGTCAAGGGCACGACTACCGAACGGCATGATCAGCACGCGGAGATCATCGAGGTCCGCTCGCAAGACGGCTCGCCGCCCTATGTGGTGCGCTGGCTCGTGACCGACACCGAGGCCACGGTGTATCCGGGCTCCGATGCGGTAGTGGTCACCGCAGCCGAGCACACGCAGGCGGCCGAGCGGGCGTCAGCGCGGGCGAGCCGCGTGGGCATGTAGCCGCGCCTATCGCTGAAAGTACGCGAAACGACGCGTCGCGACCTGCGGGAACGCGAAAGTTGTTGACGCCGTCAACATGAAATCGCCCCTCCGGCTCCGAGCCGAGCGGGGCCCATCTCGTCCAACGGGCAAGGACGAACGGGACGTCCAAGTTTCAGTGCCGGTATCTCGGTCCTATGTCAATGGCGGGCCGATCATGGCGTCAGTGGCGCGGCAGTGGTGGCGGCTTTTGCTGTGGCAACGATCCCGCCAGCTGGTGTTCTGGCGTCGGCGGTGGTGTCGGCTGCGGCGATCTCGAACCTGGTTCGGACGCTGTCAGTGACGGTCGTTGCACGTTGACCGATAGGCATGAGACCACCCCCTGGTGGGTCGTTGCGTCGTTCGCGCAAGCCCCGGCGTTGATCGGATCTGAAGTGACCGTGCTAAGGGTGGTGTGCCATTGCACCACGGAGACGACGCCAGACGCGCCGGGGTATGACAAGTCGAATGGCGTGGCGTCGCCCTGCCATTCGATATTGCCGCTTCTATAGTCGCGCACCACAAGGTGGATCGTGTCGCCAAACGGAAATTGTTCACCTTGGAGGGTCAGCGGGGCGGGCTGCCCGGGGCGGTTTCCGCGTCGCCGCGCAGGTTGCTGACGTTATCTACAACGGGGTCGGGGGCCGCGTCGGCGGAGGCGATGCCCTGGGCGCCGAGCAGCAGCCCGGTGAGGAGCGCGCCCAGGGCGCCGGCGCTCAGTGCGGTCCGGGTGGTGTGGTTGGTACTCATGGGGGTGCTCCTTTGAGATGGTTGGCGCGCCCCACGGTGGGATGCGTTCACCGGTAGGAGCAGCCGGCGGCCTGGGTTCGCACACTTTTTGCAAGCTTTTTCGCAGACCTCCCCGCCCGGCATAGGCGAGCTGTCGCCCAGACCGCGCTCGTCAGTCGGTGGTGCGACTGACAAACGCCAGCTCGGTGCGGCCTTGACGATGATGAGATAGCGGGCGGGAGGCCGTACGGCGAGTTGACCACCGCACGGCCCGAGGGCCGGGGCCTCAGGGAGATCCCCGCTGGCATCCGGGTCGTCGGCGACCGGTACCGGTGGTGACCCGCCGCACACCGATCTGCCCGCCAGCGTGCGGACTCAAACTCGTCAACCAAAAAGTGTGCGGATCGGCACGGCCGCTGCCTCTTACCGGTGATCGTTCCCCACCGGGGTAACGACCACTATCGAAAAGGAGCACCCCCATGAGTACCAACCACACCACCCGCGCCGCAGTGCGCGCCGGCGCGTTCACCGCCGTGCTCGCCGGGCTGCTGCTCGGCGCACCCACCGCGTTCGCCGACCCTCCGACGCCGACGCCACCGCCCCCGAATAACAACACCCCCTCGCCCGACCACAGCCTTACCGGTACGGGATCCAACAACGCGTGCCCGGCGTGCGCATATAACCCGCCGTATGTGGAAGCAACCAACAGCGGCTCAGGAGGCGAGATTTTGGCGCTCTACGGTAACAACTGGCACCCGGGCGACACCGTCAAATTGTTCGTGTCCCAGACGCCAAATGCTGGTAACTATTCATGGGAGAGTTCCCCGGTGCCGGTCCAAGCCGACGGCACCATACCCTCGACCAACACGGGTTGCACAACAGCTGCCGGCCTTCCCGCCAATGCCTTCGCCGGCGCGATAGACACAACGAGACAAGCTTCGGCCACGCCCGTACCGGTCGTTATCGCGCTGGCGCCCGGTGGCAAGTTGCAGTGCCACTCCTAAGAGCAGGCGGGAGGGACCGACACATGTCGAAATCGCTCGCTGTCGGTCGAGTTATACCCGATGGCGCCGAGAGCATCGTCGGAGTCATGGGATCGCTAGCCCCCGCGTAGTCTCGCGCCAGTGCTACTAGCCGCACCCGAGTGCGTACCCTGGCGGTCCGCCAGGTACCAGTACGGGGCGCAGTGCGCCATTCTTGGGCATCGCCGCATTTGCGATAATCCATCAATGGTGTTGTGTTCCTTGTGTTTTCGATGACATGGTGGTTTGCTATCTCGCCATGATGACCACCACCGCAGCCGACAGTGTGACTTTGACCAGATCGTTGCGGCCGTCGGTGACCGGCCGCGCTGCGAAATCGGAACCCGCGCCGGCGACCGGCGTACCCTTATGCCAGCACCGGATGGTCAGGCCGGGCGGATCACAGCAGGAGAGCGACCATGACCGAAAAGCAGCTGCCGCGGTCGACGACGATCGCCTCACGATCGAGGACCTGGCACTCAAGACCGACGAGGCTACTGAAGTCAAGGGCGGGTATAAATCCCTGCCGCCGACGCCGCCGACAAACCCCCACATCGCGGGGTCGGCCGCGAGCGGCCTCGGGTCTGCCCTTCCGGCTGCGCCTCCGCCTCCGCCTTCGTCTTCGTGTCCACCAGGGGCTCTAACCGGCGGAAGCAGGACTGACCTTCTTCCATCGACAGCAAGACACCCCGTACCCGAGACGGTGCAGTCCACAGGCAAATCGACGACCATCGTGGACGCGAGAGACGTTGTCTAGCCGCCTCGTAAGCGAGCGGTCGTCGGTTCAATCGTGACAGGGGCTCCAGCGCTGAAGTGACTTCCTGGGTCTGGGACCGGGAAAACCGGGAGCCCGGCCGGCGCGCTGCGCATCCATGACGACCGCGTTGACTTGAACGGGCGGGACACCATCGTGCCGACCAAGACCGCCCGCAGCGCCCGCGATCTGCCGTTGCCGCCGCGCGAGCTGGCACTGCTCAAGCCGGCCATACCGAGCGCATGACGCAAGCGGTCGACGGGCGGGTCACCGACGTAGGACAAATGGCCCTGCGCCATACCCGCCCAGCTA
Source organism: uncultured Actinomycetota bacterium (assembly GCA_963733605.1). Lineage (GTDB taxonomy): Bacteria > Actinomycetota > Actinomycetes > Mycobacteriales > Mycobacteriaceae > Mycobacterium. Next base: position 16,020 of record CAVTDY010000039.1, read on the forward strand.
ACAATAAAACCCGCTCCGACCCAGGTCAGGGCGGGTTTTATT
>CAVTDY010000040.1:0-94170 GCA_963733605.1 uncultured Actinomycetota bacterium
CTAAAGTCATGCGTATTCCGGCACGCGGTTCTGCGTACCAGATTGCCATACGATTTGTGGGAATTCGCGCGATCGAGTGACGGCGGCAAAAACGCCTCGAAAAAGCACGCCGGAATTGGAACGTTCTTGGCCTCGGAGCCGGTGCGCATTCGGTGGGTTCGGTCGATGTGACCGATGCGCGGAAGCATCCCGCAACCTCGGCTCGTTCTCAGAGAACCGTCGTTTGATGGCGTGTTCGGAAAGGTCTGAGATTCCGGGAAAATTCCCTGATGGTCACTCGGATTGCCGACTCGTTCGAGACGCACAAGCGGGGACGCGATCAACTGATTCTTGCGGCCGCCGTGCTGTTCCCGGCAAGGCCGCAGTAATCTTCGATCTGGGACGTAGACAAAACTTTTGGGATCGTGGGGCACCCTTGGGCCAACGTCGAACAAGTACCACTGCCGGCCCTTGGCCAGCGTGCCGCTCGAAAGCGCGGACGGTCCGCCTGGCTGAGCCAGTTCGCGTAGACCATGTTCATTGCCTGCTGGCTCCGTTCCGATTGGCCGAGCAGTTGTGGCAAGCTGGACCAGTATTGATGTTTCAAATTTTCCGATACCGGCGGCGTCATAGCGTCGATAGCCGATGCGTCAGCGAGCGCCTTGCGTAAATCGTTCGCAGTGAGTTCCGGTCGGCTGCCGGCGCAGCAATGGCCCGACCGCCATGCCATGAAGACGCACCGCCGACCATCCGGCCGCTTGTCCCCGTGTGCATGCAGCGGTGATGGCTGGATCGCAGGATGGCAGCGGACCACGACGACGCCTCGGCCGGCTTCTCCGGCTGACGCGGGCTGCTTCCAGAAGTCCCAGGGCCGCAACTCCCAATCGAGTAGTTGATTGGATCGAACTCCCCCGGTGGCAGGGGGTACGGAGTGGCAAGTGCGTCAGCACTCGGTTCCGCGTTTCCACAATTCGAGTGCCGGTCGGTTGACGGACAGCCAATCGCGAACCTCCTTGTTCGCACTGACCAGCCGTGCACGAGCGTTGCCCAATGCCGTTCCACAACGCCTCGCACGATTTGACGTCGGACTGAGCTTGCACGCCCCGGATCGGCCCTCGTTGTAACACACAAGTCGACGTCCGTCTTGGAGGATTGGTTGAGATAAGCGATGCTGTTGGTCCAGTGAAAGGAAGTGAACCAAGTGAACGAGCCAAAGGAGTGGCTCATGATGGCACCTTGGGCGGTTGAAGAAATGGAGACGGCCGACCTGGGAGATGAGCGGCTGAATAAACGCCTCACGGCCGTGCTCTCGGCGTTTGGGGAGCGGCCGACGGCGAGCATTCCCGCCGCGTGCGGTGGGCGCGACGAAATGGTCGCCGCCTATCGTTTCTTCGATAACGAAAAGGTCGGGTACGAAGAGGTCCTGGCCCCGCATTGTGAGTCCACGCTCGAGCGGATTGCAGCCCAGCCGCTGGTCTTGCTGGTCCAGGACACGAGCGAGCTGGACTTCACGCGGCCGCATGAGCAGGTGCAGGGTGCCGGCTGGCTCGACGGCTCGTCGCGACGCGGCGCGTACCTGCATCCGCTGATCGGTTTTACTCCGGACGGCACTCCCTTGGGTTGCTGCTGGGCCACGATGTGGACACGAGACGAACCCCCGGCGGAAGAAACGCCGAGCCAGAAGGAAAAACGCCGCAAATCCACAGCGATTGAAGACAAAGAAAGTCAGCGGTGGATCGACGGCTTGCGACAGGCGCACGCGGTCGCTCGGCAGGTGCCTGCGACCCGATGCGTCCTTGTCGCCGACAGCGAAGCGGACATCTATGAGTTGTTCCTGGAACCGCGTCCGGAGGGAGGTGCCGACTGGCTCATCCGCGCTTGCCAGGATCGAGCGATCCTGAAGGGGGAGAGAACGACGCGGCCCGCCATCTCCGTGAATCCGTCGAATCTCAGCCAGTTGTGTTCACGCACACGATCTCGGTTCGTGGCCGTCCCGAGGCGCTGGTCGCTTGCGAGACGCGAGGACGGCGTCAACCCCGCGAGAGCCGCACGGCGGAGGTCGAAGTGCGCGGCCACCGTGACCCTTCGCGGGCCTCAACGGCCCGGCGGCAGTCTCTCTCCCGCGACGGTCAATGTGGTGCAAGTTCGCGAGCTCGACCCGCCGCCTGATGATGAGCCTGTGGAATGGCTGCTGGTCACCACGCTGCCCATCGCGACCGCCGAACAAGTCCGGGAGGTGATTCAGTATTATGCCGTGCGGTTTATGGTGGAGGTGCTCTTCCGCATCCTCAAGTCGGGCTGTCGAGTGGAAGAGCGGCGCTTCGAGCACATCGACCGAATGCTCCCCTGCGTGGCGGTGTATCTCATCGTCGCCTGGCGGACACTGATGGTCTGCCGTCTTGCACGCAGCGCCCGGATCTGGACTGCGAAGCGATTTTTGACCCTGCGGAATGGAAGTCCGTCTGGATGGCCGTTCGACGAAAGAAGCCGCCCCGCCGCGTCCCGAAGCTCGGAGAATTTCTGCCGCTGGTCGCCCAACTGGGTGGTTATGTGAATTACCCCAACCGCAAAGATCCGCCCGGCCCCCAAACGGTCTGGCTGGGCCTGCAACGCATGTACGATCTCTCGCTTGCTTGGAATCTCTTCGGACCCGGCGCCACTGATGCTCCAGATCGAGGAGGCTGACTTATGTGGTACAACGAGGGATCAGCCCCGGGCTCGCCTGGCGATAGAGTGTGAACGCATTTTGATTGTCGGGCACTGTGAATGAGAGGAAGCTTTGCACGTCGAACGGCTCGACGACTTGGGGCACTGATGCGATGCGGTGCCAGGGGAGCAGGGTGAGTGCTCCGACAAAAGAAGAGCGGCAGCAAGATGGCCCTTCGACTTCGGAACGGCCACCGGCTGGCAGTCGGCGGGCTTGCGGTTCGGTCGTCATATCGCCGTATGTTGCAACGCTGAACTGGCTGAAATGGATCAAAACGAATGGGCTGATAGGAGCCAAGAGCCCGCGAGCGATGTGTGTTTCTCGCTATGCTTAGCCTTCGTCAGCGGCATTCTTGCTGACAGGCAGTTTCAACATCCCTCTCCCCATTTGCCCCAAATGGGGAGAGGGCAGGGTGAAGGGTTCTCTTTGTATTGGCGGCAAATTTCAAAAGGCGCCCCTCACCCGGCTCGACTGAGCTCGCGGAAGTCCGGCCCTCTCCCTGAGTACCAGGCGAGGGAGAGTTCGAAGCAGCCGCTAAGCGAAGCGGGCTTGATGACGGTTACATTGCATCGATTACTGCACTGATTGCGGAGCAGCAGTTTCTTGGTGTACTGGACGGGAAAGCTTCGCAGCGTGTCGGACCAGCAGTATTCTTCGAGCTTTACGCCGGGGCGGCGGTGGCCACTCACGGCCGCTCAAATGGCGCCAGGCCACAGGTCCAGTCGGTGCGATGGGCGGGCTGCGTAGGGTTACCAGGCGGCACTGGCGGTTGAGCCACTCTTGTGCACCGAGGACGCCGATCTCGTCTCCGTCGACCAGCTCCATGTTGGTGACGACCTCTGCCCAAGAGGTATTCCGCTTCCGCTTGCCTTCGACGGGCATCGGGACCGGCCAAAGCCGAGCTTTTTTTGACGAGGTCCCGAGTTTAAAAGAAAGCAATCAAGCAGATCAGGGGAAGCTTCTGGCAACCCGGAAGCCGAAGTCGTTGTAACGGGGGTTCGGTGTGTCGGCGTCGCGGTAGGCGGCGCAGGAGGATCCGCGGTTGAGAGGGAAATTGCCCGCTCCGCAGTATACGGCGGTCGTTCTCTTCGATTGCTTGCGTCGGGGGCGCATCGTCGACGACATCATTTCCCTGAGTTGGATAAGAAGCGTATGCGTCAAAACACCATTCCATCGAGTTTCCCAGCATGTCGAATAACCCAAAATCGTTTGGCTTTAGGCCGCCAACGGGCCTCGCCCGGTTCTGAGAATTCGACAGATACCAGCCGTATTGCGGCAACAACGGCTGGGCCAGCCCATAATAATGGCTCGTTATGGTCCCCGCTCGACACGCATACTCCCACTCGGCCTCTGTCGGCAGCCGATAGCCCGTCAGTTCCCAGAATTTTTCCTTGGCCTTCATGCCCGCCGCATACTTTCCCTTTTTGTTTGGCTGGTAACACCACTGGTCCTTGGCAATGCCTTCCCGCTCGCTCAACCAGTTGCAGTAGCGAGCTGCTCCGTACCACGAAACGGCCACCTGTGGCGAGTCACCCGTCTTCACAAATTCGTCGGAAAGCAACTGAACGACATCCAAACGCGCCTCCGGGAGCTCGTCAAATTCCTGCTTCGTCAATTCATGGGCCGCAATCGCGTACCGCCGCCCGATCCGGCGCCGGTGCAGGGATTCGTCCAAGTAACGCCCCGGTTCCGATGCAGGGGATCCCGCTCGGAACTCGCCGCGCGGGCCGTTGGCGTCCACAATGACAAACGTCTGCTTCTGCGAGTTGACGAACCACTGACGCTTGTCGGTCGACTTCCGGGCCTGCAATTGCCTTTCGTCGCTCTTGAGCTTCTCGATGACCTGCTTCAGGCGTTGGTTTTGCTTCCATTTTCGCAGCAGCCACTCGGCAGCACCATGCAGCCCCGCATCGGGCTCACCCGCGTAGACCGCCACCAACTTCTCGATTAGCGCTCGTCGCACGGCGGTAGGCAATTGCACAGTCGGAGAACTCGCCGACTGTGAGCATTAAGGCCCTGCGGATTGTCACGTCGGGCTCGGCGTCGAGTCTCTGAATGATGACCTGTGGATCACCTCCCAGTTGGCTGAACCAATGGACGAAGTAGCTGCGAGCCCGGGGATCGGGACTGAATTCGAGCACCGACCATGCTTTGTCCGGCGTTTCCAGCCGAATCAGGGCTACCGCCGCATTGACATCGCGTCTGGCACGAGACTCTTTCTGTTCCTCCGTCGTAGTTTCCGGCCTTCTTCGGGCGAGTTCCTCGCGGGCTAGAGCCACAGCCTGCTGCCTGAAGGCAACGAGTTTCTCGAACAGCACCGAGAACTGGAATTGCTCGGCGTCCGCCAAGAGCTCGAAGAGTTCATCCGGCCGGTCGGCCGCATATTCCGCGAGCGTTTCTGTCGCGTAGGTTCGCGCCTGCTCTTTCTGTTTGACGTCCCGATAAATCGAGGCCAGCGGCTCGATCAACTGCGCTCTTGCGGGCCGCAGGTCCTTTCGCCATTCGACGAGTGCTGAAGCTTCGAGCGTCACCAGACGTGCCGCCACAAACCTGTTGATCCGGCTCCATCGTTGGTCGTCCGGAGCATACGTTGCCAACGCACAGGCGGCCTGAAACCGCCGCTGCGGCAGCCCCCTGGCGTCCAGGGCGACGTCCCACAGCGGTTCCATCACCCCCGCGCGAGGTGTGCTCCCCCGCACTTTGCCCCTGTCGGGTCATGAGACCGTCCATCCGGGCTTTCGTTTTCCGCGGAACCCGGCCATCCAGGCAACAGTGCGTCTCTGATCACGGGAAACTCGCTCGGCGAGACCAGCGGCAGCTCATCGCGCAATTGGGCGACCTTTCCGTCGTCCACCGGCAACAGCACCAGATCCAAGTGCAGCTTCTGACTCGAGAGTTTCGAATTCGATCCTTCGTCGGACTGGGCGTCCTCGTGCTGGAGCATGGGGTCAGCCCAGCGGCGGTAGTCCGCCAATTCTTGCACGATTCCGGACACCTGCGAGATCTCCGCGGCCAAGAGTTGCCGCACGAGGAAATCAGCGTGGTCGGCCTGGCGTTTCTCGTCGATCCGCCGAGCGACGGAAAGGCCGCACAGTGTCAGAATGATGAAAGCCGCCGCGACGATCCCGCCACGAGTTCCATACAGTCGCGTCGCCTGGCCAACCATCTTCCGCTGCGGCGAGGTCCATTTCTTGTTGTCGGTCAGCAAGCGGATGTTGAGGTATTCCCAGACTGAAGGCAGCAGCCGGGTCTCGGGCTTGGCGTGCCACGATGCCGAGCGTCCGGCCAGTCGCAGTTCAGCCCGACCCCTCCGAGTCTCCTTTTGCTTGCGGGTCAGCCAGTCTCGCAATGAATGAACTAAATAGTCGTGCGTGAGCTGGTAGAATTTCTGACCGGCTTCGACGGTGGCCTTGCCGTCTTTGTGCGCTTCACTTCCTTCTGGGTCGGTCGGAGTGATCAGCCGGATTTCGCTGTCCAAAATGCGGATCAGATCCTCGAATTCCCCGGGCGATCTCCATATCCCGATGCCTCCATTAGATCCTGCCGCGACCGCATGTGCCCCTTGATGTCCGTTCCCGATTCCGGGAGCAGCGCTTTGAGAACGGCGCGAGCGGCGTTCTGGTGATAGCGGTGCTTGGGTGGAGCAATGGTCGAACTGAAGGTTTCCTCAAGGAAGGTCACGCCGATGCCTTCGGTTCCTCCGACCGCCTTCGAGCGGCAGCCGTCCACGGCTTGCCCTTCATCATCTCCGCAAACAGGGCCAGCCGAATGCAGACGACCTTGCCGTCCTCGGCCAGGCCGTTCACCGCATGTTCGAGGAATTTTCTCGTCCTTCGTGGTTCCGCTCGGACGCTCGGGCAAGGTGCCAAACGCTTGACCGAAAGCTGCCAGCACCTTTTCGGCGTGGCCAATATCGAAAAGATCAACAGCCGGCGAGTTGTGGCCCTCGACGAGACGGAATTCCAGTTCGCGCATGAACCGGTCACCGCCATCCAAAAATCGTCTCGGACCATGACGATGCACTGAATCCGCCCGCCGTCGCACTGGCGCAGGGCTTGTACAAATTCAGCGTTCTGCTCCTCCTTGCTTGGCGTGCAGCCATTGCTCGAACTGGTCGAGGACGATCAGCACCTTCTTGCCCACGGGGATTCCCTGCCCCCGCCGGAGGGCCGCCACTGTTTCGTGCAGTGACAATGTGTCGGCAAGGCCGGACAGCGCTTCCGCACGCCGTTCAGCACCCGTGTTTCTGTTTCCTCTGCGGTGGCTTCGACATAAACGGCGATCACATCTTCGGACAGACGTGGCAACAACCCCGCCTTCATGAGCGATGACTTGCCGCAACCCGATGGTCCGTAGATCAAGCCCACCGAAAACGTCTGTCGGGATCGGTCGCCTCGATGCGGGTCTTCCAGAACCGGATGCTGTCGGGCAGTCCGTCCCGGTCACAAGGTCCCGGCAACAGTTCCAGGAAAAAGTCGGCATCCTGGGCGTCAAAGGATCGCAAACCCTTGGGTACGATCTTGATCGTCTGGGTATCGGACGTCGGCGTTGTCACCGCGGCCGAAGTTTCGCCCGATCGTCTGGATGCAATCGCTGCCGACGGCGGTCGAAGGCCCCGCACATCGCAGGCGAGACATTGCCTTGCCCCACATTGCCGGATTGCCGGTTGAGGGTCTCCTCGGCCAGAAAATGTTTCAAATCCTCGGCGAGATCGTAAGCGGTCGTGTAGCGTTCCGTCGCGCGTTTTGAAAGCGCCTTGAGGCAAATGCGCTCCAGTTCTTTCGGAATCGCGTCGTCGCACTGACGGGGTGGACGGGGTTCCTGGGTCGTAATTTGTTCGAGTATGTCCGCGGTCGTGTCGCCACGAAACGGTTGACGGCCGACAAGTAGTTCATATAAGACAACCCCGAGGCTGAAAATGTCGCTGCGGCCGTCGACGCGGTGCCCTTCGCCGCGAGCCTGTTCGGGGCTCATGTAAGCAGGCGTTCCGGCATACTTCGGCCCTTTTCCGACGTTTTCTTCCCTAAGAGCCAAACCGAAATCAACGACGTGGGCCTTCCCTGGCTGTCGATGAGTATGTTGCCGGGCTTTACGTCTCGATGGACGAACCCTCGTTTGTGGGCATAATGCAACGCCTCGGCCACAGTCGCGACAATTTCCGCCGCTTGCTGGTAAGTCAGCCGGGATTTCTTGAGCTCGAGGCTAAATCGGTTCCTTCGACGTACTTTGAGACGACAAAGAAAGGGTGTTCCGCCGTGCTGCCCACGTCGTAAACCGGAACGATGTGCGGGTGTTCCAGGCAGGCAACCGTGCGAGCTTCAGCGAGGTACATTTCGGCGTCTTCGGGCCTGGCCAGCCGATTGGCGTGGGGCACCTTGACGGCCACGGGGCGATTCAGTTGTTCGTCCTGAGCCAGATAGACGAGGCCGAAACCCCCTTTACCCAGGAGCCTCTCGATCCGGTAGCGGCCGATTTCCCCGGTCGCGCCCTTCTCGGCGGATTGCTCCGTCCCTGCGCTGCGCCGTAATGGTCTCCACGTTGGGCAGAGTTAACGACTGCGTTAAGTCTTCGGCCCGCTTCTCGAACGACTCGGCGCTGGCGAGTCTCCGGAGCTGTACTTCGGCCTCAATCAATGACCGAAGCTCACTTGCGATCTCGGGGTACTGCCGATGAACTTTTCGGGGTTGAGGGTTTCGCCGCGATCGACTCGTTCGAGGTAATCGCCCAGCGCGGCGTTAACTCGCGGGTCTTTCGGTTGGCCAAGCCTCGATTGATCGTTCACACGCCGACTTCCAACGGATGTAGTCCAACAGACCATGGGTTGCGCGAATCATTCCCTCCAGGATAAGCACCGGTTGGCAACCGATGCGTCCGATTTTGCGGAAACCCTGGTTGGTATTCCAAGATTCTAATCGGTTGGGCTTCCGGAAGCGGTGCCCGGTCCGTTTCAGAATGTTGATGACTTGGCGACAGCGGTGGCTTCATTCAATGCCATCAATTCAATCGTTTTCTCGGACACACCGAAAATCGACCCGTTTACGGAACGGACGGCCTGGAGCGGCGCGGTTTACGCCCACGAAGTCAGAATACCGACGTTTGAGTTCCAGAAACTCGTCGAATCCAGGACGTCCCATTTGAGGAACGTTTTTCAAAACAGCCGAATCTGGAGTTCCGGCGCACGAGCCTCACCTCAAGGCCCCTTGGCGGTGTTGTGCTGTCGTTCGTTCGCGCCGTCCGTCCTCGCGGCCGGGTGCTCGGGCGGGCGGGCGACGGGGAGCCGCCAGTCGCGGCGGATCGCCAGAAAGCGGATCCCGAAGCAGAGCGCCGCGCCCACGACCATCGCTGCGGTGAACGGGAGTTGGAGCAGGTCGGCGATCACCACCACGGCCGCGCCGGCCAGGGCGGCGACAGCGTACAAGTCGGCGCGCAGCACCGTGGGGATCTCCGCCAGCATCACGTCGCGTGCCATTCCGCCGCCGATCCCCGTCAGCATGCCGAGCAGTGCCGCCGGGACCGGGCCCAACCCTAACGCGACGGCCTTCTGCGCGCCGGCGACGGCAAAGAGTGCCAGCCCGGCGGCGTCGAACATGAGTACGGGGCTGTGCAACCGGTCAACGGTGCCATAACAGAAAAAGGTGACGACGCCCGCCAGGAGCGACACCGCCACGTAGCGCCAGTTGCTGAGCGCCGGTGGCGGCACCGCCCCAATTAGAACATCGCGGGCGATCCCGCCGGTATTGGCTGCCACAAACGACAGGACCAGCACGCCGAAGAGGTCGAGCCGGTGCTTCACGCCCGCCATCGCCCCGCTTATCGCGAAGACGAAAGTGCCGGCAAGGTCGAGTGCAAAGAGGAGCGTCTGCATCGTGAGTGTCCTACGCCGACAGCCAGGCCCGCGCAGCGACAACCAGCGTTTCCACGCCCGTTTCCAGGGTCGGATGAATCACCGGCGCGAAATGCGGGTTGTGGTTGGTCGGCAGGTCGTTGAGCCGGCCCGCCTCTTTGGCTTTCGCATAGACATCGGGGTCCGTGCCACCGACGAACCAGAACACCGACGGGACGTGCCACTCGGCGCCGAAACACCCGAAGTCCTCGCTCGCGGGCGACGGCCCGGTCTCCCGGACCCGCTCGGCGGTGAAGTGCCGTCGGAACGCGTCGGCGACCCGAATGCTCGCTGCGGAGTCGTTCTCCACAAGGGCGTAGCTGTCAAGCGGAGTGATTTCCGGGGACTTGGGCGCCCCCGATGCCGCCGCCTCGGCGTTGACGATCCGCCTGACCGCGGCGAGCACGCGCTTGCGTACGCCGCCGTCGAAGGTGCGTACGTTCAGCTTGATGACGGCCTCATCTGGGATGACGTTCTCCTTCGTGCCGGCCTGCAGCGAGCCGACGGTGACTACGGCGGCCTCGGAGGCGGCGAGTTCGCGCGAGACAATGGTTTGCAGCCGCAACACCGTCGCCGCCGCCATGACGACGGGATCGACGCAGGCCTGGGGCATCGAGCCGTGTGCGCCGCGCCGAACAGCCGGATCTGCAAGCTGTCCGCGGCCGAGGTGATGACGCCGGCGCGCCCGGCGATGACACCAGCCGCCCCGACCATGACGTGCTGGCCGAGGACCACACTGGGTTGGGGGAAGCGGTTGAACAGTCCGTCATTGATCATGGCCTGGGCGCCTTGCGCCGTCTCCTCCGCCGGCTGAAAGACAGCCATCAGCGTTCCCTGCCACGCCCCGCGGGCCTGCGCGAGTAGCGTGGTCGCGCCCACGAGCCAGGCGACGTGCATGTCGTGGCCGCAGGCGTGCATCACCGGCACGGTCTTCCCCTCACGGTCCGTGGCTCTGACCTTACTGGCGTAGGGCAGGCCGGTCGCCTCCTCGACCGGCAGGGCGTCCATGTCGCGCGCAGCATGACGGTCGGCCCCTCGCCGTTGCGGAGCAGACCGACGACGCCGGTCTTCCCGACCCCCGTCGTCACCTCGTAGCCGGCGCTGCGGAGCCGGTCCGCTGCGAGGCCGGCCGTCCGCGTTTCCTGCATCGACAACTCGGGATGCGCGTGGACATCGGTGTAAAGCGATTCTAGGTCCGGAAGCAAACGGTCGAGGTTTGAAAGTACTAGGTCAGCAGAACTCGTCTTCGCCGCGTTCACGGGTGTACTCCTTTGAGCGTTCGGAGGGACTGAGGTTATGGACCCAAGAACCGCCAGCAAATCAACGAGTCGGTCGGCAAAGAGAAGGTCGCCACGGCTCTACTCCTCTGTGATGTCCCAGGTTGCCTCTTCCGTCCGATCGGTCAGCGTGCTCAGCAGGTCCCCGCTGGCGTTCCTTCAGTTCCTGCTCCATGGCCGGGGAAAATGTTGTGTCATCATGGACCTCCGTCGGAGAAGGGTAAATGCGTTTCATCCGTAGGGCCGTCGTGCGTCACTTATGATCCGGGCTGGCAATCAAGCAATCGGCGCCGCTCACGCCCGGTTGAACCTCTCATGTGTTTTCAGACTATTTGCAGTCCTTATTTCCAGCGCCGGGTATCGCCAGGACCGACATCCAGCGTCTTTTGTCCAATGTTGCCTATGTTGGGCGGATTCGATTCGACGGTTCGAGTATACAGGCGCCCACTAGTCCATTGTCCCGGAGAATGAGTTTCTTCAGGTTCAACAACTTCTCGCGGCCAGGAGGGACAAGCCCCGGCGGGGGGACCAAACCCAGCAAGACACGCTGCTACTGGGAATTCTCCGTTGCGGATTTTGTGGGGGCGCCTACACCTCGAGCTTCGTGAACAAAAGGGCCAAGGACGGACAAACTCGCCGGTATTACTACTACAAATGCACGACCAAGTCGAAAAGAGAGGCCGCGGCGTGCCGGGCGCGGATGTCCGCGCCGATTTGATCGACAGGGTGTTTGTGTCATTCCTTCGACGCCTCGCTCAGCAGCCGGCGAAACTGGAAGCCGTCGTGCGAGCGGCCGAAACGGCGTCGACAGCTGATTCCGGAGCCCTGGAAACTGAGAGGAATCGGCTGTCTAGAGAGCTGTCAGCATCGGAAAAGGACAGTTCGACCCTCGTGAATCGGCTCGCTGACCCCGAGCTAGCGGACGTCGCCGCCATCAAGAAGCGGCTGACGGAGTTAGAGCAAAACCAGCGGAATTTGGCGGTCCGGATCACCGATGTCACTTTGCAGATCCGTGACCGGCGAGACCAGACCCTGTCGCTGGAGGAAGTCCGTGGAGCCTTTGCGAAATTTGATGAATTGTGGGACGAGCTCACTTTCGATGAACGGCAATACGCCGTTCGGCTGCTCGTAAAACAGGTCGAAATGCACTTTGAGAAGGGAAACCGGGAGGGAGAAATGAAAATTGAGGCCTGGGGCCGAAGCCCCAAGCCTCTGCAGGTCCGCATCCGCGACTTTCGTAGTGACCGAAAGTTGCGGAACCAGGTTGAAAGGCTCCCCGACTAGGACTCGAACCTAGAACCTAGCGGTTAACAGCCGCTCGCTCTACCATTGAGCTATCGGGGATCATCGAAAATGACGACGGATAATGGCTAGGCGGGTTGGAAGTCGCCTGCAGTAGATGAATAGAACATCAAGTGGGGTGCTTGCAAGGCAGCGGACAAAGATTTTAGGCCGCGCGGGAGCGTTCAGGAAGCCGGGGCAGTCGTCGTTGCGGTGTTTTTCGAGAACGACGCGGTTGCCGCGTTCGTTGTATTCGACGACGCTCAAAAAGGCCCGCATCAGCATGATGCCGCGGCCGCCGGGCTTTTCGAGGTTTTCGTCTTCGGTGGGGTCGGGGACGTCCTGCGAGGCGGAAACCGGGGCCCTGGTCTTCGATCACGACCCGGACCTTGTCGTTGGAGATTTGGCAGATGACGAGGACCTCTTTGTTGGGGTCGAGGCCGTTGCCGTGCTTGATGGCGTTGACCAGGGCCTCTTCCAGCGCGAGGCGAACGCCGAAGATGCCGCGGGCTGGAAAGCCGATCTGCTCCAGGCGCGAGACGATTCGCTCCTGGACTTTTTGTCCCTCAGTCGTGGAACTGGGGATGCGGATGTTCGAATTCTTCAATCCACGCCATGGCGGAGAAGTGTACGCCGTCAAAAACCTTCCAGAGCCCGCTCCTGATCCTCGCGATCTTGAACAGTCGGTTCAGTTTCGTGATGGCGAAGACTTCGTAGATCTCAGGGCGGATGCAGCAGAGCCGTAGCTTTCCCTTGGCGGCCTTGACCTTTTTCTCCATCGTGATCAGCTTGCCCAGCGCGGCACTGGACAGATATTCCACATTGGAGAAGTCGAGGATGATTTTGAGGCGGCGCTCTTCGTCGATGAGCCCGAACAGCTGATTGCCGATGACCTGTATGTTGTTCTCGTCGAGAATCTTTTTGTCGATGAATTTTGCGATTGTGATGTCGCCGATTTCCTCGATGTCGAGCCGCCGGGTGCTGCTATGCCATCGTAGACTTCCGATGCCGTTGGAATCTTACGTGTCTGCCCCATTTCGACGATCATCCGGCTTGCCAACAGTGGTGTCAAGGTCTTTGTCGGCAGCGGCCGACGTTTTTGACATCACAGCAACGTCCGAGTGCCGAATGGGTTTGCGGCATCGGCGTGGGCGATTAACCCTATCAGGTGCTCAGGGCCAAATCGCCGCGTCCTCGCCGTCGAGTCGGAGGGTCAGGCATTTCGCGCTGCCGCCGGCCTTGATGAATTCGCCCAACTCGGTGCTGTGCGGCGAGAAACCAGCCGACCGCAAATCGGCCTCCAGCTGCGGGCAACCCGTGTTCAGCACCACGTTCCGCCCGATAACGATCGCGTTGCAGGCAAATCGGGCCGCCTCCTCGGGTCTGGACCTCGATCAACTTGGGAATCTGCTGCCTTGAGGGACCGCTGGGCGTATTCGTCAAAAGCGGGCGGAAAATAAATGGCCTCGGTCGGACTCAGCGGGCAGAAGCACGTGTCGAGGTGATAGTAGTACTGGTCGACGAGCTGCAGGGGAATCGCACGGCAGCCGATCTTGCCCGGCCAGCCAGTGAAACGCCCCGGCGTCGCTGCGGATGATGTAGCCGCCAAACAGCGTGTCGCCGCAGAACAGAGGCGTCGCCGGCCCCCTCGAAGTTCCAGCGTTCGGGAAGCGTCGCCGTGTTAAAGCCGGCCGACTGAAACCAGGCGTCGTCGACCGGCGTTTCCGCCTGCCGGGCCGGATAGCGAAATCTGCGCCAAAAAGACCTTGTCGCGCAGGACCAGCCCCGCGTTGGCCGTAAAGACCAGGTCGGGCAGTCCCTTGACCGGCTCCATCAAGCGGACGTCGGCCTCCAGCGATTCCAGCAGCGTCCGCAGGGCGTTCCATTGGCGGCGCGATTCGCTCGGGGTCGCTTTGCCGGCTGCGGCTCATCCACGGATTGATTTCGTACTCGATCCCGTAGAAGTCCGGGCGGACACATGAGGATCGTGGGACGGCTGAAATTCGGGCATAGTTTTGTCCGGTGAAGCGCTCGATTCTGCACGAGCAGCTGCGGTGAAGAATATCAAAGTGTGCGGACTCTGGTCAGCGGCCATCGACGACGGCGGCCAGCGGATTTTGACAGGTCGTTGGCCATCTGCTAAAGACCACGTTCCGAGGACACGGAGGTTTTCGATGCGCGTTTACGGAATTATTCCGGCCCGGCTGCAGTCGTCCCGCTTGCCGCGCAAACTGCTGTTGGCCGAAACGGGAAAGCCGCTCCTGCAGTACACTTGGGAACAGGCGTGCCGGGCGAAATCGCTGGCCGCGGTGATCGTCGCCACCGACAGCGACGAAATCGCCCGCGCCGTGCGCGGATTCGGCGGCCGGGTGGAAATGACGGGCGAACATCCCAGCGGGACCGATCGCATGGCCGAGGTCGTTCGCCGCTCGTGCCGCGACGCCGAGATCATCGTCAACATCCAAGGCGACGAGCCGGAGATCGATCCGGCGCACATCGATTTGTTGGTCAAGACGCTGGCCGACATCCCGGTTGTCGAAATGTCGACGCTCGCGACGCCGATCACCAGCCGCCGCGAACTGGACGACCATTCGTGCAACAAGGTGGTCTGCGCCGACGACGGGCGGGCGCTTTACTTCAGCCGGTCGACCATTCCCTACGTGCGCGACGCCGTTTGGGACGAGTTGCTGCAGACGAATTCCCCCTGGCTGTTGCACTTGGGGCTTTACGCTTACCGGACCGAGTTCCTGCTCAAGTTGAGCAAATTGCCGCCGTCGCGACTGGAACGACTGGAGAAGCTGGAACAGTTGCGTGTCCTCGAAATGGGTGCGAACATCCAAGTGGCGGTGGTCGAACAGCGGTCAGTTGGCATCGACACGCCGGAGGATTATGCTCGCTTTGTCGAGCGGATGCGGTTGCCGAGCGGCGGCTTGAGGCGCTGGCTGCCTCTTTCGTGGTTTCCGGTCTTCTCTTTCTCGATCGTGGAGTGCTGCAAAGGGCAAGCTGGCGACTTGCCCAATCAATTATGACAAAACACATCTTCGTGACGGGGGGCGTGGTGAGCAGCCTGGGCAAAGGGCTCACTTCGGCGTCGATCGGCCTGCTGCTGGAACGCCGCGGGCTGCGCGTGCGGATGCAGAAGCTCGATCCTTACATCAACGTCGATCCCGGCACGATGAGCCCCTACCAGCACGGCGAAGTCTACGTGCTCGACGACGGCTCCGAGACCGATCTCGACCTCGGTCACTACGAGCGGTTCACCAACAGCCCGCTCTCCCGCGAATCGAACTACACGACCGGCCAGATCTATCTCCGCGTGATCGAGAAGGAACGCCGCGGCGAATATCTCGGCCGCACCGTCCAGGTCGTGCCGCACATCACCGACGAGATCAAGGCCGCGGTCCGAAACCTGGCCGGCCCGGATGTCGACGTCGTCATCACCGAGCTGGGCGGCACGGCCGGCGACATCGAGGGGCTGCCGTTTCTCGAAGCCATCCGGCAAATTCCGCTCGATATCGGCAAACAGAACTGCCTGTTCATTCACCTCACGCTCGTCCCCTATCTCAAGGCGGCCCGCGAAGCCAAAACAAAGCCCACGCAGCACAGCGTCGGCCAACTCCGGCAGATCGGTATTCAGCCCGATATCCTGATCGTGCGGACCGAACGGCCGCTGGGACGCGAAAACTGCGACAAGATCGCCCTCTTCTGCAACGTCGAGCCGCAGGCCGTCATCGAAGAGATGGACAAGGAATTCTCGATTTACGAAGTGCCGCTGGGCCTGGCCGAACACGGCATCGACGACCTGATCGTCGAGAAGCTGCATCTGCAACGCCGGCACGCTGGAGATGGACGATTGGCAGGATCTCATGCAGCGGATTCGCCATCCGCAGCAAGAAGTGACGATCGCCGTCGTCGGCAAATACATCGATCACCGCGACGCCTACAAATCGATCTACGAAGCGCTCGACCACGCCGGTTTCGCCCATTCGACCCGCGTGCTGGTCAAGCGGATCGAAGCCGAGGAACTTGAAACGCAAGGCCCGGATCTGCTGTTGGGCGGCGTCGACGGCATCCTGGTGCCGGGCGGATTCGGCATGCGCGGCGTCGAAGGCAAAGTGCAGGCGGCCCAGTACGCCCGCAAGTTCGACATTCCCTACTTCGGCATCTGCCTGGGAATGCAGTGTGCCGTGATCGAATTTGCCCGCAACGTCCTGCAGCTGGAAGGGGCCAACAGCACCGAGTTCGTGGCCCACACGCCGCACCCGTGATCTGCATGCTCGAAGAGCAAAAGCAGATCACGCACAAAGGGGGCACGATGCGGCTCGGGCTCGCAGCCCTGCGTGCTCGAGGAGGACTCGCGAGCGGCCGCCTGCTATGGAACGCTTGCTAGTCCACGAGCGGCACCGCCACCGCTACGAATTCAATCCCGAATATCGCCGGCAGTTCGAGAGCGGCCGGCTTCGCGATCACCGGCACCAATCCCGAGCAGAATTTGCCGGAGATCGTCGAGATTCCCGAGCATCCCTGGTTCGTCGCCGTGCAGTTTCATCCCGAGTTCCGCTCGAAGCCGCAGCACCCGCACCCGCTGTTTGCCGGCTTCGTCGAAGCGGCAATCAATCGCCATCAGGCTCGCGTGCAGGTGCCGCTCTAAGCTGGTCGGTTGCCAGGCGGCTGAGAGAGCCGGTGCTGAGCACGGCTCATCCGCTCCACGTGGTAGGCGTCCGCTATGGCTGCCGCTCAGCGATTCGGTCTGCTCAACGTCAATAAGCCCGCGGGGCTGACGTCGCGGCGCGTCGTCGATCACGTCGCCAAAATCGTGCGGCCGGAAAAGGCGGGGCACGCCGGCACGCTCGATCCGCTGGCGACCGGGGTTCTGGTCGTCTGCGTCGGCAAGGCGACGCGACTGATCGAATTCGTGCAGGAGCAGCCCAAAACGTACGAAGCCCGGTTCCTCCTGGGCTGCCAAAGCGACACGGACGACGTCACCGGAACTGTCACGGAAGTCGCCGTCGCATCGGAAATCACGCATGATCCAGATCGAGCAGGCCCTTCCCGCATTCTGCGGACGAAATTACACAGGTGCCGCCGAGCTTTTCCGCCGTGCACGTCGGCGGGCAACCGCGCGTACGACCTGGCCCGCCGCGGGGAAGCGGTCGACGATCGACTGCTCGCAAAGTCGACGTCTATCGCCTCGAACTGACGCGGTTCGCTTATCCCGAAGTCGAGCTGTTGATCGAGTGCGGCTCGGGGACTTACGTCCGCTCGATCGGCCGGGATTTGGGCCAGGCACTCGGTTGCGGTGCGGTGATGTCGGCCCTCGTGCGAACTCGGATCGGTCCGTTTCGCCTCGCGGAGGCGGTGACGCTCGAGCAGTTGAATCGCGAGACGCTCGATCAGCTTCTCCTGCCGAGCAACGTCGACGCTGGGCGGGCTGCCGAGCTATTCTGCGTCGGCCGAGGATCTCGTCCGAAATTCGCGCGGGCCGGCGCTTTTGGATTCGGTTGGCGAGGCAAGCCGTCTGTTCGATGCCTCGAAGAGCGGGCCGATCGCGGTCGTGGGCGGCCGACGGCGACCTGGTATGTCTGGCCGAACTCGGCCCGGCGGGCGATCGCCTGCTCCCGCGGCGCGTCTTCCTTGATTGAATTGGGCACGCTTCCAGGAATTCACACGACAGGAACGTCGCGTGCTGCAACGAGCCGAACTCGATGCCGATCAGCCAAACGAGGCGCGCGTCGAGCTGCGACTGCGGAACCGAATTCTCAAAGTTGTCTTCCCGCAACTCGCGCAACGCTTGTTCGAGGAATGGCGACGTCGAAAGCGTCGTGAATCGCCCGCCGACGTGGATCGCGCCGAGATTCGCGAGGCGGCGATCGGCATTCTGTTTCGTTCGCTGTTGATGCATTGTGCCGAGAGCCGCGGTTTGCCGCCGGTTGCGGTCGCTCGCCTTTTCTCGCGACCGATTGCCTGGTTGGCGCCAAAGCCCATGGGACGGTCTGTGCCTCGATCGCAGCGAATTCAGCGAAGAAGCGGTTTCCGCTCGAATTTCGGTCGCTCGATCCGCGGTGTCTCGGTTCGATCTACGAATCACTCTTGAATAGCGATGTTCGGCCTGCGGATCCGCGTCGGACAAGTGGCAAAGTGTCCGCGCGGAAATCCAGCGGCACGTATTACACGCCGCCGGCGATCGTGGAATACCTCGTCGCCAACACGGTCGGACCGGTGCTCGATCGGAAACTCGACGCGCTGCGCCGCAAGATCGACGCATCGGGAGAGGCTCCGGCCAAGAGAATACGCCGTCGTTCGTCGCGCGGCTCTTCGATGTCAAAGTGCTCGATCCCGCGATGGGGTGCGGCCACTTCCTGGTCGAAACGGTGAATTTCATTGTTCGCCGACTGACCGGCTTCTCGAAGGACTTGCCCGAGGGAACACTCGAGCCGGGCGATCCAAGCGTGCTGACCCAAACTCCCGCTCAAATCAAGCTGAGCGATTCGCAGCTCATCCGCCGGCATGTGCTCGAGCGGTGCGTCTACGGCGTCGACCGCGATCCGTTCGCCGTCGAACTCGCCAAGGCGCACTCTGTGGCTCGATGCCGGCACGATCGGAGCAGACTGGCGTTCGCTCGACGAGCATCTTCGCTGCGGCGACGCGTTGACTGGCAACGTGCGATCCGTCACCACGACGGCAATCCAACGTTGAGAAGCCTCCGCGCGTTCGATTGGGACCGCGAATTTGCCGACGTCTTTCGCGAAAGCGGCAGCGCGGAAGCGGCCGCTTGCGGCTTCGATTGCGTCGTCGGGAATCCGCCTTACGTGCGTATTCAGAATCTCGACGACGCGTTGGTCGAACATCTCAAAGCAGCTTCCAGACGGCCGTCGGCAAGTTCGATCTGTATCTCCCGTTCCTGGAGCGAGGCGTCGACCTGCTCGGGAAGGACGGGCAGTTGGGGATGATCGTCCCGAACAAACTGCTCACCGCCAACTACGGGACGGCCTTTCGGAAGTACGCCGCCCGCCACCGGCTGGTGCGGCAAATCGTTGATTTCGAGTGCCAGCAGGTCTTTCCCGGCGCGAGCACCTATTGCTGTCTTTTTTCTTGAGCCGCGAAGCCGGCGATCGCGTCACGCTCTCCCGTGGCACGCTCGAGCCGCCGATCGTCGGCGAGGCGGCATGCTCCCCGCCGAGCGACTCGGGACGGGGACGTGGAGTGTGAAGGCCAGCAGTGTCTCGGCCCCCGCGGCCGCGTACCGCTCAAGTCGGCGTGCAGGGCCATCTTTCAGGGACTGATTACGGGCGGCGATCGGCTGCTGATCGGCAGGCGGGAAGGTGACTGGATTCGACTCGGCGACGACCTCGTCGAATTCGATCCTGAGATTTTTCGCCCCGTGCTCAAGGGCCCCGACGTCCGCCGCTATTCGTTGCGATTCTCCGAGCATTACGTGCTGTATCCGTACCGCCTGGTGGACGGCGGAACCGAACTGATTCCGGAAGCCAGAATTGGCGGAAGCCATCCGGCCGTTTTTCGCTATCTCGAGCGGCAGCGAAGCGAACTCGAGCGGCGCGGAAGCCCGTCGATGGTGTATCCGGCCTGGTATGCCCATTGGTGTCCGCGGTCGCTGGGCGATTTCATGCGCCGAAAATCGTGACGCAGGTGCTGGCCTCCCGAGCGTCGTTCGCCTTGGATCGGGAGGGGGACTTACGCGTTCGTGGGCGGCGGCAACGCGGGCGTCTACGGAATGATTCCGCGAATCTGCGGCGAGGACCGGCTGTGGCTCCTGCTGGCCATCCTCAATTCGCGAATTTTTGACGCGCAGGTGCAGGCACAAAGCTCGCGTTTCCGCGGCGGTTATTTCTCGTACGCCCGCCGCTTCATCGAAAACGTGGCCATTCCGCCGATTGAGGAACTCGATCTCGCGGCCGAGCCCGCTTCCCAGCGAATCATCAGTTTGACAAAACAGCGGGCGGAGACTCTGTCGGAATGCCATAATCGACTGGAGGCCGAAATCGAAGCTGCCGTCGATGAGTTGTATCGATGTGGAACCCGCTGACGCTGTTTTATCAAAGCGCCGCCAGCCGCGACGAATTTCTGCAGCGGCGGGCCGAACTCCTGGCCCACGCGCCCATTCCCTGCTTGTGGCTCCTGGGCAAGACCGGCAGCGGAAAGACTTCGATCGTCCGCTACCTCACCGGCGCTCCCGATGCCGTGATCGGCAAGGGCTTTCGCCCCGAGACGCGATACTCGCGCCTGTTCAGCTTCCCCGACGAGGAAGTGCCGATCGTCCGCTTTCTCGACACGCGCGGCCTGGGCGAGGCCGGCTACGATGCGGCGGCCGACGTGGCGGCGTTCGACGAGCGGGCCCACCTGGTGATCGCGACCGTGCGGGCCACCGATCAGGCGGCGGAGGAGATCGTCGGGCCCTTGCGGAAAATCCGGCAGGCCAATCCCAGCGGCCCGTGCTCCTGGCCGTCAGCTGCCTGCACGATGCGTATCCCGGCCAGCAGCAGGCCGATCCGGATCCGTTCGACTCGAGCCTGCGGCCCGCTGCCCGCGTCGCTTCCCGATGATCTCCGCCGCTGCCTCGAGGCGCATTACGCGCGGTTCGACGGCCTGTTCGATCAGGCCGTTCCCATCGACCTGACGCCGCCGGGCGACGGATTTGCTGCTCCCGATTTCGGCGGCGAGCGGCTCAAACAGGCGATGCTCGACCATCTGCCGACGGCCTATCGGCAGACGCTGTTGCAGATGGAGCCGCTGCACGAATTGTTGAGCGAGATGCACCTGGCCGCTCGGCTCCGATCATTCTTGCACATAGCGTTCTGGCCGCGTCGGCCGCGGCCGTCCCCATTCCGTGGATCGATTTGCCCGTGGTGACGGCCATTCAATCGCACCTGATCCATCGCCTGGCGAAAGCCAACGACCAGCCGCTCGACGCGGCCACCATCGCGCAGGTCAGCGTGGCGATCGGCGGACGCATCGCCCTGCGGATGGGCTTGCGCGAATTGTTGAAATTCATCCCCTGGGTCGGCATCGCCGCCAACGCGGCCGCGGCCTTTGCCTTCATGTACGCGTCGGGCTGGGTCTGGTACTGGTATTTCCTGCAAATCCGCCAAGGACACGTCCCCTCGGCCGAAGAACTGCGCGAAGTCTACCGGGAACAGCTGCAAAAAGGGGTCGAACTCTGGCGCGTCACCCATCGGGAGCCTCAGCCGTGATTTCCCGACGGTCGCTCGTCCTGTGGACCCTGATCACCGTTCCCGGTGCTCGTTTACGCGGTCTTGGCCGGCTATTCGCTGTGGGCGACGGGCATGTTGCGGCAGGTCTGGTGGGTCGGGCCGGGCTGTTGGGTGCTGGCCTGGGGTGTGGCCAAAATCTGGAAAGCGGCCCACGCGCACGCCCGACCAGCACGGCGTCGAGATCCCCGGCCATTGGACGCCCCGCGATCAGAAAGCGGCCGAAATCGTCCGCGAATTCCAGCAAAAAGTCGACCAGTTCACCCCCGCGCAACTCACCGACCCGCGTTCTATCAGGCGCAAATGCAGGAGATGGCGTCGCGCTGGCCCGCCACTATCACCCGGGGGCGAGCGATCCCTTCACCGCGCTCACCGTGCCGGAGGTGCTGGCGGCCCTGCGACTGGCGGTCGACGACACGGAAGAGTGGCTGCTGACGTCGGTCCCGGGCAGCCGGCTGCTCACGATCCGGCAATGGCAAATGCTGCAGTCGGCCCCGACGTGGTATCGCCGCATTCAAAACGCCACGTGGGTCGCCTCGATGCTGATGAACCCGGTCAACATCGCCCGCTTCTGGTCCTCCCGACTGACGGCCGACCCGGTCACGACCGAAATCCAGCAGGAACTGCTGGCAGTGATTTATCTCCGCTTCATGCGGCAGATGGGCTTTTACCTGATCGAAATGAACAGCGGCCGGCTGCGCGGCGGGGCCGACGCGTACCGCCGTGCGTTCCCGCTGGCCGCCAGAAAGGCCGCCGCCGGCCCAGTCGCCGCTCAGTCGACTGGCCTGCAGCCGGTGACCGTCGCTCTCGTGGGGCAGGTGAGCTCGGGCAAGTCGAGCCTGATCAACGCGCTGACCGGCGTCGAACAGGCGGCCGTCGACATCCTTCCGGAAACGCGAAACGTCGCCCGCTACCAGTTCTCGGTGGGCGACCCGCCGGTCACCGTCACGCTGCTCGACACGCCCGGCTACGGCGAGGCCGGGGCGAGTGCCGACCAGTTCAAGCAAATCCGCACGGCTCTGCAGGAATCGAACGCGGTCCTCGTCGTGATGGACGCCCATTCCCCCGCCCGCGAGGCCGACCGCCGCA
This sequence comes from uncultured Actinomycetota bacterium, assembly GCA_963733605.1. Lineage (GTDB taxonomy): Bacteria > Actinomycetota > Actinomycetes > Mycobacteriales > Mycobacteriaceae > Mycobacterium. The sequence goes on from CAVTDY010000040.1 coordinate 22,444, forward strand.
CGATCCGCGAGGTGGAAGAGTGGTATCGCTCGCAGCCGCAGCTCAAGCCGCCGCCGCTGCTCGGCATCCTGACGCACGTCGACCTGCTGCGCCCCGTGCTCGAGTGGTCGCCGCCCTACAACTGGCGGGAGCCGAACCGGGCCAAGGAGCAGAGCATCGACGAAGCGGTCCATTACGTCAAGCAACTGTTTCCCGGTGCAGTTCGTCGGCCTCGTCCCGGTCTGCGCGATGCGGCCCGGAAGCACGTGGGCATCCTCGAGGAACTCGTCCCCGCCCTCACCGGCATTCTGAACGAAGCCCAATCGGCCGCCCTGCTGCGAGCGTTCGAGCGGGACTCGACCAAGGTCAAATGAAACCCTATTAAAACAAGTTCAGCGGATGGGGAGCGACCTGTTCCGCGCCTGGATCGAGGAACGCCTGCAGCCGGCCAATTTGGACCAGCGGTCGGGCTGATATCAGGCTGCCGTAAAGCCTGCTGTTTTATAAGCGGTCAGCAGCGGCGGCAAGGCCGCGCGGCACTGATCCGTCGCGAAGCCGCAGCGCGGCGCGAAGGCGCAGCCGTCCGGCAGGCGCGACAGCACCGGCACCATGCCCTTGATCTCGTTCAGCCGCGGACCGCGCCGGTTCGCTTCGCGCAGCGGCATCGAGATGCGGGATCGAGGCGAGCAGGCCGCGCGTATAGGGGTGCGCCGGCGCTCGAACAGGTCATCGACCGGCGCTTCCTCCACCTTGCGTCCCGCATACATCACCACCACGCGGTCGGCGTTTTCGGCGACCACGCCCATGTCGTGGGTGATCAGGATCATCGCCGTGCCGAGACGTCTCCCGCAGTTCGCGCATCAGGTCGAGGATCTGCGCCTGGATGGTGACATCCAGCGCGGTCGTCGGCTCGTCGGCGATCAGCACCTTCGGATTGCAGGACAGCGCCATGGCGATCATCACGCGCTGGCGCATGCCGCCGGACAGCTGGTGCGGATAGGCCTGCGCGCGCCGCTCCGGCTCGGGAATGTGCACGCGGCGCAGCATGTCCACGCGCCTTGTCCATCGCGTCGCGGCGCGACAGCCCTGGTGCAGCGCGATCGCCTCGCTGATCTGATGGCCCGCGGTCTGCAACGGATTGAGCGAGGTCATCGGCTCCTGGAAGATCATCGAGATGTCGTTGCCGCGGATACGCTTCCATTTCCTGCTCGGTCAGCTCGAGCAGGTCGGTGCCGTCGAAGCGGATCGCGCCGCCGACGATGCGGCCCGGCGGGCTGGCGACCAGGCGCATGATCGACAGCGCCGTGACGCTTTTGCCGCAGCCGGATTCGCCGACCACGCCCAGCGTCTCGCCGGCGCCGACGCTGTAGGAGACGCCATCCACCGCCGGCACGACCCCGTCGGCGGTGAAAAAGTGCGTCTTGAGGTCGTCGACCTCCAGAATCGGTTGCGCCGGTGCGACACGCGACGTCGCGTCGCCGCGGGCGCGACGATGTTTTCGAATCAACAAGTGACTCCCTGTGTCCCGTCTGTTATTTTGGGTCGCAAGATGCCGACGGATAGGCCATCAGAGCATACCGGCGGGAATAATGAAAAGACAAAACGGGAGGAACGACGCGATGCAAGCCGACGATCACGCCTGCGTCCGGGCTGGGGCCGCCGCGGCTTTCTCGCAGGGCAGCGCCGCGGCGCTGGCGGGTGCGTACGGCATGGCTCCGCGCCATGGCCTGGCCGCCGACATCCCGCTGCAATACGATGGCTCGAAGTTCCAGCTGCCGCGCCGGAACCGAACCCGAAGCGCGGCGGCGTGCTGCGCTATGCGATCACCAGCCGTCCGCCGCATTTCGACGTGCACCAGTCGGGCACCATCAACAGCCTCGGGTCGCAGGGCTGCATGTTCGACAACCTGATCCGGCGCGATCCGCGCGACAGCGGCCAAACCATCATCCCGGACCTGGCGCATAGCTGGGACATCGCCGCGGACGGCAAGACCTACACGTTCTTCCTGCGCAAGGGCGTGCTGTTCCATGACGGCGCGGAGCTGACCTCGGACGACATCAAGGCGACGTATCGACCGGATCGCAAACCGCCGCCAGGGATCCTGATTCCGCGCAGCATCCTGTTTTCGACGGTCGAAGAGATCACCACGCCGGACAAATACACCGTGCAGTTCAAGCTGTCGGAACCCCGCCCGCCGAACTTCATCATGTCGGCGTTCGCCAGCGGCTGGAACGTGATCTTCCGCAAGAAGACGCTGGAGGACAACAACTACAATCTGCGCAAAGTCGAAGTCATTCCCGGCACCGGTCCGTTCAAATCCAAGCGGCGGGTAGAGAACGAAGTCTGGGTGATGGAGAAGAACACGGCCTATTGGAACCAGGGGTTGCCCTATCTCGACGGGATCGAGTTCTATCACGCGCTGCCGTTCTCGACCGAGCTGGGCTCGGCGATTTTGTCGAACCGCGTCGACTACGCGCGCATCGTCGATCCTGTCACCACTCGCAAGGCCGCGGCAACTCCCGGAATGTCAACCGCCACCTTCAACCAGAGCGTGATCCAGGCGACCTGGGTCAACACCAAGCACTCGCCGCTCGACGATCCGCGGGTGCGCCGCGCGATGCATTTGGCGCTGGATCGGCCGGTGCTGATCGACGTGGTGAAGGACGTGACGCCGATGCAGGTCGGCGGGTTCATCTATCCGTTCTCCGATTTCGCCACGCCGAAGGCCGAGCTGTTCAAGCGGATCGGATACCAGGACGACAACACGGCGGCGGTCAAGGAAGCCCAGGCGCTGATGGCGGCGGCGGGCCACGCGGACGGCATCAAGGGGCTGGACTACCTGGTCCGCGACGTCGCCAGCTTCAAGATATGGGCGCAGGCCATCCAGGCGATGCTGAAGGAGTCGATCAACGTCGATTGCAAGCTGCGCACCGTGGTGGAATCGGTGTGGTTCGACGACATCGCCAGCGGACATTACGACATGGCGATCGGCGCTGTCGTTTCCACCCTGCTCGATCCGTCGGACTACTTCAATGCATGGTACAAGGGCGGCGGACCGCAGAACTACTCGTCCTGGAAGAGCGCTCCGTTCGACGACCGTCAGCCGCAGATCGATCGCGAAGTGGATCCCGCGAAGCGCCTGGCGCTGATCCGCACAGGACGAGATGCTGATGGAGCAGGACCCGCCGGTGCTGCCGGTGGCATGGGAGAGGATCAACGACATCTACTACAACTATGTGAAGGGCCATAATCCGAAGGACTACTTCGGCATCTACGATGTTGTGCGTTTCGACACGTTCTGGCTGGACAAGTAGGGCGAGAGCGAGGCGCCATCTGCCATGTTCAGCTACATCGTTCGTCGGCTGGTGTACGGCATGCTGACCATCGTGGGCGTGTCGATCGTCGTGTTCGTGGTGATGCGCATCCTGCCGGGAGACCCCCTGGTCGCGATATTTGGGACCGAGGGGTTCACCAAGCTCACCCCGGCCCAGCGCGCCAACTACATGAGTGCGCTCGGGCTGAGCGATCCGCTGCCGTTGCAGTACTGGCACTGGGTGGTGGATATCGCCCGCGGACAGTTCGGCCATTCCTTCTTCCGCTCCGAAAGCGTGGCGGACACGATCACGCGTCGCGGGCCGCTGACCGCGGAGATCGCCTTGCTGTCGGTGGCGCTGTCCTGGATCGTCGGCATCCCGGTGGCGGTGCTCAGCGCGCTGCGGCCCAATAGCGTGCTTGACAACGTCTCGCGATTTTTCAGCATCCTGTTCCTGGCGATCCCAGGCTTCTGGTTCGGCATGCTGATCGTGCTGGCGTCGTTGTTCTGGTTTGGCTACAAATCGCCGATGGCCGGGGTGTCGCTGTTCACCGATCCCTGGGGCAATTTCCAGATCATCATCGGGCCGGCGGTGGTGCTGGGGCTGGGTCAGGCTGCTTACATCACCCGCATGGCGCGCTCCAGCCTGCTGGAGGTGGTGCGTGAGGATTTCGTGCGCACCGCGCGCGCCAAGGGGCTGAGCAGTCGATTGGTCATCACGCTGCACGCTTTGCCCAATGCGTTGCTTCCGGTGATCACGCTGTCGGGCATCCTGCTGGGATTCGTGCTGGCCGGATCGATCCCGGTGGAGCGCGCATTCGGCACGCCCGGTCTGGGCTCCTCGATGTACACGGCGGTGTCCGAGCGCGACATCTTCGTCATGCAGAACCTGGTGTTCCTGTACGCCGTGGTGTTCGTGCTGCTGAACATCGCCGTCGATGTGATTACCGCCTGGCTCGACCCGAGGATCAATTACCGATGAGCGTCACCGCACCTGAGTTCGGCGAACTGCCGAAACGGCTGACGTCGCGCGGTCGTTGCCAGGCCGTGTCGGGCTGGCACTGCGGCAATTCGCTCGCCGCTCGCCGCTGTCGGCATTCTGGGCCGTGGTCGCGCTGGCGATCATCGTTATCGCGCTTGCCGCGCCGGACATTGCACCCTACGCGCCGCTGCGCTCCGACTTCCGGCACATGACCAAGCCGCCGGATGTGCTGCACTATTTCGGCACCGACCAGATCGGCCGCGATACGCTCAGCCGCGTGATCTACGGCAGCCGCACGTCCTTGCTCGTGGCGTTCGGCGCGGTGCTGCTGGGCACCACGTTCGGCGCGCTGTGGGGACTGGCCAGCGGCTTCTTCGGCGGACGCTTCGACCTCGTCAGCCAGCGCGTCATTGAGTTCCTTCAGTCGTTCCCGGACCTGATCCTGGCGATGGCGATCGCGATGGCGCTGGGCGCGGGCACCGGCACGGTGATCGTCGCCATCGCCATCACGCGCATTCCGTTCGGCGGGCGGATCATCCGTGCGGTGGTGCTGTCGCTGAAGCAGATGCCGTATGTGGAGGCGGCGCGCGGGCTCGGCGCCTCCAACCTGCGGCTGATGGTGCGGCACATCCTGCCGCAATGCGTCGCACCCTATCTGATCCTGGCGACCACGCATCTGGGGGTCGCAATCATCATCGAGGCGTCGCTGGGGTTCCTCGGCGTGGGCATCCCGCCGCCGATGCCGACCTGGGGCAACATGCTGGCCGACGCACTGAACTCCGGGCTTGTGCCGCCGTGGTGGCTGGTGCTGTTCCCGGGGGCAGCGATCACGCTGACGGTGCTGGCATTCAACCTTCTGGGCGACGGGATTCGCGACGTGTTGGACCCAAGGCTGCGCGGCGCGGTGTGAGAGCACGGGACGGGTGGCATTCACGGTCGATGGGTTGGCGTGGGCGGCCGGAAGGTGCCGCGCTTTGAACGTCTGTGTTGGGCAGAATGCGGACAGTCACGGACCCGGGAAAGAATTCGCTGATTGCCGGGACGCGCGTGCCGGCTCACCCTGTCGGCGTGTCGTCCGCCAAAGAAGTCGCGTCCGGCGCGATCCGCCGCAGAGGGCCATTCGTGCCGACAATCCTACGCATCCAGGGCTTCCGGGTGTATTTCTGAAGCCGCGAACCGAGCGAGCCGCCACATGTCCATCTGGACAAGGGTGGGGCCTCGGCGAAGGTATGGCTGGAGCCCGTCGCGCTGGCCAGTAACGTTGGATTCCGGCCCCGAGCTGGGTGTAATCGGCGGCTGGTTCGCGAGCATCAACCCACGTTGCCGGAGGCATGGCATGAGTTCTTCGGCACAAGCTGAAGGCGCCGACATCCGGGTCCGCGATGTCGCGGTCAGTGACGACGAGTTGACGGTGGCATTGATGGACGGGCGCACGATCACCGTGCCCCTGGCCTGGTATCCTCGGCTGGCCGCGGCCACGCCGGAGCAGCGGGCGCACTGGGAGAGGCGGGCGCCGGCTACGGTATCCACTGGCCGGAGTTGGATGAGGATTTGAGCACGGAAGGACTCCTAAGCCGGGGCACGGGCACCGCGCGGATCTGCGGGTTGGCGGTCATCGCATCTCGGGTAATCGTCCTGGCGGAGCCGCCGAGAAGGTCTTGCCCCGTGGGAGTATCACAGATGCGATGGCGCGGCACATCCTGCCGCAGTGCATTGCGACCTATTCTGACCCCGGCGACCACGCATCGGGGCGGCGATCATCATCGAGGCGCCTCCGACCAGTTGGCCGGCAAGTCGGGCTCGGTTGCCTCCACAACACCGTCGATCGCGTAGAGTGCGCGGCGGGCGCCTGGGACAGGTTCAGCAGGGTGCCGCGCGATGCAGTGTGGCAGGGATGGAGACGATATGCGCGGCACCACATGGTTTCGATCCTCGCCCTGGCCGCTGCGATCCCCGCTGTGGCTGGCATCGCGCAGGCGATCGCCGGCGCCTGGCTGACGCGCCGGTTTGCCGCCGGTGCGCTGCTCCGATACAAGAATGAAAATGCCCGGGCGCCTGTCGGGATAACCGTGCTGAAGCCGCTGCACGGCGCCGAACCGCTGCTGGAAGCGGCGCTGTCCTCCACCTGTGCGCAGGACTACCCGGTCTTCCAGGTGGTGTTCGGTGTCCAACGCCACGACGATCCGGCGCTGCAGGTGGTCGAGCGTCTGCGGCGACGCTTCCCCGCCGCCGACATTGCCGTGGTGGTCGATCCCCGCCCGCACGGCGCCAATCCCAAGGTCGGCAACCTGATCAACATGCTGCCGGCGGCCAAACACGACGTGCTGGTGATCGCCGATTCGGACCTGCACGTGGCAGCGGACTGGCTGGCCCGTCTCATCGCGGCACTCGGCGTGCCGGGTACCGGGCTGGTCTGCACCCTCTATGCTGGCCTGCCCGCCACCGGCGCCCTGACCGAGCGGCTGGCGGCCATGCAGATCACCCATAGCTTCCTGCCCGGCGCGGTGCTGTCCCGCGCATTGGGGCGGCAGGACTGCCTCGGCGCCACCATGGCGCTGCGCCGGGAAACGCTGGCACGGATCGGCGGGCTGGAATCACTGGCCAACCACCTGGCCGACGACAACGTGCTGGGCCGCCGCGTGCGCGCCCTGGGCCTCGCGGTGGCCCTGGCCGACACCGTGCCGGCGACAACGGTGCCCGAGGCGACGCTCGGCGCGCTATGGCGCCATGAGTTGCGCTGGGCGCGCACAATCCGCGCCCTGGTGCCGGGCCAGTTCGCCGCCTCGGTGCTGCAATACCCGATCGTCTGGTCGCTGCTGGCCCTGGCGCTGTCCGGCGGGGCACTGTGGACCTGGAGCCTGTTCGAGACCGCCTGGGTCGCCCGCGCCGTGACGGCCCGCGTGATCGACCGCGGCGTTGGCGCCGATCCTGCCGCCGCCCCCCGATACACTTGCATTCCGCGCCCCGCTCTGGCTTCTGCCGGTGCGGGAGCTATTGTCGGTCGCGGTGATGCTCGCCAGCTATGCGGGGCTGACGGTAGACTGGCGCGGCGCGACGCTGCATGCCGACAGCGGAAAATCTTCCCCCTCCCCTTGAGGGCAGGGGGGTACGGCCGGGAGGGGTCGGACTCCCCGAAGGAACAATGACCGCCATGATGAAGACGCTTTTCCTGCAGCCCCCATCGTTCGACGGGTTCGACGGCGGCGCCGGCTCGCGCTACCAGGCAAAGCGGGAGATCCGCAGCTTCTGGTATCCGACCTGGCTGGCTCAGCCGGCCGCGCTGGTGCCGGGCAGCAAGCTGATCGACGCGCCGCCGGCCGGTATCGGCCTGCCGTCGGTGCTGGACGCGGCGCGCCAGCACGAGCTGTGCGTGATCCACACCTCCACCCCCTCGTTCGCCGCCGACGTGAAGGTGGCAGCGGCGCTGAAGGACGCCAACCCGGCGCTGAAGATCGGCTTCGTCGGCGCCAAGGTGGCGGTGCAGCCGGACGAGAGCCTGCATGCAGGGCGCGCCGATCGACTTCGTGGCCCGCAACGAATTCGACTTCACCATCAAGGAAATCGCCGAGGGCCGCGACTGGACCGCTGTCGACGGCATCTCCTTCCGCGACGCCAACGGCGTGATCCAGCACAACAAGGACCGCGCGATGCTGGAGGACATGGACCAGCTGCCGTTCGTCACCGAGGTCTACAAGCGCGACCTGCGGATCGAGGATTACTTCATCGGCTACCTGCTGCACCCCTACGTGTCGCTGTACACCGGCCGCGGCTGCAAATCGCACTGCACCTTCTGCCTGTGGCCGCAGACCGTCGGCGGGCATCGCTATCGCGTGCGCTCCCCGGGACATGTGGCCGCAGGAGATCGCGCAGGCCAAGCGGCTGTTCCCGCAGGTGCGGGAGTTCTTCTTCGACGACGATACGTTCACCGACAACCTGCCGCGCGCCGAGGCGATCGCGAAGGAGCTGGGCAAGCTGGGCGTAACCTGGTCGTGCAACGCCAAGGCCAACGTGCCGCGCGCGACCTTGAAGGTGCTGAAGGACAACGGGCTGCGGCTGCTGCTGGTGGGCTACGAGAGCGGCAACCAGCAGATCCTGTACAACATCAAGAAGGGCATGCGGATCGAGGTGGCGCGCAAGTTCACCCAGGACTGCCATGAGCTGGGGATCAAGATCCACGGCACGTTCATCCTCGGGCTGCCCGGCGAGACCAAGGAGACGATCGAGGAAACGATCCGGTTCGCCACCGAGATCAATCCGCATACGATCCAGGTGTCGCTCGCGGCGCCATATCCGGGAACGTTCCTGCATCGCCAGGCGGTGGAGAATGGCTGGCTGGATGCGGACCACGCCGAGCTGGTGGACGATCACGGCGTGCAGATCGCGCCACTGAGCTATCCGCATCTGTCGCACACCGAGATTTTCGACAACGTCGAGACGTTCTACAAGCGGTTCTATTTCCGCGCGCCGAAGATCGCCTCGATCGTCGGCGAGATGGTGCGCAGCCCGCAGATGATGAAGCGCCGGCTGCGCGAAGGGGTGGAGTTCTTCCAGTTCCTGCGGGAGCGGCACAAGGCGGCTTAGGGGCAGGCATCGGTTTTCCAGTTGGCGGCTTGAGGGTGGTTGCTGGGGTGGAGCCACTTTTGTAGCGCAACCTCGGTTTCGCATGGCGGTGGAATAAGGACGAGCGGTCGATTGGCGGCCGCGACACTGACAAACGGCGCCGCAAACCATTTCTCAATCATCTGGCTAATCTTCCGGTCGGCGCACGCCGCATCGCGCCGATCGCCTGGCCAGTCCTGGCAAGCACAGTTGTCGGATTATCCCCACCGTGGTTGTCGTCCATCGAGCGATGGCTTCCGGTTCGTCATCTACACGCTCGATCACGAACCGGCGCACATCCACATCACCGGTGTGATGGGCAGGCGAAGGTCAATCTTCTGGGACCAGATGGCGCGCCCGAGGTGATATACAGTATTGGCATCCAATCGCTTGACCCTGCGTCGGCCTGGTCGCCGAGGTAGCCGAGCGCGGGAGCATATCTTCCTGCGGGAGTGGGGAGCGCATCCATGGCCGGTCGTGACTGATACTCGAGCTCAAGGCCGCCGAGGCGCGGCGGCCTGCCAGATGTTGAAAATCGAGCCTCACGCGCCATCTGCTGCGCGGGACGATCGGGCGACCGGCCGCGTGGTGATCGAGCTAACCAATGGCTGCTGCCTATGCTTTTTCCTGCCGCAACTGGTGCAGGACCTGCAGGGCGCTCGCGACGCGAGGGGACCGCTTCGTGGTCGAGGTCGACGGGGCTGGCTTCAACCTGCATTCGGGCCCTGGACGTTTGTTTTTTGATCTCTATGTCCCCGCGCTGGTGTCTGGCATCTTCGGCACGCTGGTGCCTGGATGGCGCGGGTTCGTTGGGCTGGCGGCGGCGGACCGCGACACCTCAGACAACGAAGGCCGCCGTCGAAGGGGGCGAACGGTGCCGACGGGCGGGCGTCCGCGCAATGGCGCCTAGGGCTGACTGGGGCGGGGGCGCACCGCTCCGACATTGCCGTCGCCCGCGATCTACGGCGCCGTGCCAGTATGTCTTCAACGGCGTCGCCGGGCCAGGACAAATGTGGGGCGAGGGCAAATGTATCGTCGCAAGCCGAGCGAAAGGCACGTCGGCAAACTCGACATCGTGGACGCCGGCCGGAGCGCGTCTCCCAGTATCCGAGTGCGCGTCCGACGATTCGATGCGTATCCGCATCTACGCTGAAATGGAACAGTGGCCGGATGGAACGCCCGGAAAATGCCTCCGGAACGGTCCCAACGCGTCAGGCAATCGCCGTGCCCCCAGCCCGAACGCGCTGTGCCCCGTCTCGGCCCAGACCCGGAAGCGATTTCGTTCCGGTAGCTCGTGCGTCGAGATATGCAGGCTCACGAGTTTTTCTTCTCACCCAGAAGTGCGTCGTGCAACCCGGATCGGAACGATGCCCGGTTCGCGAGGCGGCGCGCAGGTCGCCCGGTGGCATTTCGAACGCGGCCTGGAAGGCTTGGTAGAAGCTGGACAGGTTATTGAACCCCCAGGCAAAGGCGATGTCGGTCACCGGGCGGGTGGCTCTGATCAGAAGCGTCGGCGCGACACTCGTCAAGCCGGCGGCGTTGCACGTGACGGGCGAAGCTGGTGCCGGTCGGCTCGAACAGCAGGTGCAGCGTGCGGACGGAGATGCCCATGCGTGGTCGCCGCGCTCGGCGGGTGAACAGGGTCCGGGTCGGCGAGATGACGGTCGATGTGGCGTTTGGCCTGGGCCAGTCGGTCGGTCTTCACCGGCGTCCTGTTGCGCGCCCGCCGCCGTGCCGCAGGCGATGCCGATCAGCCGGGCCAGCGTATCGGCGAGCGGACCCCATGGTCGCTTCCGGAGAGGCTGTCCCAGTTGTTTCGTCAACGCACCAAGATAGCTCGCCGCAAGCGCGTCCACCCCTTTGCGAGCGGACAATCGCGTCAACAGTCGGCCGCCCGAGCGTCGGGCAGGTGCGGATCGACCAGGGCTTCGGTAGCGGCCATAACTCGTGGGCGTAGCGATCGGTCGGGAACGTTTCGCAACGGCGCGTCGGCGTCCGCCGATGATCAGGTCGCCCTGGGTCCGCTGATCAACTCCTGGCCGGCGATCCTGAACCAGGCGCCGGGGCCGAATTCGCGGTAGACCCAGTAGCAGTCCCAGTGGCGATGCGCGATCTCGCGACTCCTCGGCGGGTTCGCGCTGAAGCCGTCCGCGTCGAAGCTGCAAATTCAGCTATCGGCCCGCTGGTGCGGGCGGAAAAGCGCTGCGCGGGAATGGCCCGTCGGCGTCGGGTAGCGGCTGCACCGAGATCGCGAGGGCGCTGAAGATTGCGTCCGTTCCAAAACGTCGAAGCGGTCGCGTTCCGGGACGTCGTCTGTGGCGATCTCGGAGCCGCATTGGGTTCGTTTCCTTTACGCACGCGGTGGCCCGTCGCGGCATGCCCCGCGCGGTGGCAGGTGTACGCGCCCGCGCGGCGCAATGGAAGTGAGGAACTTCACACCAGCGGGCATCCGGGCGGGACCGCGTGGCTGTGGACGTGCGCCCCTGCCTGCCGCACAGTATCCGTGACGGACAATAGCAGCGAACCGGACATGGCGCACGTTCCCAAGGTGATGGCCCGAAGGTGTATGGTATTCTCCAGCACCTTCCGCGACCTGAAGGCGGAACGTGAGGGTGTGGCGCGGTGATTCAGGCACAGGGCATGCTCGGCCTGATGATGGAAACCGATTCCGCGATTTAGGAGCGTGGGCTGCTCGCAAACTCGCTGAGGTGGTGGCGCTCGCGCGCGAGGATCTCGCCCGGGTGACGACCGGGGCGGGACAGGCGGCGCAGGTAGCAGCGGGACGGTGCGGCGAAGGTTTCGATGAACCTGCCGGAGCAGGTCGCGCGGGTGGAGCGGGAATCCAGGTGAACGGGCCTGGGAGCGTGGCAGCGCCAGTCGCCCGAGCGTGCGTGCGTAAGCTTGCGGCGTGACGCGACGACCCAAACAGACGTCAGTTTACAGTGGTGACGGACAATTCCCCACTCCGACCTTGGAGCAACCGCCGCAATATGATGCTGCGCCCGTCTCGCCGCTGTCCCACCACGTTGACGGCCTGCCCGGCGCGCACCGGGCACACAGCGGCGGCGGGCGCACCGAAATTTGTGGCACGGCCACCAGCTCGAGCGCACCACCCGATAACGTGGTCGATGGCAGACTCGACGGCGCAAGCCCGCCCCTGCGAGGGCTTGCTGCCAGCAGGCGTTGCGCCAACCAAACCCGAAATTCGAAGATCCGTCGGGGAGGGGCGGGCCGCCTGCCTGGCGGTCGGGCCGGCGGCCTCTGCAGCTGGTGGATTCTCCATCCTCGGGCGCGGTCTTGGGATATGCGAACGCTACCCTACGACAGTCTGCTCCCGCCGGGCGTGGCGCCAATGACGCCGAGCACCGGGTGCCTGCCGGCGCAGAGGGCGGCGCGCACGGCGGCGGACGGACACCGGCCGCCTCCCGCACCACCTGTGGGACCGGCTCGGCGACTGATCGGGCAAGGCAGCGATACCTCCGGGCACTGGGGATGCGGGCTCGGTTGTTGATTGCCTCTCGGCAACTGCAAGCGGATTTGCCGGCCGCGGCCGCGGCCGCGGCACGGCTGGCGCCTGGCGCCGGCGGAGAAGCGGGTGCCCCCGCGCCCGTCGCTGACCCCGAAAGTGGAAATCTCGACAAAGACCTTATGGACCGCTGGAAGGGACGCGCCAGGCCGGTTCGCGGCGAGCACCGGGCCGGCGCTACAGGTGCGGGCGGCAGAGTGGGCGGCCCGGCGCCGTGGCAAGCCGGCAATCGGCGGGGAGCGGCTGGCCGAACGGCGCGCCGGCAGCGCGTCGGGTGCGGATTCGCGAAATCACGACAAAGACCCGATGGAGCGGAGGGATCCGGACAGGTGCCATGGCACGATCTGACGACGGGCGGCGGCTTACCCTGGCGACGGCGGCAGACCGAGATTTGGCAACCGTGAACGCCATGCATGCCCCGGGCTGGCGGGACCGGCGGGCGTGTCCGGCTGGCGCGATCCGACGACCTACGGCGGTCTGCACCGGTGCCAGGAGCAGATGCGCAGCTCGCACCAACCCCGATGCGTGAGGACGGTGCGTGCCCCGAGTTGGCGGGACTGGCGGGCATGAGGCGTGGCGCAATCTGACAACCGGCGGCGGCTCGCGCCTGGTATGTGCCACGCGAAGCGCTCGGCAGCAACCCTATGTAACGTGAGGATGGTGTGTGCCTGGCGCTTGCAGGACCTGCAGACGAGCGCAGTGGCGGGATGTAAAATCGGGCCGCGGCTCGCTCGGGCGACGGTGCCAACTGCGAGCTCTCTGGCACCAACCCCATGTAACGTGAGGACTGGGCGTGCCCCGAGTTGGCGGGACTGGCGGGCAGGAGGCGTGGCGCGATTCTACAACCGGCGGCGGCTCGCGCCGGCAATGGCGCCAAATGCGAAGCGCTCGGCAGCAACCCTATGTAACGTGAGGATGGTGTGTGCCTGGCGCTTGCAGGGCTGGCAGACGAGCGCAGTGGCGGGATGTAAGATCGGGCCGCGGCTCGCTCGGCGACGGTGCCATGGGCTCTCGACACCAACCCGATGTAACGTGAGGATGGTGCGTGCCTGGCGCTTGCAGGGCTGGCAGACGAGCGCAGTGGCGGGGATGACATCGGGCCGCGGCATGCGCGGGCGACAGTGCCCACTGCGGAAGCTCTCGGCAACAACCCCATGAACGTGAGGAAGGTGCGTGCCCGGCGCGCAGGTGCGTGGCGATCTGATGACTTGCGGCGGCTCGGCCGGATCCCGCGCGCGCAGGCTCGGCGGCGCCAAGCCTGGCTGGCGTGTGGGCCTCGCCCGCCTTCCCGGCAAGGCCAACGTTCTATTCATCCATGGCGGCCATGATCCGTCCGGACAACTGGACGGAGTTGTCGGCGTGGGCCGGGCAAACCGATCCCAGACCTGGCTTCTTGGACACCTGCGACTATCTTGGTTACATCTATGGCGAGCGCCGGTGGCGAGAGTCTAAACGGTGACTTCATCTATACCTGGGACGGCCTGCATGGTGAGCTTGAGGTTTACGATGCGCGTGGCCACCACATGGGTGCGGCCGATCAGCAAGACCAACCGAGCCAGTAGATGAACAGAAAAAAAAAAAACGTATTGCTGTCCCAGTTCATCACCACGTGTGAGGAGATGGCATGCACGTCGCGCCAGCAGCGCTGCACCGGATTGTCGTCCATCAGCCCGCTGGAGCCGCTGATCTTGACCAGGTCATCCATCGCCTCGCGCAGCATCCGCACCGCGTAGCAGAAGTCGCGCCGCAGCAGCGTGCGGGTCTCGATCGACATGCCGGAATAGTCAGCCGCGCGATAGCGAAGGCGCGCCGCGCCAACAGCTCGGCAGCGTCGATCTGCGCCGCGATCTCGGCAATGCGGATTTGCACCGGCACGTGCTGGGCAATAGCGAGCTGGGTGTAGGTCAGGTAACGCCGCCGCGTCCACTCGACGTATTCCGCATAGCCGCCGCGAGCGAGCCCGAGCACCGGAGCAAGCAGCGCGTAGCTGTGCACGGCGATGAATGGCGTGCGGTAGATCGGATTGGTGTTGGTTGCGACCCGGGCGCGCAAGCGTCACGCAGGGTGGAGAACGAGACGCTGCGGTGCTCGGGCACGAACACGTTGTCGAGCACCGCGGTATTCGAGCCGCTGGCGCGCAAGCCGGCACAGAACCAGGTGTCGTCCTGCTTCAACTCCGGCACCGGCACCAGATAGAGCCGCATGTCGGGATGATCCTCGCCGTCGCGGAACGCCAAGCCGCCGATCATGATCCACTGCGAATGCCGCAAGCCTGAGCACCACGACCAGCGGCCGTCGAGGCGGTAGCCGCCGGACACGGCCGACACTTTGCCGGTCGGCGCCGCCGAGGTAGCGATGCATGCCGCCGGGTCGCGGCTCCAGACGTCGTGCTGCGCCTCTTCGGGAAATGACGCCAGGATGCAGGCGTGGTCGGTGAGATAGTTCAGGCACCAGGCCGACGAGCCGCAGGTCGATTTGCCGAGCTCGACGGCGATGTCGAAAGCGACCTCATGGTCGTGCTCGTAGCCGCCCCAGCGCTTCGGCTGCAGCGTGTGAATGAGGCCGGCAGCGATGTATTCATCCACCGATTCCTGCGGGATGTTGCGGTCGCGCTCGGCCCGCACCGCGCGCTCGCGTAGTTTCGGCGCCAAGGCGCGGGCGCGGGCGACCAGTTCGGCGGCGGTCGGCATCGCAGCCGGAGCCGCGGGGCGCAGTTCGGCAAGGCTCATGGCGTTCCTCCGTTTGGCGAAAATCTTGCGCCCGGCGGCGTTCGGATCAAGCCGGCCATGCCGCGAGGAACTTCACCACAACGCCGCGACGGTTATCGTGCCCATAACCCGCCGACCGAGGCCGCGCAACAGGCGGAGGAATCCATGCGTCTTGGAATTTTCATGATGCCGGTGCATCCGCCGACGCGCTCGTTCACCGACACGCTCGCCGAGGACGAGGAAAAGGCGCTGTACGCCGATGAACTCGGCTTCGACGAAATGTGGCTCGGCGAGCATTTTTCCGCCTCCACCGAGCCGATCCCCTCGCCGCTGATGTTCATGGCGGGGCTGGTGCCGCGCACCAAGAACCTCACTTTCGGCACCGGCGTGATCTGCCTGCCGAACCACGACCCGGTGAAGGTGGCGGCGGAAGTCGCGCAGTTCGATCATATGAGCCGTGGCCGCTTCATGCTCGGCGTCGGCCCCGGCGGGCTGTTGTCGGATTTCGAATTGTTCGGCACTGCCGACCGTGCCACGCGCGGCCGCAAGTTCCTGGAATCTGTCAAGACCATTCAGCAGATCTGGTCGCAGGATCCGCCGTACGACATCAAGGGCGAATTCTTTCACGTCCACCTCAAGGAGGCGATCATCGAGAAGCTCGGCATCGGCTATATGCCGAAGCCGTTCCAGAAGGCGGGCCGCCGATCGCGACCTCACTGTCGAGCCGCGATTCCCAACCGCGCGGCTCGCCGCGCGGGAGGGCTGGAGCATCATCTCCGGCAACAATATCCCGGCCGATGCGATCGCCTCGCACTGGCGCGCCTACAG
Source organism: uncultured Actinomycetota bacterium (assembly GCA_963733605.1). Lineage (GTDB taxonomy): Bacteria > Actinomycetota > Actinomycetes > Mycobacteriales > Mycobacteriaceae > Mycobacterium. The sequence goes on from CAVTDY010000040.1 coordinate 38,379, forward strand.
CAAAGCCTGCGCCGAAGCCGGCAGGCCGGCGCGCGGCGAGAACTGGCGCGTGGCGCGCAACATCATGGTGGCGCCGAGCGATGCCGAAGCGCGCGACCGCGTATTCGGCGAACAGGGCTCGAACCATTATTTCTACACCTACATGCGCGAGGTGCTGAGCCGGGTCGGCATCCTCGATGTCATGAAGCCGGACCCGAACATGCCGGACGACGCTGCGACGGTCGAAGTCATCACCGAGGGCTGCGTCATCTACGGCTCGCCGAAGACCCTGCTCGACAAGCTGGTCGCGTTCCGCGACACCGTCGGCCCGTTTGGCACGCTGCTGATGACGGGCCTCGACTGGAGTGGCCCGAACCGCGCGTGGGAACGCGAGTCGATGCGGCTCTTGGCCTAGAGGTGATGCCGAAACTTCGCCAGCACGCCACCGCGCAGGCGGCGGAGTGACGCTCGGACGGCCCTATTTCGGCGCCTCGCCGGTGTAGCGCAGCACGAACAGTCCCCATCCGTCGTCGTTCATGAAGATGTTGCCGCGGGCATCGACGGCGAGTTCCTCGCTCCAGTTGATGTCCGAAGCGTGCGCGCCGGCTTGCGCTGGCATGTTGGCTCGCTCCGGCGGCATGAAATAACCGACTTCTTTCGGCAGGCGCGGGTCGCTGATGTCGAGCACGCGCAGCCCGGCATTGAACCAGGCGACGTCGATCAGCTTGCCCGGCTGCTGGATTGCCCGATCGTGGATTTCCTGGGCCGGCATTGTGCGGGCCGAAGCGGCCGCCTTTGTCGCAGAAGTCCTTATACGGCGCGTCGGCCAGCAATACGCAACTGAGCCAGTAAATCATACACAACAAGACGTATTGCTTTTTTATTGAGCGAGGCAAAAGCAGCGACAGCATTTTTGCCGCTTCTTCGATCAGCGTTTGAACCTCGACCAGCTCTGCTTCTGTTTCAGCGGGTTGCAGAAGATCACCAATGGCGTCTTATAATAGCCCTCGGGACTGCTCAGCGCTTTCCCGGATCAGGCGTAAAGTTTTCCTCTAGTCCAGGGTCGTTTATACCTGAACGCAAGTGGTAGTCGCTGAGCGAATTAATTCCGGAATCGAATTGCCAAGATCGTGAACGACACGGCGGAGGAGAAAATCACAGTAAACCCGGGAAAAGGGGCCCAGTCGATCTTCGCTCGTTGTCTGATTATGTTCCACCGGACCCAGTCTATCTTGCACGACGCTTACAGACACCCATAAGGGCTTCTGTCAGTGTTTTTCGAAAAGGGAGCGTTGAGCATTTTCCGAACCACGTAATCGAGGAGTATTTCAAAGCTCGGATAATTCGGATCAGAAAAACGACAATACTGCTTTTCTCTCTGCTGAACTTTCCATGGATTTATCCGTTGGATTATCAGGTTGGTTTCAATCCGAATTTCGAGACGAAATTTCTTCAGGTAGCATAATTTTGCCCATGTTTTATCGCTTTACTCTTCGGGTCCAAGACCAATCCTCTGTAAGTATCGACCGGAACTTTCCAAAGTTTAGTAGATAGTCGCAAAAGCGCAAAAGCTTCCCTGGGAGAGGAGAAAAAAAACTGACGTCTCCATCGCTTTTCTGAACGGCCGCGAAAAAGAATTGCGGCCAGTACGGTTAGCTCTTATTATTCGTTCAATGCTCCGGGTCGCGAGCGCGGTTGAATCCGGGGGGCTTTTCATCAGGTGAGGTTACACATCGGACGGCCTACCGAGAAGGTAATCGTCATCGACGATGAACCGGTCATCCGCCGATCACTAGAATTGCAGCTTCGGGGTAAGTGCTTCGGTCAGTCGCGCTTTGTTCAACGATCGCAGAGGCCGAAAATATATCTCGATCGATTCGTTGGACCTGATGTTCGTCGATGTTCGGCTTCCGGACGGGGATGGGACCGATCTGCTGAACCGCTTGGCGCCGAGAGCGGAGCGACCATTGATAGTGGTGATGACTGGTTACGGATCGATCGAAGCGGCGGTCAGCTGCATCGGGTCGGGTGCATTCGACTATATCATTAAGCCATTCTCTGCGAGTCAGATAGACGTTATTTTACGTAAAGCGGATAATTTCAATCAAGCGGTTCGGATCAGCCAAATCCTCGCACAGGAGTCGATCGACGCAGCCCCTCTGATCGGCGATGGTCAGGCGATCCAGCAGCTGCGTCAAATGATTCAGCGGCTGGCCCCGACCGAGGCGACGGTACTGATCTGCGGCGAAAACGGAACGGGAAAAGAATTGGTGGCAACAGAAATCTTCCGCGCGAGTGCCCGAGCGCAGTCGCCGTTCATTAAGGTTAACTGCGCCGCTATCTCAGAGACGCTGATCGAGAGCGAATTTTTCGGCCACGAGCGAGGCGCATTCACCGGGGCAACCGAGAAACGCGAGGGACGGTTCGAACTTGCGAATAACGGTACGATTTTTGTTAAAAGAAACCCAGTGAGATTTCGCTCAGGTTGCAGGCGAAGCTCCTGCGGGTTTTGCAGGAGCGAGAGTTTGAAAGAGTGGGCGGCAACCGAACGATTAAAGTAAACGTCCGAGTTGTTAAAATCACCAATCGAGACCTGCAAGAAGTGGGTAGAACGCCAGGAGTTCCGCCAGGATCTCTACTATCGCTTGAATAATGTCTTCCCGATTGTCGTGCCGCCACTCAGAAAACGGAAGGAAGATATTGCGGAGTTGGCGGAAAACCCCTTTCTGTCTCGAATAGCGAGACGAAGCGGCTCGCAGCCGCCGGTGCTAACGCCCCCGGCGCTGAAAGAATTCTCCCACGCGCTGGAAATGGCCCGGAAACGTCCGTGAACTCCAGAACGTGATGGAACGGGCCGTGATTTTGACTGAGCCAGGCCATGAAATTACACCCTACCTTCTCGAGCCGATGTTTCCGATGGAGTTGTTAGATCACTCCTGGGCAGAGGAACCGGCCGAACACGTCGATCGGAATACCGCCGCAATTGTCTTCCCGGAGAACATCGTTCCGTTGGAAGAAGTCGAGCGAAAATATATTTTGCACGCACTACGCATGGCCAATGGAAATCGGACACATACCGCTCAGATGCTCGGCATCAGTATTCGAACACTACGCAACAAACTCAACGAGCTGAAACTTGGCGAGGGAACAGGCGGTGTAGTGCCAGTGTGAGGGCAATGCCTCTCCTTCATTCGATATACATGGATCGGTTTGTGGACCAGGTGGTGGTCGTGACAGGCTCCGGAAGAGGCATCGGAAAGGCGGTGGCCCTTCGACTCGCAAAGGAGGGGGCCTAGAGTTGCCGTGGTGAGTCGGACCGAGGCGAACTCTCTAATCGGTTGCCGGGGAGATCAATGCATTAAGAGCGGACAGCGCGATCGCTTATGCGGTAGATGTTTCCAACGGTGAGGCCGTCGCGGATCTCTCTGCGCGCGAATAGTAAAAGATTTTGGGAAGATAAACGTCCTCGTCAACAATGCCGGCATCACCCGGGATCGGCTCAGTATGCGGATGACTCAGGAAGATTGGGACATTGTCCTTAACACGAATCTGAAAGGGGCTTTTCACTTTGTTCAAAACCTGCAGCGGCCCATGATGAGACAGTCTTACGGGAGGATCGTGAACATCAGTTCAGTCAAGTGGTCTAATCGGTCAGGCTGGGCAAGTTAACTACTCTGCCAGCAAGGCAGGGCTGATCGGGCTGACGAAAGCTTTGGCTCGGAACTCGCTGGAAAAAACGTTACCGTTTACGCTGTTGCTCCGGGATTCATCAACACTGACATGACAGATCAATTGCCGGAGGCCGTCCACACATGTCCTTCCTCTGATCCCGCTGGGCGGATTTGGCGAGTGCGAAGATGTTGCGGCCGCTGTTGCCTTTATTGCGAGTCCCGAGGCAAAGTATATCACGGGACACGTGCTCGACCGTCGATGGCGGGATGGCGATGTGATCGGAGAACTCTAGAAGCCAAGAATTCAAGAAGTCGAGAATTCAGGAGGCCGCCAACCAGGAGTTCGATATCGTGGATAAAGCTCAAGAGAAAACAACGATCCCAATGAAAAGCCTAAGGGCGCATTCCCCGCAGTCCCTGATAACGAAAATCTTGGCTATAGGACCAACCGGCGGCACCCCTGACGCCCGAGCAAAGAAAGGCAAATCCTCACCCAGAAGAAGCGCCGGACACGGTTCGGCTAGCAATACGACGACGAGTACACGCACAGTATCGCTGCCCTTCGGCCGCCGGTGAGCGTCACGAGAGAAGTTCACCTCGCTGACCACCAGCGGGACGTCGGGGTCCTTGCGGAACGCCGACGAGTTGTCGATGACGGTGACGCCCGCGGCGGCGAACCGCGGCGCCTGCACCCGCGACATCGTCGCGCCCGCCGAGAACAGCGCGATGTCAAGCCCGGTCGGGTCCGCGGTCTCGGCGTCCTCGACCTCGATCTCCTGGCCGCGGAACGGCAGCTTCTTGCCCAGCGACCGCGCCGAGGCGAAAAACCGCACGCCGGTCGCGGGAAAGTCGCGTTCCTCCAGCAGCGTTCGCATCACCTGGCCGACCTGACCGGTCGCACCAACCACTCCGATGTTGACCATCAACGTCCCGTTCCCGCGTAGACGACGGCTTCCTCGTCGCCGCCCAGCCCGAACGCCTCGTGCAGGGCGACGACGGCCTTGTCCAGCTCAGTGTCCCTGACCAGCACGGAGATCCGGATCTCGGAGGTGGAGATCAAGTCGATGTTGACGCCGACGCCGGCGAGCGCCTCGCAGAATTTCGCGGTGACACCGGGATGGCTGCGCATGCCCGCGCCGACGAGTGACACCTTGCCGATGTGGTCGTCGTAGAGCACCTTGGAGAACCCGATCTCGTCCTGCAACGAGGTCAGCTTCTCAACGGCGCCAGGCCCGCTGTCGCGTGAGCAGGTGAAGGTGATGTCGGTCTTGCCGTCCTCGACCTTGGAGACGTTCTGCAGCACCATGTCGATGTTCACATCGGCGTCGGCGACCGCGCGGAACACCTTGGCGGCGTAGCCCGGAACGTCGGGCAGGCCGACGATGGTGACCTTGGCCTCGCTGCGGTCGTGGGCCACTCCGGTCAGGATGGCGTCTTCCATGGGGATGTCCTCTATCGATCCGGTCACGACTGTGCCGGGCTTATCTGAATACGACGACCGGACGTGCACCGGAACGTTGTAGCGACGCGCGTATTCCACGCAGCGCAGCATCAGCACCTTGGCGCCGCACGCCGCGAGCTCGAGCATCTCCTCGAACGTGACGGTGTCCATCTGCCGGGCGTTGGGCACGATGCGCGGGTCGGCGGTGAAGATGCCGTCGACGTCGGTGTAGATCTCACATACGTCGGCGTTCAGCGCCGCCGCCAGCGCGACGGCGGTGGTGTCGGACCCGCCGCGGCCCAGCGTGGTGACGTCCCTGCTGTCCTGGCTGACCCCTTGGAAGCCGGCCACCAGCACGATCAGACCCTGGTCGAGTGCGTCCCGCAGCCGCCCCGGCGTGACGTCGATGATCTTGGCGTTGCCGTGGGTGCCGGTGGTGATCACGCCGGCCTGCGACCCGGTGAACGACCGGGCGTGCGCGCCCAGCGAGTCGATGGCCATCGCCACCAGCGCGTTGGAGATGCGCTCGCCGGCGGTCAACAGCATGTCCATCTCGCGCGGCGGTGGCGCCGGGCACACCTGCTTGGCGAGATCGAGCAGGTCATCGGTGGTGTCGCCCATCGCAGAAACGACGACGACCACGTCGTTGCCGGCCTTCTTGGTCTCGACGATGCGCTCTGCCACGCGGCGTATCCGCTCGGCGTCGGACACCGAGGAACCACCGTACTTCTGTACGACGAGCGCCACTGCAAACCTTTCTCGGACGGACTTCCTCCAAGAATAAGGGGTCTGCGCGTCCCATTTACTCCGCCGGTAGCGTCAGGATGTGGTCAAGAAACCCGCCACCGGCCCCGCCGAGCGACGTGCGCAGACCCGGGTGCCGATCCACCCCGACATCGCCGCGCGGTGGAGCCCGCGGATGTTCGACGAAGCCACAACGCTGACCGCGGAGCAGGTCACCGCGCTCCTGGAGGCCGCGCGCTGGGCCGCGACCTGGGGCCACCGCCAGCCGGTGCGCTACCTCGTCGGGCTGCGCGGCGACGACACCAACACCGCGATCTGCGAGTCGCTCAAGCGCGGCAACAGCTACGCCAAGGCAGCGGGGGCATTGGTCCTGGTGTGTACCGACGAGGGTGAGGACGAGCGGACAGCGCGGTACGCCGCGGTCGATGCCGGTGCGGCGATCGCGCAGTTGACCATCGAGGCGGTTTCGCGGGGGTTGATCGCCCACCCGATGGCCGGGTTCAACGCCGACGGTGCCCGCGAGGTGTTCGGCATTCCCGAGGGTGTGCGGCCCATCGCGGTCGTCGCGGTCGGATCGCTCGGCGACTACGACAACGCGCCACCGGAGATCGTCGAACGCGATGCGAAGGGCCGCGACCGCCTGCCGCTGGAGCAGGTCGCGTTCGCCGGCCGCTGGGGCGACGCCTGGCAGCGCTGAGCGCCTGTGCGACGCCGACCGTCCACCCGGGCGCTGTGCTGGCTTGCCGGGTTTGGGCACCAACACGCCGCGGAGTACAGTCGTCTGCGTGCAGCGGGTGCTCCTTCTCGGCAGCCGCGACGGGGTCTGATCCAGACCGGCTTCCCGTCGCGGGTTTTCGCGACGCGCCGGTCGTGAGTCCACCCAAGACCCCGGAGCGATCATCGTGACCACGTTTTCCAAATCCGCACCAGATTCACCCGACGCCTTCGCGTCGGCACGCGCCATCAACAAGCCGTCCGGCGCACCCAACCCCGGCCAGCCCGCCTGGAACACCCAGCGGACCACGTCGATGCCGGTCCGCCGCTACCGCACGTTCGCAGAAGAAGTCGAGCCCGTCACGCTGGCGGACCGCACCTGGCCCGACCGCGTCGTCGACCGCGCCCCGATGTGGTGTGCCGTTGACCTGCGCGACGGCAACCAGGCGCTGATCGACCCGATGAGCCCGGCCCGCAAGCGTCGCATGTTCGAGCTGCTGGTTCGCATGGGCTACAAGGAGATCGAGGTCGGGTTCCCGTCGGCCAGTCAGACCGACTTCGACTTCGTCCGCGAGATCATCGAGCAGGGCGCGGTACCCGACGACGTGACCATCCAGGTGCTGACGCAGTGCCGGCCCGAGCTGATCGAGCGCACATTCGCGGCTTGCGAGGGCGCGCCGCGCGCGATCGTGCACTTCTACAACTCGACGTCGATCCTGCAGCGGCGGGTGGTGTTTCGCGCCGACCGCGAGGAGGTCAAGGCGATCGCCACCGACGGTGCGCGCAAGTGCGTCGAAGAAGCCGCGCGCTACCCCGGCACGCACTGGCGGTTCGAGTACTCGCCGGAGTCCTACACCGGCACGGAGCTGGAGTACGCCAAGGACGTCTGCGACGCCGTCGCCGATGTCATCGCGCCCACACCGGCGTGGCCGCTGATCGTCAACCTGCCCGCGACCGTCGAGATGGCGACGCCGAACGTCTACGCCGACTCGATCGAGTGGATGAGCCGCAACCTGGCGCGTCGAGATTCCATCATCCTGAGCCTGCACCCGCACAACGACCGCGGAACCGCCGTCGCTGCAGCGGAATTGGGCTATCAGGCCGGCGCCGACCGGATCGAGGGCTGCCTGTTCGGCAACGGCGAGCGCACCGGCAACGTCTGCATCGTGACGTTGGGGCTCAACCTGTTCTCCCGCGGCATCGACCCGCAGATCGACTTCTCCAACATCGACGAGATCCGTCGCACCGTCGAGTACTGCAACCAGCTGCCGGTACACGAACGCCACCCGTACGGCGGGGACCTGGTGTACACCGCGTTCTCCGGCAGCCATCAGGACGCCATCAACAAGGGCCTCGACGCGATGAAGGTCTCGGCCGACGAGCAGGACGCGGACGTCGACGACCTCCTGTGGCAGGTGCCGTATCTGCCGATCGACCCCAAGGACGTCGGCCGCACGTATGAGGCCGTGATCCGGGTCAACTCGCAATCCGGCAAGGGCGGTGTGGCCTACATCATGAAGGCCGACCACGGGCTGGCCCTGCCGCGCCGCTTGCAGATCGAGTTCTCCCAGGCGATTCAGAAGATCACCGACGGCGAGGGCGGCGAGGTCTCGCCGAAGGAGATGTGGGACGTCTTCGCCGAGGAGTACCTGGCGCCGATCCGTCCGCTGGAGCGGATTCGCCAGCGGGTCATCGCATCCGAGGTCGACGGAGGCACCGACATCATCGAGGCGGCGGTCAAGATCGACGGCGTCGAGACCGAGATCCGCGGCGCGGGCAACGGCCCGCTCGCGGCGTTCGTCGACGCACTGTGCAGCGTTGGCATCGCAGTCCACGTGCTCGATTACTCCGAGCACGCGCTGACGGCAGGCGAAGGCGCCCAGGCCGCGGCCTACGTCGAGGCGTCGGTGAACGGCAAGACGATCTGGGGTGTCGGCATCGCGACGTCGATCACCACCGCATCGCTTCGCGCCGTGGTGTCGGCGGTCAACCGGTCCGCACGCTCAGCTCGAGGGACGCGGCGGCAGCACAGCGAGCCACGAGTCCGCGAGCAGTTCGATCAGTTGCCCGTCGGGGTCGCGGATCATCGCCGACTGCTCGGAGACCGTGTCCGCGAGCGCCGATCCCCCGAAGCTGTCGACCATCGTCAACACGGCCGCCAGATCGGACACCGACAACGACAAATGGGTCAGGCCCACCTCGTCCATGACGCGCGTCGATCCGGACTGGACTTCGCGGTGCGAGTAGTCGAGAAGTTCGAGCACCAGGCCGTCGCGGACCAGGTAGGTCGCGTGCAAACCAACCGGCCTCTCGAGCTGCAGAAGCTGGTCGGTGCCGTCGTCGGGCGGTTCGAGTTCCCACCAGAACTCGAACCCGAGCAGGCCTTCATAGAAGCGACGTGACCGCGCACGGTCAGCGACACACAACCCGACGTGGTTGAAAACCGTTCGGTGACTGGCCATTACCACCTTCCGTAGCGGGTGAGTGCCGACGGCCCGCCGCTCTCGATACGGACCGTGCCGCGCTCCAGGCATCCCCCGACGCCTTCCTCGGCGACCCAGGACTGCACGCACAGCACCATCCCCTCGTCGATGGTGGCGCCACCCCCGCGGCCCAGGCCGATCACCGGCGGCTCTGCGCCCAATCCCAGACCATGCGCCAGCAGGAACCCCGGCTCGGGGTTGCCTGCGTTCTCCCACGCCCGGTACAGGTCAGCGCCGGTATTGCCCGGGCGGCAGGCAGCGGTCAACGCGTCCATTCCCCGCGCACATCTCGATGCGAGATCCGCCGCCCCCGGCGGACCGGCATCGCCGGCTACCCGGGTGCGGGCCAGCCCGGCCTCGTATCCGGCGTACAGCGCGCCAGGCGCGAGAACCACCAGTTCGCCGTCCCCGATGGGTCGGTCAGATGCCAGATGCCGGAATCTGACCGGACCGCGGCAGGGCGTGGCGAAACAGACGCTTTCCGACGGCGGCATCGGCGCGCCGAGGCTCGCTATCCGCTCGTCGTAGATGCCGAGCAGTTCGCGCTCGGTGATACCCGGCGCCAAGGCGCCTTCCAACGCACTCAGTGCGGCCTCCGCAATGGCCGATGCCACGTCCAGGCAGGTGATCTCGTCAGGCGTCTTGGTCCGTCGCGCACTCCCCATCACGGGGGCGGCGTCGACCAGCTCTGCCGGTGTGACCAGTTGTGAGATCAACCCGGCGAACATCGGCGTCAATCCGTCGGTCCCCACCCGCCGGGCCTCACGCAGGCCGGGGATGGTCGCGAGGTCGGCCGCCAGGTTGGCGGGATTCCAGCTCAAGCGGTACAGATCGTCGTGCCCGATCTCCGGCGGCACCCCCTCGTCCCAGGTCGAGAGCAAATGCACCCGCCCGGTTTTCCTCACCACCACCGCGACCGGTGCGAAAGGAAGCACACCGGATCGCCCGAGCTGACGCGCACCCGACACGTACCGCACGTCGCCGACGCCGCCGAGCATCAGGGCGTCGAGATCGTGGCGCTCCATGCCGGACAGGACTTTCGCGCGTCGTTCGGCCCTCAGCCGGGCGAAGTCGACACGAGCGTCGTCCTCCAGGCCCATCATGCCGACGAACACCCCGCGATCACGGGCAACGGGACTCATGCGGTCAGACCGTACGGCTCGTAGGTTGAACCGCTGAGTTTGACCCAGCCCGTATCAGTCACGGCCACAATGTCTTCCGAGCGGTAACCGGCTGCGCCGTCCTCCCAGATGACCGGCTCGAAGACCAGCACCATTCCCGGCTGCATGATGAGCTGCTCATCGAACCGCTCACCCAAGTCCGTTCCGATCAACGGCATTTCAGCGCTCTCGGTGCCCACACCGTGCGCCAGATAGAAATGGTCGATCCAGGGCCGCACGCCACCATTGGCATCGATGGCCGTTGTCCCGAGTTGGAGCGCTGACACGCCCGGCTTGAGAACATCGAGCGCGGCGTCGACTACCGCGCGCCAGCGGCGGAAATGCTCCTGCTGCTTGGTATTCGGGACAGAGTCCACGCCGACAATCCAGGTCCTGCCGTAGTCGGAGGCATAACCCTGCCAGGTGATGCCGGCATCGACCCAGATGACGTCGCCCTGTCGAAGGAACCGGTCGGTGGTGACGGTCGGATACGCGAGGTCGCCGTGCAGGGTCCAGGGTCCGAGCTCGCGCGTCGGCGCCATCACCTGCCAGATCGGGTCGATCCCGTTCGCGGAAGCACCGAGCTCAAAGACACGGCGCAGGAACGCCGCGCTCAGGTCGATCTGGCGAACGCCGGGACGCAGAATCGCCAGCGCATCGCTCATCGCCAGCTCGTTGAGCCGCTGCGCGTTACGTATGCACGCGATTTCGTCGGGCGTTTTCGTCAGCTTCGCAGCGCCGACCACATCCGACGCATCGACCCAGTCGAACCCCGGCAGGCCGCGCAACATCGCGTGGGTCTGGTCGTCGACGCCGATGCGGGCACCGGGAGCGAAATGGTCGGCGAGCGCCGCGGCGAAAACGTCCATGCCGTCGTCGAGATCCGGGAACACGGGGCCGTGCAGGTGATCGTCGGGAAGCTCCGAAGGAGCCCCGTCGACGTAGAGCGTGTAGAGGTGGGGTGCCGAATCTCCCTTCACCACCACCGCCACCGGGCGAAGGAGTGCCGCGCGGTCCCCATCCTGGGCGGGGCAGCCGCACCGGTGGCATAGGCCACCGCACTCGACCCGAGCAGGACCAGGCCGTCGACGCCCTGGGCCTCGAGCTGCCGCTGCAACCGCTCGAAACGTTCTCTCCGCATCCGCGGAAGATCGGGCAGGTCTGGGATCGCCCGTCCGCCAATGGTCGCTCCTGCTGCCCAATCGTCGATGGGTTCCAGGTTCCACCTCCTCGGGACTCAAGGTCCCTAAAAATGCAAAGATAGCCTAATGGGCCGCCCCGACGTCAGTGCCGACGCGATCGTCGGATTCGATCACCATTCCGACGAGTTCAACCTCAACGAGCGCGAGGTCAACGCCGATCTCCGCCGCCGGTGTCCCGTCGCGTGGAACGAGAACTACGGCGGATTCTGGTACGTCACCAGTTACGACGCGGTAGCAAAGGCCGCGCGAGACGGCGAGGTGTTCGCGCACAAGTACGAACCGGACGCGGACGACGGCGTGAACTACCAAGGCGAGATGGGTGTTCCACGTCCCGAAGGCCAACCGCCGCTGGGCATCGGCGAAGTCGACGGTCCCTATCATCTGGCCTTGCGGCGCGCGCTCACCCCGTTCTTGTCGTCGGGCGCCGTCGACAAGATGCGGCCATTCATGGAGCAATCGGTGCACTGGTTCCTCGACCAGCGGATCGCCGACGGCCGGATGGACCTCGTGCTCGACTACGCGAGCCCGGTCCCGGCCATCCTCACCATGAGGTTGATGGGCCTGCCCGATGACAACTGGCAGCTCTACGCCAACCTCTTCCATTCGGTCATGGACGCTTCCGACGGCGACCAGTACAACACGGTGATAGCCGAAGTCCCCGCGATGATCGACGGCCTGCTGAAATTCGCCGCGGCCCGGCGCGCCGATCCCGGCGACGACCTGACAAGTTTCCTCGTTCAGTTCGAGTTCGACGGCAAGCGTCTGGACGACAACCAGCTCATCGACATCCTGTGGAACCTCATCGGCGGAGGCGTCGACACCACGACGTCACTGACCGCGCTGAGCCTGCTGCACCTCGGCACCCATCACGATCTCCGGCAGCAACTCATCGACCGACCCGAGCTCTACCGCACCGCGGCGGACGAGTTTCTCCGGTACTGCTCGGTCAACAAGACGCTGAGCCGCACGGTGAGCCGTGACACCGTCCTCGGTGGCCAGCAGCTTCGGCGCAACGATCAGGTGCTCATCAGCTGGCTCGCCGCCAACCACGACGAGCGGGAATTCGAACGCGCCGACGAAGTGGTACTCGACCGGGCGCCCAACCGCCACGTTGCGTTCGGGCTCGGGCCTCACCGATGCATCGGCGCCCCACTGGCACGGGTCATGTTCGAGGTGATGGTGAATGCCGTTCTCGACCGCATTCCGGACTACGAGGTCGCCCTGGACGGCGTCCATCAATATTCCGGAAATCCGAGCATGACCGGCTTGGGCAAGCTGCCGGTCACGTTCACCCCGGGAGTCTCCCGAGGGACGTCACGGCCCGCTTAGAACAGCGCGAACTGCTCGCCTCCGAGCGTGGCGTCGGTGAACTCCTCGATACCCGTGCCGCCGACGACGGTGTCGAGCAATCGCATGAAGTCTGCGTCGCTGACCAGCGGCACGCCGAGCTCATTGGCTTGATAGCCCTTGCCGTGCTCGGGTTCGGGCTCGTTGCAGAGGACCAGGGAGGTCTCGGGATCGACGGCGTCGGTGTATGCCAGCCCGGCGTGCACGATCCGCTCGATGAGCTCCTCGTGGGTGCGGATGACCTCCGCCGACAGTGCCACCCGCATGCCCTGCACCAGCGGCCGGCCCGCGACGAACCGTCCGGGGTTCAGGTGCGGGGACGGCAGCCGCGAGGCCAGCATCTTCAGCGGGCGCAGCTCGTCGTGGGTGACTTGGCCGTTGGGCCAATGCCGCCGGGTCACCGTTCGCAGCGGCAGCCACACCTTGCGCTCGCGGGCGCGAACCAGCACGGGCTTGAGAATCTGGGCGAGGACCATCGCGTCGTCGAGCGCGTCGTGCGGCTTGATCTGGGTGATGCCCCAATGCGCCGCCAGCGTCTCCAGCCGCAGGTTTTCGGTGCCCAGCTCGAGGCGACGGGTCAGCTCGACCGTGCACATCACGGTGTCCACGGGTAGCTCCGCCCCGACCAGTTCGGCCTCGGCGGCCAGGAACGAGTAGTCGAAGCCGACATTGTGGGCGACGAGCGTGCGGCCCGCCAGCAGCTCGATGAGGTCGCCGACAACGTCGCCGAAGCACGGCTGGCCCTCCAGCATTTCGGCGGTCAGACCGTGCACATGGGTCGGACCGGGGTCGACGCCGGGGTTGAGCAGCGAGTAGAGGCTTTGCTCGACGTTGCCGTCGTCGCCGAGGGCCAACGCGGCGACGCTCACGATACGGGCCTGCCCGGGGCGGAAGCCGGAGGTCTCGACGTCGACGACGGCCCAGCCCGCACCGGGTTCGGCTGCCGGCCGGCCCCAGATTTGGCTCACGTTTCGAGGATGGCACGTTGCGGTGACAAATCCCGGTCACCACCGGATCGCTCGGCAGCGTGTCGGCTACCTAAGATGCCGGGGATGGTCACCAATCGTGGACGTGTCGCGCTGGCGGCCGGGGCGGGCGCGCGCTGGGCGTCGCGGGTCACCGGGCGCGGCGCAGGCGCGATGATCGGCGGCCTGGTGGCGATGACGCTGGACAAGTCGATCCTGCGTCAGCTCGGCGAGGGTCGTCGCACGGTCGTCGTCACCGGCACCAACGGCAAGTCGACCACCACCAGGATGACCGCGGCGGCGCTGGGCACCCTCGGGCCTTCGGAGCCGGATGGGCGGCGTCATCAGACCGTCGCGACCAACGCCGAGGGCGCCAACATGGACGCCGGACTGGTGGCCGCGCTGGCCGGGGCTCGCGATGCCTCGTCTGGCCGCGCTGGAGGTCGACGAGATGCACGTGCCGCACGTCGCCGACGCCGTCGACCCGGCGGTGATCGTGCTGCTGAACCTGTCGCGCGATCAGCTCGACCGCGTCGGGGAGATCAACCACATCGAGCGGACGCTGCGCGGCGGGCTGGCCCGCCATCCGTCGACGGTGGTGGTCGCCAATTGCGATGACGTGCTGATGACATCGGCGGCCTACGACAGCCCGCACGTGGTGTGGGTGGCGGCGGGCGCCGGCTGGGCGAATGACTCGGTGAGTTGTCCGCGCAGCGGGCGAGATCATCGTGCGCGACGGCAGCCACTGGTACTCGACGGGAACCGACTTCAAACGGCCCACCCCGCAGTGGTGGTTCGACGACGCGAATATCTATGGCCCGGAAGGGCTTTCGCTGCCGATGACACTGGCGCTGCCCGGGACGGTGAACCGGGGCAACGCCACGCAGGCGGTGGCGGCGGCGGTGACGCTCGGCGCCGACCCGGCGGCAGCGGTGGCCGCGGTGTCGACGGTCGACGAGGTCGCGGGCCGGTACAGCACGGTCCGGCTCGGCGCGCATTCCGTTCGGATGCTGCTGGCCAAGAATCCGGCCGGCTGGCAGGAAGCGCTGTCGATGGTGGACACCGACGCCGGCTCCGTGGTGATCTCGGTCAACGGTCAGGTGCCCGACGGCGAGGACCTGTCGTGGCTGTGGGACGTCAACTTCGAGCACTTCGTCGATCATCCCGTGGTCGCCGCAGGTGAGCGTGGCACCGACCTGGCCGTGCGGCTTGGCTATGCGGGCGTCGAACACACTTTGGTCCACAACGCCGTGGAAGCCATCACGTCCTGTCCGCCGGGACACGTTGAGGTCGTCGCCAACTACACCGCCTTCCTGCAGCTGAACCGGACGCTCGCGCGGGGTGGCCGTGGTGTCTGACTCGACGGTGCGGATCGGGCTGGTGTTGCCCGACGTCATGGGCACATACGGCGACGGCGGCAATTCCGTCGTGTTGCGGCAACGGTTGCGGCTGAGGGGGTTTGACGCCGAGGTCGTCGAGATCACGCTGTCGGACCCGGTGCCTTCCGAGCTCGACCTCTATACGCTTGGCGGGGCCGAAGATTATGCGCAACGCCTGGCGACCAAGCATCTGATCCGGTATCCGGGCTTGCAACAGGCGGCCGCGCGGGGGGCCCCGGTGTTGGCGATCTGTGCGGCGATCCAGGTGCTGGGGCACTGGTACGAGACGTCGTCGGGTGAGCGCGTCGACGGCGTTGGTCTGCTTGACGTGACCACCTCGCCGCAGCCCGACCGGACCATCGGCGAGGTGGTGTCCGAACCTCTGATACCCGGGCTGTCAGAGCGACTGACGGGCTTTGAAAACCACCGCGGCGGAACGGTTCTCGGAGCGACGGCGGGCCCGCTCGCCAAGGTGATCAGCGGCGCAGGCAACCGCGCGGGCGACGGCATCGACGGCGCGGTGCAGGGCAGCGTGGTGGCGACGTATTTACATGGCCCGTGCCTGGCCCGCAATCCGGAGCTGGCTGATCTCCTGCTCAGCCGCGTGGTCGGCGAATTGCCGCCGCTGGAGATCGACGAGGTGGCGGCGCTGCGCCGCGAACGCCTGGCCGCCCCGCGCCGCGTCTAGCATGTTTGGCGGGCGCTAGGCCATTGCGCGACGGCCCGTCAGCGCTCGGCCAAGCGTCAGCTCGTCGGCGAACTCCAGGTCGCCGCCCATCGGCAAGCCGGACGCGATGCGTGTCACGGTCAGGCCGGGGATGTCGCGCAGCATCCGCACCAAGTACGTCGCGGTCGCCTCGCCCTCGGTGTTCGGATCCGTCGCGATGATCACCTCGGCGACGTCCACACCGTCGACCCGTTCGCCAATCCTGTTGAGTAGCTCGCGGATTCGCAACTGCTCGGGTCCCACCCCGGACAACGGATCCAAAGCACCACCCAGTACGTGGTAGCGGCCGCGGAATTCACGTGTGCGCTCGACGGCCTGCACGTCTTTCGGCTCCTCGACGACACACACCAGCGACGCGTCGCGGCGGGATCCGAGCAGATCCGGCAGCGGTCCTCGTCGGAGACGTTCCCGCACACCGCGCAGAATTTCACGCCGTCGCGGATCCTCTCCAACACACCGGTGAGCCGATCAGTCTGCGGCGGCTCCACCGACAACAGATGAAACGCGATCCGCTGCGCGCTCTTCGGCCCGATACCGGGCAGCTTGCCGAGCTCGTCGATCAGATCCTGAACGGGGCCCTCGAACAAGTCAGAGCCCCGGCAGACCTAGGCCACCCATGCCACCGGCCAACGGCCCGAGCCGGTCGTGCGCGAGGATGGTGACCTGCTTGGAGGCATCTGCGATGGCGCCGACGATGAGGTCCTGCAGCGTCTCGACATCGGCCGGGTCGATGACCTTCGGGTCGATGGACACGGCCACCACTTCACCGCTGCCCTTCATGGTGACCTGCACCAGGCCGCCGCCGGCCTGGCCGTGCACCTCGGAATTGGCCAGCGCTTCCTGGGCCTCCATCAACTGCTGCTGCATCTGCTGCGCCTGCGCGAGGAGTGCCGACATGTCGGGCGTGCCTCCGGGTTGCATGACGGTCCCCTTGCGTATTGGTCTCGACTTGGTTGCGCCGGCCAGTTGAACGTCAAGCCTAGACGCCACCGCGCTAACTTGACGCCGTGGCTCTTCCCGCCTGCGTTCGTGTCGGCGTCGTCGGTGTGCTCGTTGCTGCGTCCACATTTGTCGCGCCGAGCGCTACCGCCGCGCCCGCCAACATCGCGGGCATGATCGTGTTCCTCGATCCCGGCCACAGCGGCGCCGACGACGCCTCGATGGGCCAGCAGGTGCCCACCGGTCGCGGCGGCACCAAGGACTGCCAGGCGAGTGGGATCGCGACCGACGACGGCTATCCCGAACACACCTTCACGTGGGACACCACGCTGCGCATCCGCCAGGCACTGACGGCGCTGGGCGTGCGGACCGCAATGTCGCGCGGCGACGACAGCGGGGTTGGCCCCTGCGTCGACGAGCGCGCCGCGATGGCCAACGCCCTGCACCCCAACGCCATCGTGAGCATCCACGCCGACGGCGGTCCCCCCACCGGCCGCGGTTTCCACGTCATCTACTCGAACCCGCCGCTCAATGCCGCGCAGGCCGGGCCTGCCGTCCAGTTCGCGCAGGTCATGCGCGACCAACTCGCCGGCTCGGGCTTCGTGCCCGCCACCTATATCGGCTCGAACGGCCTCAACCCGCGTTCGGACGTCGCCGGTCTGAACCTCGCCCAGTTCCCGTCGGTCCTGGTCGAGCTGGGCAACATGAAAAATCCGGCCGACTCCGCGCTGATGAAGACGCCCGACGGGCGGCAGAAGTACGCCGACGCCGTGGTCCGCGGTATCGCCGGATTCCTGGGTGCCCAGCCGGCGCAGGCCAGCTAGCGGCCCTCGACTTCCTTCTTGAGGTTGTCCAGCACCTCGCCCTGGATCTTGCGCAGTCCCAGCGGCGCGAACGTCTTCTCGAAGAAGCCCCCGATGCCGCCGGCACCCTGCCACGACGTCTTGACCGTGACAGACGATCCGGGGCCTGCAGGCGCGACGGTCCAGTTGGTGATCATCGATGAGTTCGCGTCTTTTTCGATGACGGTATGGCCTGCCACGTCGACGCTGGCCTTGACGTCGCGCACCCGCGACTTCGTGGCCTGAAGTTTCCAGGTGGCGACGGTGCCTGCGCCCTGCCCGCCCTCGACCACGTGGTAGTCGAGGTAATGCGGGGACAGGATCTTCGGGCGCACGGTCTGGTAATCCGCCACCGCCGCCAACACAACCTCCGGTGAGGCGTCAATCAAGACGGTGCTGGACGCGCTGACCTGTCCCATGAGATGGCTCTCCTGTCGTGGTGGTGCGGTCGCATCGGCTGCGACCGCGGACTAGCGTATATGTGTGTCTGTTGAGGGGACTGACGCACGTGCTGCCCACACCGCAGGCGTGCACCGCATGCTCGCGAGTTATCGGGCGATACCCCCGAACGCCACCGTCCGGCTCGCCAAACCCACGTCGAACCTGTTCCGGGCGAGGGCCAAGACCAAAAGCAAGGGCCTGGACACGTCGGGGCTGACGGGCGTCATCGCCGTCGACCCCGATGCGCGCACCGCCGACGTGGCCGGCATGTGCACCTACGAGGACCTCGTCGCCGCCACCTTGCCCTACGGCCTGTCGCCGCTGGTGGTGCCGCAGCTGAAGACCATCACGCTGGGCGGGGCGGTCACGGGGCTTGGCATCGAGTCGGCGTCGTTCCGCAACGGCCTGCCGCACGAGTCCGTGCTGGAGATGGACATCTTGACCGGCACCGGCGATGTGCTGACCGCGTCAGCCGACGAGCATTCCGACCTGTTCAGCGCGTTTCCGAATTCCTATGGAACACTGGGGTATTCGGTTCGGCTGAAGATCGAGCTGGAGGCCGTCAAGCCCTTCGTCACGCTTCGGCACCTGAGGTTCCACTCGTTAGAAGACCTGGTCGCGGCCATGGACCGCGTCATCGAGACCGGCGGCCATGACGGCGCTCCGGTCGACTACCTCGACGGCGTGGTGTTCAGCGCCGACGAGAGCTATCTGACACTGGGCTTCCAAACCGGCGCTGCGGGAACCGTCAGCGACTACACCGGCCAGCAGATCTACTACCGCTCCATCCAGCACCCCGACGGTGAGAAGCACGATCGGCTCACCATTTACGACTATCTCTGGCGGTGGGACACCGACTGGTTCTGGTGCTCGCGGGCCTTCGGTGCGCAGGACCCGCGGATCCGCCGGTTGTGGCCGCGGCGCTATCGCCGCAGCAGTGTCTACTGGAAGCTGATCGCCTACGACCAGCGGTTCAACATCGCCGATCGCATCGAGAAGCGCAACGGCCGCCCTCCGCGCGAGCGCGTCGTTCAGGACGTCGAGGTGCCGATCGAGCGGACCGCCGAGTTTCTGGACTGGTTTTTGGCCAACGTCCCGATCGAGCCGATCTGGCTGTGCCCGCTGCGGCTACGGAACGACGGTGACTGGCCGCTGTACCCGATCCGGCCGCACCACACCTATGTCAACGTCGGATTCTGGTCGTCGGTGCCGGTCGGGCCCTCCGACGGGCACACCAACAGGCTGATCGAACGCAAGGTCAGCAAGCTCGACGGGCACAAGTCGCTGTATTCGGACGCTTTCTACACCCTCGACGAGTTCGAAGAACTCTATGGCGGGGAAACCTACAAGACGGTCAAGAAGACATACGACCCGGATTCACGTCTACTCGATCTCTACGCGAAGGCGGTGCAACGACGATGACGACATTCCGTGAAAGCACAGCAAGTGCGCCGGTGAGGAAGCTTTCGCTGGCGGAGATCCTGGAGATCTTCGCCGCGGGCCAGCTGCCACTCAAATTCACCGCGTACGACGGCAGCAAGGCCGGGCCCGACGATGCCCAGATTGGGTTGGATCTGCGTACCCCGCGCGGCACCACCTACCTGGCCACCGCACCGGGCGAGCTGGGGTTGGCCCGCGCCTACGTCTCCGGCGACGTCGAACCGCACGGCGTGCACCCCGGCGACCCGTACGAGTTGCTCAAGGCGCTGGCGGAGAAGATGGACTTCAGGCGGCCGCCTGCGCGAGTGCTGGCCAACATCGTCCGCTCGATCGGCTTCGAGCACCTCAAGCCGATCGCACCGCCCCCACAGGAGGCCCTGCCGCGCTGGCGTCGGATGGCAGAAGGCTTGCGGCACAGCAAGACCCGCGACGCCGAGGCCATCCACCACCACTACGATGTGTCCAACACGTTCTACGAATGGGTGCTTGGCCCGTCGATGACCTACACCTGCGCGTGCTACCCGCATCCGGACGCCTCACTGGAAGAGGCCCAGGACAACAAATACCGGTTGGTGTTCGAGAAGCTGCGGCTCAAGCCCGGCGACCGGCTGCTCGATGTCGGCTGCGGCTGGGGCGGCATGGTGCGCTACGCCGCCCACCACGGCGTGAAGGCGATCGGTGTCACGCTGTCCAAAGAGCAGGCCGCATGGGCTCAGAAGGCGATCGCCGAGCAGGGCCTGGCCGATTTGGCCGAGGTCCGCCACGGCGACTACCGCGATATCCGGGAATCCGGCTTCGACGCGGTCTCGTCGATCGGGCTGACAGAGCACATCGGCGTGCACAACTATCCGTCGTATTTCCGCTTCCTGAAGTCGAAGATCCGTACCGGCGGGCTTCTGCTCAACCACTGCATCACCCGGCCGGACAACCGGACCGGGCCCAGCGCAGGCGGTTTCATCGACCGCTACGTCTTCCCCGACGGGGAGCTCACCGGCTCCGGGCGCATCATCACCGAGGCGCAGGACGTCGGCCTCGAGGTGGTGCACGAAGAGAATCTGCGCCACCATTACGCGTTGACGCTGCGCGACTGGTGCCGCAATCTCGTCGAGCACTGGGACGAGGCGGTCGAGGAGGTCGGGCTGCCCACCGCCAAGGTGTGGGGCCTTTACATGGCGGGGTCGCGACTGGGCTTCGAGACGAATGTCGTTCAGCTGCACCAGGTTCTGGCGGTCAAGCTGGACTCACACGGCGGCGACGGCAGCCTGCCGCTGCGGCCGTGGTGGACGCCCTAGCTGCCGTCGATGCGACGGGCGCCGAGCTCGTTCTGCAGTAGCTCCAGTGCTGCTTCCTCCGGGTCGCGGCGCGGGGCCTCGGAGCTGCCGTTGCCCGCCTCGGCCAGCATGTCCTCCTCGTCGTCGTCCCGCTGCGGTGGCGACGGGCTGACGTCTGCGGCGCGGGTGGCGGCGTCGGCGAGTCGGCGCCTGCTTCGCACCGGATCTTCCAGTCCACCCCGAGCGCGTCCTTGAGCGCCTCGCGGATGACATCGGAATTGCGTTGCTCCACAAGTCGTTTAGCCAGGGGCGCCGACTCGTGGCTGAGGACCAGGGTGTCGCCCTCGACGGCGCGCACGATCGCGCCTGCCAGCATCACCTCGGTGGTGCGGCTGCGCTGACGCACCTTCTCGCGCACCGTGGTCCACATGCTGCGCACCGCTGCCGCGTTGGGTTCGCCGGCCACCGCGAGGCGCGGGCACGGACGCGGCGGGTTCGGCATCAGCTTTGGGCTCGGCTTCGGGCGTCGGCTTTGGGCCTCGGCAGCTTTGGGTGCCTGCAGCTCTGCGCGGGCTGTCGCGGTGCCTGCGGCTCTGCCGCCGGTGCCTGCGGCTCTGCGACCGGTGCCTGCGGCTCTGTCGCCGGTGCCTGCGGCTCTGCCGGCCTGCTCTTGCGGGCGTATTGCTTCGGCGGCGCAATCGGCTGCGACGCTGCGGCCTCACCGGCCGGGATGGACATGTCCAGCCGTGTCTCGATGCGCTCGACGCGCTGCAGGAGCGCCGATTCGGTGTCGCTGGCCGACGGCAGCAGCAGCCGCGCGCACACCACCTCCAGCAGCAGCCGCGGCGCGGTGGCGCCCCGCATCTCCCCCAGCCCGGCGTGCACCACCTCGGCGTATCGGGTGAGGGTCGCGGTGCCGACCCGGGTGGCCTGATCCCGCATCCGCTCCAGCACGTCCTCGGGCCCGTCGACCACCCCGCGGGCGATCGCCTCGGGCACCGCCTGCAGCACGATCAGATCGCGGAAGCGCTCGAGCAGGTCGGTGGCGAACCGTCGCGGGTCGTGCCCGGCGTCGATCACCGCCTCGACGGCGCCGAACAGCGCTGCGGCGTCTCCTGCGGCCAGCGCGTCCACCGCGTCGTCGATCAGCGCCACATCCGTCGCGCCGAGCAACGCCAGCGCCCGCTGGTACTCCACCCGTTTTCCTTCGGCGCCGGCGAGCAGCTGATCCAGCACCGAGAGCGTGTCGCGGGGCGAACCGCCGCCGGCCCGGATGACCAACGGGTACACGGCGTCGTCGACGGTGACGTCCTCCTGCGCACAGATGCGTTCCAGCAGCGCTCGCATGGTCCGCGGCGCCAGCAGCCGGAACGGGTAGTGGTGCGTGCGCGACCGGATGGTGGGCAGCACCTTCTCCGGCTCGGTCGTGGCGAACACGAAGATCAGGTGCTCGGGCGGCTCCTCGACGATCTTGAGCAGCGCGTTGAAACCGGCCGTGGTGACCATGTGCGCTTCGTCGACGATGAAGATGCGGTAGCGCGACTGCGCCGGCGCGTAGAAGGCGCGGTCACGCAGCTCGCGGGTGTCGTCGACGCCGCCGTGGCTGGCCGCGTCGAGTTCGACGACATCCACACTGCCGGGTCCGTTGGGGGCGAGTGCCACACAGGAGTCGCACACCCCGCAGGGCGTGGCGTTGGTCCCTGTTCGCAGTTCAGCGACCGGGCCAGGATGCGTGCGGACGACGTCTTTCCGCATCCTCGTGGGCCGGAGAACAGATACGCATGGTTGATGCGGCCGGCCGACAGCGCGGTCGACAGCGGCTCGGTGACGTGGTCCTGCCCGACCACATCGGCGAAGGTTGCCGGCCGGTACTTGCGGTAGAGGGCCACGTCAGCAGGCTACCCAGCCCGCCCGACGCGTTGCACTCAGGAGAGGCAGTGCGACAAACCTAGTCGTGTCGCAACAACGACTCGGTCGCCGACAACAGCGCACAGGTGGCTAGGCCGTCGATCGCGTCGCGCAGCTCGGGCAGCCCGGGGAACGATGGCGCGATCCGGATGTTCTTGTCCTCCGGGTCTTTTCGGTACGGGAACGCCGACCCCGCCTCCGTGACCGCGATGCCCGCGTCCTTGGCCAGCGCGACGGTGCGCTTGGCGGTGCCCGGCAAGATGTCGAGGCTGATGAAGTAGCCGCCCTTGGGTTCGGTCCACGACGCGATCTTCGACTGACCGAGCCGGTCGGACAGGATCTCCAGCACCAGCGCGAACTTCGGTGCCAGCAGTGCCTGGTGGCGCTGCATCTGCAGGCGCACCCCGTCGGCGTCGCCGAAGAACCGCAGGTGCCGCAGCTGGTTCACCTTGTCCGGGCCGATGGACTTCTTCCCGGCGTATTGCAGGTACCACGCGATGTTGCCCAGCGAGCCGCCGAAGAAGCTGACACCGGCGCCGGCGAACGTGATCTTGGACGTCGACGAGAACACCAGCGGGCGGTTCGGGTTGCCCGCAGCCTCGGCCAGTCCCAGCACGTCGACCTGCCTCACGAAGTCGTGCGTCAGCGTGTGCACCGGGTACGCGTTGTCCCAGATCAGCCGGAAATCGGCGGCGGCCGTGTGCATCTGGACCAGCCGGCGGACGGTCTCCCAGGAATAGGTGACGCCGGTCGGGTTGGAGTAGACCGGCACGCACCACATGCCCTTGATCGCCGGGTCGGCGGCGACGAGTTCTTCGATCACGTCGACGTCCGGGCCGTCCTCACGCATCGGAACCGCGATCATCTCGATGCCGAGGCTCTCGGTGATCGCGAAGTGGCGGTCGTAGCCGGGCGCCGGGCAGAGAAACTTGACGGTCGGGCTCGGCAATCCACGGCCGGGCGGAATCCATGCCGCCGTGCAGCATCGAGTAGACGACCACGTCGTGCATCAGCTCGAGGCTCGCGTTGTTGCCTGCGATCAGGTTGGGCACCGGGATGCCGAGCAGCTCGCCGAAGATGGCGCGCAGCTCGGGCAGGCCGTGCAGGCCGCCGTAGTTACGGGTGTCGGTGCCGTCGCCGTCGCGGTAGGCATCCTTTCCGGAGCCGGGCAGCGCTAGCAGCGCATTGGACAGATCGAGCTGCGCGGGAGACGGCTTGCCGCGGGTGAGGTCCAGGTTCAGACCCTTGGCTTGCAGCTCGGCGTAGTTGCGTCGCTGCAGGTCGTGCTGGGCCTGCAGGTCGTCACGGCCGAGGGACAGAAATGACACCGCGCGCCTTTCACCATCGAGGAGCCGTGGATCCAAAAGAGGGGACCCCGCGCACCCGCCAGAGCCCATTGACCCTTGCTGCCTTCCGGCCCTGGGGGAGTTCACAGGATAGACGCCGCGCGGGGTCCACGGCGAGTGTAATACCCGCCCGTCGAGCAGCTCGTCGGGCGCATCAGGCAGGTCGGCTACCATGGCCGCGGAGGATTCGCCTAGTGGCCTATGGCGCTCGCCTGGAACGCGGGTTGGGTTAACCGCCCTCGCGGGTTCAAATCCCGCATCCTCCGCACTCGGTCCGGGGTGCATCCGGCTGACCGACAGCCGGGTCGCACACCGGCCACAAGCAATGAGGAGGGGTATGGGCCGCACCGTCGCGGTGGTTTGGCACGCGTCGTTTTCTATCGCCGCCGGTGTCCTCTATTTCTTCTTCGTGTTGCCGCGCTGGCCCGAGCTGCTCGGCGACACGTCCCACACTCTTGGCACGGTGCTGCGCATTGTCAGCGGCGCCCTGATCGGCCTTGCCGCGTTGCCGGTGGTGTTCACGCTGCTGCGCACCCGCCGACCGGAGTTCGGCACACCGCAGCTGGCGCTGACGCTGCGCACGTGCGTCGATCGTGCTGCACGTATTCGCGGGTGCGCTGATCATCGGCACCGCGATCAGCGAGATCTGGTTCACCCTCGACAGCGCGGGTCAGTGGTTGTTCGGCATCTACGCTGCCGCCGCGGCGATCGCGCTGCTCGGGATCTTCGCCTTCTACCTCGCCTTTGTCGCCGAGTTGCCGCCGCCACCGCCGAAACCCCTCAAGCCGAAGAAGGCCAAGCAGGGCCGCCGCGGTCGCCGCAAGGCCGCCGAAGAGGCCGACGAAGAGGCCGCCGACGACGTGCCCGAGGCCGAAGACGACGCGACAAGCGAGGACGGGACCGACGAAAGTTCGGACTCCGAGTCCGATGAGAAGCCTGCCGAGGTCACCGTTGAAGGCGCGGAGCCGGAGCCGACAGCCGCGGAGCCGACCGCGCAGGACGAGTCGGCTGCCGATGACGAGGCGTCTGACAAAGGCGAAGCCCGGTCGACAAACGGCAGGCTGGGCAATCGCCGGCCGTCCGGCAACGCCGAACCGACGAAGCGTCGGCGCAGGCGCTTGCGCGGCGGCGTCGCCGTCGAGGACTAGCGTCTTCGAGGCCAGAAGCCAGTCGGCATTCGTCGACGGCAAAGAGGGGCGTTCACCCTGAGTGCGTCGCTGTCGAGGGTTAACGGGACAGAGTTCGGGCACTATAGGCAGATGCGCACATCATTCTTGCGCCGCCCGCTGGCAGCGCTGCTGATGGCGCTTGCCACGGTCCTGGCCCTGGTCACACCGGCTACTGCAGTTGCCGCTCCCGCAGATGCAACGGCGGCCGCCGCCGCGGTCGAGCCTGCTGTCGTCCAGGTCACGACGAGGATCGACTACCAGCAGGCGATCGGAACCGGAACGGGAATCGTCATCGATCCCAGCGGCGTCGTGCTGACGAACTACCACGTCGTCGCAGGTGCCAACGTCGTCACCGGCACCGTTGGCGGGCGCGACTACCCGGCCGATCTCATCGGCTACGACCGCAAGCACGACATCGCCGTGCTCCAGCTGCGCGGCGCGGGCGGGCTGCCGACGGCACCGCTCGGAGACTCCGGACAGGTCACGGTTGGCGAGCCGACCGTCGGTCTCGGCAACGCCCGCGGCGTCGGTGCTCCGCTCACCCATGAAACCGGCCCGGTGACCGCACTCAACCGAACCGTCAACGCAGAAGACTCCTTGACGGGTAGCTCGGAACAGGTTAACGGGCTGATCGAGGTCACCGCCCCCGTGCGGCCGGGAGACTCCGGCGGACCACTGGTGAACAGCGCTGGACAGGTCATCGGCGTGGTCACCGCGGCGTCGCTGAACTTACGAGATGGGACCTGCCGGAAAGGGTTACGCGATTCCCATCAACGACGCGATGACCGTCGCCGGTCAGATCCGGTCCGGCGCACAATCGGACTTCGTGCACATCGGGCCGCCGGTGCTGCTCGGCGTCGGCGTCAGCACCCAGTCGCGCAATGCGCCGGGAATCATCGTGCACGATGTGATGCACGGCGGTCCGGCCGACCAGGCCGGCCTGGCGATCGGCGACGTGATCACCGTGCTCGACGGAACGTCACTGGACTCGCCGACCACGTTGACCTACATCCTGGACCGGCACTACCCCGGCGATGTCGTGGACCTGACGTGGATCGACCACAGCGGCCAGCAGCGCACCGGCAAGGCGACCCTGGTTGCCGGACCGTGAGTTGAGCCAAAGGCCTGGAACGGCGCCGCGCACCACCCTATGCTGAGCGAGTGCACAACACCGCTCCTTATCGAGTCGTCCAGTGGACGACGGGAAATGTCGGAAAAAGTTCTGTTGAGGCGCATTGCGAAGAATCCGAACTACGAACTCGTCGGGTGCTACGCCTGGTCGAAGGACAAGGCCGGACGAGACGTCGGTGAGCTCGTTGGAATCGATCCGCTCGGCGTCGCCGCCACCAACGACGTGGATGCGCTGCTCGCACTGAAACCCGATGTCGTCGTCTACAACCCGATGTGGATCGACGTCGACGAGCTCACCCGCATCCTCGCGGCCGGCGTGAATGTGGTTTCTTCGGCGTCGTTCATCACCGGGCATAACCTGGGTGCCGGCCGAGACCGCATCGAAGACGCGTGCAGGCGGGGCAACTCGACGATGTTCGGTTCGGGGGTCAGCCCCGGCTTCGCCGATCTGCTGGCCATCGTCGCGGCATCGGCCTGCGACCGCGTGGACAAGGTCACCATCGCGGAGTCCGCCGACACCACCTTCTACGACTCGCCCGCCACCGAGATTCCGGTGGGCTTCGGAACACCGATCGACGACCCCGAATTGCCGCCCATGGCTGTCGCAGGGCACCGCGGTATTCGCCGAGGCGGTGCGGCTGGTCGCCGACTCGCTGGGCGTCGAGCTCGACGAGGTCGTCTGCGAGGCCGAGTACGCGAAGACCACCGAGGATCTCGACCTCGGCTCGTGGACCATCAAGGCCGGTTGTGTCGCAGGGGTTTTCGCCAGCTGGCAGGGACGAGTGGGCGGCAAGACCGTCGTCGACCTGAACGTCCGGTGGCGCAAGGGCCAGACGTTGGACCCCGACTGGAAACTCGACGGTGACGGCTGGAAGATCACCGTCGACGGGCGGCCGACGGTCAACATGCAGGTCGGGTTCCTGCCGCCGCCGGACTTCATCGAGAAAGCGGAGACGATCGCCGACTTCATGGTCCTCGGCCACATCATGACCGCGATGCCGCCGATCCACGCCATCCCGGCCGTCGTCGCCGCGCCCCCGGGCATCGTGACCTACAACGACCTGCCACTGCCGCAGGCGCGTGGCGTCGTACCTCCCGGCTGACGCTCGACCCGCTTGGCCGATCCCATTAGCGGCGCCCGGCGAGCCGCTTCTTGGGCGCCTGCTGGCCGGACTGGCGATAGCGCGCACCGTACCTCGGCACCGCGAGCGCGCCGGCATGCCGAGCTGCGGTGATGGCGTTGCGCATCGGCCTGGCCAGTCCGGCGAACGACGCCATGTCGAGCACCATCGGAGTCAGCAACCGGTTGTGGACGAACGCGAACGCGCTACCGGACTGCGGATCGGCCCACCCCAGGGTGCCGCCAAGGCCGATGTGACCAAAGCCCTTGAGCAGTCCGGGAATCGGCGATTCGTGATACCCGAGGTGAAACGGCATCGGCACGACGATGTTCAGGTCGGGCCACAGTCGCGGTTTACCGATCAGGCCCTGTGTCAGCTCGTCCGACAGAAACTGGGTGTCGTCGATCCGGCCGCCGTTGGCGATGGCGGCGTACATCTTGGCCAGCCCGCGGGCGGTGACGACACCGTTGGCGGCAGGAACCTCGCCGTCCAGGAATGGAATGTCACCCTGCACAAACGATTTGATGCCGGGGAAGAACATCGCCCCGAACGCGCCGGACAGCGGCAGGCCGGCCACCTTCGGCGCGACGAAGTTGAACACCGGGTTGGCGCGCGAGCTCTGCGGCGCAAGGATCTCCGCAACCTTGGTCGGTGAGCCGGCAGGGGGGCGGCCCAAGTGCACTCCGTCGGTGTCGAGGGGACGGGCCACCTCGTCGCGGATCAACTCACGCATCCCTTGACCGGTCACCGCACGGGTCAGCCCGGACAGCAACCAGCCGTACGTCAGCGCGTGGTAGGCGGGCCAACCGCGCAGATAGTCGACCGACGCGGCGGCCAACCGCTCCTCCATCAGCTGGTGGTCCAGCAGTTCGTCCTTGTTGACGCCCTTCAGGTGGGACAGCCCGGCTCGGTGCCGCAGCACGTCGCGGACCGTGATCGTGTCCTTGCCGTTGGCGCCGAACTCGGGCCAATACGTCGCGACGGGCTCGTCGTAGGACAGCACGCCGCGATCGACAAGTCGGTGGATGACAGTCGCCGCAACCCCTTTTGTGGCGGAAAACACCATCGCGCCCGTGTCGACGGTCCATGGCTCTTCGCCGGCGCGGTCGGACCAGCCCGTCCACACATCGACGACCGGTCGCCCATCGATGAAAACCGAAAGCGCGCCACCACCGAACCGTCGGCCGGGAAACATGCCCGCGAACACCCGGACGACGTTGGAAAACCGCGAATCGGCGGCACCCTGCACGCCGCGGGGCAGGCCTTCTTCAGCGCGGAGCAGCAACGCCTTTGTCATACCGCTAACAATGCGGCCACCACGCCGCGGTGCACGCGAAATCGCAAATTTTCAGCCGACCACAGCCAGGACCACCGCCTGCAGCCGGGCGGCCGGCGGACCCTCGAGGAGCACGTCCGTGAGGATCCTCGCTTGACTGCCCTGCACGGTGAACTCACCGGGCTGCGGCTGGTTGCCACCTTGTACCTCGTACTTGACGGTGAACGGGGTCGTCGGCAATGGATGGAAGCCAATGTATTTCGGCTCGATCGAGTACTTGTAGACACAACCACCGCCTGGCTGACAGTTCTGCGCGGTGACGACCACGTTGATGGTGAACTCCTTCGGCGTTGGCACCGACGGCGGCGGGGGAAGCGCCGCTCGCGGCGCTGCGGCTGGTGTCGCGGCAGGCTTGGAATGGTTGCTGACGACCAGGATGAACGCCAGGCCGATCCCACCTCCGAGCATTGCAACAATCGCGAGCGCCGCGAGCACTCTGCGCATCGTCGACATCTACTCCCCTGAGTACTTCGCACGGTCGGTCTCCGTCGATGGTCGCACGTCAGCCGTGCCTCGCTCGGGCGGCTGTTCAAACCCCCGTCGGGGTCGACCCATCACGGCCGGGCGCCCATAGGAGGTGACGCCACACGCCGGAAGGCGCTAGCCTTGCTCGCAAGTCGGGTCCGGCCTTCCCTCGCCCGGTCCCGGATGGAGTCCGCACGGGCGCCACCAGAGAGGACAACCGGGATTCATGAGTACACGACAGCGCAACCGCGCCGGCTCACCCGCGCACGCCACCAGGATCGTGGTCGCAGGCGCGATCATCGCCGGCGGTGCGCTGTCCCTTGCCGGCGCGGCCGCAGCGGATCCGGCGGTGCCCTCCCCGACGCCGGGGCGGGCGTGCCGCGCCCCGGCGCCCGGACAGCCCGTTGCGGTGCCTTCGGACGGATCGGTGGGTCCACCCCCGCCCCCTCCCGTCGGCCCGCCACCGGTGCCAGAGATCCCTGATCCCGCTTACGGCCAAGGTCAAACGCCTGGCCAGCTCGGGTACATCAGGGATATTTGGCATTCGTTCCACACCGGTAACCCGCTCGCGGCCATGACCGCGCCACCGGATGAGTCGACGGGACCGCCGCCTGGAGCCGGTCCAGCGCCGCCGTTGCCGCCCGGATACGTGTCGCTGACGGACCCGCAGTCCGACACCCCCGCCTTGCCAAAGGGGCCGGCCGCGACGGGACCGCCTCTGCCGCCTGGGTACTACCCGCTGAGCGGGCCCCCGCCGCCCGGGTGGGGCCCGCCGCCCGGCCGACCCGGGGCGCGCCACCGCCGCCCGACCCGGCCGCGGCACCGCCGGCGGCACCAGTTCCGCCGACACCCTAGGCCCGCGGATTCGCACCCGACTGCCCGCGCCACATGGCGCCCGGGAGGGTTTTACCATCGCGTAAGGTGGTTATGTCTGCTAAGTATGTGGATTCAGTCTGAACACTGGAGTCATGCTCATGACCTTCATCAAGACCACCCTGCCTGCCGTCGCCGTCGCGGGCGGGCTCGCCGCTGCCATCCTGGGCCTGGGCGCTGCTCTCGCGAGCGCCGATCCGCCGCCGCCGCCACCGGCGCCCGTCCAAGGCGAAGTGCCGCCGACCTGGGCGCCCGCCAAGCCCAGCGAGTTTTGGGATGGGCAGCCCGTGGTGTGGACCTCGGGCTGGGGCGGACGCTGGGGCGTGTGGATCAACGGCAACTTCATCACGCTTTCGTCAAACCCCGTCACGGGTGGCGGCTAACGCGCGAGCCGGGGAAATAGCCTGGCACCGACCTGCTTCGCGAAGTCGATGGCCAGGGCGGGCGAGACATCGGGGTCCGGCCCTGGCGGGGTGGGGAGTGTCGTCGAGTTCCTTGCATGCTCGTAGAGCCCATGGCATAGCCGACGGCCTAATACGCCCAGTGTTTGAAGGGTTTCCGCTTGCTGCACTTGGTATGGCGGCACTGGTAATGGAGTGACATCCGGCCACGAGTCCGGTGTTCGAGGTGTGTCTCGGCGAAGGATGTGGTGGAAGCTACGTGCTGCGGCATCACGTGCCGTGAAGGGCTCCCCGAGGTTCCATACCTCTCGCAGGGTCGCGAGCATCGAGGTGTGCCGGTACTCCTCGGTGCACACGGTGCCGGCTTCAACCCAGGGCGAGACGATGACCGCCGGAACCCGATAGCCGGAGCGATCGAAGGCAAACCCGAGCTGTCCTGGTGGAGCACCGGGCTCCGGGGGCGGCACCGACCCAGGGGGCACGTGGTCATAGGTGCCACCTGGTTCGTCGAAGCCGACCAGAAGCACCGTGTTGAATACGTTCGATCCGACCGGTGAGGCGGCGGTCCGGATGGCATCGTAGATCCGGCCGAGAAAGGCCTCCCCGGCCAGGATCGACGAGGGCGGGTCCGCTGACACGTCCAACCCCGTCAGCAGGGCCTTGCCGAAGGCCGGGTGGTAGTCGCTATGTCCCGCTAACAGATTCGGCTCGATGAGCGAGAAGTCCGGCAAGGTGCCTGCGGCGGCGTCGCGCTCGAACTCGCTGAAGGGAACGAAGTTGGTGGCGAACCGGTCTCTGAGCCGCTCCATGTGGATGAATCCGGTAAACGAAATCGGATTGGGCTCGAGCACATACACCTTCCAGGTCCTGCCGACCTGCTCAAGTCGATCGAAGATGGTCTCGGCGTCGTTGTGGCGCAGGAAGTTCATCGAGCGGGCGGTTCACGACGAAGCCCGACGACGTGGCTGCGGTCCAAAACGACCGGTTAGGCAGCGTCTGGGACGGCACCTCGCTGAACCAATGGTCGAACACGCCGAAGTTGCGCGCCAGCGTGCTCAGCACGGGGACCTGTTCCGGCGTGCAGCCGGTCATGATCTGGCGGTATTCGTCGTAGCGCGGCTGTCTTCCGAGCTCTACGGTGAGGAAGCTGATGTAGTCGGTGACGAAGCCATCCATCGTCGGCTGCTGCTGGGCATTAGATGGCGCGTTATACGGCGGGGCCATCTCGGTGGCGTCCTTGAACCGGTTGAACGGGTCGAGCACGTTGAACAGCTGGGTGTTGGTGTGCGGATACTCCTCTCCGGGATCGGGGTTCGGCGAGTCCATGCCGGTGGCAATCCCGTACGGCACTGCGCCCAGTTCGGCGCCATGCTCGGCCCACGCCGGGATCGGGTTACTCAGGTCCCTACCGAGGACCCCTTCGAACGACTCGACCTCGTCAGGCTGGTACAGATGGCCGAGCAGGTTGTCGAACGAGCGGTTCTCGAAGAGCACGAGGACCAGGTGATCGATGGCATTCGCTCGGGGGGAGTTCATAACCTCCGCTTTGCTCAAACGGGCGATAAACCTTGATAGTCACATATCACATTCCGCTGCGACCGGCGGCGGCCTTGCGAACCACGCCGAAACGCCCACGTTTCAATCGTTGACCGAACTTGGGTCATTGGTCTTTCGTCTTCAAGTCCGTATCTCGGCTCGGCTGAACGCGTTTCGGCTCGCTCGGCATCTTCGGAGTGCCGACCCGCTCCTGGCCATGCTCAGCTGCGATTACGCAGGTCGTGTGGGTCATGCCATGCGCCGAGTTATCGGGCGAGAACTCCCTCGGTCATCGCGCGTCCTACAGCCATTTGTCAACATCGGCTCGGCGGTGCATCACCCCGTCGGCCCAGCTTGAACGACGGCGGCCCGCCCTCTCCCACCGGTAGTCCGGAGTTCACCGTGCCTATGCCCTGCGACTCCGGTTAGTTAGGGACCTGGCTGCCTGGGCTGTCCTTGGGCGAGAAGCTTCGGCGATAAAAGAGCAGGGGCGTAGCGACCCCTCTCGCGTCAACAGCGTGCGGTCGATTTGGATCTGGTTCAGCCGACAGGTTTCCCGGTCCGCAGGTCGTTTCGTAGGCCGGGACAGCGCCCAGCAGCACAAGCCAACCGAACGATCACCGTCGACGATGGCGCCGCGGTTACGACAAAGGCTCCAAATAAGTGTCCCCCCTGGCGCTGGACCGCCCTCTTACCGGTGTCAGTAGGCCACCCGGGCCGCGAGCACACCTGGAGGAGAACACATCGTGAACACAAACAAGAGCAACCAGACAACCGACACCGGTAGGGCGACGGCCAAGCGGACCCTCCGCGGCAAAGGTCGTCGTGATGGCCGTGGCGGTGGCCGCCACGGGCACCATGGCCGCGATGACGCTCGGTGCGCCGATGGCCAACGCCAAACCGATCTCCCAAAGCCACGATAAAGAGTGAATGCGCGCTACGCCAACGGCACCTACACCGCCTACAACCGCGGGTTGTCCTCGTGCTGCTATCGCGACATCATCTCGGGCGAGAAGTCCTGCGACTGGTATGACAACGGCGAATTTGTGGGCACCGGCCCCGGCGTCGTCCGATCGCCCGGCGCTCCGCTGGCACCGGTCGAGACGGGATCCACGCCGCCGGTTGCGACGCGGCCCACTGAGCCCGGCGTATAGCGGCCGCTTCATCGCCCGATCGGCCTCGAAGGCCTCCGCCCACGACGACTACCTGCGCAGCCTCGCCGCGTCCAGGTCAGCGGCCAGCTTCGCGCCCGCGCTCGGTGGTTTCGTCATGGGGCAGGAGTGAGTCGGTTTGACTTACGGACGCGCTCGATGTCAGGCCCAGCACCAGAAAGAACACGAGGAACAGCGCTCCGCCCACATAGAGATTCATCGTTCCACCGGGCGCGATGAACCCTGGGCCGCCAACAATGGTCACCGTCTCGATGAGTTGCTCAAGGGCGAATAGCGCAGCAAGCGCCCCGACCCACCGTGGGAACGTTCGCTGCTGCAAGGAGACCAGCGCGATTGGCGCAGCGACCATCACGTCGGCAACCGTCAGTAGCGGGCCCCACATCGAGGCGACATCCGCAAGCGTGCGTGCCGTGGCGGGATTGAGGAGCGTGGCATGCAGCGCGAGCCCTGAAGTGAACCACGATTCAATCGCGAGCTCGGTGATGATCACAGCTGAGCCGATGGTCACCATATACCCTGCAGCGCCATCAAGTTTGGCACGTGCGTAGGCCAGCACTATCACCAGCGCAAGCGAGCCGAGGGCGACAAGGAGTGCCTGCAACCGCAGTGCGGAAGCGTGCGCGGCCACGTGAGCGACGATCGCATCGCCCGACTTATCGATCCCTGGCAGCGGGGGGACCATCACCAGCGCGCCTCCGGCAAGGACAGCGAAGACTACGGCGGCCACCTGCGGAATTCGGCGTGTCATCACGACAAGGTACGACGATCGCCTGCAGAAAGTGCGGTTTCACTCGCCTGACCGGCAGCCGATATGCTTCGCGGCGCGGCGGCGACCGCGGAGGGTCGGGCTGACAGGATTTGAACCTGCGACCACTTGACCCCCAGTGTCAATTTCGGCCTTCGCGGGCGTTCGGCGGTCTACCGTCTGCCCAGCTCAGTCATCATCGATGCACGTCGGTACTCGGGTACGTGGCTCGGGACCCGTCCCATCCCCTACCGGAAACGCGACGATCGCGACGTCACGGCGATCCGGCGACATTTAACTCGCGACGTAGACCGTATTGGACGAGTAGCCGCCGGTCAGCGGGTTGGGGAATCGGACGACGGATGCCTCGGACCGGTCGAAGATCTCGGCTAGGACCGCCTCGAAGTCAGGGTCTGGCGGATCGTCGGACCACAGCGCGAAGACTCCGCCGGGATGCAGGTGCCCGGCGAGCTTTCCCAGTCCCGCAGGCGTGTAGAACGCGCTGTGGCTCGGGTGCAGGACGTGTCGTGGCGTGTGGTCGATATCGAGGAGGACGGCGTGGAAGCGGCGGCCCGGTGCCTCCGGATCAAAACCGACCTTGCTGTCGGCCATGGCGAAAAAGTCGCCTCGTTGCAGGCGAACTCGCGGATCCGACACCAGCTCGGCGGTGTCGGGAAGCAGCGCACGCTGATGCCAGCCGATGACCTCCCCGAGTGCTTCCACCACGACGAGCGAATGGATGCGGGGATCGTTGAGCGCCGTCTGCGCGGTATAGCCGAGCCCCAATCCCCCGACGACGACATCGAGGTCGGCATCGACCGCCCGGGCCAGGCCGAGGCGCGCGAGCGCTACCTCGGCCACGGTGAACAGGCTCGACATCAGGAACTCGTCGCCGAGCTTGACCTCGTATACGTCGACGTTCAGAGACGGCTCGATCCGCCTGCGCAGGCTGATGACCCCCATCGTGGTCTCGGACCGGTCGAGTTCCTCGAAGCGTGCACTCACTACGCACCACCGCCCCGCCCGCAATATCGCTCGCCGAGAGCAACTCGGCGGGTGAATCCTACAGACAGTCAGCGGATCGGCACTGCGGTCGAGGTGTCGGTCTGCGCGGACTCTGCGCGTTAAGAGCCAGTCCTATTTTTCAGTATTCTCCCAGTTGGCAGCCACTTTTCTGCTCGGCTGCACCCGTGGCGGTTCGCCCGGCATCTTCGGATAGTTGGGCGGATACGCCAGATCACCGAGCCCGCGTTCCTCGTCGGCCTTGACCATCTCCAGCAGCGGCTCCAGAGACTGGGCGTTCGAATCGATCTGGCCCCACGGATCGTCGCGGTCGGACACCAGGTCGGGCACGCTGGCGATGGTGTAGTCGTCGGGGTCTGCGTCGCGCAGTTCGTCCCACGTCAAGGGCATCGACACGGTCGCGATCGGGGTCTTGCGCGCCGAATACGCCGACGCGAAGGTGCGGTCACGAGCGTTCTGGTTGTAGTCGATGAAGATTCGCTTGCCGCGCTCTTCCTTCCACCATGAGGTCGTCACCGCATCGGGCGCGCGCCGCTCGACCTCGCGGGCCAGCGCGATGCCCGCCCGGCGCACCGCGATGAAGTCCCAGTCCGTCCTGATTCGCACGAAGACGTGCACGCCGCGGCCGCCGGAGGTCTTCGGGTATCCGACCAGGCCGAGTTCGTCGAGTACCGGCTTGAGCACGTCCACCGCGATCGCGCTGGCTTCCTTGAAGGCGGTGCCCGGCTGCGGATCCAGGTCGACGCGCAGCTCGTCGGGATGCTCGGTGTCCGGGCAGCGCACCTGCCACGGATGCAGCGTGATGGTGCCCATCTGCGCAGCCCACACGATCGCCGACGGGTGTGTCACCTTCAGCGCGTCCGCGGTGCGCCCCGACGGGAACGTCACTCGGCACGTCTCCAGGTAATCCGGAGCGTGCTGCGGAATCCGCTTCTGATAGATCTCCTCGCCATCGATGCCGTCGGGAAAGCGCTGCAGATGGGTTGGCCTGTCCCGCAGCGCCGTCAGCATGGGGCCGCTTGCGACGGCCAGGTAGTACTCGACGAGCTTGCGCTTCGTGCCCTCGGAGCCCAGCTTCGGGAAGTACACCTTGTCCGGGTTGGTCAACCTCACCTTGATGCCGTCGACATCGAGTTCTTCTGCAGGCGTCGCCATTTCAGGACTCCAGCACGTCGTACAGGTCGTAGTTCATGGGCACCTCGAGCTGATCGAAAGTGCAACTTTCGGGCTCCCGGTCCGGCCGCCATCGCACGAACTTTACCGCGTGCCGAAATCGTTTGCCGTGCACGGTGTTTCCCTCCATCTGGTCGTATGCCACCTCGCAGACCTTCTCGGGGCGCACCGGGATCCACCGCTTGTCGGCCGCCGAATTCCACCGGCTGGGCGCACCGTCGAGGGCCTCGTCGCCCTCACGCAGCGGCTCGAGATCGGCCAGTAGCTTAAGCCGGTCCTTGGCGGTGAACGACGCGGCGCCGCCGACCATCTGCAGTTCGCCGTCGTCGCGGTACAGCCCGAGCAGGATCGATCCGACGCCCTCCCCGCTCTTGTGGATGCGGTAGCCGATGGCCACGCAGTCGGCGTCGCGGGCGTGCTTGACCTTGACCATCTCCCGCTTGCCCGGCAAGTACGGGCCGTCCAGCCTCTTCGCGATCACCCCGTCCAGCCCGGCGCCCTCGAAGGTATCGAGCCACTGCGCGCCCTGCGCTGGATCCTCGGTGGTGCGGGTGACGTGGCACCACTGCTTCTCGTTCACCGATTCGGACAACGCCTCTCGGCGGACCCGGAACGGCTCGCCCATCAGCGAGGTGTCTCCGGTGGCCAGGGCGTCGAAGCCGATGAAATGCGCAGGCGTCTGTTCGGCGAGCATCGTGACCCTGCTGGCCGCGGGATGGATGCGTTGGGACAGCGACTCCCAGTCCAGCCGGATGCGGCCGCCGATCTCCCGCGGCACGACCACCTCACCGTCGAGCACGCAGCGCGGCGCCAGCTCGTCACGCAAGGCCTGCTCCAACTCGGGGAAGTAGCGGCCGAGCTCCTTGCCGTTGCGTGACTGCAAGATCACCTTGTCGCCGTCACGGAACACCAGTGCCCGAAAGCCGTCCCATTTCGGCTCGTAGGACCACACCCCCGCTTCGGGTGGAACCTTGACCTGCGCCTTGGCCAGCATCGGCTCGAGCGGCGGCTGCACGGGTAGGTCCACGCTGTCCATACTCACCTAGACCGTCGAACCCGGGCAATGTCATCGGCACAGGGAGAATGGGCCGATGAAGCTGCCCGTCATGCCGCCGGTCTCGCCGATGTTGGCCAAACCGGTGGCCGTCGATCCCGCCCGGCGCGTCCTATGAGCCGAAGTGGGATGGATTCAGGTCGATTTGCTTCCGCGACCGCGATCAGGTGGAACTGGGCAGCCGCAACGAGCGGCCGATGACGCGCTACTTCCCCGAACTGGTTGCGGCGGTGACGGCCGAACTGCCGAAGCGGTGCGTGATCGACGGTGAGATCGTCATCGCCACTCGCCACGGCCTGGACTTCGAGGCGCTGCAGCAGCGAATTCATCCCGCGGCCAGCAGGGTCACAATGCTCGCAGAGCAGACGCCGGCTTCGTTCATCGCGTTCGACTTGCTCGCCCTCGGCGATGACGACTACACCGGGCGACCGTTCAGCGACCGCCGCGGCGCCCTCGTCGATGCGCTGGCCGGCTCAGGCCCCGCGATCCACGTCACGCCGGCAACCACCGATCCGGCGATCGCCCAACGATGGTTCTCCGAGTTCGAGGGGGCGGGTCTGGATGGGGTCATCGCCAAGCCGTTGACGATCACGTATCAGCCCGACAAGCGCGTGATGTTCAAGATCAAGCACGTGCGGACCGCCGACTGCGTGGTCGCGGGCTACCGCGTGCACAAGTCGGGTGACGACGCGATCGGCTCGCTGCTGCTCGGCCTGTACAGGGACGACGGCACCCTCGCATCGGTCGGGGTCATCGGCGCCTTCCCGATGGCGGAGCGGCGGCGACTGTTCACCGAGTTGCAGCCGCTGGTCACGACCTTCGATTCGCACCCGTGGAATTGGGCCGCCCAGATGGCGGGCGACCGCACACCTCGTCGAGAACGAGGGCTCCCGGTGGAACGCAGGCAAGGACCTCTCGTTCGTCCCGCTGCGGCCCGAACGTGTGGTCGAGGTCCGCTACGACCACATGGAAGGTGAAAGGTTCCGCCACACAGCACAGTTCAACCGCTGGCGACCTGACCGCGACCCACGCTCATGCACCTACTCACAACTCGAACAGCCGCTGACCTTCAGCCTCGGCGACATCGTTCCCGGCCTCGTCCGTTGATTTCTAGACGCGCGACGAGTAGATGGCGTCGCGCAGCCACTCGCGATCGGTGAGATAGCGGTCGGCAAGCCGGGCGGTTCCCGTCGCGTAACCGTCGGTGAAGGCAATCGCGGCGTCGGCGTCGGCATGCGAGGCAACCCAGGCGGTCAGCATGAGCCGACGCAACAACACGAGCGTCGGGATCATCTCCAGGTGCTCGGCGGGAATGTCGCGCACCTCGAGATAGCCCCGCAGCCAATCGGCGATCATCCGCTCCGCCTCCGGCGTGTCCTCGATGAACGACACCACGGCGGCGAGATCGAAGAGATACCAGGACCATCCGCAGTCGTCGAAGTCGATGACCGTGATGGATGCCGACCCATTGTCGGGTTCGACCATCAGATTGGCCATCCGCAGGTCGGCGTGGATGAGCCCGAAACGATCCGCGCCGCAGCCGAACTCGGTCAGCCGACGACCAACCTCGGCCGCCGCGGTTTCCACGATGGCCTCGTCCGTCGCGGTCAGGCCTGGCGCGTGGCGCCAGTTGCCCCAGCGTGCCCGCCGGCCGAGCGTGGCGTCGACGTCCCAGCGAAACCGGGTGAAGTAGTCGGGCGCGGTCCAGCTCTCGACGTGGCCGTGCATCGCCGCGGTGAGACGGCCCAGCTCGTCAAAGCCCACGACGTCGGGTTGCTCCTCGGCGGTGCAGCCGGCGATGAAGGTCACGGCGTCGACGTGCAAGGTGTGGCCCGCGACCGTGGCCGCCACCACGTCGCTGCCGTCGCGGGCCGGGATCAACTCCGGGGTCACCACGGGAGTCTGCTCACGCAGCGCGGCCATCCACTTCAGCTCGGAACGGATCGCCTGCAAGGAGTGGTAGCCGGGCCTGTGCACCCGCAGCACCATCGGGTCCCCGTCGTCGGCGAGATACGGTGGCGTTCTCCGACAGGCTCAGCAGGCGCAGCGGGGTGTCACGATCGCGACCGTATGCGGTCAGCGCCGCGCGTGCATAGCGCTCATGGTCGGGCGGCAGTCCGGGCATTGCCCTCAGTCTGACGGACGACGCCGGATGCCACGTCACGAGGCGGCGACTAGGTACATTGCGGGCGTGACCGCCGGCAGGTTTGCGCCAAGCCCATCGGCTGATCTGCACATCGGCAACCTGCGCACGGCGGTGCTCGCGTGGCTGTTCGCTCGCTCCACCGGACGCCGCTTTGTGATGCGCGTCGACGACCTCGACGACCGCACCCACGCCGATATCGCCGAACGCCAGCTGGCAGATCTTGCCGCGATCGGGCTGACCTGGGATCTGACCGAGTGGCAATCCGAGCATCCGCGGCGCTACGACGAGGTCGTCGACGAGCTCGCGGCCCGCGGCCTTCTGTACGAATGCTATTGCAGCCGAAAGGATATCGCGCAGGCGCCGCAGGCCCCGCACGCACCGCGAGGGCGCATATCCGGGCACCTGCCGAAATCTCAGCGCGAGCGAACGCGAGGCCCGACGCCGGGATACCGGCCGCCCGCCGGCGCTGCGGCTGCGCACCAACGCGACTGTCCACACCGTCCACGACGTGTTGCACGGCGAGTACACGGGGATCGTCGACGACTTCGTGGTCCGTCGCGGCGACGGCGTGACCGCATACAACCTCGCCGTGGTGGTCGACGACGCCGCGCAGGGCATCGACCAGGTCGTGCGCGGTGACGACCTGCTGCCGTCCTCGCCACGCCAGGCGTACCTCGCGCGGCTGCTGGGCTATCCGGAGCCGACGTACGCACACGTCGCGCTGGTGCTCAACGCCGAAGGGGCGCGACTGGCCAAGCGCGACGGCGCAGTGACACTGTCAGAGATCGGGGTGGAGCGGGCGATGGAGCAGATCGCGTCGTCGTTGGGCTACAGCGCCACCACCCCCGAGCACATGCTCGCGCAGTTCAAACCCGCCGCGCTGCCCCGGGAACCGTGGACATACCGCCCGACATGAGGATCGTTAGACGGCGACCTCCAGCGACGCCATGCCCCGCAGCGTCAAATTCGGCTTGTAGGCCGGCTCGCCTGCCATCTGGGCCCGCGGGAAGCGCGCGCTCACCTTCGTCAGCGCGACCGCGGCCTCCAGCCGGGCCAGAGGTGCGCCGAGGCAGAAGTGCGGGCCCTTACCGAATCCGAGGTGCCGGATGGATTCGCGGTCGGGGTCGAACTCGTCGGGACGCTCGAACGCCGCTGGGTCGCGGTGGGCGGCGGCCAACAGCAGCATCATGGTGTCGCCCTTCGACACGGCCACCTCGCCAATTGTCATGTCGTCAGCGGCAATTCGACCCATCAACTGCACCGGCGGGTCGTAGCGCAGCGTCTCCTCGACCACCGCCGACACCCGCTGCGCGTCGGCGCCCAGCGCGGCCCATTGTGACGGATGACGCAGCATCGCCAGGATCGCGTTGGCGATCAGGTTCACCGTGGTCTCATGCCCGGCGACCAGCAGCAGGCTGCACGTCGCGATGATCTCCTCCTCGGTGAGCTGGTCGCCGGACTCCTCGACATGGATCAGAGCCGACATCAGATCCTCGCCGGGATCGTGGCGGCGCTGCTCGACGAGGCCGCGCAGATAGTCGCGCAGCCACAACCCCGCCTGCATGCGTTCCTCGAAGCCGTCGGGTGCATCGCCGGTGATCGCGATGAACGGGTCGAGCGCCTGAGCGAGCAGCGCCGACGCGTGGCTGAACTTCGGCTCGTCCTCGAGCGGGACGCCGAGCAGCCGGCAGATCACCGCAACCGGCAGCGGGTGGGCAAGGTCGGCGACCACATCAAAGTGGCCGGCGGCGGCCGACCTTGTCGAGCAGCGAATCCACCAGGGCCTCGATGTCGGGTTCAAGCGCCTTGACGACCTTCGGCGCGAACGCCTTGCTGACCAGTTTGCGCAGCCGGGTGTGGTCCGGCGGATCCAGGAACAGGAACCCCGGCGGACCGAGCGGCCGCGCTTCGGCGCCCTCGGCGATCTGGCGTTGCACGACGGTCGACTTCAGCCGGTCGCTGGCCGACGACGGGTGGCGCAACACCTCGTCGCAGTCGTGATACGACGAGAACACCGTCAGGTTTCCCGCCGCCCGATCCAGCGGTCCGTGCTCGCGGATCCGGTCATAGACCGGGTACGGGTTCGCCCGGTTTGCCGGGTCCAGCAGCTGCAGCAGCAATGACTGCGAATCCGCGGTGGTCGTCATCTACTTATTGTGCACGCGTCGAGTAATACCGGCCCAAGACGTGGCACGGAGTTCGTCGAACTCGCCGGTGCGGATCGCGGCGCGGATCTGGTCGACCAGCCTGATCACGAAGCGCTCGTTGTGGATGGTGCCAAGCGTCGCCGCCAGCATCTCCCTCGCCTTGAACAGATGGTGCAGGTAGGCGCGGGTGTAGTGCGCACACGTGTAGCAGTCACAATCGGCGTCGATGGGGCTGAAGTCACGCCGATACCGGGCATTGGTGATGTTGAAGCGCCCGGTCGCCGAGTACACCGCGGCGTTGCGCGCGACCCGCGACGGGGACACGCAGTCGAAGGTGTCGGCACCCGCGGCGACGGCGTCGAACAGGTCGTCGGGCTCGCTGATGCCGAGCAGGTGACGGGGTTTGTCCGCAGGCAGCT
Organism: uncultured Actinomycetota bacterium; assembly: GCA_963733605.1. Classification (GTDB taxonomy): domain Bacteria; phylum Actinomycetota; class Actinomycetes; order Mycobacteriales; family Mycobacteriaceae; genus Mycobacterium. The sequence goes on from CAVTDY010000040.1 coordinate 80,289, forward strand.
CACTGCTGACCCAGCCGACGATCGTGGCCAGGTTCTGCTTTTCCAGCGCCCCGCCGATGCCGTAGCCGTCGAACCCGCGGCCGTCTTCACCGACGATGGTGGTCAGCCCGCGCGCGGCCTGCCTGCGCAGGTCCTCGTATTGGGCACCCTGCACCACGCCGAACAGTGCCTGCGCCGGCTTATCCGGATGGGTCGCGGTCAACCGGCGGTGTTCGACCAGGCAACGCACCGCCCAGTCGTGGGTGCGCTGGACCGACTCTTCCTGGTAGCCGCGGGTGTTGACCAGCGTCGTCAGCTCGTCGAACGCAAAGATGATGTCCGCGCCGAGCTTGTGCTGGATCCCGATCGACACCTCGGGGGTGAAGCGGTGCGTCGCGCCGTCGAGATGCGAGCGGAACGTGACGCCGTCGTCGTCGACGAGGGCCAGCCGCTCCTTGCCCTCGGCGATGACGTCGTCGGTTTGGACCCGTGCGACGTCCATCGCCAGCACTTTCTTGAAGCCCGCCCCCAGGGAAAGCACCTGAAACCCGCCGCTGTCGGTGAAGGTCGGCCCGGCCAGTTCATGAACGCGCCGAGTCCGCCTGCCTCCTCGACGATGTCGGGGCCGGGCTGCAGATACAGATGGTAGGCGTTGGCCAGAACGGCTTGCGCGCCAAGCGCTTTCATGGTTTCGGGTAGGACGGCCTTGACGGTGGCCTGGGTGCCGACGGCGATGAACGCGGGCGTGTGGATGTCGCCGTGCGGGGTGTGGATAACTCCGGCGCGGCCGAGGCGTCCTGGCAGTTCGGCGTCAACGCTGAAGAACGGAACGCCCACGCCATAGATTCTGCACTGTGAGCACCGGCTCGCTAATGCGACTCTCGCAAGAATCGAACAATGGCCTCGGCGAGTTCTTCGCCCGCGTCCTCCTGCAGGAAATGTCCGGCGTCGCGCACTGTTGGGTGGTCGACGCCCCTGGCGCCGCGCATCTGGCCGGCGAAGATGCCGGCCATCGGGCCGGTGATGGGATCGCTGTCACTGAAGGCAACCAGCATCGGGGTTGCACTGTCGGACAACACTTTCCACGCGGCCCGGTTGGCCGCCGATGCGGGATCGTCGGGCGTTGTCGGGACAAGACCCGGCATCGCGCGCGGGGCCGCGCAATAGGTGTCGTCGGGGAACGGCGCGTCGTAGGCGGCGCGGACGGCCTCGGCCATCGGGCGCAGACAGCCCGCCTCCACGAACCGCCCGACCTGGATCTCGGGCATACCCTGGATGGCCTCACGGAAACGCCACCAGATGTCGGGCATCGGCAGATCGCCGGTGGGCAGTCCGGTGTTGGCGACGACGATGCGAGCGAAACGATCCGGATGTTCTGCGGCAAGCCGCAGCCCGATCAGCCCGCCCCAGTCCTGACCGACGAGCGTCACCCGCTGCAGGTCCAGCACGTCAAACGCGAGGCCGCGCATCCACTCCACATGACGGGCGTAGGTGTGGTCCTCGATCCGGGTCGGCTTATCGGACCGGCCGAATCCGACGAGGTCGGGGCAGATAACGCGATGCCCGGCCGCCGCAAGGATTGGAATCATCCGTCGGTACAGAAACGACCACGACGGCTCACCATGCAGCATCAGCACCGGATCACCTTCGGCGGGGCCGTCTTCCACCCACGCTACCCGTAAGGCGCCGCCATCTTGATCGGGAACCTCGCAATACCTTGGGGTATAGGGAAATTCAGGAATATCGACGAAATTTTCGTCGGCCGTGCGCAATGTCAGCATGATTGCGAACATACCGCTGGGCTGACGACGGAATTACCCGAATGAGCCCTGACCGTCGGCGGGTTCGATGGACCGCAGTTAACGAAAAGATGGAGCATTGCCATATTTTTCGTCCAATCGCATGTCGGTTCGTGGACAGCGAACCATACTGGCCGAGATGATCCGCCGATTTTGACGGCTCACACAACCAAAGGAGAACACTGGTGAAGCGTGGTTTCGTGGTCGCCGTAGGCGGCGCGGCGATTGTCATCGCCGGCCTGTCCGGCTGTTCGAAGGGGAACAATTCCTCGAGCCCCAGCTCGTCGGCGTCGAGTGCGGCGGGGACCGCCTCGGCAAGTGCCACTGCGGCGCCCAGCGGGGGCACCAAAGTCACGATCGACGGGAAGGATCAGAGCGTCTCTGGCACCGTCGTCTGCACCGCGATGAACGGAAACATGAATATCGCCATCGGCGACGCCACCACCGGCATCGCCGCGGTGCTCGGCTCGGACGGCTCGACTGTGCAGTCCGTCGGCCTCGGCAACGTCAACGGCGTGACGCTGGGCTACCAGTCCGGCGCCGGCCAGGGCTCGGCCAAGGCCGAGAAGAACGGCAACAGCTACAAGATCTCGGGCACCGCGACCGGTATCGACATGGCCAACCCCATGCAGCCGGTGAATAAGCCGTTCGAGATTGACGTCACCTGCCCGTAGCCAGGTCCTCCCAGTTCGACAGCGCGGCGGCGTCCCGGCAGGGGCGCCGCCGTTGTCGTGAAGGAAAGGCGCGCCGCCATCGTCGCGAGATACGCGCGGTGCGTGACATTGACCAGGGCCTGCGCCGCCAACTGTGGCGATTGTGGAGGCAAACGCCGACGGGGAACCTACGCTAGGCCCATGAAGCTCATGGCTGCAGTGGTGTTGGGTTGTGGATTCATCGCGGCACCGATGATGTCGGCCGCAAGTGCGTCGGGGTCTCCGGGGTCGTGCGACGGCGCGGGGTGCCTCCCGTATATCGAGCGCAACGCCGTCCAGGGCGATCATTGTGTGCAGAACACCCGTTACAACTTCGCCCTCACCGCATCGGGCGCCACGCTGGCGTGCAACGGCGAGGGCCAATGGATACCGTCGCCGCCGCTGGTCGGCATGCGCACGGTGCGCTCGCTCTGCGGCCAGGACACGGGCGTGGCAGAGTCGCCCGACGGTGTGCCGCTGGTTTGCAAGGGCGGCGCATGGACCGACGACTACACCGTCCCCTTCTCATAGCCCGCGCCGAACCAACGCTAGAGCTGGGCCCACACCGACTTCGTCTTCATGTAGGCCTCGATGCCTTCCCGGCCGAACTCGTGGCCCCAGCCGGACTGCTTGTATCCGCCGAATGGCACTGCGTGGTCGAAGACCAACTGGCAGTTGATCGTGACGGTTCCGGCCTGCAGCCGCTTCCCGAGCCGGTGCGCCCGGCTGAGGTTGTTGGTCCATGCGGTGGCGGCCAGCCCGTAGGTGGTGTCGTTGGCCATGGCGACGGCTTCGTCGTCGTCGTCGAACGGCAGGATCGTCACCACGGGCCCGAAGATCTCCTGCTGATACAGCCTCATGCCCCGATCGACGTTGGTGAGCACGGTCGGGTGCACGAAGTAGCCCTTGCGGTCCAGCCGGTGTCCGCCGGTGACCACCTCGACGCCGTCGGACTTGCCTTCGTCGATGAATCCCATGACGCGGGTGAGCTGCTTGGCGCTGATCAGCGGGCCGCTCATGCAGCCCTCTTCGTTGGGGCCGCCCAGCTTCATGTTGTTCGCCACGGTGGCGATGCCCTCGACCACCTGGTCGTAGACCCCGCGCTGGACGAAGATGCGCGATCCGCACACGCAGCCCTGGCCGGAGTGCACGAAGATGCCCATCGCCGCCATGAAGATGGCCTTGCTCAGGTCGGCGTCGTCGTAGATCAGCACCGGCGACTTCCCACCGAGTTCCAGCATGACCTTCTTGAGGTTGCCCGCCGACGCCCGCACGATTTCCTTGCCGACCTCGGTCGACCCGGTGAAGGCGACCTTCTCGACGTCGGGATGCGCGGTGATCGCCGCGCCGGCCGTGTGGCCGTAGCCGGTCAGGAGGTTGACGACACCGTCGGGACACCGGCCTCGGCGATGATCCGGTCCAGCACGAGCGCCGAGAGCGGGGTCTCCTCGGCGGGCTTGACGACGCTGCTGCAGCCGGCGGCCAGGGCAGGCGCAAGCTTGGCGCTCGCATTGAAGATCGGTCCGTTCCACGGGAAGATCAGCCCCACCACGCCGTAGGGCTCACTGAGCGTGTACGCGTGCTGGTCGACATACTGATCCGAGGCGATGCCGCTCGTCTTCACGTCGTATGCGGTGCCGTTCACCTTGGTGCACCACCCCGCGTAATAGCGGAAGAACTCCGCACAGGTGGGCACGATCAGCTGGGCCTGCATCAACGGCATACCCGTGTTGGCCGAGTCGATCGCCGCGATCTCCTCGGCGTGCTCCTCGATCAAATCCGCGATACGCCACAAGATCTTGGCCCGTTCCCGCCCGGCAGCTCGGCCCACACACCCGCCTGGTACGAGGCCTTCGCGCGTGCCACGGCGTCGTTGACCGCGTCTTCCCCGCAGTCGGTGAACTCGGTGATCTGCTCTTCGGTCACGGGGTCGATGATCGGAATGACCTCACCCGAGCCTGGGCGCTTCTGCATCTCGTCCAATACCGTCTGCAGCGTCATCGTGGACCCTTCCTCATCACCGCGGCGCTCGAACCCGCCCGTGCTGAGCACCTGCTTAGCATTGACAGCGATGCGTGGTCAAGCTCCGCATTCACCGATCGTGCTTCGGCGCGTCACGGCCAGAGCAAGTGATGGCTCCAGTTCCGGCCGTCACGGGTGTACTGCACGCGAGTGTGCATGCGATCTTTATCGCCCTGCCAGAACTCGACGACGTCTGCGTCGACGGCGTACACCTGCCAGCTGGTGGCGACGAGATCGGGCTCGGCGACCAGCCGGGCCTGCGACACCTGAACAGCGCTGAGACAGGTCGCGCGGTCAGCAAGTGGCTGACTTTCCTTGCCCGTCAACGCAATAGCGCGGGCACTCGACCCCGGGCGAGGAAGTCAGCGGCGCTGCGCTCCGGTGAGCCGGTCACCACCGGTCCGCGGACGCGAACCTGTCGGGCCTGCAACGGCCAGTAGAAGGTGAGTGCGGCCGCGGGACGCTCACCAAGTTGGCCTCCCTTTGCGCTCACCCGGCTGGTGGCGAACCACCAACCCTGCTCGTCGACATCCTTCAGGATCAGAATGCGGGCATCGGGAACGCCGCCCCCGTCGCACGTCGACAGCGTCATCGCATGCGGCTCGGGAACCCCTTCATCGATCGCTTCGCATAGCCACCGCTCGAACAGCAACGTTGGTTTCGCGGGAAGCGAAGCGACGTAGAGATCGGCAGGCAGACCAACGAAAACCGGCAATGAACGGAGCAGCTCACGCATCAGCTGACGATATCGCTAGCCGATGTCCGCGTTGGCTCAGCCGATGCGCTGGGGCCCGGCCTGCTTGCGTTTCGTCCCCAGCATGAAGGTCGCTGCGCGGCGGCAAGCGAATGAATACCAAACGCGCAGTCTTCGCACAGAATTCCCAAGATTCGGTTACGGTTTGCCGGCGGCCGCGCTGCGGTCTGCGCACAACGTTGGCGAGGATTTCGCCGGAGAGGGCCGGGTGCGATGAAGGTATCCGTGGTGGCGGTCGTAGGTGTACTTCGTGCAAGTGCGTTGGTGGGGGTGACGGTGGCCGGCTGCCACAGCGGTTCCACATCGTCGCCGGCGTCGTCGGGATCGGCGGCCTCTGCCCGCCAGCAGCAGCTCGGCGTCCAGTTCGGCGCAGGCCCAGCCAGCCGATTACACCGCACTGCTGATCAAGGCCACCGATATCGATGCACCCGAAGTCTTCACGGCGAGCCCGCCAATCCAGAATCCCAATGGCAAGGCCGGTGTGGCGGCGTCGTTCAGCAACCCCGACGGCACACACGTGATCGGCGATACCATCCTGGTCCTGCCGGATCCTTCCGCTGCGGCAGGCGCGCTCGATGCGGCGAAGACCGCACTCGTGGTGCTGTGACCGGAACACCGGGACCGTCGGATATCGGCACTGGCGGTACGACGGTGTCGGGAAACTCACCGGACGGCTCCAAGTCGGTGACCGTGTTGCTCTTCACCCAGGGCAGGGCGTTCACCACCCTGGAATTCGACGGTCCTGCCAATGCCGCTGTGCCGCCGGATTTCGTCACCGACGTCGGCCAAAAGCAGCTCACGGCCATCCAGAACGGACTCCCGAACTAATCCGCCGCCGCCTTTTCATCGGCGCGACTCGCCGCGCTTAATCAGCTCCGGACTCTTCCTGGAAGATCCGACTGCCGGTACTCGGCGGCCGGACATCGCCGTCGCCGACGCCTGAGGCCGAAAAGGGTTGTCAAAAAGTGTCAGATCGATTGGGGGTCAGCCACTCATACGAGTGAGCGACCCACCCGGGGCCGCGGTCACAGAAAAGGACACCCACCAAAATGAACACCGCCCACCGCCCCACGTCCACTCGTACTTGCGGCTCGCTGAAGAAATTCACCGCGTCTGTTGCTCTCGCCGGTGGCTTTGGCCTGGCCGTCATCGGGCTTGGCTCCGGCACGGCGAACGCGAACTCACCAGACATCAACTGCCCGACCGGCGTCGTGGCGGGGCATGCCTCGACCGCGACACTTGCGAATTGGGTGGACTCAGGATTGCTGACGGCCTATGTGGACACAACGCAGACGGTGAGCAACCAGGGCGTCGTTTTTCAGACCTTTGTCGACAAGACATTGGCGGCGCCGACAACCAAGTACTTCTACGTACCGGTTCCGGCATTACCCGCCGGACACCACTATTTGAACGCGTCAGAGCAGCTGTTTGACCCTGGCAACAACGTCTTGGCGGCGAGTTGCCAGTTCGATGTCAAATAGGGATGCCCGCCACGAGCTGCTTACCCAACGGCGCGAAGGGCTGTGGTCCAGTCCGTCGCAATAGCCTGCTGCGCGACGGCTAAAGACATGTCGCCGTCGCAGACGCGGTGTTGCAACTCAGACTCGACGTCGTCTTTGGCATTCGGGGATGCTCCCGGCTGGACCCACAGGTTACGGGGGTCGTTCGGATCGCCGCCAACAGCGAGCGGGATCAGGTGGTCGTACTCCGCATCGGCGAGCGATCCCGTGTACCCGTACGCGGCTGCGCTGGCCCGTTTCTCCGCGCTTGTGATCGCCTCGGGCGGCCGAATCGATTTGGTGTACCCCTTCCGGCAGATGGTGCTTCCCAAGGTGTCTGGGGTGACCTTCGGATTCGTCGCCCCCGGGGTACAGGCAGGGTCGGGCAGGGTTTCGCCATCGGCAGCGGAGCGGTAGTGACATGTTCCCGGCGCCGGCTGGGCCTGCACTTCGTACTGTGTGGGGCCAGGCCCGACCGGCACATCCGCTGCCGCGGTCAGGGCGAACACCAGCGCAACAACTGCCATCGCCACGATCAAGCTTCTGACCACGGCACCAGCATCGCAGAAGGCGCAGACAAGTTACCCCGGACGAGGGCGCGGCTTCCCTATGCCGGTGGCGGAGGGATTCGAATCCCATTCAGCTACTAGGGTTGCAAGCACAGAATGGGATCTAGCTGCTAAGACGCTTCACCGAAGGTCACCCGCAGTTAACCGGCGGACGGGGCTCTGGCCACGCCGAGCGGGTTTGAGGTCCGCCATTTCGGACAACACCTTCACCGACAAGGCAATCACTCCTGGGACAACGGGAGAATGGTGGAAGGAGCTTAACATGGAGTTCTTGCAGATCGCAGTGAAAACGACGGAGCTGCCACCGGTATCGCGACGGCCGGGATCCTAGCGGCGAAACCAGCACTCGCCGACCCAGCAGCGGCGCAGTTTGGACAGACCGAAGAGATTCCGGGACCAGACGGCGCCATCGACTACACCGTCAGTAACTTGAAACCCAGCGGTCACAACGACGGCATTTGGTACTCGGATGTAACGGCCCAAGCCGTGAGCGGCTCGCCGACTCCGAACATTGCCGATTTCAACGCGCGGTCCGTCAACAGTTCGACCTACGCGGTTATGAAGGGAAACCAGACGGACGGCCTTCCTAACCAACCGCTAACCGCGGGTACACAAACAACTGCGGCAGGTTTACTTCGACGTCCGGGGCGGCACCGCACCCGACAGCGTCGTGTACCGGGACGCTTTAGGTACCGACAAGGTTGTCTGCGACGGGCTAACCCCAGTTGGGTCACCCGCTGCGCCGGTGAGCCGTCGATCTCCACGGCGGTGAGCTCAAGGTCGTCGGCACCGCCGCGGCAGCGTTCAAGGTCGGCCAGGGCGAACGGGAACAGGATGATTTCGGCTTGCTCTCATGTGGGGCGGTTTCGCTGGTCGACCGTGGTCGTGACGTGGTCCGCGAACTTGACGTCATTGGAGACGTAGAAGCCTCGTAGTTCGAACGTTGGCACATCGGTAGTCCCTCGGGGCATCCACCAGCGCGGACGCCCGTAGAGCTGTGGCGGTGGCGGAGGGATTTGAACCCTATTCAGCTACCTGGTCAAGGGTTCGGAATGCGCTTTAGCTGGGCAAAGACTTTACGAGAGGCGACGGTAGCTAACGGGAAAGTACCCAACTTTGTGTCCAAAATGCGTCCACGAAGGCGCATCAGCGGCGCCCGTCGCGGATCTGATAGACGCGCGGCACTGACAGCCCAGCGGCGTCCGCCAGTTTCTCGCCGGAGATGCCCAACTCGAACCCCTCGCGGATCAGGCGGCGCAACTCAGCATCACCGTCATCAAACGCCGCGCGGCGGCGCTCACGCACCTTTGCCCCGCCCGCCTGATGAGCGCAAGGTGGTCCATGACCGGGCAGTGTAGCGCGCTAGAAGAGTTTCGCGGATTCCGTCCCCAATGCGTTATAGCGCGCTATAGGGTGGCCGTGGTTCCGCAAATCGGACCACCCCAACACGAAAGGTTGCAGCCATGACCACACCGACCGCACCACACCCCGCAGCCGTCGCCCTACCGGCCGGCGCCGTGTACGTCGATGATTGGTACCACCCCGACCAGCTCGTCGGTGACCCGCCGTCGAATGGTGAGCCGGGTTCGCTGCGCTACTTCACCGGTAGCGAGTGGACTGTGGAACGGCCCGAGCCTTACAACGCCGACATCAGCGTGCAGCTTGACGGCAACCAGTACGCGGACGGCCCCATCGAGCGGTTCATCGTTCTAGATAGTGAAAACGCGCTTACCCCGGCGTATGCCCGGCAGCTCATCGCCGTGTTGACAGAGGCGGTAGACGAGGCCGACCTCATGGCTCAGCAGGATCAGGCGGTGACCCGATGACCGCCGTCGAGCGGCCCCGGGTGTCGCCGATCGTCTGCGCTCCGTGGTGCACCTCCGGTGATGGGCACGCAGATGCGCTGTTCGCTGAGGACCAGAGGTGCATGGGTGAATGGCACACCGTGCCTATCGCCAGGGACGGCGACGATGGGGCGCAGGTAAGCGTGCTGGCGCATCGCTGGGGCCACGACACATGCCGCCCGATGTGGCCGTGAACATCGAAGGCCAGGACATCTACGGTGAGCTGCACCTGACAGCACTGGAGGCGTTCGATCTCGCGACGGCGCTCATGGACACCGTCCGCACCCTCACCGGTGAGCCCACGAGCGACCGGCCCAGCTTGCGGATGGTGGCCCCCAGCGGTTCCGACGCCGCCCGGTTCTTCCGTGACCAAATCGCAAGCGCGGAACCCCGATAGCGTCATCTGACGTTTCCAACCATTGTTCGGCCCGTCATCCTCCGGGGGTGGCGGGCCGACCTTATGGTCGTCACTCGGGGGAACTGGTCACACTCCAGCCGCACTCCGGGCAGGTCGGCACCATCACGCGAATCTCGATACTGTCGCGGATCCGACCTTGTTGCGTTGGTTCCAATGTGCCCTGGCAGTTGGGGCGAGTGTCAGGATCAGCCATGTACGCGAAGGTACGCCGACGCGCAGATCGATTATTTTCGAGACTCCCTGGTGGGGCCGACTTCTTATTTTCCGGGTTGCCCCGAACAGCCGGGACTTTGTCGTCTACCGGCGTTACGCTGCAACTCTCGAAAGCCATTCCGAGACTCGGGGGTTAGCTGTTGGGCATTCGGTTCCGCAAGAGCATCAAGATCTTTCCGGGCTTGAGGCTGAACCTGAACGCGAAGTCGGCCAGCATCACGGGTGGAATCCCTGGCGCCCACGTCACCTACAACAGCCGCGGTTACCGCACCACGTCGGCCGGCATCCCCGGCTCCGGCTTGTCCTACCGGACAACGAAACGTGTCGGTCAACCAGCCGACGTGTTGGCCAGTTCACACGTAGCGCCGACCCCGCAGACGAACGCCAACGCACGCAATACCCACCTGCCCAGAGCCATCGTGACGTTCATTCTCATCAGCATCCTCGGCTGCTTCATCGTCCAGGTCCTCTCACCCGGCCACTGGTGGATCTTTCTCGTCATCCTCGGAGTAGGCGTCGGCTTCATGGTCGGCGTTGCGGCGGGCGCAGCGTTTAAGGCACGGTCGCGGCGCTGATGCGGCCCATCGTCGGCCAGCTGGTATGCGGCGTGGACGGCAAGTGGATGGTTCGGCCGCCGAGACACTGCCCGAACGGTCACGGCCGCGGACACACAACGTGAGCCAGAAGCGCAAACCCACGAAGCCCATCGGACGGACCTACCGGTCGAAAGACAAAGCGAAATGCGGTATCTGCGGGCTCAGAAAAACGATGACCAGGGCCCACGTACCACCCAAGTGTGCCGGCAACGCCAACCTCGTAAAGCGACACCGCTGGATGACCAAGGGCAACGCAGCAAGACCCCCGGGCGCCTAGCCCTCGGCGGCATCCACTTCCCGGGCCTGTGCATCAAATGCAACGGGCTCGCAGGCCGATACGACGTCGCCTACGGCGATTTCGCTGCCGCGCTTAATCCGTACTGGGTCGAATAGTTGATATTCCGATACCGCCGCGAATCATCCTCCCCGCCATCGACTTCGACCCGGGAAGCGTCGTACGTTCGATCCTCTTGGGAATGTGTGCAACCAGCACGCTAATCACCCAACATTGGCCCGAGTTCCCCGTCGCACTGGCCCAAGGCAACCCAGTCGACCTTCCGCCCGAGATGAAGCTCTACCTAGCGCTAGCCCGCGGCCGCTCAGCTCGGGTCGCTGGCCCAACCTATGGATTCCACGTGGTCGGCCCGCGGGCCCGCAAATCGAGCGAGGCGTCGGTGGTGGGGATCAACGCCATTGCCTCCGTGTACTTCCCACCGCTGGCCTGGGAGCTTATCTACGCTGGCGAAACAATCCTCGACAAGCACGGGTGGGCCGACGTCAGCATGTGGACCCAGATGCCATCGGGCGAGAGCCACAAGCTGCCTGATCTCGTGCCGTCGCTCCCAGCGACTTGCCACCCGGCACACCACCCGGACCTGAGTGAACACTGGACTCAGACGCTCAACTCCCAGCTCGCCGACATCACCGAATGCCTCAACATTGAAGGCGGACCGCCAGATCCGGCTGCGCCGCTGACTCTCACCATGAATGCGTACGCCACCACTGACGAGTGGCATGAGATCGGGGCCCAACTCGGGATCGACCCCAAGACGCATTCGCGGGGTCTCGACTGAGGTGACTCCTACGGATTGTCGGTGCACGCCGATACAGTGCCCGCCATGAGCAACGCGGCGATGTGGGCGGGTTCTGCTGGCAACAAGTTCCGTGAGGTGGCGCGCACCACTGACAACCCCACGTCCAAGGCGCTCGTTGAAGGTCTGACCCACCTCGCCGAGGCCATCAGAGAGCTGGACCGGGAACTGGAAACCGCTCGCCGTTGAGTACACCGCGCTCGATGGGCCTGCGACCGTACGCATCTCCAACAGGACCTAAATCCCTACGGGTGGGCGGGGGCCGTGCCCTTCTCAGGAGATGCCCAGAGCGACGATGACTAGGTCGACCTCAGTGTCGATCGACAGCGTCTGATCGGGCGTCGTGTCCGCAAATTGGATGTGCGCATATTTGCCGCCCAGTCGAGATACTGGGGTAGGTCGCCTTTTCATACAGGGTTACGTTCTTCCAGGGGTCGCAAGTCCGCCCAGGTCTGGCCCAAATCGTGAATCTCGCCGCACTTCAGGTACGCCTGCGGGTGGGAAGACTCTTCTAGCATCGGCACTCCCAGCCTCGCGACGTCCTCAAGAGACATCCTGGCCGACAACAGCGTGGCACCAGGGGGAAAAGGATTCACCGTCATACACCGAATCGTGTCACGAACGGGGTTGTTGTCGCACCAACGCCGCCGCCCAACGTCCCCGTTGTGCCCTAATCCAGCGGAAGTGGTTCTAGCTCCGGCGCTGGTTCACCGGGGCGCCGGAGATGGAGCAGCCGGTAGGACCAACGTCCCGCGATGCCAGTTGCTCCGACGAAGCCGAACCCTCTCCAATATCGCCACAGCTGGCTTATCGATAAATGCCTTCACGGTGGCGGCGAGGTCTTGCTCGAATCCGCCCTCGTATTCAATGCTTGGCCCCTCGAAGAAGAAGACCCGGCGCCGCGTTCGCAGCCCATCAAGACGGCCCTGAACCTCCACCCGTTCCCGGTCTAAGTTGCCTGCAACCAACGTGTCAGACAGCTCTCTGGCCTGGTCGAGGGTGAGGACTGAAGTGCGATCGCTGGTCGACGCGTGGACATGCATCGCTATGCCGGTTGTCTCCTTCACCGCATCGACCAGATCTTTAATTGCGTTGAGGCTGGCTCGATCTCGCGCCGGAATCGCCCTCATCGAGTCCACGTCAGTCGCCGTCTCTGGGAGCAACTCGGCCAGTTCGACCGCGGCGCGTTCCGTGAATAAACTCGCCAGGATGCTCCCCAAACATCACCGGTTCCGGCCGATTCAAGTTAGTCGATGCCGAAACTCAATTCTTCGAGAGAGGTTCCGCCGAACAAACAGCCGCACCCGCTCCAAGTCTGGAGTGTGGACCCGATTCGCTTCAGCCTTGGGGTTCGCAAGGTGGTTTCCGACGCGGGCAACCGCGAATTGCACGGACTTGGTAATGGTGGACAGCGCAAGGGCGTCGAGGTCGGCATCAACGTCGACTGCCAGGAAAGGGGCCGTCACCCCCTCGAATTTCGCTTCGGCTGCGGCCAACGAGGCCCGTGCTACATCGTCGAGCCAGGAGTTGCCCGTGATGTCACGACGAGCATCCGCAAAACCGCTCATGCCGTGACCTCCACATATCCCTTGATAACCCCAGGGACCAGCACATTGTCCCACTTCAGCACCGACCATGTGCCGTGCCAGATCGCCTCCTGCCCGGGATAGCACAGAAAACTGTCCAGTTCGCCTCCGAATGGCTGTAGCCGTTTGAGGCCAACGTATGTAGGAGTGGGCCGACAATCAAGTCCTGGAGGGTCAGGATGCCCCAGATCCGGAGTTCGTCACGAACGCTTTCGTTGTTCTCTAGAGCATCCCAATCATCGGGAAGGATCGCGACGTCGACATCGAACGGCGCATCAGGCTTGTTCGTCACGAAGCCGCCGTCAATCCAGTAGGTGGCTGCCCCCGACAACCCTGCGACTGATATCCAGATACGTCAGCAGCACATCGAACAACTCTTGGCGCCTCTCACTGTTCGCTGCGCCTGCAACACAGCGTTCGTGGAGTTCCTCCAATGTGGCGTGATGGCGGCCGGGCGGGAGGACGCCGGGATCGATCCACTCAGGCAAACTCATGCGATCCGGCCGCCCCATCCTGGTTCCACCGCTGACAGATCACTCAGTGCCAGTGGGAACACTTTGACGCAACCAGCCGGCCGTCGCATCAGTTTCGGCTCCAAGCCGATATCAATCGAAAAAGCCTCTGTACCGAAAAGGCGGATCTGCTTTTGCGGGCTCCAGTCACCACACCGAATCCAAAACGTTGTACTCCGGCTCGGATGACGCGGCGAGGTCGAACGCCATCAGCGCCGACACCGCGAGGTCAATGCGGCGCTTGGAATACTTTCCGTCTTTGGTGATCCGCACACCGCGCGAATCCTGTTTCAACACAGCATTACCGA
>CAVTDY010000041.1:0-257205 GCA_963733605.1 uncultured Actinomycetota bacterium
GCCGTCGGACGTGGCGGCCGGAAAGATGGACACGCGCGGCCGTCTGGTCGACCGTGAGCGATTCCGGCGTCTGCAATTCTCCTCCACCACTGCCGGATTCATCCAATTCCTGTCCGTTAGCGGACAGCGTGACTATCTTCAATTCGAATCGGCGTTCGTGTTCGCGCAGCCAGTCAGGGATCGGTATGCCGGTGCGCCGACGTCTTCGCATCTCGTCCGCCGCGAGTTTGTATGCCAGACGGACGTCGCGCTCGGTCCACCTCATGCTGCACCACCCAAATCGTTCAAATTTGAACGATTTGCCGTGACCTCCGCCGCGCTGGCGTATCCCGCGACAACACCGCGCGGCCGTTTCGATACGGGCAGTCCCGCCACCCACTGTTCGCATTCCTGGCGCACCGGGCACGAGTGGCAAACGTTTATCGCGTACTCGACGATCTCAGGGCAGTCGGTTTCGTCCCACACATCTGGTCGGCCTTTGCACTTCGCGCCCAACAGACGTGGACGGTCGTGCAAAATCGCCACGAGCAGATCCTCAACACCTGTTGTCATGGCGTCACCGTGTGGATGATCTTGTGAGCCAGCCGTAACGCCTTGTCGATAGACAACTTTCCGAAGCCGTCGATGCTGATATTCCCGTCGAATTCGAGGTGAACGTTCGGCTCCGGTCGACAGCACCAACACATCCCCGTCGCCGACCGCACGATTGGCAAGGCTGACGCGCGACTGAGCTGCTCATGCCACGTCACCGCCCGGGAGGGTGGACGCCTCTGCGCCCGGGTGCTGCTGCTCTTGGTCGATCCGGTCGGCGGCCGTGTCGAGGACGGTGAGCATAGCGCGCAGTTCGTCCACGGTGAGTTGATCGGGGTGAATCTCTCGTAGCCGCTCGCCGAGGCGACCGCGAATCAGTAGGCGGTAGTCGGCTGCGGATGCAGGATGGTCACCGAAATTCCCTCCGCTCTTTGTCAACGAGTCGGTCTAGTCGTTTCCTCAGGCAAGCCGCGCATCGCCACATTCGGGGCGGCACAGTGTCGCGGCAGTCCCGGCAACGGCGTAGGCCGATGTCTAGTTGCTGATTCATGTTGGCGGTCACGACGCCACCGCGGGCTTGGTCGCGCCATGCCCGTAATGCGTTGGCGGTGCGCTGTTTCTGCCACTTGAGGCGTTGGCGGGCGTCCTCGACTGTCTCTGGGGGTGGGTCGAGTGCGGCGACTGCGGCGACGTCTTCGGCGGGCGCGTTCTCGTCGTCGTTGCGTTCGCCGTCCGAGGGCCGATAGTCGCCATTCAGCGATGCCGTCGGTGAATGCCAACAGTTTGAAATGCCGGCGACGGTTCACGGTCACCGACGGGCAGTGTGCACGCAGTCCGCCGTGTCTGTCCTTGTTCACGACCAGGACGGGCTTCCCGCCTGGCCCGGCGTGAACGGCTATGTGACCTTGACGCGGATGGATCCCCGCCGATGGCTCGGCGTTTGGCTGCCGTTCCTCCGGGACCGCCGCGCGCGAATCAGCCGTCTTGGCAAGGTGATCGACCGCTAGGACTGCGGCGCCGGCTTTCGCTAACGGCTTGAGCACGTTGCTGTGGACGGTGAAGTCGTCCGCCGAGTTGGAGTTTGAGCCGTACAGCGGGAGCAGTTCGCCCAGGAGTCCACGATCGCGACCGGGTCGCCACTCTGGCAGTCATCGACCACCTCGCGAACGGCGGCGCGGTCCTCGGGCTCGCAGTATCGGAACACGGGATCGGTCGCGAAGCCGGCTTCCGGTGTCCCAAGGCGAGCAGCCGAGAGACCGTGCCTCGTCGCCGTTGTGGTCCAAATCCATGATCAGGCACGCTGCGGCCAGCCTGGAATGCCTCCGACGGCGGCTGCCATACAGACCCACGTCTTACCGGCCTCCGGGTCGCCGAACAGACAATTGACCTGGCCCCCGTAGAACAGGGCGGACCGTCGGAGCGGCGGAGCGAGAACGGGCCTCGGCGGTTCCGGCAGCGTTCCATCCAGCAGAGCGGAAATGTCGACGTAGAGCGCTTTTCGGGTCGGTTCCCGGTTCCGGTAATGAGGGTAGGGAACCGGGAACCGTAGAGATTTCCCCCACGGGAGCGCCTTCATATGATTCAGACGCTGCGGTTCCCAAGCGGTTCCGGGAACCGGGAACTGTAGCGGTTCCCGGTTCCGTATCCTCATTGCGGGAACCGGGAACCGCAGTCAGCACGTCGTCATTTACTACGTGCTTCACGCTTGGGACACCTGCGAGGGCGTTGAGGCGTTGGGCGATCACCCTGCCGCGGCCGACGAGGTCGTCACTCATGCCGCCTCCCGATACGAGAAGCACTCGGCAGCAACCTTGTGATGACCGGCGCGCCAGATCGACCTGCACGCGTCGATATCGAACAGGCCTGGAAAACCGACTGACCGAAGATGCTGCGCGGCAGCAACGGCGGCTTCAGCCATCACGTCGGAGATGCGCCACCGCACCGATGTGCATCAGTTTCGGGGTCACGAATGCAACCACACGCACTGATCGGCGCTGACCGAAGTGCATGACCTCTGCGACGAGCGCGAGCGGCGAGGTCGTCGAATCGGCTATCCTCGTATGTGGTTGGTGTGGTTAGGCGGCCACTGCTTCCGATGGGGTCCTTCGGGGCCCCATCTTTTATGGGTGGGGCATTCTGGCACCTCATGCCGCTCCGCGCGGATCGTCGGTGCGCTGCAACGTGTTCTGCTCCAAGTACTGGCGCACGTCCGACCAGCGGTATAGCACCTTTTCCCGGCCCCACCAGCGATCTTTACGAACTTCGGGCCTGTGCCTCGATAGCGCATCTGCGCCAGTCCTGCCTCACTGGTGCCCAGTGCCGTCGCGACCAGCCTCGGCAGTGCTGTGTCGATATCGGTCGGTATGTCCATCGCAGCCTCTCATATATCCGAAATACGGGTGACTTCAGAATTACACGTGTGTTCTCCTGTTGTCAAGGACCCGGAATTTCGGTTACGCTAGCTGTCATGTCTTCACCGTGCCCCTCGCTTGCGGAGGTAGTTGGCGGCAACTGCCGCCGAATTCGCACCATGAACGGCCTCAGCCAAAACGAACTGGCGCGCTACGGGCGCGATGTCGGGCTGCGTTGGAATGCAGCGAAGGTGGGCGACTTCGAGGCTGGCCGGTCAGCACCGACGCTTTCGCTACCGTGCTGGCCGTGCTGTGGGCGCTAGAAGCGGCGATCAGGCACCGCGCCGCTCGACGATCAGGCGCCAGTGTGACCTGGGACGGGGTGGCCCACGACGAGTCACCCGCGATAACGGAAGTGAGAATGGCCGACTTGTTTGAGGGCACCGAGTTCGTCGCCGTGAACGATGCTCTTGACATCCCTGCCGGCACTTTGCGGGACGTGTGCTCAGGAGAGATTCCTGACCCAGACCGCATACGTAACCGCCCCGTAGTCTCACCTGCCGCCGCGCAAGTCCACGCGAAAACGATAGAACTGCGGCGGGAAATTCAGGCAGTGCTGCAGCGGTCGGGACTGACAGAAGACCGGCTGGCCAAACGCCTCGGAATCGGACCGGCGAGGCTCGCGGACATGTCATTCCAATTGTGGAAGAGCACATTTGGCGAGGAACGCGATCGGCGCGCGGGACCAGACGCCAATCAACAGAAAAAGGGGCGGATCACGCGCGAGTTGCGCGCGGAACTACAGAAGGCGATGGCCGATGGCGACGATTAAGCGATATCGGACAGCGGCGCGGGGAGCGGTGGGAAGTCCGCTACCGCCAGCCGAACGGCATCACGAGCCGAAGCGCGGATTCGCCACCAAGAGGGCCGCCGAGGACTGGGACGCCGATAACCGCTCAAAGATGAACAGGGGCGAGTTCGTCAGCCCCCTCGAAGGGCCGCGCCAAAGTCGGCGACCTCGCACAGCCCTGGCTAGATCGGAAGAAGGCGACGACCGAGCCGTCACACAGTCGGATGCTGGACATCGCGTGGCGGGTGCACGTGTCGCGTGAGTGGGCCAACGTCCCCGTGAACAAGGTTTCGGCCACTGCGGTGAAGAACTGGTCCGCATCGATGACAGGCGCAGGTTGCTCTGCCACGACGGTTTTGCGTGCGCTCGGTGTTCTCGCGGGCATCCTGGACGATGCGATTGCGGACGGCCGGATCTTGAAGAACCATGCCCGCGGTTTGGACCCGCAGAAACGGGAGAAGCCGACCAAACCCAAGCCAAGCACGTCTACTTGGATCACGACGACGTGGCGCGGTTGGCCGATGAGTCTGGGCAGCATCGGACCCTGGTCCTCGCGTTGGCCTACACCGGGGTCCGCTGGGGTGAGGCGGTCGCGCTGCGGGTTCGCCACGTGGATGAAATGCGCCGGCGCCTGTGCGTGACGGAAACGCGGTGCAGTTGGGCATCGACCACGCTGTTGGGATCCCAAGGACGATGAGCCGCGCGAGGTACCCGTGCCCAGGTTCGTGATGGCTGAGCTGAAGAAGCAGATCCACGGGCGCGGGCCCGACGATCTCGTGTTCGGCGACGGGAGCAGTACCTTCCCCGACCGAAGTCTAGCGGCGGATGGTTCGCCGGCGCGGTTAAGCGGGCCAAGGTCCAGAGGATCACTCCGCACGAACTCAGGCACACGGCGGCCAGTTTGGCGATCAGTGCCGGGGTCGAACGTGCTGCGCTGTCGCAGGATGCTCGGACACGAGAACCCGCAGGTCACCCTCCGAACGTACGCCGATCTGTTCGACACCGATCTCGACACGGTGGCGGTGCGCTGGACTCGCCCGTCGAAAAGTGTGTCCAAACGGGGTCCAAGGCGGGTCCAGCCGCATCCGCAAAGGCGTCGGATAAGGGCCATCTACCTGCGCTAACGGCCTGATCTTGCTTGGCGGTGGCGGAGGGATTTGAACCCTCGGACGGGGGTTACCCGTCACACGCTTTCGAGGCGTGCTCCTTAGGCCGCTCGGACACGCCACCGCGTGGCAGCTTACCGGCCACCCGCACAGCGGATCCAATCGCTGCGCGATCAGGGGCTGGCAGAGAATGGAGCGGTGACCAACCGCATCCAGGCCCTGCTCGATATCGAGTACCCCGTCGTCCAGGCGCCGATGACGTACATCGCCAGGGCCGAACTGGCCGCCGCGGTTTCCGAGGGCGGCGGCCTCGGCATGATCGAGACGCTGACCGCAGAAGGCCGCGCCGACCTGCGTCGGGTGCGTGAACTCACCGACCGCCCAGTGGCGGCGAATCTGATGATCCAGGGCTGGAAGCGTGATCCGTCCATCGTCGACGAGCTCGTCGCGGCCGAGGTAAGGCACGTATTCACCTCCGCCGGTGACCCGGCCCTGTTCACCGCCCGGCTGCATGACGCCGGCATGACCGTCATCCACGTCATCGGATCGCTGAAGGGCGCGATGAAGGCGGCGGACGCGGGCGTTGATGCGCTGGTGGTCGAGGGCGTCGAGGGCGGAGGTTTCAAATCGGCCCTCGGCGCTTCGACGATGGTTCTGCTTCCCCTTGTCGCCGACCGCGTCGACCTGCCGATCATCGCGGCAGGAGGGATATGCGATGCGCGGTCCGCCGCGGCCGCCGTCGTCCTTGGTGCCGAGGGGGTGCAGATGGGCACCCGGATGCTCGCCAGCCACGAAGCCGCCGTGCATGCGAACTTCAAGGACGCGATCATGGCCGCCAACGACGACGGCACGGTGATGCTCGACATTCCCGGCAACCCGACGATGCGGGTGCTGCGAACGGGGCTCGCCGCCCGAGTGGCCGCGGCCGACCCGGACGTGCCGCTGCTCGGGCGGATCACCGACCTGTACTTCGAAGGTGACATGGACGCCAGCGTGGCCAACACCGGCCAGGTGTCCTCGCGGATCACCGATCTGCAGCCGGCTTCACAGATCGTCAAGCAGACATGGTCAGAGATCGAAAACGTGTTGCGCGACGGCAGATCTCGGCTCGGGTGATCTCGGGGGATACGGCGCTAGTTCAATCGCTGGTTAGCGAAGAACACCTCCAGCAGCGCCGCGCACTCGTCGGCCAGCACTCCCGCGCGCACGTCCGGCCGGTGCGTGAGGCGCCGGTCACGGACCACGTCCCACAGCGACCCGACCGCCCCCGTCTTCGGTTCCCACGCGCCGAACACCACCCGCGCAACGCGCGCCATCACCAGCGCGCCCGCGCACATCGTGCACGGTTCGACCGTGACGGCGATCGTCGTGCCTTCCAGCCGCCAACCGTCGCCGAGCACCCGGGCCGCGGCCCGCATCGCCAGGATCTCGGCGTGCGCGGTCGGATCACCGAGCTCCTCGCGCCTGTTCGCGGCCCGGGCCAGTTCCGTACCGTCGGCGGCGACGATGACCGCTCCGATCGGCACATCATCGGGGCCGGCGCTGCCCGCGGCGTCGAGTGCGGCCCTGATCAGGTCTTCGTCGGTTCTCACCGATCGAGACGGTCAAGCACGGCCGACAGCTCGTCGGCGAAGCCCATCTCCCGCGCGATCCTGCCCAGTTGTTCGTCGGCGTACAGGTCGGACTCGTCGAGGATGACGCCCAGCACCGCCTGAGGCAGGCCGACGTCCGCCAGAAGCCCGAGGTCGCCCTCCTCGAACGGGTCGGCTTCTTCCAGCTCCTCCGGGGAGATGTCGTTGTCGAGCTTCTCCAGCACCTCGGCGGCGATGTCGTAGTCCAGCGCCGCGGTGGCGTCAGACAGCAGCAGCCGGGTTCCGGCCGGCGCGGGTCGCACGATCACGAAGAACTCGTCGTCGACGTCCAGCAGCCCGAAAACAGCTCCTGCACTACGTAGTTCGCGCAGTTCGGTTTCCGCGGCGGTCAAGCTGTTCAGGGCGGCCCGGCGCATCGCAGAGCAACGCCACTTGCCGTCCTCGCGCACGACCGCCACGCCGAATCCGTCAGGCATGTCGGCGGCCTTGCCCTGCGCCGGTGCACTTTGTGCTCCCATATGCCCTTACGGTAGTCGCCGACGGCTGACCTTGACTAGCAATCGACACCAGCCTGACGTCGGGCGATGCGGGCGATGTGCCAACCTTGCAGGGTGACAAACACACCCGTTTGTGTGGTGGGTCTTGGCCTGATCGGGGGCTCCGTCATGCGCGCCGCGGCCGCGGCCGGGCGCGAAGTCTTCGGATATAACCGCTCCATCGACGCGGTGCAGTCAGCGAAATTCGACGGGTTCGACGCCACCGAGAACATCGATGAGGCGTTGGGGCGTGCGGCCGACAGCAACGCATTGATCGTGCTCGCCGTGCCGGTGCCTGCGCTGCCGCTGATGCTGGGCCACATCCGCGACTCCGCCCCGCAATGCCCGCTGACCGACGTGACCAGCGTGAAGGGAGCGGTGCTGGAGGAGGTGCGATCCTTCGGTCTGCTCGAGCGCTTCGTCGGAGGCCATCCGATGGCGGGAACGGCACACTCCGGCTGGGCCGCCGGCAACGCTCGGCTGTTCTTCGGTACGCCCTGGGTGATCAGTGTGGACGACCATGTCGACGCCGGCGTCTGGACGATGGTGATGGACCTCGCCTTGGACTGCGGCTCGGTTGTCGTCCCGGCCCGCTCCGACGAGCACGACGCCGCCGCAGCCACCATCTCGCACCTGCCACATCTGCTCGCCGAGGCGCTCGCGATCACCGCGGGCGAGGTTCCGCTGGCGTTCGCGCTGGCCGCCGGCTCGTTCCGCGACGGCACCCGGGTGGCGGCCACCGCCCCCGATCTGGTGCGCGCCATGTGCGAGGCGAACGCTGACCAGCTGCTGCCGGTCCTGGAGCGCACCCTCGCGCTGCTCGGCCATGCGCGGGACGCGCTGGCCGCGAAGGGCCCGCTGACCGAGCTGGTCGAGGCCGGTCACGCCGCGCGCATCCGCTACGACAGCGTCAGCAGGCCCGAGATCGTCACCGTCGTCGTCGGGGAGGAAAAGTGGCGCGAGGCGCTCGCGGCGGCGGGTCGTGCCGGCGGGGTGATCAGATCCGCTCTGCCAGCCCTGGGTAGTCGAGGATGAAGCCGTCGTCGTCGACGCTGATCGTGGTCTCGGCGACGGGCGAATGCAGTTTGATCCCGTCGTCGGCGCTGCTGTAGCTGATCACCGCCGGGTCAACCGACAGCTCGGGCAGCCGCACGTACACCACCGGGCACGTCACCGACTCGGTCCGCTGATAGAGCCCGGTGCGCCGGATCGGCAGCGCGTTGAAGAACGGGCTGAAGATCAGGTCGACGTCCAGCGCGCCGTCATAGGCAGCGCGTTTCGACTCGCCGGTGTGCTGCTGAATCAGCCACATGTTCTCTTCGTCGCGGGCGATGGACAGCTGGCGCTCGCGTTCGGCAAGTGTGACGGTCAACGACAGCCGCTTGGTCGCGCCCGCCTCGTCGGTCACCAGGTCGTAGGACGCGGAAAAGGCCGGGTGCGACGGCGTCGCGGCGGCGACGATCCGGCCGTACGCCTTGATGCGTTTGCCCGACAGTTGAACCCGTACGGACTCCATCCGGGGAACGTCATGCGCGCGCCAGGTCAAGATCGCCGGCCAAGTGCTGTCGTGCATCGCTCACTCACCCCTCTACCGTAGGCGAAGGATCCGCCTGTTCGTAGCGTGCAACCGAAGTGCGTTGTGCGCGTGATCCGGATTCGAGCACGACCTCGTCGCCCAGCAACGGTTGCGGCATCCGACTGAGCCGGCCGGTGCCGGGCACCGAGGCCCACACGGCGAAAGCCAGCGCTGCGTCAAGGATCAACGCGAGCGCGGTCACCATCAACGCACCGACCAGCGCGAGGTAGAACTGGCGCACCTTGATGCCGTCGATCAGATAGCGACCGAGGCCGCCGAGGCTCGCGTATGCCGCGATGGTGGCGGTGGCCACGATCTGCAGCGTCGCCGTGCGCAGCCCGCCGAGAATCAGCGGCAGCGCGTTGGGCACCTCTACGCGCAGCAGCACGCGCAACTCGGTCATCCCCATCGAGCGGGCGGCGTCGACGACCGCAGAGTCCACGTTCGCGATGCCGGCGTAGGTTCCTGCCAACAACGGCGGGATGCCGAGCAGCATCAGCGCGACGGTCGGCGGCACCAGGCCAAGGCCCAACAGCAGCACACCCAGCAACAGCACACCCAGCGTCGGCAGCGCGCGAAGCGCGTTGACCCCGGTGACGACGAGGAACGTGCCGCGGCCGGTGTGCCCGATCAGCATCCCGATCGGCAGCGCGATCAGCGCCGACACCAGCACCGCCACGACGGTGTACTGAAGGTGTTCTCCGATGCGGGCGGCCAGCCCCGCCGGTCCGCCCCAGTTGGCCGCGGTGCCGATGTACGACAGCGCCTGCTGCAGGAAGTTCATGCCGCCGCCGTCACCTTCGGCCGGCTGCACCCGAGCTCACCCGCGTCCACGGCGTGAGCAGCCGCCCCGCCAACATGATCAACGTGTCGATGACGACCGCCAGCACGAAGATCGCGATGATGCCCGCGATGATCTGGTCGCTCTTGTCGGACTGGTAACCCTCGGTGAACCAGGTGCCAAGTCCGCCGATGCCGATCACCGAGCCCACCGACACCATCGAGATGTTGGTGACGGCGACGACTCGCAGGCTGGCGATGAGCACCGGAATCGACAGCGGCAGTTCGACTTTCAGCATGCGGATCAGTGGCTTGTAGCCAACGGCGGTGGCGGCGTCGCGCACCGGCTCCGGCACTGCGTCGAGCGCCTCGGGCACCGCTCGCACCAACAGTGCAGTGGTATACAGCGTCAGCGCGATGATGACATTGGCCTCGTCGAGGATGCGGGTCGGAATGATCAGCGGCAGCACGACGAACAGCGCCAACGACGGGATCGTGAAGATGATGCTGGCGGTGATCGTCGTCAGCCGCCGCAGCGCGGTGGTTCGTTGAATCAGCGCACCGAGCGGGACCGCGATCAACAGACCCAGCACAACCGGAATCAGCGACAGCCGCAGATGAATCACCGTCAGCGCCCAGGCGGTGTCGAGGTGGGTGAGCAGATAGCGCACGCTCAGCCTCTCTGGGGCGGGCCGAGTTTCGGCAATGCGTTCGGTCGCTGCGCATTCAGCGCCGCCAACACGTCGTCGGCAAGCACCCCGCCGACGGGCCGGCCCGTCGTCGTCGACCGCGACACCGAGCCCCGACGGGGACGACAACGCCGCGTCGAGTGCCTGCCGCAGCGAGTCCTCTGGCTGGAACAGCGATCCGCCCGCGTATGTGCTGTCGTACAGGGAGCTTCCGTTGCGGTGCAGTTCCACGCCCTCGGCGTTGATCCAGCCGAAGGGCGTGCCATCCGGTCTGACGATCAGCACCCAGTCGTTCGCGCCCAGCGTGAGGCCGTCGATCTCGGGTTCTGCGACGCTTCGAATGTCGTGCAGCGGAAGCCCGGTCGCGTGCCGGAACTGAAGCCCGCGATACCCGCGGTCGGCGCCGACGAAGCCGGCGACGAAGTCGCTGGCCGGGTTCGACAGCAGGCGAAACGGCTCGTCGTACTGCTGCAGCACGCCGCCGCGGCCGAATACCGCGACCTTGTCGCCGAGCTTCAACGCCTCGTCGATGTCGTGTGTGACGAACACGATCGTCTTCTGCAATTCGCTTTGCAGTCGCAGGATTTCGACCTGCAACTCGTCCCGCACGACCGGGTCCACCGCGCTGAACGGCTCGTCCATCAGCAGGATTGGCGGATCGGCGGCCAGGGCCCGCGCCACGCCGACGCGCTGCTGCTGGCCGCCGGAGAGCTGGGCCGGGTAGCGAGTCGCCAATTTCGGGTCGAGACCGACCCGTTCCAGCACGCCGAACGCCGCCTTACGAGCGCTGCGCCGCGACTCACCGCGCAGCACCGGCACGGTCGCGACGTTGTCGATGACCCGCTGATGCGGCATCAGGCCCGCGCTTTGGATCACGTAGCCGATTCCCAGGCGTAGCTTCACCGGATCGACCTTGGTGACGTCCTCGCCGTTGACCGTCAGGGTGCCCGACGTCGGTTCGATCATCCGGTTGATCATTCGCATCGAGGTGGTCTTGCCGCAGCCCGACGGCCCGACGAACACCGTCAGCGTGCCGTCCGGTACCTCCAGGGTCAGATCGTCGACGGCGACCGTGCCGTCGGGGTACTGCTTGGTGACGCCGTCGAAGGTGATCATTCGCTCAGCCCTGAAGCGGCTTGTCGAAGCCGTGGGCCTGTACCCATTTGCGTGCCGCCTGATCCGGGTCGATGCCACCGTTGCCTGATGTCGCGGTGTTGAGTTCGATGAGGTCATCGGTGGTCAGTTTGGCCGAGACGGCGTCAAGCACCGTTTTGAGTTGGTCGGATTTCTTCTGAGAGCTCACCAGCGGAACGACATTGGCGGCCAGGAAGTTGTTCTTCGGGTCCTCGAGCACCACCAGGTTGTTCTGCCGGATCGCCGGTGACGTGCTGAAGATGTCGGCCGCCGTGACGGTTCCGTCGAGCAGGGCCCGCACGGTGGCCGGTCCGCCTCCGTCGCTGATCGCCACGAAGTTGCTCGGTGAGATGTCAAGGCCGTACTTCGCCTTCAGCCCCGGCAAGCCTTCGGTGCGGTTCAGGAACTCCGAGGGGGCGCCGAACTTCACCTCGGGTGAATGCGCCGCGAGATCGGCGATCGATTTGACATTCCATTTCTGCGCCGTCTGCTGGCTGACCGCCACGGTGTCGGTATCCGCTGCCGGCGACGGAGTGAGGATCGACAGGTCCCCGGGCAGAGCGCGCAACAGTGCCAGTTCGACCGCATCCGGTGTGGTCACGGTCGAGTGCTTGTCGAAGTACTGCAGCAGGTTCCCGGTGTATTCGGGGATCAGGTCGATCGAATGATCCTTGACCGCGGGTATGTAGGTTTCGCGGCTGCCGATGCCGAACTGCCGACCCACGGTGAAGCCGTTTGCCTGCAGCGCCTGCGCGTAGATCTCGGCGATGATCTTGGACTCGGGGAAGTCGGCGGAGCCAACGACGATCGACTTCAGGTCGCCGGAGGCAGGCCCGCCGCCCAGTGGGTTGGAGCTGCCGCACGCTGCGGTTATCAGCGTGAGCATGGCCGCCAGGATCGCCAGACTTCGACGGTGCGGGGTTCGTCGGGCCGGGTTCATGGGAACGTCCTTTCGGCGTCACCTGCCTGCCGCGACCCTATCGGCAGCCGCAACGTGTCGCCGCGCTTTAGCTCACGGTGAGCGCCGCGGTGGTTTCATTCGATGCCGGAAAGGACAAAGATGGAGCGATGACCAGCGATTCGTCCGTGTCGCCCGACCGGCCGCATGACGCGGTGCCAGCACCGACACCGGCCCCCGAGTCCCCGTCGACCACGCCTTCGACGAAGCCGTCGACGCCGGTCGACGAAGCCGTCGACACCGGAGTCGGCGGTGAAGTTCACCCGCGCCGCGGCACTGTGGTCGGCGATGATCGGCGGATTCGTGATCCTGATCCTGCTGCTGGTGTTCATCATGCAGAACACGGACTCGACCACCATCCACCTGTTCGCCTGGGAGTGGAATCTGCCGGTGGGCGTGGCGATTCTGCTGGCCGCGGTGTGCGGCGGCCTGGTGACCGTCGCCGCCGGGACCACGCGCATCATTCAGCTGCACCGCGCGGCGAAGCGGAATCTGAAGGCCGGCCTCTAGCCGGCGGACCCTCCAGCGCGCTGAGGCCGGCGGCGATCAGCGGGGCCACCGCCTGATCGACTTCATCGGTGTCGTCGGCGACTCCGCCCCCGACCCGGCCGCGGAAGGCGATACCGGCGGCGATGATCGCGACCTTGAAGTACGCCAGCGCCATATAGAACTCCCAGTGGTCCAGCGGTTGGCCGGCCGCAACCGAATAGCGCTGTGCGAGTTCGTCGGCGGAGGGCATCAGCGGTGATGACCATGCCGCACCCGCGTGCACCAGGTTGAACATCGGGTGGCGGTACACGCACATCAGCGCGGCGTCGCTGAGCGGATCGCCCAGGGTGGACATCTCCCAGTCCAGCACGGCCATCACCTTTGTGGCGTCCTGCGCGTCAAGCATGGTGTTGTCGATGCGATAGTCGCCGTGCACGATCGAGCTGGGACTCTGCGGCGGAATCGCTTGTCCCAGAGCCGAATGCAGCCGCTTGACGTCCGTGTCGCACGGATCGTCGGCCAGCCGCACCAGATCCCACTGTGAACCCCAGCGGCGCACCTGACGTTCGAGGTATCCGCTGGGCTTGCCGAAATCGCCGAGCCCGACGGCGTCGGGGTCGACGGCGTGCAGGTCGGCGAGCACCCTGATCAGCGCGTCGACGCAATCACTGATCGTGTCCTTGTCGCCGAGCGCCTCGAGTTCCTCGGCGTAGCGGACCACTCGACCGGGCACATACGCGACCATCTGGAACGGCGCGCCAAGCACCGAGTCGTCGTTGCGCATCGTGACCGCGCGGGCCACCGGAACCGGGGTGTCGGCGAGCGCCGCCACCACCCGGTACTCGCGCGCCATGTCGTGCGCCGACGGCGTGAGCCCGTGCAGCGGCGGCCGGCGCAGCACCCATTTGGACGCGTCGTCGAACACCAGGAACGTCAGGTTGGACCGGCCACCGGAGATCAGCTCGGCCCGCAGCTCACCGGCACGCGGGATGCCCTCGGCCCGCAGGTGGCGATCCAGGGCGTCGAGGTCAAGGCCTTCCAGCGATGTAGTCACCGGACTTGTCTACCATCGCTGATTTCTGGGCAGCAGGTCCCATACGTGCTCGGTGCCGTTGACGGCGGCGACATACAGGTTGCCCTCGCGCGAGGACAGCAGCCGCGTGATGCCGGCGTAGTCGACGTTGACGCACAGGATCTTCTCGGTGCCCAGGATGGTGTGCAGCAGTCCGTTGATCACCCCGCCATGGCTGAAGACCGCGACGGTGTCCTCGTGGTCGCCCGCGGCGGCGATGTCCCGAATTCCTGCGTTGATCCGAGCCAGAAACGCTGACTCGTCAACGCTGCTCGGCAGGTGTCCATTTGCCAGTCGTTCCAGCTCCTCGGGGAACTCGGCGGCGATCTGCTCGATCGGGATGTAGTGCTCCATATCGCGGTCGTATTCGGCGAGCCGGTCATCGATCTCGACGCTGCGCCCGATGGCGTCGGCAACCGGCTGCGCGGTCTGCACCGACCGCCGCTGTGGGCTGCTGATCGAGGCGAGTGATCGGGAAGCGCGCCAGGGCGTCGGGCAGCCTCTTGGCCTGCTCGATGCCCTCCTCGGACAGGTCGGGGTCCGAGCCCTGGCCCGGCTCGCTGCGGAGTGGCAACGCGTGCCTGATGAGTAGCAACTGCACCGTGACACCATATGGCCATGGGCTATGCCGACGAACTGTTCGATCTCACCGACCGGGTCGTGCTGGTCACCGGTGGCAGTCGCGGCCTCGGCCGCGAGATGGCCTTCGCCGCGGCTCGCTGCGGCGCCGACGTGGTCATCGCCAGCCGCAAGTACGAGTCGTGCGTGGCGACCGCCGAGGAGATCGCCGCCGCCACCGGCCGCGCCGCATTTCCGTACCAGGTGCACGTCGGGCGCTGGGACGAGCTCGACGGGTTGGTCGACGCCGCCTACGAGCGGTTCGGCAAGGTCGACGTCCTCATCAACAACGCGGGCATGTCGCCGCTGTACGAGTCGCTGAGCTCGGTCACCGAGAAGCTGTTCGACGCGGTGGTCAACCTCAACCTCAAGGGTCCGTTCCGGCTCTCGACGCTTATCGCCGAACGGATGGTGGCCGACGGCGGCGGGTCGATCATCAACGTCAGCTCGAGCGGATCACGCCGCCCCCGGCCGGAGCAGCTGCCGTACTCGGCCGCCAAAGCGGGGCTCAACGCGTTGACTGAAGGGCTCGCGCTGGCATACGGGCCGTCGGTGCGGGTCAACACCCTGATGCCGGGTCCTTTTCTGACCGACATCAGCAAGGCGTGGGACATCCCGGCGACGACGAAGGGTGCGCAGAATTTCGCGCTGAAGCGACTGGGCAATCCTCCGGAGATCATCGGCGCTGCGCTGTTTCTGGCGTCCGCGGCGTCGAGTTACACGTCGGGGTCGATCATCCGCGTCGACGGAGGCATACCCTGAGTCGCGGTCAGGCGACGCTTGCCGTGGCGATCTCCGCGCTCAGTGGGGCGATGGCCGCCAGGATCTGGTCAACCGTCTCGGCTGGGACCTGTGCCGCGGTCAGGCTGGCCGCGAGGTGGCCGGCCACCAGCGTGAAGTGATGGGTAGTGATGCCGCGGCCCTGATGCACTTGGCCCATCGGTGCGCCGGTGTAGGGGTCCGGCCCGCCGAGTGCCGCGGCAAAGAACTCGACCTGCCTGCCTTTGAGTCGGGCCATGTTGGTGCCGGTGAAAAAGCCGGCGAGCTCCTCGTCAGCGAGCACGCGACCGTAGAAATCGTTCACCACGACCTCCAGCGCTTCGTAACCCCCGATCTGGCTGTAGATGCTTGACATTGGGCGGTCCCCTCCGAAGTGATTGGGCTGTGCCCGTAGTCAACGC
The DNA here is from genome assembly GCA_963733605.1 of uncultured Actinomycetota bacterium. Classification (GTDB taxonomy): domain Bacteria; phylum Actinomycetota; class Actinomycetes; order Mycobacteriales; family Mycobacteriaceae; genus Mycobacterium. The sequence goes on from CAVTDY010000041.1 coordinate 15,464, forward strand.
CAACGCCGTTGCACCACGATTTCGGCGGATTGCGAGACCGCAAAATCAAGCTCACCGCGCGACCCGTGACCCGGTGAGGTGCCACGGGGTTATTACGGGTTGATCTACGGCGTGATGATGTTGAAGCCAGGGTCCGGTCGGTCCACCACCGCGAGGATCGACGGCAGCGCGCCTGCGTCGCCGGCCACTGCCAACCCCGGCGAGTCGCTGTCACCGGCAGCAAATGTCAACAGCCGCAGCTTGTTCGCGAGCCTGATCGTCGCCGCGGCAGTCGATGCGTCGGCGGGCACTTTGCGGTAGACCAGCACCCCGTTGCGCAGCGTCAACCGGTAGTTGGTGGCGGTGTCGAGGAACGTGACGTCGACCGCCACATCAAGATCCCAGGCCCGTGGACCATTGACGTTGATCGCGAACGTGTCGAACATCTGCTCCGGCGTCAACTGACCCAGGATCGACGGCGACGCCGTCTGGGTCGGGGTGCCGAAATTGCCCGCGCGCAGTTCGGTGGCACCCGACAAGAAGAAGTTGCGCCAGACGGCGTTTTCGGCGCCGTAAGCCATCTGCTCCAGCGTGTCGGCGTAAAGCTCGCGGGCGCCTGCATGGTTCTGATCGGTGAAGATCGCGTGGTCGAGCAGCGTTGCTGCCCAACGAAAGTCACCGTCGTCAAACGCTTGTCGCGCCAACTCGACCACCCGGTCGACGCCGCCCATCGCGTCGACGTACCGCGGACCGATGGCCTCCGGCGGGTGCTGCCACAACCGGCCCGGATTGCCGTCGAACCAGCCCATGTAGCGCTGATACACGGCCTTGACGTTGTGGCTGACCGAGCCGTAGTAGCCGTGGGTGTGCCACGCCTTCTCCAGCGCTGGAGGCATCTGGAAGGTCTCGGCGATCTCGATCCCGGTAAACCCCTGATTGAGCAGCCGCAAGGTCTGATCGTGCAGGTAGGCATACAAATCCCGTTGCAGGGAGAGGAATTCGACGATTCGGTCCTTCCCCCATGTCGGCCAGTGGTGCGAGGCGAACACGACGTCGGTGCGGTCCGTGAAGGTGTCGATCGCCTCGGTGAGATATCCGGCCCAGCCATGCGGATCACGCACCAGCGCCCCGCGCAGGGTCAACAGATTGTGCAGATTGTGGGTGGCGTTCTCGGCCATGCAGAGCGCACGGAACTTCGGGAAGTAGAAATGCATCTCGGCGGGCGCCTCGGTGCCCGGCGCCATCTGGAACTCGATCTCGACCCCGTCGATGGTGTGCTTCTCGCCGGTCTTCTTGATGTCAACGGTGGGCACGATGAGGGCCACCTCCCCGGCGGAGCCGACCTGGCCCAGCCCGCACCCGACCTGGCCCTGCAACCCGCGCTCCAACACGGCGCCGTACATGTAGGCGGCCCGGCGCGCCATCGCCGTGCCTGCGTAGACGTTCTCCTGAACGGCGTGCTGGGTGAAGTGCTCGGGCGCGATCACCGCGACCTTGCCCGCATCCACGTCGGCCTGCGTTGTCACGCCGAGCACCCCGCCGAAATGGTCGACATGGCTGTGGGTATAGATAACCGCGACGACCGGGCGGTCCCCGCGGTGAGCCCGATACAGCGCAAGCGCGGCCGCGGCGGTCTCGGTGGAGATCAGTGGATCGATGACGATGATCCCGGTGTCGCCCTCGATGAAGCTGATGTTGGACAAGTCGAGGCCGCGGACCTGGTAGATGCCGCCGACCACCTCATAGAGGCCCTGTTTGGCGCATAGTTGGCTCTGCCGCCACAGGCTGGGGTGCACCGACGCCGGGGCGTCGGCGTTGAGGAACGCGTAAACATCGTTGTCCCACACCACTCTTCCGTCGGCGGCCTTGACGATGCACGGCTCGAGCGCAGCGATGAATCCCCGGTCGGCGTCGTCGAAGTCCTCGGTGTCGTCGAACGACAGATTGCTCACGTGAGCTCGGTTGGCGGTCGCGATGGTCGCCGTTGGCGGCTTGTGGTCCATGAACCAGAGATTGCCACGCGAAGCTGGCCGCCGGTGGTTGACTGACCGAATGGATGTACGCCGAGTGGTCACCGGGCACGACGCGTCGGGCAAGTCCGTGTTTGTCAGCGATGAGGCAGTCGCGGCCCAGCCGCTGACGGGGTTTCACCGATTGTGGGGCGGCGATAAAACCCCACAGTTCCCCGACGACGGCAGCATGCCCGAGCACCACATGTATTTTCCGCCGATCGGCGGGTTCCGGTTCGCGATGTTCTCGATCCCGCCCGCGTGGCACCGAGGCTGGCGGGCTCCGACGTCGACGCTGCGGCGGGCCTCGCAGATGTCGAGGCCGAGGCGCCGGGACTGCTCCGGTACATGGACCTGTCCGATCCCGGCATGCACACCACCGACACGATTGACTTCGAGGTTGTGCTGGAAGGCACGGTCGTGCTCGAACTCGACGACGGCGCCGAGGTGACGCTGCATCCAGGAGACACAGTGGTGCAGAACGGCACTCGGCATCGCTGGAAGAACGCCGGCGACACGGTGGCTCGCCTCGTGGTGTTCATCTGCGGGGCGTCCCACGCCGGCGTGACAGGCCGTCTACATCCGTTTCTCGACCTTGAACGCTCCGGCGAAGCGAACCTCCAAAAGCTCGGTGAGGTCACCCGCGGCGTGCCGGGCTTCGATAGCCACCCAAAATCGGGCCGCGGTGTCTCCGACGTCACCGGTCAACGCGTAGATCGCCAGAAATCCCGGCTCGCCTGTCATACCAGGTCAAGAACTCCTCAATGCGCTCCTCGTCACGACAGCTGGTGAGGGCAACGAAGACGCCACCGCCGTCGGTCATTCGCTCTGCTCCCTTCGCTTCCCACAAATCGCTATGAGTTCGCTTCCCACGAATCGCTACGTCCCCATGATGGTTGACTGATGCCCATGAGCGTGCCGGAAAGCGCCGGGCCCATCGGTCCGAAGAAATCGGGATCGATCACGGTCGCCAGCGCCACCGCGATCGGTGTCGGCGGCATGATGGGCGCAGGCCTCTACACTCTCGTCGGCCTGGCCTCGACCACCGCGGGCGTCTGGGTGCCGCTGGCATTCCTGGTTGGCGGTGCGGTCACGGTGTTCAGCGTGTACTCCTACGCCAAGCTCGGCGCGCGGTACCCCAGCCGCGGGGGCGCAGCCCAGTTCCTGATCAAGTGCTTCGGCGACAGCATTATTGCGGGTGGACTCAACGTGTTTCAGTTCCTGGGCTGGATCATCGCAATGGCCCTGTACTGTGCTGGATTCGCCGGCTACCTGCGCGCGCTGTTGCCGTGGCACACACCGGAGTGGTCCGGCAAGATGATCGGCATCGGGCTCATCGTCGCGGTCGTGGCGGTGAACCTGATCGGAACGAAGTTCGTCGGCCGATCCGAAATATTCGTCGTCAGTGTCGAGTTGGCGATCCTCGCAGCGTTCGTGGTGCTCGGTCTGACCCGCGCCGATCCAGGCCGCTTTGCCGACAACGGGGGCCATAGCTGGCTGGGCATCTTTTTCGCCGCTGGTCTGCTCTACGTCACCTACGAGGGCTTCGGGGTGGTGACCAACTCGGCCGGCGAAATGCGTAACCCGGCGCGCGACCTGCCGCGCGCCATGTTCTTCGCGCTTGGCATCGTGATTGTCGTCTACGTACTCGTCAGTGCCGTCATCGTAATGACGCTGACGCTGCCCGCGATGGACGCCGACCAGGGGCACGTGCTGTCAGAGGCGGCCCGGCAGATCATCGGACGCGTCGGCTTCGTCGTGGTCGGGGTTGCCGCCCTGCTCGCGACGGCCTCCGGTGTCAACGCCACGATGTTTGGCGACGCCAATCTTGCGTACATGGTGGCGAAAACGGGTGAACTGCCCGCGGATTTCGCGCGAGGGGTATGGCGCGGTGGCACCGGTGGCCTCTTCATCGCGGCCGCGATCACAGCCGTATTCGTGGTGTTCTTCCCGCTTGCCGCGGTTGGGCAGATGGCCAGCCTGGCGTTCCTCATCGTCTACGGCACGGTCAGCCTCGGTCATCTGCGGCTCTACCGCGAAACGGGCGCCAAGCCTTGGCTATTGGTGCTCGCGGTGGCGCTGAACTTGGCGCTGTTCGCGCTGCTCCTCGGCTACACCATCCACACCGGGCCCGCCAGCACCTGGATCACGCTGCTGGCCGTATTGGTGTTGAGCTTCATGTTCGAGGTCGGGTACCGCAACCGCACGGGCCGCGCACTGAAGCTGGAATCCGCGCCGCCCGGGACCTAACGCTGCTGTTCGGCAAGCCAGAGGTCGGCCCGGCGCTTCGACGCCCGCGACAGCCAGGCGTCCTGGATCAACTCGGTAAGCTCGGCGCGGCCGATCGCGCGTAATTCGCCGGCGCGCACCAATACCGACGGATGTCCATCGAAACGCTCGGTGGTGAAGAACGGCGAGTCCGGGTCCTGGATGAGCGAGAGTTTGTCGCTCTCCGACTCCACCCAGATCATGATCACGTCGGGGTACCGCTGCCCCGTCTCGGGATCTTCGGCGTCGGGCTGCGGCGTGCGGAAGAACACGAACGACTTGCCGCCGACCTGATAGATGGCGTTTCCCTTGGGGCCTTCGATCCGCGTCACGTGGGGCATCGCCGCGGCGATCTCGTGCACGTCGCTGACTTTGGCCGGCCGGTCACGCATGGCGTTCCAGCCGATGCAGCACGACATCGGTGAGCGCGGCGGCGTCGACAGTCGCCGTCATGAAGGTGCAGCACGGCTGCCTGCGTCGATCCGTGGGCGAGCCCGGATTGAGCAGTCGCATGCCGTTTTCGGCGGTGGTATCCCACGGGATGTGGCTGTGCCCGAACACCAGCACATCGGTATCGGGATAGTCCTTGGCCATCCGCACCTCACGGCCACTGGCCGCGCCGGTCTCGTGCACAACGGTGAAACGCAGCCCGCCCAGCGTTGCATCGGCGCGTTCGGGAAGGCGCCGTCGCAACTCGGCGCCGTCGTTGTTCCCCCAGCACGCCACCAGCCGCGTCGCCTTCGCCTCGAGAGCGTCGAGCAGCGAGGGTTCCACCCAGTCGCCGGCGTGCAGCACCACGTCGGCGCCGGCCACTTCGTCCCACACCCGGTCGGGAAGATCGCGTGCGCGCTTAGGGACGTGGGTATCAGCGATCAGCAGCAGCCGCATCGCCCCAATTTAGCGACCCGGTCGCGGCCACCCGACTCGGTATGCGCCTATACCGACTTCGTCGGCGCGAAAACCTCGATCACACCGTTGATTTCGCGTACCTGGAACTTCGGCAGTGGCGGCGGCGCGACGGGCAGCTGATGTGTGACAGTGGCGCCCTCCAGGGAGAACGACGTGGAGTGGCAGGGGCAGCGCAGCCGGCTCTCCGGCGCGTCCAGCCACAACTTGCAGCCCTGGTGGGTGCACACGCCGGAGACCGCCTCCAGTTTGGCGTCGGCGCGGTGAACGAATCCATTGACCGATCCGAGATCGAACGCGAGAGCTCCGCCCTCGGGCAGGTCGACGCTTGCGCCGACGGGCCGCCATGTTCCCGCGTTGGGTGTGAGTTCACCCTGGGCCTGCGTCGCGCCCTGCGAGCGCCTCACCCGGAGCGAGCAGGTTGCGGCCGACGACCAGGCCCGCAGCCGCCGACGCGGCGGCGACCGACCCGCCGATGACGACCTGGCGGCGGGTGCCGCGCGGAGCCCACCGAGGATGGGAAACAGGCACCTGTTCCTCTGCCATCTCGGCAGCCAGCCGGCGGTGAAGATCGCTCACGAAGTCCTCGCTGGGCGCGTCGCTGCCAAGCCGGGCGGCACGCAACTCGATGGCGGTCTTCATCTGCTCGGCTTCGAAGTCGTCCGGGCGCGCACGTTCGGTGGATTGCCCCCGCAGCAGGCCCTCCACGAAGCGGCTGACGATCTTGTCGCTCACGGCGTGGCCTCCTCATCCGATTGTGCCGCCATGCGCAGCGCACGGTACTGCAACACCTTCGCGTTCGCGACGCTGACACCCATTTGGCTGGCAGCTTCGCGCACCGAAAAGGCCTGGAGGAAACGCAGTTCCAGGATACGGCGGTAGTTGTCAGGCAGCCCTTGCAGCAGCGAGCGCACCTTGTCGGGCGCATCGCTCGCGAAGGACTCGGGTTCGATGACCTCCGGCACGTCCCCCTCGATCGACGTCACCTCCCGACCCATCCGCTCCTTCCAGTAGGACGCGAGGACCGTTCGGGCGGTCATTCGAAGATATTTGCGCACCTCCGGCACGGTCGCCGAAACCCGCAGCGGCCGCAACGCCGTCATGAACACTTCCGCGGTCAGGTCCTCGGCGTCGGGCTGGTTACCGACCTTCCCGTACATCAGCCGGTACACCCAGGTGACGTTGTCGCGATACACCGCGTCCCAGTTCGGATACGCGGCACCCGTCACCGGCTGCAGCCCTCCCTTCGGGCGCGACATTCGCGTCTCCACGGGTCGAGGACGGCGCACCCCATTCTCGCTTGCGATCACTCCCCACCGTTCCGGAATCGGCCTAGAAGTCGGCTGTAACTGGTCTTTGATACTTAGATAGGGACACCGGTTACAGCAGGCGGGGCTCCGGCGCGGTTCATCCTGGCGTCATCCGCATCAGAACGGCAGGTCAACTCCGCCGTTCGGGAAGGTGCCCTCGTCGTGGTTCGGGTTGATGTACCCCAGCCGGAATGGGACAGCGGGATCGGTGCCGTACGGCACCAGCGGGTCGGGTCCGGTGTCGAACGCGTGCTGCGCGGGCGCATCCGCAGGGGCGACAGTGGCCGCAGCCGCGACTGGTGCCAGGCCGATCGCTGCACCGATCGCGCCGGCTGCCAGCCACGGTGCGATGAACTTGACCGTTGTCTTCATGATGTTCTCCTGTGTGCCGGGACGCAGTCCTTTGGCTGTTGCCCCCATCGTGGCGCGCAGGCAAACCGCTGTCACCACGGATAACACCCAGTCAACAGTGGTGCTAGCTGGAATTTCAGCGAAACCAGCCTCAGATAGCGCGTGTGCTGCCACCGTCGATGACGTATTCCGCGCCGGTGAGGTAGCTGGCTCGCTCCGAGACGAGAAAGGCCACCAGGTCCCCGACATCGTGCGGCGCACCGGGCTGGCCGAGTGGGATCCCGCCGATGGATTCGATGATTTCTTCACGGGCCGCGGCGACGCTGATGTGGCGGGCCGCTGCGTGTTGGTTGGTGAACTCCCTGCCGGCCTCGGTTTCGATGAATCCGGGTGAGACGCTGTTGACGCGAATGCCGTGCGGAGCCAGATCATTCGACAGCGACTTGCTGTAGTTGGCGAGTGCAGCCTTCGCCGCTGCATAGGGTGCCGTGCCGGCCAGTGGGTTGCGGCGCTGGACCGAGGTGATGTGGACGATCGCTCCACTCTTGTTCTCGATCATCGTGGGCGTGAGCGCCCGGTCGAGTCGCACCGCACCGAAGAAGTTCTTCTCGAACGCCTGCTGCCAGTCCTCATCTGTCAGGGCGACGGTGCCGCCGGGCGTGATGTCGGAGCCACCGACGTTGTGCACCAGGATGTCCAGGCCGCCACCCAGTAGCTCCACGGTGCGCTTCGCGAGAGCGGTCGGTCCCGCTGGCAGTGGAGATGTCGGCGGTGACGAACCCGTCCGTTGGCGCGTCGGGCGCGGTGCGAGCGGCGACGACGACGGTGGCGCCCGCGGCCCGTAGTCGATCGGTGATGCCCTTTCCGATGCCGCGGGTACCGCCGGTGACGAGTGCTCGCTTCCCCGTCAGGTCTGCCGACGTTGCGGTGGTGGTGGCTGCGCCGAGTGTCATGGTGTTCCTAGTGGGTGAGAAGTGTTCTGCGAGTCAGGATTTGGGTGTGAGAACGTCGATGATGGGCCACGCGACCTCGGTTCTCCATTGGGTGTGGTCGGTCGTGTGAGTGTGATCGCACGGGTAGTACTCGCGGATGCGTGGACCCACGGCGAGTTCCTGACGGGCTATGTAGCAGCCAAGCTCGGCGTAGGCGAGGTCGATGTCGGCCGTTGTGCCGTAGTGGGTCGTCACGGCGACCTCCGCAGCGGGCACGGCGATCGGTGCATGAGCTTGTTCCACGCACCCGACGGGGACGTGCCATTGGTCTTCGGCAGCGGGAAGTGGACCCGCGAGGATGAGGGCACCGTTCCGTGCGGAAGCGGCGGCATGACGCACATCAAAATCACCGCGGAGTTTCCGTTGCCTGATCCGCTGCAGGATCCGATCCCGGTGCTGACCGGGCACGGTCAAAATGTATCCACCGGAAGCACCTGCCCCGGCGGTGATTTCGAGGACAAATTTGTGCGCACCGGCGATTAGCGATAGCTGGCGATAAGTGCTTACCCCGACGGGGTCGGTTCGTCCGTGCAGGCAAACCGTGCTCGATGATCATGTCGGCGATCGTCTGCCGCTTGGCGGTGAACAGCGGCAGCAGGTAGCCGATGCCGAAGATGATGGCGTCGATGAAGTGGGCGAAATAGCGCGCGACCGACGATCCGAAGCCGATGGGCTCACCGGTGCGTTCGCCGATCACCTTGAACTTCAGCACCGACTTGCCGATGCTCGAGCCGATAGTGCCTTGGCGGTAGCCCTCGTTCCAGATCAAGAACGCCACCGGCGTCAAATACAAGACCGCATGGATGATTCGTCCCAGAACCGACCAACCGCCACACGACTCGGTTGGGCAGGACATCTCGATCACTCCGGCGATCACTCCCGCGATCGCTCCGGTGACCAACACCAGCACGTAGTCGATGAGGTATGCGCCGACCCGTCTCATCCAGGAGGCATAGGCCGACTTCGGCAGGTCATCGACCGGTTGGCCCGGGGGCGGCGGCCACCCCGCGCCCGGCGAAGGCGGTGGAAACGGCGGTTGTTCGGTCATTGGCCGAGCCTTCTACTGACGACTCTAGCTACAAATGGCGCGCAGTGGCCAGGTGGCCGCACGTGACACCGCGAAGATCCACGGCGATAGTGTCGTTCCGACGGCCGCAGCGAACAAGCCGATGGAAGAGTTGAGCAGATTCATGACCGCAGCAGCAGAAACGTCGGCGCTCGAATCGCGGGTCGGCCACTACTACCAGATGGACGACACCTACCTGGTCGGCCGCGAGAAAGTACGCGAGTACGCCCGTGCGGTGCAGGACTATCACCCCGCGCACTGGGATGTCGCCGCCGCCGCGGAGCTGGGTTACTCGGATCTGGTGGCGCCGCTGACGTTCACGTCGACCCCGGGTATGACCTGCAATCGCCGCATGTTCGAACAGGTGGTCGTCGGTTACGACACCTATATGCAGACCGAGGAAGTCTTCGAGCAGCATCGCCCGATCGTGGCCGGCGACGAACTGCACGTCGACGTCGAACTGACGTCGGTGCGCAGGATCGCCGGCAGAGACCTGATCACCGTGACCAATACCTTCACCGACACGGCCGGCGAGCGGGTGCACACCCTGCACACCACCGTCGTCGGCCTCACCGCCGAGGACCTCAATCCGGCGATCAAGTCGGCCGTGCAGAAGACGATGATGCACGACGTGGACATCTTCGGAATCGGCGAAGAGGAGTACCACAAGACGGTGCGCCCGGAGGGCGAGGTTCGGATCGCCGACGGAGGCGGCACCCGCACGCCAGGAACGCCGTCTTTCGATGACGTGAAGGTCGGCGACGAGCTACCGGTGCGCCACACCCGACTGTCCCGCGGCGACCTGGTGAACTACGCCGGCGTGGCCGGCGACGCCAACCCCATTCACTGGGACGAGGACATCGCCAAGCTGGCCGGGCTGCCCGATGTGATCGCCCACGGGATGCTCACCATGGGGTTGGGTGCCGGATTCGCCTCCGCGTGGTCGGGAGACCCCGGTGCGGTTACCCGCTACGCGGTGCGGCTGTCTGCGCCCGCGATCGTGTCAGCCACCGAGGGCGCAGACATCGAGTTCAGCGGCCGGGTCAAGTCGCTGGACCCGGCTACCCGCTCCGGTGTCGCGATCGTCGCCGCGAAGTCCGATGGCCGCAAGATCTTCGGTCTGGCGACGCTGAACGTCCGCTTCCGCTGACCCGGCGGCCCTAGCGGAGAGTCGAAGCACCACCCCCCTCCGCGCTGGCCCGCGCGCGAATGTCCAGACAATCGGCTACCGTCCTTTCATCTCCAAGATCGTCATCGCTGACCAGGGGGATTGGCAGAGCGGCCTGAGAGGCGGACGTGATGGGGCAATTCGAAGCGATCGCGGTGAGCACCCCCAGATCGACCCCGGGCGCGGCATGCGGGTCACTGCTTGGCGCACTGGTTTCCGCCTCGATGGCCATCGCAGCACTGAGTTCGGCCGGCGTTGCCGCCGCGACCTGCACGTCTGTCAGCGGCACCGGCTCTGGCGCGCGCTGCACCAGCACCCAGACCAGCTTCGCGGTCAGGCTCGACAAAAACACGTCGGTGTCGGCCCAGGGCCTCCTAAACGGCGCCGTAGCGAGCGGCAACACGAGTAACGTCGCCGCGGCTGCTGTGCCCAACCCCGAACCCGGCAACGTCGACTCCGCCGGCGCCGCCGCTAACCCCATAGCGGCCGCCGAGAGCATGTTGGGCACCGACGCGTTCGGCCCCTACGGCTGCGAAGACTTCGTCGACGCCGCTTATGGCCGCACCACCGCCACGGGCATTGGTCACGACGCCGGCACTGTCCTTTTACGAGTCGCTGGCCAACCGTGGGCTGGGGCATCAGGAAATGCCCATCCCGCGGGGCGCACTGGTGTTCTCCGCGGGTCAAGATGGCGACCATGTCGACATCTCTCGTGGCGACGGCACTTACGTATCCGGTGGCGTACAAGGACTTTCGCCCGGTTACGGGGACGGCCACGACGTGCAGATTCTGCCCACCCCCAACCTTGGCTCGTGGACGTTGTACGGATGGACCTACGCCCCCTGGTAGGACGAGCCGGGCACTCGACCTGGCCGCCGACAAGGGCTGCCGGCCGGGACAGCTGGCCTTGGCGTGGCTGTTGGCCCAACCGTTGGACGTGGTACCCATTCCGGGAACCAAGGGCATTGCGTACGTCCGAGAGAATCTCGCGGCCACCTCGATCGCAATCAGCAGCGACGAAGTTGCTTATCTGAGTGACGTATTCGCGCCAGGGCGGATCGTGGCAGAGCGCTAACCGCTGCGCACGCCCGCACCGTCGCGAACTGAGCTTGCGACCGCTCGCCGCTTGCGCGCGCGGTCGTCAGCTCACGCGCAGGTATCCCCCGCCGGGGTTGCGAGTTCACAGCTCGCATGTGCTGTTGGACGCGGAATTCGCCGCCAGGGAGCACTTACCGTTGCGGGGGCAATGCGGCCATCACTTGTGGGGCTTGTTGGGGGTGTGCCGCTATCCACTGCTGAATGACGGTGGCCGCGGGCTTCCACGTCCCATTCGACTGAATTACCCCGAAGTTGTCGGCGTCGTTGCCGTCGCCGGTATTGATGTCGGTGACGGTGTAGATGAATGTGGGTCCGGTGTAGCTGAATGTGCTCCACGAGGTCAGGTAGTCCTGAATTATCGATGCTTGGGTGGCGTCGCTGACCTCGGAGGTCGGATCGCCGAACTCGGTCGACCAGATCAGCTTGTTGCCGTCGCCGTTGGCGACCATCACCGCGTGCATGTCCTCCAACTGGCCGATCGGAGTCACATCCCCGTAGCCCCCGCCTTGAGAGAAGGGCAGGGTGTACTGGTAGGGGTGGAATGCCACGGCGTCGAAGTAGCCTTGCGCGCCGTCAGCGTACATCTGAGTGAGGTAGTCGACCGGATTGATGCCGATGTTCCCGTAATTGACGATCGTAGATGAGTCCGGCAGCAATGACGGTGGCGGTGGGATCCGCCGCCTTGATGGCCGGATAAGTTGCCTGTAGCAGTTGGGTGTAAGCGGCCGCGCTAGGTGTGGGTGACCAGAAGGCGTAGGAGTTGGGCTCGTTCCATACCTCGTAGGCCGAAATTTGGCCGGCGTAGCGCGTGGCTACTGTCGCGGCGAAACTCGCGAACGCGGCATCCGACGACGGCGGCGTCGTGTATATGGCTGAACCCGCTGGAATTGCCCAGGCTGGCGACGAGTTGATCACGCCCAATATCGCGAGCCCGTCTTGGTTGGCCGTGTTCACGATGTAGTCAAGGGTGGACCAGTCGTTGGCACCCGGAGTTGGTTCAATAACGGCCCACGGTATGAGGATCCGGACCTCGGTCGCGCCCAACGCCTTGATGTCGTTCAAGTCGGTGTTGATTTGTGCGTCGGTCTCACCGTAAAGGTCCGAATCGGCGAAACCGACCGCGGTGTTCGAGGTGTTGATCGCCGGGGCGGTGCCGGTGACGGCGGCGGTGACGATGACGGTGACGGTGGCGGTGTTGCTGACGGCGCCGGTGGTGTCTTTGACGTTGTAGCCGAAGGACGCCGCCCCGCTGTAGCCGGTGGTGGGGGTGAAGGTGACGGTGCCGTTGGCGTTGAGGACCGCGGTGCCGTTGGTGGCGGCGCTGACGGAGTTCACCGACAGCGTCGCCCCGGCGTTGGGGGTGGTGTCGTTGCTGAGGAGTTGGGCGGAGGTCAACGTCAGCGGGGTGTTGTTGGTGACGGTGAACGGGCCCTGGTTGACCGCGGTGGGTGCTTGATTGGCCGACGCGCTGACGGTGAGGCTGACGGTGGCGAAGTTGGGCTGGTGGGCCGGTGACAGCGTCTTTGACGTTGTAGATGAACGACGTCGCCCCGGTGAAGTTGGTCGTGGGGGTGAAGGTGACGGTGCCGTTGGTGTTGAGGACGACGGTGCCGTTGCTGGCGCCACCAACGAAGTTCACGGTAGCGTGTCGCCGGGGTTGGGGTTGATGTCGTTGCCGACCAGTTGGGCGGCGGTCAACGTCAGTGGGGCGTTCTCGGTGACGGTGAACGGGCCGTCGTTGACCGCGGTGGGTGCTTGATTGACCGTCACGGGTGCGGCGACGGTGAGGCTGACGGTGGCGGTGTTGCTGACAGCGCCGGTGGTGTCTTTGACGTTGTAGCCGAAGGACGCCGCCCCGCTGTAGCCGGTGGTGGGGGTGAAGGTGACGGTGCCGTTGGCGTTGAGGACCGCGGTGCCGTTGGTGGCAGCACTGACCGAGTTCACCGACAGCGTGCCCCGGCGTTGGGGGTGGTGTCGTCGCTGACGAGTTGGGCCGGCGGTCAACGTCAATGGGGTGTTGTTGGTGACGGTGAACGGGCCCTGGTTGACCGCGGTGGGTGCTTGATTGCGACCGGTGCGGCGACGGTGAGGCTGACGGTCGCGGTGTTGCTGACGGCGCCGGTGGTGTCTTTGACGTTGTAGCCGAAGGACGCCGCCCCGCTGTAGCCGGTGGTGGGGGTGAAGGTGACGGTGCCGTTGGCGTTGAGGACCGCGGTGCCGTTGGTGGCGGCACTGACGGAGTTCACCGAGAGCGTCGCCCCGGCGTTGGGGGTGGTGTCGTTGCTGAGGAGTTGGGCGGCGGTCAACGTCAATGGGGTGTTGTTGGTGACGGTGAACGGGCCCTGGTTGACCGCGGTGGGTGCTTGATTGACCGGTGCGGCGACGGTGAGGCTGACGGTGGCGGTGTTGCTGACGGCGCCGGTGGTGTCTTTGACGTTGTAGCCGAAGGACGCGGCCCCGCGTAGCCGGTGGTGGGGGTGAAGGTGACGGTGCCGTTGGCGTTGAGGACCGCGGTGCCGTTGGTGGCGGCGCTGACGGAGTTCACCGAGAGCGTCGCCCCGGCGTTGGGGGTGGTGTCGTTGCTGAGGAGTTGGGCCGGAGGTCAACGTCAGCGGGGTGTTGTTGGTGACGGTGAACGGGCCCTGGTTGACCGCGGTGGGTGCTTGATTGGCCGACGCGGTGACGGTGAGGCTCACGGTGGCGAAGTTGGGGCTGGTGAGCCGGTGTGAGCGTCTTTGACGTTGTAGACGAAGGACGTCGCCCCGGTGTAGTCGGTGGTGGGGGTGAAGGTGACGGTGCCGTTGGTGTTGAGGACGACGGTGCCGTTGTAGGCGCCACCAACGAAGTTCACGCCTAGCGTGTCGCCGGGGTTGGGGTTGATGTCGTTGCCGACCAATTGGGCGGCGGTCAGCGTCAGTGGGGTGTTCTTGGTGACGGTGAACGGGCCGTCGTTGACCGCGGTGGGTGCTTGATTGACCGTCACGGGTGCGGCGACGGTGAGGCTGACGGTGGCGGTGTTGCTGACGGCGCCGGTGGTGTCTTTGACGTTGTAGCCGAAGGACGCGGCCCCGCTGTAGCCGGTGGTGGGGGTGAAGGTGACGGTGCCGTTGGCGTTGAGGACCGCGGTGCCGTTGGTGGCGGCGCTGACGGAGTTCACCGAGAGCGTCGCCCCGGTGTTGGGGGTGGTGTCGTTGGCTGAGGAGTTGGGCGGCGGTCAACGTCAATGGGGTGTTGTTGGTGACGGTGAACGGGCCCTGGTTGACCGCGGTGGGTGCTTTATTGACCGGTGCGGCGACGGTCAGGCTGACGGTCGCGGTGTTGCTGACGGCGCCGGTGGTGTCTTTGACGTTGTAGCCGAAGGACGCCGCCCCGCTGTAGCCGGTGGTGGGGGTGAAGGTGACGGTGCCGTTGGTGTTGAGGACCGCGGTGCCGTTGGTGGCAGCGCTGACGGAGTTCACCGACAGCGTCGCCCCGGCGTTGGGGGTGGTGTCGTTGCTGAGGAGTTGGGCCGAGGTCAACGTCAATGGGGTGTTGTTGGTGACGGTGAACGGGCCCTGGTTGACCGCGGTGGGTGCTTGATTGGCCGACGCGGTGACGGTGAGGCTCACGGTGGCGAAGTTGGAGCTGGTGAGTCCGTTAGTGGCGTCTTTGACGTTGTAGAGGAACGCCGTCGCCCCGGTGAAGTTGGTGGTGGGGGTGAAGGTGACGGTGCCGTTGGTGTTGAGGACGACGGTGCCGTTGGTGGCGCCACCAACGAAGTTCACGCCCAGCGTGTCGCCGGGGTTGGGGTTGATGTCGTTGCCGACCAGTTGGGCGGCGGTCAACGTCAGTGGGGTGTTCTTGGTGACGGTGAACGGGCCGTCGTTGACCGCGGTGGGTGCTTGATTGACCGTCGCGGGTGCGGCGACGGCGGCCTTCACCAATGCGGGGGCACTGGTCGTGGTGGTGACGACAGCAGCAGCCGACGGCTGAACGACGGCAGCAGGACCGCGGCTGAACACAGCAGATTTGACTGCAGCGGGCTGCGCCACTGCTGCAGCGGGCGCGACTACCGCCGGTTGACTGGTGGTTTGAGTGGCCACCTTGGCTGAGGACGCCTCCGCCTCTGCGGGTTGACCGAAGCGACGAGCAGCGGCCAAAACCGCCCACGCCATGGGTGACTCGACTGGACCGCCAGGCCCATCGGTCAGGCCCGCCGAATTAGCCAACGCATTCAACACCGCCACCATCGCCACCGACCGCACCGCTGCCGGCGCCGGAGCGGCCACCGACGGCGCCACGACTGCAGCGGTACGGCCACGCTCACCGTCGCACCCGCGCACCTACGACCCGACGCCGCCACCGGCTGAGCGGACGACGACGCCGAAGATTGCACCGCAACCGATTTCCGGGCCGACGGCGCCGAGACCGGATTCGCATTGTCGCTGGAGGACGCCGCAGCCAGCGGCTTGACCGCGTCTCGGAGCCGCGGCGGCTTGACCGTCGTCTCCGGAGCCGTCGACGGCGGATGCTGCGAACCCGACGACTTCTTTTTCGACGTCGTCTTCGAGACCCCGCACTCGCACCGTCAGCGCTCTCGTCAGCGACGGCCTCGTTGCCCTGGCCATGCTGTGGATGCACCGATGACGACCCCGTCGCCGAACCTGAGGGTGTCGTCGTAGTCGACCCGGTCACCGAACCCGAGGGCGCCGTGCCCGTCGACCCGGCCGCCACACTTGACGGTGTCGTGCCAGTCGACCCGGTCGCCGAACCCGATGGCGTCAAGGTCGTGCTCGACGTCGTCGAGGTATCTGAAGCAGGCACTGCCCACGCGAGACCTGGCGCCAGGGAGATCGCTGACCCGATGCCTAAAGCGACTGCCAACGCCCCAACCCGGTCGACATGGTGTGCGTGGCCCATTTAGTTTCCCTCCGGAGGCGTTACACCGAACTCGCCAAATGACGCTAACGACGATTCAGTCTTACCCCGGCGTCAACGCTTAGAGTGCCGAAATCGGAACATGTAAGCAAATTTGGCGTGAAATTCCCAGTTTGCTATGTGCTAGGTCGACTCCGGACACCTACTCGCACCGTGGCCGGGCGCAGACGATGCCCCCGTTCGGCAGTTGGTGATTGCCGGGCGGATGCATCGTGGAATGACCATTGGGGACGTTCCCGCCAGCCGGTGACCGTCGTCGCAGGTCAGCAGATCACGCCGACCTACACGTCGTCGTAGAGCGCGAGCTACGTCTTGGACGTTTGGTGGGGTTCTGCGGGTTTCGATGCTCTTTGTCCGCCATCAATGACCTGCCCTGATGCCTAGGGGTCCGTCAGTCAGGCGGGGCAGTATCCGGGCGTTCTGTGGGTGCCCGGTGGACGAAACGCGTCAGCGGGTCTCTGGATAGCTACGTCGGGGATCGCCCATCGATGATGCGGTGGCGGGTGCTGACCGCGACTCGGATGTGGCGGCCCCGTCCTAATATTTGCTGAACGGATTCGCAGCTCAAATTGACGGACAAGGCGATTATTTGCTCTTTCGTGGAAAATGCAAATAAATTTGTGCCTAGCCCTGGGTACATACCAATGTTTAAATATTGGCACAAGCTGGTCATATGGTCGTTATTAACAGGTTCGTGAATAAAAAGGGACACAGCAAGGGATGATCCAGCAACGGCGGGATTAGTTGCCATAGTTTGCTGAGGTCTGCGTAATTGGGTTACGGGTGCGTCGGACCGGCGACCTCTGACCAGTGGCGCTCACTCATGGATGGGCCTTGATCAGTCGGGCGACACACCGGCCGCACGGGGCACCACACTCGGTCTGGTGTTCACGACCAAGAACGGGACGCCTCTGTAACCGAGGAACATCAACCGGCACCCCTGAGCTGAGCGCGCCCGAAGGTGTGATCCCTCAGGACATCGCGGACTGATGTCTCAAGACATCCCGGACAGTTCAGTGGGTGTCCAAAACGCCCTAAAACGAGGGTCCGGACTATTCCGATGTCCTGAGACATCACAGAGCGCGCCCGAAGGGATTCGAACCCCCAACCTTCTGATCCGTAGTCAGATGCTCTATCCGTTGAGCTACGGGCGCATGTGTTCAGTTATGTGGCTGACAAGTCAGCTGCGGCGGAGGCGAGAGGATTTGAACCTCCGGTCGCCTTTGAGGGCGACAACTCATTAGCAGTGAGCCCCATTCGGCCGCTCTGGCACGCCTCCTGACGTTTACCGCCGATCCGACAGCGTACACAGGGCCAACAGGCGAAGGCAAAGCGCAGGTGAGCGAGCCATAGACTGGTTGCGTGACCGCCCGTCTGCGACCCGAACTCGCCGACCTACCCGCGTACACGCCCGGCAAAACAGTGCCGGGTGCGATCAAGATCGCCAGCAACGAGACGGTGGACGGGCCGCTGCCGAGCGTGCGGGCCGCCATCGAGAAGGCCACCGACAACATCAACCGCTATCCGGACAACGGATATCTCGAGCTCAAAGAGCAGCTGGCCAAACACCTCGACAACGGGGCCTTCACAGCCGAACACATCTCGGTGGGCTGCGGGTCGGTCAGCCTGTGCCAGCAGCTGATCCAGATCACCTCGACGGTCGGCGACGAGGTGCTATACGGCTGGCGCAGCTTCGAGATCTACCCGCTGCAGGTGCGCACCGCAGGCGCTACGCCGGTGCCTGTGCCGCTCGCCGACTGCACCTACGACCTTGATGCGATGCTCGCCGCGGTCACCGAACGCACCCGGCTGATCTTCGTCTGCAACCCGAACAACCCGACCAGCACCGTCGTGGACCCCGACGCGCTGGCCCGGTTCGTCGAGGCGGTGCCGTCCGACATTCTCATCGCGCTCGACGAGGCCTATGTCGAGTACATCCGCGACGGGTTGCTACCCGACAGCTTCGGCTTGGTCCGCAAGCACAGCAATGTTGTTGTGCTGCGGACGTTTTCGAAGGCATACGGGCTGGCCGGACTGCGGATCGGGTATGCGGTCGGCGATCCGGACATCATCACCGCGTTGGGCAAGGTCTACGTGCCGTTCACCGCGACCAGCATCTCGCAGGCCGCGGCCATCGCGTCACTGGAGGCCTCCGACGAGCTGCTGGCCCGCACCGACGCCGTCGTCACCGAACGCGCCCGGGTGACCGCCGCGTTGCGCGACGCCGGCTACACGGTGCCGTCGTCACAGGCCAACTTCGTCTGGCTGCCGCTGCCCGAGCGCGCCCAGGAATTCGCCAACGACTCGGCGAACAGCCGTGTCATCGTCCGCCCCTACGGCGACGACGGGGTTCGGGTGACCGTCGCCGCCCCGCACGAGAACGACGCGTTCCTCCACTTCGCCAAGAGATGGATGAATTAACGGGACTACCTCGGCCATCGCCCGGTGTATGCGATCAGCCGGTCCAGCGCGCCGGCGTCGGCGGCCACATCGATCGGATCGTCGAACCCGACGTTGCTGCGTCCCTGCGGCGTGATGATCGTCTTCGCCAGACCCATCACGTAGTCCGATAGGGCATCGGGCGCCGCGACGTCACGGCCGGTCGCCTTGGCGTAATCCCAGGCGTGGACGAGAAACTCGAGCGACAGCACACCTGCCATCACCTTCGCCGGCGCCTCGTTCGCGCCGAGCGTGACGGTGCCATCCAGACCGCGGTGGCGCCAGGCGTCCAGCGCCGGGCGCGCCGCAAGGACAACCTGCTGTTCCACCGAGTCGTCCCGGTCGCGCTCTGGGAACGTCGCGCCTGCGGCGCTGCCGATGGCGGTGATCGAGTTCATCAGATGGTCGGTCAGTCCGGCCACGTCGAACTCGCGGCACGGTGTCTGCTTCGTCCACTCGTCGTTGCCGATGCCGTGCAGCACATCCTGCAAGACGGCGAACGCCGCTTCGGCACTCTGGAGTTCATCGTTCGGCGGTGACTCGGATCCTGGGGCCATGTGCCAACGCTACGTCGGGCTTGCGCATATCGTTCACGGGATGAGGATGCACGTTTGGGTGGCTGGGGCGGCAATGATCCTCGCCGGCGTGACCGTCGGCTGCGAGCGCACCACACCCGGCACGGTCGCGATGACCACCCAGCCGGGACCGCCGATCACCTCCGCCACAACGACACCCAGGACGATGCCGGGGTTGCCGGGCATCCCCATACCGAACATCCCGCTCCCCGGCTTTCCCGGCAACACCAACGTTCCGGTGGTTCCTGCCCCGCCCAACGCGCTGACCATGCAATGCAGCGACTTCATGAAGCTTGACCAGGCCACCCAGCTCGCCGTCATCCGCGCGGTTCTGGCCCAGCAGAACAATCCGCTGGGCCCCAACGGCGAGTCCGTCGGGCAGATGCTGGCCGAAGCCGCATGCCAATTCCTGCCCCAGGCCACTGTCAGCGAGGTGCTGACGGGCTCGCCGCCGCGGTGACTGGCTAGCCTCTGTAGTTCATGGGCGATGCATATGAATCCGTCACCGTGGACATCGAGGGTCACGTCGCACAGGTGACGCTGGTCGGTCCCGGCAAGGGCAACGCGATGGGGCCGGCGTTCTGGGCGGAGATGCCCGAGGTGTTCGCCAAGCTCGACGCCGACCGCGACGTGCGCGCGATCGTGCTGACCGGCTCGGGAAAGAATTTCAGTTACGGCCTGGATCTGCCCGCGATGGGCGGCTCGTTGTCGGGTGTGCTCGGCGGTGGCGGATCGGCCCGGCCGCGGGCGGACTTTCACGCCACCATCCTGCGGATGCAGGGCGCGATCAACGCCGTCGCCGACTGCCGCACCCCGACCATCGCGTCGGTGCACGGCTGGTGCATCGGCGGAGGCGTGGATCTGATCTCGGCCGTCGACATCCGTTACGCCAGCGCCGACGCAAAGTTCTCGGTGCGCGAGGTCAAGCTGGCGATCGTCGCGGACGTCGGCAGCCTCGCGCGGCTGCCGCTGATTCTGTCCGACGGACACCTGCGGGAACTGGCGTTGACGGGCAAGGACATCGACGCGGCCCGGGCCGAGAAGATCGGTCTGCTCAACGACGTCTACGACGACGCGGAGGCGTCGCTGGCCGCGGCCCACCGGACGGCCGCCGAGATCGCCGCCAACCCACCCTTGGTGGTCAACGGCATCAAGGACGTGCTGGATCAGCAGCGCGTTGCCCGCGTCTCGGAGAGCCTTCGCTACGTGGCGGCGTGGAACGCCGCGTTCCTGCCGTCGAAGGATCTGACCGAGGGCCTTACCGCGACATTCGAGAAGCGGCCGCCGAACTTCACCGGGGAATAGGCGTCCAGCCCAGCTCCGCCTTGGCCTTGGCGTTCGACAACGGCAGCCAGGTGTCGCCGAACGCGACGGCACCGTACGGCGCGACGAGACCGAACAGTCTTCGTGACATCGGCAGTGGCCTTGGCCGGTGCAGTTGCGCGGACAGCTCGCGGACATAGTCGCCAAACGACTGCGGCCGGTCATCGACGATGTTGTAGATTTGCCCGCCCCGGCCGCGGTCGAGGGCATCGGCCGTCGCCGCCACGACATCGTTGATGTGAATCCACGACGCGATCCCGCTTCCGGTCACAGCGGGCATCGCCCACCACTTCGCCAGCCGGGTGAACATTTGGGTGTGCGGCACGTCGGGACCGTAAAAGATGCCGTAGCGCAACACGATTCCCTCTGTCTCGCTGTGCTCACCGGAAGCCAGGACCGTCTGTTCCATGCCGCGCAACGCCGCAAGCATCGCTGCGCCGCCGGGCGGCGGCGGGCCGGGATACGGGTCGGACTCGTCCATGACCGCGGGCCCGGATGAGGGGTAGCCGTAGGCGAAAATCACCGACTCCGCGACGACCCGGCGCACGCCCGCGCGCTGCGCGGCCACCACCAGATTCGGCGCCCCGCGGTCCCACAACGCACGCGCGGGTTCAAAGTCCTTGACCCGCATCGGTCCCCGCTTCGGCAGCGTCGTCAGCAGGCTGACCACCACTTCGGGCTCGGCGTCGGCAACCACCGCGTCGATCTGGGCAGCGTCGAAGACGTCGGCCACCACGGGTTTGGCGCCGGCTAGCTCGATTTGCGGTGTCTTCGCCGCCTGACGGGTCAGGCCGATGACATCGTGGCCCCTGGCGTTGAGTTCCCGTAACAGCGGAAGCCCTGGGACGCTTGTCGCGCCAGCCACCAACACCCGCATCAGCGTTTCTCCGCGCCGATGCTGGCGCGCAACGCAATTGCAAGGAGCACGGTGGCCACCACCAGACCCCCGGCTTCGAGCGTGCCGATCGACTCCCCGGCACCGTGGTGGCGGTCGATGATGTGGCTGAGGGCGTGCAGCCCCCAGTGCAGCGTGGCGAACGCCAGGGCCGGAAACGCGCCACGACGGCCATCGCGCCGCGGCCAACAACATCAGGCCGAGCGGAAATTCGAACGTGGCGTTGTCGAAGATGTAGTGGTCGTTGCGTAGGCCGAAGTTCCCGAGCGTGTCGAAGAACGTTCCCGGGGCGAAGAACATGAACAGCCCGAGGAGCACCGAGTACACCCCGAACACGATCAGGGCCACGTCGACGTAGCGGGCTCTTGTGCGCGTGGGTGTCGCCGTCATATCTTCACGTTAGATTCTCAATGGCATCAGGATAGGCTCCACTTTGACGGCGATTTCGGGTACCACTTGGGGTCCGGAGCTGCTGCTCGAACTCGACCGCGCCGGGCCGGAGCCGCTGCACCGCCAGCTCGCCAACGGACTGCGCGATGCCATCCGCACGGGTCGGTTGGCGCCCGCAACGCGACTGCCGTCGACGCGGGTGCTTGCCGCGGACCTTGGCGTCTCGCGTCGCCTCGTTGTGGACGCGTACAGCCAGCTGGCCGCGGAGGGCTTCCTGCTCAGCCGGCACGGGTCGGGTACCCGAGTGGCAACGGTCGATGCCGCCACTGCGCCGGAGCGCGACACCGGTGGGCTCGCGAGGCACTTCGACATCGACTTCGCCCCCGGCTCACCCGACCTCGGTAGCTTTCCGCGGCATGCGTGGCTGCGGGCGTTGCGGCAAGGCCTCGCCGAGATCGAGTCGCATGCGTTCGGCTACGTCGCGCCGGCCGGGCTGCCCACGGCCCGCGTCGCTGTGGCGGACTATCTGCGGCGCGCCCGCGGTGTGCTCGCCGACCCGCAGCACGTCGTGCTCTGCTCGGGGGCGACGCAGGCCATCGCACTGCTCGCATCGGTGCTGTCTGACCAGGCGCTGGCGATGGAGGACCCCGGTTTCTGGTTGCACCGGATGGTGTTGCAACACCACGGCATCGAGCCGATTCCAATTTGTGTCGACGATGACGGCCTTGACGTCGCGGCCCTCGCGGACAGTGCTGCGACGACGGTGCTGGCCACTCCGGCCCATCAGTCACCGACCGGTGTGGTGCTGTCCGCCACGCGTCGCACCGCGCTGTTGCAGTGGGCGAGGGCCGGACACCTGGTCATCGAGGACGACTACGACGCCGAATACCGTTACGACCGTGCGCCCGTCGGCGCGCTGCAGGGTATCGCGCCCGACCGAGTGGTCTATGTGGGGTCGATCAGCAAGACGCTGGCGCCGGGACTGCGGATCGGATGGTTGGTGTTGCCTGCCCATCTCGTCGGTCCGGTTACGCGGTCGAAAGGCCTGGCCGACATGGGAAGTTCGGTGATGGATCAGATCGCGTTCGCGAAGCTGCTGACGTCCGGTGGATACGACCGGCACCTGCGCCAGATGCGCCGCCGATATCTGACTCGCCGAAATGCGTTGCTGTGGGCGCTGACTCGGTATCTGCCGGAGGCGACTGTGCTCGGCGCGGCGGCCGGAGTTCACCTTACGGTGCGCCTTCCCGATGGCTGTCCCGTCGCGGATCTTGTCCACCGGGCCGCCGAAATGCGGGTCAGGGTCGAGCCGCTGGCGCCGTGCTACGCCGAGCGCGAAACGGCACCGCCAGGGTTGATCCTGGGATACGCCAATCTCAGCGAGTCGCAGATCATCACGGGCGTGGGAGCGCTAGCAGGGGCGATGCGCTAGCACCCGGGGCCTCGTCGCCGCGGTACCAGAGATTGCTCACCGCGGTGGCGGAGGGATTTGAACCCCCGGACGGTTTTAGCCGTCTCTCGCTTTCAAGGCGAGTGCATTAGGCCGCTCTGCCACGCCACCGCCGACAACAGTACGGGGCCGCTGAGCGCCGGCGCGAAGAGAAGCCCGGCTAGACGCGGCCAAGCTTCGCCGGCGGCGCCCCCGCCTTCAGTGCGACGCTGATCCGCCTGCAGTTCTCGCCCATCGCGGCGACCTGCGGGCGGGACAGCCTGCCCAGGAAGTGCGCGCGTACGCCCTCGCCGTACGTCAGCATCGCCTGAGCCACCGCGGCGCGCCCGTCGTCGGTGATGGAGGCCAGCACCCCTCGGCCGTCGTCGGGGCTGGCGCCGCGGCGCACCAGGCCCTGCAGTTCCAACCGCCGGATCTGCCGGGTCACCCGGCTCGGCAACGACATCAGCCCGTCGGCGAGGTCGCCCATGCGCGCACACCCGGTCGCGGACTTGTCCAAAATGTCGAGCAGCCGCACGTCATTCAGCGTCAAGTGATGCGCGTCCACCAGCGACCGGTTCAGCGTCGCGTACATTCTCAGCGCCGAATCGAGGAAGTTTTGCCACGACCTCTGCTCAGCGATGTCCAACCCCGGCATCTCACTTGCGGTACGCCCGGCAATGATCCCCTCCATTTCGCTATGGTAAACCAGGCAAGCGTTGCTGTGGGCGAGGAAATCCACACTGCATCGCCTGCGTAGTACCGTTAGCCGAATGCGCGCGATCGTGGCCGAATCAGCCGATCAGCTCACCTGGCAAGAAATCCCCGATATCGCACCTGACGACGGGGAAGTGCTCATCAAGGTGAGTGCGGCGGCCGTCAACCGGGCGGACCTGCTGCAGGCCGCCGGCAACTATCCGCCCCCTCCCGGGGCCAGCCAGATCCTCGGGACTCGAGGTGTCCGGGACCATCGCCGAAGTCGGCGACGGAGTTCGGCAATGGGTCGTCGGGCAACAAGTCTGCGCTTTGCTGGCAGGAGGCGGCTATGCAGAGTTCGTCGCTGTCCCCGCCGGTCAGGTGATGCCGATCCCCGGCGGTGTGCCGCTTCATCATGCCGCGGCACTGCCCGAGGTGGCCTGCACGGTGTGGTCGAACCTGGTGATGACCGCGCATCTGTCGGCCGGTCAACTTCTCCTGATCCACGGCGGCAGCAGCGGCATCGGCACGCACGGCATCCAGGTGGCGCGCGCGATCGGCGCCAGAGTGGCCGTCACCGCGGGGTCGCAGGACAAACTCGACCTGTGCGCCGAATTGGGCGCCGAGATCACCATCGACTACCGCGACGAGGACTTCGTCGAGCGGGTCGTGCCGCGAAGGCGGCGCCGATGTGATCCTCGACATCATGGGCGCGGCCTACCTCGATCGCAACGTCGACGCCCTCGCGACGAACGGGCGCCTTGTCATGATCGGGATGCAGGGCGGCATGACGGCTGAACTCAACCTCGGCAAGCTACTCGTCAAGCGCGCAGGGGTGATCGGCACGACGTTGCGGTCGCGCCCGGTCACCGGCCACGGCAGGCAAGAGCGAGATCGTCGCCGAAGTCGTCGACGAACGTCTGGCCGATGATCGCCGACGGTCAGGTGCGCCCGATCATCGGCGCCGAGATTCCCATCGAGCAGGCAAGGGCCGCGCACGAGCTGCTTGCCTCCGGCGAGGTGTCCGGGAAAGTCCTTCTGCCGTGGCTGATTAGCCGTCAGCCGCACATCGGCCGAGCCGACAGCTCAGACGCCAGCCGATAGCCCAGCGCGCGCACCAGCTGGTCGACCTCCGCTGTCGTCGTGTAGTGGGCCAGCCCCACGGTCACCGCGCCGCCAATGTCGTTGACTCCGAGGACATCCAGCACCCGCGAGCCGACGTTGGAGATCGCCAGGATGCCGTTGTCGGCCAGCCGCTGCACCACCCGCTCGGCGGGCACGTCGCTGACCGCGAAACTCAGCACCGGAATGTGCACCTCGGGTCGGCCGATCACCATGACCGCGGACAGGGAACGCAGCGATATCAGCAGGTAGTCGAACAGCCGGCTCATGTACGACGACGCCGATTGCATTGACACCGAGAGCCGTTCGCGGCGCGTGCCCCTGCGCGGACTCGTCGAGTCCCGCCAGGTACTCGACGCTGGCAACGACGCCGGCGAGCAAGCCGAACTGGTGTGCACCCACCTCGAGTCGAGCCGGCCCGGTCGCATACGGGTTCAGCGACACCGAGCTGAACGTGTCGATGATCGACGGGTCGCGGAAGACCAGCGCGCCGATCGGCGGGCCGCCCCACGCCATCGCGTTCACCGCGACCGCGTCCGCGTCGATTTCGTCGATGTCGATAAGCCGGTACGGCGCGGCCGCGGAGTGATCGACGACCACCAACCCGCCGGCCTCATGCGCCAGCTTGTTGCCGCCCGCAGGTCGGTCACCGTGCCCAGCGTCGAAGAGGCGGAGGTGATCGCGACCAAGCGGGTCGATCGCGAGATCAGACCCTCCCACTGCCAGGTCGGAAGTTCGCCGGTTTCGATGTCGACCTCGGCCCACTTCACCTTGGCGCCATAGCGATTCGCCGCGCGCAGCCACGGTGCGATGTTCGCCTCGTCGTCGAGCCGGGTGACCAGCACCTCATAGCCAAGACCGACGCGCGAGGACGACGCGTCAGCCAACGACGTCAGCAGGACCGCGCGGTCGGCGCCGAGCACCACGCCCCTCGGATCGGCGTTGACCAGATCTGCGATCGCCTGGCGCGCGGCGTCCAGCACCGCGGCGCTGCGCTGTGCCGACGGGTGCGGTCCAATCGGCGTCGGCATCGACCCGCGGAATGCTGTCGAGACCGCTCGTGCCCACGGAGTCGGGCAGCAGCATGCCGTTCTGCGCGTCGAAGTGCACCCAACCGTCGCCCAAAGACGGGTGCAGACCACGCACCCGGGCGACGTCGTATGCCATGCCAGCCCACCTTAGAGCGTCCGTGTATACCACAACCGACACGATTTTGTCGGATGCCCGGCCGCGCCCTGTCGCTGCCCATGCCGTGCCCGGACCGAGTCACCTGGGCAGCCATACTAGTCCAGTGGGCTTGGGGTTCGGAGTGCTAATTGCACTGTTGTTGCTGGTGATCCCCGGGGCGATCGTCGCACGCATCGGCCGGCTAACCTGGCCAGCCGCGGTCGCGGTCGGCCCGGCACTGACCTACGGCGTCGTGGCGTTGGCCATAGTTCCGTATCGGCGCACTAGGTGTCCCCTGGAACGCATGGACGGCATTGTTTGCTCTGGCCGTCGTGACCGGTTTCGCGCTGGGTTTGCGGATCGCGCTCGACCGCGTTCGCGACGTCGACGCGAGAGACCCGAGCGGTGTCCCGCGGACCTGCACTGGTGGTGGCAGCGGGCGTCGCGCTCGGTGCGTTGCTGATCGGTTTGGCCGCGCTTCGCGGGATTCCGCATTGGCAATCGATACCGAGCACCTGGGACTCCGTCTGGCACGCGAACACGATTCGCTTCATCCTCGACACCGGGCAGGCCTCGCCGACCCACATGGGCGAACTGCGCAACGTCGAGACCCACGACGCGCTGTACTACCCGTCGACGTTTCACGCACTGGCAGCGGTGTTCAGTCAGCTCACCGGGGCGGCGCCCACCACCGCGTACACACTGAACTCATTAGCCGCTTCGGTCTGGCTGTTCCCGGTCAGCGCCGCGGCCCTGACGTGGCAGCTGCTGCGCGGCGCGCACCGACCAGTGGCGCACCGCGGGCGCGGCCGCGGCCGCGGCGGCGTTGTCGGCGTCGTTCACCGCGGTGCCCTACGTCGAGTTCGACACCGCGTCGATGCCCAACCTCGCCGCGTACGGGATCGCGGTGCCGACCATGGTGCTGGTCGTGTCCGCGCTGCGGCACCGCGACCGCATCCCGCTTGCCGTGCTGGCGCTGCTTGGCGTGTTCTCCGTACACATCACCGGCGGCGTCGTGACGGTGATGTTCGTCGGGGCGTGGTGGTTGGTGGACGCACTGTGGCATCCCGTCCGTGGCCGGGTCGCCGATCTGGTCAACCTGCTGATCATCGCGGTGCCCACGGTGGCGCTGCTGCTGCCCCAGTTCCTCGGCGTGCTGCAGGAGGCCGAAATCATCGCCGGGCACGCGTTCGTCACCCACGAGGGCAAGAAGAAGGCCCTGTTCGACGCGATCGTGCAGCACACCCGACACCTCAACGACTTTCAGATCCAGAACGTGCTCCTCGCCCTGGCCGGCATCGGCTTCGTGATCCTGTTTGTGCGCAGGATCTGGTGGCCGCTCGCGGTATGGCTGGTGCTCGTCGTCGCGATCGTGCATTCGTCGGCGCCGTTCCGGCGGACCGTTCGGTGCACTCACCGGCAAGTTCAGCGACCTGTTCTACAGCGACCCGCGGCGTCTGTCCGCGGTGGTGACAATGCTGCTGACCGCGGCGGCAGGCATCGCGCTGTTCGCGCTGCTGTCCGGCGCCGTGGCGTGGTTGCGCCGATTGGTCGACCGCGGTAGCCCACGAATGTGGCACGCGGTGACCGCGACCGCGGTCGTCGCTGGTCAGCGTCGTCACCGCCTGGCATTACTTCCCGCGGCACGCGCACCTGTTCGGCGACAAATACGATTCGGTGATCGTCGGCAAGAAGGATCTGCTGGCGTGGGCGTATCTGGCCACGTTGCCGGGTGCGCACGACACGCTGATCGGCGACGCGAACACCGACGGCACGGCGTGGATGTACGCCGTCGCCGACCTGCATCCGCTGTGGACCCACTACGACTACCCGGTCCAGCAAGGTCCGGGCTACCACCGGTTCATCTTCTGGGCCTACGCCGACAAGGCGGACACCGACCCTCGGGTGGCCGAGGCGGTAAAGGCACTGAACATCCGGTACGTGGTGACGAGCACACCGGTGGTCCGCGGGTTCGTGATGCCCGACGGGCTAGTGTCGCTAGATAGGTCACGGTCGTGGAAGAAGATCTACGACAACGGCAGGCACGCATCTACGAATGGCGCGGAGAGGGGACATGACGGCCAACACCGACGACGACGACGACAACATCGAGATCATCGGCGGCGATGACAGGCTGGTCGCCGACGATGCCGATAGCAAGTCGCTGACCGATCTGGTCGAACAGCCGGCCAAGGTGATGCGGATCGGCACCATGATCAAGCAGCTGCTGGAGGAGGTGCGCGCCGCGCCGCTTGACGACGCCAGCCGCAACCGGCTGCGCGACATCCACCGCACCAGCATTCGCGAGCTCGAGGACGGGCTGGCGCCCGAACTGCGCGAGGAGCTCGAGCGGCTGACGCTGCCGTTCACCGACGACACCGTGCCCTCCGACGCCGAGCTGCGGATCGCACAGGCCCAGCTGGTCGGATGGCTCGAAGGCCTGTTCCACGGCATCCAGACCGCGCTGTTCGCCCAGCAGATGGCAGCGCGCCAGCAGCTGGAGCAGATGCGGCAATTGCCGCCGGGTGCGGCGATGCCTGGACAGCGCGGCGGCGGCCCGGGGACCGGTCAGTACCTGTAGGTCCTGTGTCTCACCCCCACATCGAAACCCACAACGCGTGGGTGGAGTTTCCGATCTTCGACGCCAAGACGCGCTCGCTGAAGAAGGCGTTCCTCGGCAAGGCCGGCGGCGCAATCGGACGCAACGAGTCCAACGTCGTGGTGATCGAGGCGTTGCGGGACATCACCATGTCGCTGGAACTCGGCGACCGGGTGGGGCTTGTCGGGCACAACGGCGCGGGAAAGTCGACCCTGCTGCGGCTGCTGTCCGGGATCTACGAACCCACCCGCGGGGTGGCTTCGGTGACCGGCCGGGTGGCCCCGGTGTTCGACCTTGGCGTCGGGATGGACCCGGAGATCTCCGGGTTCGAGAACATCATCATCCGCGGGCTGTTCCTCGGGCAGACCCGAAAGCAGATGCTGGCCAAGGTCGATGAGATCGCGGAGTTCACCGAGCTCGGCGATTACCTGTCGATGCCGCTGCGCACCTACTCCACCGGCATGCGGGTACGGCTGGCCATGGGCGTGGTCACCAGCATCGACCCGGAGATCCTGCTGCTCGACGAGGGGATCGGCGCCGTCGACGCCGACTTCCTCAAGAAGGCGCAGACGCGGCTGCAAAACCTCGTCGAACGATCCGGCATCCTGGTGTTCGCCAGCCATTCCAACGAGTTCCTTGCCCGGCTGTGTAAGACCGCGATGTGGATCGACCACGGCACCATCAAGATGACGGGCGGCATCGAGGACGTCGTGCGCGCGTACGAGGGTGAGGATGCGGCCCGCCACGTGCGGGAGATCCTCGAAGAGCACCGCGGCGATTGGTCGCCGATCGAGGACTCCAGCACCGACTGGCCCGCAACGGTTCCCGATGACTGATTCGAGGGGCGATGAGCGCTCGCGCGAAGAGCAGACAAGCGGCGATGAGCGCTCGCGCGAAGAGCAGACGGTGTGCGCCGTGGTGGTCACGCATCGGCGTCTCGACGAGCTGGCCAAGTCGCTGGACGCGGTGAGCGCACAGACCCGTGCGCCGGATCATCTGGTGGTCGTCGACAACGACGACGACCCACGTGTGCGCGACATCGTGAGCGGCCAGCCGATCCCAACCACCTATCTCGGATCGCGCCGAAACCTCGGTGGTGCAGGCGGTTTCGCGTTGGGCATGCTGCACGCGCTGGCGCTGGGCGCCGACTGGATCTGGCTGGCCGACGACGACGGCAGACCGGTGGATTCCGAAGTTCTCGGCAAGCTGCTGGCGTGCGCGCAGAAGAACGACCTGGCCGAGGTGTCACCGATGGTGTGCGACATGAACAACCCCGAGCGCCTTGCCTTTCCGCTGCGCCGCGGACTGCTGTGGCGGCGCAGGGTCAGCGAGCTGCGTACCGAAGGATCGCGCCAAGACCTGCTGCCGGGCATCGCATCGCTGTTCAACGGCGCGCTGTTTCGGGCATCGACGCTGGAGGCGGTCGGCGTTCCCGATCTCCGATTGTTCATGCGCGGCGACGAAGTCGAGGTGCACCGTCGGCTGGTGCGCTCGGGGCTGCCATTCGGCACCTGCCTGAACGCGGTGTATCTGCATCCGCAAGGTGGCGACGAGTTCAAGCCGATCCTGGGCGGACGGATGCACACCCAATACCCCGACGACGCCGGGAAGCGGTTCTTCACCTACCGCAACCGCGGCTATCTGCTGTCGCAGCCCGGCTTGCGGAAACTGTTGCCACAGGAATGGATACGGTTCTGCTGGTTCTTCCTGGTGTCTCGCCGTGATCCGGCCGGGCTGATCGAATGGGTGCGGTTGCGGCGGATGGGGCGACGCGAAAGGTTCGGCCGATGACATTCACCGACGCGGCGGCGCAGTCCAGGACGATGGCCCGCGCGTGGGGCGACCTCGTCGCCGGGTTCAGCAAGCGCGAGCTGTGGCTGCACCTGGGCTGGCAGGACATCAAGCAGCGCTACCGCCGCTCGGTGCTCGGCCCGTTCTGGATCACGATCGCGACGGGCACCACCGCGGTCGCGATGGGCGGGCTGTATTCCAAGCTGTTCCATCTCGAGCTGTCCGAGCATCTGCCCTACGTCACGCTCGGCCTGATCATCTGGAACCTGATCAATGCGGCCATCCTCGAGGGCGCCGACGTGTTCGTCGCCAACGAAGGGCTGATCAAACAGCTTCCGACGCCGTTGAGCGTGCACGTCTACCGGCTGGTGTGGCGGCAGATGATCCTGTTCGCGCACAACATCGTCATCTACGTGATCATCGCGATCATCTATCCCAAACCCTGGTCATGGGCCGACCTCGCGTTTATCCCGGCGCTCGTTCTGATCATGCTGAATTGCGTATGGGTGTCACTGTGTTTCGGCATCTTGTCCACCCGCTACCGCGACATCAGCCCACTGTTGTTCAGCCTGGTGCAGCTGCTGTTCTTCATGACGCCGATCATCTGGAACGAAGCCACCCTGCAGCACCAGGGTGCCGGCAAGTGGGCCAAGATCGTCGAACTCAACCCGCTGCTGCACTACCTCGACATCGTGCGCGCGCCGCTGCTGGGTGCCCCTCAGGAATTGCGGCACTGGGTGGTGGTGCTGGTGCTGACGGCGATCGGCTGGATATTGGCCGCCTTGGCGATGCGTCAGTACCGCGCCCGCGTGCCCTACTGGGTCTAGGCGGCAAGCCGGTTGGGCTCGCTGTTATCCCCAGACCGGAATTGATCCACAGATTGACGGTCGCCGGTGGCGCGTCCCGGTTGACGGGACGATAATCGAATATGTGTTCGATGAATGTAGCGATGCGGAGCTGCTCGAGCTGATGGGCGAGGGCCAACGCAGTCAGCGGGCGGGCTTCGCGCGCCAATTGCTGGCGATCGGCCGGTTCACCGAGCGCCGCATCGAGCAGATGACAGACGAGCACAACTTCTGGTGTGTCGACGACTGGGAGGTCATCGCCGCCGAGATCGGCGCCGAGTTGGGTATCAGCCGCGGGCGCGCGTCCTCGCAGATGCGCTACGGGACCGCGCTCTTGAAGCGGTTCCCGAAGCTGGGTGAGGTGTTTGTCGCCGGCGCGGTGGACTTTCAGGTGATCGCCGCCGCAATCTTTCGTACCGACCTGATCATCGACAAGGCTGTCCTGGCCAAGATCGACACGGATCTTGCGAAGAAGGCGCCGTCGTGGAACAAGCTGTCGCGGGAGAAGGTCACCGAACTGGTCGACTGGATGGTGATCGAACTTGACCCCGAGGCGGTGCGCGCTGCTCGTCAGTACGACCTCGACCGTCACATCGAGGTGGACCCGGGCCAGAACGGCATGGCCGAGATCTGGGGCAGTGTGCGCGCACCGGATGCGGCGGCTTTCGACACAAAGCTGAACGAACTGGCCGCGACGGTGTGCCCGGACGATCCGCGCACCAAGACCCAACGCCGCGCCGATGCGCTGACACCGCTGGTGGCCGGCGCGGCCACGATGCCGTGCACCTGCGGCTCCCCCGGCTGCTCTGCACCGCCAGCCGAGCCCTCGACAACCCAGATCGTCATCAACGTGCTCGCCGAAGCCGCCACCGTCGCGGGCACCGGTGACACGCCGGGTTATCTACCTGGTTACGGCGCGCTGCCCGCCGAAAGGGTCACCGAGCTGGCCAAGCAGGCCAAGCTGCGCCCGGTTGCCATTCCCAAAGATCTCGTCGCAGAACCGCACTACCGCCCGTCGGCTGCTCTGGCCAGATTCATCCGCTGCCGTGATCTGACCTGCCGCTGGCCCGGCTGCGATCAGCGCGCGGCGGTGTCCGACATCGACCACACCGTGCCGTATCCGGTCGGGCCGACGCACGCGTCGAACAACAAGCTGTACTGCCGAATCCACCACCTGTTCAAGACTTTTCACGCCGGGCCCGCGGGCTGGGTGGAAAAACAACTGGCGGACGGAACGGTGATCTGGACATCGCCGACCGGGCGGACCTACACCAGCCAGCCTCTCGGTGCGTTGTTTTTCCCACAGCTCGCGATGCCGACAGGGCCGCTGATTCTCCCGACCGGTCCGCCGCCGGGCCCGAACCGCGAACTGGCCATGCCCACCCGAAAACGCACCAGGGCCCAGGACCGCGCCTACCGAGTGCAATGGGAACGCGACCTCAACCGGGCACGCTTCGCCGCCGATCCACCGCCCTTTAGCACCTCATAGCGGCCGATGCGGACGCCCTGGGCAGTGCTGGACCCGGCGCAACGATGATCGTGCACGACTGCAACGCCCCTTGGTGATCGGCGCCGCATCAGCGGACCTCAAAGGCCGCAAAAACCACTTACACAAGCAGTAGCGTCATTGGTTGCTGGCTGGGCTGTCGACGGTATAGCGACCCCAAGCACTCGGCAACCCCTCAGCGGCGATGTGACGGGAGGCAAGCATGAAGCGGTGCATCGTCGGAGGATCGGCTGCCCTGCTGATGGCCGCAGGGCTGATCACCTCAGCGCCGCCGGCCAGCGCCGGCTGCCTGTACGGAGGACCCGTTATCAGCAAGTGCGATGGACCCGTCCAGCCTGACGGCACCTGGCAACGTTGCGTCGCCGTTGCCCAATTGATTCCCAACGGCCTCAGTTCCTACCTCGTGCCCGACAAGCACTGCGATTTGATGGGTCCCGACCAGCACCCTGGGGATCTCGGCTTCGCCGACCCGCCAACGCACATCGACGACTGAGCCACCTCATCAGCACGATCGACCACCAGTGGCATGAAGTCGATTCAGCCGACGGTCGGTGTCAACGTCGCCGCGTCGCAGTGATCTGGGTAGACCAAGCCACAGACATACCGGCCATGCCGGACGAGGTCTGCCGGTATAACACGGTCAGGGTCGCCTGTGTTGAATCATCGTCGAGCTGCCCGCAAAGGCTGACTTTAACGCCGCCCTGTCAGCGGCTTGGCAGTTTCGCTGCGGCGGTCGACGCTTTGCGCGAGTGCTGAGTGCGAGTGGACTGGGCGGCGATGCCTGACACGCTGCTCATCCGCGATGCCCGGGTGGTGACGATGGACCCCGTGCGACGAGTCATCGACGAGGGCTTCGTCGCGGTCCGCGGCGCCGTCATCGACGCCGTCGGACCCATGAGCGAATGCCCGCGCGACGCCGACCAGGTGATCGAGGCATCGGGAAGCGCTGCGCTGCCCGGCTTCGTCAACGCGCACGCCCATTCCCTGGACATCCTGCTGCGCGGCGGCGTCGCGGACGATCGGCCGCTTTATGACTGGCTTGTCAACGTCAACCTGCCTGCGGGTGCGTGCTACCGGATCTCCGACAACGACCTGGCGGTGCGCCTCTTCGGGGCCGAGGCTCTGCGAAGCGGGATCACCACGGTCGTGGACCAGATGGAGACACCGTTCGACGCGTGGGACGACATCGCCGAACCGTCGTCGCGACTTACGGCGCTACCGGTATGCGCGCGGTCGTGTGCCAGATGTTCTACGACACTGTCCCGGACACCTGGCCGGGCTTGACCTGGGCAGCACACCGGGCGCCTGGCCGATCTGCTCGACCGGATCGGCGGCATGATCGTGCGCCACCACGGGAGCTACGACGGCCGCATATCGTTCTGGCCCGCGCCCGGGTTGGCCGTGCTGTGCACCGCCGAGGCTGTCCTGGGGGCGCAACGGCTGGCCCGCAGCCACGGCGTCATGACGACGATCCACGTCGCCGAGTCCGTGCACGACCGGACGCAGCAGGGGATGTCGAGCATCGCCTATCTCGCCAGATCGGGTATCTGGCCCCGACGTGCTCGCCGGGCACTGCGTGCAGGCCGACGGCGACGACATCCGCACGCTGGCCCGCACCGGCACCAAGGTGTCCACGCAGCCGGTGTCAAATCTGTTCCTGGGCAACGGGATCGCTCCGGTCGCGGAGATGCACGACCGCGGGCATTACGGTCGCGCTCGGCACCGATGACGGAAACTGCAACAACTCGGTCAACATGCTCGCGGACATGAAGTTCGCCGCGCTGCTGCAGAAGGGCCGACGGCGACGCCGCAGCACTCACCGCACAGCGGGTGCTCGAGATGGCCACCATCGAAGGCGCGCGGGCGGTGGGGATGGCAGAGCAGATCGGGTCGTTGGAGCCCGGTAAGCGCGCCGACGTCATCCTGATCGACATGCAGGCCGCGCACATGCAGCCGCACCAGAGCATCGCGTCGGCGCTCGTGTACCAGGCCAACGGCACCGAAGTGCATACGGCGGTGATCGACGGCCGCGTTGTGATGGCGGATCGGCAACCGACATGGCTGGGGGTGGAGGCCGAGCGCGAGTTGCTCGTCGACGTCCGCGCGGCATCGACACGGATCTTGTCCGAGGCGGGTGTGTGGCCGCGCCGCTAAGCTGCCCGGGTGGCCGAGCCCCCGATGTCGCCGAATCTGACGCTGAAGACTCAGGTGTGGCGATTCATCGTCACCGGCGGTTTCGCGGCGATCGTGGACTTCGGCCTCTACGTCGCGCTGCACGCACTGGCTTGCCTTACGACATCGCCAAGGCCATCAGCTTCATCGCCGGCACCACTGACGGCCTACCTGATCAACCGGCGGTGGACGTTCCAGGCAGAACCCAGCACCGCCCGCTTCATCGCGGTGATGGGGCTCTACGCCCTCACCTTCATCGTGCAGGTCGGGCTCAATCACTGTCTGCCTGCAACTGTTCGGCTTCAAGCCATGGGCGGTGCCCGTGGCTTTCGTCATCGCGCAGGGCACCGCGACTGTGATCAACTTCATCGTCCAGCGGGCGGTCATATTCCGGCTGCGCTGAGCCACAGGCGTCAGGCGGTACCCTCGTCACGATGTTTGAGACCAGTAGCCAGCGGCTGACCGGCTGGGCACGCACCGCGCCGAGCGTCGCGCAGGTGCTGTCGACGCCCGAGCCGGACGTCATCGCCAAGGCGGTGGCCCAGGCCGCCGACCGCGGTGGCCGGGGTGTGATCGCCCGCGGGCTCGGGCGCTCCTACGGCGATAACGCCCAGAACGGCGGCGGCCTCGTCGTCGACATGACCGGCGTTGAACAAGATCCACACGATGGACAGCGACACCCACCTGGTGGACGTCGACGCCGGCGTCAATCTGGACCAATTGATGCGGGCTGCGCTGCCGCTCGGACTGTGGGTCCCGGTGTTGCCTGGCACCCGGCAGGTCACCATCGGGGGTGCGATCGCCTGCGACATCCACGGGAAGAACCACCACAGCGCCGGCAGCTTCGGCAACCACGTGCGGTCGATGGACCTGTTGACCGCCGCCGGCGAGATCCGTCAACTGTGCCCCCAGGGCCCCGACGCCGAGCTGTTCTGGGCCACCGTCGGGGGCAACGGGCTGACCGGGATCATCCTGCGCGCGACGATCGAGATGACGCCGACCGAGACCGCGTATTTCATTGCCGACGGCGACGTCACGACGGGCCTCGACGAGACCATCGCATTCCACAGCGACGGCAGCGAGGACAGTTACACGTACTCGTCGGCGTGGTTCGACGCGATCAGCGCGCCACCCAAACTCGGCCGAGCGGTGATCTCCCGCGGTTCGCTGGCCACCGTCGACCAGCTGCCGAAGAAGCTGCAGAAGAACCCGCTGAAATTTGATGCGCCACAGCTACTTACGCTGCCCGACATCTTTCCCAACGGGCTTGGGCAACAAGCTCGATCTTCGGCGCGATCGAGCGAGCTGTGGTACCGCAAGGCGAGGAACATACCGCGGCAAGGCGCAGAACCTGACGCAGTTCTATCACCCGCTCGACATGTTCGGGGAGTGGAACCGGGCGTATGGCTCCGCGGGCTTCGGCCAGTACCAGTTCGTGGTGCCCACAGAGGCCGTCGAGGCGTTCAAGGGCATCATGTACGACATCCAGAAGTCGGGTCACTATTCGTTCCTGAACGTGTTCAAACTGTTCGGCCCGGCCAACCAAGCACCGCTGAGCTTCCCGATTCCCGGCTGGAACGTCTGCGTCGACTTCCCGATCAAGCCGGGCCTCAACGAGTTTCTCAACGAACTCGACCGCCGGGTGCTGGAGTTCGGCGGCCGGCTGTACACCGCCAAGGACAACCGCGTCCAGGCCGAGACCTTCCATGCCATGTATCCGCGAATCGACGAATGGATTGCCGTGCGCCGCAAGGTCGATCCGAACGGCGTGTTCGCCTCCGACATGGCCCGACGCTTGGAGCTGCTCTAGATGGTGCTCGACGCCGTAGGCAATCCCCAGACCATCCTGCTGCTCGGCGGCACCTCCGAAATCGGGCTGGCCATCTGCGAGCGTTACCTGCGCAATGCCTCGGCGCGCATCGTGCTGGCGGCGCTGCCCGATGACCCGCTGCGCGACGCCGCCGTCGCGCAGATGAAGGCCGCGGGCGCGAAGTCCGTCGAGGTGATCGACTTCGACGCCGTCGATACCGAGAGCCATCCCAAGGTGATCGACGCGGCCTTCCAGGAGGGCACAGTCGGCGGTCCAGAGACATCGACGTGGCGATCGTGGCCTTCGGCCTGCTCGGCAACGCCGAGGAGCTGTGGCAGAACCAGCGCAAGGCCGTGCAGATCGCCGAGATCAACTACACCGCAGCGATTTCGGTCGGTGTGCTGCTCGGCGAGAAGATGCGTGCGCAGGGCTTCGGCCAGATCATCGCAATGAGCTCGGCGGCCGGCGAGCGGGTGCGGCGGTCCAACTTCGTGTACGGGTCCACCAAGGCAGGCCTGGACGGCTTCTACCTCGGCCTCGGAGAAGCGCTGCGCGAATACGGCGTTCGGGTGCTGGTGATCAGGCCGGGACAGGTCCGCACCACGACGACGATCGAGCACTGGAAATCCACCGGCGCCAAGGAAGCGCCGTTCACCGTCGACAAGGAGTACGTCGCCGAGCTGGCGGTCACGGCATCGGCCAAGGGCAAGGAACTGGTATGGGCGCCGGGGGCGTTCAGATACGTGATGATGGTGTTGCGGCACGTTCCGCGGCCCATCTTCCGCAAGCTCCCCATCTGAGTCCGGAGGGCAGGAGCGAAGCGACCCGGGAATGAAGATAAATAGCGCGCTGGCCGTGATCGGCCAGATGGCGGTTGCCGTCGTCGTGGCGGTGGTCATTGCGGTGATCTCCCTCGTCGCGATATCGCGGGTCCAGTGGCCGGCGTACAACTCGTCGAACCAGCTGCACGCGTTGACCACCGTCGGCCAATTCGGTTGCCTGGCCGTGGTGTTGGTCTGCGGGCTGGTCTGGCGGCGCGGATGGCACGCGCTCGCGCGGGGTGCGGCGTTGGTGTTCCTTGTCCGCGTTCGCCGTCGTCACACTCGGCCATGCCGCTCGGCGCGACCAAGCTGTACCTGTTCGGCATCTCGGTCGACCAGCAGTTCCGCACGGAGTACCTGACCCGGCTGACCGACACCGCGGGCCCGCACGACATGACCTACTCCGGTCTGCCGCCGTTCTATCCGCCCGGCTGGTTCTGGATCGGCGGCCGGCTCGCCACGCTGACCGGCACGCCAGGCGTGGGAGATCTTCAAGCCGTGGGCCATCATCTCGATCACGATCGCCGTCGTGCTGGCTTTCGTGTTGTGGGCGAGCATGATTCGCTTCGAGTACGCGCTGATCGTGTCGACCGCCACCGCCGCGGCGACGCTCGCGTACTCGACCACCGAGCCCTACGCCGCGATCATCGCCGTGCTCCTGCCACCGGTGTTCGTGCTCGCCTGGTCGGGCCTGCGGGGCGCGGCGCGAGGTGGCGGCCGGGCCGCGGTCATCGGCGTCGGCGTATTCCTCGGCGTCGCCGCGCTCTTCTACACCCTGCTGACTCGCCTACGCCACCTTCACGCTGACGATCATGGCCGTGGTGCTCGTCGTGGCCCGCCGGCGCCTCGAACCGCTGCTGCGGCTCGCCGTCATCGGGGTGATCGCCAGCGCGATCGCGCTCATCGGCTGGGGCCCGTACCTAATGGCCGCAGTCAACGGGCATCCTGCCGGTTCCGGCACCGCTCAGCACTATCTGCCTGCCGCGGCAGCCCGGCTCGAGTTCCCGATGTTGCACTTCACTCTGCTCGGCGCGCTGTGCATGGTCGGCACGCTGTGGCTGGTGGTACGCGCCCGCAGCTCGACCAGGGCAGGTGCGCTGGCCGTCGCGGTATTGGCGCTCTACGCGTGGTCGCTGCTGTCCATGCTGACCACCCTGGTCGGCACCACGCTGCTGTCGTTCCGGCTGCAGCCAACGCTGACGATCCTGCTGACCGCCGCGGGGGCGTTCGGGTTCATCGAAGCCACGCTCGCGATCGCCCGCCGATATGCGCCACAGACGGGCAGGCGCATCGTGACCGCCGCCGCGGCGCTCGGCACGATCGGCGCACTGACCTTCAGTCAGGACATCCCCGATGTACTGCGCTCCGACATCGTCGTCGCCTACACCGACACCGACGGCAACGGCCAACGCGCCGATCGGCGACCACCCGGCGCCGAGCAGTACTACCGCGAGATCGACACCAAGATCCGCGAGGCGACCGGCCTGCCGCGCGACCAGACCGTTGTGCTCACCGCCGACTACAGCTTCCTGTCCTACTACCCCTACTACGGCTTCCAGGGTTTGACGTCGCACTACGCCAACCCCCTCGCGCAGTTCGACATGCGGGCGTCAGCGATCGAGAGCTGGGCCACGCTGACCAACGCCGACCAGTTCATCGCCGCGCTCGACAAGCTGCCGTGGAAGCCGCCGACGGTGTTCTTGATGCGCCGCGGCGCCAATGACACCTACACCCTGCGACTGGCGTCCGACGTCTACCCCAATCAGCCGAACGTCCGCCGCTACCAAGTCGAGCTGAGCAGTGCGCTGTTCGACGACCGCTTCGACGTGTCCACCGTCGGGCCGTTCGTGCTGGCGATCCGGAAGCCGACGAGCTGATGGCCACGGCAGCAACGGCGCCCGCAAGCAGGCCAATTACCATCAAACCCCGTGACAGCTGCGGGCAACCATCGCACCGCTCGCCTCGTTGCGATCGTCGCCGGCCTGCTCGGGGCGGCGCTGGCGATCGCCACGCCGTTGCTGCCCGTCACGCAAACCACCGCGCAGCTGAACTGGCCACAGAACGGTGTGCTGCAGACCGTCAACGCGCCGCTGATCGGATACGTCGCCACCGACCTCAACATCACCGTGCCGTGCAGCGCGGCCGCGGGACTGGCCGGCCCGCAAAACACGGGCAAGACGGTGCTGCTCTCAACGGTGCCGAAGCAGGCGCCAAAGGCCGTCGACCGCGGGCTGCTCATCGAACGGGTCAACAACGACCTGCTCGTCATCGTCCGCAACACCCCGGTGGTCGTCGCCCCGCTGGACCAGGTGCTCAGCCCGGCGTGCCAGCGACTGACGTTCACCGCGCACGCCGACAGGGTCACCGGAGAATTCGTCGGCCTGGTCAAAGGTCACGATTCCGACAACCCAGGCAAGCCGCTGCGGGGCGAACGCAGCGGTTATGACTTCCGGCCGCAGATCGTCGGAGTCTTCACCGATCTGTCCGGGCCCGCCCCGCCGGGCCTTCTGTTCTCGGCGACAGTCGATTCCCGCTACAGCAGTTCGCCGACGCTGCTGAAGATGCTGGCGATGATCGTCGGCGTGGCGATGACACTGATCGCCCTCGGCGCCCTGCACGTGCTGGACACCGCCGACGGCAGGCGGGTCAAACGCCTCCTTCCGGCCCGCTGGTGGTCGGTGACGCCGCTCGACGGCGTGGTGGCCATCGTGCTGGT
Source organism: uncultured Actinomycetota bacterium (assembly GCA_963733605.1). Classification (GTDB taxonomy): domain Bacteria; phylum Actinomycetota; class Actinomycetes; order Mycobacteriales; family Mycobacteriaceae; genus Mycobacterium. The sequence goes on from CAVTDY010000041.1 coordinate 55,825, forward strand.
GTGGTGGCATTTCGTCGGTGCCAACACATCCGACGACGGCTACATCCTCACCATGGCCCGGGTATCCGAACACGCGGGCTACATGGCCAATTACTACCGGTGGTTCGGCACGCCCGAAGCGCCGTTCGGCTGGTACTACGACCTGTTGGCGCTGTGGGCGCACGTGAGCACCAACAGCGTCTGGGTCCGACTGCCGACGCTGGTGATGGCGCTCGCGTGCTGGTGGGTGATCAGCCGCGAGGTCATCCCGCGGCTTGGCCACGCGGTCAATATCAGCCGTGCTGCGGCGTGGACGGCGGCGGGCCTGTTTCTGGCGTTCTGGCTGCCGCTGAACAACGGCCTGCGGCCGGAACCGATTATCGCCCTTGGCATTCTGCTGACCTGGTGCTCCGTCGAACGGGGCGTCGCCACCAACCGTATGCTGCCGGTGGCCATCGCGATCATCATCGGCGCGCTCACCCTGTTCTCCGGGCCGACCGGCATCGCGGCCGTCGGCGCCCTGCTGGTTGCCATCGGTCCGCTGAAAACGATTGTGGCCCGGCATACTTCGCGATTCGGACATCTGGCACTGCTGGCGCCGATCCTGGCCGCCTGCACGGTGACGATCATCTTGATCTTTCGTGACCAGACGCTGGTCGGCGAGATCCAGGCCAGCACCTTCAAGTCCGCGGTCGGCCCAAGCCTGAGCTGGTTCGACGAGCACATCCGCTATGAGCGATTGTTCACCACCAGTCCCGACGGCTCGGTGGCTCGCCGGTTCGCGGTGCTGACGCTGTTGCTGGCGCTGACGGTTTCGGTGGCAATGTCGTTGCGCAAGGGCCGGATTCCCGGCACCGCGCTGGGGCCGAGCCGGCGCATCGTCGGCATCACCATCATCTCGTTCCTGGCGATGATGTTCACCCCGACGAAGTGGACCCATCACTTCGGGGTGTTCGCCGGGCTGGCCGGCTCGCTCGGCGCGTTGGCCGCGGTGGCCATCACCGCCACGGCGATGAAGTCGCGGCGCAACCGGGCGCTGTTCACCGCGGCGGTGCTGTTCGTGATTGCGCTCTCGTTCGCCACCGTCAACGGCTGGTGGTACGTCTCCAACTTCGGTGTGCCCTGGTCGAATCAGTTCCCGACGTGGCATTTCGGGTTCACCACCTACGGGCTGGCTCTGTCCGTCCTAGCCCTGCTGGTGGCGGCATGGTTCCACTTCTCCGGTCGCGACGAGTCGCCGCCGACCCGGCGCCGCTGGCAACGAATCGTGCAGTCCCCGTTGGCGATTGCCACCTGGCTGCTGGTGTTCTTCGAAGTGTTGTCGCTGACGCTGGCGATGACCGAGCAGTATCCGGCATGGAGCGTCGGGCGCTCTAACCTCGAGGCGCTCACCGGCAAGACATGCGGGCTGGCCAGCGATGTGATGGTCGAACAGGACCCCAACGCCGGGCTGCTGACGCCCATCGGCGTGCCGGTCGGTGCGGCGCTGGGCGCCGTCACCTCAGAAGGATTCGGCCCCAACGGCATTCCCAGTGACGTCTCCGCCGACCCGGTGATGGAGAACCCCGGCACCTCCAACTTCGTCGAGAACGAGACCGGTACCGCCTCCGCCAACGAAGCCGGCACCGAGGGCGGCACCACCGCCGCGGCGGGTGTCAACGGGTCGCAGGCCCGGCTGCCCTTCGGCCTCGATCCCGCCCGCACGCCCGTGATGGGCAGCTGGCGCGCAGGCACCCAGGCAGCCGGCGGCGCTGCGCTCGGCGTGGTACCGGCTACCGCCCCGAGATCAGGCAGGCCCGCTTCTCGTTGTCGCAGCGGCGGGCCGGTTCAACCCGGGCGAGGTCGTCGTGCAGTGGGCCAACGACAAGGGCGAACCGGCGGGCAGCATCGGGTTCGCCGACGTCGGCTCGGCCCCGGCCTGGCGCAACCTTCGCGCCCCGCTGGCCGCGATACCGCGCGAGGCGACCCAGGTGCGGCTGGTCGCCATCGACGACGACCTCAACCCCCTGCACTGGATCGCGGTCACCCCGCCGCGCATCCCGCAGCTGCGCACCCTGCAGGACGTCGTCGGCTCGCAGCAGCCGGTGCTGCTGGACTGGCTGGTGGGCATGGCGTTCCCCTGCCAGCGCCCGTTCGGCCATCAGTACGGCGTCATCGAGGTGCCGAAGTGGCGGATCCTGCCCGACCGGTTCGGCGCCGAAGCCAACTCGCCGGTGATGGACAACCTCGGCGGCGGGCCGCTCGGCATCACCGAACTCCTGCTGCGGCCCACCACGCTGCCCACCTACTTGAAGGACGACTGGTTCCGCGACTGGGGCGCGCTGCAGCAGCTCACGCCGTACTACCCGAACGCGCAGCCGGCACGGCTCGATCTCGGTACGGCAACTCGTAGCGGACTCTGGAGCCCGGCGCCGCTGCGCCATTAGGTCCGTCGCCTACCATCGACCCTCGTGCCTGCCCACCGCATCGCCCGGCTGATCGCCGCCATCGCGGGCATCGCGGGCGTGGTGCTGTGCGGGCTGGTGCCGCTGCTGCCGGTCAAGCAGACCACCGCGACGATCTCGTGGCCGCAGGCGCCGGGTCCTGACGGTTTTGTCCGCGACATCACCGCGCCGCTGGTCTCCGGTGCGCCGCAGGCCCTCGACGTCTCGATCCCCTGCAGAACGATCGCCACCCTGCCCGCCGCCGGTGGCCTGGTCTTTTCCACCATCCCGCCCGCCGGCATCCAGGCCACCCGCAACGGGCTGTTCGTCACGGCCAACGCCAACTCCGTCGTCGTCGCCTTCCGTGACTCGGTGGCCGCGGTGGCACCGAGAGCGGCGGTGACTGGCCAGTCCGGCGGGCCGGCCTGCAGCACCCTGCACGTCTGGGCCAACGCCGGGGGCGTCGGCGCCGACTTCGTCGGCATACCCGGCGCCACCGGCACGCTGGCCGCGGAGAAGAAGCCTCAGGTCGTCGGGGTGTTCACCGACCTGCAAGTCGCCGCCCAGCCGGGGCTGTCGGCGCGCATCGACGTCGACACCCGGTTCATCACGACGCCGACGGCATTGAAGCTCGGTGTGATGGTGCTTGGCGTCATCTGTGTACTGGCGTCGATCGTGGCGCTGGCGGTGCTGGACGGCCGGAGCCGTCGCGTCCGCGACGCCTGGCGGCGCTTCTGGCGCGTCGGCCTTTCCACCTGGCTGGCCGACATCGGGGTCGTCGGCACCTTGCTGCTGTGGCACTCATCGGTGCCATCTCGTCCGACGACGGCTACAACCTGACCATCGCCCGGGTGTCGCGCGACGCCGGGTACGCGGCCAATTACTACCGCTTCTTCGGCACTACCGAGGCGCCGTTCGACTGGTACCAGTCGGTGCTCGCGCACATGGCGGCGATCAGCACGGCCGGGGTGTGGATGCGGCTGCCCGCCACGGCTGGCGGCAATCGCCACCTGGCTGATGATCAGCCGCTGTGTGATGCCGCGACTCGGCAGTCGGCTGGCGAACAACCGCGTCGCGGTCTGGACCGCGGGCGCCGTGTTCCTGGCGGCGTGGCTGCCGTTCAACAACGGCCTTCGGCCCGAGCCGCTGATCGCGTTCGGCGCGCTCGCCGCCGTGGATGCTGGTCGAAAACGCGATCGCCACCCGCCGGCTGTGGCCCGCCGCGGTGGCGATCGTCGTCGCGGTCTTTTCCGTGACGCTGGCCCCGCAGGGCTTGATCGCGCTGGCCCCGCTGCTGGTCGGCGCGCGCGCCCGTCGCCCGGATCATCCGGAGCAGGCGTGGCGACCGAGAGGGGCGCTGCTCGCGCTCGCTCGCGCCGCTGGCGGCCTCGCTGTCGCTGATCTTCGTCGTGGTGTTCCGCGACCAGACGCTGGCCACCGTCGCCGAATCGGCCCGCATCAAGTACAAGATCGGCCCGACCATCCCCTGGTATCAGGAATTCCTGCGGTACTACTTCCTGACCGTCGAGGACAGCGCCGACTCCTCGGTGACCCGTCGGTTCGCCGTGCTGGTGATGCTGCTGTGCCTGTTCGGCATGCTCGCGGTGCTGCTGCGGCGCGGAAGTATCCCCGGCATGGCGAAGGGCCCGGTCTGGCGGTTGATCGGCGCAACGGCGGTCGGGTTGCTGCTGCTGACATTCACGCCGACGAAGTGGGCGGTGCAGTTCGGCGCGTTCGCCGGCCTCGGCGGGCGCCGTGGGCGGCGTATCGGCATTTGCCTTCGCCCGGGTCGGGCTGCACAGCCGCCGAAACCTCGCGCTGTATGTGACCGCGCTGCTGTTCGTCTTGGCCTGGGCGACGTCGGGTATCAACGGCTGGTTCTACGTCGGCAACTACGGCGTGCCGTGGTTCGACAAGCAGCCGGTCATCGCCAGCATCCCGGTGACGACGATCTTCCTGGCGCTGGCGATCATGACCGGCCTGCTCGCCGGCTGGCTGCACTTCCGGATGGACTACGCCGGGCACACCGAGATCGCCAATACCCGCCGCAACCGGGTGCTGGCGTCCACGCCGCTGCTCGTGGTGGCGGTCATCATGGTCGTGCTCGAGGTGGGCTCGATGGCCAAGGGCGCCGCACAGCGCTATCCCGCCTACACCACCGCCAAGGCAAACGTCGACGCGCTCGCGTCGGGGCTGTCGAACCGGAGCTGCGCCATGGCCGACGACGTGCTCGTCGAACCCGACACCAATGCCGGTCTGCTGCAACCCGTTCCGGGGCAGCACTTCGGCCAGTACGGGCCGCTCGGCGGGGAGAACCCGGTCGGCTTCACACCCAACGGCGTCAGCGACACCCTGGAACCGGCCAAGCCGGTCACCGCCAACCCCGGCACCGTGAACTCGCCCGGGTCTCCGAACGAACCGAACATCGGGATCGGGTATGCGGCAGGAACCGGCGGCGGCTACGGGCCCGTCGGCGTCAACGGATCCAACGTCTTCCTGCCGTTCGGCCTCGACCCCAAACGCACCCCGGTGATGGGCAGCTACGGCGAAAACACCGTCGCGGCCAAGGCCACCTCGGCGTGGTACCAGCTGCCGCCCCGCACGCCCGATCGCCCGCTGGTGACCGTCGCCGCCGCCGGTGCGATCTGGTACTACCGGGAAGACGGCGTGTTCGAGTACGGCCAGTCACTGAAGCTGGAGTGGGGCGTACACCGGCCCGACGGCAGCTACCAGGCACTGGGTCAGGTCCAGCCGATCGACATCTTCCCGCAGAAGGCGTGGCGCAACCTGCGTTTCCCGCTGGCCTGGGCGCCGCCGGAGGCCAACGTCGCGCGCATCGTCGCCGACGACCCCAACCTGTCGACCGACCAATGGTTCGCGTTCACCCCTCCGCGGGTACCGGTGCTGGAAACCGCACAACAACTACTCGGGGCCCAGACCCCCGTGCTGATGGACATCGCCACCGCGGCGAACTTCCCCTGCCAGCGCCCGTTCTCCGAACACCTCGGCGTGGCCGAACTGCCGGAGTACCGCATCCTGCCAAACTTCAAGCAGGTGGTGGTGTCGTCGAAGCAGTGGCAGGCCGCCGAGGGTGGCGGTCCGTTCCTGTTCATCCAGGCACTGCTGAGCACATCAACCGTGCCGAGTTATCTGCGCAACGACTGGTACCGCGACTGGGGCTGGATCGAGCGCTACGACCGGGTCGTACCCGCGACCGTTGCGCCCAACGCCGTCATCGACCAAGGCTCACAGCGGGTGTTCGGCTGGACTCGCAACGGACCGATCAGGGCACTGCCATGACCAAGGACGTGAAAATCGCCCGGTGGGTGGCGACGATCGCCGGTCTGATCGGCTTCGTGCTATCGGTCGCGACGCCGCTGCTCCCGGTCATCCAGACCACCGCGACACTGAATTGGCCGCAGCACGGCCAGCTCAATAACGTTACTGCGCCGCTGATTTCGCAGGTGCCGGTGAGCATGACGGTGACGGTGCCCTGCGATGTGATCCGCTCGATGCCGCCCTCCGGCGGGACGGTGCTCAGCACCGCACCGAAGGACGGCAAGCAGGCAGCGCTGCAGTCGCTGTTCGTCAACGTCAACAGTCAGCGCGTCGACATCACCGACCGCAATGTCGTGGTGGCCAGTGTGCCGCGGGCACGCGTGATGACGCCACAATGCCAACGCGTTGAGATCACCTCGTCGGAGGCCGGGACCTTCGCCACCTTCGTCGGGCTGACCGATCCCACCACGGGATCCGAACTGCGCACCGGCTTCCCCGACCCCAACCTGCGCCCGTCAATCGTCGGCATCTTCACCGATCTGACCGGGCCCGCCCCGCCGGGCCTGCGGGCGTCGGCCGTGATCGACACCCGGTTCTCCACCACGCCAACGACTTTGAAGCTGGCAGCGATGGTGCTGGGCATCGTTTCCACTATCATCGCGCTCGTCGCCCTGTGGCGGCTGGACCGGCTCGACGGCCGCCGGATGCAGCGGTGGATTCCCCAGCGTTGGCGCACGTTCTCCGCCACCGACGTCGTGGTGATCGGCGGCTTCCTGGTGTGGCATGTGATCGGGGCGAACTCGTCGGACGACGGCTACATATTGCAGATGGCCCGTGTCGCAGGCCATGCGGGCTACATGTCGAACTACTTCAGGTGGTTCGGCAGCCCCGAGGACCCGTTCGGCTGGTACTACGACGTGCTGGCGCAGATGACCCACGTGAGCGACCAGAGCATTTGGATCCGGTTGCCCGATCTGGTGTGCGGAATCGTGTGCTGGCTGCTTGCTCTCTCGCGAAGTGCTCCCACGGCTGGGGCCTGCGGTGGCGGCGAGCAAGCCGGCGGTGTGGGCGGCCGGCCTTGTGCTACTTGCGGCGTGGATGCCGTTCGACAACGGCCTGCGGCCCGAGGGACAGATCGCCACCGGCGCGCTGATCACCTATGTGCTGATCGAGCGTGCGATCATCTCTGGCCGGATGACGCCGGCGGCGCTGGCGGTGTTGACCGCCGCGTTCACTTTGGGTATCCAGCCGACCGGTCTGATCGCGGTCGCGGCGCTGCTGGCAGGCGGCCGCCCACTTCTGCGAATCCTGGTGCGGCGGCACCGCATCGTCGGCACCTGGCCGCTGCTAGCGCCGCTGCTGGCGGCGGGCACGGTGGTGCTCACCGTGGTGTTCGCCGACCAGACGTTTGCAACGGTGTTGGAGGCCACCAGGATTCGCACTGCCATCGGGCCAAGCCAGCCCTGGTACACCGAGAACCTGCGCTACTACTACCTTTTCCTGCCGACGGTGGACGGTTCGATGTCGCGGCGGTTCGGTTTTCTGTTCACCGCGCTGTCGTTGTTCACGGCGATGTTCATCATGTTGCGGCGCAAGCGTGTTCCCGGGGTGGCACGCGGGCCGGTGTGGCGGTTGATGGGCGTCATCTTCGGCACCATGTTCTTCCTGATGTTCACTCCCACGAAGTGGGTGCACCACTTCGGTCTGTTCGCCGCGGTGGGCGCGGCGATGGCGGCGGTGGTCACGGTGCTGGTATCCCCCGGGGTGATGCGGTGGTCGCGCAACCGGATGGCGTTCCTTGCCGCGGTGTTCTTCACGCTGGCGTTGTGCTTCGCCACGACGAACGGCTGGTGGTACGTGTCGAGCTACGGCGTGCCGTTCAACAACGCGACGCCGAAGATCGCCGGGCTCACAGTCAGTTTCATCTTCTTCATCTTGTTCGCGATCACCGCGATCTACGCGTTCTGGCTGCACTTTGCGTCCCGTGAACACGGCGAGGGCCGCATTGCACGTGCGTTGACCGCCGCACCCATCCCCATGGCGGCCGGCTTCATGGTGGTGGTTTTCATCGGGTCGATGGTCGCGGGCATCGTGCGCCAGTACCCGACCTACTCCAACGCGTGGGCCAATCTGCGCGCCTTCACCGGCGGCTGCGGGCTGGCCGACGATGTGCTCGTCGAGCCCGACGCCAACGACGGCTTCCTGGCGCCGCTGCCCGGCAACTACGGTCCGCTGGGCCCGCTCGGCGGTGTCGGGCCGGTGGGCTTCACCCCCAATGGTGTGCCGGAAAAGATTGTCGCCGAGACGATCCGGATGACCCTGCCGATGCCCGGCACCGACTACGACTGGGACGCGCCCACCAAACTCACCACGCCCGGCGTCAACGGGTCAACGGTCCCGCTGCCGTACGGCCTTGACCCCGCCCGGGTTCCACTGGCGGGCACCTATATCGAGGGCCCGCAACAGCAGAGCCGGTTGACATCCGCCTGGTATCACCTGCCCCGGCCCGACGCCGCACACCCGCTCGTCGTGGTGACAGCCGCGGGCACCATCACCGGCGACAGCGTCTTCAACGGGCGCACCGAGGGGCAGACGGTCGAACTCGAATACGCGCGCCCCGGCCCCGACGGCACTCCGGTTCCGGCGGGCCGGCTGGTGCCCTACGACATCGGGCCGGTCCCGTCGTGGCGGAATCTGCGATTTCCGCGGTCGGCGATTCCCGCCGACGCGGTCGCGGTCCGGGTGGTCGCCGAGGATCTGTCGCTGACGCCGGGCGACTGGCTGGCGGTCACGCCGCCGCGCGTGCCCGAGCTGCGGTCGGTGCAGGAATACCTCGGCTCGGATCAGCCCGTGCTGATGGACTGGGCTGTCGGGCTTGCCTTTCCGTGCCAGCACCCGATGCTGCACGTTAACGGTGTCACCGAGATTCCGAAGTACCGGATCACCCCCGACTACAACGCCAAGCGCAAGGACACCGACACCTGGGAGGACGGACTCAACGGCGGCCTGCTTGGCATCACCGACCTGCTGTTGCGGGCCCACGTGATGGCGACCTATCTGTCGAAGGACTGGGGCCGCGACTGGGGGTCGCTGCGCAAGTTCGACACCATCGTCGATGCGCAGCCGGCGCAGTTCGACTTGGGCACCGCCACGCGCGGCGGGCTGTGGAGTTCCGGCAAGATCCGCATCGGGCCGTAACTGGCTGACAGGTCGTGGGCGGATCAGGGCGCCGGTGCGCTCGTCGCGCCGGCCGAGCCGTTGCTCTGCAGGATGTCGTCGTGACAGCTCACGCGGCTTTGGCCGGTCTGCTCCATGCAGACCAGTACCGGCGACTCAGTCTCCGACGGGTACACCTGATCGTGGGGACCCGCCGTGAGTGTGGGGCTGGAGATTTCACCGGGATATAACGACCAGATCGCCGCGTTCGTCGCCGTCAGGTGCGCACAGTAGGCGGGTGCACCGGCCTGCGTGAGGCCCGCGGCGCCGAGCGTCGCGCAGTTCGCCCCGACGACTACCACGGGCAACGTGACGTTTCCCGGTGGCGGCGTGGCCGAGGCCGCCGGCGTCGCCGACGGGGTCGGCTTCGGCTCTGTCGGGTGGCTGCGGCCACGGTCCACCACCACGAAGACGACCGCGGCGACCGCGATCGCGGCGAGCGCGGCGACGGCCACCGGCACGATGATTCGCTGTCGCGACTTCGCTTGGGCTTTTGCATGTCGCGGGCCCGTCACCTCCAGTGCCAGCATGGTGGCCTCCGCGTCACCCGGGTGCGATGCAGCCGGACCGATGTTGTGCGCGAGTGCGCGCGCGAAGTCGATACATTGGTTGTAACGATCGCCCGGCGACTTGGCGAGGGCCTTCTCGAAAACCGGCCCGAGACCTGACAACTCGGGCCGACGGCTGCCGATCTTCGGCGGGTCGGCGGTCAGGTGCTTGCTGATGACCACAGCGGGGTTGGAATGCTGGAACGGCGGCGTGCCGGTCAGCAGCTGAAACGCCGTCGCCGCGAGCGCGTACTGGTCGGCGCGCCCGTCGATGTCCTCGCCCTTAAGCTGCTCGGGTGCGGCGTACGCGACGGTGCCCACGGTCATGTTCGTCCCGGTCAGGGTGCTGGGTTCGCCCAGCCAGCGGGAGATCCCGAAGTCGGCCAACATGATCCGCTCGTCCGCGGTGCCGGGATTGGCCATCAAGATGTTGGCCGGCTTCACATCGCGGTGCAACAGTCCGCGTTGGTGTGCATAGTCGAGGGCGTCGGCGACGGCCGTCATGATCCGCACAACCTCGTCGGGCGGCATCCCGTCCGGGTAGCGCTCGGCAAGCAGGCGGCCGGCGTCGGTGCCCTCGACGTAATCCATCGAGAGCCACAGCTGACCGTCGACGTCGCCACGGTCATGCACCTCCACGATGTGCGGATGCCACAGCGTGGCGGCAATGTCGGCCTCGCGGTTGAACCGCTTTCGATACTCGCTTTCTGAGCAGACCGACGCCGACAGCACCTTGAGCGCGTCGCGGCGCGGCAGCCGGGGATGCTGGGCCAGATACACCTCGCCCATCCCCCCGGCACCCAACGATCGCAAGATCGTGTACCCGGCGATCACCTGGCCGTCCACTAGCGGCATGGGCGCATCTTAGTTGCCGGCTTAGATCGGCGTCAGGCCGTGCTTGCGTTGCACGCGCTCGATCTGTTTGTCGCGCAGCAGCCGGATGGATTTGCGCAGCAGGAGCCGCGTTTCGTGCGGCTGGATCACCGCGTCGATGAAGCCGCGCTCGGCGGCGATCCACGGGGTCGCCATGTTGAGGTTGTAGCCCTCGATGAAGTCGGCCCGGATCTTCTGCACCTCAGGCGCCGTCGGGTCGGGGAACCGCTTCACCAGAAGCTGGGCCGCGCCCTCTGCACCGATCACCGCGATCCGAGCTGTCGGCCAGGCGAAGTTCAGGTCGGCCGACAGCTGCTTGGAGCCCATCACCGCATACGCACCGCCGTAAGACTTGCGGATCGTGATCGTCACCTTCGGGATGTCGGCCTCGACGACGGCGTTGAGGAACCGGCCACCCCGCTTGATGATGCCGTTCTTCTCCTGCTCGACACCGGGCATGAAGCCTGGGGTGTCGACGACGAAAACCAGTGGCAGATTGTAGGAGTCGCAGAACCTGATGAACCGCGCCGCCTTGTCGGACGCCCCGTTGTCGATCGCGCCCGACAGGTGCATCGGCTGGTTCGCAATCACACCGACCGGCCGCCCGTCGACGCGCGCGAAGGCGGTGATCATCGCCTGGCCCTGCTGCTCGGCCACGTCGAAGACGTCGCCATCGTCGAAGATCCGCAACAGGATCTCGTGCATGTCGTAGGCCATGTTGTCGCTGTCCGGCACGATCGAATCGAGTTCATAGTCGTGCGGAGTGATCTCCGGCTCCAGGCCGGGGTTGACGATCGGCGCGTCTTCGAATGTGTTGGGCGGCAGAAAGCTCAGGTAGTCGCGCACGTAGGCGAACGCCGCGGCTTCGTCCTCGACCACCTGATGGATGTTGCCGTACCGGGCCTGCGCGTCGGCACCGCCGAGCTCGTCGAGGCTGACGTCCTCGCCGGTGACGTCCTTGATGACGTCGGGACCGGTGACGAACATGTAGCCCTGGTCGCGCACCGCCACCACCAGGTCGGTCTGGATCGGCGAATACACCGCTCCGCCAGCGCATTTGCCGAGAATGATGGAGACCTCGGGCACCAGGCCGCGCAGCAGCTCGTGGCGCCGGCCGAGTTCGGCATACCAGGCGAGCGAGGTCACCGCGTCCTGGATCCGGGCCCCCGCCGAGTCGTTGATTCCGATGATCGGACAGCCGACCATCGCCACCCACTCCATCAGCCGGGCGACCTTGCGGCCGAACATCTCACCGACCGAGCCCTGGAACACCGTCTGGTCGTGGCTGAAGACACCGACCGGGCGGCCGTTGATGGTGGCGTGCCCGGTGACCACGCCGTCGCCGAACAGCGCGTCGGGATCGCCTGGCGTCTTGCACAACGCACCGACCTCCAGGAAGCTGCCGGGGTCGACCAGTGCATTGATGCGTGCCCGGGCGCTGGGGATGCCCTTCTTCTCCCGCTTGGCGATGGCCTTCTCACCGCCGGGCTCCTTGGCCAGCTCGAGCTTCTCGCGGAGTTCGGCCAGCTTTTCGGCGGTGGTCGTCGGATGGTGGGCGGGAGACGTTCCTGCGGTCACGACGGCTGGTTCTCCTCAGCTTCGATCCGGTTGATCGCCTCGCTCATGTGTGCGCCGACCTTCGCAATGTACGGCTCGTCGATGGCCTGGATGTGCTCGCCCCCGATGGGCACGACCTCCAGCTCGGAGACGAACTCGCCCCAGCCGCCGTCGGGTTTGCGGATCGGCGTAGCGAGGCTCGAAAAAGATCGCGTCGTCGTGGTAGCGGTCGGCCATGTACAGCGTCACGTGCCCGTCGTACGGCTCGATCTTCGCCGTGTCGATCACCCGGTTGTCGAGATAGGAGGTGCGCTGATGCTCGACGATTCCGCCGGGGATGGACACCCCGCTCTGTTTGACCGCGTCCAGCACGAACTGCACCTGACCCTCGTCGTCGAGGTTCTCGAGCTGCTCGTACGGGATCGGCGGGACCTCGACGTTGAAGGTGCGCTCGGCAAAGCGGGCGTAGCGGTCCCAGCGGGCGCGGGTCTCCTCCTTCGTCTGCGGAACCTCTTCGCCTGCGCGCACAGCGTCGATCAGCCCGACGAACCGCACATCGGCGCCCGCCCGCTTCAGCCCGATCGCGCAGGCATAGGCCAGCACGCCGCCCAGTGACCAACCGGCCAGGATGAACGGTCCGCTGCCGCCGATCTCCAGCAGCTTCGGAACGTATTCGGCGGCGCGCTCCTGCGATGGCGCCCTCGACACGCTCGATGCCGTACATCGGGGTGTCCGGTGGCAGCCGGTTGAGCAGTGGCTCGTACACCACGGTCGAGCCACCCGCCGGGTGGAACACGAACACCGGGACCTTCTTGGAGCCCGCCGCGTCTTCCCTCGGCGCCCGCAACGTCCGGACAAAGCCGTCGAGCTCACCGGCCTCCAGGTGCTCGCGCACGATGGTGGCCAGCGCTTCGATGGTCGGAGCGGTCTTGACGTCCTCGGCGGTCACGGTGCCCTCGACGCGTTCGGAAAGACGCTGCGCCATCTTCTCGGCGGTCGCGTCATCGAGCGCGGGCAGCGCATTGAAGATGCCGCCCGGCGACGTGCCGGTGACGATGGCCCACGTCGCGAACGTCACGCGCTCGGCGGCTTCGCGGGGCGGCACGTCGGTGCCCAGCGCCTCGGTGACTGCCTGCTGGGTCAGCACCTTCGCGGCCAGCGATGCCGCCGACGGCTGATCGGGGCCAGATGGATCGGTTGGCGGCGGCGGCACAGTCGGGCCACTCGGGTCCGTCGGCGGCGGCGGAATGTCCACCGGCGCAGTGGCCTCCGCGCTCAGCCGTGACGGTCGGCAGCGGTGCCCGCCATCATCGCGGCCTGCTCCGCCGCGATCTCCTCGGCGTCAGCGTCTGCTGATGCTCGTGCAGCTGCTCGACCTCGTCGCGGTGCTCGATCGCGTATTCGATGAGCTTCTCGACCGCGAACAGGTTCGCGTCGCGCACCGCGGTCAGTTGGATTGGCGGCAGGTCGAAGTCGTACTCGACACGGTTCTTGATACGCACCGCCATCAGCGAGTCCAGCCCCAGCTCGATCAGCGGCACCTCCCACGGCAGGTCCTCGGGTTCATAGCCCATCGCACCGCCGACGATCGCTCCGAGCCGGTCGCGTACCGCCTCGCCGGAGTCAGGCGACCACTTAGCGAAGCTCGCAGCGAGACCCGCGCCTGCAGTGAGGTTGTCCTGCAGGATCTCCGCATCGTCTTCTTCGTCGGCGGCCGGCTGCGTCGGGACTTGCCGGCGCCGCAACGGCCGTTCCGGCGCCGACCGCCGTCGGCAGCGTCGCCGCGTGCCCGTCGCGGCTGACGACCGCGTCGTACACCAACGTGAACGACTCGGCGATGCGGGCGTGCACCTGCACGGTCGCGCCGCCGGGGTGCCGCGTCAGCGTCGTCACCAGCCGTGCGCCCTCGCCAGGCACCGCGCGCTGCTCGAACGCTGTCAGCTTCGCATCCGGAACAACCTGCACCGCAGCGGTTTTCACCAGTGCCCCGAGATCGGTCTCGCCCTTCGGGGCGTACTCCCAGACGTGCCTGCCATCGGGCGTTGCGACGTGGTTGCCCGGCATCATCACCGAGCTGTCGCCGGTGAATTTCGCGTCCAGCCAGTGCGGCTTGCGGCGGAAGCGGGTCGGCGGGATGTTCGCGTAGTCGGCGCCGTCGGAACGACGGGGAAACAGGGTGCGGAAGTCCAGATCGTGACCGTGCACGAACAGCTGCGCCATCGCCGACGTCATCGAGTCGACCTCGTCCTGCTTGCGCGCCAGCGTCGCGATCAGCTGGGCGTCGTGCAGCCCTGCCGCGGCGGTCGTCAGGCCCACCTGCATGAGCGCCACCGGATTCGGCGCCAGCTCAAGGAAAGTGGTGTACCCGTTGTCGACGGCGTTGCGAATGCCCTGGGTGAAGTGAACGCTGTGCCGAAGGCCCCTCTTCCAGTATTCGACGCCGTGGATCGGCTCGCCGCCGGGCCGGAGGTAGCCGCCCTCGTGCACCGTCGAGAAGTATCCGGCGGTCAGCGGCTTCGGCTCGATGCCCTGCAGTTCGGCCGCCAGTTCGCCGAGCAGCGGGTCCATCTGCGAGGTGTGGCTGGCGCCCTTGGTCTGGAACTTGCGGGCGAACTTGCCCTCCGACTCGGCGCGGGCGATGATCGCGTCGACCTGCTCGGGCGGGCCGCCGATGACCGTCTGCGTCGGCGCGGCGTACACGCAGACCTCGAGATCCGGGAAGTCCGAGAACACCGTCTTGATCTCTTCGGCGGAGTACTCGACCAGCGCCATCAGCCGGATGTACTCGCCGAACAGCATGGCCTCGCCCTCGCCCATCAGGTGGGCGCGCGAGCAGATCGTGCGGGTGGCGTCGGCCAGCGACAGGCCGCCGGCGAAGTACGCCGCAGCGGCCTCGCCGAGCGACTGGCCCACGACCGCAGCGGGTTTCGCGCCGTGCGCCTTGAGCAGCTCGCCGAGCGCCGACCTGGATCGCGAAGATCACCGTCTGCGTGGTCTCGATGCCGTAGTCCTGCGAGTCGTCGAGGATCAGCTCGACGACCGAGTAGCCCAGCTCGTCCTGCACCAGCGCGTCGACCTTGTTGATCCACTCGGCGAATGATCTCGTTGCGCAGATACAGGCTCTTGGCCATCTTGCGGTGCTGCGCGCCGAAACCGGCCAGCACCCATACCGGTCCGTTGGTGACGGGCCCGTCGGCGGCGAACACCATTCGGGTTCTGCTTGCCGTCGGCCAGCGCCCGCAGACCCTTGACCGCCTCGTCGTGGTCGTGGGCCAGCACCACCGCGCGGGAGCGGCCGTGGTTGCGCCGCGACAGCGAGCGGCCGATCGACTCCAGCGACGACGCCCGGCCCTCCGGGCTGTCGATCCAGTCGGCCAGCTCGGCGGCCGTGGCCTGCTTGCGTGAGGTCAGGAATCCCGAAACAGCCAGCGGCACAACAGGCGCGGCCAGCTCTTCGGCGTCCAACTCTTCGCGCGCGACCTCGAGCAGCCGCTAGGCCTCGTCGGTCAGGCCCGGCAGTTCGGGCTCGTCGTCGGAGGTCGGCGGCGCGTGACGGCTCGGGTCGCCGTCAGTCTTCGTCATCGTCGATGAACTCGCCGTACTCGTCCATCCGCACGCCGCCCACGTAGACGGCGTCGGCCTCCGCTGTCGGCTTGTCGCTGCAACGGCGCCGGTTCGGGTTCGGGCTCGACGAGATCCGACGGCAGCACCTCGCGCAGCACCAGGTGCGCGTTGGCGCCGCCGAAGCCGAAACCGGAGACGCCGGCGATGGCGTGGCCGCTGTAGCGGGGCCAGTCGGTGACGGTGTCGGCGACCTTGAGGTGCACCGCGCTCGAAGTCGATGTACGGGTTGGGCCCGGTGTAGTTGATCGACGGCGGGAGCTTGTCGTTCTTGCAGCGCCAGCGCCACCTTGGCCAGGCTGGCCGCGCCCGCGGCCGACTCCAGGTGTCCCACATTGGATTTCACCGCGCCCAGCAGCGCGGGCTGGTCGGCGGGGCGGCCCCGGCCGACGACGCGGCCCAGCGCGTCGGCCTCGATCGGATCGCCGAGGATGGTGCCGGTGCCGTGCGCCTCGATGTAGTCGACGTCGCGCGGGTTGATGCCCGGCGTCCTTGTAGGCCTTGCGCAGCACCTCGGCCTGCGCGTCGGGGTTCGGCGCGAGCAGGCCGTTGGACCGGCCGTCGTGGTTGACCGCGCTGCCCGCGATCACCGCCAGGATCTCGTCGCCGTCGCGGCGCGCGTCGGCGAGCCGCTTGAGCACCAGCATGCCGCCGCCCTCGGAGCGCGCGTAGCCGTCGGCGTCCTGCGAGAACGACTTGATCCGGCCGTCCGGCGCGAGCACGCCGCCGACCTCGTCGAACCCGATCGTCACCAGCGGCGTGATCAGCGCGTTGACACCGCCGGCGAGCACCATGTCGGCCTCGCCGCCGCGCAGCGCCTGCACGCCCTGGTGCACCGCTACCAGCGAGCTCGAGCACGCGGTGTCGACGGCCACCGAAGGCCCGCGGAAGTCGTAGAAGTAGGACACCCGGTTGGCGATGATCGAACTCGCGGTACCGGTGATCGCATAGGGGTGCGGCGATCGACGGGTCGGACATCGCCAGGAAGCTGTAGTCGTTGAGCGAGCTGCCGATGTAGACAGCCGACGCTCTGCCCGCGCAGGCTCGACGCCGGGAATGCGCGCGTGTTCCAGCGCCTCCCAGGTCAATTCGAGCGCCATCCGCTGCTGCGGATCGACGTTGTCGGCCTCCATCTTCGACAAGCGCGAAGAACTCCGCGTCGAAACCCTTGATGTCGGACAGGTAGCCGCCACGGGTGCGCGCCTTGGCGACCCGCTCGGCGATCCGTGGCTCGCCGAGGAATTCCTCCCAGCGGCCCTCGGGCAGGTCGGTGATGGCGTCGCGGCCCTCGAGCAGCGCCTGCCACGTCTCATCCGGGGTGTTCATGTCGCCGGGGAAGCGGGTGCTGATGCCGACGATGGCGATGTCGTCGACGCTCGCGGTCGCGCGACCAGTCGGTCGTCGTCGTCGGACGTCGTCGAGTTCGGGCTCGCCCTCGACGATGACCGTGGCCAGCGACTCGATGGTCGGGATGGCGGAACGCGACGGTCGCGGTCAGCGTCACACCGGTGAGGTCCTCGATGTCGCTGGCCATCGCCACAGCGTCACGTGACGACAGGCCCAGCTCGACCATCGGCGTCGAGTCGTTGATCGTGTCGGCGGACTGGCCGGTGGCGTCGGCGATCCAGTTGCGCAGCCACTCGCGCATCTCGGCGACCGTCATGTCGGTGCGCGCGGGCGCAGGAGCCGCGCCGGCGGCGACATCGGGCGCAGGAGCCGCGCCGGCGGCGACATCGGGCGCAGGAGCCGCGCCGGCGGCGACATCCGGCCGACGTGCGGCCATGCTCGTCTCCTCCGGGGTCAGCTGGATCTCCGGTTGGTTGTCGCCACCGGTTTGCGAATCGTCTTGTGCTTCAGCCATGTTCAGATCACCTCCGGATCGACCGCGCGCAGGTCGTCCGCTCGTCTTTTGCGGTTGGGTCGTTCAGTCGCTCTCATCGGGGAATGCGTTGGCCAGCTTCCCGCTGCGCAGACTGCCGTCAAGGTAGGCACTGCGGCAGGCGCGGCGGCCGATCTTTCCGCTGGATGTCCGTGGAATCGCGCCCGCGGGGGTCAGCAGCACGTCGCGCACGGTGACGCCGTGGCGCACGGCGATCGCGGCGCGGATGTCGTCGGCGACCGGCGCCAGGTCCATCTTGTTGGCGCCGGCTGCGCGCTCACCGACGATGACCAGCTGCTCGGACGTGTCGTCGGGGTCGCGCTTCAGACCGGCATGCGCGTTCTCGAACACCTCGTCGGGCAGCTGGTTCGCCGGCACCGAGAACGCGGCGACGAAGCCGGTGCGCAGTGCCTTCGTCGACTCCTGCGCCGAGTACTCCAGGTCCTGCGGATAGTGGTTGCGGCCGTCGATGATCACCAGGTCCTTGACGCGGCCGGTGATGTAGAGCTCGCCGTCGTAGAAGGCGCCGTAGTCGCCGGTGCGCACCCACGTCGCGTCGTCGGTCGCGCCTTCGGCATGCGACGGATTGGTCCGCGACTTGAGGATGTTCTGGAAGGTCGCGTGCGGTCTCCTCCGGCTTGCCCCAGTAGCCGGTGCCCATGTTCTGGCCGCTGATCCAGATCTCGCCGATCTGGCCGTCGGGCAGCTCGGTGGCGGACTCGGCGTCGACGATGGCGGCCCACTCGGCAATGCCGACCTTGCCCGCCGACGCCTGCGCGACGGCCTTCGGCGAATCGTCGGGCACCTCGACGAAGCGGTGCGCGTTCAGCTCGTCGCGGTCGACGTAGATGATCTTCGGCGGCTCGTCCACCGGGGTGGTCGACACGAACAGGGTCGCCTCGGCCAGGCCGTAGGAGGGCTTGATGCGCCTCGGGCTTGAACCCGTACGGGCCGAACGCCTCGTTGAACCGGCGCACGGTCGCCGCCGAGATCGGCTCGCTGCCGTTGAGCACCGCCTTGACGTTGGACAGGTCCAGGGGCGGTTCGCCGTCCTTGGGCAGGCCGCGCGCCGCGGCGTGGTCGAAGGCGAAGTTCGGCGCCACCGAGATGACGCCGCCGGTGTCGTCGGGCTTGCGCGCCATCTCGCGGATCCAGCGTCCTGGCCTGCGGACGAACGCCGCCGGCGTCATGAACGTGACGTAGTGGCCGATCATCGGCGGCCACCATCGCGGTGATCAGGCCCATGTCGTGGAAGAACGGCAGCCAGGACACCCCGCGGTCGCCCTCCTCGCCGTCGAGCGCCTCGATGACCTGGACCACGTTGGTGGCCAGGTTGAGGTGGGTGATCTGCACACCGGTCGGGATGCGCGTCGAACCCGAGGTGTACTGCAGGTAGGCGATGGTGTCGGTGCTGATGTCGACGTGTTCCCAGGTGGCGCCGACCTCGTCGGGCACCGCGTCGACGGCGATGACGCGCGGACGTTCCTTGGCCGGCCGGCTGCGGAAGAACTTGCGCACGCCCTCGGCCGCCTCGGTGGTGGTCAGGATGGCCGACGGGCTGGCAGTCGTCGAGCACGGCGTGCAGCCGGCCGACGTGGCCCGGCTCGTTCGGATCGAACAGCGGCACCGCAATCCGGCCGGAATACAGCGTGCCGAAGAACGCGACGATGTACTCGAGGTTCTGCGGGCACAGGATCGCAACGCGGTCGCCGGGCTGGGTGACCTGCTGCAGGCGCGCGCCGAGGGCACGGTTACGGACGCTGAACTGCGCCCAGTTCAAGTCGCGCTCGACGCCGTCACGCTCGGTGGAGAAGTCCATGAATCGGTAGGCGAGCTTGTCGCCGCGGACCTTCGCCCACTTCTCGACGTGCCGGACCACACTGCCGTTGTCGGGAAACCGAAGCAGACCGTCCTTGAGGAACGGGTTGTGGAACGCCATGTCACTCTCCTGTCAAAGCCACTCGTGCGGCGTTTGTTCTCGCATGCGGTCGGTCGCTGCACAGGACGTCCGACGGCGCGAACCCAAACCGCGAAGATCCTACCGAGGCATCGAGGTCTGCCCTGTGGTCAGGCGATTCCGCTCAGCCGTGCCTAGTCGCTCTTAGTTATTTCTTAATGTTAAGGGACCGCTTGTCACCCGCCAAATCGAGTTCGGTCACATGTCAGCCATGTTTTGGGTGCGGAGCGTTATCGATCACGCCCTGCGCCCAGCCCAGTGTCCATTGCGTGCGCGGGCTGCTCCGTCGAGATTCCAGAACTCCGGCGTGGCGTACAGCGCGTGGACAGGCTGGCCGGCACCGCCGGTGAGCACCTCTAGCGTCCGCGGCAGTTGGGTGATGTCGAACGCCGACTCTGGCGCGGCGCAGATCAGGTCACCGGTCCCGCAGATCTCGTTCGTGCGGTCGTTGAGCATCCCGAACCCGCCGGGACGCGGGCCGGTCATCGTCAGCCCAAGGGCCGACAGCGTCGGCACCTCCTGCAGGGTGATCTCGGCGCCCTGGCCGTCGGGGTTGGGCCCGATGTCCTGACCGACGCCGTCCTGGCGGCGGCCGTCGGCGATCAACGTCACACCGAGCACGAGATCTTCATCGATGGGTCCGCGCCCGTTGCCGATGTCGCTGGCGATGTCGCCCGGCGATCACCGCGCCCTGCGAGAAGCCAACGAGCACATAGCTGGTCAGCGGGCAGCGGTTGTTCATGTCGGTGATCGCCTTCAGCGGCGGCGCGGGTGCCCTCGGCCCGGCTGTCGTTGTACGACATCTGGTTGTCGGCCGACAGCGGATTGTGGAACTGCGCCGTGTACGGGACGGTGAAGATCGTCCAGCCGATCCGAGCCGAACTGCGCGCGGATCGGGTTGGTGACATTGAGCAGCAGCGCCGCCGGGAACTGCACGGGGTTGATGCGGGTCGAGCTGTCAGCGAGGACTCCCACGTGCCGGGGATCGAGATCATCAGCACGTCCGGGCAACTCGCGTCCTGGAACTCCGGGCGGGGCTTCTTTGTCGTCGTCGGCCCCCCTGGCGCTGCGGACGGCGGCAGCGCGGTCGGCGGCACGGCGCCCGGCTGGCTTGCAGGCCGTCGCAACACGATGACCACGATCGCCACGACCAGCACGACGACGAGGGCCATCGCCCCGGCTGCGACGAGCGCGAGGATGCGGTGGCGTTTCCGCCGGCTGGTCTTTGGCATGTTCTCCTGCTAGCAGAGTTTGTCGGTTGCGATGCGAATGTAGTCAGCGGTCGCCGAATTGATGTCCGCCGCGGACGGCGAACCAGATCCGGGCGACTGCGGCGCCATCGCGTTCATGTGGGTGCTGCGCTCGTCGCCGCGCACCAGCGGCAGCACGAAGTCCCACACCCCCTGATCGCTCTGTTTGGCCGCACGGGCCTGACACACAGACGACCCGATGCTCAGCGCCATCAGGTCGTTCGACGGCTGCACCCCTGCGGCTCTGAGCGCGTCGAGATAGGCGCGCTGCTGCCCGGTCACGATCAGCGCGTTCGAGCCAACGTTGGGTTGCGGCGGTCCCGGTGGCTGCCCACCGGCCAGGCCGTGTGCCTGCGCGGTCTCGGATGTCTGCTGCCCGACGGTGGCCATCATGTCGTCGGCGACGGAGCATCCGGTCAGCAGGGCCGCGGACGAAACCACCAACAACGATGTTGCCGACCACTTTGCTGGACCGGCCGGTCGTCGTTCCGCGTGCTGCACTCCTCCAAGGTACCGGCTGCCCCGGGGCGGACCCGGTGACCGAAACGTCCCCTACTTGATGGTGGTGACGAGTTCGCCCGACATCGCCGCCAGCTGCCCTGACCAGCTACCCCAGTCGTGTTGGGGGCCATCGGGGAAGTCGAAGTGCCCGTTGTGGCCGCCGGCCGAACGGTAGTGCTGATAGAAGTGCCGGTTGCTGCCCTGGGCCTGATCGCAGTAGCCGATCATCGCGGCAGGATCGCTGCACCCCAGAGTGGACGGGCTGTACACCCACAGCCGGGTGTTGTTGTCGACCAGCAGCGCCACGTGCGTGTCGGGGTCGTGCCACTTCCACCGGCCCAGCTGTGGCAATCCCCACATGTTGCGGGTATCCACACCGCCGTACTGCGCCAGCCCGGCGGTGATCGCACCGTTGAGATACGTGTCGTCCGGGTTGAGGAAACCCGACAGCGAGCCGGCGTAGCGGTAGCGGTCCGGGTGGAACGCGGCGAGCGTCATCGCACCGGTGCCGCCCTGCGCGGCGCCGACGATGCCGTGCCCGCCCGGCGCAAGGCCCTTGTTGGCGGCCATCCAGTCGGGCAGCTCATTGGCCAGGAAGGTCTCCCACTGCTTGCTGCCGTCCTGTTCCCAGTCGGTGTACATGCTCCACGCGCCGCCAGCCGGGGCAGCCACCGAGATGCCCTTGCCCGCGAGCGTGTTCATCGCGTTGCCCGCTGTGACCCAGTTGCTGACATCCGGTGCTGCGTCGAACGCGTCGAGCAGCACCACCATGTGCGGGCCACCGCCGGAGAACGCGACCGGGATGTCGCGGCCCATCGCCGCCGAGGGCACCATCAGATACTCGACTGCGGCGTTGGCGATGGGCGCGGTGGCGGTCCACAAGCCCGCGGCCAGCACCATAGTCATGACCGCTCGTATCAACCCACGCATCTACCCCACCTCACGTTCCGTTGGCCGTCACCCGCGCAAGGTAGTGAATCACATCACCACAATGAGGCGCGCCGTAAACGGCTGACGGCGGCGATCCGGGAGAGGATCACCGCCGTCGACCGTGTCGTGGTGTCGGTTAGCCGCTAGCCGGGGCGCCGGAGCCGACGCGGCCGTCACGGGGGCGGACGGTTGTGGCGTCGCGCCAAGGACCCGCTGGATGTCGGGCTTCATCTGCTGCAGCTGCGCACCCCAGTAGGGCCAGTCGTGCACGCCGTTGGACGGGAAGTTGAACACGGCGTTCTTGCCGCCCGCGGCGAGGTAGGTGTCCTGGAACGTCTTGTTCGTGCGGAGCGTGAAGCCCTCGAGGAACTTGGCGTTGAACAGGTTGCCTGCGCTGAGGCCCGCGCTGAGATCCGACGGGGTGCCGTTACCGCAGTAGATCCAGATCCGGGTGTTGTTGGCGACCAGTGTGGCGATGTTGACCATCGGGTCGTTGCGCTTCCACGCCGGGTCGCTCGACGGGCCCCACATGTCATCGGTCTTGTAGCCGCCCGCGTCACCCATCGACATGCCGACCAGCATCGGCCACCAGCCCTCGGACAGGTTCAGGAAGCCCGAGAGCGAGCGCGGCGTACTGGAACTGGTTCGGGTGGTAGATCGCCAGGGTGAGCGCGGCCGAACCGGCCATCGACAGACCGACCGCGGCGTTACGACCCGCGTCGACACCCTTGTTGGCGGCCAGGTAGCTCGGCAACTCGCTGGTCAGGAACGTCTCCCACTTGTAGGTGGTGCAGCCGGCCTTGCCGCACGCGGGCTTGTACCAGTCGCTGTAGAAGCTGGACTGGCCGCCGACCGGCATGATCACCGCAAGGCCCGAGTCCAGGTACCACTCGAACGCCGCAGTGTTGATGTCCCAGCCGTTGAAGTCGTCCTGCGCACGCAGACCGTCGAGCAGGTAGACGCCGGGTGCGTTGGCGCCACCGCTTTGGAACTGAACCTTGATGTCGTGGCCCATCCCTGCGGACGGAACCTCGAGGTACTCGACCGGCAGACCCGGGCGAGAGAAAGCCCCTGCAGTCGCCGAGCCTCCGACGACGCCTACCAGGGCGGGCAACACGGCGGCCACCATGGCCGCGATCGTGAGCCGGCGCGCCCAGGCGCCGCGCATCTTCCCAACGAACGTCATGCTTCTACCAATCCCATCTGTTTGTATGCCGCACGACAGACCAGCTGCGTGCCCGTGTAGTCAACCACACCTTCATGTGATCCCTCTCCCCAGCTTGCGTCGTCGCAGGTCGTTGGTCATGAGTTCATGACGGCGATCACGGAAGGCGGTCTTGAAAGGGCTATCGCGCCAACATGGCCGCGGCGTTACCCAGCTTCCAGAAAAAGTCCAGCTAACGAATCGCTGACGGCTTACGGCCCCGTTGCCGGCATGCCAGTGTACGGGGCGCTCGTGGGTGTTGGCACCTCCAGTCCGCAGCGGACCAGCTCGTAGCGTGGCACTCGATCGATTCGGTAACTGGTGAACTGGACTGCATGCAGCAGGTTTGACGCGAACCGCCGCAAACCCATCGGGCCACGAATCGCGGTCAGCACGGCGTCGGTCGCTGGGCATTTCAGCGCAACCTGAGCCTGTGCCACCCAGTCCTGATCCAGGTAGGGCGGAATGAATGGCGGCGTCTTCAGGAATGGGCCCTCGGCAACCGCCCAATCCGGAAACAGGTTCTTGTCGTGTCCGATGCGAGCGTCCTCCAGCCGAGACGTGTGCGCCGCCAAGGGGTTTACCAGCCCGATCTGATCGATTACCCGCACGTCCAACCCGACGTTCATGCCCAGCATGCCGAGATTGGTGAAGAACACCGTGTGCGGGCCCTTGTAGTCCGCTCTCACGGCGGGCGGAAGGTCGGGCGGCGGCGGGACGGCGGGCACCACGTCCCATTGGTCATAGTTGCCGGACGGCAGCAGCAGCGCCCCGTCGGGGGTGTTGTTGAGCGCGGCGAGCACCGCCCGCATGCGCGGATAGTCCAGATAGTCGGCGGCGGTCAACGGATGCGCGTTGCCGGTGGCCTGCGAGTAGAAGCGGCGTTCGTCGACGATGCCGGTGTACGTGACCCGGGTGGCGTCAGACCCCATGCCGGGCGAATTCGCCACCCACAGTGACCAAACCGCCACCGCCAGCCACAGCACACCCGTCGCGCCAGCGAACAGATAGCCTGCGCCGCGGGGCATTCGGACTCCATCGGGCAACGCCATCGGGATCACCGCCACCGGTGCCAGCAGACAGAACAACGGGGTGAGCAAGACCCGGGCGTGCATGAAGTCGCCGCCCTGGCGGATCCAGTAGATCGCCAGAAGTAGTCCGCCACCTAACATGAAAATCACTACGGCGGAAGGGCTTTGCACTCTGCGCGCCACCCAGCCATAGCCGGGCGGGGTGGCACGGCGGATCCACCACGGCCGGCCACGGGTGACCAGGGCGACGAGGCCGAGACCGACGAGCAGGATAGCGGGCGCCCAGAGCAGATACGGATGATTGAAGTTGGCCAGATAGACAAAGCCCTGGGCCCATTTGGATCCCGAAGCATCCTTGGCGAGCGCGGTGCTGGGGTACAGCAGGCCGTAGTAGCCCATCCGGAAGATCTCGTAGCCGACCGGCACCAGGCCGCCTGCGACGACGATCAGTACGCGCCGCCGCCAGCCACGGGCGGCGACGAGCATCATGATCAGCGCGAGCCCGCCGATGAGCGTTAGGTCGGGGCGTACCATGCACACTCAGCCCGGCGACGAAAGCCAGTGCCGCATCAAAGAATCGGCTGACCACGTTGGTGGGCGGCGGTACCGGGGCAGCCGCCGACGGTGCTCTGCGCAAGGCCGGCGGCGCACCCCTGCGCGGGGGCGGGTGCTGCGGGACCGGGTAGGCGCGCAGGGCTTGCGACCAGCACACCATCATCCACCACAGCAGGCCCAAATAGGCCAGCACCAAACCGTTTTCCAGGCCCGAGGTGGCGAAGTCGCGCGCTGGCGGCACCGCGATGTAGACCAGCACCCCGGCGGGCAGCAGCAACGCCCGCCTGCCCTGCAGGCCGGGCGCGTACAGCCGGCCGGCACCCAGCATCGCCAGGGCCACCCCGGCCACGCTCAGCACCAGGGCCAGCACCAGCGCCACGTATTCCAGCCGCACCGGACCGCCGACCAGGCCGCCGAGATAGATCAGATAGGTCCACATCGTCGACGTGTTGGCCTCGACGCGTTCGCCCGTGTTGAAGACCGGGCCGTTGCCTGCCAACAGATTTCGCACCGTGCGCAGGACGATCAGTCCGTCGTCGGCAATCCAGCGGCGCTCCCACGCGCCCCACCCGAACAGCGCCGCCACCACCACCACGCCGAACCACAGGCTGAGCCGGGCGGTCACGTCATAGGGAAACGCCGGCCCGCGGGCCGAGGCGCCCCGCGACCGTCGTCCGAACTCGGTCAGCTGAGGAGGACTGCGACACCGATGGTCCCGATCCAGGCCAGGAGCAGAAGCTGCAGCACTCGGTCCTTCAACGCGATCTCCTCCGGCTCGCCGGCCAGCCCACCGTCGACGTCGACGGCGTACCGGAGGATCGCGATCGTGAACGGAATGATCGTGACCGCGTACCACGACGCATTGGCGCCGTCGCGCTCGAAGGCCCACAGGCCGTAGCACAACACCATCGCCGTGGCCGAAAGTGTCCAGACGAAGCGCAGGTAGGACGGCGTATAGCTCTCCAGCGACTTTCGGATCTTGGCGCCGGTCCGTTCGGCGAGTTGCAGTTCGGCGTAGCGCTTTCCGGCCACCATGAACAGCGACCCGAAGGCCATCACGAGCAGGAACCACTGCGACAGCGGGATGCCTGCTGCGGCGCCACCCGCGATCGCGCGGATCAGGTAAGCCGACGACACGATGCAGATGTCGAGCACGGCCTGGTGCTTGAGCCCGAAACAGTAGGCCAGCTGCATGGCGATGTAGATCGCGATCACGAGCGACGAGATTCAGCGACGCCAACGACGAGATCGCCAGTGCCGCAGCGCCGAGCACCACTGCCAAGCGTGTAGGCCAGCCACACCGGCACGACACCGGCCGCGATCGGCCGGAACCGCTTGGTCGGGTGTGCGCGGTCGGCCTCGACGTCGCGGACGTCGTTGACCAGGTAGATCGTCGAGGCGGCGAGCAGAACGCCACGAAGGCGATCAAGACCTTGATCGCGACCTCGCGGTAGTCGTAGCGAACGTCGCTGCCGAAGCGCGGCCACCGGCGCGAGCGAGCACCAGCAGGTTCTTCACCCACTGGCGCGGCCGGATCGCCTTGATCAGCGCCGGTGGCGAGGTTGCGGCGGGCCCTGCCGACCGGCGCTGGCTCTCACTCATCTCTGGCGCGCTTTCTGCACTGCTCTCACTCGAGATGCTCATCCGTCTCCTCCAGCCCGATCAGCGACTGCTCCGACCGTCTTGGCGACGACCGCGCCGACCACCACGCCGGTGAGCACGTCGCTCGGGTAGTGCACGCCAAGCACCAAGCGCGACAGCGCCATCGGCGGCACCAGCAACACCGGCAAGCGGCAGGCCGGTGGTGCGCGCCAGCAACATCGACGCCGCGGTGGTCGACGTGGCGTGGGCAGACGGGAAGCTCAGCCGGCTCGGCGTGCCGACGTTGACGGCGACCGCCGGGTGATGCGGGCGTTCACGCTTGACGACCCGCTTGATCACCACGGCCGCGGCGTGGGCGACGAACGCGCCCACACCCGCGGCAAGCCACGCCCGGCGGCGGCGGGGCTGCAGCAGCGCGCCCAGCGCGGACACCGCGACCCAGCCAATGCTGTGCTCGCCGAAGTGGGAAAGCCCGCGCGCGCCGTGCCAGCACGCCGGGGCGGTCGGCCAGCGCCGACTGCACGGCCACCAGCGCGGCTTCTTCGCCCCGCTGGGCCCACGGCGAGAGGCGAGGTCTCAGCCATTGGCCGGCGACGATTCCAACAGCACTGTTTCCCACTTCTGCTTGCTGGACAGTACCGGCAGAGCCTCGCGGTAGACCTTGCGCATCCGATTGAACTTGCGCGCCAGCCGGATGTGCTGGCGCGCCGAAGCACGCAGCAGCGCAAACATTTTCGCGCGGTCGCGCTGCCGGTAGACCACACCGCGGCCGTCGGCGGTGGTGACCGTTACACCGTCGACCTTGCACAGCGAGAACCACCGGGCGTCCTGCGTGGCGACGTTGAGCTGGGGGCGCCGTGATGCGCCGGGTCGTGCGCCTTGAGCTGGTGAAGTACACCGCGAGCCAGCCGGACCGAAATCGCCATCGGATTGGTGGGGATCTTCACCTTCTTGCGACGCTTGTCGGACGGCGGCGGCAGGGCGGTGGCGCCGGGCAGCACCACAGCGTCGGGGAACTGCTTGCGCATCTTGCGCACGTCGGGCAGCGCCGATTCCAGGATGGAGAAGATGTGCTCGGGGCCTGCCAGGAAGTCAGCCATCGCCTTGTTCTGGATGGCGACGGTCGAATACTCCAGGCACAGAAGGTGTTTAAGCGTGGCCTTGATCGACGAGCCGAGCAGGCCGCGGACGTTGCCGTCCCAATGCATGGCAGCGACCACCAGCCGGTTACGCAGGTGGAAGTACGCCTGCCAGTCGATGGCGTCGTCCTTGTCGCTCCACGCCATGTGCCAGATCGCCGCGCCGGGCAGCGTCACGGTGCGGTACCCGTGCTCGGCCGCGCGCAGGCCGTAGTCGGCGTCGTCCCACTTGATGAACAACGGCAGCGGTTGGCCGAGTTCCTCGGCGACCTGCCGCGGGATCATGCACATCCACCAGCCGTTGTAGTCGACGTCGATGCGGCGGTGCAGGAGCCTGCTGCGCGGCTCCTCTTCGTCGTCGAGCGGGAACTTCGGCGAAGTTGTGGTCGTACTCCGTGTTGATGCGCGTTGGTCCACATGAAGTTCTCTTGGTCGACGATCTCGCCCATCACGTGCAGGTGCGACGGCTCCTGCAGGTTGAGCATCTGGCCGCCGACGAGCGTCGGGTGTCTTGGCGAACCGGTTCATCGCCAGCGCCCGCAGCACCGAGTCCGGCTCGATGCGGATGTCGTCGTCCATGAACAGAATCTGTTCGCAGTCGGTGTTTTTCAGCGCTTCGTACATCACCCGGCTGTAGCCGCCGGAGCCGCCGAGGTTCGGCTGGTTGTGAATCGCCAGCCGGTTGCCCAACGGTGCGGCCGCTGCGGCGAAGCCGGGGTGGTCGACCGCCTTCTTGGTGCCCTGGTCGGACACGATGACCGCACCAATCACCTCATCCACCAACGGGTCCGACGTCAGTGCGGCCAATGCGTTCACGCAGTCGGCGGGCCGGTTGAACGTCGGGATGCCGACCGCGACGTTGGCCCGGCCCGGCGCGGGCACCGGCGCGTACCAGCCTGCGCTGTGCACGGTGACCTTGGACTCGGTGGTGATGTCGAACCAGATCCAGCCGCCGTCCTCGAACGGATCCAGACCGATCTCGAATTCGATGGAGGCGGTGCCGCCGACCTCGGAACCGGCGGCGGGTCGCTGGAGATCGGGGCACCACCCACTGTGATGCGGGCGCCGGTGGCCTTGGACCGGTACACGTCGACGCGGGCGCTGCCGGTGAGCTCGACACGTAGCACCACCGACTCCAGCGTCGACCAGCGCCGCCAGTAGCTGGCCGGGAAAGCGTTGAAGTAGGTCGCGAACGACACCTCGGACTCCGCGCCGATCTCCAGCGTGGTGCTGGTCGGCGGGTGTGCGCGTTTGGCGTTGGTTTCCGATTCCTCTATGTAGAGCTTGCGGACGTCAAGCGGCTCACCCGGGCGCGGCAGGATGACGCGGGCAAGCAGACTGACCGCCTTGGAATCCCCTGCGTCGAGCGCGCCGGACGGAATGTCGCTCATTCTCTGCTGCTTTCGTGGAGCGGGGCGCCGTCCCGGAGGTGCGGCGCAAGTGAGTTGTCGTACATGTTCAGTGCGCTGGCGATGGCCATGTGCATGTCGAGGTACTGGTAGGTGCCCAGCCGCCCGCCGAACAACACCTTCGCCGACGCGGTCTCGGCCTTGGCCCTGGCCCGGTACGCGGCGAGCAGTTCGCGGTCGGCTTCGGTGTTGATCGGATAGTAGGGCTCGTCGTCGTCGTCGGCGAACCTCGAGTACTCCCGCATGATCACCGTCTTGTCGGTCGGATACGCCCGCTCGGGGTGGAAGTGACGGAACTCGTGGATGCGGGTGTAGGGCACGTCGAGGTCGTTGTAGTTCATCACCGGGGTGCCCTGAAAGTCGCCGGTGTTGAGCACCTCGACCTCGAAGTCGAGGGTGCGCCAGCCCAGCCGGCCCTCGGCGTAGTCGAAGTAGCGGTCCAGCGGCCCGGTGTATACGACTGGCGCGTCGGGGCTCTCGGCGCGCAGCCCGTCGCGCACGTCGAACCAGTCGGTGTCCAGCCGCACCTCGATGCGCTCGTCGGCCGCCATGTTCTTCAGCCACGCGGTGTAGCCGTTGACCGGCAGCCCCTCGTAGGTGTCGTTGAAATAGCGGTTGTCGAAGGTGTAGCGCACCGGCAACCGGGTGATATTGGCCGCAGGCAGCTCCTTGGGATCGGTCTGCCACTGCTTGGCGGTGTAGCCCTTGACGAACGCTTCGTAGAGCGGGCGGCCGATCAGCGAGATGGCCTTCTCCTCGAGGTTTTGCGCGTCGGCGGTGTCGATCTCGGCGGCCTGCTCGGCGATGAGCTGGCGCGCCTCGTGCGGGCGTGAAGTACTTGCCGAAGAACTGTGAGACCAGGCCAAGGCCCATCGGGAATTGGTAGGCCTGGCCGTTGTGCATGGCGAACACGCGGTGCTGGTAGCCGGTGAAGTCGGTGAACTGACGCACGTAGTCCCACACCCGCTGGTTCGACGTGTGGAACAGGTGCGCGCCGTACTTGTGCACTTCGATGCCGGTCTGCGGCTCCGGCTCGGAGTAGGCATTGCCGCCGATGTGCCGGCGCCGATCGACGACCAGAACACGCTTGTCCAGCTGCGTCGCCACGCGCTCGGCAATCGTCAGACCGAAAAATCCGGAACCGACGACAAAGAGGTCAAAACGAGCTGTCATCGGCAGCAAGGGTATCCGACCGCGACGGCCCGCCTCGAATCCGACGGCGGCCTCAGGTTGCGATCAGCTCACGATTCCGCATCGTCACTCTAGAAACACTAGTCACATCAGTACCATCGATCACGTTGGTAGTCATGGGCTTCGCACGACTGGGTCCAGAGCCGCTGACCGCAGTATCCGTTTGAACCAACCACTGGATTTACCACACGTAGTCCATATATTGAGGAGACTTCCGTGCCGAACCGACGTCGTCGCAGGCTTTCTACAGCCATGAGCGCGGTCGCCGCCCTGGCCGTCGCGAGTCCAGCAGCAGTAATCGCCCTGTCTGATCTGTCCGCGCGCACCGAGCCGCCGACCCAGCACCGCCAGTTCGTCCAGGCTTCGATGGTCACCGACCTGCCCAACGAGCTGATGTCGGCACTCTCGCAGGGCCTGTCGCAGTTTGGGGTCAACCTGCCGCCGATGCCCACGAGCCTGCTCACCGGATCAGGTTCGTCGGCGCCTTCGGCGTTGACCGCGCCCGGCCTGACCGCACCTGGCCTGACGCCAGGGCTGGCCGCGCCGGGCCTCACCCCGGGCCTTACCGCACCTGGCCTGACGCCGGGCCTGACCACACCGGGCCTGACCGCACCGGGTGCCGGCGGCCTGCCCGCGGCCGGTCCCGCCTTGACCGACCCGGCGCTGGCGAACCCAGCCCTGACGAACCCGGGTCTGACGACCCCGGGTCTGGCCAGCCCCGCCGGGCAGCTCCCCGGGCTGACCAGCCCCGCCGGGCAGCTCCCCGGGCTGAGCACGCCGCCGGCGGGCCTTAACCCGGCCCTGGCGGCGCCGTTCTCCAATGCGGCGGGCCTGCCCGATCCCGGCCAGGTGCCGCTCTCGGGGGCACCTATCGGGCTGGATCCCGGTGGGGGCACCTACCCGATCCTCGGCGATCCGGGAGCCGCCCCGGCCTCGGGCGGCGGCGGGCTGATGGGCGACTTGAGCAGCGCCGCCAGTCAGCTCGGTGCGGGCCAGGCGATCGACCTGCTCAAGGGTGTCTTGATGCCTGCGATCATGTCGGCCGTCAAGCCGGCGGGTGCCCCGGCGGCCAACGCTGCTGCCGCGGCCGTCCCGGCCGCTGCCGCGGCACTGCCGGCAGCCAGCCCGGTTCCGGGCATCTAGGTCTTGTTACCGAACGGCACCGCAGACCCAGCTCCAGGTTCTGCGGTGCCGTTGCAGGACAAGTTGCAGGACAATCGGGCGGGCATTTAGTCAGTGCAACCACCGTGTCGAAACACTGGCAACAACTGACACATACGTAACATCGGGCCGTGCCGTGCCGTTTTCCCGCGTCGTCGCTGTTGTTCACCGCGATTGCGGCGACGATCGTGATGCTGCCGTGGGCGATCAACGGGCTGCCCGGCGACGGCAATGCGAAGCAGGCCGGTGAGGCGCCGCAGCTCGCGCAGCAGCCGCTGACCGGCCTCGGCGGCGGCGTAACGATCCGCGAAGTCCACCAGGACACCCCGTTCTCGATGGTGGCGGTCACCGCCGAGGACCTCACGGCAACGACGGCGAGAGTGCGCGCCAAGAAGGCCGACGGTTCCTGGGGTCCCTGGTACACGGCCGACACGCTCGAGGGCGTCGGCCCTGAGTCCGCAGCGCCGCGCGGCACCGAGCCGGTGTTCGTCGGCCGCACCACCACGGTGCAGATCGCGGTCACCCGTCCGGTCGGGGCCGCTCGGGCCGCAACCACGGCGCCCAATGCACCCGCCAAACCGGGCTTGGGCTATGTGCCAGCCGACGTCGAGCACCCGTTCACGCAGAACTTCAACGCGGTACTCATCAGCCCTCCGCAGGCGCCGGTTAATGCCTTGCCGCTGCCGTCCGCCGTCACGGTTCCCGGGCGGCCACCCAACATCATCAGCCGCGCACAATGGGGCGCCGATGAGGCGATGCGCTGCGGGAACCCGGTGTACGACAACGGAATCCGGGCCGCCGTCGTGCACCACACCGCGGGAAGCAACGACTACGCCCCGCAGGATTCGGCCGGCATCGTCCGGTCAATCTACGAGTACCACGCCCGCACGCTGGGCTGGTGCGACATCGCCTACAACGCGCTGGTCGACAAGTACGGCCAGGTCTTCGAGGGCCGCGCGGGCGGCATGGACAGACCGGTCGAGGGTTCGCACACCGGAGGCTTCAACCGCAACACCTGGGGTGTGGCGATGATGGGCAACTTCGACGTCGTGCCACCGACGCCGATCCAACTGACGACCACGGCCCGGCTGATCGGCTGGCGGCTGGGGTTGGACCACGTCGATCCGCGGGGCACGGTGGTGCTCCCGTCGGCCGGCGGATCGTTCACCAAGTTCCCGCTGGGCGCGACCCCGACGCTGCCGACGATCTTCACCCACCGCGACGTCGGCGACACCGACTGCCCCGGCAACGCGGCCTACGCGGCGATGGGCGAACTGCGCGACATCGCAGCGCGATTCAACGAGCCGCCCGGGCCCCAGGACCTCGCGGACGAGATGCGCGGCGGAGCGATCTTGGCCCGGTGGGATTCGATGGGTGGGATGACCAGCGCGCTCGGTGCGCCCACCTCGCCGGAGGCGTCGGGCGAGGATGCGGCGCGGTATGCGACCTTCGAGAAGGGCGCGGTCTACTGGTCACCAACGAGCGGTGCGGAGCCCGTGACGGGTGCGATCTACCGGGCGTGGGGCTCGCTCGGCTTCGAGCGTGGCGCGCTTGGCCTACCTACCAGCGCAGAGATCCAGGAGCCGCAGTGGATCGTGCAGAACTTCCAGCACGGCACGCTGAATTTCGACCGCGAGAAGGGCACGGTGACGCGGGTCCTCGACGGCGTCCCTCTGGAACTGCCACCGCCGTCCAGCGAGCCCGAACCCATCCAACTCGAGCGGTTCACGCCGATCAACCCCGCCTAGGGACACCGGTGGTCCACCGCCGGCGGCGCTCTCCTACGGCGCAACGGTAGTTGTCTCCAAGGCAACCTTTGTTTAAGGTGCCGACTATGACTGTCAACGTTGATCTGGAAGTTGTGGGTCAACGCCTACGCGCCGCCCGTGACCATCGCGGGCTGACGTTAGCCCAGTTGGCTACGCTCACCGGCCTCACGAAAGCGCACTTGTCGCGACTCGAGTCCGGCGAGCGCCAAGCCTCGATCGGTGCATTGGTGGGGTTGTCCAGTGCGCTCGGGACGAAGGTGAGCGCGCTACTGGGCGAGGACGTCGACGCCTCACCGCTGACGACGTATCCGCCGGATATCCCGAGACATCGCGTCAACGGCTTGGAGATCGCCTCCTGCAGCGGTTTTCAGGAGTCGCACATCCTCGAAGCCATGCGGGTGACGATCAGGGCCGACCGTGCCCCGTCGGCGCCAGTCCGCCACATCGGCGAGGAGTGGCTCTACGTTCAGCGTGGCAGCATCGACTTGGAGTACGACGGCGCCGTCTATCAGCTCGCCAAGGACGACGCCGTGCACTTCGACGCCAATCGGCCCCACCGGTTGACGACCCGGGACCGCCTTGCCGAACTTCTGCTGGTTTCCGCCAAAAGCCCGACCAAGCTCGCCCAGATCCATCACTAGCCGGGCGCGCACGCCTTCTCGCGAGAACGGGACTCTCGCGCGGGTGATCACGATTCAGACTTGCTGTCCCCCAAGCGATCTCCGCAACCATCGGCGCTAGGCCCTGCCGCCGCGCAGTGTAACCAGCAGATTAACTCAGACAACAAATGTTGCCTGGTGGACAACCGCGTCTTACGCTCCGTTGCGACAGCCGATAACCGCCGGGACGCGTTCCCCCGGCAGGACGAGGGAGACCCTCCGATATGGAAACCGACATCGACATCGAAGCGACCGGAGTCAACTTCTCGGTCGCAAAGCAGCTCGACGTCCGCGCCCGCACCCATAAGGCGCTCCTGCAGATCGCGGCCAACATCACACCCGGCATGGTCGAAGAGGATGCTGCCGCGATGGCGCGAGATGTGCTGGGAACCATGGATATGCGCAAGGGTTGGCACCGGGTGATTGTGCGGTTCGGCCCCAACACCACAAAGGACTTCGAGGCGAAGTCCGAGCCCGGCGTCATCCTTGGCGAACACGACATCTTCTTCATCGACATCGGCCCCATCTACGGCGACACCGAAGGCGATGCCGGCGAGACATTTGTCTTCGGAGATGACCCCGAACACCACAAGGCCAAGCACGACGTCCGCGCGCTGTGGGACGACGTACGAAACCTGTGGCGAGACAAGGGACTCACGGGTCCCGAACTGTACGAGTACGCGATCAAGTCCGCTGGCGACCGTGGCTGGCAGCTCAACCTCGATCTGTCCGGTCATCGGCTGTCGGAGTTTCCCCACGAAGCGCACTACGACGGTTCACTGGCCGACGCCGACCTTTACCCGAAGCCCAACCTGTGGGTTCTTGAGATGGCGATCCGGCACCCGACCCGCGAGTTCGGCGCGTTCTACGAAGACCTGCTGCTCGACGACCAGTCGTTCGACGACTAAGCACTACACATCGAGGGTCACCCGGCCCAGGTGTGCTCCCCATGGCGCCGTTGCCATGAACATCCCAGATCTACTGGGCCACAACGCCGATGAGGCCGGCACCGCGACACCGTCGTGCCCATCGACATCCATAGCCTGACCCCTTCGACCTCGAGGACCTTCGCCATGGCCACTTCCACCACACCGGCAGGGGCACCCGCCGCCAGCGCCGAACCCGTCGGATTGCGCGCCGGCGTGCTGGGATTCCCCACACTGCTGGCACAATCGATCGCCCTGATCTCCCCCACGATGACCGCAGTCCTCATCATCCCGCTGGCGTTCGCCGACTCTGGTAACGGCACCTGGCTGGCCTACCTGTTCGGCACGATCATGCTCTCGTTCGTCGTGATGAACCTCAACCAGTTCGCCCGGCGCTCAGCCTCAGCCGGTTCGATGTATGCCTACATCGGCCGCGGTCTGGGACCCCGCTGGGGGGTGCTGTCGGGCTGGACGCTGCTGTGGTCGTACGCCTTTATCGCGATCGCAGGTTTCAGCGGGTTCGCGATATTCGTCAACCAGTTCCTCGATGCCGTTGGCGTGCACCATCATCCCCCGGCAGTAGTGTGTTTCGCAGTCAGCGCCGCCGTCTGCTGGTTCATCGCATACAAGGACATCCGGGTGTCCTCGCTGCTCACGCTCGTCCTCGAGGGACTGTCGGTGGCAGTGATCTTGGGGGTCTGCGTCGTCGTCCTGTTCGGCCACGGCAGCCCCATCGACACCGCCCAGATCGCACTGCACGGCGCGAACCTGAAGAATATGGGCTTAGCCGTCGTCATCTGCATCTTCAGCCTGGTCGGGTTTGAAAGCGCCACCGCGCTGGGCGGCGAAGCCAAGAAGCCTCTGATCAACGTCCCGCGCGCGGTGACCTGGAGCCTGGCGATAGCCGGACTGTTCTTTGTCTTCGTCAGCTACGTCGAGGTCCTCGGCTCCGCCCACACCGGACTGTCCCTGGATCAGCTCGCCGCGCCGGTGAACGCGCTGGCGGACGCGTACCACGTCAGCTACCTGCAAGCCCCGATCTCGCTGGGCGCGATGGTCAGCTTCTTCTCGCTGTCGCTGTCGTGCATCAACGCCGGCGCCCGCATCCTGTACCCGATGGCCCGGCACGGGGCCTTCCCCCGCGCCATCGGCAATTGTCACGACCGCAATCGGACCCCGCATGTCGCCATCACCGTGTACACCATCATCGTTTTGGCCATCCCCACCGTCATGCAAGCGTTCACCGACCCGCTCACCACCTTCGGCGACGCCGGCACCCTGGCCGCATTCGGTTTCCTGCTGGCCTATTACCTCATCTCGATCGCAGCGCCGGTGTACTTGCGCCGCCTCGGCGAACTCACCACCAAGAACATCGTCATCATGGTGCTCGCGCTGCTGGCGTTGCTGGTGCCCTTGGTAGGCAGTTTCTACCCGTTGCCCCCGGTACCGGTCCGCTACTTCCCGTACTACTTCCTGGCCTACATGCTGGTCGGCGTTGCGTGGCTCACCGTCCTGCACCGGCGCGACGGCACGGTGCTCACTGCGATCGAAGCAGATCTCGAGGCCACCGTCGATGCGCACGACCATCACGCATCCGAATCCGGGATCACCGATCCGACCGCCAAAAGCTCGGCGACTCAACGATAATTGCCTGCGTGACTATCGCAGATACGCCCGACCGCCGGCCCATCCTCGTTGTTCAACACGTGCCATGGGAAGGCCCGCACCTCATCCTCGATTCGTTCCCCGACGCCGTCGTCGAGGTGCGGCACACTCTCGACGAGCACCGCGGCACCGCATTACCGGACCCGACCACGGTCCGCGGGGCGATCTTCATGGGCGGCCCGATGAGCGTGAACGACGCCGACACGCTCCCGCCGATCGCCGACGAGATCGCCTGGCTGCAGAGCGCCATCAGCCTCGAGGTGCCGGTGCTCGGCGTTTGTCTGGGCGCACAACTTCTCGCCAAAGCAGCAGGCGCGGCCATCACCCCAGCACCGCACCCCGAGGTCGGGGTGTCCGCGGTCACGATCACCGATCCGCGCGACCCGCTGATTGGACATCTGGCGCCGACCACGTACGCCATGCATTGGCACGGCGAACAATTCACCCTGCCCGCGGGTGCGGTGGCGGTCGCCCACTCGGCCCAAACCGACGTCCAAATGTTTCGGCTCGGCACCAGCGCCTGGGGAATGCTGTTTCACCTCGAAGTCGACAGTGAACTTCTCGGGGTCTGGCTGGCCGAGCCGAGCATGGCGGCCGAGGCGCAGCGAGCGTTGGGCGACGATTACCAACAAAACCTGCGCAGCGGCCTTGCGGCTTTGCACCCGCAGCGAGCCCGCACCGTTTTCGATCAATTCGCCAAGCAATGCGATCAGCGGCACACCGCACCGGTAACCGTCACCGGTGGACTCATCTGAGCGCCACTGCGTAGATCAACAGCGCACCAGGGCGAGATGGAGAATCTCCCGTCCTGAGCGCACAGTCGGTCTCAGCGGCGGTGGTACAGCAGGGCGCCCGGGTCCCCGCCGAAGGGAAGCTGCAACTGGCCGGCTTCTTGTGCAGCCGCGCCGGGCGAAACTGTGATCTGGGAATTACCCGAGTTCGCAGCCGTGGTTGAGCCGCTCACGGAGGTGGTGGCGGCCGCTAACGGCGCGGCTGCGATCGCCAGCGCACCGGCTCCTATCGCGACCAGCGGAACAATGTGGCTCGCTGTGAATTTCATTGTCATGCCTTCTTCGTACCGTTGCCTACCTCTGACACATTCCACGGTCGTCCGCCAAAGCATCGATGTCGTCACTGCTGCCACCCCTTCTTGACCTCCCGCCACCTGCAAGCCTCGGTAGCAGTCAGCGGCACAGATGGGGTGAAGTTGCCGTGAGCGGGCCAAGAAGGAGATGGCTCTCACACAGGGAGATCTAGTTAGCTAAGCTAGCGCCACCAGCGTTCGAGGACACGGGCGACTCCGTCGTCCGTGTTGGACGCGGTGACCTCGTCGGCCGCGGCTATCGCATCGGGATGCGCGTTGCCCATCGCCACTCCAAGGCCCGCCCAGTCCAGCATGGGCACGTCGTTGGGCATGTCACCGAACGCCACCACGTTCTCGGCGGTGATGCCCAGCGGGCGGGCCAGCTCCTCGACGCCGGTGGCCTTGCTGATGCCCAGCGGCACGATCTCGACAAGGCCGTTGTTGGTGGAGTAGGTGATGTCCCCTTCCAGCCCAACGTGTTTGGCCAAGGTAACGGCCATGTCGGAGCTGTTCGCGCCAGCCCTGCGGATGAGCAGCTTGACCGCGGGCGCGCTGAGCAGATCCTCGATGGACACCTCGGTGTTGTCGGG
The DNA here is from genome assembly GCA_963733605.1 of uncultured Actinomycetota bacterium. GTDB lineage: Bacteria > Actinomycetota > Actinomycetes > Mycobacteriales > Mycobacteriaceae > Mycobacterium. Next base: position 93,823 of record CAVTDY010000041.1, read on the forward strand.
GTTCAGCCAGGCGTGCTCGTAACCCGGCGAGCTGACGAACTGGGGGGTTGCCGCATCGTGAGCGCTCTCGCCGACGCGCTCGACGGCAAGGCCCGCACCCGGGATGACGCGGGTCGCGATCTCGGCGAGTTCGCCAAGCGCGTCGGTGGACAGCGTGCGGGCCGAGACGATGCGGTCGGTGGACGGGTCATAGATCACCGCGCCGTTGGCGCACACCGCCATTGGCGCCAAACCCAACGCGTCGACGACTGGTTGCACCCAGCGCGGCGGGCGGCCGGTGGCAAGCACGAACTGCGCGCCGGAGTCGACGGCCGCGTGCACCGCTTCGCGGGTTCGGGCGGTGATCTTCTCGTCGTCGTCGAGCAGCGTGCCGTCCACATCGGAGGCAATCATCTCAGGGGTCACCGGCGACTCTTCGCCTCTCGCTCGGCCCGCTTGCGGGCCCGCTCCGCCAGCTCGGCGTCCTCAAGCGCCTTCGCCTCGTCAATGGTCGGCGCGGAACCACCGAGCCGACGCGGCACCCAATACGCGCCTTGCGGATGCGGATAATTCTCCTGTGCCTTGTGCAGAACCTTGGTCATCGCCTCGCGCATCGCGGCGCTTGTCTCGTCGCTCGTGTCGGCGGCGTCCAGCGGGGAGCCCACCGCGACGGTGATCGGAATCTTCTTGCGCCCCATATTCCTTGGGTGATCCTTGGTCCACATCCGTTGCGCACCCCATACGATCATCGGGACGATCGGCACCGCGGCTTCCCGTGCCATCCGGGCGGCGCCTGACTTGAACTCCTTGAGCTCGAAGCTGCGGCTGATCGTGGCCTCGGGATACACGCCCACGATCTCCCCGGCCCGTAGTCTGTCCACCGCAACCGCGTAGGCATCGCCCCCGGCGTCACGGTCCACCGGAATCGTGCCCGAGTGCTTGATCAGAAAGTTCACGACCTTCACGTCCTGCATTTCGCTCTTGATCATGAACCGCAGCCGGCGGTGCCGGTGATACGCCGCGAGCGCCGAAGGGGCCCAGTCGATATAACTGGTGTGGTTGATCGCGATCACGGCGCCGCCGTGTGCCGGGATGTTTTCCAGGCCGTGGTAGGTGATCCTGGTCCCGATGGCCCTGGTCGCCAGGCTGACTGAAATCTCCAGCGTGCGAAAGACCGGCTCCATGCGCGCTACCCCGGCGCCTCGGCGGGTCCTGACCGCTCCGCGCGGCGGGCGGCTTTCTCGGCGGCCTCCTCGGCATCCATGCGGTTGGCCTCGGCAAGCGAGGGCGCTCCGCCGCCCAGCCGGTGCGGCACCCAGTACTCGCCGGGCGGATGCGGGCCGTAGGCGTCCTGCACCTGCTCCAGCAGGTGCTGCATCCGGGAATGCAGCAGGGCGGTGAGTTCGGCGGGCGGCAGCGTCGGCGGGATCGGTTCGCCGACGGCCACCGAGATCGGCACCTTCGGGCGCCACATCTTCTTGGGATGTCCCTTGGTCCAGATCCGCTGCGCGCCCCAGACGATGTGCGGCACGATCGGCACGTCGGCGGCGATCGCCATGCGGGCCGCACCGGACTTGAATTCCTTGATCTCGAAGCTGCGACTGATCGTGGCCTCGGGGTAAACCCCGACCAGCTCGCCTTCCTTCAGCGTCTGACAGGCCTCCTCGAAGGATGCCGCGCCGCTGTCCCGGTCCACCTCGATGTGGCGCAGGCTGCGCATGATCGGCCCGGTGATCTTGCTGTCGAACACTTCTTTCTTCGCCATGAACCGCACCTTGCGGCCAAGGTGCTGCTTGTAGGCGGGCAGGCCGGCGAACGTGAAGTCGAAGTAGCTGGTGTGGTTGATGGCGACGACGGCACCGCCCGTGCGGGGCAGGTTCTCCACGCCGGTAATGGTGAACTTCAGCCCCTGCACCCGCCACACCAGGCGGGCGAGCTGGATGACTGTCCCGTATACCGGTTCCACATCAGGCAGCCTAATGGGATTCGATCGGATGTGGCGTTGACGGGTTCGCAGCTGGTCGTCGGCATCGCCGCGGGCCGCCGGCGTCTCCTCCCAGTTAAGCTGCCAGCGGAGACGGAACGGGCAGAAAGGGTATTTGTGCAGGTCACAAGCGTCGGGCACGCCGGCTTCCGGATCGACACCAAGGCCGGAAGCATCCTGTGCGACCCATGGGTCAACCCGGCTTACTTCGCATCGTGGTTCCCGTTCCCGGAGAACAGCCAGCTGGACTGGGACAGCCCTCGGCGACGTCGACTACCTGTACGTCTCGCACCTGCACCGGGACCACTTCGACCCGAAGAACCTGCGCGAGCACGTCAACAAGGACGCGGTCGTGCTGCTGCCCGACTACCCGGTGCCCGACCTGCAACGCGAACTCGAGAAGCTGGGCTTTCACCGGTTCTTCGAGACGACGAACTCGGTCAAACACCGCGTCAGCGGGCCCAAGGGCGACCTCGACGTGATGATCATCGCGCTGCGGGCCCCGGCCGACGGCCCGATCGGCGACTCAGGACTGGTGGTCGACGACGGCGAGACCGTTTGTTTCAACATGAACGACGCGCGGCCCGTCGACCTCGACGTGCTGCACGCCGACTTCGGCCACGTCGACGTGCACATGCTGCAGTACTCGGGCGCAATCTGGTATCCGATGGTCTACGACATGCCTGCCCGGGCCAAGGAGGCGTTCGGCACCCAGAAGCGTCAGCGCCAGATGGACCGCTGCCGCCAGTACATCGCACAGGTCGGCGCGACGTGGGTGGTGCCGTCGGCCGGGCCGCCGTGCTTCCTCGATCCCGAACTGCGTGACCTCAACGACGACCACGGCGATCCGGCCAACATCTTCCCCGACCAGGTGGTGTTCCTCGATCAGATGCGGGCGCACGGCCATGATCGCGGCCTGCTGATGATCCCCGGGTCGACGGCCGATTTCACTGGACCGCAACTGAATTCGCTGTCGCATCCGCTACCCGACGACGAGGTGCAGGCAATCTTCACCACTGGCAAGGCGGCGTACATCGCCGACTACGCCGAGCGGATGGCGCCGGTGCTGGCCGCGGAGAAGGCCGGTTGGGCGCCGGCGGCAGGCGAACCCCTGCTGGAGCCGCTGCGGGTGCTGCTCGAGCCGATCATGCTGCAGAGCGACCAGATCTGCGACGGCATCGGGTATCCGGTCGAGCTGCGCCTCGGGCCAGGAGACGGTGGTGCTGGACTTCCCGAAACGCGTTGTCCGCGAGCCGATTCCGGACGAGAAGTTCCGTTACGGTTTTGCGATCGCGCCCGGAGCTGGTGCGCACGGTGCTGCGGGACAACGAGCCGGACTGGGTCAACACGATCTTTCTGTCGACCCGGTTCACGGCGTGGCGGGTCGGCGGCTACAACGAGTTCCTGTACACGTTCTTCAAATGCCTCACCGACGAGCGGATCGCCTACGCCGACGGTTGGTTCGCCGAGGCCCACGACGACACCGCGTCGATCACCATGGACGGCTGGGAGATTCAGCGTCGCTGCCCGCACCTCAAGGCAGACCTGTCGAAGTTCGGCGTGGTCGAGGGCAGCACCTTCACCTGCAATCTGCACGGGTGGCAGTGGAACCTGGAGACCGGCCGCTGCCTGACCACCAAGGGTCACGAACTGCGCTGCGCACGCGAGGAGCAGAAACCACCCGAGCAGAAACCACCCAGCGCACGCGAGGAGCAGAAATCACCCAGCGAGCGCGCATGACCGGCCCCCGCCAGTATTACGACGACGGTCTGATCCAGCTGGATCGCGAGGCGATCACGTTGCGTCGTTATCACTTTCCGTCGGGCACCTCCAAGATCATTCCGCTGCGGTCGATCCGCGGCTACAAGGCGGAGCCACTCGGGTTGTTCAACCTGCGATTCCGGATCTGGGGCAGCACCGATCTGCGCCGCTGGATGCCCCTGGATGTGTGGCGGCCGATCAAGTCCACACTGGTGACCCTGGACGTGCCGGGTGTGTGGCCAAAGCCCGCCTTCACACCGCAGCGGCCGAAGGAGTTTCTGGCCATGCTGGACGAGCTGCTGGCTGCTTAGCCCTTCGGTTCCAGCACGTCTGTGCCGACGAACGGCACCAGGGCCTCGGGAATGCGCACGCTGCCGTCGGGCTGCTGATGGTTTTCCAGGATCGCGACCAGCCAGCGCGTGGTGGCCAGCGTCCCGTTCAGTGTTGCCGCGGTCTGTGGCTTGCCGTGCTCGTCGCGGTAGCGGACGGACAGCCGCCGCGCCTGAAACGTCGTGCAGTTCGACGTCGACGTCAGCTCGCGGTAGGTCTGCTGCGTCGGGACCCACGCCTCGCAGTCGAACTTGCGCGCCGCCGATGATCCCAAATCCCCTGCGGCGACGTCGATTACGCGATAGGGCACCTCGATGTATGCCAGCATCTGGCGCTGCCAGCCGAGCAGCCGCTGGTGCTCGGCCTCGGCTTCGTCCGGCTTGCAGTAGACGAAGCCCTCGACCTTGTCGAACTGGTGCACCCGGATGATGCCGCGGGTGTCCTTGCCGTAGCTGCCCGCCTCCCGGCGGAAGCACGACGACCAGCCCGCATACCGCAGCGGGCCGTCGGACAGGTCGAGGATCTCGTCGGCGTGGTATCCGGCCAGCGGCACCTCGGAGGTGCCGACCAGGTAGAGGTCGTCGGCCTCGACGCGGTAGACCTCGTCGGCGTGCGCGCCGAGGAACCCGGTGCCGGCCATCACCTCCGGGCGCACCAGCACCGGCGGGATGACCAGCGTGAAGCCGTTCTCCGTCGCCAGCCGCACCGCGAGCTGCAACAGACCGAGTTGCAGCAGCGCCCCGGCGCCGGTGAGGAAGTAGAACCGCGAACCCGACACCTTCGCGCCGCGCTCCATGTCGATCAGGCCCAGCGACTCCCCGAGCTCCAGGTGATCCTTCGGATTCTCGATCGCCCGCGGCTCGCCGACGGTATCGAGCACTGCGAAGTCGTCCTCGCCGCCGGCCGGGACACCGTCGATGATCACGTTCGAGATCGCCATCTGCGCTGCGGTGAACGCCTTTTCGGCCTCGGCCTGCTCGACTTCGGCGGCCTTGACTCGGGCCGAATATCCTTGGCCGCGTCCATCAGGGCCGGTCGCTCGTCGGGCGACGCCTTGCCGACCTGCTTGCTGACGGCCTTTTGCTCGGCGCGCAGGTTGTCGGCGGCGGACACCGCGGACCGCCTGGCCGCGTCGGCTTCGAGCAGCGCATCAACGAGTCCCGGGTCTTCGCCGCGGGCACGTTGCGATGCGCGCACCACGTCCGGGCTTTCGCGCAGCAGCTTGACGTCGATCACGGCCGCAACCCTACTGTCGGTCGCACAGGCCAGACATGCCGAGGGCGCCGCTCAGGCACAACCGCATAACGTTACAACTGCATCACTTGTCACAGCACCTGACACGCCTGTCACAATAGAACGGATGTTGGAGGCACCCGAACGCGAGCACGTGCTCGCTGACTCGCACAAGGGCGAGGACGAAGCGCCGTCGCAGCGGGTGGCGTGGTGGCAGAGTCTGCAGGCCACGTCGACGCGCCGCGCGCTGTTGTTGACCGCGCTGGGTGGCCTGCTCATCGCCGGCCTGATCACGGCGTTACCCGGCAAGCACGGCTCCAACGGGCTGACCGCCAGCACGATCTCGCTCGGCCCCCGCGGCAACGACACGTTCAATCGCGCCAACAGTGGCGATTGTCTGAACTGGCCCGAGCGCACCCCTGACGCGGCGCAGATCGTCGACTGCAAGGACGAGCACCGCTTCGAGGTCGCCGAATCGGTTGACATGCGGACCTTCCCCGGCAGTGAGTACGGGCCCAACGCCGCGCCGCCGTCGCCCGCCCGCATCCAGCAGATCAGCCAGGAGCAGTGCTCGGTCGCGGTAAAGCGCTACCTCGGCGCCCGCTTCGACCCCAACAGCCGCTTCACCATCAGCATGCTGTGGTCAGGTGACAAGGCGTGGCGGCAGTCGGATGAGCGGCGGATGCTGTGCGGTTTGCAGCTGCCCGGGCCGAATAATCAGCAGCTCGCGTTCAAGGGCAAGGTCGCCGACGTCGACCAGTCGAAGGTGTGGCCCGCAGGCACCTGCCTTGGCATCGACCCGACCACCAACCAGCCGACCGACATTCCCGTCGACTGCGCGGCCCCACACGCCATGGAGGTCACCGGCGCGGTCAACGTGGCCGAGAAGTTCCCGACCGCGCTGCCGCCCGAACCCGACCAGGACAACTTCATCAAGGACGCGTGCACCAGGATGACGGATGCCTATCTGGCGCCGATCCAGCTGCGCAGTACCACGCTCACCCTGATTTACAGCACGCTCTCGCTGCCGAGCTGGTCGGCGGGCAGCCACCAGGTGTCGTGCAGCATCGGCGCGACGCTGGGCAACGGCGGCTGGTCGACACTGCTCAACAGCGCCAAGGGTCCGCTGATGATCAACGGTCAGCCGCCGATCGCGCCGCCGGACATCCCCGCAGATCGGCTGAACCTGCCCCCGATCCCGGTCATCGAGCCGCAAATGCCGGACACCTCTTCGCAGTACACCGATCAGCAGACCACCGACCCGGGTCAGCAGACCCAGCACATGCCGGGGCAACAGTCGACGGGCACGACGGCGACCCAGACCGCCCCCACCTCGTCGGTGGCACCTCCGCCGCCGGGCAACACGTTCCTCAACGCGCCACCGCCTCGGGGGAGCCGCAGGATGGGCCCCCGCCGCCCGACGGTGCCCCGCCAGGACCCGCTCCGCCAGGTCAAGCCCCGCCAGGTCCTGCCCTGCAGGGTCCCGCCCCGCCAGGTCCCGGCCCGCAGGGTCCCGGCGCGCAGGGTCCCGGCGCGCCTCCTGGACCGGCTGCCCCTGTGCCTCCGCCTGATGGCGCAGCAGGCCCACCGCCGGCCGAGCCCGCCGCCGCACCGAGCCGCCGCCACTACCGGGGCAGTAGCTGCGTGGCCGTGCGGATGAGCCCGCAACGGTTTGACGAGCTGGTCTCCGACGCACTCGACCTGATTCCACCCGAGCTCGCCGCGGCGATCGACAACGTCGTGGTCCTAGTCGAGGCCCGCGACCCCGACGAACCCGACCTGCTCGGCCTGTATCAGGGTGTGGCGTTGACCGAGCGTGACTCCTGGTACGCGGGCTCGCTGCCCGACACCATCACCATCTACCGCGACGCGCTGCTCGAGGTCTGCGAAGACGAGGATGAGGTCGTCGACGAAGTCGCGATCACGGTGATCCACGAGATCGCGCATCATTTCGGCATCGACGACGAGCGGCTCCACGAATTGGGTTGGGGATGAGCGGCTTGCGCGAAGACCAAAACGCCGGATGAGCGGCTTGCGCGAAGACGGAAACGCCGGATGCCCTAACACAGCCCGTGGCCAGGCGCGGCAACCGCGGTTTGTCCACGTCCGGTGCTATCAAAGGGCGATGAGCAGTGAATGCCGCGACTGCCTGGCGGGGCTCGAGCACTGCCACGGCACCGTCATTCATCATGCCTGGCATCGGTCGGAATGCACCGAGGAGGGCTGCGTCACCCCCGAGGCGGTGCACGCGTTCAGCGTCGATTGCGACGCGCTCGGGTGCACATGCGGCGCCGTCGCGTCAGCCCATCGGGTCGGCTGACTGCAACGCGTCCTCGACGGGGTGCACATCGGGCTCGGGGTAAAACGGTGGTGTCAGGGTCGACCATTGCACGCAGCTCCACCGCCCGTCGGTGATCGGCGACAGCACAACGGCTTCGGTGTTGGCCAGGTGATGGTCGAGGGCGAAGCTGCCGTCGACCCCGGCCAGCACCGCCGACACCAGCCGGATTGCCGCGCCGTGGCTGACCACGACGATGTCGCCGCGCCACGCGGCGTCGTCGAGATGACGCATCCGCAGTTGGGTCAGCACCGGCACATAGCGGTCGAGCACCTCGTTGCCGGTTTCGCCGCCGCCGGGCATCGGCACGTCCAGGTCGCCCTCGTGCCACCGTTGGTAGACCGCCTCGAAGGCGGCGATCGCGTCGTCGTCGTTGCGGTCCTCGAGGTCGCCCACCTGAACCTCGTGGATGCCCTCGAATTCATGGGTGGCCAAGCCGAGCTCGCCACCGATCTCCTCGGCGGTCTGGGCGGCCCGCACGGCCACCGAGTGAGCGAGCATCGCCGGACGGTGCGGCAACTCGCGGCCAAACGCGCGGGCCTGCTCGCGCCCCAGGTCGGTCAGCGCCGCCCCTGGCGGCCGGGTGTCCAGGCGACGGTCGACGTTGCCGTGCGACTGTCCGTGTCGGAGAAGCACCAGCCGCCCACTCACGGCTTGCCTTCCCGCAGCTGCGTCAGCCAGAGGGACGCCTCATCGAGCCGGGGCGGCGTCGCACCGACGGCGGCTCCTGTCGGCCACGAACCCAGGTAGCGCACGTCGACACAACGACGGTGCAGGGCTTTGAGTGCCTCGGCGACCGCGTCGTCGTCGATGTGCCCGACGCAGTCCAGGAAGAAGATGTAGGTGCCGAGTTCGGTTCGGGTGGGGCGGGATTCGATACGGGTCAGGTCGATGTCGCGAATCGCGAACTCCGTCATCGCCGACACCAGCGCGCCAGGGACATTCTCGAGCCGCAGCACCACCGAGGTGCGGTCGGCTCCGGTGCGGTCCGGCGGCGGTCCCGGCTGCCCGGCCAACACGAAACGGGTGCGCGCGTTGGGCTCGTCGACGACATCGGCGGCCAACACCGTCAGGCCGAAGCGTTCGGCCGCCAGTGCCGTGCTCACCCCGGCGTCGGCGCGCCCGTCGGAGACATCGTGCGCGGCGGCAGCGTTCGAGTTGGCCGGCACCACTTGCGCCTTCGGCAGGTGTTCGGTCAGCCAACGGCGCACTTGCGCGGCCGCCACCGGGAAGGCCGCGACAGTCTCGACCTCGGAGGCCGGGGTGCCACGTTCGGACGACGATGGTGAACGACACGTCGAGGGTCAGCTCGGCGAAGATCTGCAGTGGCGTCCCGGCGGCGAGGTTGTCCAGCGTCGGCAGAACCGATCCCTCGATCGAGTTCTCGATCGGCACGCAGGCGTAGTCGGCGTCGCCGGAACGGACCGCGGCGAGTGCTGCGGGGGTGCTCTCCACGGCGATCGCCGTGTTGCGATCCGACGAGGCATTGCCGGGGACCAACCCGCCGGCCGAGATCTTGAGCAAGGCCGCCTCGGTGAATGTCCCTTCGGGTCCGAGATAGGCGATGCGCGGCACATTTCAACCCTATCGGTTGTCGTGGGGGTCCCCGATGCGCCGCGGCGGTACGCCTTGCGCCCCGAATGCCTCTAGATTAAGTTAGGCTTACCTCATCTATAGGAGGCGGCGCGATGACATCACCGGCACCGACGACGGCCGAGCGAATCCGCAGCACGTGCGTGCGGGCGAGCTGCGCCATTCTCGCGGTGGAGGGCGTCGAGCCCACCTCAACGCCGGTGCACCACCTGCTCGACGACGGATCGTTCGCGATCACGGTCCCTGGCGACGGCATGCTCGCTGGGATGGCGCTCGCCGCCGGGACCGCGGGCGTCCAGGCGGTGCTTGAGATGACCGACGTCGCCCCGCTGCCGCTGCGTGAACCGGTACGCGCACTGGTGTGGGTCCGCGGGCGATTGCACTGCGTGCCCGTCAGCGAAATCGCGACGCTGCTCGACGTGATCGCCGCCGAGGACCCCAATCCCGCTCTGCTCCAGGTCAATTCCGATTTCGTCGCCGACACCCGTTATGCATTGCTGCGATTGGAGGTCGAGTCGGTGGTGGTCGCGGACTCCACCGGCGCCGAATCGGTCGCCGTGAGTGCACTGCTGGGGGCCAGGGCGGACCCGTTCTGTGCGGTGGATCGTGCTGGCTGCAACACCTGGAGTCGGCGCATCGCGAGGTCGTCGACCGGCTGGCCGCCCGGCTGCCGATGGCGCTGCGCCGCGGCCGGGTCAGACCGCTGAGCCTTGACCGCTACGGAGTGCAACTGCGTGTGGAGAGCGAGGACGGTGACCACGATGTGCGGCTGCCGTTCGCCAAACCGGTCGACGACATCACCGGGCTCAGCCAGGCGATCCGCATCCTGATGGGCTGTCCGTTCCTCAACGGGATACGCACGCGACGGCTCTGAGACCCGGCTGCGGCTACCGTATCTCCGGTGACACGGCCGCCCGACGAGCTGACCGATCCGCAGCGGCGTGGGCTCCGCATCGAGATCGCCGTCGTCCTCGCGGTCACGTTCGGGCTAAGTGCCTATACCGCGCTGCTAGAACTGGCCGAGGCGATCCTGCTCGGGCTTTCCGGGCGGCGGGTGGCGCTCAACCCGCGCCGCTCACCGATCGACTTGATCGACTTCGGGCTCAATCTCGCCGGGGTGTTCCAGTTGCTGGCCTGGGGCACTCTTGGTCTGTACCTGCTGTGGCGCAGCGGAATTAGGCCAAGTCAGGTCGGGCTTGGCCGACTGCGGTGGCGCTCTGACGTGCTCGGCGGCCTCGGTCTTGCGGCCCTGATCGGGCTGCCTGGCCTCGCGCTGTACGTGGCGGCGCGCGTATTGGGACTGTCCGTGTCGGTGGTGCCGACCGAGCCGAACCACAGCTGGTGGCGGATACCGGTGCTGCTGGCCGTGGCGTTCGCCAACGGCTGGGCCGAAGAGGTAGTCGTCGTCGCGTTTCTGATCACCCGGCTGCGTCAGTTGCGGCGTCAACCCGACGGCCGCCCTCCTGGCGTCCAGCGTGCTGCGCGGTGTCTATCACCTGTATCAGGGCTACGGTGCCGGGCTGGGCAACATCGTGATGGGTCTGGTGTTCGGCTACGCGTGGATGCGGACCCGCCGGCTATGGCCGCTGATCATCGCGCATGGGGTCATCGACGCCGTCGCCTACGTCGGCTACGCACTGGCGTCCGGCCACCTGGGCTGGCTGCCGTAATCACGGCTGCCGGCCACGTAGATTTGCCGCTGTGAACGACAACCGGCCGCACGCCCCGGGTCCCGCACCCCAGGTCGCGCCGGGAGCCCTCGCAGGTGATCCGCCGTGACCCGAACTTCCGTCCGCCGCCCGCCCAATCGTCCGCCACCGCCACCGCCACCCGCCAATCGTCCGCCACCGCCGCCCGCCAATCGTCCGCCACCGCCCCCTCATCCCGCCGCGCACCAACCGTCCCGGCCCACCGAAGCCGAAAAAGCCCCGCCGCAAACGGCATTGGGGCCGAATCGTGCTGGCGTTGCTATTGGTTTTCGTCGCCGGCGGTGGTGGGCGCCGGGGTGTGGATGGACTCGTCGCTTCACCGCATCCCTGCGCTGGCCGACTACCCTGAACGACCCGCGACCGGCAAGGGCACCAACTGGCTGCTGGTCGGATCGGACAGCCGCCAGGGCCTGACCCCGGACCAGCAGGCTGCGCTGGCCACCGGCGGCGACACCGGCAACGGTCGCACCGACACCATCCTGCTCGTGCACGTCGCCGGCATCGGGTCGAGCACGCCCACCACGATGGTGTCCATTCCACGGGACTCCTACGTGCCGATTCCCGGCTACGGCAAGGACAAGATCAACGCGGCGTTCGCCGTCGGCGGCGCCCCGCTGTTGGTGCAGACCGTCGAGCGGGCCACCGGGATCCGGCTCGACCACTACGCCGAGATCGGGTTCGACGGTTTCGCTGTCCTCGTCGACGCGGTCGGCGGAGTGACCATGTGCCCCACCGAACCGATCAGCGACCCGCTCGCCGGCATCGACCTGCCCGCAGGGTGTCAGAAACTCGATGGCCGCAACGCGCTCGGCTACGTCCGCACCCGGGCCACTCCACGGGCCGACCTGGATCGGATGATCCACCAGCGCCAATTCATGTCGGCCCTGCTGCATCGCGCCGCCAGCCCGGCCGTTCTGCTCAACCCGCTGCGCTGGTACCCGATCGCTCATGCGGTCACCGGCGCGCTCACCCTCGATGCGGGCGACCACATCTGGGATCTGGCGCGGCTGGCGTGGGCCTTGCGGGGCAACATCACCACCACAACGGTGCCGATCGGGGAGTTCACCGACAACGACTCCGGTTCCGTCGTGGTGTGGAACAGGGACGCGGCGGGCCGGCTGTTCGCCGCGCTGGCGTCCGATTCGCCCGTCCCGCAGGACGTCCTCGACGCCGGCACGACGGACTGACAGCGCTAATCCCGGCCCGCGCCCGTCAGCCCGTTCTGCAGCCACACCTTGGTGCGGCCGGGATGGTTGGTCGCCACCCACGCCACGCCGACGTCGCGGCAGTACCGGACGTCCTCGTAGTGGTCGACGGTCCAGCAGTACAGCGCCCGGCCCTGGGCCGCGGCCCGATCCACCAACTCGGGGTGCTCGCGCAGCGTGGCAATGGACGGCCCGACCGCGGTGGCGCCAACGGTGGTGGCGGCACCTCCGCCGAGATACCGGGAGGTCTCACCGAGCAGCACGGTCGGCAGCATCGGCGCCGCGCGCCGGATCCGCCACACCGCCGCCGCGGAGAACGACATCACCACCGCCCGCGACAGATCCGCCGAGGCCGGCGACGCGATGCCGTACCGCTGCAGCAAGGCCAGCACCTTGCTCTCCACCAGCGCGCCGTACCGAACGGGATGTTTGGTCTCGACGAAGAGCTTGACCGGTCGGTTCCAGTCCAGGACAAGGGAAACCAGGTCGTCGAGCGTGAGCAGGCCGGTGTCGCCCTGACCGCCGTCGGGGCGCCAGCTGGGATGCCACCCGCCAAAGTCGAGTTCGCGCAGCTGCGCCAGAGTCATCTCGCTGACCAGCCCGGTCCCATTCGACGTCCGGTCCACCCGCCGGTCGTGCACACACACCAGGTGGCCATCGCGGGTCAAGCGGACATCGCATTCGACACCGTCGGCGCCTTCCTTGAGCGCCAATTCGTAGGCCGCCAGGGTGTGCTCCGGACGTTCGGCCGATGCTCCCCGGTGCGCCACCACGAACGGATGGCCGCCGAACATGCCGTCGCCCGAGTTCATACGGCTATGCTGCCGGGTTCTGCCCTTCAGACTCAACCGCTGGTGCCGGTTCGGTCTCGGGTTCTGCTTGTTCCTCGGCCGACGCGGCCCGCCTCGTCGCGCACGATCACCCAGCGCTTGGCCGGCCGCTCCACCGGCCGGCGCTCGAAGCCGAGGAACACCTTCATGGCCAACAGCAGTGCCGCCAGGGCCAGCAAGTAGGCGACGGCGGTGGTCGCCGTGTTGTCCGCGATGCCCTGTGCATCGTGGGTGAAGCTCGTCGCGATGGAGAACACCGACACCGCGGTGCTGAAGATCCAGACGATCCACCACACCACGATCGGCCGGCGCAGGTATTTCAGCCGGTCTTCGACGCCGGCCAACTCGATTACGAACACCGGCGCCCAGGCCAGATTCGCCAGCGGCACAAGGCAACCCGCCCGCAGCGCCCATGCCGTGCGCGGATCGTCGCGGTGGTGGTGCGCGAAGGCCGCGGCCCGCCGCCCGATCAGCCAATTGGTCAGCACCACGACGCTGGCCACGATCATGAACATCGCGATGACGCTGGCGAGCACGCCCAGCCAGGTCGCTGCGAACGCCACCACCTTGTTCAACAACACCGATCGGTTGACGATCAGCAGCGCATAGCGCGCCACGTGCACCAGCGCGGCAACGCCGAGCACGACCATCGTCGCGAGCAGGGTGCCACGCACCATCGCAACAGACGGGCCGTTACGCGGCCCGGGCGCATCCGGTTCGGGAACCTCGAAATGGTCCGCCAGACCCCACCTGGGGATGACCGGATAGCGCGGGGTCGGCCCCAGGGGTCGCCGACGGCGGCGCTGCGGCGGGGCCGCGCCCGGTCGCACCGCGATCCAGCGATATCCGGGCGGCAGGCGGGGCGGCGTGCGTCCGCCACCTGCAGGCGGTCCTGTCGGACGGGTGCTCCACTCCGCTCCCGGCGCGGGGCCGGACGGCGCCAGCAGCGTCCCGTGGCAGCGTGGACACCAGACCCGCTGGCGGTCACGCACGTTCCACCGCGTTCCGCACGCCGAACACACCTGGATCATTTCGCTCCTCGCGTGCGCGCGATCATTTCGCTCCTCGCGTGCGCGCCGCATCATTTCGCTCCTCGCGTGCGCGCGATCATCCGACCAGCCTAGCGGCGGCCCGTCAGATGACGCCCGTAGCGCCGTCGTCGGTGATCACCGGACGACCGGCGGCCGCCCAGGCCAGCATGCCGCCCGAGACGTTCACCGGGCGATAGCCGTTGCGGGCCAGATGCTGGGCCACCCGCAGCGATCGGCCGCCCGCCTGGCAGACCACAAACAGCTTCGCGTCCGCGTTGATCTCGTCGATGCGCGACGGAACCTGGCCCATCGGGATGTGCCGGGCGCCTGGCGCGTGACCACGTTGCCACTCGTCGTCCTCGCGCACGTCGAGCAGGACCACCGACCCATCGAACGTCGAGGGAACATCGACGATCTGCGCTTGCGCGACCTCCACCTCATCCATGCCTGCCATGCTGACACGGCGCGCCACCGGCGCTCCACCGCCATGCCCCTAAGGCGCGCCCGGACGCCGCGTCAGCAATTCCGGGCTATCCACAATTTCCACAGGTTCATCCACAGCCCTCCATCGGCCGAAACCCCGTTTGAGCCGGTGAATCTGTGGGCTCGCTGGAAGTTACTGTGGATAACCTGGCGCGGCCAGCCGCCGGCCAATCAACAGGCCAATCTGCTCCGAGCGAAATGGGTTGCCAGGCTAAGTTTCCGGCCGCGCGCGCCGACCGCGGCCGTCCGCTGTCGTCCATTCGGGCGACAGATTGCGGCTCTGCCTCACCGGCGTATACCGAGCCTCGAGGGATTTGCTGGCGGTCACGTCGAATACCCACGCGGCCGCGGCGTTCCAGCAATCCTGGTGTCGATTTTTCACCCGCCACAAGAGGGGTTATGATCGGCGTCACACGAGATGCTTGTGACAGATCTCACTGGGGGAGGGTCAAGATCATGCAGGTCAGGAGGGTTTGATGGCGTCACATCCGATGGGTCCGGGATCCGCTGTGCCGCCGTCTGAATGGCACTCCGCTGCGAACGGCTACACCAACGGCCAGCTGATGGCGTGCCTGCGCGCCGGTGTCATCGCGCTCGTGCTGTTGGGCGTTCTCGCCCTGATCGTTTTGTTGTAGATACCCCTGATCGTTTTGTTGTGGATACGACAGAAGATCCGCGGCTCGATCGTGATGAGCCGCGGATCTGTTGCGTGTTGGGCTTCTCAGGCGGGCGGGTAGACGCCCATGCCCTTGGCTTTCTCGGTCTGCCAGAAGATGTCGGAGATCTCGTCGATCGTCTTGAGCAGCTTCTCGGCGACGGCGACGTCGGTCGACTTCTTGACATCGCCGGCACCGTGGACCCCATCCCAGAACAGCTGGTGCAGATTGGGGAACTGCTCGAAGTGCTCCTTGGCGAAGAAGTCCGCCCACAGCACCATCAGGTGATGCTTGACCTCCTCGGCGCGCTGCTCCTTGATGATGATGGCGCGAGTGCGGAAGTGGTCATCGTCGGAGTCGTTGTACTTCTGGAGCGTCTTCAGGCACGACAGCGCCTCGATCTTGGCCTGGGCGGGGTCGTAGACGCCGCAGTACAGGTCGCAGTGGGCATGGGCAGGGGTGGCATGTGCGAACAGTCGATGCAGCATGGTCCTAACCTACCCTTTGGGGGTGCGCCGAAACCATCCGATTGCGACGCTGGCCGCTGCGCCGATTCGCCGTCGTCGAGGACTCGATGCGTCCTGCACTCCGCCCGGGTGACGGGCTGCTGGCGCTGCGCGGCGGCGGCCCTCGGCGCGGCCAGTTGCGGGTGTTCCGCGATCCGACGCTGCCGTCGCGGTGGCTCGTCAAGCGCGTCGGCGGCGTGCGCGGCTCGGGTCGCGGCGCGACATTCGAGGCCCGCTCGGACAATCCCCGAGCGCCCGGTGTCGTCGACTCACGCCAGTTCGGATGGGTGCCTGCGGCCGGCTCCTACCGCGTGCTGTGGACCGTCCGAGGGCGCGACAGCGGCGCTGGCTGACGCGCTGACGTGGCGGACGCTTTGCGTGTCCGCTTGCGCACCGGCCAGAACCTGCGCATTCTGACCTGATCGACCCACAGGCGTGTCGCGGTCAAGACCGAACACCGATGGCGGGGAGGCGAGATGGAGATGGGGTCCGGTCGGGCGATCGAGATCGCTCCATTTCATTCGCATGGATCGCTCAAGGGCTTCGTGGTCTCCGGCCGGTGGCCGGACTCGACCAAGGAGTGGGCGCAATTGCTGATGGTCGCCGTTCGGGTGGCGTCTCTTCCTGGATTGCTTTCTACCACAACGATTTTCGGTGCCCGCGAGGAATTGCCCGACGAACCGGAGCCGGGGACGGTCGGACTGGTGGTCGCCGAGGGCACAGTCGTCGGCGAATCGGCCGTGCCGCCAGGGTATTTCGCGATGCATCAGCCGCCGGCGCTGTTGATGCTTCATCCGCCGTCGGAGACCATGCCGTCCCTGCCTGAGTGCACGGGCGCCGCGTCCGGCTGCGTGCTGCTGCCGGGGCTTCCTCACCTGGGCCTCGAGCATCGGGCGGCATGGGTTGAGGCGGAGTCCGACGGTACAGTGACGTCGATGGTGAGCCGGGTGGGGGTCGACCCGATCAGCCATCCCGACACCGCCATCTTGGCCATGCTGCTTGCGGCATAAGGGATTTCGAACGATTTGATTCGCGGCCCTGAATGCTCGATTCGGGTACCCGAACTCACCCCGCACAGTGGCGGGCGCGTTCAACGGGCGCTATGGTCGATGGCGTCAGCGAAGGGGAGTAGCCCCCAATCGCCGAGTCGACATACTGGCGCAACAGCCCGGCCGGCGAACCGCAATGCGGTGGGCGAGACCTTCGACCGAAGTCTGACGGGTCGCGAGCAATCGACCCGTCGGCGACGTGTCGAAAGGTCGTCCCCATGCTCACCACCGCCCTGGTCAGTCTCTCGGTGGTCTTCCTCGCCGAACTCGGCGACAAGTCGCAGCTGATGTCCATGACCTATGCCCTGCGCCACCGGTGGTGGGTGGTGCTGTCCGGCGTCGGCATCGCTTCGTTCCTGGTACACGGGCTCTCGGTGATGATCGGCCACTTCCTCGGGCTCACGCTGCCGGAGCGACCCATCGCGTTCGCCGCGGCGATCGTCTTCCTGCTGTTCGCGGTGTGGACATGGCGGGAAGGTCGCGCCGGCGGACGAGGACGAGGAAGTCAAGGTCGCCGAACCGCGGCACGTGCTGCTCGCCGTCGTGTCGTCGTTCATTCTGGCTGAGCTCGGCGACAAGACGATGCTCGCCACTGTTGCCTTGGCGAGTAATCACAACTGGGCCGGGGTCTGGATCGGCGCCACGGCGGGCATGGTGCTCGCAGACGGCGCGGCCATCGCGGTGGGCGCGCTGCTGCACAAGCGGCTGCCAGAGCACTTCCTGCACGACCTGGCAAGTGTGCTGTTCCTGATCTTCGGGCTGTGGCTGCTCTTCGAGGGAGCTCTCGGGCTTCGGTGGGTCGCGGTCGGGCTCACCGCCGCAGTGGCCCTTGCCGCCGCGACCGCTGCTGCGGTGGCCTTCGTCCGCAGACCGTCGCGAGGACTCGCGGGCGTTGCCGACGCTCGAATCGTCACCGGATCCGGCTGGGTCCCCGGCTGGCTACTGTCAGTCGAACGACTGACCAGGCTCCCACAGTCGACCTCGCTATCGGGCGTCACGTGCCGGGGAGGCGACCGACGGGACGCAAACCGAACCCGCTTGCCGACGCAACTAGCAAACACGAGATTCCGCTGAACGGCGGGTGATCGCAGTTGCCCGTGGTGAACATCGCGATTCCTGTGACGAACTCCGTCGAACTTCCAGGAAAGTCACCGACACGCAACCGTTATTATTTGCTTCGCCGCACCGTAGAATGACGGTGCCGGCGCACACCGACAACGCCGTTAAGACCTGTAGCGGCCACACAAACGAAAAGGCGGGTTAACTTTTCCGCGGTTTGCACTTGGTTGTTGGCACAACTCTCGCTACGATAGTCAGCAAATACGCCGCCCTACCGAAACCCGCTCGTCAAGCATGTGGAGGTCAAATCGATGAGCAAGACGTTCTCTGCCCGCCTAAACCGCCTGTTCGACACGGTTTACCCGCCAGGTCGCGGCCCGCACACGTCGGCCGAAGTCATCGCTGCGCTCAAGGCCGAAGGCGTCACGATGTCGGCTCCTTACCTGTCGCAGCTCCGCTCAGGCAACCGCACCAACCCCTCGGCAACCACGATGGCCGCCCTTGCCAACTTCTTCCGTATCAAGCCGGCGTACTTCACCGACGACGAGTACTACGAGAAGCTCGACAAGGAATTGACCTGGCTGGCGAGTATGCGTGACGAGGGTGTTCGCCGTATTGCGGCGCGCACCGTCGGGTTGTCCGCAGAGGCCCAGCAGGACATCGTCCTGAAGGTCGACGAGCTGCGTCGCCGGGAACACCTGGACGATTAGCCCGCCGTTCGCCGCGGCGCGGCGTCCGGCGAATTGTGGGAAATTTTGTCGCTCAGACCGTCCCACTCTTGGAGAGCGCCAGCTGGCGATATTGCTGCGCGATCTCGAGGATCCATTCGCGATCCGAATACGCGGTGGGTTGGCGTAGCCAGCCAGGCCCGGGAAACGTCGCGGTGGTGCCTTTCGGCGGTTCTTTTCGGCCGGCGTAGATCCACGCGGCGATCGCCCGTGCCTGCTCATGCGGCGGCACCGACGGCGACTCGAGTTCCGAGCACGTCGTCCTCGTCGAGGTCGCGCGTGGGTAATGCACCCGTGGCGTCGACCGGCCGCTTCCGCGTGACGTCGGCGGCGGTGGCCTCCAGGAAAAGTGCGTCGGAGATCAGCGACATCCGCTCGGCGACCCGGAACACCAGCGGGCCGCGGGGGCGTACCCCGATGCCGACATCGGGATGACGCCGACCGAGCTCGGTCAGCAGCGGCTCGACGGTGCGCAGCTCGTGGCGGGCGCCGAACCAGTCTTCGACACTGGGCAGCAGCGCGCCGGCGGCGACAACCAGCATCGCGCAGCCCAGCAGGGTGAGCGCCGCTCCGACGCCGATGAAGTGGGTGGTGCCGACGGCGCGCATTAAGAAGAACGCGGACGCCAGCACGATCAGCACGATGCCGATGGTGAAGACGAACAGGGCGCGGCCGCGCCTGCTGCGATTGGAGTGCCGCATGCCTGCCCACGAAACCAGGGTCAGCGCCAACATCACGTAGAGCATCGGCAGCAACCACGGCAACCTGCCATCGCTCGAGCCGAGGTTGCGCTTGAGGTACTCCTCTGGCGACATCTCCGGTTGCTGGCCGGCGACGAAGAAAGTCACCAGGCTCAGCGAGCGCGATCACCCCGGCAACGCTGTATTGCGCGATAGCAATTTTCCGAATGGTGGCGGGCTTACGCTCCGAGGACACGGTCGTGATCATCACGCAGCTGCCCGCTGCGCAGGCGATCAACGCGATCTGGGACAGTCCCGTCGAGATGTTGGGCCAGTGCAGCACCGTGTCGATCAGCAGCGTCAATGGCTGCCAATTCAGCGCGGCGACCAACCCGAGGCTGCCCAGCGCGAGGATCATCGCGGTACTCACCAGGGATTGCTTGTTGACCAGGGCCCAGCCAATTCGCAGGCCGGTAGCCAATCCGAGCAGACCGGCGATCACCCAGATGATCAACCAAATGCCTCTCCGAGTCGGACCTGGACGATCGAGGAGCGATCCGACGGCAACCGACCGAGGCGGTAGATGAGCAGCGCCGCGAAGTCTTCGGCTTCCTGTTCCGCATCCTCGCCGGCGGGGCCCATGCAGCCGGTCCGCTGGTTGAGCATGTATCCGATCAGGTCGGAGCTCGCCAGGTCGACGTTTTCGCGCGCCGCCTGGACAACTGGGATGCCTTCGTGCCCAAGCACCAGATGTCCGAGCTCGTGGGCCAGGGTGCGATCCCAGGCGGGCAGGCCCTTCTGGATCAAGAACACGTCGCGATCGGCATACTGGCGCCACTGCCCGCACACCCCCGGCGGCAGATCGGCCATCTTGAGTTCGATCGGCCGTCCGCGATTCTCGCTGACGGCGTCGACGAGGCGGGGTAACGACACCTCCCCGCGCCGTGGGGCGAGATCAAGCACTTCGCTGACGGCGCGGGTGACGCGGCGGCTGGCGGGCATATGTCCCCCTTTCGACCTCCACTATGCGCTGTCCGCCCCCCTTAGGGCGGGCAGTTGTCTCAGTTCACGAACCGTGCAGTGCCGCTAGTGTGTACCGCATGGCCCGCCTTCGCCTGGCGATATCCGACCAATCCCCCGGCGCCGGTGAGTACAAGCATGCCCGCAACCCCGGGCACTGCCAAGGCTGCTACCTCGGACAACCCTGCGCTCCGCAAATACTGGGTGTAGCCGATCCGGTAAGAGGTCGCTGGTAGGACGACGTTGCTACCCACGTTCGCCGGCAGCGGCTCGCGGCCCGCGGGTGGCTCGGCGCTCACACCGAGTGGGGTATCTGGCAACGGCGGCGTGGCCGGCAACCCGCCGCCGTCGCCCAGACCCGCGGCCGGGGCCACGACGACTGGCAGCGTGATCGGCGCGATGGGCAGGTCCGCGGCCGCAACGCCCACAGCGGGTGCGACGTCCATGACGCTTGGTTCCACCAGTTTGGTCGCGGGCGGCGCCAGTTCGGGTGGCAGCTGCATCTGCGTCGGCAGGAGCCGACGGCCGGCGGCACCTCGGGGGAGCCGCCAGACGCCACCGTTGGACTCCGGCGGTATGCGTGGAACCGCCGCCGACGACCACCACGGCGCGCCGGGCGAGCAGTGATCCGTTTTCTCGTCTTTGCACTTGCACGGGTCGTCGGTCGGTGGCGGAGGCTCTTGCGTGCGTCGGCGTCGGCGTCGGCGTCGGCGTCGGCATCGTGGTGGGCGCCGGATTCGTGGTTGGCGTCGGATCGTCCGCGCCGTTGCCGGCCTTGCGGTCGTCGCCGTTGCCGGCCTTCGGTCGTCGCCGTTGCTGCCTTGTGGCGTCGCCGTTGCCGGCCTTGTGGTCGTCGCGCCGTTGCCGGCCTTGCGGTCGTCCGCCGTTGCCGGCCTTGCGGTCGTCCGCCGTTGCCGGCCTTCGGTCGTCCGCCGTTGCCGACCTTGGGCCGCGTCGGTGCCGGGTCGCCGCGCTTGCCGGTTCGTACGCTGCCGGGCTCGCTCTTGCTTCTCGGTTGGATCGGACTTCGGTCCCGAGCCGTCGGTGTGCTTGTCACCGGAGTCCGCACCGGTCAGCGGAGAGTCAGCAAAGGCCATGGAAACGCTGGCACCGCCGGCCAACAGCCCAGAAGCCACGAAGCAGGCCGCGGCGGCGACGCGCACACGCGAACCCACGTTGCCACAACCCTTCACGGCGTTACCAGGCGGCTGTTGACATGATCCGGTCATTGTCCCACAAACACACTCAACCGTTTACGGTCGCGCTGAATATATCCGCCGCCGGGACACACCGGTGCGGTAGATGATCCGGACGATAGTGTTGGGCTGCACCGTCGCTGCAATAGACATGAATCACCGCTGCAATAGACATGAATCGTCGACGACATGACCGGAGGCCGCCGGGATGAGCCTGTTCAAGCGCAAGACCCGCGCCACCCGCAAGGCCGAGGCGCGCGCCATCAAGGCCAAGGCCAAACTCGAGGCCAGGCTCGCCGCGAAGAACGAGGCGCGTCGGATCAAGGCGGACCACAAGGCCCAGACCAACGCCCTCAATGCGCAACTCAAAGCGCAGCGCAGCAGCGACAAGGCCGCGCTCAAGGTCGCTGAAACCCAGCTGAAGGCGGTCCGTGAAGGTAAGTTTTTCTCCCCCACGCGAATCCGCCGCGCGCTCACCGTCTCCCGGCTGCTCGCACCGATCGTGGTGCCAGTTGTCTACCGCGCCGCCATCGCCGCGCGCGGCTTCGTCGACGAACGCAGGGCCGATCGGCTCGGCGTCCCGCTCAGCCAGATCGGTCAGTTCTCCGGGCACGGCGCTGCACTGTCTGCGCGGATCGCCGGCGCCGAGCACTCGTTGCGGCTGGTTGCCGAGAAGAAGCCGAAGGACGCCGAGACCAAGCAGTTCGTCACCGCGATCACCGAGCGGCTCCGTGACCTGTCCGCCGCTGTCACGGCCGCCGAGAACATGGCTGCGTCGCGCCGGCGCGCTTCCCATGCCGCGATTGCCGACCAGCTCGATGGCATCGACGCCGACTTGATGGCCCGCCTGGGCCTGGCCTGACCGACCGTCGCTCACGTGGTTGCGGTCGGGGCAGGCGCGCTTCTGATTGCCGCCGGGCGATCGACCGCGACGCGCGGTGCGGGCCGCAGTTCGGATCGTCGCAGCACCGCTCGCAGTCGCACGCATGCGGCGACGATCGGCCGCTACCGCTGACCGCATCCCAACGACACAAGAAAGACAAAATCGAATGCGATTCACTACTCGGGCGACTTCACGCGCCCTGATCACTACTGCCGCCACCGGGGCGGCGATGTCCATCGGTCTCCTGGCCGGCGCAGCGCCTGCGTGGGCCCATGTCCACGTCGAAGCGGACAATCCCGCACCTGGCGCGGAATCGGTGCTCACCTTCAACGTGCCCAACGAATCTGAGAAGGGCGCCCTCACAACGCAATTGAGCGTAGCCCTGCCCAACGTGGCCTCGGCCAGCACCGAGTTGATGCCGGGTTGGACCGCCCGGCTGGATCGTGATCTGGCCGCGGGCACCACCCGTTCGGTCACCTGGACGGCTGCACCTGGAACCGGCATCGGCGCTGACCAGTTCGCGCTGTTCCGTATTTCGGTAACACTGCCCGCCGGCGCCAAAACGGTCAGCTTCCCGGCCACCCAGACCTATTCGGACGGGACGGTCGTGAAATGGGATCAGGCGACGCCGCCCGGCGGAGCTGAACCCGAGAACCCGGTGCCGGAGCTCGCCCTGACGGGCGCCAAGGCAGGCGCGGACGGCGACCACCCGATGCCGATGGCGTCGGCCCAGGCGTCGCGCCTGCCACCGTCGACAGCTCGGCGCGGTGGTTGGCGGGCGGCGCGTTGGCGCTCGGCGCCGTTGCGGTCGCCACGGCGCTGGTGGTACGCCGGCGATCATGAACCGCCTCGTCGCGACGGTGGCGCTGGTAGTCGGGTTCGTCATCGCGGCGCTCGCCGGGTCCGGTGTGGCGTCGGCCCATGCCGTGCGGGTGGCGACCGACCCCGTCGAGAACACCGCGTTGGCCCAGGCTCCGCAGCAGGTCAGCGCGATGTTCAACGAGAAGCTGCAACCCCAGTTCGCGGCGATGACGGTGGTCGGCCCGGACGGCAACCTGTGGTCGACCGGTGACCCGCGGGTGGACGGTGCGGTGATCAGCGTCGGCGTGCGGCCGCTCGGCCCGGCCGGCACCTACACGGTGAATTACCGGGTGACATCGGCCGACGGGCACGTGGTTTACGGGTCCTGGCCGTTCCGGCTCACGGTGAGCGGTACCGGCACGCCCGGTCCGTCTGCGTCGGCGACGAGCCCATCGGGTGACGGGTTCCCGGTGTGGCCGTTCTTCGTCGCGGCCGCCGTGATCGTCGCCGTCGGCGCGCTGTGGGCGGTGCGACGGCAGAGGTGACCCGTCGGCGGGTGTCGGGACTGTTCAGCGCGGTCGCGGTCGCTGTTCGAACGGGCGATCATGGCCGTGGCGCTGACGTTGGCGGCCGCCCTGGCCGTCACGGGTTAGCGCCTCACCCCGCCTGGCATGATGGGGACAACTGCCGGGTGCACACACTCACGCGGGACAGGCGGAGGACGAGACAGGCGCAAAGGAGCAGCCAGATGGCAGACCAGCAGGATCGACCCGACGAAAAGCCTGACGCCGCAGCACCGGCCGCGCAGGATGCGCCGTCGGCACCAAGCCCAGATCCGGTCCCGCCCGCCGCCGAGCCGCCCAGCCACCCGCACCGCCAGCCAAACGCACCGCCGGCCGAAACCGCACCGCCGGCCAAGAACGCAGCACCAGCCAAAGCAGCCAAGACCCACCGGCAAGAGCGGCCAAGAAGGCACCGGCCAAGGCGGCCAAGAAGGCACCGGCCAGCCGCTGCCAAGAAGGCGCCGCCGAAGAAGGCCGCCAAGAAGGCCGCCGCGAAGAAGGCGCCACCCAAGCAGGGGCCCGCGACTGCGAAGCTGGCCGACACCAACGGCGACCTCACGTCTGCCGCGAAAGAGGCTGCGGCGAAAGCAAAATCCACTGTCGCGAGCGCGCCCAACCCCGTCGCGGGTCCGACCTCCGTGCCGTTGATCGGACCTGAGCCCTCACGGCTGCCGCTGGTCGCCGCCATCGCCGCCGGGGTGCTGGCGATCTTGGTGGTGCTTTTTGCCGCCCGTCGCGGGAGCGACGGATGACCGTCACTCGCTACCGCATCGACCGGTGACCATCGAGTTCCGACCGACCGCCGACCTCGTCGACGAAATCGGGCCCGACGTCCGCAGCTGTGATCTGCAATTCGGCCAGTACGGCAGCCGGTCGCAGTTCGCGGGGCAGATCACCACGGTGCGCTGCTTCCAGGACAACGCGCTGCTGAAATCGGTGCTGTCCGAGCCCGGTAACGGTGGCGTGCTGGTGATCGACGGCGACGGGTCGCTACATGCTGCCCTGGTGGGCGACGTCATCGCCGGCCTTGGCGTCGACAACGGCTGGAGCGGGCTGATCATCAACGGCGCGGTGCGCGACGCGGCGACGCTGCGCACCCTCGACATCGGCATCAAGGCGCTCGGCACCAATCCCCGCAAGAGCACCAAGACCGGCGAAGGGCAGCGTGACGTGGCCGTCGAGTTCGGTGGAGTGGTGTTCGTCCCCGGCGAGGTCGCCTACAGCGACGACGACGGCATCGTCGTCGTCGCCGCCTAGCGCTGCGCAGTGACTAGGCCGAAGCCGACACTGCGGCACGGTGTTTGGTGAACTCCAGCGCCTCGTCGTCAACCTTGCCGTGCCGGATCAACCGCAGGTCCAGCAGATAGTTCTGCTTGAGCCGCCAGGGGGCGACGTGTCCGGCCTTCGGTAAGTAGTCCAACGCCCGCAGCACGTAACCCGGCGTGAAGTCCATCAGGGGCCGTTCGTCGACCGAGTTGCCGGGATGCTGCGGTTCGACGGTGTCAAAGCCGTTGGCGTCCATGTAGTTGAGCACCCGGCAGACGAACTCCGAGACCAGGTCGGCCTTGAGCGTCCACGACGCGTTGGTGTAGCCGATCGTGAACGCCATGTTCGGCATGTGCGTCAACATCATGCCCTTGTAGGCCATGGTGTCGTTGAGCTCAACCGAGTGCGCCGTTGCGGGAAATCGCGGCGCCGCCGAACAGCTGCAGGTTCAGACCCGTTGCGGTGACGATGATGTCGGCCGCCAACTCTGCCCCGGAGGCCAGCTTGATGCCGGTCTTCGTGAAGCGCTCGATCTTGTCGGTCACGACGTCCGCCTTACCGGCGCGGATCGTCTTGAACAGATCCCCGTTGGGTGCCAGGCACAGTCGCTGATCCCACGGGTTGTAGCTGGGTCCGAAGTGCTTCTGCACGTCGTAGCCCTCGGGCAGGCGCCGCTGCGCCATGGTCATCAACGTCTTGCGCATGAAATTCGGGAATCGCCTGCTGATCCGGTACTGAGCAAACTGAAAAATGATGCTCTTCCACCGGTTCAGCACGTAGGCGGGCTTGGCCGGCAGCGTCTTGTTCGTCCGCACGGTAAACGGGTCGACATCGGGTAGCGCGCCGATGTAAGTCGGCGAGCGCTGCAGCATCGTGACGTGTCCAGCGCCCGAATTCGCCAGGGCCGGAATCAAAGTCACCGCGGTCGCACCGCTGCCGATGACGACGATCTTCTTGCCCGCGTAGTCGAGTTCCTCGGGCCAGTGCTGCGGATGAATGATCGTGCCGCCGAAGTCCTCCGAACCGGCGAAATCCGGCGAATAGCCCTCGTCGTAGTTGTAATAGCCACTGCAGGCGAACAGGAAGGACGCCTTGATCTCGACCTTTTCGCCGTCGCGCTCGACGCGCAGCGTCCAGCGGTTCTCGGCATCCGACCAGTCGGCGCCAACCACCTTCTGGCCGTACCGGATGTGCTTGTCGATACCGGACTCGGCGACCGTCTCCTTCAGATACGCCATGATGGACGGCCCGTCGGCGATGGCCTTCTCCGATGTCCACGGCTTGAACCGGAAGCCCAGCGTGAACATGTCGGAGTCGGACCGGATACCGGGGTAGCGGAACAGGTCCCAGGTGCCGCCGAGGTTCTCGCGGCGTTCCAGGACCACATAGCTCTTGTCGGGGCAGCGGTCCTGCAGGTGCCAGGCGGCGCTGATGCCGGAGATACCGGCTCCCACGATGACGACGTCGACAAATTCGGTCATGGTGTAAAGCTATCAACACTGTGTCGAATAGGTCAACACCCTGTCGATAAATTCGACGTACTGTAAAGTCGTCCGCGTGACCACCGCCAGCCCGACCCGCGCTTCGCCGGGGCCGCCGAACCGCCCGCCCGTCGGGCGACGACCGTGAGCTGGCGATTCTCGAGACCGCTACCCGACTGCTCGATGAGCGGCCCCTCCACGACATCTCCGTCGACGACCTGGCGAAAGGCGCCGGGATCTCACGTCCGACGTTCTACTTCTACTTTCCGTCGAAGGATGCGGTGCTGATGACGCTGATCGAGCGCGTCATCGTCGAGGCCGACTCCGCGTTGGAGAGTCAATCCGACCAGGCCCCGTCCGACAGGTATGACTTCTGGCGCACCGGTATCAACTTCTTCTTCGCGGGGTTCGGCGCCCACAAGGGGGTATCCCGCGCCGGATACGAGGCGCGCGCGACGATCTCCGAGGCCGGCGAGCTGTGGTCGCGATTCATGCAGAAGTGGATCGACAACACGGCCCGGCATCATCGAGGCCGAGCGGGCCAGGGGCGAAGCCCCGCTGACGCTGCCCGCTGTAGACCTGGCGACGGCATTGAACCTGATGAACGAGCGGGTGCTCATCGCGACGTTCTCCGACGAGCGCCCTGCCGTGCCCGAGGATCAAGTGCTCGACACCCTCGTGCACATCTGGATCACCACGATCTACGGCGACGCCGCGTAGGACGATCTACCGCGACGCCTGGTAGGTGTCGGCACACGATGCGAACATATGTTCGTGTCGGGAAAATTCCGACGCCGGCCGGTCGGGCGAAATTCCGACGGCTCGGCCGGCCCGCAGAATTCCGACGGCTCGGCCGTCGGCCACCATCCTGCACGCTGACCTCGATTCGTTCTACGCATCGGTCGAGCAGCGCGACGACCCCGCGTTGCGGGGCAGGCCGGTGATCGTCGGCGGCGGCGTCGTGCTCGCCGCCAGCTACGAGGCCAAGGCTTACGGCGTGAAGACCGCGATGGGCGGCCGCCTCGCCCGCCAACTGTGCCCGCACGCGATCGTGGTGCCGCCGCGGATGTCGGCCTATTCACAGGCAAGCGACGCGGTGTTCGAGGTGTTTCACGACACCACACCGGTGGTGGAACCGCTGTCGGTGGACGAGGCCTTCCTCGAGGTATCGGGCCTGTGGCGGGTGTCGGGCACCCCGGTCGAGATCGCCACCCGGCTGCGCGCGCAGGTCCGCGACCGCGTCGGGCTGCCCATCACTGTCGGCATCGCGCGGACCAAATTCCTGGCCAAGGTCGCCAGCCAGGAGGCCAAGCCCGACGGCCTGCTGCTGGTGCCACCGGACCGCGAACTCGCATTCCTTCACCCGCTGCCGGTGCGCCGGCTCTGGGGCGTCGGCGTGAAGACGGCGGAGAAACTGCACGCGCACGGCATCGAGACGGTCTCCGATGTCGCCGAACTCAGCGAGTCCACGCTCGGGTCGTTGGTCGGCGGGGCCATGGGCCGTCAGCTGTTCGCGTTGTCCCGCAACATCGATCGGCGCCGGGTGGTGACAGGCGTGCGGCGGCGCTCGGTCGGTGCTCAGCGGGCGCTGGGCCGGGCGGGCAACACGATGTCGGCGGCAGAGGTCGACGCGGTGGTCATCAACCTGATCGACCGGATCACCCGGCGCATGCGCAAGGCCGGCCGCACCGGCCGCACGGTGGTGCTGCGGCTGCGGTTCGACGACTTCGGCCGTGCCACCCGCTCGCACACCATGCCCCGGGCCACCGCCTCCACCGACGTCATCCTCGACACCGCGCGCAACCTGGTCACGGCGGCCGAGCCGCTGATCGTCGAGCGCGGGCTGACACTGGTCGGGTTCGCGGTGTCCAACATCGACCGGGACGGCGCCCAGCAGATGGAGCTCCCCTTCGAGGAACATGTGGGCACCACCGCGATCGACGACGCCGTCGACAAAGTGCGACAGCGCTACGGCAACAGCGCGCTGACCCGCGGGGTGTTGCTTGGCCGGGATCCGGGCCTCGAAATGCCGCACCTGCCGGATTAGACCGTCGTCCACTCCAGCAGCTTGTCGGCCGGCCAGGTGTTGACGATTCGTTCGGCCGGCACACCCGCATCGAGGGCACGCTGGGCGCCATAGCCGAGGAATTCCAATTGTCCTGGCGCATGGGAGTCGGTGTCGATGGAGAACAGGCAGCCGATCTGCAACGCCAGATTCAGCAGCCGGGTCGGCGGGTCGCGCCGTTCGGGTCGCGAGTTGATCTCCACCGCGGTGCCATGATCGCGGCAGGCGGTGAACACCTTCTGCGCGTCGAACTTCGACTCCGGGCGAACGCCGCGATTCCCGGTGACGAGCCGTCCGGTGCAGTGCCCGAGCACATCGGCGTGGGGATTGGTCACCGCCTTGACCATTCGCCGGGTCATCGACGGCGCATCCATCGACAGCTTGGAATGCACGCTGGCCACCACCACATCGAGGCGCTCGAGGAGTTCGGGTTCTTGATCCAGCGACCCGTCCTCCAGAATGTCGACCTCGATGCCGGTCAGGATCCGCATCGGCGCCACCGTCTCGCGCAGTTCATCGATGACGTCGAGCTGCTTGCGCAGGCGCTCGGGCGACAGCCCGTTGGCGATCGTCAAGCGTGGTGAATGGTCCGTCAGCGCGCAGTACTCGTGGCCCAATTCCCTTGCCGCGAGCATCATCTCCTCGATCGGCGCCGAACCATCTGACCAATTCGAGTGCACGTGCAGGTCGCCCCGCAGTGCGGCGCGGATGTCGCCGCCGCCGAGATCTGCAGCGGCCGAACGTAATTCGACAAGAGCATCCGGTTCGCGGCCGGCAAACGCCTGGGCGATCACCTTCGCGGTCTTGGGCCCGATGCCCGGCAGCGACTGCCAGCTGTTGGCGGCGCCGTGGCGGTCCCGTTCCGCCTCCGTCAGCCCCTCGAGGATGTCGGCGGCGTTGCGGTAGGCCATCACGCGCCGCGGGTCTTCCCGCGCCCGGTCCTTGTAGTAGGCAATCTGACGCAGGGCGATTACCGGATCCATGGCTCCAGTGTGCCCGTGGCTACCCGCCGCGAATCGCCGAGTCGGCGCCAGGAATTAATCGGCGTCTGCGACGAGTTCTCCTAAGTTGTGAGATTCGCTTTCAAGACATCCCCGCAGAACACCACATGGTCCGACATGCTGGCCGGTCTGGCAGGCCGCCGACGACATCGACGTATTCGAGTCCGGCTGGACCTTTGACCACTTCTACCCGATCTTCTCCGACTCCGCCGGCCCATGCCTCGAGGGTTGGACCACGCTGACCGCGCTGGCGCAGGCCACCAAGCGGCTGCGGCTCGGCACGCTGGTCACCGGCATCCACTACCGTCACCCCGCGGTCCTGGCCAACATGGCAGCGGCGCTGGACGTCATCTCCAACGGCCGGCTCGAGCTCGGCATCGGCGCCGGCTGGAACGAAGAGGAGTCCGGTGCCTACGGGATCGAGCTCGGCACCATCAAGGAGCGCTTCGATCGCTTCGAGGAAGCGTGCCAGGTGCTGATCGGGCTGCTTTCACAGGACACGACGACGTTCGACGGCACGTTCTATCAGCTCAAGGACGCCCACAACGAGCCGAAGGGGCCGCAGAAGCCGCATCCGCCGATCTGCATCGGCGGCAGCGGGGAGAAGCGCACCTTGCGAATCACCGCCCGCTACGCCGATCACTGGAACTTCGTCGGCGGCCCGCCCGAGGAGTTCGCGCGCAAGCGCGACGTGCTCGCTTCACATTGCGCGGACATCGGGCGCGATCCCGCCGAGATCACCCTCTCGGCACATGTGCGGCTCAGCCCTGAACGCAACTACGCGCAGGTGGTCGAGGAGGCAGCGGCGCTCGGCAAGGAAGGTCTTGACCTCGCGATCGTGTATCTGCCGCCGCCCCACGACCCCGCGGTGCTCGAACCGCTCGCCAATGAGATCACCGCGTCGGGACTGCTCACCAGCAAAGGTAAGTAGCGGTAACGAAAATATAACGGTTTGGCAAAGGGATGGTCACATGCCGCCAGATCGGCGGAGCCAGTGGGGTGCGGTATCGCTATACGCCGTAGCGAAGTAGCTCGTCGGCGGTGATCAGCCGCTCGGCCTTGGCGGGGAATTCGCGGCACTTGACCGGGTGACGGAACCATGACCAGGCGATTCGACTCACCCGATATCGAGACAGCGGGTAGAGGTACACGGTACTCACTCCTGCGATATAGCAATAGCTGAACCGGGGGCCTACTTTACCGCAGTGCCCTCATGAAGTCATTAAATACCCGATTGCCTGGCAAACTGAATGAGGCGCGCCGTCAATTGAACTGATGTTTCGGAAGTGACTGAAGTGACGATTGAGGCATCTCACAGTCAGGTCTGTTTGGGTTTGGCGAAGACGTCGTCGAGCGTGACCGTGCGCAGATTGCGGGAGCGGATCACGATCGACCAACTGGTCGTAGACGTGCGTGACCGGCAGGTGGTTGAGATGACCGATCACGATGGCTTGCGGGTTGAAGTATTTGTTGGCCATCTTGACGATCTCGTCCTCGGGGATCACGTTCTGGTCCTCCAGCGAGCCGCACCACATCGTCGGCACCGAATATCCGAGCTCGGCGGCGACGGCGTCGACAGCGGGGTTGTGGCTGCCATACGGGGGCCGATAGTACGGTCGTGGGTCGACGCCGTAGGTTCTCATCAGAAATTGGTGGTTGCGCCGAAGTTGGTCGACCACTTGGTCTTTGGTCAGTGTGGCTAAGTCGGGATGCGACCACGTGTGGTTGCCGAGCTGGATCTGGCCCGCCTCGACCAGCGGCCGCAGCAAGTCAAGGTTTTCCGTCCATGACCTGTAGGTGCCGTTGATGAAATACGTCAGCCGCACACCGGTGTCCTTGGCGAACTGCGTGTAGAGCCGCACCACATCGCTGTTGACGCCGTCGTCCAGCGTCAGCGCCAGCAGGTCGCCGTCGCCGGGGATGCTGCTCAGCGCCCCGCCGCCGGGCAGCGGTATCCGCGCCGCGAGCACCGGTGGCGGCGCTGACGGCGCGGCGGCCTGCGCGACCCGCGGTTGGGCACCAACGGTGCAGCGGGCAAGGCCGACGCCGGCAAGAGTTGCCAAGGACAAGCCCGCAAGGAAGTGCCGCCGGTTCAGCTCCGTTCCGGCGTAGGTAATCGGTTTGCGGCCAGTCATCGGGACTACTGTCTCGCGAGCAGACGCAAAAGCCCCCGATTGGGCTGCGTGTCGCAGCCGTTTGCTACTCCCCTCACAGGGTGGGGGGCCCAACCGCACAGGTTAGCGCTGCGGGACTGCGGTGGGCTTGATCGGCGCGGGAAGCGCCGTCTCGACCCATCAGGTAGCGGTCCACGCCCGCCGCGGCGGCGCGGCCTTCGGCGATTGCCCACACGATCAGCGACTGCCCGCGGCCCATGTCGCCGGCGACGAATACCCCGGGCACCGTGGTGGCGAACTCCGCGTCGCGGGCCACGTTGCCGCGCTCGGTGATCTCGACGCCGAGATCGGCCAGCAGACCTTCGCGCTCGGGGCCGACGAAGCCCATCGCGAGCAGCACCAGGTCGGCCTCCAGCTCGAAGTCGCGTGCCGTCGACCTTCTCGAACTTGCCCGCCGGTCATCGCGACCTCGTGCCCGCGCAGCCCGGTGACGCGCCCGTCGCTGCCGCTGAACTCCTCGGTGTTGACCGAGTAGACGCGCTCGCCGCCTTCCTCGTGTGCCGAGGACACCCGGAACATCAGCGGGTAGGTCGGCCACGGGGTCGAGTCCGCGCGGTCTCCGGCGGCCGCGGCATGATCTCGAACTGGTGCACGCTGACCGCGCCCTGACGGTGCGACCGTGCCGAGGCAGTCGGCACCGGTGTCGCCGCCGCCGATGATGATGACCTTCTTGCCCTTGGCGGTGATCGGCGGCTCGCCGTCCTCGCCGAGCACCGGATCGCCCTGCTGGACGCGGTTGGCCCACGGCAGGAACTCCATCGCCTGATGGATGCCGTCAAGCGTCGCGGCCGGGGATCGGCAGATCGCGCCACGCGGTCGCGCCGCCTGCCAGCACCACCGCGTCGAAGTCGGCCCGCAGCTGCGCGGCGGTGATGTCGACGCCGACGTTGACCCCGGCCCGGAAGACGGTGCCCTCGGCCTCCATCTGCGCCAGTCGCCGGTCGATGTGGCGCTTCTCCATCTTGAACTCGGGGATGCCGTAGCGGAGCAGGCCGCCGATGCGGTCGTCGCGCTCGAACACCGTCACGGTGTGCCCGGCGCGGGTCAGCTGCTGGGCGGCGGCAAGGCCGGCGGGGCCGGATCCGACGACGGCGACGGTCTTGCCGGTCAGCTCGGTCGGGCGGCAACGGGACGACCCAGCCCTCGTCGAATGCGTTGTCGATGATCTCGACCTCGACCTGCTTGATGGTCACCGGGTCCTGGTTGATGCCGAGCACGCACGATCCCTCACACGGCGCCGGGCAGAGCCGGCCGGTGAACTCCGGAAAGTTGTTGGTGGCGTGCAGCCGCTCGATGGCATCATGCCAACGGTCCGTGCGGACCAGGTCGTTCCACTCGGGAATGAGGTTGCCGAGCGGACACCCGTTGTGGCAGAAGGGGATGCCGCAGTCCATGCACCGCGCCGCCTGGTCGCGCAGCACGTCATGGGAGAAGTCGTCGTAGACCTCTTTCCAGTCGCAGCAGGCGCAGCGGGACCGGCCGCCGTTGCGGGGTCTCGCGCTGTGTGTACTTGAGGAAGCCCTTGGGGTCAGGCATTCGCCGCCGCCATGATCGCCGAATCAACGTCCTCGCCGGTGCGTTCGGCCTGCGCAATCGCCTGCAAGCACCCGCTTGAAATCGCGCGGCATCACCTTGACGAAGTTCTTCAGCTCGTTCTCCCAATCGGTGAGGACGCGTTGTCCGACAGCCGAATCCGTCGCATCGACATGCGCCTGGATCATGCCGTGCAGCCAGTCGACGTCGTCATCGTCCATCGCGTCCAGGTCGACCATCTCGGCGTTGAGGTTGTCGCCCAACGCGTTCGCCGGGTCGTAGACATACGCCACGCCGCCGGACATGCCCGCCGCGAAGTTACGTCCGGTGGGCCCGAGGATGACGACCTTGCCGCCGGTCATGTATTCACAGCCGTGGTCGCCGACACCCTCGACGACCGCGTGCGCGCCGGAGTTGCGGACCGCGAACCGCTCGCCCACCACGCCGCGCAGGAACACCTGGCCGCTGGTGGCGCCGAACAGGATCACGTTGCCCGCGATGATGTTCTCCTCGGCGACGTAATCCTGCGGGGCGTCCTCGGACGGGCGCACCACGAGCCGGCCGCCCGAAAGGCCCTTGCCGACATAGTCGTTGGCATCGCCATACACCCGCAGCGTGATGCCCTTCGGCACGAAGGCGCCGAAGCTGTTGCCCGCCGACCCGTCGAAGGTGATGTCGATGGTGCCGTCGGGCAGCCCCTGGCCGCCATAGGCTTTGGTCAGCTCGTGACCGAGCATCGTGCCCACCGTGCGGTTGGTGTTGGCGATCGTGGTGGCGAACCGCACCGGTG
Organism: uncultured Actinomycetota bacterium; assembly: GCA_963733605.1. Lineage (GTDB taxonomy): Bacteria > Actinomycetota > Actinomycetes > Mycobacteriales > Mycobacteriaceae > Mycobacterium. Next base: position 127,750 of record CAVTDY010000041.1, read on the forward strand.
TACCCGAGTCGAGCGCCTCGCGGCTCATCACGATGAGCTGCTGATCCAGCGCCTTGTCCAGGCCGTGGTCCTGACGCGAGCTGCAGTACAGATCCTGGTTCATGAACGCCGATTCGGGCTCGTACAACACCGGCGACAGATCCAGCTTGTAGGCCTTCCAGTGCTCGGCGGCCTTCGTGGTGTCCAGCGCGCCGACCTGTCCGACCATCTCGTTGACGGTACGGAAGCCCAACTGGGCCATCATCTCCCGGACTTCCTCGGCGATGAACATGAAGAAGTTCTCGACGAACTCCGGCTTGCCGTTGAAGCGCTCGCGCAGCACCGGGTTCTGGGTGGCCACGCCCACCGGGCAGGTGTCGAGGTGGCACACCCGCATCATGATGCAGCCGGACACCACCAGCGGCGCGGTGGCGAACCCGAACTCCTCGGCACCGAGCAGCGCGGCGATCACCACGTCGCGGCCGGTCTTGAGCTGCCCGTCGACCTGAACGACGATCCGGTCGCGTAACCCGTTGAGCAGCAGCGTCTGCTGTGTCTCGGCCAGGCCGAGCTCCCACGGCGCGCCCGCGTGCTTCTGCGACGTCAGCGGGGTGGCCCCGGTGCCGCCGTCGTGACCCGAGATCAGCACGACGTCGGCGTGCGCCTTCGACACGCCCGCGGCGACCGTGCCGACGCCGTTCTCGGAGACCAGCTTCACGTGCACGCGTGCCTGCGGGTTGGCGTTCTTGAGGTCGTGGATCAGCTGAGCCAGATCCTCGATCGAGTAGATGTCGTGGTGCGGCGGCGGCGAGATCAGGCCGACGCCCGGTGTGGAGTGCCGCACCTCGGCCACCCACGGGTACACCTTGTTGCCCGGAAGCTGGCCGCCCTCACCGGGTTTCGCACCTTGGGCCATCTTGATCTGGATGTCGGTGCAGTTGGTCAGGTAGTGGCTGGTGACACCGAACCGTGCCGACGCCACCTGCTTGATGGCGCTGCGGCGCCAGTCGCCGTTCTCGTCACGGCTCGAACCGCTTGACGTCTTCGCCGCCCTCGCCCGAATTCGACCGGCCGCCAAGGCGGTTCATCGCGATCGCCAGCGTCTCATGCGCCTCGGCGGAGATCGACCCGTAGCTCATGGCGCCGGTCGAGAAGCGCTTGACGATATCGCTGGCAGGCTCCACCTCATCCAACGGCACCGGGGTACGCACGCCGTCCTTGAACTTGAGCAGTCCGCGCAGCGAGGCCATCCTCTCGCTCTGGTCGTCGACCAGGGCGGTGTACTCCTTGAAGATCGAGTACTGGCCGGTGCGCGTCGAGTGCTGCAGCTTGAACACCGTGTCCGGGTTGAACAGGTGGTACTCGCCCTCGCGGCGCCACTGGTATTCACCGCCGACCTCGAGCTCGCGGTGCGCCCACTCGTCGGGCCGGTCCAGGTACGCCAGCGCGTGGCGGGCCGCGACGTCGTCGGCGATGTCGTCGAGGTCGATTCCACCCGTCGGGCAGGTCAGCCCGGTGAAGTACTCGTCGAGCACCTGCTGGCTGATGCCGATGGCCTGGAACAGCTGCGCGCCGGTGTAGGACGCCAGCGTCGAGATGCCCATCTTGGACATCACCTTCAGCACGCCCTTGCCTGCCGCCTTGACGTAGTTCGCCTTCGCCTTCTCGCCGTCGATGCCCTTGATCGCGCCCCGGTCGATCATGTCCTCGATCGACTCGAACGCCATATACGGGTTGATCGCCGCGGCGCCGAAGCCGACCAGCGCGGCCATGTGGTGCACCTCGCGGGCGTCGCCGGACTCGACGACCAGGCCGACGTGAGTGCGGGTGCGATCGCGGACCAGGTGGTGGTGCACTGCCGAGACGGCAAGCAGCGACGGGATCGGGGCCATCTGTTCGTTCGATTCGCGATCGGACAGCACGATGATGCGTGCCCCGTCGCGGATGGCCGCCGACACCTTGGCGCGGACGTTGTCGAGCGCCTCCTTCAGTCCCTGGCCGCCCCGGTTCACCGGGTACAGGCAGCGGACCACGGCGGTGCTCATGCCGTGCTTGCGGCCGTCGATTTCCCGATCCGGGTCGAGGTTGATCAGCCTGGCCAGTTCGTGGTTGCGCAGGATCGGCTGTGGCAGCACGATCTGCCTGCAGGAGTCCGCGGTGGGGTTGAGCAGGTCGCCCTCGGGGCCCACGGTGCCCGACAGGCTGGTCACCACCTCTTCGCGGATCGCATCCAGCGGAGGGTTGGTGACCTGAGCGAACAGCTGCTGGAAGTAGTCGAACAACATCCGCGGCCGCTGCGAGAGCACGGCCACCGGCGTGTCGGTGCCCATCGAGCCGAGCGGCTCGGCGCCGGTGCGGGCCATCGGCGACACGAGCAGGTTGAGTTCCTCGTAGGTATAGCCGAAAGCCTGCTGGCGCAACACGACCCGGTGATGCGGCATGCGGACGTAATCGCCCTGGGGCAGCTCGTCGAGGTGGAACAGACCGGCGTCGAGCCACTCCTGATACGGCTGCTCGGCGGCCAGTTCGGCCTTGATCTCCTCGTCGGAGACGATGCGGCCCTGCGCGGTGTCGACCAGGAACATGCGGCCGGGCTGCAGCCGCATCTTCTTGACCACGGTGGAGGGGTCGAGGTTGAGCACGCCGGCCTCGGAGGCCATCACCACCAGACCGTCGCTGGTCACCCAAATCCGTGACGGGCGAAGGCCATTGCGGTCCAGCACCGCGCCGATCACGGTGCCGTCGGTGAAACGTCATCGACGCCGGGCCGTCCCACGGTTCCATCAGCCCCGCGTGGTACTGGTAGAACGCCCGCCGCGCCGGGTCCATCGAGTCATGGCGCTCCCACGCCTCGGGAATCATCATCAGCACCGCGTGCGGCAGGCTGCGCCCGCCCAGATGCAGCAGTTCGAGCACCTCGTCGAAGCGCGCGGTGTCCGACGCGCCGGGGGTGCAGATCGGGGAGATCTTGTCGACGTTCTGACCGGGGCCGAAGACATCGGTGTTGATCAGCGCCTCGCGCGCCCGCATCCAGTTCTCGTTGCCGGTGACGGTGTTGATCTCGCCGTTGTGGGCGATCCGGCGGAACGGGTGGGCCAGCGGCCAGGACGGGAACGTGTTCGTGGAGAACCGCGAGTGCACGATGCCGAGCGCGCTGGTGAGCCGGCCGTCTTGCAGGTCAAGGTAAAACGCCTTCAGCTGCGGCGTGGTCAGCATGCCCTTGTAGACGAACGTCTGGCCGGAAAGGCTTGGGAAATAGACGGTTTCGCGACCGGGTCCGTCCTGGCCGGGTCCCTTGGTGCCCAGCTCGTGCTCGGCACGCTTGCGCACGACGTACGCGCGGCGCTCCAGATCCAGGCCGGACGCGCCCGCGATGAACAGCTGCCGGAACGTCGGCATCGCGTCGCGGGCCAGGGCGCCGAGCGACGACTCGTCGGTCGGGACCTCGCGCCAGCCCAGCACCTCGAGGCCCTCGGCCTCGACGATCTTCTCCACCGCCTCGCACGCGGTGGCGGCGTCCTTGGAGGACTGCGGCAGGAACGCGATGCCGGTCGCGTAGCTGCCGTATTCGGGCAGGTCGAATTCGACGACGGCGCGCAGGAACTCGTCGGGAACCTGCAGCAGGATGCCCGCGCCGTCACCGCTGTGCGGTTCGGCGCCCTGGGCACCGCGGTGCTCCAGGTTCAACAGCGCCGTAATGGCCTTGTCGACGATGTCGCGGGTGCGGCGACCATGCATATCGGCCACCATTGCCACGCCACACGCGTCGTGTTCGAACGCGGGGTTGTACAGCCCTTGACTGCTGGGCGCCATTCCCACCTACCCTTTTCTACGCACGTCTTCGTGAAGCTTCTGCAAGGCAGCCGCCAACGACGGCATTAGCCGGCTCGGCGATGGAGGTGCCTTCGTGCAGCACTGAACGACGGCCCTGTCCCACTCGCCACAAGTGGAGAAAACGATATGACAAACACCGCCTGACATGCCAACTTAGTCACACCTAACTATACCCGGCGACCGAATTTTCAAACTGGGCGTTGTTGGCGTCGATAACGAACGAATAACGTTGCCGCTGTTGGTCTTTCGACCCCGTAGCGAGACCCCCGGTTCGGTGCCGGATGGATCACATTCTTCGTCCATTCCTCCACAATGTTTGCTGTGATGAACACCCACGTCTTTGTGCTGCGCCGACTACGTCACATCGGTTTGCGCAAAGCCTTCTCAGATTCTTAAGAATGGCTTCCACGCTGGCCTCGGGCCGCAAGTCCAGGCGTCGCACCAGCTGGGCGTTCAGTGTGCCCCTGTCTTGCGAGTGGTCGGCCTCGGTGATGCTGGCCACTACGTCGTCGCCCCTAGGGGTATAGCCGGTGCTGCCGTCGCCGTTCGAAGCGCGATGCCGCGGCCACTGCTCGGATAGCATCCGCTTCATGCCCGGGGCCCGTGAATCACGGCGGCGGGCTCGGTGGTTTCATTCGGCGCTCCGGCTACTTGCGCAAGTGGCTGATCCTCGGCGATCTCGATCGGCATCATCGCCGGCCTGGGCGCCGTCACCTTCTACCTGATGCTCGAGTACTCGAGCCGGTTCTTGCTCGGGTTCCTCGGCGGCTACGACGTGCCGCACGGCGCACGGCGACGGCGGCGCACGGGGGTCGACGAGCTTCCACCGGCGCGTGGGCCATCCCGCTGATCACGCTGGGCGGCGCGCTGGTGTCGGCGTACCTCGTCGCGAAGCTCGCCCCGGAAGCCGAGGGCCACGGCACCGACAGCGCCATCGAGGCCGTACACACCAACCCGAGGGCGATCCGCACCCGCGCGGTGCTGGTGAAGATGGTGTCCAGCGCGCTGACGATCGGCTCCGGCGGTTCAGGCGGCCGCGAAGGCCCGACAGCCCAGATCTCGGCGGGCTTCGGCTCGCTGCTCACCCGTGTGCTTGACCTGTCCGACGAGGACGGTCGCGTCGCGGTGTCGATCGGCATCGGCTCGGGCATTGGCGCGATTTTCGGTGCGCCGCTCGGCGGCGCGGTGCTGGCGGCGTCGATCGTCTACCGCGAGGACTTCGATTACCGCTCGCTGATACCGGGTTTCATCACCTCGGGCACCGCGTACGCGGTCTATGGGTCGATCCTGGGCTTCGAGCCTCTGTTCGGTTTCGTCGCGCCGAGCTACACCTTCGACGCCCGTCAGATGGTCTGGTTCATGCTGATCGGGATCGTCTCGGCCGCAATCGGATACCTCTACGCCCGCGTCTTCTACGGCACGGTCCGCTGACCAGCGGCTGCCCGGCGGCTCGGTGCTCAAGCCCGCGGTCGGTGGGCTGCTGGTCGGCCTGCTCGCGCTGCTGATCCCGCAGATCCTGTCGAGCGGTTACGGCTGGGCGCAGCTGGCGTCGGCCAAGGACACCTTGATGACGATCCCGTTGTGGATCGTGCTGATCCTGCCGCTCGCCAAGATCGTTGCGACGTCGTTGTCGATCGGCACCGGCGGGTCGGGCGGCATCTTCGGCCCCGGCATCGTGATCGGCGCATTCGTCGGCGCAGCGATCTGGCGGCTGGCCGACCTCGCCGGTGCCCCCGCGATTCCCCAGCCCAGGCGTATTCGTGGTCGTCGCCATGATGGCGTGCTTCGGCAGCGTCGCGCACGCGCCACTGGCCGTGATGATCATGGTGGCCGAGATGACGGCTCGTTTTCGGTGATTCCCGGCGCGATGATCGCGGTCGGCATCGCCTACCTGCTCATCACCCGCAGCTCGGTGTCGATCTATCAGGCGCAGCGCCTCGACCGCTACCACGCCGAAACCAAATCGTCGGGCAGCCGAAGAACCGTGACCTCACATCGCCGCGAAGATCGGGTATCGCCTGCCTCGCCCCGAACCGCGGATTGAGCGCCAGCCCGCTGACCTCCAGCAGCCGCACCGCGCGGTGCCGATGGGGCCGCAGCGGTTCGAGCAACTCCACCATCGCCGGATCGTCGATCGGATGGCCCAGCAGGCTCCAGCCGATCATCTTGGCCAGGTGGTAGTCACCGACGCTCAATGCGTCGGCGTCGCCGAAGGCGCGCTGCGCGGTCTCGGCCGCCGTCCATTCCCCGACCCCGGGCAGCGACATCAGCGCCGCCCGGGCCTGCTCAGGCGGCCGGGTGGCCAGCCGCTCCAGCGAGTCGGCGCGCTGCGCGCACGCCACCATCGTGCGGGCCCGGCCGGGATCGACGTTGGCGCGATGAAACTCCCACGACGGGATGCGCCGCCACACCTCACCGGACGGCGGCACCCGCATGTGCGCGGGCGCTGGCCCGGGTGCCGGCGAGCCGAACTTGGTCACCAGGGCGCGCCATGCGCGCCGGGCGTCCATGCCCGACACCCGCTGCTCGAGCACCGCGGGGATGAGCGCCTCCAGCACCCGGTCGGTGCGGCCGAGTCGCAGGTGCGGAACACGTTCGATGCGCGGCGGCGATCGTCGGCTCGTGTGGCGCGAAGCCGGACATGTCGTCGTCGGCGCCCAGCTGTGCGGGCAATGTTGCAGCGAATTCCGTTGCGCCCGTTCCCCATGCCTCACAGTCGACGGTGTCGGGCGCCGACTGCGAGATGCGCGCCGTGACCGGCCCGCTGGCGCATCAGGCTGGTCCGCCAGATCGCGCCGTCGGCGGCGACGTGATAGCACGGGTCGCCGCGGCCGCGCCGCAGCGGCGAAAGGGTCAGCCCTGGGCTGACCGGCCCGGCCAGGCCCACACTGCAGGCGACGCTGACCGAACTGGGCACCAAATAAGACTAGGCGTCGACGGTGACGTCGGCCTTGTCCGGATAGAACGCGACATGACCGGCGATCGCGGCCACCGCTGGGTAGGGCTTCTCGTAGGTCCAGATCACGTCGTCGACGGTCTGCCCGGTCTCGGTGACGACGTGGTAGTAACTGGCGTCACCCTTGAACGGGCAGTACGTCTCCGTGTCGCTTGGCTTGAGCCGCTCGGCCACGACGTCACGACGGGGGATGTACTGCACGGCGGGATAGCTGGCCTCTTGCAGGGTCAGCGCCTCATCGGTCGCGGCCACCAGCTCACCGTTGACGCGCACAGTCACGCGCTTTCCTGTCGGTTCGACGGTGATGGGATGGGACGCGGTTGGCTCGAGTACGGGTCGATTGCTCATAGATATGGCAACGACGCGAGAGTGGTCCGTGATTCCTGACACATCGTTACCATCACGGCATGGCTGATCTGGAGCCGGGCCCGGCCTCCGCGAAAGCTGAGGTCAACATCGATAGCGACGCCGAAAGCGTCTACCACCTCATCACCGACCTGCCCACCCTGGCGTCGTTAGCCGAAGAGGCGCAGGCGATGAAGTGGCGCAAAGGCGATGCCGTACGCAAAGGCGCGGTGTTCAAGGGACACAACCGCAACGGCCTCTTCCGCTGGTCGACCACATGCACCGTGACGGATGCCGAGCCGGGACGTGCCTTCGCATTCAACGTCAGCTATATCGGCGTGCCGGTCGCGCATTGGCGCTACGACATCGTCGCCGACGGTGCCGGCTGCCGAGTCACCGAGCAAACGTGGGACCGCCGCCCGGGCTGGTTCAGCAAGACCGCGTGGGTCGGCACGGGTGTACGCAACCGCACGGCGGCCAACATCGAGCACATCCGGCTGACATTGCAGCGGCTGAAGGAGAAGGCCGAGGCCTGTTAGTGCAGGACTACCGACTTGTCGTACCAGGGGTGCAGGCTGGCCCCAACTACGACAGAAAGAAGGGCGTCATGTGCTGGTTGTGCGATCACCCCGGAGCGACGCTCGACGACTACTACGACGCGTTGCACGAGAAGATTCGCAAGCAGCGGTTGGACGGTGCAGTACGTCGAAAGTGACCGGCGGCCATACGCTTACACGATCGGGCTGCACGACTGGGACGTCCCCGAATTGCTGATGACCGGGGTATCGCCACAGCGTGCTTTGCGGCTGCTCGACATCGTCGCCCGCAGGTTCGTGAGCGGCGACGTGTCGGCTCCGGGACAGCAGATCTCACTACCCGGTGGACCTCTCATCGAGATCGTCGAGGTTGCACACCCCGATGCGCACATGGGCTGGGCGGTGGCGTTCGGTGGGCCGGAAATTCGGGCATTGCAGTTGGTCTGGGCCGACGGCCGCGGCCGCTGGCCGTGGTCGGCGGAATTCGCGGACGGCAGAGCAACGCAACCGGTGCTCGGTATGCGGGCTCAGAACGCGTCGCAGTGATGGCTCAGAACGCGTAGCGGTGATACTGCGCCATGTACCGCAGCACCGGCACCAGCGACATGCCCTTGACCGTCGCCCGGTAGTACCACGGCACATGATTGAAGGCGTCCGAATCGATGGCCGACACCCACGCCAGCAGCCGCACGCCGGGCACCGCATCGATGATCTCGTCGGGCCCGTCGATGCCCCAGCGCAGCGTCGCCCCGAGCGCCGCACCACCTGTCGTCCACTGCGTTTTGATGCCAAGCCGGTTGAACGCATCGAACTGCAATTCACCGGATGGAAAGCGCTCGACGATCCGACGCATGAGCGCGATGCCCTGCTCGCTGGGTCAGGTACATGGTCAAGCCCTCACCGATCGCCAGCACGGGGCGGTCGGCGGGAATGTCCTCGAGCCAGGCCGGGTCGGTGACCGAGGCCGCCACGATGTGGTAGTGATCGCGGGCCGGAAAGAGCTGTCGGCGCAGGTCGGCGACTTCGGGGTAATCGACGTCGTACCACTCGACTCCGGGGCCGGGGTTCAGCCGAAAGAAGCGGCTGTCCAGTCCGCAGCCCAAGTGCAGCACGACCGCCTGCGGGTGGGTCGCGACGAACTGGCGCGCCCAGTTGTCGAAGTGCGCGCTGCGGGTGGTCACCGCCGGGGAGTTCCCCGCCGTGATCGCGGTCCTCTTCCAGTCGTAATCGATGCGATCGACGATCTCCTTGGCCCATCGATCACCGAGGATCGGTGTCTCTCGGTCGGCGTCTAGGGCCTTGGCGTAGAACGTGGCCAGCATGGTCTGCGGCGCACCGCTGAGGTCGACGTGCAGTTTCTCGGTCACGCGTGCCGAGGTTAGTCCGCGGCAGTCCCCTCTGCCGCCGCGCCTGCGCGCCTCTGCCGCCGCTGCCTCGCCGCTGCCGCCGCCGGCGCCTCTGCTCGCCGCGCGCCGCTGCGCGCGCCTTGCGCCTGGCCTCGCGCAGGCCCACCCAGAACAGGGCCGCCTCGCGGATGGATTCCTCGACCGGCCTTGGCTGCCAACCCAGTTCGCGCACCGCCTTGCTGTGGTCCACGGGCGCCTCGGCGCGCATCAGCCGCAACGAGCCCATCGAGAGTTGCTCGTCGGTGCCCCGCCGGCGCGCCTTGACGCTGCCCGCGATGGCCAGCGCGTAGGACATCGGCAGCGGAATCTTCTTGGTGGGTGCGGGCAGTCCCGCCGCCTCCGCCGCGATGCGCACGACCTCGGCGTTGCTGATCATCTTCTCCGAGATCAGGTATCGCTCGCCGACGCGGCCGTGCTCGGCGGCCAGGATCATCGCGCGCGCCGCGTCGGTCACGCCGACGGCCTCGAGCTCAATCTTGTCCATCACGAACGGCAGCTTTCCGAAGGCCGCGCCTGCGATGATCGCGCCGTGCGGGGTGCGGCCCCAGTCGCCGGCGCCGTACGTGGTGGACACGCACATCGCGACGGCAGGCAGGCCGTGCTCGGCGGCATAGCTCAGGACGATCTTCTCGGCCTGCACCCGGGACCGGACATATGGCGGCAGCCCGCGCTCGGACGCGATGTCCTCTTCGGTGGCGGTGTGACCGCGACGCCGTCCGACCGTGGCGTAGCTGCTGGTGTACACGAACCGCCGCAGGTTCGCTTCCTTGGCGACCTCGAGGACGTTGCGGGTGCCGTCCACGTTCGTGCGGAACAGCGGCGCGGGATCGCGCAGCCAGCCCCGGGTGTCGACCACGCAGTAGTACACGTCGTCGACGCCGCGCATCGCCTCGCGCAGCGTGTCGTCGTTCCAGATGTCGCCGACGAATCGCGTCACCTTGAGGTCGTCGATGCCGGTGGTGGTCGCGCCGTCGCGCACCATGGCGCGCACATCATGGCCATCGGCGACGAGTTGGCGGGTGACGTGCGAGCCGAGGAACCCGTTGGCACCGATGACCAGTTTCGCGCTCACGTCTGGCCCCCGAACTGCTTCATCCAGGCAGCTGCCTCATCGGGCAGGGTGCCCAGTTCGGCCGCTTTGCCGCACCACTTGCGCGTCGCCGAGATGAACCGCAGCGGGTTGTAGATGTCTTCCTGCCTGCACCACTGGCCGTCGCCGGCGTAGGTGACGATCGAGATGTTCGTTGCGCTGATGATGGTGCCGTCGCCCGGGTCGCGCATCGGGTTGTCCAGCTCGCAGATGATCCGGCCGGTGGACTCGTCGATCACCGACCACAGCGCCGGGAACGACGTCATGTAGCTGCCGGGAAAGGTCTCCATGGTCTTCCAGATCCAGGCCCGCACCTGTTCGCGGCCCCTCATCGTGCCCGCCGCGTGCTCGACGTAGGTGATGTCAGGCGTGTACTGCTCAACCCAGGGATCCCAGTCGCGGGTCTGCGCTGCCTGGTCGACCGTCGCCTCGAACTTCTCGAACGCCGCGGCCAGCTCCTCGCGGGTGAACGTCTTGCTCGTCACACCCGAAACTAGAACACGTTCTACCCGGGTTTGTCGAGCCGGTAACCGAGCGGAACGCCGCTAACGAGGAACTATCCGACCCACACCTGAGGTTGTAGAAGTGCCAACGTTAGGAGGGCAGGTGGCGAAGGACCACAACAAGAAGGCGCAGCCGGCGGTTATCGCTGCGCTGTCGCCCGAGCAGTATTACGTGACCCAGAAGAACGGCACCGAGCGGGCGTTTTCGGGCGAGTACTGGGACAACCACGAGCCGGGCATCTACGTCGACGTGGTGTCGGGCGAGCCGCTGTTCGCCTCGGTCGACAAGTTCGACAGCGGGACCGGCTGGCCAAGCTTCACTCGGCCTATTCGGGAGCCGAACGGCTCCGACAACGTTGTCGAGAAGCGCGATTTCTCCCACCTGATGATCCGCACCGAGGTGCGGTCGGCGCACGCTGACAGCCATCTCGGGCATGTCTTCAACGACGGTCCGCGCGCGGAGGGTGGGTTGCGCTACTGCATCAACTCGGCTTCGCTGAGATTCATCCACCTCGACGATCTCGAGGCCGAGGGATACGGCGAGTACAAGAAGCTGTTTTCGACGGAGGAGGCGTGACGGCGATGAGCGACTCGAGCGAAGAGCATCAGACGCAGATGAGCGACCGAGCGAAGAGCGTCAGGAGCACTACAAGAAGGCCATACTGGCCGGCGGCTGCTTCTGGGGCATGCAGGACCTGATCCGCAAGCAGCCCGGTGTCGTGGCCACCCGCGTCGGCTACACCGGCGGTCAGAACGCGAACGCGACCTACCGCAATCACCCGGGCCACGCCGAGGCGATCGAGATCACCTACGACCCGTCGCGGACCGACTTCCGCGCCCTGCTGGAGTTCTTCTTCCAGATCCACGATCCGACCACGAAGAACCGGCAGGGCAACGACGTCGGCACCAGCTACCGGTCGGCGATCTTCTACGTCGACGACGAGCAGAAGCGCGTCGCGCTGGACACCATCGCCGACGTCGACGCGTCCGGGCTGTGGCCGGGCAAGGTGGTCACCGAGGTGACGCCGGCGGGCGACTTCTGGGAAGCCGAACCCGAGCATCAGGACTACCTCGAGCGCTACCCGAGCGGGTACACCTGCCACTTCCCGCGGCCGGGCTGGAAGCTGCCCAGGCGGCAGCCAGCAGGTTTAGCGCCCAGCGGTTATTTGGGCCGGCAGTCTCGCGTGCGGTCACCGCTCCTCGCGTGCGCGGTCTAGCTCCTCGCGTGCGCGGTCACGCTCTCCGTGCGCGCGGCGCACCACGACGCGGCCGCCGTCCTTGGGCGTGAAGGCGATGCCCCGGAAATGGATCTTCTCATCGGTGGCGTCGTCGGTCTCGATCACGAAGTGCCGCAGCACTGTTCGCAGAACCACGTCCATCTCGACGTTGGCGAACGCGGCTCCGATGCACCGCCGGGTGCCGCCGCCGAACGCGACCCAGGCCGTCGGCGGCCTCGTGCCGACGAAGCGGTACGGGTCGAAGCGCTCGGGATTCGGGAACGCGTCGGCGTTGGCGTGCACGTTGGCGACGGCGATCATCACCGTGTAACCGTGCGGAATCCGCCAGTCCCCGAGATCAAAGTGTGGCGCCGCGACATGGCGGCCGGCGAAGTCGATCACGGTCCGGTTGCGCTGCAGCTCGAGGATGGTGGCCTGGCGGAATTCGTTGCCGCCTTCGTCGTTCTCCTTCACCAGCTCGGCGAGGACGTCGGGATGGCGGCGGATCCGCTCGAACGCCCAACCCAGCGTCGACGCGGTGGTCTCATGCCCGGCGCCCAACAGCGTGAGCAACTCGTCGGACACGTCCTGACGCGACATCGGGCTTCCGTCGTCGTATCGGCTGCGCAGCAGGAGCGCCAGAATGTCGGTGCGCTCATCGAGACGCGGGTCCGCTTCGGCCTTGTCGATCAATGCGAAAACGATCTGGTCGAAATTGTGGCGGAACTGGGCGAGCCGGCCCCACGGGCTGTATCGCCCCGTGCTGAACGGCGGCTCCGGCAAGGTGGCCATCCGCGAGCCCAGCTTCGCCCACGGCGGGATGATCGTGCGCAGGTAGTCGAGTTCTGCATCCGTCGGCCCCGAACACGGTGCGCAGAATAACGTTGAGGGTGATCCTGTTCATCGGTTCGAGCGTCCGGAACTCGGTGCCCTCGGGCCACGTCGCGGTCTCCCGCAGCGTTTCCTCTTCGATGACCTTCTCGTAGTTCTTGATGCTCTGGCCGTGGAACGGCGGGGCGAGCAGCTTGCGGCGCCTGCGGTGGTCGGCTCCGTCGAGCGCGAACACCGACCCCCGTCCGAAGATCCTGCTGAGGTTGGGTCGCACGTTGATCAGGTCGTCGGTACTCGCGAGGAACACCTGCCTCAACAAGGTGGGGTCGGCGACGACCACGCTGCGGCCGAAGAAGGGGACGTTGATGGCGAAGACTGACCCGTGGCGCCTGGCTGCGTTTCGCAGGAACCGGCGGCGGAACCCCGCCAGCAGGACGCCCTGGACGAATTTCGGCAGGCGCACCACCGGCGGCCGCTTGCCCGGAGTCGGTGGCGCTTTCGTATCGACGTTCGTATCGACGTTCGTATCGACGTTCGTATCGACGTTCGTATCGACGGGCACTGCGTTGGTCATGGGTGAATCACTCCAGCCGGTTCCCTGGTACTACCGTGTACCGTTGACAGTTGTAGTACGGTACCGCTTGGTACCAGACAAGCGCAAGGCTTTCGGGAGGCGCAATGACGGCAGCGCTCGACGGGGGCGCGCAGGCTGGCGCACACGCCTGGCGCGCAGCGGCCCACAGCCTGGCGCGCAGGTCGCCGACGCCGACCGCTTCCGCGACCGGCTGCTCGACGGGCTCGCCGGCTCAATCGGTGAGCGTGGGTACCGCGACACCACCGTTGCCGACATCGTCCGGCACGCGCGCACCTCGAAGCGCACTTTCTACGAGCAGTTCGCCAGCAAGGAAGAGTGCCTTATCGAGCTGCTGCGCAGAAACAACGAGGACTTGATCGCCAATATCGAGGCGGCGGTCGATCCCGAGGCGGACTGGCGGGAGCAGATCCGGCAGGCGGCCGACGCATACGTCGACCACATCGGGTCGCGCCCGGCGATCACGCTGAGCTGGATCCGCGAGGCGCCCGCGTTGGGGATCGTGGCAAGCCCGTTGAACCGCCTGGCCATGGAGCGGCTCACCGACATGCTGGTCGGTCTGACCGGCAGCCCCGGCTTCCGGCGGGCACATCTGCCGCCGATCTCCCGGCCGCTGGCGCTCATCGTGTTGGGCGGGTTGCGCGAGCTGACCGCGCTGTTCGTCGAGGACGGGCGCGACCTGAGCGGCATCGCCGAACCCGCCGTCAAGGCGGCGACGGCAATTCTCGGGCCGCAGGCCGGCTACGCAGGCCGGCTAACGCAGCATCAGCCGCGCGGACTTCTCCAACCGCTCGGCGATGTCAGGGTAGGAGGCGTATCCCATCCCCGCGCGCACCAACGCCCCCGAATACAGCATCTCCAGTGAGTCGATGATGTCCGGATCGGTGTCGGGCCCCAACGCAGCGGCCAACCGGTCGCGGATGTCGCGCCCGATGCGCAACCGCAGCACCTCGACGTCGGGGTCCCTGCCAAGCAGCGCATTGGTGACGGCGCAGGCGAATTCCGGCTCGTCGGCGACCAACAGCGCGATGTGGCGCAGCACGTCGACGACCCGTGCGGCCCGATCGTCGGATTCGTGCGAGGCAGGCGGGGACCCGGCCAGCCTGCGCCAGAACACCTCCGCGACCAGGTGCTCCTTGGACGAGAAGTAGGTGTACGCGGTCGCCGACCCGACACCTGCCTGGGCGGCAACCCGCCGCACGGTCAGCCCGGCAAATCCCTCACGCGCCAGCAGGTCCACCGCGGCCCGGCCCAGGCGATCAACGGTGTCGGCTTGTTTGGCGGTCAGACGGCGCCGAGTCGACTCCAGCGCCGGATCGGACACATGTCCGGACGCTACTACAACGACCGGGCACCAGCAACGGCTAGGTTGGACCTCGATGAGCCAAACACACCAACTCTTCGCCCTCGCCGAACAGGTCACCGGGTTCATGCCGGCCGACGAGGGCCGCGCACTCTACGACGCGGCCGTGAAGTACCTCGGCGACGGTGTCGGCGTCGAAATCGGTACGTACTGCGGCAAATCCACGGTGCTGTTGGGCGCCGCGGCGCAGCAGACCGGTGGCGTGGTCTACACCATCGACCACCATCACGGCTCAGAAGAACACCAGCCCGGGTGGGAGTACCACGACACGTCGATGGTCGATCCCGTCACCGGCCTGTTCGACACGCTGCCGACGCTGCGGCACACGCTGGACGCCGCGGGCCTGGACGACCACGTGGTGGCGATCGTCGGCAAGTCACCGATCGTGGCCCGGGGCTGGCGAATGCCGTTGCGGTTGTTGTTCATTGACGGCGGTCACACCGAAGAGGCCGCCCAGCGGGACTTCGACGGCTGGGCCAGGTGGGTCGACGTCGGCGGGGCGCTGATCATTCACGACGTGTTTCCCGATCCCAACGACGGCGGGCAGGCGCCGTTTCACATCTACCGGCGTGCGTTGGGCACCGCCGCCTTTCGCGAGGTGTTGACCATGGGTTCGATGCGCGTGCTGGAACGGATCTCCGGAACGCCCGGCGAGCGGTTGTAGCGAGCGGTTGTAACGAGCGGTTGTAGGCGGTCCGCCCAGCGCAGGGAGGTGACGTCAGCGCTCGCTCGTCGCGCAGGCGCAGTCGTAGTCGCCCTCAAGGCCGCGCGGCAGGTCCGTGCCGCGGAAGATGCCGCTGGCCGCAGTCGTTCTCGACAATGCGTCGGCGGCGAGGATGACCGCTGCACCCGTCCAGGTGGTGCGCTCCTCGGGCCAGCGCTTGCCGTCGGCGAACACCAGGCCGGTCCAGTACGAGCCGTCGCCCTCGCGCAGGTGATGCATCGCGCCGAACTGCTCGTTCGCGCGCGCGTTGTCTCCGATCGCGTCCAATGCCATTACCAGTTCACAGGTTTCGGCTCCGGTGACCCATGGCCGGTCGTCGACACAGCGGATGCCGAGCCCGGGGACGACGAAGTCGTCCCACCGCTCGTCGATGCGTGCTCGGGCCGCGCCACCGCGCAGCGCACCACCGAGCACCGGGTAGTACCACTCCATCGACCACCGGTCCTTGATCACGAACGCATCGGGGTGATGGGCGATCGCGTGACCCAGCTGGCCGACGGCGACCTCCCACTCGGGCTGCGGATCATCGAAGTAGTCCGCCAGCGCCAGCGCGCACCGGATGCTGTGGTAGATGCTCGCGCATCCCGTCAGCAGGGCGTCCGGTTCGGGGCCCGATTTCGCCCTGGCCCACGAGATTTCGCCGCCGGGGCGCTGGAGGTCCAACACGAAGTCGATCGCCCTGCGTGACGACCGGCCACATGATCTCGGCGAATCGGCGGTCGCCCGTGACCAGCACGTGGTGCCAGACCCCGGTGGCGATGTAGGCACAGAAGTTGCTGTCGCTGTTGGCGTCTTCGACGACACCGTTACGCAGTTGGATCGGCCATGAACCGTCCCGCCGCTGCGCCGCGCGGCACCACTCGAACGCGCCACGCGCGGGTTCCAGCAGCCCGGCGGCGGTCAGCGCCATCGCATTCTCGACGTGATCCCACGGGTCGGTGTGACCACCGTCGAACCACGGTATGGCGCCGGAGGATTCCTGCGTTGCGGCTATCGACGTCGCAGTCTGCCTGCACTGCCCCGGGGACAACGCCCCGGCCACCGCGGGCACGTCAGACCACGGCAACAGGCACCCCCGGCTTCCGGAAGTACATCGCCACGCTCTTACCGATCACCGGGTTCAATAACGACTCTGCCATCCGGGTCAGCCACGGTTGTTCCACCATGTCCCATACCAGCAACCTGTGATAGGCCGCGACGGCGGGATGATCCGAGTTCGACGTACCGACAAGGCACTTCAGCCACCAGAACGGGGAGTGCAGCGCGTGCGCATGATGCGTGTGCGTCAGCCGCAGACCGTGGGCCAGCACCTTGTCGCGCAGCGCGTGCGCGCGATAGATCCGGATGTGGCCACCCTCGTTGGCGTGGTATTCGTCGGACAGCGCCCAGCACACCCGCTCGGGCAGCCAGCGCGGAACCGTGACGGCCAGCGCTCCGCCGGGTTTGAGCACCCGAACCAGCTCGGCGATCGCCCGGTCGTCCTCGGGCACATGCTCGAGGATCTCCGACGCGATGACACAGTCGAAAGTGCCCTCGGCGTAGGGCAGCTCGAGCGCGTCGCCCTTGACCGCCTCGGCCCGCGCCGACGTCGGCACCTCGCCCTGGTCCTTCATTGCCGCCAGGATCTCGTCGACATCGTTGAGATCCGCGGCGTTCTGGTCGAAGGCGATGACGTCCGCACCGCGGCGGTACGCCTCGAAGGAATGCCGGCCCGCACCGCAGCCGACGTCGATCACCTTCGTTCCCGCGCCAACGCCGAGCCGGTCGAAGTCAACTGTCAGCATTGCCCCACCCGTGCGATTGCCTCACCCGTGCGCAGGCCCGCTGGTAAACGGCGACGGTCTGCGCCGCAACGGATTCCCAGCTGAACACCTCGAGCGCGCGCCGACGCCCGGCAGCGCCGAGGCGGCGCAGCTCATGCGGCGAGTCCAGCAACTCGCCGAGCACGCGGGTCAGCTCGTCGGCGTCGGCCGGCCGGACCAGCCGTGCGCATTCGCCGTCGGCGCCGACCACCTCGGGCAGCGCGCCCGCGCGGCTGGCGACGATCGGCGTGCCGCTGGCCATCGCCTCCACGGCGGGCAGCGAGAAACCCTCGTACAGCGAAGGGATGCAGGCGATTTCGGCCGATGCGAGCAGGTCGGCCAGCTCGGAGTCCGACAGGCCGCTCGAGATGTGCACCATGTCGGTGATGCCCAGTTCGGCGATCAGCTTCTCGGTGGGTCCGTTGGGCTCGAGCTTGGTGACGAGCTGGACGTCGAGGTCGCGTTCGACACGCAGCCGCGCGACCGCGTGGAGCAGGTGGCTGATGCCCTTGAGCGGAACGTCGGCACTGGCGATCGCGATGATGCGGTTGCGGACCCGTCGCTCGGCGGGTGTGAACAGTTCGGTGTCCACTCCCAGCGGCACCACCTGCAGCTGGGACGGCGACACCGCGAAGTCCTCAGCGATGTCGGCGGCCGACGTCGACGAGACGGTCAGCAACTCAGGCATCTGCCGCGCGACGTCCTTCTGCATCTGCGCGAAGCCGTACCACCGCCGGACCAACGGCTTTCGCCACCACCGCGCGGCGGCGACGTCAAGGACACGGTCGCGAGTGATCGGATGGTGCACCGTCGCCACCACCGGCAAGCCGAGGCCGGCGATCGTCAGCAGCCCCGTGCCGAGGCTCTGGTTGTCGTGGACGACGTCGAAGTCGTCGCGGCGCTCGGCCAACAGCCGGGCCGCGCGCATCGTGAAGGTGCGCGGTTCCGGGAAGCCGGCCGTCCACGTCGTCAGCAGTTCGAGCATGTCGATGCGGTCACGGATCTCGCTGGGCCGCGGAATGCGGAAGGGGTCCGGCTCCCGGTACAGGTCGAGGCTGGGCACCTTGGTCAGCCGCACCCGGGGGTCGAGCCCCTCGGGGTAGGGCTGGCCGGAGAAGACCTCGACGTCGTGGCCGAGTTCGACAAGCCCGCGGGACAGATGACGAACATAGACGCCCTGCCCGCCGCAATGGGTCTTGCTCCGGTAGGACAACAAGGCGATGCGCATCGTCAACTCACGACAATGCGCGGTAGTCGGAATATCCAGGGCCGCTGAGCTGGACAAATCGTGTCACGCAAAAACTCCGCACCCTCTGGACATGTGTCCAGACTATAGTTTGACGTACTAGCGGACGCAACGCGGCCGTCCTCCCCCTGACTATCACAGTCGGCGCCGGACGTCCTGTTCGGCCTGCCGATTCTCCGGAGCGATGACGGGGTATTACCCGTCTCATGAGTAAACACACCGAAGCCCGCTTCGCGATCGCCAGCTGGGACGAGACACCGTTCGGGGCCGGCGATGACAACACGAAGCTGACGGAAGCACTGGTGTCGAAACGCTACGAGGGCGACATCGAGGGCACCTCTACGACGAAATGGCTGATGTCCTACGCACCGGACAAGAGTGCGCTGTTTGTCGGCGTCGAGTACATCGCCGGCACCATCGGCGGCAAGAAGGGCAGCATCGTGCTGTTTCACGATGGCGAGTACCGCGACGGTGTCGCGACCGCCGAGCTGCGTGTCGCGTCCGGCACCAACGAGCTGGCGAATGTGCGCGGCAGTGGAAAGTTTCTGGCCGATCCCGCCGGCACGATGACGCTCGACCTCGACGGCGCCTGGTAGCGCTATTGCGGAGGGAAGCCGCCGGTGGCCACCGGGCCCCACCGCCGCGGCGTGACGCGGATGAGGCACTTGGCCTGATCGACCATCGCCTGCCGGTACTCCGCCCAGTCGGGGTGCTCGCCGGCGATGGACCGGTAGTAGTCGACCAACGGCTCGACCGCGTCCGGCAGCTCGATCACCTCGGCGTCGCCGTCGACCTGCACGTACGCGCCATGGAATTCGTCGGACAGCACCGTGACGCTGGCCCTCGGCGTACGACGGATGTTCGCCGATTTGGCGCGCCGCGGGTAGCTGGCGATCACGATGCGGCCTGCGTCGTCGACCCCGCCTGACACCAGCGAGCTCTGAAGTGAACCGTCCGACCGAAACGTGGTCAGCACCATGCGATGCCGCGGCCGGATGAACTCCAGCAGATCGGGCAGGCTGACGGTGTCGGCGGTCGCGTACTTTCTGGCCACGTCGCCAGCCTAACGACGGCGGCGCTCGCGGCCGGCGGGACGACTTTCGTCACGTGTCACACGTCACGTGTCACCTCGTGGCGGTATCATTCGAACATGCGTTCGGATCGAGAATTGATCATCGGGGCACTGGACACGATCAAAGACGGCTACCGCGCCGTTGCCGCGTTTCCGCTGGAGACGCTGACCCGTTCGGAAAAGCATGCACTCCTGGCGCGGCTGGAAGAACTGGACAAGGAGTGGGTCGCGCTAGACCGCCGGCTGATCGGACAGCTCATCGCCGGCGGCGATCCAGCCATCTTCGGCGGCACCTCGTGGGCCGATGTGCTGTCCCGACGGCTGCGAATCTCGCGCGGCGAAGCACAACGACGAATAGGCGAGGCGCTCTCCGCGTAGTCCGATCAAACCCGGCCCGGTCAACCCTGATCGCTGCCCGGCCGAGATGCGCGAGAGGCGAAGTCCACGCGGCTATCTGGCGACGGTTCCTCGACGGATCGCACCAAACCGGCGCCGGTCACCAGCGGCAGATTAAGCGCCGACAGGAGTCCCGACGGCGCCGCGACCACCGCCGGAATCGCGTTGACCATGCGGCATGCCCCGGCAACGCGTGCGCCGAAGTCGTGGTCGTGGTTCTCCGCCATCTCGAGCTCACACCGGATGGTGGGTGATCCGTCGATTTCGACGCGGTAGGCGCCACGTCCCGACGCGCCGGGATGGCCCAGGTCGCGCGGCGGGATCGCGATGGCCGGCTGCGGCCAGTCCGGACAAATGTCGTCGTGCATTCGGGTGACGTGATCGACGACGAAAGTGGCCTTACCCCCCACGTATCCGGTCAGGGTGGAGCGCATCGCCGCGATGGTGCCCGCCGCGATATGCCCCGTCGCGGTATCGAAGGCGAAGTCCGTCGCAACCCGTTCGACGTTCTCGGCGATGTCGTCGATGTGCACGCCCAACCCGGCGGCAAGTTGGTGGAGCACCGGCCCCCAGCCGAACGTGAACACGCCGGGGGTGGCGGCGAAAGCGCTGAATTCCGGCGGCTTCCCGAATCCGAGAATTTCGTACACCGCCGACGCGTCGGGATAGGTCGCGTAGTTGAACATCTCCGTCACGCGTATCGACTCGACAGCACGAGCCACGCCGGAAAGGGTCAGGGGCAATACGTCGTTGGCGAAGCCGGAATCGATTCCCGTGGTGAAGAACGACACTCCCCCGGCCAGTGCCGCCTCTCGCAGCGGATCGGTGAACGCGGCGTCCACCCCATCCGGATAGACCAGCGGCACCACCGAACACGACACCACGTTCTTGCCCGCGCGCAGTAGCGACACCATGTCGGCCACCGCCTCCAGTGGTCGCAGATTCGCCGGGGCCGCGTAGACCACCGCGTCTGCCTCTCCGGCCAGCATTGCCGCTGGGTCCGAGGTCGCCACGACGCCGACCGGCGCAATTCCGCAGAGCTCACCCGCGTCGCAGCCGTCTTTGGTGTCGCTGTGTACAACAACGTCAACCAACTGCAGTTCGGGATGGTCGATCACCGCCCGCAGCGCGATCAGTCCCATTGAGCCTGGTCCCCATACCCCGACGTTGATCGCCATAGCTCTCCTATTATTAGGACCATACGCTCCGTTATTTGGACGCATGGTAGGAAGATCGCCGTGACCACGTCAACATCGAAGTCACCGCCGACGCGGCGAGTCGTGCAGATCCTGGCCGTTCTTTCGGCTGCACCCGGGGGTCTGACCTCGGCCGACATCGCTCGCAACTGCGGCATCACGACCTCGACCTGCGCGCTGATCCTCGCAGAACTCGAGACCGCCAATTGGGTGACCCGGCGCGCCGACCGCACCTACGGGTTGGGCAACGGACTGCTCGGCGTGGTGCACGGTTTGCGCAGGCAATTCCCTCTGCTCGACCGGGGCCGCGCTGCGCTGACCGCCCTGCACGCGCGTCTCAACGCGGCGTGCTCGATGTCGCGAATCGACGGCGCCGGACTGACGATCGTCGACACCGTCGGCCACAGTGTCGACGTGGAACACGTTGTCGGCCAACGCTTCCCGATCGGTCCGCCTTTTGGGCTGGTGGCCATGGCATGGCACGACGAGACCGCAGTCAATGCCTGGCTACACCGTGTCACCCCGCGGTTGACCGACGCCGACATCGCTCGCCAGAAGCAGGTGTTGTGCGACATCCGGGCGCGCGGCTACGGCGCATGGCGATTCGACGCGCAGCACGCCGCGTTGCATGATCGGCTTACCCGGGTGCTCGATTCCCTGGGACCGAGCGATGCCGTCACCCCGCAGCTGACCACGCTGATGACCATGCTGACCCTGGAGTCGGTCACCGGGACGCTCGAATGCGACCTGGCGACAACGGAATTCATTGTGCTACCGATCTTCGGTGATGCGCAGGCACCCCAGTATCAGATCGAAATCCGGTTGGCCGGGCCGGACACGTTGACCCTCGACGAACTCGGCGCCGCGCTCGTCGGCGCCCAGCAACAGCTGGCACCGGCCATCGGGTGAGTAATCGCTTGTCGTTGGCGCCCGAAACGTTTGCTCAGTGATTTTGATTCAACGCCGCGGGCCGGCGGTGGCTGCGGTCGGTGTACCCGTCCCTAGCCGCCACGGTGGCCGCCGCCGCACTGACCATTGTTAGCCGGCCGCACACTCACGTTCGTCGCTTGCAGGGTCCCGCTGTTGTCCTTCTGGCCCCGCGCCGCGAGGCACTGGCCGGCGGCGATCACCGACGCATCCGCGGCGGCGCGCTTGGCGTAGTGGGTGTCGGGTGTCACTGTGACCGTGGTCTGGCTGTTATCTGCCGTGGTGAGCACGATCGAATTGCCGTTGACCGACGCGACGGTTCCGCCCAGGCCGTGTCCCCGACCGTTGCCGGGACCCCCGCACTGACCGTTGTCGGGCGCGCTCAAGAGAACAGCCCCGGCCGTGACCGTGGGCGGGGCGCCACTGTCCCTGGTGGGATGGACCATGAGGCACTCGCCGGCGGTGACATCGGTCAGCTGGCCCGGGGTGAGCTGCGTGACCTTCGTCGACGCAGTGACATCGACGGTGGCAGGCCCGTCCGGCCCAGTGACCGTCACCGTGCCGCCGGACACCGTGTCGACCAGCCCGCGCGCCCGGTCCTTACCGTTGGCGCCTGCCGCTCCGGGGGTCGGATTTGACGGCGTCGACGACGGCGACGCGCCGCTGGTCGTCGGCTTGGTGGCGGAACTGGAGGAGGAGGAGAGAGAGGACGACGACGGCGTGCTTGAGGAACCGCATGCCGCCAGTGAGAAGGCGGCAAATCCAGCGACGGCGACGACCGCATATCGGTGCGCACAAGATGAGATGACCATGATTACACCGTTCTTGGCGGGCCTGTCCGCGCGCTTAGACAGTGATATGAGGACCCTATGCAAGTTCGGTTGCCCTGTTCGGCGCCGAGTTGCCCCTAGTCGGTCTTGCGCTTGAGCATCCATGCCGGGATCCAGTGGGTCACGGACTTGCGGCGGGCGCCGTAGGTGATCTCGTAGGTGACCAGCCCCCACCAGTAGCCCTGCTCGCAGATGCCCCAGCAGGTGAGCCGACCGTCGACGACCGAGTGCATCTGCAATCCGGCAGGGTGGTAGCCGCCGGGGCGATGCGGCTCGCGCGGAAACAGCGCGGCGAGGTCGACGAGCACCGGGACCGGCGGATCGACGCGGCGAAACGCCTGTTGTACGGGCTGGCCGTGGTAGCCGATCGACTGGAGCTCACCCACTTTTCGATCATACGTTCGAACGGGTCGGGCTCGTTAACCTCCCGGAAAGAAGGCGAGTGCTCACCCCTTCCACCTTCAACCTATAGCGCACCCGGGGGCTTGCGGCAAGACCCGGGTCGTGCCGCACAATCGCTGGCCGGGCAGAAGTAAGGGGCACATGTCAACACACGGGTACGACGAGGAATTGCGGTCCGAGCGGAGCTATGTGACCGGGCTCTACACGCGGCTCGACGCCGAGCGCGCGCGAGTGAAGGGTCGGTACCGCGCGGCGTTGCGGGGCCCCATCGACCTTCAGAACGGCGGGACACTCGTGCATCGAGATGCCGAGGTGCGCGCGCTCGGCAAAAAGATGAAGCGGCTGGACGTGGCGGACGACGGACTGTGTTTCGGGCGGTTGGACACCCTGTCTGGCGAACATTTCTACATCGGCCGCATCGGCCTGTTCGACGAGCAGAACGAGTACGAGCCGTTGCTGCTCGATTGGCGGGCCCCGGCAGCGCGCGCGTTCTACGTCGCGACCGCCGCCAGCCCGGAGAACATGCGCCGGCGCCGCCAGTTCCACACCCGCGGACGTCGGGTGGTCGATTTCACCGACGAGGTCCTCGGCCGCCCGGATACGGATGCGCGAGGCGACAGCGCCTTCAGTGGAGAATCGGCCCTGCTCGCGGCGGTCAACGCGCCGCGAGGCGACGGGATGCGCGACATCGTGGCGACGATCCAGGCCGAACAGGACGAGATCATCCGGCTCGATCACCCCGGGGTGCTGGTGATCGAGGGTGGCCCGGGCACCGGGAAGACCGTGGTGGCACTGCACCGCGTCGCATACTTGCTCTACACCCAGCGGGAGCGGATCGAACGCCACGGCGTGCTCGTGGTCGGGCCCAACCCGGTGTTCCTGAACCACATCGGCCGCGTTCTGCCGTCGCTGGGCGAGTCCAACGTGGTGTTCATGACCACGGGCGACTTCGTGCCCGGTTTGCGCGTCACCGCCGAGGACACCCCGGACGTCGCGCGGCTCAAGGGCTCGCTGAAGATCCTGGACGTGCTCGCGGCGGCGGTCGCCGACCGGCAGCGACTGCCCGAGCATCCGCTGACGATCGAACTGGCGGACGTCACGGTGCGGATCGACGCCGAGACCGCGGAGTGGGCCATCCAGGAGGCGCGCGCGAGCGGGCAGCCGCACAACGAGGCCCGCGCGGTGTTCCGCGAGATCGTCACGTGGGTGCTCACCGAACGGGCGATAGCCCGGATCGGCCGGGGCTGGCTGACCCGGTCGGACCGCAAGGCATGGGAGCAGCTGCGCGCGGACCTGCTCGCCGAGCTCGCCGACCACGACGCGTTCACCGCCGCGCTCGACGAACTCTGGCCGATCCTGACGCCGGAAACACTGCTGGCACAGCTGTACACGTCCGCGGAGCGGTTGCGCGCGGCGGGCGCCGACCCGGCGCTGTGGCGCGCCGACGGCGACGCATGGACGGTGTCGGACGTGCCGCTGCTCGACGAACTGGTCGACCTGCTGGGCCGCGACAAGGCCGCCGACGCGACCGCCGAGCGGGAACGCGAGCGCCGAGGCCGAGTACGCCGCCGAGCGTGCTGGACAACATGATCAGCCGCGAGGACCTGATGGACG
The DNA here is from genome assembly GCA_963733605.1 of uncultured Actinomycetota bacterium. Classification (GTDB taxonomy): domain Bacteria; phylum Actinomycetota; class Actinomycetes; order Mycobacteriales; family Mycobacteriaceae; genus Mycobacterium. The sequence goes on from CAVTDY010000041.1 coordinate 152,611, forward strand.
ACGAGGACCACCTGCTCGCCCAGGACCTGCTCTACGCCGAGGACCTGGCGGATCGCTTCCTCGAGCGCGACACCCGGGAACTCGCCGAACGCGCCGCCGCGGACCGGGACTGGACCTACCGGCACGTCGTGGTCGACGAGGCCCAGGAACTGTCCGAAATGGACTGGCGGGTGCTGATGCGGCGGTGCCCGAGCCGATCCTTCACCGTGGTCGGCGATCTCGCCCAACGCCGGTCGGTGGCCGGCGCAACCTCGTGGGACGCGATGATGGAGCCGTACGTGCCCGGCCGCTGGGTCTACCGGTCACTGTCGGTGAACTACCGCACCCCGGCGGAGATCATGACCGTCGCGGCCGCGCTGCTCGCCGAGTTCGCACCCGGGGTCCAGCCACCGGAGTCGGTCCGCGCGTGCGGCGTCCGGCCATGGTCCAGGCAGGTCACCGAGGACGAACTACCCACTGCCATCGAGGAATTCGTCCGGGACGAAGCTGCCCGCGTTGGCACCAGCGTCGTGATCGGGCCACCGGGTGTGCCGGGTGCGGTGATGGCCTCGGAGACGAAGGGCCTTGAGTTCGACGCCGTCCTGGTGGTGGAGCCGGACCGGATCCTCGCCGACGGCCCACGCGGCGCCGCCGAACTCTACGTCGCCCTCACCCGCGCCACCCAACGCCTCGGCGTCCTGCACCATGGCCCGCTGCCGCCGGTGCTGGCATCAGAGGTCGGCGTGGCGGTCGTTCTACGCTGAAGCTGTCATGTACATACCGCCGACGTTCGCTTTATCCGACGCGGAAACCGAGGCCGCCCTGGCCAAGGCCGGCTTCGCTCAATTGGTCACCCACGACCCGTCGGGGTTGATGGTGACCCCGTTGCCGCTGCTCTACGACGAGGCCCGGCACTCGCTCATCGGTCACGTGTCACGGGCCAACCCGCATTGGCACGCCGACGGCGGTGAGTCGGTGGCCATCTTCTCCGGTCCGCAGGCCTACATCTCGCCCAGCTTCTACGCGACGAAAGCGGAAACGGGCAAGGTCGTGCCGACCTGGAACTACGAGATCCTCAGCGTCTACGGCCGGCTCGTCGCGCACGACGACGCGGACTGGGTGCTCAACCTCGTCACGATGCTGACGAATCGTCACGAGCAGCACCGCACCCAGCCGTGGCAGGTCAGCGACGCGCCGGAAAGCTACACCCGCGCTCAGCTACGCGCGATCGTCGGCGTGGAGCTGACGATCGCGAAAGTCGAAGGCAAGGCGAAGATGTCGCAGAACCAACCCGAACGCAACCGGACAGGTGTGGTCGCCGGCCTCAGAGCATCCGACCAAGCGCACGACCAGCTCGTCGCCGACCGAGTCGACGATCTCGGAAGCACCAACCCGAACGGCCGCCAGGCCTAGGCTGACGCCCATGCGGCTATCGATCCGAAATCAGCTCACCGGAGTGATCACCGAAGTGAATTTGGGGGCGGTGATGGCCACCGTGAAGATCCGCCTCGACGGCAGCGATCAGATCATCACGTCTTCGATCACCAAGGCTGCCGCCGAGGATCTCGGCCTGCAGACCGGGATGCGCGCGACGGCATTCGTGAAATCCACTGAGGTGGCCATCGGGGTCGATTAGCGCCCGTGCCTGGCGATGGGCGTCTGGATGGTGATGTGCTGATCACGGCGTGGAGCGATGATCAATGACGTTCGCCGACCTACACCACGGCGAGCTGCCCCTGCTGCTGCCCAATGCGTGGGATGTGCCGTCGGCGCTGGCACTGCTGGAGTGCGGCTTCACCGCGATCGGCACGACGAGTTTTGGCGTCGCGTCCAGCATCGGCAGGCCCGACGGTGGCCGGTCGACCAGGGAGGCCAATCTCGGCTTGGCCGTCGCGCTGCGACCCCTTGACTGCTACACCAGCCTGGACATCGAGGACGGCTATGCCGACGACCCGGAAGAGGTCGCCGACTATGTCGCCGGGCTTCCTGTCGACGGCATCAACATCGAGGACAGCACCGCCGAGAAGCTGATACCGCCGCCGCGGCATGCGGCGAAAGTGGCCGCCATCAAACGACGTTCACCCGATGTTTTCGTCAACGCCCGCGTCGACACCTACTGGCTAGGCCAGGACGCCACGGTGGCCGCGACGCTGGAGCGCGCCGCGCGGTACGCCGAGGCGGGCGCCGACGGCATCTTCGTTCCCGGCGCCACCGAGCCCGAGGTGCTGCGCGAACTTGCCACCGCCATCCCGCTGCCGGTCAATGTCCTTGCCATTCCAGGACTCTCACTGGCAGATCTCGCGGCGTTGGGGGTGCGGAGGGTGTCGACGGGCTCCCTGCCGTACCGGGCCGCGATCCACGCCGCCGCGCAGGCCGCGCTCGCCGTCCGCGACTCGACCGAGCTGCCGGGCGCCGACCCGTACCCCGAGATGCAGGAGCGCCTGACGCGCTACGCGCGTCAGAAGTTCAGCGGGTAGCCGCCACTGACCTTAAGTGTCTCGCCGGTGATGAAAGACGCCTCGTCGGAGCACAGGAACATCATCGCCGAGACGACGTCGTCCATCTTGCCGAGCCGGTGCACGAGCTGGAGTCGATGGACGAACTCGTCGATCAGGGGCCGGGGCAGATCGGCGATCGCGTTCTCGGTGTTCATCAAGCCGGGTGCAATCGCGTTGACACGGATGCGATCCGGCGCCAGTTCGGTCGCGAATGCGACGGTCAGGCCGCGGACCGTGAGCTTGGACACCGCATACGGCGTTGCGCTCAGGTAGCCGGCCATCGACGAGATGTTGAGTACCACCCCGCCGCCGCGGTCCCGCATCGAGTCCCGGCAGGCCAGTGTCGTGTTGATCACACCCATCACGTTGACGTCGAACAAAGCGCGGATCTCGTTGCGCGACAGCACCCCGAACGGCTGGTTGTACTTCGTCAGGTGCAGGCCGGCATTGTTGATCACGATGTCGACACCGCCGAAGCGTGCGATCGCCGCATCGACTGCGGCGGCTACCCGATCAGCATCGGCAACGTCGCAGTCGACCGCGATCGCTTTGCCGCCGGCTGAAACAAGCTCGGCGGCTGTGCGTTCGGCCATCTCGGCGTCGACGTCGGCGATCACCACACTGGCGCCCTCGGCGACCAGCGCCCGCGCGAACGCCCTGCCGAAGCCGATCGCACCGCCGGTGATCAGCGCCGTGCGGCTCTCGAATTTCATAACAGCTCGCACCGTACTCCGGACGCGGCCAGAACCCGAGTGCCACGATTACTCACGGGTCAGTTCGGTTCGCCGACACTCGACGGGTGGGCGAAGATGATTCACCGTGACAACATCTAGGGCTCTTTTCGCTTTGACCGCTGCCGCACTGATCACCGCCGGATGCGGCGGATCGAACAGCTCTGAGAGCACGCCCGCCGGCGCCCCAAGCAGTCAGCCGTCGACCGTCGGCCCGTCGGGCATGTCGAACGCGCAGGCACCGCCGACCCAGCTCGTGATCGACGTCACCATCAAGGGTGGCGACGTCACCCCGACCAATCAGCAACTGAAGGCGGCCGTCAAGGAACCGATCGTCGTTCACCTCGACAGCGACGCCGCCGACCAGTTGCACGTCCAGTCCACGCCCGAGCACAACTTCGACGTCCAGGCCAAGCCGATGCAGTCCTTCCAGTTCACCGTCGACGCACCCGGCAAAGTGGACGTGGAGCTGCGCAAGCTGGGCAAGACCATCGCCACCATCCAGGTGCAGTGAGCTGTTGTCCGGCGGGTAGCCCCCTCTTAACGTAGAGACATGCGGGCACTGATCATCGTCGACGTTCAGAACGACTTCTGCGAGGGCGGTTCGCTGGCGGTGACCGGCGGCTCCGCGGTCGCCCGCGGCATCTCCGAGCTGCTCGCCAGCGGTCCCGGTTACGCGCACGTCGTTGCCACCAAGGACTTCCACATCGACCCTGGCGACCACTTCGCCGAAAATCCCGACTACGCCGTTTCGTGGCCACCGCACTGCGTGGCCGGCACCGCCGGCGCAGATTTCCATCCCGACTTCAACCCGGCCGGCATCGAGGCGGTGTTCATGAAGGGCCACCACTCGGCGGCCTACAGCGGGTTCGAAGGCACCGACGAGTCCGGGACGACACTGGCGGATTGGCTGCGCCGGCGCGGCGTCGACGAGGTCGACGTCGTGGGCATCGCCACCGACTACTGCGTGCGCGCCACCGCCGCCGACGCCGCCGAAGCGGGGTTCTCCACTCGGGTGCTGCTCGATCTGACCGCGGGGGTCGCACCCGAGTCGACCGCCAAGGCCGTCGAGGACCTGCGTGCCGCCGGCGTCGAGGTCGCCTAGCGACAACCGGGCATCGACCGACACCGTATCGTCGCCGTGGTGAACGATCCCGCGGTGCCCGAAATCTGGCCGGGCAAGGCGTATCCGCTTGGCGCCACCTACGACGGCTCCGGCACCAACTTCGCGGTGTTCAGCGAGGTCGCCGAGAAGGTCGAGTTGTGCCTGTTCGATGCCGAGGGCAGCCGGAAGACGCGCAGGGTGACGCTGCCCGAGGTGGACGGCTTCGTGTGGCACGGCTTCATCCCCAACGTCGAGCCGGGACAGCGCTACGGCTACCGGGTATACGGCCCCTACGATCCGGCCTCGGGGCAGCGCTGCAACCCGAACAAGCTGCTGCTCGACCCGTACGCGAAGGCGATCGACGGCACTTTCGAGTGGAACCAGTCGCTGTTCGGCTACAACTTCGGCGATCCCGACAGCCGCAACGACGATGACTCCGCTGCCAGCATGCCCAAGGCGGTGGTGACCAACCCGTACTTCGACTGGGGGGTGGATCGACCGCCCGGGCATGAATACGCCGACACGGTCATCTACGAGGCCCACGTCAAGGGACTCACCAAGACGCACCCGGAGATCCCCGAGCCGATCCGCGGCACGTTCGCCGCCGTGGCGCACCCGGTGATCATCGAGCATCTGAAGTCGTTGGGCGTCAACGCCATCGAGTTGATGCCGGTGCACCACTTCGCCAACGACTCCACGCTCATCGACAAGGGGCTGTCCAACTACTGGGGCTACAACACGATCGGCTTCTTCGCGCCAGACCCGAAGTACAGCAGCAGTTCCACCCCGGGCGGGCAGGTCCAGGAGTTCAGGGCCATGGTTCGTGCGCTGCACGAAGCCGACATCGAGGTGATCCTCGACGTGGTCTACAACCACACCGCCGAGGGCAATCACCTCGGGCCGACGCTGTCCATGCGGGGGATCGACAACGCCGCCTACTACCGCCTGGTCGAAAACGACAAGCGGTACTACATGGACTACACCGGCACCGGCAACAGCCTCAATGTCGGCAACCCCCATTCGCTGCAGCTGATCATGGATTCGCTGCGGTACTGGGTGACCGAGATGCACGTCGACGGCTTCCGGTTCGACCTGGCCTCGACGTTGGCCAGGGAGTTCTACGACGTCGACCGGCTGTCGTCGTTCTTCGAACTCGTGCAACAGGATCCAACGGTGAGCCAGGTCAAGCTGATCGCCGAACCGTGGGATGTCGGACCCGGCGGCTACCAGGTCGGAAACTTTCCGCCGCAGTGGACGGAGTGGAATGGCAAGTACCGGGACACGGTGCGCGACTTCTGGCGCGGCGAGCCGGCCACCCTCGACGAGTTCGCCTCCCGGCTGACCGGTTCAGCCGACCTCTACGAGCGCACCGGCCGGCGCCCTGTCGCATCGATCAACTTCGTCACCGCCCACGACGGGTTCACACTGCGGGACCTGGTGTCCTACAACGAGAAACACAACGAGGCCAACAAGGAAGACAACCGCGACGGGGAGAGCTACAACCGATCGTGGAACTGCGGGGCGGAAGGCCCGACCGACGACCCCGAGATCAACGCGCTGCGGGCCCAGCAGCAACGCAACTTCCTTGCCACGCTTCTGCTTTCCCAGGGCGTGCCGATGATCTCGCACGGCGACGAGCTCGGCCGTACTCAACAGGGCAACAACAACGTCTACTGCCAGGACAACGAGCTTTCCTGGATCGACTGGGCGAAGGCCGACACCGAGCTGATGGAGTTCACCCGCTCGGTGTCGGCGCTGCGCGCCGCGCATCCGGTGTTTCGCAGGCGGCGATTCTTCAGTGGGCGGCCGGTGCGGCAGCGCGGTGGCGGCGGACTGCCCGACATCTAGTGGTTCGCGCCCGGACGGCTCGGAGATGACCGACGAGGACTGGGAGTCCGGCTTCGGCCAAGTCGGTCGCGGTCTACCTCAACGGCCATGGCATTCCCGAACTCGACGCGCGAGGCCAGCGGGTCACCGACGATTCATTCTTGCTGTGCTTCAACGCCCACCACGAACCGATCGACTTCGTCACTGCCCGCCGAGGAATTCGGCGCTGCGTGGGAACCGGTGATCTACACCGCGTCCGAAACCGACGAGGACGCTGGAACCCACGACGCCGGCGGGAAGGTGACCGTGGCGGCCCGCGCGGTGATGGTGCTGCGGGCCGCCACCGAATAGCTCACTCGACGACGTCGAAGAACGAGTCGCCGTCCTCGGGCGTCCCGTCGATCTGGCCGCGGACCCGCCCGTGGTCTTCCGGGTCGATGCGGTCGAGCTCGTCGTCGGACATCAATTCGACGGGCGGTGGACTCCCGTCGGCGTCGCGAGGATCGATGTCGGCGGGCGAGACGTCCGGGTTCTCGTCAAGCAACCGTTCGTCGAGCGACTCGTGGTCCTTGGCCTCGATCCACCGCTCCGGCGGGTCGACCACCTCGTCGCCGTCGTCGTTGCGGATCTCGTCTGAGTCGAGCTGCTCAGCGGGCTCAAGGGGAATGTCGTCAAACTCGTCACCGGCCATGCAGCCATGGTGCCCGACACCCGGCATCGGCTAGCCGAGAACGGTCGCTGCTGACTCAGAAGTGTTGTGCGCCAGCGCGCTTGCTGATTGACTTCGGCTGTCCATACCAGGTCGTATGGTACGGTTAGTTGCTGTTGCAACCGTGGCCGCCCCACGGCACTCGAGATTTCTCGGATTTCTCGCTGACGCCACCGGCCGGGCGGGCCGGGAGTAGGAGCCGAAGAGCGGCGGCGCCCTACCTGGCGGTCACGGTTGCCAGCACCCCTCCCAAACGTAATTTTCCGCGGTGTCAGTAAAGCCGCTGCCTGGAGCACCGTATGCTGCCCAGCATGGTGCCGCTGAGCGGTTCTGGCCGCCGGCTCACCGCCGACGACTGGATCGAGGCCGGGTTTGCTGCGCTTGCCGAATGCGGCCCGAACGCGGTGCGGATCGGCCCGCTGTGCCAGCGGCTGAATGTCACCAAGGGCAGCTTCTACTGGCACTTCACCGATATGCCCGCATACCGCGGCGCGCTGATCGAGGCGTGGGCCGGCCTGCACGACCGGAACCGTCGCCCGTTCGAGAACATGCCGGGCGTCGACCCGCGGGAACGCCTGATCGTGATGGTGCAGACGCTGGTCACCCCGCATCACTGGGCGCTCGAGCGCGCGATGCGGGTATGGGCGCTGACCGACGACGCGGTGCTGTCCAGCGTGCAGCGAAGCGACGGGCGGGTGCTGCGCGCCGTCCGGCAGGCGTTCGTCGACTGCGGGTTTGGCATCGAGGAAGCCGCATTGCGGTCGCAGGTGGTGTTCGCGTGCGGCGTCGGGCTGCTCCACACGTCGGGCACGGCCCCGGTGGCTCCCCCCGAACTGCAGGAGCGCTTCGTGGATTTCATGCTGCGGCCGTAGCCGACTGCCGGCAATTGACCGGAAATTGACTCTGTAACAGAGGTAATGTGGAGTCGTGGACACCCGCACGGATCTGATCGCTGAGCTGTTCAACGTGGTGGGACGGTTCCGGCGACAGCTACGCCGGTCAACCGGCAGCGGCTTCGACACCACCGGGTTGACCCAGTCGCAGGCCGAGATGCTGCGCCTGGTCGGCCGCCAACCGGATATCTCCGTGCGGGAGGCGGCCACCGAGCTGGGGTTGGTACCGAATACGGCCTCCACGCTGGTGTCGAAGCTGGCGGCCGACGGCCTGCTGATCCGCACCGTCGACTCCGACGATCGCAGGGTGGGCCGGCTGCGGCTGACCGAGCCCGCACAGCGCATCGCCGATGAATCCCGCGCCGCGCGCCGGGCCGCGCTGTCGGCCGTGCTCGACGAGCTGAACCCCGGCCAGCTCGACAGCCTGGCGGACGGATTGGAGGTACTCGCCGAGATGACCCGCATGCTGCACGAGAGGCAACCATGACAGCGCCGCTTGCGATCGACTGTCAGCACCTGACCCACCGCTACGGCCACTTCACCGCGGTCGACGACCTCAGCCTGCAGGTGCGCTGCGGCGAGACGGTCGGCCTGCTCGGGCCCAACGGAGCCGGCAAGACCACCGTGGTGCGCGTGCTGACCACGCTGACACCGGTCCAGCGTGGCGAGGTGTCGCGTGTTCGGTCTCGACGCGCGTCGGCACACCATGGACATCCGGTACAACATCGGCTATGTGCCGCAACAGCTTTCGATCGAATCCGCACTGACGGGCCGGCAGAACGTCGAGCTGTTCGCACGGCTGTACGACGTGCCGCGCCGGCAGCGGTCCGATCGGGTCGACGAGGCACTGCGCGCGATGCAACTGCTGGATGTCGCCGACGGGCTGGCCGGGACCTACTCCGGCGGCATGGTCCGCCGGCTCGAGCTGGCCCAGGCGTTGGTGAACCGGCCGTCGCTGCTGATCCTCGACGAACCGACGGTGGGTCTGGATCCCATTGCGCGCGACAGCGTCTGGACTCAGGTGGCGCGCATGCAGGAGGAGTTCGGCATGACGGTGCTGCTCACCACGCACTACATGGAGGAGGCTGACGCGCTGTGCGATCGGGTGGCGCTGATGCACCACGGTCAGCTGCAGGCGGTCGGCTCGCCGGCCGAGTCTGAAGCAGACCGTGTCGGCTGAGGCGACGCTCGAGGATGTCTTTCGTCACTACGCCGGCTCGGATCTGGCCGAGGACACCTCGCCGACCGGGTTGCGAGAGATCCGGTCGAGCAGGAGGACGGCGCGCCGTGTCAGTTGAGCCGCAGGTGGCCGTCGAGATTGTCCGTGCGCCCCGCGGGTGGCGCCGCATTCGCGGGATGACGCGTGCGGGTGGGCGCTTTCGCGGTGGTGGAACTGCAAAAGCTGCGCCACGACCGCACCGAGCTGTTCACCAGGATGGTGCAGCCGGCGCTGTGGCTGTTGATCTTCGGGCAGACGTTTTCCCGGCTGCGCGTCATCGACACCGGCCACGTGCCATATCTCGCGTTCCTGGCGCCGGGGATCATCGCGCAGTCGGCCCTGTTCATCTCGATCTTCTATGGCATCCAGATCATCTGGGACCGCGATGCGGGCATCCTCGCCAAGCTGATGGTGACGCCTGCGCCCGCTGCGGCGCTGATCACCGGGAAGGCGTTCGCGGCCGGCGTGCGCTCGGTGGTGCAGGTGATCGGTGTGGTGGCGCTGGCCTACCTGATGGGTGTGCAAATGACCGTCAATCCGCTGAGAATCCTTGGCGCGATGGGTGTAGTGGTGCTGGGCGCCGGGTTCTTTGCGTGTTTGTCGATGACGCTGGCCGGGCTGGTGCGCAACAGGGACCGGCTGATGGGCATCGGGCAGGCCATCACCATGCCCCTGTTCTTCGCGTCGAATGCCCTGTACCCGGTCGACGTGATGCCGCGGTGGCTGCGCTGGCTGTCGGCCGTCAACCCGCTCAGCTACGAGGTCAACGCGCTGCGCGGACTGCTGATCGGCTCGCCGACCAACGGCATCCTCGACATCACCGTGCTGGTGGTCGCCGCGGTAGCAGGCATCGCGATGGCGTCGGCGTTGCTGCGCCGGCTGGTGCGCTAGGTTTCACGATCAGTCCATAGCCGGCGCATATCGCCGTCAAAGGCGACGCGGCTTAGCTAGAGGCATGGCCCACGGAACACCCGATGTTGCAAGCTCAGTGGTACTGGTCCTCGACGCCGGCACCGACGCCGGCTGCCGTCTCGCCCGCAGGCTGTTGAGTGACGGCCACCGGGTGGCGATAAGCGATCGCCACCCCGCCGAACTGACGCGCATCATGCACGGCTACCCGTCGAGCCGGGTGCTGGCGATCGCGGCCGACACCGAGGACCCGGCGCAGCTGGGCCGCCTGCTGGCCCGCGTGTGCGACTACTTCGGCGCCGACAGGTTGTACACGGTGGCATCGCCGACCTTGGACGACGGGAACGTGGCCGAAACCCACTTCAAGATGTCGGCGTGACCCCGGTTCGCCCAGCCCGGCCCGCGGCCAAGCGTGCTCATGACGACGTAGTAGGCGACCTTGTGTTGCGCCACGTCGGCCTGGAACTGGCTCAGTGTCGGCACCGGGTCGATGCCCGAGAACCCGCCGATCGCCATGACCGCTGTGCCGGTGGACAATTCGAGTCCCGCGGCGCTCGATGACCGGCTGATCGCGGCGGACCATTCCGTGTTGGTGTCCTTCAGAATCGCGTCGAGGTCGGGGTTGTCCGGGTACTGGCCGAAGCCGAACGAGTTCTTCTGCGTCGCCTGCGGCAGGCCCGACGGTTGGTCCGCCGCCCTGATGCGGCTGGCCGATCGTGGCGATCGCATACGCCGCGGGTCCGGCCAGCGCGCCAACCAGCCCGATGCCAAGCGCGCCGAGCGCCACCCGGCGGCGGGTTCCCGCGTTCGGTGGCACCAGTAGCGCGATCGCCGCCACGACCGTCAGCGCCAGGATGGTCCACCGCAAGCCGGGCAGCCAGGCGCCGTTGCGGCCGAGGACCCACCAGCTCCAGACGCCGGTGCCGCCGACCAGCACGGCCAGGCCGCCTCGGAACAACCACTTTTCGCGGTGGCGCCACAGCTCGTGCACACCGATCGCGAACATCGCGGCCACCGGCGGTGCGATGGACAGGCAGTAGTACGCGTGGATCATCCCGTGCATGAAGCTCAGCACCAGTCCGTCCACGATCAGCCAGCCGCCGAACAGGATTGCGGCCGCCCGCACCAGGTCAGTCCGCGGCGCACGTCCGCGGGAAAGCACGACCAGAACGGTCGCCAGCAGCGCCGCGGGCACCAGCCAGCCGATCTCGAAGCCGAACTCGCCTGCGAACAGTCGCGGCAACCCTTGCGATTGACCGCCGAATCCGCCGAACGCGCCGTGACGGAGATTCAGCTGCGCGCCCGCCGCCGAGCCGACCACCTGATCGGGCGTGCCGAACGCCATGTGGTTGCGGCCGAGAATGCGGGCAAACCCGTTGTAGCCCAACACCAGATTCATGAAGTTGTCGTCGGTCGAACCCGCGATGTACGGGCGCGACGACGCAGGCCACAGCAGGGTCAGCAGGACGAACCAGCCCGCCGAGACGACGAAGCCGACGGCGGCCACCCCGACGTCTCGCAGGCGGGCCCGCAGCGTCGTCGGCGCAGCAACAAGATATGCGGCGGCCAGCGCGGGGGCCACCATCAGCCCCTCGAGCATCTTGGCCAGAAACGCGAAACCCAGTGCGACACCGGCCCATGCCAGCCACTTCGGGCTCGCCTGCGGCAATGCGCGCACGGTGCAGTACGCCGCGATGGTCATCAACAGCACCATTGCCGCGTCGGGATTGTTGAACCGAAACATCAACGCGGCCACCGGCGTCAAGGCCAGCACGGCGCCGGCGAGCAACCCGGTGCGCGGGCCGCTGATCCGTGCCACCGCCCCGTACAGCAGCGCGACGGCGGCGACCGCCATCAACGCCTGCGGGATCATCATGCTCGCACTGCTGAAGCCGAATATCTGCCCGGACAGCCCCATCACCCACTGCGAAACCGGTGGCTTGTCGACGGTGATGAAGTTGTGCGGATCCAGCGAGCCGAACAACAGCGCTTCCCAGCTCCTCGAACCCGCTTGCGCGGCACCGGCGTAGAACTGGTTGCCCATCCCATTGATGGTGATGTTCCACAGATACATCACGGCGGTGGCGACCAGAAGGACGATGAGGCCCAGCCTGTTCCACGTGTTCGCGGTCAACCGGGTGAGCCGTGGGCGCTCGATGTCGGCGGGCGGCGCTTGCGCCGCTAACGTCGTTGTCACACCAGCCAGTGAGGCATCGCTAGGTTGCGTGAGCCTGTGAGCAACCGGCGAGACTGCTGCGGGTTGCCCGCAGCGCACCGCATTTCGTGAGGTTGATCACGTCGAAGCACGCGATCACGCGGCTTAACCGACGATCCGCGCAATCGACTTCAAGGGGATCGGCAGCCAGCTGGGCCGGTGCCGCGCCTCGTACGCGGCCTCGTACACGGCCTTGTCGAGTTCGTATGCCTCGAGCAGGTGCCCGGAGTCGCGCGGGTCGGCGCCGGACACCGCCGCATACCCGTCGCAGAACGCGGCGGCGTTGCGGTCCACCCATTCGCGGGCGCGCGCCGCCAACTGCCGGTCGCGGTCCTCGTCGGTGGCCTGATCCATCAACCGTTGGTAGGCCGCGTACTCGATTGACCGCAGCAAACCTGCCACGTCGCGCAACGGGGAGTCGGGGCGCCTGCGGTCGGCCAGCGGCTGTCCGGGTTCGCCCTCGAAGTCGATCAGTAGCCAGCTCTCGGGCGTGCGCAGCACCTGTCCGAGGTGCAGGTCGCCATGAATCCGTTGGACGGTGATCGTCTCCTCGGCGAGCTTGCGGTAGCGCTCCTCGATCAGCTCGACGTACTGCTCCAGTTCGGGCACCGACGCGGCCGCCGACCACAACCGCTCCAGCACGGTGTCGGTCGGGAACAGAGTGGTCGAGGTACCGAGTTGTTCGGCCAGTGTGGCGTGCACCGACGCGACGGCCTCGCCGAGCCGGTTCGACTCGCCCGCGAAGTCGCCGCCCACCTCGTCGGCGTACAGGTCGCCCTCGGCGAACAGGTCGCGGGTGCTGGCGGTGGCCATGTCCCAACCCTCGGCCGAGGTGGCGGCGAATTCGGTGACCATGCCCAATGCGCATGGTTCGCGGTTCCAGGTCGTCTCGACGGACCCGAGCAGCCGGGCGACGTGCGGGTTGCCTGCGCGCGCCAGCACCCGGTTGAGTTCGATGTCCGGGTGGATGCCCGGTGTGACGCGGCGGAAGAACTTGAAGACGGCGGACTCCTCGAACACCACGCTGGTATTGCTCTGCTCGGCCGACGTCACCCGCGCCGCGGCGTCAAGTGGCAGGGTGGCGCCGGGTTCCTTGCCGAACCGCACGGCGCCAACCGTCGCCGACGAGTCGACCAGCGACAGTAGGTACTTCGCCTCGGCGGGGTCGTACAACGCGTCGTAGGCGACGCGGTCGCCGTCGGCGCCGATGGTGGCGACGGTGAGGAATTCAGCGATCGGACCCCCGCCGAACTCGCCGCATCCGCGGCCCCGGTGTCCCAGCGCACGATCACCTGATATCGCTCGGAGGAGCCGTCGGTGTAGGAGACATCGAGCAGCACCAGGTCGAGGTCGTGTCGAAGCGGATCCACAACTGCGGGCTCGGCCGACGACAGCTCACGGTTACGCCCGGCATACCAGCGTTGCTGGACGATCCACTCGTCGAACGGCAAGTTCATGACTGATCTCCGACCTCTGGGCTGGGGGCCCTTAGCTGAAACCAGTAGAACCCGTGGCCGGGCAGAGTCAGCAGGTACGGCAGCTGGCCGATGGGGGGAAATTCAACGTACCCGGTCATCTCCACCGGTGTGTAGCCGTTGTAGTGCTGCAGGTTCAGCTCGATGGGCTGGGGGAACCGCGACAGGTTGTTGACGCACATCACGGTGTCTTCGAACGTCGCCGTCGATTTCGCGCACATACGCGAGCACCGACGGGTTCGACCCGCCCAGCTCCCGGAACGAGCCGATCGCGAACGCGTCGTGCCGACGTCGCACGGCCAGCATGGTGCGGGTCCAGTTCAGCAACGACGTGTTGCTGTCCCGCTGCGCCTCCACGTTCACCGACTGGTAGCCGTAGATCGGGTCCTGGTTGGGCGGCAGGTACAGCCGGCCCGGGTTGGCGGTCGAGAAGCCCGCATTGCGGTCGGGTGTCCACTGCATCGGGGTGCGCACCCCGTCACGGTCACCGAGCCAGATGATGTCGCCCATGCCGATCTCGTCGCCGTAGTACAGCACCGGTGAACCCGGCAGCGACAGCAACAGTGCGGTGAACAGCTGCATCTGGTTGCGGTCGTTCTCCAGCAGCGGCGCCAGCCGCCTGCGGATGCCGACGTTGGCCTTCATCCGCGGGTCCTTGGCGTATTCGGAGTACATGTAGTCGCGCTCTTCGTCGGTGACCATCTCGAGCGTGAGCTCGTCGTGGTTGCGCAGGAAGATGCCCCACTGCGCCAGGTCGGGGATCTCCGGGGTCTTGGCGAGGATCTCCGAGATGGGAAACCGCGACTCGCGGCGCACGGCCATGAAGATGCGCGGCATCAGTGGGAAGTGGAACGCCATATGGCATTCGTCCCCGCCGGTGTTGGGGTCCCCGAAGTATTCGACGACGTCGGCCGGCCACTGGTTCGCCTCGGCAAGCAACACCGTTCCCGGGTACTCGTCGTCGATCACTTTGCGGCAGTGCTTGAGGAACGCGTGGGTCTCGGGAAGGTTCTCGCAGTTGGTGCCCTCGCGCTCGAACAGGTAGGGCACCGCATCGAGGCGGAAGCCGTCGATGCCGATGTCGAGCCAGAACCGCAGGACGTCGAGCATCGCCTGTTGTACGGCGGTGTTGTCGTAGTTCAGATCGGGCTGATGGCTGAAGAAGCGGTGCCAGTAGAACTGCCGCCGCACGGGATCGAACGTCCAGTTCGACTCCTCGGTGTCGACGAAGATGATTCGGGCATCGGTGTACTTCTCGCTGGTGTCGCTCCAGACGTAGAAGTCGCCGTAGGGCCCGTCGGGGTCGCGGCGCGATTCCTGGAACCACGCGTGCGAGTCCGAGGTGTGGTTCATCACGAGGTCGGTGATGACGCGGATGCCACGGCGATGTGCCGCGTCCAACAAGTCGACGAAATCGTCGACGGTGCCGAACTCGTGCAGCACTTTGTAGAAGTCGCGGATGTCGTAGCCGCCGTCGCGCAGCGGAGAGTCGTAGAAGGGCGGCAGCCAAAGGCAGTCGACGCCAAGCCACTTCAGGTAGTCGAGCTGTTCGGTCAGCCCACGCAGGTCACCTGAGCCGTCAGAGTTGGAGTCGTAGAACGCGCGCACCAGCACCTCGTAGAACACCGCGCGCTTGAACCAGGTGCGGTCCTCCGGCAGGCTGCGGGCGTGCCCGAAGTCTTCGGCGGTGGGGTGTTCGACCACGCCGTCCTCGACGTGGCTGCCTTCCGCCGGATCGTGTACCGCGCCTTCCCCGATGCTGTGGTCCATCAGCCTTAAAACCTACCCACTTCGAAAGAAGTCAAAAGAAGTCAAACCGCCGACAACGACGTCGGCAACTGTGTATCCGCCCCGGCGGCGCAGCGGCGGCGACCGGATGCCAGTCTTCCAGCAACCTTCATATCGGCGCCGCCCCGCCGGTGACCAACTATTTCCCATACCGCACCGGTTGAATCCGCAACCGAGACGGGTTACCGTTTCGGCGTCCTACCACACAGAATCGAGTGGCCGTGTCTGATTCGACGCCGAATGACGGCGAAGCCCCAGTAATCGTTGGTATGGCCGACGCGGCGATGCATATGTATTCCGCCGCGATCGACACGCTTCCCGACCCGGGCGACCCCGAGTATCCCCACCGCGCGGGCATCATCCTCGCCGGGCTCCGCAAGCTGCAGGGTTCGCTGTCGGAGGCGGCCGGCCGCAGCCGGGTCACACCGTCGGTCATCGTCGCGCTCAGTGGCGTGCGGCACCGCTACGACGAGCTGATGGAGAACGCCGCGCACGGGCCCGGCGCGACATTGGGTCAGCGGCTGTACGTCGCCCGCGGACACGCCAAGCTGTCGACCAAGGAAGCGGCGAACGGGGTGGGTCTGCGAAAGGACCTCATCGAGGCCGTCGAGGCGGAGGAGCCCGCCACCGAGGACGAGACCAGCCGGATCAAGGATCTGATCGCCGCACTCGGCGGCTAGCGCCGCTGGGCGCAGGAAGCGCCCGGCACCCTGCGTGCGGATGAAGCGCGCTGTTCGGCTGCGATAGCCGATGCACCCGCCGCTGAAGGTGAGGAACAGCAGTCCGGTCGCCCGGGCGACGCGATAACGCAAGCTCGCCTGCGTTGGCGCTGCGCAGATAGCGTGCGATAGCCGAGCCGAGCCGCCTGCCCGCTCATCGGGGTCAGCGTGCCGCGGTTCCACCGCGTGTCGGCGGTTCCACCGCGGTCGGCGGTTCCACCGCAGTCGGAGGCAACGAGCGCGGATGAGCGGGGCATTGGCACCTGCGACATCGACGGCTTCGACGGCAACAGGTGGCGGGGCTACCCCGGCCGAGACTGACGAGCGGTGCGACGGGCGAGACGACAGGCGGAAGCGGGATCGGGATGGGCGCAACGACCAACGGGGCATGCAGAACCGGAGGCTCGGCGGCGATGCCGGTGGAAGCCGGTTCGACACCGTCGCCGCCGGAGTCCGCCACCGGTGCCGGCGCCTCCACCTGCGGCCGCGTCCTGCCCTGAGGCCTGCGCGGGGCGACAGGTGAAGGTTGCGGGCTTGGGTTGCATCGCCGCGAAGAGATCGTCGGAGAGCGTCAGTACGGGCTATCACCAATGTCGTGTAGAAGAAGGCATGGGATCGAACCAACCGCTGGCAGGCAACTGTGATTATGGGAATACGCAGATGGAATGGTCAATAGAACCACTCGAATTTTTTGCTGCTCGATCGGATTGTCATTCTGCTTAAATTGTCTGTTCGATTATTGATTTGACGTCGACGATCGTGACGGCCGATTTCCGACTGTGCTGGCAGGGAGCGCTGGATTAGTGGCGCCGCTTGCGCGTGCCGAGCCGCCTGAACGGCTGCCGACTTTGCTGGTCACGGAGCGCGCGGCTCGGTTCGGACCTGCCGGTTGAATCACCTGTGTCGGCGACGGCGATACCAGCGCGCGCAGCGGCCCATCAATAGACCGGTGGTGAGCAAACCGGCACATGCGATCAAATGCATAGCCGAACCAGCCACGACGTCCTCGATCTCGAAGAGAATGGTTGCCCGTCGAATAGATAAGTCCTGCGCAATTCTCGCATATTCATAGTCAATTAATTCGGAAATATTTGTTTCTTAAATCAAGATCTATTCGACGCGTGCGTTAGTTATTGCGGGAGGTCTAGGCAATAGCTGTTGGGTATCGTGCCGAGGTGGCATCCAGTGATCACGGCGACCCGGGTGATGCCCCGTCGGTCCCTCCCCCGCTCACCGCGGTGGCCAATGGCGTTCGCCCGTCGGCCGCCGAGGAAGCCCGCACGATCGCCGCGTCGACCAACACGGGCACCCTGGCGACGTTGACCACCGACGGCGATCCGTGGGCATCGTTCGTCACCTACGGGCTGCTCGGCGGTGCCCCGGTGCTCTGCGTGTCCAATCTGGCCGAGCACGGTCGCAATCTCGCGGCCGACCCGCGCGCCAGCATCGCGATTGTGGCGCCCCAGCGCGATGCTGACCCACTGGCCAGCGGCCGCGTCACGTTGGCCGGCGTCGTCGAGGAACCCACCGGCGACGAACGCGTGGCCGCCCGCCAGGCGCACCTGTCCGCGGTCGCCTCGGCGAAGTACTACATCGATTACAGCGACTTCTCGCTGTGGGTGCTGCGGGTGCTGCGGGTGCGCTGGGTCGGCGGATACGGGCGGATGGATTCCGCTACCGGCGACGCGTACGGCGCCGCCGAACCCGACCCGGTCTCGCCGCGGTCGGACGGGGCGATCGCTCATCTCAACGCCGACCACGCCGACACCCTCGTCGCGATGGCGCAGGCGCTCGGCGGATATCCGGACACCACCGCGGCCACCTGCACCGGAGCCGACCGGTACGGACTCGACCTCAGGGTCGTCACGCAGCGCGGCGTGGCCTACACCAGGATCGGGTAGCCGGCACCCATCGACTCGATCGACGAATTACGTTCGGCCGCCGTCGAGTTGACCCGTCGGGCCCGGCAGGGCTGAAATACACTCATATGTCACATGCATACGAGTCCTTCGTCGCCGGCCGGCCGGCCCGACACCTGGCAAGCGGCCTTCGACTGATCCGCACCCGCGGTTACGAGCATCGTGACGAGCCGTTCAAGTTGGCCAGCGGCCAGCTCAGCCACGACTACATCGACGGCAAGTTCGCCGTCGACACCGGGGAGCGGCTGGCGATCGTCAGCCGTGCGGTCGCCGACCTGGCCGCGCAGCACGGGATCGAATTCGACGCGGTCGGCGGCCTCACGATGGGCGCGGACCCGCTGTCGCACGGCGTCGCGATGGTCACCGGCAAGGCCTGGTTCTCGGTGCGCAAGGAGCAGAAGCAGCGCGGCCGTGAGCAGTGGATCGAGGGCACCCGACTCGGCCAGGCACCCGCGTGCTGCTGGTCGACGACGTGATCAGCACCGGCGGCTCCACCGAGAAGGCCTACGAGCGGGTAACGGCAGTGGGCGCGGTCGTCACCGGGGTGATCCCGATGGTGGACCGCGGCGACGTCGCCACCTCACGCTTCGCGCAGCGCAACGTGCCGTTCGTCGCGCTGGTCACCTACCGCGACCTCGGGATCGAACCGGTCAAAGACGTCTGAGGCGCCGGGTGCGCCTGCAGTCAATCGCTACACATCAATATTGACCGCATGGCCGTCAAGACAGTGTCAAGACCAATGCCATCCGCGCGACCGCGCACCTTGGCCTTATGACATTGCTGGACCATTTGCCGTCCTTACAGCGGGCCGCCACGCCCCGAATAGACCCCGCGGTGTGGCCGTCGACCGCCACCGTCGATGCGCTGGGCCGGTTGTGCGTCGGCGATGTGCCGTTGACCGAGGTCGCCGACCAGTTCCGCACCCCCGCCTACGTGGTCGACGAGATCGACTTCCGTCGCCGGTTGCAGCGCTATCGCGCGCAGCGCGACATCGAAATCACCTACGACGCAGCGTCTCTGCTGACCACCGCGGTGGCCGGCTGGGTGGCCGATGAGGGTGCGGGGCTGGCCGTGCACTCGGCGGGCGAACTGGCCATCGCGTTGGCCGGCGGCGTGGATGCGGCCCGGATCATCATGCACGGCGATGTAACCGCAGACGGCGCACGACGGCGCCGGGTCGTGTGGCGTCGTGGTCGACTCGGTGATGGACGTGGCATACCTGGCCTGCGCGGTCCGTCGTCCTCAGCCGGTGCTGATCGGGGTGACCGCGGATGACGACATCGAAGGCCAGGGGTGACGACGGTGTCAACGACCAGAAGTTCGGCTTCACGCTGGCAGGCGGTCACCCCGCAGATCGGCGAAACGTGTGCTGCAGCAACCGCTTCTGGACTCTTGTCGGGCTGCACTGCCCACCGATCGCAGATCACCGATGCACGTCACCGAAACGATCCCGCGGATGATCGCGGCGATGGCCGACATCCGCGCCCACCACGGTGTGATCCCGCACGAGGTCAACCTCGGCGGTGCACGGCCCTGATGGCGGGCGACCCCGGCCGGGCTGGCCGAGCCGTGATCGGTGACGCGCTGGACTGGGCGTGCGCCGCCGAGCGGTTCGCCCGGCCCCGCGTCGTGGTCGAGCAGGGACCCGCGATCAGCGCCCAGGCCGGTGTCACGCTGTTGGGCGTCACCGCGGTGGAGTCGCGGCCGGGCGGAGACGCGCTCGTCTGGGTGGACGGCGGCATCTCCGAAGACTCGCTGCACTGCGAAACCCAGCATCGCGCTGGCAAACCGGCATCCGCTCGGCCCGACCACGTCGGTCATCGTCGCCGGGCACCACTGCCACGACGTGCTCAGCCGCGACGTTGAGCTGCCAGCCGATGTACATCCCGGCGACCTGCTGGCCGTTGCGGGCACCGGCGCCGATCAGCACAGCAAGGCGACGAACTACCACATGGTGGGCCGGCCGCCGGTGATGGCGTCAAGCGCGGACGCGCCACCGAACTTGTGCGCCGCGAGACGACCGCGGACCTTCTGGCGCGCGACCTCGGATGGTCAGGCGGCGTCGTGACTCTTCACGACTCGGGCCGGGTTTCTCATCGGCTGCCCATTTGCCCTGGTAAGAGCGTTAGCATCGTGGTGTGGCTGAACGCGAAGCCTCGGGGGACTTCGACTACCTCTGGGACGACCCGGCCGATGTCGGCGGGTTGACCAGCGATGATCGGATTCCGGGGGGCGGGGGCGGGCCCCGGACGACGATCTGTGGGACGAACCGGACGACAGCTTCTGGGATAACCACGATGGCTATCCCAACGGCAGTGGTCACTTCGACGCATTCAACATCAAGACCTGGAGTTTCAGGCCGCCGCCTACGCCGTGGTATCGCACCAAGCCGGCCCTCGCCGCGATCATCGCGGCCTCGGCCGCCATGGCCGCAATAGTGGTGTCGGGCGTGCTGCTGGTGGTCCGCCTCCCTGGCAGCAGCACCCTCGACGGAGGGACGTCGTCGGTGACCGTACCCCGACAGCACCGACCAGCGCCGAGACGGTTGAGGTGGCGACCAGCGCGGCACCGCCACCACCGCCACCACCCCCGCCGCCCCCGCCGGCGAACACGGCGCCGCAATACGGCCCGACGTCGGCGTCACGGCCGTCCAAGGGGCCCGAGTTCGATGTGACGGCCGGTCAGCGATCAGCGTCGCGCCAGCAGCCGCGCATTTCGCATCCCCACTCCACTGCGTTGCTGGTCCCGTGCTGGCCGGGCCCAGGGAGACGATTGACACGCAAGTGGCCCGGCAACAGCTGGTGAGCGACGATGGATCGCGCGGAGGTAGCGGGGGAGCAGTGGCCGTTCGCTGACGGGATTTCCCCCGCGCCACCGGAGCCCCGGTGAAGTCGCCACCGGAGCCCCGGTGAAGTGAAGAGTGTCGCGATTTCGCATCTCGGCACTGGTAACCCGCGTATGGTGTCTCCGTCCAAGGTGTTTGCGGGCAGGCCCGATGTCGGGCACGACCGGATGCATCCGATGCGTCGACCGGCGGGGTGACGGGCATGGGCAGCGGTGACAGCGGCTGGTTGCCATCGATCGGTGACACATGCCACCAATGCCGATTGGGTCGCACCAACAGGACTCGTGGAAATCCCTGGATCGAGGAAATGCCATGAAGCGCACGCTGATAACCAAACTGGTCCACGTACTGGCGGCCACGCTGCTCGGCGCTGCGGTCGTTCTGACCGGCGCTCCGACAGCCTTCTCCGACAACGGTAGCAACACTGCCGATTTGGAGAAGTCCATCGTTTATCTGCAGACAAAATGGACCGGGTTCGTTCAGGTCCCCCCTAGCGCCGATGCCAAGGGCCAGGGCTACTGGACCGACAGGGTGTCGTATTCCACCTCCTGCACCGCCTGGTACGTCAGCAAGACGGCAGAACTGATAACGGCGGGGCACTGTGTCGACCCTGTGCAGGGCCGCGAAGTCATCCTCAACGGGTACCTGCAAGACCAAAAGGCAACCGATCTCACCCAAGACGCGTTGGCCAACTGGCATGTGGAAGGCGATGAGCAGGGCTCACCGGTCGGGCGAAACGTGCAGGCCATCCAGCCGCAAGGCGTCGACGGTGCCACCATCACAAGCTCGACGACGGTCCAGGTGGTGGATTTCAAGGCGACCGACGCCGGTGATGTCGCTTTGCTGCACCTGCCCAATATGGCGAAGGAAACCCCGGGCCTGATCGTCGCCCAGAATGCCCCCGAAAGTGGGTGACCCCGTGACCTCGATCGGATCCCAGGGGAACTCCAAGACGTAGCCGACCAGAGCCAGATCGCTCGGGCGTTGTTGAAGACCGGGTCGGTGTCCAGTCAGCAGGTGACTCCCCAGGGCGTCACGCAGATTGAAGTCAGCGCCCCGATCGGTGCGGGGATGTCGGGTGGACCGACCGTGAACCGGGACAATCAAGTTGTCGGCGTCAACAGCGCGGGCCTGGCGGACCAGGCCAACTACAACTTCATCACCGATACTCCGGACCTCAGGACGTTCCTGCTGTCGCATAACGTTGCTCTGATCCAGCCGCCCGCTCCCCCCCAGGGCGGATTGGGCGCGATGTTGTACGTCATCATCGGCGCGATCGTGCTCGTATTGGCGGTGGCTGTCGTGCTGCTGATGCTGATCCGGCGCCGCCGTAGCCCGCAATTCGCTGCCGCCGGGGGCGCTCCAGTTCCCGGCTCCCCGATGCAGGCTCCGGCGCCCTACCCGATGCCGGGTCCCACGGCCTTCCCAATACAAAATCCCCCGCCGATGCCTGAACAAGGGCCCGGCTTCGGTGGCCTCGCTACCGGAACGGTCGGAACTGCGTCCCCTCCGGTGCAGCCCGAACACCATCAGATGGCGCCGACGCCGCAGGACTCCGCGGATTCGGCGGCACGCACCGATACTTCGCCAGGTCTTGTGTCGGGCGGAAACGGCCAACCGGCCAGCGGGGGCACGCTGGCCGCCGGGGGCACGCTGGCCAGCGAAACCACCACCACCACGGGTAGTAGCTTCTGCCCCTCGTGCGGAACAGCACACCGCCTCGAAGACCACTTCTGCCCTGCGATGCGGAAAGCCCGTCACCTGAGCGCGTCCGAGGATCCCGACCGGCGTCGCGCCGGAGGCTAGCGCTGCTGGTCCCGCCAGCCCAGCATGTCCTTCAGCTCACCGAAGTCGTAGCCATCGTCGGTCGGGTGGATCTCGGTGGTGAACAAGGTGACACCCTCGGCGGCGAATGCGTCGGCGTTCTCACGCCCGGTCCACTGCACCGACCGTTCGATGGTCGCTTCATCACGGCCCGCCGCGGCGATCAGGTCTTTGAGGAGCGCGTTCTTGCGCTGGAACTCGGGCACGCTGGCGAAGGTGTGCCAGATGTCGGCGTGCCTGGCCACGAGCGGAAGGGTCCGCTTGACGCCCACGCCGCCGATCAGGATCGGAATCGGACGCACCGGCGGCGGCACCACCTCGGCCAGCCGGTTCTCGACGCGGGCCAGGCCGTCCGCTAACAGGTCCATCCGGGACTTGACCGTGCCGAAGTCATACCCGTAGACGGTGTAGTCCTTCTCATACCAGCCCGACCCGAGGCCGAGGATCACCCGGCCTCCGCTGATGTGGTCGACGGTGCGGGCCATATCGGCCAACAGGTCGGGATTTCGGTAGCCCATTCCCGTCACCAGCAGGCCGATGTCGGCGTGGCTGGTGATCTCGGCCCACGACGCCAGCGCGGTCCAGCCTTCGAAGTTGTTCACGTCGGCTTGTTCGGGCAGCAGTTGGGGCAGTCCGTCATCGGGGACGGTGGTGAACGGCTTGTGGAAGTGGTCGTAACCGAAGATGGCGTCGGCGCCGAGTCCGTCGGCCGTCAGCACCGCTTCGCGCCAGGTCCGGTAGTCGGGTGTACCGCCGGGCCATAGCTGCACGCCGACGCGAATGGGGTTGGTCATGGGGTTCTCCTGACGTTGTTGCGCTGACGATTGGTCAGAACGCGGGGATCCGCCCGGCTATTGCGGCAGGCGATATCTGCGGCCGATGGCCGCCATAAGTTGCGTGCATTGCCGAACCGGAAGAGGCGCGCCCGGCCCGCGATTGAGGCAGGTATGGCAACAACACTTGAGGGTTCAACCGCATTGGTCACCGGGGCGACGGCGGGTATCGGCAGGGCGATCGCCCAGCAGTTGGCCGCGCTGGGCGCGAAGGTCGTGGTGCATGGCCGCAGCCCCGAACGGGGCGCCGAGACGGTGCAGGCGATCGAAGACAACGGCGGGAGCGCACGCTTTGTGGCCGCCGACCTGTCGAGGGCCGACGACGTCCGCCGGCTGGCCGACGAGGCGGGTCCGGTCGACATCCTGATCAACAATGCCGGCGTCTACCGGTTCGCGGCAACGGCCGACACCGACGACGCGTTCTTCGACGAACACGTCAACCTCAATCTGCGGGCGCCCTACCTCCTGGTGCAGAAACTCGTGCCGGGCATGGCCGAGCGGGGTCACGGCGCCGTCGTGAACATCAGCACGGTGGCCGCCTCGACGCCGGCACGCCAGGCGGGCATCTACGGGGCCACCAAGGCCGGCGTCGAGCTGCTCACCCGCGTGTGGGCCGACGAGTTCGGCCGTTCCGGCGTGCGGGTGAATGCGGTCGCGGCGGGGCCCACGGAGACGCCTGGCACCGCCGCTACGCCGGGACTCACCGACGGGCTCGCCACCACCACCGCGCTGGGCCGCGTCGCCGAGCCCGACGAAATCGCACGGGCGGTAACGTTTCTCGCCTCTGCGGAGGCCAGCTACATCAACGGTGCGATCCTGCACGCCACAGGCGGTCAGCTGGCCATCGCGCCGTAGCGCTAGCTGTCGTCAGGGCTGTCGAATGTGGTGATGAAGTGGCCGACGTCGCGGCGTCGTGAATTGGCCAGCCACACCGCCCAGGTTCTGCGCACCAACGGGTTGCCGACCAACGGCGCCAAGGCGATGCCCTCCGGCAGCTGGTCCAGACGCCGAAGCGGGGCAAGAGCGAACGCGTGGCCGGAGCTCACCGACGCGAACTTCATTGCGACGACGAGCTCGAGGTCCTCCGGCACCGGCGGACCGACGTCAATTCCGTGGCTGCGCAGGATCGCCGTCAGTTCGTCAAACCAGGCCGGACTGGCTGCGCGCGGGAAGCCGACCCACTTCAGCCCGTGGAGGGCATCCAGCTGCACGCCGCCAGGGCCGACGAGCTCGTCGGCAACATCGGACGCGAGCAGAACGCCGAGGCTCTCCCTGGACACCAACATCGCGTCGAACTCGGGACCCGCCGGGCGTTCGCGCACAAGTCCGACGTCGAGCGTGTCATCGCGCAGCGCGGCGAACTGCGCCGCCGTGGACAGCTGGCGCGGAACCACCCGTGTCTCGGGGAATTTCGCGGTAAACCGGGCCAACGCACGTGGCAGCACATCCGGGTCCAGCTCCAGCGGGATCGCGAGCCGGATGACACTGTCACTGTCGGCGGTCAATTCGGCCATCGTCGCCAGCGCCTGATCGCGGCGCGCCAGCACCGCGCGCGCCTCGGCGAAGAACGTCATCCCCGCCTCGGTCGGCTGCACCCCGGTGCTGCTGCGCACCAACAGCGTGAGGCCGAGCTCGCGTTCGAGGTTGTTGACGGTCTGCGACAGTGCGGGCTGGCTGACATGGAGGCGGCGCGAGGCGGCCGACAAGCCGCCCTCCTCGACAATGGCGACGAATGCCGCGAGTTCGCGGAACTCCATGTCTACGGCCGCCAGCAACGCGCCGCCGACCCCGCCATGCGCCGAGCTTATCGCCGCAAGGGCTAGGCGGCGTTCTCGTCGGCGGCCCAGAGCCTGTCGATCTCAGCCACCGCCCGGGTGAGGCTTGCGGCGGCGAGCGGTTTGAGGCCGGCCATCGCCGGATTAACCTCGGCCATGGTGAGCTCGGCGGTGATAAACCGCGGCCGCAGACCCGTCAGCGAGACCGCGTGCGGCAGCCACGCCTCGGCGTGATCCCAGCCTTCGCGCGGGGTTCCTGGCCCGTAGCCGCCCCCGCGGCTGGCGAGCACGATGAAGTCGGTGTCACCCAGCAGTCCGCCGCCGGTTTCGGCGTCGGTCGACAAGCCCGGCGCGACAATGTGGTCCACCCAGGCCTTGACGGTGCTCGGCGCCCCGAAGTTGTACAGAGGCAGGCCCAGCAACATGGTGTCGGCGGCCTTGATCTCGGCGACCAGGTCGACGCTGAGCGCAAACGACGTTTCCTGCTCGGGCGTGCGCGCCTCGGCGGGCACCAGTCGGGCCGTCCCGGTCAAGACGTCGAGGTGCGGAATCGGCTGCACGGCAAGGTCGCGGTAGGTGACCGTGCCCCCGGGGTGCGTGGCACGCCAGCGCTGGGCGGTGCGGGCGCTCAGACTCCGGCTGACGGACCGATCGCCCTGCACGGACGAATCGATGTGAAGCAGGTGTGGCATCTTTAGTCCTCCATAGATGGTTTGCAACTGACAAACTATCTATACCAGATGGACTATATGTCGATTCCCGTAGTCTGGACATGTGGACGACCTGCCCTTTGTCCGGCCCGCGGAGCACCTGTCCGCCCCGCTGCTCGTCCACCTTGCCCGCCGGATGCAGACCGAGGCCGAGGTCGAGCTCACCGAACTCGGCCTGCGCGCCCGCCACGTCATCGCCCTCACGCTGCTGCGCGATCTCGGCGAACAGAACCAGTCCGACCTGGCCGCCACGCTCGGGATGGATCCCACCAACGTGGTCGCGCTGCTGAACGACCTGGAGGCCGACGATCTGGTGCAGCGCTGCCGCTCACCGCAGGACCGCCGCCGCCACACCGTCTCGCTGACCGCCACCGGCCGGGCCCGCCTGGTCGAACTCGAGCACCTTCTCACCGCGGTCGAGCAGCGTGTCCTTGAGCCACTGACGCCGCAGGAACAGCAGACGTTGTACGCCCTGCTCTCGCGCGCCACCGCGAGCCCCACCTGCGGCGAGGCCCTCGAGACCACCCGGGCCTGCACGGAGGAGTAGCGCGCCGGGAATAGTGTGGTGCAATGGCCGAATCCGATGCTGTGGCCATGTTCGCGGAGTCGCCCGTCGCGATGCTCGCCACGGTTGGGCCCGGCGGCGCACCCCACCTGGTCCCGGTCGTCTTCGCGGTCCACGACGAGGTGGTCTACACCGCCGTCGACGCCAAACGTAAGACCACGCACCGCCTTCGCCGGTTGGCCAACATCGAGGGCAACCCCAAGGTGAGCATGCTCGTCGACCATTACGACGAGGATTGGACGCAGTTGTGGTGGGTGCGCGCCGACGGGGTGGCGGCGATCCACTACAGCGGCGAGGAGATGGCCACCGGCTACGCCCTGCTGCGCCGGAAATACGTTCAGTACCAACGACTTGCGCTCGACGGGCCGGTCGTCACGGTGGATGTCCAGCGCTGGGCGTCCTGGCAGGCATAACACCCTCAGGCAGTGGCAGGAACCTTATCGAGGAAACCCAGCACATTCCGGATGCGGCCGGCGGGATCGCTGACCGCGACGTCGAATCCCACGATCGGTGCCGGTGATCCGGCCGGCCCCAGCTCCCAGCCGAACCGGACCTGGTTGTGGTGCCCGTCGACCGGCCCGGCCAACCGGAACGTGAAATCCGGGAACTGCTCCTGGACCGCACCGATCATCGTGGTGATCGCCTCGCGGCCGTCCGCTACGGCCATCGGGTCGACATAGGTGGCGTCCTCGGTGTAGAGCTGATCCACGACAGCACGGCGGGCGCTCGCATCGGTTTCGTTCCATGCGTCGATGTAGCGCTGCGCCAAGTCGTCATACGTGGTCATCGGGGTATCTCCTCGGGATAACTGGGTTGGACAGTCCCCACCCTGTCTGCGAACCCTGCCGGTTGTCGATTACCTGGCGGGTAGCCGAGACGTCACGTGCCCGAGGCGCCCGCTCTCACTCGCCGGTGCGCCGGCCGATGGCGAAACTGGCCGGTGCGCTGCGTGAAAGTGGTCGAATCCCTTGTGCTCGGTGTCGGTTCGGGGAATGGTGGATTAACAGAGCTGATGGGAAGCACCGTGGCTTCCCGGGAGGGAACGCCATGGCCGACAGGGTGACAACTCCCCAGGGCGCCGGAGCCGCCCCCACCGCGGACAGTCCGGCCGCCATCCGCAACGTGGTGCTGGTGGGCCCATCGGGTGGCGGCAAGACAACCCTCGTCGAGGCGCTGCTGGTCGCGTCCGGCGTACTCATCAGACAGGGCTCCGTGGTCGACGGCACCACGGTGTGCGACAGCGACGAGGCGGAGATCGCCCAGCAGCGATCGGTCGGCCTCGCCCTCGCGTCGCTGGAGCACGACGGGATCAAGGTCAACCTCATCGACACACCCGGCTATGCCGACTTCGTTGGCGAGCTGCGGGCCGGGCTGAGGGCCGCCGACTGTGCGCTGTTCGTGATCGCCGCCAACGAAGCTGTCGATGACCCGACAAAGTCGCTGTGGCTGGAATGCGCTCAGGTGGGCATGCCGCGTGCGGTGGTGATCACCAAGCTCGACCACGCCCGCGCCAACTACGAAAGTGCGCTCGCTGCCGCACAGGAAGCGTTCGGAGACAAGGTGCTTCCGTTGTATCTGGCGGCCGACTCGCCATGTACCGGCCTGATCGGCCTGCTGTCCCAGACGCACTACGAGTACTCCGGCGGTAAACGCACCACGACCCATGCGCCCGACGCGTCGTACTCCGCTTCGATCGAGGCACTGCGCGGCACGCTGATCGAGGGAATCATCGAGGAGTCCGAGGACGAGACGCTGATGGAGCGCTACCTCGGTGGCGAGGAGATCGATCAGTCGGTGCTGATCGAGGATCTGGAAAAGGCCGTCGCCCGCGCGTCGTTCTTCCCGGTGATCCCGGCATGCAGCGGCACCGGCGTCGGAACGCTGGAATTGCTGGAGATCATCACCAGCGCGTTTCCGTCGCCGCCGGAACACAAGCTGCCCGAGGTCTTCACGCCACAGGGTAAGGCCCGCAACGGGCTGGCCTGCGACCCGAACGGTCCCCTGCTCGCCGAGGTGGTCAAGACCACGTCGGATCCCGTACGTCGGCAGGGTCAGCCTGGTCCGGGTGTTCTCCGGCACCATCAGGCCCGACGCGACGGTGCACGTGTCGGGCCATTTTTCGTCGTTCTTCGGTTCCGAGGGTTTCCTGTCCTCGGCAGCCGGCCACGTCGACTCCGGTTCGATGGCCAGCCACTCCGACCACGACGAGGACGAACGCATCGGCACGCTGTCCTTCCCGCTCGGCAAGCAGCAGCGGCCCGCGCCGGCCGTGGTGGCCGGCGACATCTGCGCGATCGGCAAGCTGAGCAAGGCCGAGACCGGGGACACGCTGTCCGACAAGCCCGAACCGTTGGTGCTCAGGCCGTGGACGATGCCCGAGCCGCTGCTGCCGATCGCCGTGCAGCCGCGCGCCAAGACCGACGAGGACAAGCTGTCGGTCGGCCTGCAACGGCTGGCCGCCGAGGATCCGACGCTGCGCATCGAGCAGAACCCCGAGACGCACCAGATCGTGCTGTGGTGCATGGGCGAGGCCCATACCGGCGTGGTGCTCGACGGCCTGGCCCGCCGGTACGGCGTGGCGGTGGACACCGTCGAGTTGCGGGTGCCGCTGCGAGAAACGTTCGGCGGCAACGCAAAAGGCCACGGCAGGCACGTCAAGCAGTCCGGTGGCCACGGGCAGTACGCGGTGTGTGACATCGAGGTGGAGCCGTTGCCGGAGGGCTCCGGATTCGAATTCGTCGACAAAGTGGTAGGCGGCGCGGTACCCAGAAACTTCATCCCGAGCGTCGAGAAGGGGGTGCGGGCGCAGATGGAGAAGGGTGTCGGCGCCGGCTATCCGGTGGTCGACATCCGGGTAACCCTGCTCGACGGCAAGGCGCACAGCGTCGACTCGTCGGACTTCGCGTTCCAGATGGCGGGCGGACTGGCGCTGCGTGAGGCGGCCGCCGCGACCCGGGTGAACCTGCTCGAGCCGGTGGACGTGGTGTCGGTGCTGGTGCCCGACGACCTGGTCGGCGCGGTGATGAGCGACCTGGCCAGCCGCCGCGGGCGGCGTGCTGGGCACCGACAAGGTCGGTGAGGACCGCACGCTGGTGAAGGCCGAGATCCCCGAGGTGGAGCTGACCCGGTACGCGATCGATCTGCGTTCGTTGTCGCACGGCGCCGGATCGTTCACCCGGTCCTTCGCCCGCTATGAGCCGATGCCGGAATCGGCCGCCGCCAAGGTGAAGGCGTCTGCCTGAGGGACATCGACTCGGCGCAGGCAATGGCCGCGCCGAGCAGGTGCCGACCCGCGGCTCTGCGCCCGCTGACGGCCCCGGATTTGCCCGCTAGCGGTAAGCAACAATGGCCGCCAGCGTCGACGACGTGCGCCGCAGAAGCGGCGATCATGACCACCATGGACACCACCACCGCACCGCTGCTCCGCCGTGCCGTCACGACTGTCCTGCTGGCTGCCACCGCGGTGGTGGTCGCCTGGCAGGTCCTGTTCACCGGGCCCGGCATGGGGGCTAGCCGGTATGCGCCGGTTCGGGTCTCCAATACCGGCATTGGGGGGCCAGCCGTGCAGACAGGCCTTCGGCCGGACGTGAGAGTTGTGGGCACACAACGAGATCTGTCGCCCACAGGAGCACCTCATGCATAGTGGCACCGCAGCTTCGCAGTTCGAGACGGTCAATCGCGATCCGGGGCTGACCGCGCGGTTCGAGCGTGACGTCGTCCCGTTGCTGGACGGGTTCTACCCGCAGGCGGTGAAGATGACCCGCAACCGCACCGAGGCCGAAGACCTGCTGCAGGAGACCGCGGCCAGGGCGTTCGCCGGGTTTCACGGGTTTCGCGACGGCACCAACCTCGGCGGCTGGCTGTACCGGATTCTGCTCAATACCCACATCAGCGACTACCGCAAACAGCAGCGCCGGCCGACGCAGTGGCTGACCGGCGAGATCACCGACGGCCACCTGCTCGCCGAGGCGAGTCACTCGTCACGTGGACTGCGCACCACCGAGGATCAGGTGTTGGACCTGTTGGGTGACAATGACATCAGGGACGCGATGCGGGCACTGCCCGAAAAATTTCGGACCGCAGTGTATTACGCCGACATCGAGGGCCGCAGTTTCAAGGAGATCGCCACGCTCACCGACGCCCCGATCGGGACGGTGATGTCGCGGCTGCATCGCGGGCGGAATCGGCTTCGGTGTCTGCTGGCCGAGGTCGCCACCGCACGCGGCTATGATCTTGACAGACGCCGCCTGATCACCGGGGCGGGTCGCCACGCCAGGAAAAGCTGTTGACGTATTTGCCCATGTCCAAAGCGATTTGGAGGTCGGCTCCCGACGGCTTGCCGCTGCCGAAGTCCGGGCCGAACTGACGGAACGGGCCTACCGCGGCGGCGACCAACGCCAGGTCATTCTTGACCGCCACCATGACTATCACCCGCATCTTCATGTAGCTGCTGTTGGCACCCTGCGGCCAGCAGTCGGCGGCCTCGCCATAGCCGGGCTGGTAGCCGACCATCGCGTTGGGGATCTTGTATGCGGTGCGCGCGTCCGGAAACGTCTGGCTTGATCAAGCTTTTGGCGATCTGCTCCGGTGATCGGTTCGTCGCCGGCTCGCTGAACAACTGCAGCGTGCCGCCGTCGCCGGCCAGCAGATCCGCTGTCACCCCATTGGGTTTGGTGGTGATCTTGTACGCCGAACCCGTTGCGGGATAGGACACCGAGAACGTGCCATCCGGCGCGGTGAACCGGGGATTGGTCTCTACCGGTGTGCCCGTCGGTGGCCGCCCGCAGTCGGGCGGGCACGCGTAGCGAACCGGGGGCTTGCTGATCAACATCGTGACGCCGACCAACGCCGCCGCTATCACCGCGATCGCGCTGAACCAGATCAGCAGCACGCGCGCATGCGACGTGCGGCGCACCGGCGCAGCGCTGATACGTTCCTGGCGGCACGGCATAGCCGGGGAAGTAATCGGATGTCGGCGTGCTCACTGCCCGTCGGGCTCCTGATCGGTGCGCACCGGCCGCATCTCACGCCGCATTGCACGCGACGAGCGCGACGACGCCCGCGTCGCGACCCCGCAGGCGGGGCAGAACGCCATGTCGGGCACGACATGTCCGCAGTACAGCACACAGCAGCGGCTCGTCGGACTCAATCTCGTCGTGCGCTTCGTGCAGCAGCGCCAGCTGCAACCCGACGCGCAGCAGCAGCAACGCCACCAGCGCCAGCGCCAGGTAGAGCACCAGCATCAGCACCTGCGGGAAGTGGGCGACGTCGATCAGGCCCAGGCCCAGGTACACCACGAGCACCGCGACCGCGAACGACACCAGGACCAGGCGCACGATGCCGGGATGCTGATTCTCCTTGCTCGGTGGACGGGTGAACCACAGTGCGGCACCGATCAACCCGCCTGCCGCAGCCGCGGTCAGCGGCACCGCAACTCCCCGGATGCCCGCCTCGACGATGATGCTGTCCATCGGCCGCTTACTGACCACACCGGTGCCGAACTGCGGGGCCAGCCGCGTCAATGTCGCGGCCGCGGTGAAGGTGAGCGCACCCATCGCACCAATCATGAAGCCGTCCAAAGATTCCCGTGTCGGTGGTCGTAGCAGCCGGACGATCACCGCGGGTATCAGCATGAGGATCACCCCGCCCAGCGGGATGCCGATCCCCTCACGCAGCATGCGAGCCCCGACAACGCCTGCGCCCAAGGCGTATTCCGTACGATCGGGCCATCATCGCACCGGTCAGCAGTACCCATCCGACACCCAGCCCGATGCCCAGCACCCCGGTGAGCGCCCACGTGCGCGCCGGACATGTCGGCGAATGCGTCGGACTCGCGCAGGTAGAGCAGGAACAGGAACAGCAGGCCGAGCGCGGCGACGGTGACGAGCGCGGCCGGCAACCGCAGCAGCGCGAACACGACCAGCGCGCCAGTACCACCGCCAGTCCGATCCGGAAGACGGTGCGTGACCGCGGCGGCAGGTTGGGGAACAGTGAGCTGGCCAACGACAGCTGTAGCAGGTGTTCGCCGGGCGCGGCGCCATAGGCGCGCATGCGCAGCCAGTCGGGACCTTCTCCGCGCCGGGGCGCGAGGTGAGCGCCGCACAAGCCCGCAGTACTCGCCTGCCGGTACGTCTGTGCTGGCATACCCGGCATTCCGTGGTGGGGACGTGCCCTTCGTCCGTGCTCATCACGTCGCCCTCTGGAGGATGAGCAGATTGCGCACCAGGTTGTCGACGTCCGGCGTGCCCAGCCCGGTGACCAGGTCGTAGCCCGGACGGGCGGTGTCGACGGCGTTCCCGCCAAGGACGACGTCGCGGAACCCGGGCAGCGGCGCACCGGCGGCGACGCGATACAGCAGCGGATCCAGGTCGCCGAGGGCATGTCCGCCGTTGGCGAGCAGGTACTGATTCATCACCGCGGCCAGGCCCGCCCAGATGGGGGCCGACTGCGACGTGCCGCCGCCGACGAGTTCCTGCTGGTCGAGGACGATCCGCACACCGGTGAATGGGTCGGCCACCGCGGCCACGTCGGGCGTCAGCCGGCGCGTCGGGTCCTTGCCGGGCATCACGGCACGTTGCCATTCCGGACGGTCGAACAGCGACGACACCCCGCCGCCGGTGCCTTGCGACAGCGGCACATCGAACCAGGCCTGCTCGGCCTGCCACACGCCGTTGGCGTCGGTGGACAGCGTGGTGCCGCCGACGTCGACCATCTCCGGCAGCGACGCCACGGAGTCCAGCCCGACATCGTTGGCGCTCGGCGGCGCCGACCAGTCTTCACCGCCCTTGCATTCCAGGCCAGCGAGGTCTCCGCTGGCGTCGAACGCCGTAGTGCCGTGCGAATGCGCGGTCGCCAGCGCCGAGCGCACCGGCGCCAGATCGGCCGCGGTGCTCAGCTTGTCGCAACCCCAGCCGATCGAGAAGCTCCACACCGCCGACGGGAACTGCCGGTCCGTGTCCTCGAGCATCTGCGCGATCTTCACGTAGGCGCCTGCGCCCTCCACGGTGGGACGGGCGTTCACGACAACCTTCAGCGCATCGGGCGCGACGGCGTCGGCGACCTCGAGGTCCATCGTCGTCTCGCCGCGCGCCTTGCCCGGCTGCCCGCCGACCACCGTCGGGGTGAATTTCGGCAGCCCGATAGGTCTTGGCGAAGGTGTCGAGGTCGGCCTGCTCGAAGCCGTCGAACGCGAAGAAGACGATCGTGGTGCCCTTGCCGGTGTAGCCGTCGGCGGCCAACCGGCTGGCGTTGTAGGAGGTCAGCAGGCTGCCGGGGGTCAGCCCCTTGTCCGGCACATCCAGTGGCAGGATCGACGGCCGCGACATGTGGTGCGGGGTGTAGCCCAGGATCCTGCCGAACTCGGCGACCTCGGCGCGCACCGGCTGCGGGATCGACGGCTGCTGCGGCGAGGCGTAGAACACCTGCCCGCGCTGGCCGCGGTAGTCATGCACCTCGACGTCGAACGCCTTCGCCACGTTCTCGGCGGCGCCCTCGACGACGGCCCACTGTGTGCCCGGCCGCCACCGCACCGCCAAGCCGTTGTTGTCGGCCCACCCGAAAAGGGCGGCGGGCCGCATCGAATTGCGCAGGGCGGCGGTCAGCTGCGCGTCGGTCCGGCGCGACGGCCCCAGGTCGGTGGAGCTGGCCAGCAGGGACGCGTAGGGTCCGCCGATCAGACCCGCATCGCCGGACACCGAGGGGCGCAGGTCAGAGACGAGCACGAGCATCCCGGCCGCGATGAGCGCCAGCGCGCCGACATGCCGGGCTACCACAACTGCCAGCGTACGTACGAGCAGGCCTGACGGGCGTCTAGTGATTGCCTGGGATGGCCGTCGGCGCCGGCGGCGCCTTCACCGTGGGCGTGAACAGGTTGCCGTTGGTCGGGTTCATCGACTTCTCCGTCGGCGCGACCGAAGGTGGTGCTGACGGCGTGGCCGGCGACGTGGTCGTCGTCGTGGTGGTGGTCGATGTCGCCGGCGCCTTTTGTTCTTCCTTGGCGCACGAGGCGGTCAAGCCCACCATCGTCACAATCGCAGCACCACTGGCAAGCACCGCGACACTGCGAGCCATCCGACCCATGATTACGTCCCAACTTCGCCGACCCGTGCCAGCTATTTGCAGATCAGTCCGGCGAACAGAACTCTAAACCACTGTCATAGCAGGTGCACCGTGATTGCGAAGCTACCGCGCAGCCGAAGGGGGGGGTGTGCTGCAGGTGCCGGCTGTCGGACAAGCTATTTCGAGTTCATCTGAACCGCGGTCAGCGCTTCGTCCAGCGTCGAGTACAGCGCGAAGATCTGGTCGAGTCCGGTCAGCTGTATCGGTCGAGAAGTCGATGCGCTGTTCGCGACGACCGCAAAATGCGCGGACTGGCTGACGTTGTGGTGTGTTGCAACCAGGGCCTGAAGGCCCGCCGAGGCGAGGAACCCCACTTCCGACAGGTCGATTACCAAACCCGTCGGCCGGGGTATCAACGCTTCCTCGATGGCGGCTTCCAGCGCCGGGACCGTGGCCAGATCGATGTCACCACCGACCTTCAGCACCGCGATCCCGTTCTGGTAGGCGAGCGCGGTGGCGATCGCATCCGTGTCTGACAACGGTCGTCCTCCATCTCGCGCCCTGGGGGGCATTCGCCGAGCCTAGCGGTCGATCGCGGCTGGAGATTGGTAACTTCGATGCTTGCGCACCCGAGGCTGGCGCTAATGTCGGCACAAGACTCGTGCGCCAACATCCTCGCGCGAGTGGAGTTGGGAGGCCGCATGTCTGAATCATCGACAGATTTCGCCAGCACCGCCGCCACGCCGGCCCCCGAGACGACGGGCGAGGGCCTACTGCCCCAACTCGTGCAGCACCTGCGGCAAAACCGGACCGCCCTGCGCGAGGAGTGGGCCCGCCGGATCACCGAGGCCGAACTGCTGACGGCGATGACACCAGAGGAGTTGTTCGCCGAAGCGACCGCGGTCTATGACAACTACGTCGAGGTGCTCGAGACCGGAAGCGTCGAGGCGCTGCAGGCCTACGCGCGCGACCTGTCGGAACGCATCATCCCCCGGGGCGTGGAGACCGACGAGGTCGTCGGGATCGTGCTGCTGCTGCGCGACGTGCTGGCGCGGTCGCTGTTCGAGAAGTATCAGACCGAGTTCGGCCTGCTCAACCGGGTGCTGGACGCCTATGAGCCGGCCGCCAACCGCATCGCCAACACCGTGGCCGTCAGCTTCGTGCAGGAACGCGAGCGCATCATCCGCGCAGCAGCAGGAAGCCATCCGGGAGCTGTCCACGCCGGTGCTGCAGGTCCGCGAACAGCTGCTGATCCTGCCGATCATCGGTGTGCTCGACAGCCAGCGCGCCCGCCAGGTCACCGAGCAGCTGCTGCGCGGCGATCCGCGCCAACCGCGCCAAGGTGGTCGTCATCGACATCACCGGTGTGCCGACCATCGACTCCACCGTGGCCAACCACCTGGTGCAGACGGTCGACGCGTCCGGCCTGATGGGAGCGAGCGTGATCATCACCGGCTGTCGTCGGAGATCGCGCTGACCCTGGTGACCATCGGCGTGGACCTGTGCGAAGATGAACGCGGTCGGCGACCTGCAGGGCGGCATCGAGGAGGCCGAACGCCTGCTGGGCTACGAAGTGAGCCGCACCGGCGAAGCAGAACGGCTAACAGGCGCAGCGCGACTTTCTCATGCCAGTACCCATCCTGAAACAGGGCACGATTCTGATCGCTTCGGTGCAGGCCGCGCTCACCGACTCCGACGCCGAGCAACTGCGCCACGATCTGATGGAGCGGGTGGGCCGGTACCGAGCGCACGGCATCATCGTCGACGTCACCGCGATCGACGTGATGGATTCGTTCGCCGCCCGGTCGCTGCGCACGATCGCGCACATGACGCGGCTGCGGGGCGCGGAAACGGTGATCGTCGGCCTGCAGCCCGAGGTGGCCTTCGCGATGGTCCAGCTGGGCCTGGTGTTCGACGACATGTACACGGCGCTGGACTTGGAAGAAGGTCTTGCGCTGCTGAATCGGCGACTGGAAGCGCGAAGACCGACGAACAGGCGCGATGGTGGCGACTGACTTCGTGGTCGACGTCAACAACTCCGACGACATCGTCATCGCCCGCCAGGCCGGGCACGAACTGGCCCGCGGCTCGGCTTCTCGTTGACCGACGTCACGATGATCGCCACCGCGATCTCTGAAATCGCACGCAACATCACCAGTTACGCCGGGCGGGGCGAGGTTCGGGTGGGAGTGCAGTACCGCGATGGCCGTAAGGCGCTGGTGGTGCGCGCGGAGGACGACGGCCCCGGCATCGCCGACATCGAGCGCGCGCTCGAGGACGGCTATTCCACCGGCCGCGGGTTGGGTCTCGGGTTTCCCGGCGCGCGCCGGCTGATGGATCGGTTGATCGTCGACTCGGCGCCCGGTAGCGGCACGATCGTCGAGATGTGGAAATGGATTCCGCCCGATGGATGAGCACGGTTGGCTCGGGCCGATCGAGTGGGCGGCGGTCGGGCGCCCGCGACCGGGCGAGAAGGTGTCCGGTGACCGTTCGATCGCGCTCACGCAGGGACGAACGGCGCGTTGTTCGGCGTGGTGGATGGGCTGGGCCACGGTTTGCACGCAGCCACCGCGGCGACATCTGCGGTGGAGGTGGTCGATGGCGTCGCCCACCGAACCGCTCGCCGACCTGATGTCTGCTGTGTCACCGCGCCCTCACCGAGACCAGGGGCGCCGCAATCACATTGGCCCGGATCGACTTCGACACCGACACGCTCAGTTGGATCGGCGTCGGCAACGTCACGGCCAATCTGATCGCCAAAAGGCCCGGTGGTGTCGAGGTCCGATCCTCGGTGCTGCTCGCCGGCGGCATCATCGGTTTCCGGATACCGGACGGCACTGCGCCCCAAGATGTTTCGATTACCCACGGAGATCTGGTGGTGATAACCAGCGACGGCATCACCGAAAACTACCTGGATACGGTCGATTTCGCGGCATCGGCCACGGCGATCGCCGAGCACATCCTGGCCACCCATAGCAAGGAATCCGATGACGCGCTGGTGCTCACCGCGCGTCATCGGGGAGCCTCGTCATGACCGGTGCCGCGGATTTCCACGCCAATTACGCTGCCGCGCTGCGGGCCTACCTTACGGCCAGGGGCGAGGACACCCTGGCCGTCGGTCATGAGCTCGGACGCCGGGCCCTGCAGGAACAGATCAGCATCTGGAGATCGTCGAGAACCACTCCCATCTGGTCGACGGGCCCGACTCCAACATCGATACCGCGGCCGCGTTGCAGTTCCTGCTGCAGACGCTGGCGGCGCTCGACGTGGTGACGCGCGGATACCTGGACGGCACAAAGCGATACGAGAAGCAGCGGGCCCGCGCCGACGATCTCGCCGACCGTGACGAGTTCCGCACCGCGCTGGTGAATTCGCTGCAGGAGGGCTTCTTTGTCGCCGACCGCACCGGGGCGGTCACCGAGATCAACGATGCGTTCGCCGATATCACCGGCTACGGTCCCGAAGGTCTGCCCTACCCGTGGCCGCACCCATGGCGGGCCGGTGACAAGGCGTCGGACGCGCGATTGGCCGGGCTGCTCGCGCAGGGCACCCTGAACACCGAGGGACCGATCCGGCACCGAGACGGCCACCTCGTGTGGGCGGCGATGAGCGTCAACGCCGTAACGTCGCCGAGCGCGGACGAGGACACCTATGTCGGAACCATTCGCGATATCACCGCCGCGCGCGCCGCAGCCGAACGGGAACGGGCGGTCGCGCGCCTCGCCACGGCTGTCAGCGTGGCCAAGAGCGTCGGCGAGGTGCTGTCGACCACGCTCGACGAGTGCCGGCACCACGCTTGGCGTGCGGCGCGTCGCGGCGATCATGCGGCCCACCGGCGAGCACGACCCGACCGTCCACCTTGCCGGAACGTCACCGGCAGTGACATGGCCCGACCTCGACCCGCGCCTGCGCCGGTCACTCGAGGACGCCCGGGCCTGGCTGCCGCTGTCGGTCGAACCCGTTGGATGGGGACCCGAAACCGAGGGCTCACACGGCATCGTGGCCACGCTGTCGCGCGAGGCCACCCTATGGCTGGAGTTCGCCGAACCGCGCAGGGTCAGCGCGGAGGACAGGCAGCTCGTCACCGCCATCGTCGGACACCTCAGCCTCGCGATGCAGCATGTCCGCCAGTTCGAGCTCGCCAGGGATACGTCGTTGACGCTGCAGCGTTCGATGCTTGCGCCGACCGAACTGCCCGTGGGGTTCGCCGTGCGGTACGAGCCCGCGGTGTCGCCGCTCGAA
Organism: uncultured Actinomycetota bacterium; assembly: GCA_963733605.1. Lineage (GTDB taxonomy): Bacteria > Actinomycetota > Actinomycetes > Mycobacteriales > Mycobacteriaceae > Mycobacterium. The sequence continues at coordinate 191,449 of CAVTDY010000041.1, forward strand.
ATCGGCGGCGACTGGTACGACGTGCTGCCTGTCGGCGACGACCGCATCGGCATCATCGTCGGGGACTGTGTCGGTCGCGGGCTGTCCGCTGCGGCGGTGATGGGTCAGCTCCGCGCCTCGGCCCGCGCGCTGCTGCTCACCGGGGCATCGCCGGCGACCCTGCTCGAACAGCTCGATTCGGTGGCCGCCTTCATCCCAGATGCGTTCTGCACCACGGTATTTGTCGCCATCCTCGACACCCGGTCGCAAACGTTGTCCTACAGCAGCGCCGGACACGTCCCCGGTCTGCTCGCCGCGCCAGAGTCAGCGCCGAAGCTGTTGACCGACGCGCGCTCGGTGCCGCTCGCGGTGAACAGAGACGATCCCCGGCCACAGGCCGCCGCGGCAGTGGCCGCCGGATCGACCCTGTTGCTCTACACCGACGGGCTCGTCGAGCGGCGCGCCGAACCCATCGATGCGGGAATCGCCCGCGTCGCCGAGGTGCTGGCGCAGACCATCACATTGCCCGTCGACGCGGTCGCCGACGCCATGCTCGACAAATTGGCCCCCGAGAGCGGATACGACGACGATGTCGCGATCGTGCTCTACCGCCATCCGGGCTGCGCGCTTGTGCTCGAGAACGAGGCGGTCGCAGACGCGGTTGGCCGACGTCAGACGGCGGCTCTCCGCGTGGCTTCGGAGCGAAAGTGTGCCCGATTCGCTCGCCGCGGACATCGTGCTTGTGGTCAACGAGGCATGCAGCAACAGTGTCGAGCACGCGTATCGCGGGCGAGAGCCGGGGACGATGCGCATCGAGGCGGCAATCGTGGAGCGCCACGTTGCGGTCCAGGTCACCGACTCGGGTTCGTGGAAGACACCGCCCGCTGACCCCGGCACGCGGGGCCGGGGACTGCTGCTGATGCGGGCGCTGAGCGACCGGGTCGAGCTCGACGGAACGGCGGAAGGCACCACCGTCGGTATGCGGTTCGGATTCGGAAAGGGCCGTGCGCCGGACGCCCGGACGTCCACGTGATATGACAACAACGGCAATCGCGGCTGTCGAGCGGAGGCAGGCGTTGCAGGGGATTTCGCATACATTCAGGCGGCCATCCAGATGGGCCCGCCGCTACCGACATCCGGAGGTGCTGGTGTCAAAGGTTCCCGGCGCCGGCGCGGGCGCACCTGCCCCGTTGCGGATCCTCCTACCCGCGGTGCCGGCGAGCCTGGCCGTCATTCGCGCGCACCTGCGCACCTGGCTGCCGACCGCCGCGGTCAACCCCTCCACCGCCGCCGACGTCCTGCTCGCCGTCGGAGAGGCAGCCGCCAACGCCGTTGAGCATGCCGCTGAGGGCGCCGTGCGTAACGTCGAGCTCGAGGTCACGGCACGGGCGACAAACACCGGTCTTGCGCTGACGGTCAAGGACAACGGACGCTGGCACGCACCGCAGCCGAGTGCGGCTGGCCGCCGCGGATACGGCAGCAGGTTGATGAGCGCCCTCGTCGACCACGTCACGATCACGCCAACCCCGCACGGGACCACGGTGGAAATGCGCAAGGAGCTGCATCCATGACCAATAGGCAGTTCGTGCTGTCCGCTGCGGAGGCCGAACAGCCGCCGGTCGTCACCGCGACCGGCGACATCGACCTGGCCAATGTCAACGAGTTCCAGGATGTACTGAACAGAGCGGCCGCCGACAGCGACGCCATCACGGTCGACCTGTTGGACGTGTCCTACTGCGACAGCGCCGCCGTGCGCGCATTGTTCGCCGTCGCCGCGACGACCAAACTCGGGCTGATCGTGCCTGCGACGGGACCGATTATGACGCTTCTGAGCATCTCCGGCCTCGACCGCATCGCGACCGTGACGACCCGCGACTGATCATGGCTGCGCCCCACTTTCAGCCGCGTCAGCACCCGCAGCTCATGGCGCTGATGCTGCGCATCATCGAGCGCATGCAGTCCGACTTGCTCGATGCGCTCGGCCTGGCGATCACCGTCCACGACAAGCGCCATGACGAGGCGCCATCGGTGATCGCCGCGCTGGGCGTTGGTGCGGATTTCGTCGATGCCCAACTGTCAGGCATGGGCGGACCCGTTGCCGATGCGCTTGCCCATCAGGTGCCGGTGCTCAGCCTCGACCTCTGGACCGACGACCGTTGGCCCGAGCTGACGTTGGCGGCCATGCGCGAACGCGTACCGCAACACGAGTCGAGCTGGGAACGGCTTCATGGGGCCGCGGCCGTGCCGGGTGTCTGGGCCGACGAAGCGACCGTCGTCGTCTGCTGCACGCTCAGTCAGCCGGCCAGTGCCGCGACGGTGGCCAGCCTGATCAACTACGAACAGCTTGTCTCTGCGGCGCTGATCACCACGGCGGCCGAGAACGCCTCGGCCATCGCGGACATCATCACGGTGTTGCAGTCCCGCGGCGCCATCGAACAGGCCAAGGGCGCGCTGATGGGCCTGGTCCGCTGCGACGCCGAACACGCATGGGCGATCCTGCGCCGGGCCAGCCAGGAGTTCAACGTGAAACTGCGGGAGCTGGCGGTGGCGCTCGTCGAGCACATCAGCGGCGCCCCGGCCGAACAGCCCGACACGGGAACGCCGATCATGCCCGACGATCGCACGCGCGAGGCGGCCCGCCTGATGTGGGCCGCCCTGTCGGAGGCACCGCTACCGCAGTAGTGCGGCTCCTTGGCCGGCCCGCGTGCGGGCGATCGTTGGCGGGTGGTAGCCGGCGTCACCGACGGCCTTGCGGATCTGGCCGGCGATGGCGTCGGCCTTCTTCACCGGAGCCAAGGCGATCACGCATCCGCCGAAGCCGCCGCCGGTCATCCGGGCGCCGAGCGCACCGGCCTGCACGGCGCTGTCGGCGATCAGGTCGATGTGCTCGGTGGTGATCTCGAAGTCGTCGCGCATGGATGCCTGCGATGCGTTGAAGAGCGCTCCGATCGCGGTGAAGTCTGACTTCTCCAGTGCGGCCACCACATCGAGGACCCGCTGATTGTCGGTGAGGATGTGGCGGGCTCGTCGCGCATCGACCGGGTCGGCCACCGCGGCGAGCGCCTCAACGCCACGGTTCTGCACCTCCCGCAGTGACGACACCCCGAGGTCGGCGGCCGCGCGTTCACACGACGCCCGCCGCGACGCGTACTCCCCGCCCGCGTGTCGGTGCGGGGCGCGCGAATTGACCAGCATCAGGGCGACACCGGAGGCGTCCGGGTCAAACGTCACCGGCCGCACGGTCAGCTCCTGAAAGTCGATCATCAACGCCTTGCGCGGCTCTCCGCACAGGGCGGCGAGTTGGTCCATCAACCCGGTGGGCGCACCGACATAGTCGTTCTCGGCCCGCTGTGCGATGCGCGCGAGCTCGATCCGGTCGACGCGGAGGCCGGTGGCGCTCGTGAGCGCGCCGAGAACCGCACACTCCAGCGCCGCCGAAGATGCCACCCCAGAACCCATCTCGACGTCGCTCGCGATCGACATCGTCCCGCCCTGGACGCGCAGGCCCGCAGCGCGCAGCGCCCACACCACCCCGGCGACATACCCGGCCCAGCCGACCACGTCGCCGGGAGCGGTGTCGAGGGGGATCCGAACGTCGCCGTCCTCCCGGTCGCTGCGCACGGCGACCTCGGTGCTGTCGTCGGGCACGTAGGTCACCACCGTGCGTTCGGGCAGTGCGATCGGCAGGGCGAAACCGAGGTTGTAGTCGGTGTGCTCGCCGATCAGGTTGATCCGGCCCGGCGCCGCGTATCTGATCGCCATCATCGGAGCTCTCGCAAGCGCTGGGCCACGCGTTCTGGGGTGACGTCGCTGATGAACGCGTCCATCGCCGACTCGGACCCGGCCAAGAACTTCAGCTTGGTCGCGCTGCGCCGCACGGACATCAACTCGACGTGGAAGTAGCCTTCGCGCTGTCCGTCGGTGTCGGAGTACTGGTGCAGCGCAGAGATGTAGGGCAGCGCAGTCGGATACATTCGGTCAAACCGGCCGAGCACATCGAGGTAGGTCCGGGCGAACCCGTCGAGCTCCGCGTCGGAAAGGTCAACGAGGTTGCGCACGAACCGGTTCGGATAGATGTGCACTTCGACCGGCCACCGCGCCGCGAACGGAACGAATGCGGTGAACAACTCGGTCCGGGCGATCACGCGGCTGCCGTCGGCTACCTCGTTGGCGAGGATGTCCGTGAACAGATTGCCGCCCGTGCGGTCGGCGTGGGCGCGCGCCTCGCGCAGCATCAGCGCCGCGCGCGGGGGCAGATACGGATAGCCGTATATCTGCCCGTGCGGATGCGTCAACGTCACGCCGATCTCCTCGCCGCGGTTCTCGAAGCAGAACACGTGCGCGATGCCGGGGCGTGCCATCAGATCGGCGGTGCGGTGGCGCCACGCGTCGACGACGAGGCGCGCGTGCGGCAGTTCGAGTTGGCTGAACGACCCGGTGTGGTCACTGGAGAAACAGATGACCTCGCACCGGCCGTGTCCGGGGGCGGAGACGAACAGTTCGCTGTTGACCGTCGGCAGCACAAACGGCGAGCTGCCCGCACCAGACAGGCTGGGAAACCGGTTCTCGAAGACCGCAACGTCGTAGTCGGGCGCGGGGATCTCACTGGTCAGTCCGGACGGCCCGGGACACAGCGGGCATTGGTCGGGCGGCGGTTTGTAGGTCCGGTCCTGGCGCAGCTCGGCGATGATCACCCACTGGCCGGTCTGGCGGTCGAATCGCAACTGCGCCTGCTGGTTTCCCCGCTCGGGCAGCGGCCGCCGGTCCGGGACGGGTGCGGGCACATGCCCGGGCAGCGCGAACAACAACAGGTCGCGGCCGTCGGCCAGCGTCCACCGGGTCGCGGGCTCGGTCATGGCTGTCCCGTCACCACGGCGATGGTCAGGCGTCCGACATGCTCCTCGATGACGCCGCGGTCACCGACCGACAACCCGTCGTCGACGATCAGGTTGTCCACCCGGCGCATCCGTTCGAACACATTGGTCCCCACTTCGCGGTACTTGGTGTGGTCGGCGAGCACCGTCAACTGCGCTCCGATCCCGATGAGTGTCCGATTCGTCTGTGCTTCGGCGATATTGGGTGTGGTCAGCCCGACCTGTGGATCGAATCCGTGCACACCCAGATAGGTGGCGTCCACCCGGAACGATGAGATCGCAGTGTCGGCGATCGATCCGACGAGCGCATTCGACGGAGTGCGGACACCGCCGGACAGATACACCTGCGGTGCGTCCGCGGCATCGCGATCGGTCAGCACCTCGAAGACGCTGATGGAGTTCGTCACCACGGTGATCGATGACCGGTGGCGCAGTCGCCGGGCCAGTTCGGTTGTGGTCGTGCCCGCGCTGATCGCGATCGTCATGCCGTCCTCGACGGTTTCGGCCGCCACCGCCGCGATCGCAAGCTTCTCGGCGCGCTGCTGACCGGCCTTGACCGACGACCACGGTTCTTCTCCGCGGTTGTGGCGCGTCACCGCGCCGCCATGCACCTTGCGGAGCAGGTTCTGCGCATCCAACATGTCGAGGTCGCGACGGACCGTCATCTCGGATACCTCCAGGTCGGCCGCCAAGTCGGCGACCCGGACCGCGCCGCCGGCGGTCAACGCCAGCAAGATCGCGTGGCGGCGTTCAGCGGCGAGCATGGCAACGCACAATATCAAACAAAGTTTGGTGGGTTTGTCGATCAACGGGCCAAGATGCTGTTAGTTTCTGATTGCTTCTGTTGGAATATGTGCTGGCTCCGATGAGGGAGTTGATGACTCAGAGATGAGTGAGACCACCACGACACTGGCCGCATCCAACGTGCTGCGCCTCAACCTGGGCTGGCTCGACTACGTGCTCGTCGCGATTTACTTCGTCTTCGTTCTCGGCATCGGGTTCATCGCCCGAAGCCAGATCTCGACGAGCCTGGACTTCTTCCTGTCCGGCCGCCGACTGCCCGCGTGGGTGACCGGCCTTGCCTTCATATCGGCGAACCTGGGCGCCGTCGAGATCATGGGGATGTCGGCCAACGGCGCCCAGGTCGGCCTGTCGACCATGCACTACTACTGGATCGGCGCCATCCCGGCCATGCTGTTCCTCGGCGTGGTGATGATGCCGTTCTACTACGGCTCGAAGGTGCGCAGCGTTCCCGAGTTCATGCGGCGGCGCTTCGGCCCCGGCGCCCACCTGGTGAACGCCATCAGCTTCGCCATCGCCCAGGTGCTGATCGCCGGTGTGAACCTTTTCCTTCTGGCGACGGTGATCAACGCGCTGCTCGGCTGGCCGCGCTGGGTGTCGCTGGCCGTGGCCGCCGTCGTTGTGCTCAGCTACATCACGCTCGGCGGCCTGTCGGCCGCGATCTACAACGAGGTGCTCCAGTTCTTCGTGATCCTGGCCGCCCTGATTCCGCTGACGGTTTTCGGGCTGATCAGGGTGGGCGGCTGGAACGGGCTGAAGGACAAGGTCATTGACACCGTGTCCGGCGGAAAGGTGACGGCGTCGGTGCACGATCAACTGACCACATGGCCTGGTCAGGCACTGTCTGGTTTCGACAGCCCGGTGTGGTCGGTGATCGGCATCGTGTTCGGGCTGGGGTTCGTGCTGTCCTTTGGTTATTGGACGACCAACTTCGTCGAGGTGCAGCGTGCAATGGCCTCGAATTCGATGTCCGCGGCGCGGCGCGTCCCCGATCATCGGCTCGTTTCCGAAGATGTTCATCCCGTTCGTCGTCATCGTGCCCGGGATGATCTCCGCCGCCGCGATCGGTGACATGATCCGCTTGAAATCGACTGGGAAAGGCGACATCACGTACAACGACGCGATGTTGTTGATGATCCGCGACATCCTGCCCAACGGCCTGCTGGGCGTCGCCGTCGCCGGTCTGCTGGCCTCGTTCATGGCGGGCATGGCAGCCAACATCTCCGCGTTCAACACCGTGTTCAGCTACGACATCTGGCAGGACTACGTGGTAAAGGACCGGCCCGACGACTACTACATCCTGGTTGGTCGGATCGCCACCCTCGCGGCGACGGTGCTGGCCATCTTCACGGCGTTGATCGCCGCCGGCTACTCCAACCTGATGGACTACCTGCAGACGCTGTTCGGCTTCTTCAACGCGCCGCTGTTCGCCACGTTCATCCTCGGCATGTTCTGGAAGCGAATGACCTCGACCGCCGGCTGGGCCGGCCTCGTCTGCGGAACCCTTTCTGCGGTCTTTGTTTTCATTCTGTCCAAGGCCGGTGTGATCAGCCTCCCCGGCCAGGGCATGCCGTTCATCGCCGCCTCGGCCGCGTTTGTCGTCGACATCATTGTCAGTGTGGCGGTCACCATGGTGACCACGCCAAAGCCGGCTGCCGAGCTGGTTGGGCTGGTGTATTCCGAGACACCGAGAGAAGTCTTCGCCGACCCGGAGAGCGCCGGAAAGGCCTGGTACTACCGGCCGGTTCCGCTGGCCGCCGTCGCGCTCACCCTGACCATCGTCCTCAACGTCGTCTTCCACTGAGATGGATTGCACCGAATTGGACCCCGAGTTGGACAAGGAATCGGATAAGGAACTGTGATGCGGCATTTGTTCGACGTTCGCAACATCGTCGGCGCGTTGCTGGGAATCTATGGCGTCGTGCTGACCATCGCCGGCTTTGCCCCGGGACTGCTCCGAGAGCACGACAAGGGCGCGCGGGAACAACCCCGTCGACCTGTATGTCGGCACCGATGCCAACTGGTGGGTGGGCCTCGGGTTGATCGGCGTGGCAATCGTGTTCATCGGGTGGGCACTGTTGCGCCCGGTCAAAATATCCGAACCAGCTCCGCCGGAACAGAATCCCGAGCGCTAAGCCGGCACTACCCGGAGCGCCTGGCCAGAGCCGCCTCGAGCTCTTCCTCGTAGGCGCCCTCGTCCCGGCCTAGCGCGATGGTGGCCGCCGCCATCGAGACCGTGCTGATCGTTAGCACCACCGCATGGACGCCACTGACGTCGAGGTGTTCCCCGAGCACCACGGCGCCGAGCACCACAGCGACCACGGGTTCGAGCACCAGCATCGTCGGCACCGACGTCTGCAGTGATCCCGCATGGAACGCGGACTGCTGCAGGACCACCGCGATAACGCCCAGCACGGCAAGCAGATACGGCACCGGCGTGGTCAGCAGCGCACGCGCGCCTTCGTGGGTGAGCAGATACATCGCCAGCTTGGTCAGCACCGCGACAACACCGAACAACACACCGACGGCCACCGCCAGAAACACCGCCCGGCGCCAGCCGATGGTGCGGATGGCGACCACGACACACGCCGTGACGGCCGCCGTACAGACGACGGCGACCAGCGCCGACAGTGACACCGAGGCGTCGTAGTTACCCGGGCGAGCCCGGGCCAACAACACGAACACCGCGAGGGCGGTGGTCAGCAGGACCGCCCACGCCCATTCACCGCGGGTGACGCGCCGGTGCGCGAGCCGGGCGCTCATCGGCAACGCGAACAGCAGCGCGGAGACCAGGATCGGCTGCACCAAAAGCAGCGAGCCGTGAGCCAACGCCAGCGCCTGGAAAACGTAGCCCGCGACGGCCGCCGCGGTGCCACCCCACCACAGCGGCCGGCGAAGCAACGTCAGGAACATCACCGAGCTGACGCCGTGCTCCTGGGGGACGTCCACGGTGGCGCGCTGGCGCACGACGATGCCGATCGCGAGGAACACCGCGGCAAGCAGGGCCAGCACCACCACCAGACCATGGCCTACCAAAGCGTCCAGCTCCTTCCGGGCCACAGCCACCACACCGAACAACAACAACAACATAGTTGCTGGCGCACAGCCCAGCGCGGGCCGGTCTCAACATGGTTTCGAACGCGACCGAGCGGGCATACCCAGCGACATGAATTTGCGACGGTTGATCTTGCTGGTGGGGGCGGTCGCACTGATCGCAGGTGTGATCGGGCTGCTCGTCCCGGTGTCCGTGCCCGGCCCCGACAACGGCAGCATCGGATGCGGCAGCGGGCTCGTTCAGGACCTGTCGGCGGCACAGCAGGCGGACCACAACAACCCCGCTAACCTGCCCATTCTCAACGCAGTCATTCCGCACACCGAGTACGTCACCCAGTGTCAATCGGCGCTGTCCGCGCGGCGGGCATGGGCCATACCGGTGGCCGTCGTGGGCCTGGTGGCGATCGCCGGTTCGTTCTTCGTGGGAAGCCGAGCCGGCACCGTCCGGACGCCCTGACGGCTAACTGGCTTCGCGCCCGGCAACCAGGTGGAGCCGCGGCGGCCGGGGTTCTTCGGCGCCAAGTCGGTCGTTGACCGTCGCGACGACAGAATCGACCCGGTCGACGGCTCGGTCACACAGGTCGCGCACCTTGTCACCAGCCGCGTCGACATCGTCGGCTGCGCTGAGCAGATAGGCCCTGACGTTGATGCGCAACCGTTCGCCGGCCCAGCGTAACCGGCGGCGCAGCCGATCGTCGATCTCGACGGTGACATAGGGCAACACCTGAAGCCTCATCCTTCGCGCCTCCCCGTTCGTGGATGCCTGGCCTCACTTTACTGGGGATCGGTGCGGGCGGGCCCGGGAAGACGGACAGGGCAGGTGCCGGAGCATGGCCGGACTGGTGCCGCTTCCTGCCGATTCCCGCTGTTTCTTGAACACCGACGCCTTCGGTTGGACTTCATCGTCTGGACCGCGATGGGTCAGAGCCCGGCGATGACTTTCACCCGTTGTGGGTGTCTAAACCAGTGGCCGAGTCAAACACCGAGTCAAAGGCTGAGTCAAAGGAGGTACGGCGATGGACTTGCCGCCCATCGTCTCACCGCAGGAGTGGGACGCCGCCCGCCGCGGATTGCTGGTGAAAGAGAAGGAGCTCACCCGCGCCCGCGATGCGCTGGCCGCGCAGCGCCGCAGGATGCCGAGAATGGCGGTCGAGAAGGAGTACCGATTCGACGGGCCCGGCGGTCAGGCCGGCCTGCCCGACCTGTTCGACGGGAGGCGCCAGCTTGTCGTCTATCGGTTCTTCTTCCAGCCGGATGTGGACGGCTGGCCCGACGGCGGTTGCTCCGGATGTTCGATGCTGGCCGACCAGGTCGGCCATCTGGCACACCTCAATGCCCGCGGCACCACACTGGTGTTCGTCTCCCGTGCTCCGCAGCCCGAGATCGCCAGGCTGAAGAAGCGGATGGGCTGGGACATCCCCTGGTACACAATCACCGATTCGTTCGACGCCGACTTCGGTGTCGACGAGTGGCACGGCACCAACGCCTTCCTGCGCGACGATGGCCGGATCTTCCGCACGTACTTCATCGACAACCGCGGCGACGAAGCGATGGGCAGCACCTGGGCGTATCTCGACATCACCGCGCTGGGCCGTCAGGAGGAGTGGGAGGACTCACCGGACGGATATCCGCAAACGCCGCCGTATGCGTGGTGGCACCGGCACGACGAGTATCCGAGAGGCGAGGCGACTACGCCGACCAGTACGGGCGAGTGACCACAACGTAGAGCACCAGCACCGCCACCGGAGCCAGCAGCGGCACCCACGGCAGCTCAATCGGAAGAGAGGCGGCGGCCAGCCCGGCCGCGGTAAACCCGACGGCGCCAATCACTGTCGGTGAGGTCACCGCGGCGGTGTGCCGCAGCACCAGATACGCCGCGGCGCACAGCCCCGACGTCGCGGTCATTGCCGGCGGGGCCTCGGCAAGCACGATCACCGACACGGTCAGCAGCACCGCAATGGTGGCCGCCGGTCGAAACACGCTGCCCGCCAACACCGCAGCCGCCGCGACAGCGGCCGCGGCCAAACCAGGCCCGTCGGCCTGCACGGCGGCCGAGGCCACCATCACCAGTCCGAATGCGGTCGAAATGGTGCGGGTGACGAATGCGGCGGCGCTCATGTGATCACCGCTCGCCGCGACGGGCGCCGGTGATCTGGCACCAGCTGCATTGCCTGATCGAGCGTAGCGTCGGCGCGCCACGCCACCACGTCGACGCCGATCGTGCCCATGTCCCGGTACATGAACGATCGCTGCAGTGACCACATCCGGGCGACCAGACGGTCGTGGTTTTCTTCGAACGGGGCGCCCTCGAGCACATCGACGGCGACCACGGTGTGACCGCGCTTGCGCAGGTCAATCAACGCCAGCGCGAATTCGGTGTCGAGCAGTGTGGAGAACGCGATGACGATCGCCCCGGGCGGAACGGCCGCCCGCGGCGCCAGCGTGCCCGGTGTGGTCTCAAAGCCGTCCCCTGCGGCGAGCACGGCATCGAGGATCTGATAGAACTGCCTGCGCCCGATGTCCGCACCGAGCCAGCGCGGGCGCCGGTCGCCCAACGTGACAACGCCCGCACGATCACCGGCGCGCAGCGCGCTCTGCACGACCTGCACGGCGCCGCGCACAACCCGGTCGGTTGCTTCGGTCGCCGGACCCGGCGGCTGCAGATACCCGTCGATCAGCACCACCACGTCGGCGGCGCGGTCGGTGAGCCGCTCCGTGACATGCAGGCTGCCGCGCCGCGCGCTGACCGGCCAGTTCACCGTGCGCAACTGGTCGCCCGGCACGTACCGGCGGACATCGGCATACTCGACGCCCGGCCCGATGTGCCGGGTCAGGTGGGTGCCGAGCCGGTTGAGCAGCTCGGTGCGTGGGATCGCGGTGGATTGCGGTGATACCAACGGAAACACGAAGACATCGGCGGCGTCGGACACGCCCGTCCCCAGCAGAAGCCCGCCGCGCGCAACAACATTCACGCGAGCCACGATCGGATACCGGCCCCACTTCTCGGCCGCGGCGGCCACCGTCTGGCGCTGGGAGACCCGATCGACGGTCTCTAGCCGCATGCCGGGCACGGCTTCCAGGGTCAGACCTACCCCGTCGTCGCTGCCTTCTGCCACGGCCCACACGCACACCCGGGTTTCCTCGGACTCGAAGCACCGCTGCGAGCCGGGTTCGGCGTGCACGTAAACCCTCGGCACCTCGCGCTGCCACCCGATCGACACCAGCACGCCGACAAGTGGCGCGGTGAACGCGACCAACTGCCAGTAGCCGCCGATCAGCGCGACGGCCAGCGCCGCCGCGGCGCAGGTGACGACCGCGCGTGTCAAAGGCGAAGGACGCCATCGCAACTCGACCTCGGTGCTGCGGGTCTCGATCACGCCGTCAGCCTTTGGCCCTGGGCACCGGCAGTCGCCGCAATAGTTCCTCCACCACGTCGGACCCGTGCACCCGCCGCACCCACATCTCCGGTCGCAAGCTGATCCGGTGCGCCACGGTGGGCACGGCCAGCGACTTGACGTCCTCGGGTACCACATAGTCCCTGCCGAGCAGCAGCGCCCTGGCACGGGCGAGTTGGACCAGGTCGAGTTCCGAGCGCGGGCTGGCACCGACGGCGACCTGCGGGTGCTGGCGCGTTGCGGTCGCCAACGACACCACATAGCGCAGCACGTCGTCGTGCACGGTCACCTGTTCCACCGATTCACGCATGGCGACAAGCTCGTGCGCGTCGACGACCTGTTGCACGGTCGGCGTGGTCGAGCCACGGTCGAGGCGTCGCCGCAACATCGACGCCTCTTCCTGCTCGGACAGATACCGTAGTTCGAGTCGGATCGAAAACCGGTCGAGCTGGGCCTCGGGTAACGGATAGGTGCCCTCGTATTCGATGGGGTTGTCGGTGGCAAGCACGATGAAGGGCACAGGAAGCTGGTGAGTCACGCCGTCGATGCTCACCTGGCCCTCGGCCATGGCCTCCAGCAGCGCCGCCTGGGTCTTCGGCGGTGTCCGGTTGATCTCGTCGGCCAGAAGCAGGTTGGTGAAGATCGGCCCGTGACGGAACTCGAAGCGGCCCGACTGCATGTCGTAGACCGTCGAGCCGAGCAGGTCGGCCGGGAGCAGGTCCGGCGTGAACTGCACCCGGGTGAAGTCAAGGCCCAGCGCCGCGGCGAAGGACCGGGCGATCAGCGTCTTGCCGAGGCCGGGCAGATCCTCGATCAGCACGTGGCCGCCCGCGAGCACCGTGGTGAGAATCAGTGTCAGCGCGGCGCGCTTGCCGACCACCACGCGCCCTATCTCGTCGAGCACCGCCTCGCAGTGCGCGGTCGTCGTCGCTAAGGGCAGCCCCATATTTGCTGTCATACCTGCTCCAACCGTCGCAGAATCTCATCGAGGGCCTCCCGGCCGGGACCCGGTTCGCTGCCGCCGGTCCTCGACACGTTCTGCGGGTCCACCCACGCCCACAGCTCCGCACCGAAGAGCAGGTTTCCGGTGGCCTGAAACGTCGCGTCATTCCGGGCCTGCCGTTGACCGGTGGCCATCGCGAACTGCCGGGCCAGCATCGGACGCAGGTGCCGGTCCCAGTCCCTTCGCGTGGACTCCGACCGGCTGATCAAGGTCTCGGTCCGAGACAGCCAGCGGCGCAACAACTCCGCGGGGTCATTGGCGGGTGCACCGCCGGGCTCATACCCGGGTTCGCGTAGCAGATAGAGGCGCAACGTCAACAGCACGAACGCGACCATGACGCCAACCACCACCAGCACGAGCTCGCGGTCGACCACCGCGAACGCCACCACCTCGACCAGCACCACGACGAAAAATCCGGCGGCCACCATCTTTTTCATGCCATGCTCCGCAACTCCGCGAGGACCAGACGCAGCGCGTCGACAGCGACATCGCGGTGCCGCTCGGTCATCACATGCGGGCTGAAGCGGGCCTCTTCGAACAGCTCGACGAGCTGTGCCGCACTGTCGGCGTGCAGTGCGTCGCGGTCGACGGCGCGGGCCAGCACCTCCGACGGGGTGTCGCAGTCCTGAGGAACCGCACCCGGCACGTGCGTGAGTTCGCGCTCCATCGCGGCATAACACGCAATGATCGCCTCGCGCGGTTCGCGGGTGAGGTCGCCGATCTCGGCCAGCCCGACTTCGGCTGCCCGCGCCAGCGATTCCGTGGCGTGAGCGGGAGCCTGGGCTTCTGGGAGTTCGCCGCCGGCCGCCCACGCGATCGCGGCGCGCCGCTGCCTATGCGAGAAGATGATCGTGCCGACGACGATCAGGACCATCAGGATCAACATCGGCGGAACGAAGTAACCAACGATGTTGGTACCCGGCTGGTCCGGTGAGGTCGGTCGCCGCGGTACCGGATTCGGTGTCGCCGGCGCGCCGCCCGGGTGGGTGATCGTCGGGGATCCCGAAGGTGGTTGATCGCCGGGCCCGTATGCACCCAGCCGCATCAACAGCATTACCAGCAGGAGCCAGCCGATGGCCAGGGCGAGGGCGACGAGCGCGAAGCGCCACGTCGGGCGGCCCATCGTGCCCGGACTCTCGGGCAACTGCCCCGGCGCCGGGCGGCGCGCTGGTCGATTCCGCAACCGCACGACGATCGCGACGCCGATGATGGCCACCGAAATGGCGAGCAAGGCGATGTCGACGACCAGTGCCGCGGGGCTGCTGGCTGGCCGCTCCCGCTGGGCCGCCCGGTCGATGCCCGGCAAATAGCCGCGCAGCGCCCATGCGGCGACAAACAACAGAGCGATCACCGCGATCGCGCGCGCTGTCGCCTTGTCGATACCGGCCATCGGCACACCAATCGGCTGGTAGCCCCCACCGCGGCGGCGGCGGGCTTGTCCCCATCCTGGCATGCGCGCGGATCCGCGCGACGAAGATTCTGGTGAGCGCCGCGCGTCGATACCTGAGGAATACCTAGGAAGCCAGCGTTGCATCGCGATACGTTGCGATATATCGGTCAGGCGTCTATCTTTGGCACAGTGACCACTACACTTCAGGACGCCAGAGTCGCGACCGCCCTAGACCGGATGTACGCGGAATCCACGGAACAGTTCGCGCGGTTGCGGGAAAACCGTGACGTTTTCGAGCGCGTCGCGTCGGCCAGCGCCCAGGAGCGCGCCGACGCGCTCAGCGACTTCTACCTGCCGGTGACGCCGGACGCGGGCCGGCTGCTGTACTCGCTGGTGCGGGCGGCGCGGCCAGCCACGATCGTCGAATTCGGCATGTCTTTGGGGATCTCGGCGATCCATCTCGCGGCAGCGGTGCGGGACAACGGCAGTGGCCGGATCGTCACCACCGAGCTCAGCGCGGCGAAGGTGGCAGCAGCGAAGAAGACCTTCGCCGAGACAGGCCTCGACGACCTCATCACCGTGCTGGAAGGAGACGCGCTGACCACGCTGGCAGACGTCGACGGCCCGGTCGGGTTCGTGCTGCTCGACGGCTGGAAGGAGCTGTATCTCCCGCTGATCCAGCTGCTCGAACCCCGGCTGTCGGCGGGCGCGCTGATCGTCGCCGACAACACGTCGATGGAGGACACCAGGCCATATCTGGATCACGTGCGCGATCCGGGCAATGGCTACGTGAGCGTCAACTTCCCGGTGCGCGAGGGTGACAGCATGGAGATCAGCTGCCGCGCGATCACGTGAGCCTCAGCGCTGCCCTGGCGTCCTTCACCACAGCGGCCGCGTCGCGGCTGGCCTGCTTCGCTTTGTCATAGGCGGCTTCGGCGGCGGTCAACGCGTCGTCGGCGTCCTGCAGTCTTCTGCGCGCATCGTCGCGGCGCAGCCGGGCGGTGGCGAGATCGGATTGCAGCTCGGTCAGCGCCGCGTCGGCGTCGGCCCTGGTGCGTTCGGCGGCGGCCAATGCCGCCCGCGCCTTTTCGCGGTCTCGACGCGCGGCGTCGTGCTTCTCGTCGCGCTGTGGGTCGTCACGCGGCGCCTTGCCGGCGGGCTTCTCGCGGGCGGAGGCGGTCTTGCGGGACGGGGTGAAAACCATTGCCGTGTCTGAAAACTCACCGAAGCCGGACCATCGTTCGGCCTTGGTCAGCCGGCCCAGCCGCGACGCCACCTCCGGGTCGGCGATCGCGGCCTGCAGGGTGCCGGTGACGTCGTCGCGCAGCGCGGCGGACGGAGCCGCGAGTTCGGCTTCTTCGAAGGCGTGCCCGTGCCAGGTCCTCGACCAGTCGACGCTGCTCGAGCTGACAACTCCCGGATGCGGTCGCCGTCCATCGCGCCGTGCGCATCCCTGAGCCGTTCGCCCAGGCCGGCGAGCCGGGTCCTGATGTCCTGGTCCCGCAGCGCCACCCGGTTGACGACCCACGCCGCCGCGGTGGGCTTGCGCGCGACGGAGATCTGTTTGGCGGTATCGGTGTCGCCGCGCTGTTTGGCTGCCGCGGCGAGTTTGGTGCGCAGGGCGGTGAACTCCTCGGGCTTGATCTCGTAGAGCTCGTCGAGTTCGTCGGCCATGGCACTCATGATCCGCCAACGGCGGTCACGGCCCCTGGCCGTGGTCGCGAAGCCAGCGGACGGTCACCTGCCGGTAGGCCTGCTGGCCGATGCTGCCGCGCCGCCCGTCGAATCCGTGGTCGGCGTACGGAACAGCGACGAGGTCGACGTCGACTCCCGCCGCCCGCGCCCGCTCGGCGAATCGGTAGGCGCCGTCGACCGGCACCAGATGGTCCGCCTCGCCGAGGAGGATCAGCGTGGGCGGTGCGCCTGCGGTGAGGTACGTGCCGGAGGAGATGCGGGCGTATCGGTCCGGGAACTGCTGCGGTGAGCCGCCGGTATAGGCGCCGAGCATGCGCCGTGACGTGCCGCCCATCGCGGGGTCGCGGTTGGCGTAGGCATCGGCGGGGTCCACGACGGGATACATCGCCGACACCGCCCCGACCTTCGGCATGGTTCCGCCGCACGACGAATGCAAGCGGCCTTCGGCCGACAGGTAGGCGACGTTGATGGCGAGGTTTCCGCCCGCGGAGGCGCCGGACAACGACAGCTTGGCCGGATCACCCCCGTATCGCGGCGCATTGTCGACGACCCAGCCGAGCGCGCATCCGATCTGATCCTGGGTCACATCCCACAGATGCCGGTGGGCGGAGGACAGCGCGTAGTCCACGCTGACCACCAACCAACCCTGCTCGGCGAACCACCGCATGTCGGTGCTGTTCTCGCTGTCGTCACCAGAGACAAATCCGCCGCCGTGGATGTAAACGAGAACGGGTGCGCGCGCGACGCGGGCACCCGGGCGGTAGATGCTGAGCCGCAGGGGCTCTCCCTCGAACGTCGCATACGTCGCCTCGTCATCCGGCGCCGCCTCTCTCGGCGCGCCGATGCCGAACGTGTCGATGAGGCTGATGTGGGCGCCGGCGTGGTCGACCGCGGTGGTCATGCGTGTCGTGATGACCGACACGCCTGCGACGGTCAGCACGGCGAGAACCGCGAGCACAGCCGCGATGCGGCTGCGGCGCAGCCGCCAATGGATCAGGGCGAGCAGTCCTCCGGCCACCGATGCCACGGCCAGAAATGGCAGGCACCACGGGACGTACGCGGCGGCCAGTCCGACATAGGGCAGCCGGTAGAGGTAGGTACCCAACACCGCCAGTCCAGTGGGCACCACGAGCAGTGCCGCGATGGCCAGGACGACAGGCACGGCTCATCTTTGCAGAGTTGACAGGCGGAGTTTGCCGAGTTGACAGGCGAACAGGCGGGCACTCGGCAACGATGTGAACCGTGAGCAGTCAGCAGACGCTGCGGTTGGGCATCGTGGTCGGCGCGCTTGGCGTGGTTTTCGGTGACATCGGTACCAGCCCCATCTACACGATGCAGACCGTCTTCGATCCTGGCGACCCGCATCCGGTGCCGATCATCGCAGGACAACGTCTACGGGGTCGTCTCGACGGTCTTCTGGTCGGTGATGATCATCGTCACCGTGACCTACGTGCTGTTGGTGATGCGCGCCGACAACGACGGCGAAGGCGGGATCATGGCGCTGATCACGCTGCTGCGGCGATGGACCGGCCAGCGTGGCCGCCGCACCGCGATGTTCCTGGCCGGCCTCGGTTTGTTCGGCGCTTCGCTGTTCTTCGGCGACAGCATGATCACGCCCGCGATCTCCGTGCTGTCCGCCATCGAGGGCCTCAAGGTCATCCAACCCGGCTTCGCGGATTTCATCGTGCCGATCACCGCGGTGATCATCGTGGCGCTGTTCGCCGTCCAGCGCAACGGCACCGCGGCCGTCGGGCGGTTCTTCGGGCCGGTGATGATCGCGTGGTTCGTGGCGATCGGCGCGTGCGGAGTGGCCGGGATCGTCGACAATCCCGAAATCTTGAAGGCGCTGTCCCCGACCTACGCGCTGACATTCCTGTTGGGGCACTTTCACATCGCGTTCTTCTCCCTCGCCGCGATCGTCCTGTCCGTTACCGGTGCCGAGGCGCTGTACGCCGACATGGGCCACTTCGGCAGACGGGCTATCACGCTCGGCTGGCTCGGCGTCGTGCTGCCGGCCTCACGCTGAGCTACTTCGGGCAGGGTGCGCTGGTGCTTGCCGACGAGTCCAAGGTGAGCGCGCCGTTCTTCTTGCTCACCCCGCAGTGGGCGCGGATTCCGATGGTGCTGCTGGCCACGGCGGCGACGGTCATCGCCTCGCAGGCGGTGATCACCGGGGCGTTCTCGGTCGCGTCGCAGGCGGCACAGCTCGGCTATCTGCCGCTGCTGCGCATCCAACACACGTCGGCGTCGACGATCGGCCAGATCTACGTGCCGTGGATCAACAGCGTGCTGATGGTGGCGGTGCTGATCCTCGTCTTCGCGTTCCGCAGCTCCGCGGCGCTGGCGTACGCCTACGGCATGGCGGTGACGGGCACGATCACCATCACCACCACCCTGTTCTTTTACTACGCGCGGACCAGGTGGGGATGGCCGCTGTGGGCGGTGATCATCGGCGGCGGCCTGCTGCTGCTGGTGGATCTGATGTTCTTCGCCGCGAATCTGACCAAGCTGGTGCACGGCGCGTGGCTCCCGCTGCTCATCGCGATCGCGGCGTTCACGGTGATGACAACGTGGGAGAAGGGCCGCGGAATCGTCACGCGCGCAAGGGCAAAGGCTGAGGGTCCGCTGCGCGAGTTCATCGACGGCCTTCGGGACTACAAGCCGCCGCTGGTGCGCATGGCGGGCACGGCGGTGTTCCTCAACCGCGGCAAGGAGACGGCACCTCTGGCGATGCGGGCCAACGTCGAACACAACCGGGTGCTGCGCCGAGCACGTGGTCATCATGTCGATCGACACGGTGCCGGTGCCCCGTCTTTCCGACGACCAGCGGATAACGATCGACGAGCTCGGCTACAACGAGGGACGGCATCATCCACGTCAGCGCCTGCTACGGGTACATGGAACGGCCCAACATCCCGGCCGCACTGCGCCTGCTCGACCCCGCGCATACCGAAGGCCACATCGACGTCGACTCGGCTACCTACTTCCTGTCCAAACTGGAGCTCGCAGCGGGTGACGAACCCACGATGCCGCGCTGGCGCAAACGGCTTTTCATCGCGACGTCCTACATCACCGCCGACGCCGCCGGATACTTCAGCCTGCCGCTGGAACAGACGGTGATCATCGGCTCCCGCATCGAGGTCTGAGCCTCAGCCCAACGGGGACAGGCCCGCGGCGGACAGCGTGTACGCACGCTGGTCTCGCCGCGCAGTAGTGGCGATCTCCAACACCGACTTTCCGGCCTGTTCGGCGGTGAGCGTGGGCCGAAGGGACTCGACGAACGTGTCGACGTCGAGCCCTTGCCGCTCGGCGTAGGCCGCCACCGCCTTCGCGCCGAGCTCGGTCGCCGGCGTCAACACCGGCAGCACCGACACGAAGTCGATGTCCAGCCCGGCCCGTTCCGACTCGAGCGCGGCGTAGCCGGCGATGAATCTGACGGTGGCCTTGGCGCCCGCGTAGCCGCCGCTGAGCGGCGAGCCCTTGATCGCCGCGCCGCTGGAGAGCGCGATCACGGTGCTGCCGGGAGCCAACGGGCGCAGCAGCGCATGGCGGATCCAGTGGAACGCCTGGGCGACGTCGACGTTCCAGTTCTGGCTGAAGGATTCCCAGGTCTGCTCCTGCAGCGGGCTCATCTGCGGCGCCGCCCCCGCGCACAGCACGACCGTGCGCGGCTGGTACTCGTCGATGAGGCGATGGGCGGTTGCCGGATCCGCGGCATCCGCGGTTACGGCGGTCAAGCCCGCGATCTCGCCGCGCAATGCGTCGAGCTGGGCACCGCTGCGGGCGACACCGACGACGCGTGCCCCGGCCGCCGCAAGCGCGGTGGCGATGCCGCGGCCGAATCCGCGGCCTGCGCCGGTGACAATCGCTGTTGAGCCGGCCAGATCGGTTGGTGGGAGGGTGGTGGATTGGTTCATATCGATTCAGATACGTCGTACCGGCCACACTCATCGGTTGACCGTCGATGAATTCGGGTCGCCGAGCGTATCTGTATTCAGGGAAGGAACCTCAGCTTTCTCGATATTCCAGGTAGGAGAACACCGTGCCGGCCCAGCAGGATTTCATCGAGCAGGCGGCGCCGTTTCGCGCCGAACTGATCGCGCATTGTTACCGCATGCTCGGCTCGGTGCAGGACGCCGAGGACCTGGTGCAGGAGACGTATCTACGCGGCTGGCGCGGCTATGAGGCGTTCGAGGAGCGGGCGGCGCTTCGGACCTGGCTGTACCGCATCGCCACCACCGCGTGCCTGCGCGCGCTGCAAAACCGTGCCCGCCGGGTGCTGCCGGCAGGGCTCGGCGCGGCGTCGGTCGATCCCGAGGTGGACATCGACGCCAGCAAGGTCGGATATCCGTGGCTGGAGCCGATTCCCGATACCTTCACGCCCGAGGCGGCGGCCACCGCCAGGCAGAGCATCCGGTTGGCGGTCGTCACCGCACTGCAGGAACTGCCGGCTCGGCAGCGGGCGGTGTTGATCCTGCGGGACGTCGTCCAGTTCAGCGCCGCCGAAGTGGCCGAACTGCTCGAGACCACACCGGCAGCGGTCAACAGTGCGCTGCAGCGGGCGCGGGCGCATCTCGCCGACGTCGCGCCAAGCGACGATGAGGTCACCGAGCCCGAAGACCGCGAGCTGCTGGCGCTCGTCGAACGTTATTGCGCGGCATTCGAAAACGGCGACGTGGCCGCCCTCACCGCGCTGCTGCAAGCCGACGTCAAGCTCGAGATGCCACCGTTCGCTGTCTGGTTCACCGGGCGCGATGCGGTGACGCGATTCCTCGCCGAACGCGGCTTCGACGCGCCCGGCAACGTGCTGATGATCCCCACGTCCGCGAACGGGCAACCCGCCGTTGCCAATTACCGCCGCGATGCCGACGGCGTGATGGCAGCCCATGCGATACACGTCCTCACCCCTGGTGAGGGCGGAATCACGGCGATCACAGTATTTCTCGAACCGGCCCTGTTTCCGGTCTTCGGGATGGCGCCGACCCGCTGACCGCCGCTGGAGTCCGGAACACCACCCAGCGCATCGCGCTGTACATGTAGATGGCTTCGCAGCCGCCGGCCACGATCCGCGCGAGGTGGTATTCGACGCCGAGGGCCACCAGCATGCTCGAGACGCCGAGGATGAACGCCAGGTAGTTGACCACGACCACGACCACATACACCGCGAATTGCGGCCCGACGGAGGCGTGTGAGCGGAAGTTCAGAATGCGGTTGAGGAAGTAGCTCAGCGTGAACGCGCATGCGTAGGCCACCGTCACCGCGACAGGAAGCGCGACGTCCAGCCGACCGTGCAGCAGCGTCAGCAGCGCCAGATCGACGGCGAAGGTGCCGCTGTTGAGCACGACGAAGCCCAGAAATGTCGGCGCCACAATGGAATCCAGCCCGAACGGCAGGCGGGCGACCGCGACTTCGCACAGCCGGTGGAAGCGCTCGACCGGCCGTTGGGACGCCTCGGGGTCCACGCTCATACCGCCACGCTGACATGGCCAGGTGGCTGTTCGCTGAGCGGCGAGCGAACAGCCGGCGACGTCAGGCGATGCCGAACTGGGTGAGCAGTGCGGTTGTCCGCCACCAGATCAGCAACGCGAACACCACCAGGACGGCGGCCGTCACCGAAACCTGGATCACGGTGCGCCGCTCGCGCGGTGCGTACGCGTAGGCGGCGGCCACCAGTGCTCCGGTGGCGAGCCCGCCGATGTGGCCCTGCCAGCTGATGTTCTGCCCGCCGAGGACCGGAATCACGAACGTGAAGGCCAGGTTGATCACGATGAGTCCGACCACCCACCGGACGTCGAGGTTGAGCCGCTTACCCACCACGAACCAGGCGCCGAACAGGCCGAACACCGCACCGGAAGCACCGGCGGTCGCCGCGTTCAGCGGTGAGAGCAGGTAGACCAGGACCGAGCCGCCCAGCGCACTCAACGCGTACAGCGCGCCGAACCGCAGCCGGCCCAGCCAGATCTCCAGCGGCGGACCCACGACGAAGAGCGCGTACATGTTGAACAGCAGGTGCGCCAGGCCGTAGTGCATGAACGCCGAAGTCAGCAATCGGTACAGGTCGCCGTCGGCGACGGCGGGCGATCGCAGCACGAGTTCGCTCTGCACCCCCGACGACACCGTCTCCAGGACGAACATCGCGACGTTGATCGCGATCAGGCCGTAGGTGATCACGGGTGTGGCGCGTCGTTGCGGTCCGCCGGGCGCAGTCGGCGGCTGGCGTACCGATTTCGCCCCGTCGCGCACGCACTCCTCGCACTGGTGGCCGACGGCCGCCTCGCGCATGCACTCCGGGCAGATCGGACGGTTGCAGCGGGTGCATCGGATGTAGGTCGCGCGATCGGGATGGCGGTAACACGTCGGCGTTGGCTGTGGGGTGGTCGGGACGCTCACAACGTTCCGAATAGTTCGATCCAGTTGCCGTCGGGGTCGGCCACGAACATCCAGCCCATGCCGGGCACCGGCGCAAACTCGGTCACCGGCTCGACCACTTCGTACTCGGAATCGCCGAACGCTTCGGCCACTGCTCGCAGATTGTTCACACCGATCGTGAAGTACCTGATGCCCGCCTGGGCGCGGCCGCCGCCGGGAGCGACCGGGGCGGGCGGCGGCTGCTCGAACGTGACGAGCTTGACCACGCCGCTGCCGAGCGAGTACCGCCGCTGCGACCCGCCGGGGAACTCGACGTCGCCCTGGAACTGCAGTCCGAGGAAGCCCTCGTAGAAGGCGACCATCGCGTCGAGGTTGGTGGTGACGAGACCAACTTCGATCCCGGGGGTGAGCAGGTCGAGCCGCACGGGCACCTCATCTCTTGGGTGACGATGTCCGAGACTACCCATGGTGCCGGTCCGGCCCACCGGTCGAAGTTCACCGAGGCGGCCGGTGCGCCGGCGCCGCACCCGGCCCAACCGGCCGGTACCGCGGATTCGGCCGCGGGTGTTAATTAGCCAGGCTTGTTGTCTAAACTGGTGTGTTGTGAGGGCGAAGAGCACGGCTGCCGGTGCCGTTTTGGCGCTGGCCGGCTGGTGCGCCGGCGCCGCGGTGGCGCACGCCGATCCCGCTCCAGCACCACCGCCGGCACCCGGCACGACCATCAACGCTGACGGCACGTACGCGGTCGGCAAGGACATCCAGCCGGGGACGTACGCCTCCGCAGGACCCGTCGGCGACGGCGCCTGCTACTGGAAACGCGTCAACGGGACCACCATCGTCGACAACGCGCTGTCGAAGAAGTCGCAGATCGTCCAGATCCAGCCGACCGATACGGCGTTCACGACGACGGAGTGCCAGCCATGGCAGCTGACCGACGCCCCCGTGCCGACGCCTGGCCCTGGTGATCTGCTCGGCCAACTGGGCCAACTGGGCCAGATCCTCGCCCACAACCCAGGGCCGCCACCGCCAGGCAATTAGACGGTCAGCGGATCTTCTCGCCGTAAACGCGGTCGATGGTCATCGCCATCAGCACCCTGCGATCGGACACCATCACGGCTCGGTACTCGTCCCAGTCGGGGTGTTCCCCCGCGGCGCTGCGGTAGTAGGCGACGAGCGCTTCGACCTCGGGGCCGTGGGGGTCGGTTCCCGGTCCGGTCAGCGTCACCGTCCCCTCGGCTGTCGCCCAGGCCCACCCATCGGAGCTGGTGACCTCGAGCGCTGCGCGTGGATCACGGCGCAGGTTCGCCGTCTTGGCCCGGCCCTCGGTCATCGAGACGTAGATGACGCCGGCGCCCGCGTCATAGAAGGGTGTCACCGGGGAAAGCTGCGGCAGCCCGTTGGACTTGATGGTGGCGAGCACGCCGAGCCGGCTCTTGGCGATCAGTGCATGCGGGTCGAATGCGGTGGCGGTCATATCAACGGGCAACCCGAGACCGCGTGCCGGCTATTCCGCGTCGCCGCCGTAGGGTGACGGGCGTGGCCGATCTTCATCCCGGCATCGCCCGCCTGACTTCCCTGCTTGGCACCTGGTCGGGCCAGGGCACCGGTGAGTACCCGACCATCGAGCCGTTCGGGTATGTCGAGGAAGTGACGTTTGGTCACGTCGGCAAGCCGTTTCTGGTCTACGGCCAGCGGACAACGGCCAGCGACGACGGCCGGCCGCTGCACGCGGAGACCGGATATCTGCGGCTGCCGTCGCCGGACCGGGTCGAACTCGTGCTGGCCCATCCGACGGGCATCACCGAGATCCAGGAGGGAACGCTGTCGATCACCGGGGCGACGCTGGAGATGGAGCTGACCGCAACGGCGATCGGGCGTACTTCCTCGGCCAAAGAGGTGACGGCGCTGGGCCGTTCGATTCGTGTCGACGGTGACGAACTGACCTATACGCTGCGAATGGGTGCCGTCGGTCAGCCTTTGCAACACCATCTGGCCGCGACGCTGCACAGGACGCGCACGTGAACTCGGACGGCCGAATCCGCGTCCCCGCCGACCTCGACGCCGTCACTGCGGTCGGCGACGAAGACCACACCGCGATCGATTCGGCGTGCCGTCGAGCGGATCTGGCAGGCCGCGCGGCACTGGTATGCGGCCGGCATGCATCCCGCGATTCAACTGTGTCTGCGACACCACGGCAGGGTCGTGCTCAACAGGGCGATCGGACACGGGTGGGGCAACGCTCCCGACGATCCGCCCGAGGCCGAAAAGGTCGTCGTCACAACGGAAACCCCGTTCTGTGTGTATTCCGCGGCCAAGGCGATGACCACGACCGTCGTGCATATGCTCGTCGAACGCGGCGCGTTCTCCCTCGACGACCGGGTCTGCGACTACCTGCCCGGCTACACCAGTCACGGCAAGGACCGCACCACGATCCGGCACGTGATGACCCACAGCGCGGGCGTGCCGTTTGCGACAGGGCCGCGCCCGGACCTCAAGCGCATGGACGACAGCGCATACGCCCGCGAGATGCTGGGCAACCTGAAGCCGATCTATCGGCCGGGACTGGTGCACATCTACCACGCGTTGACGCTGGGGCCCGCTGGTGCGCGAGATCGTTTCGGCCGCCACCGGCAAGAACATTCGCGACATTCTGGCCGCCGAGATCCTCGACCCGCTCGGTTTCCGGTGGACGAACTACGGCGTCGCGGAAGCCGACGTCCCGCGGGTGGCCCCGAGCCACCCGACAGGTAAGCCGCTGCCCGCGCCGATCGCGGCGGCGTTCCGCACCGCGGTCGGCGGCACGATGCATCAGATCATCCCGTTCTCCAACACTGCGCAGTTCCTCACGGGTGTGGTGCCGTCGTCCAACACCGTCTCGACCGCCGACGAGCTGTCCCGCTTCGCCGAGATCCTGCGCCGCGGCGGTGAACTCGACGGGGTTCGCGTCATGGCGCCCGACACCCTGCGCGCCGCGACGCGGGAGTGCCGCAGGCTGCGCCCGGATCTCGCGACGGGGTTGGCGCCGCTGCGGTGGGGCACCGGATACATGCTGGGCTCCAACCGGTTCGGCCCGTTCGGTCGCAATGCGCCTGCGGCGTTCGGCCACACCGGGTTGGTGAACATCGCGGTCTGGGCCGACCCCGAACGCGGGCTGTCGGCGGGCCTGATCAGCAGCGGCAAGCCCGGCAGGCACCGGGAGGCCAACCGTTACACCGCACTGCTGGACCGCATCACCTCAGAAGTGCCGCGGATCTGAGCCCTGCTACAGGGACGGCTCGTTGGCGCGCACACCGCGATAGATGCCCCACCGGACAATCAGCGGCATCAGCACTCTGTCGAACGACCAGGCCGGGAAGCGGAAGGCGCGGCCGTTGGGCGCGAAGACCTCGAGACCCTCTGGCTGCACGCCGATCACCGAACCCCACCGCCGCTTGGGCGGGCGGTAGCTGCGCAGCGGTCGTCCTGCGAATTCGGCGCGGACATTGTGGGCCAGCAGGCCGTCGGCTCTGTTGCGGGCCGAGCTTCGAAGTGGGTCGGTGGCCGCGACGTCGCCGACCGCGAACACGCCGGGGTGACCGGGAACCCGTAGGTCCGGAGTGACCCGCACGAAGCCGCGTTCGTCGAGCAGGTCCGCCGGTAACCAGTCGGTGTTGGGTTCCACCCGTCCGATCGCCCACAGCACCGCATCGGCCGACGCCGGCGACTGACCGGTGCTCCACTGGACGGGCTCACTGGTGATCTGATCGCACGCGAACCCATCGGGTATCAGCGCGCGGTGCCCGGGATGCAGGCGAACCCCGACGTCGCCGAGCCGGCGCTGGACGCGCTCCCACGTCCGCGGGTGGTGCCCAACGAGGGCACGCTCGTTGGGGAAGTACAGATCGACCCGCTTGCTCCGGCCAGGTCCTCGCCAGATTGGCCGCGCTGCTGACGGCAGCAGCCCCACCGCCGACGACGATCACCGAGCCGGCCTCGGCCAGACGATCGTGGGCGGCGCGAAGGGCCGCGCCGATCTCGCCGGCCGACTCGAAGTTCGGCTGGCGCCAGAATCCGTTCGTCACCCCCGTCGAGATGATCAGCGCGTCGTAGCCCTCGGCCGATGTCGAACCGTCGTCATGCCGGACCAGGACGCTGTGGGCGGCAGGGTCGAGCCCGGTCAAGGTGCCGTGCACCGTGCGCACCCGGTCCAGGCCGCGGAAGTTGTCGAACGGGATCCAGTTGGCGCGCGCCCAGTCGTGCGGACGAGACAGCCGCCAGCCCAGCTCCTGCCCGGACACCAACGCGGGCTTGGCCGAGACTCCGACGACCTCGGCGTGGCGGGCCAGTCGGATCGCCGTGAGCACTCCGCTATCGCCGAGCCCGGCGATGACGACGCGCTTGCGCTTCATACCCACTCAAATCGAATTCGCCGGGGCGTCGGTGACACCCGGCAGTGGCGGCCACACATTAACACGTTCGATCAGCGGCTACGGTTGAGGCGTGACAGACGAGCAGCCCCGGACACGGTACTCACTTTTGGCCTTGGTGGCGGCGGCTCGGTTCGGCGTTGGCGCCGCGATGATCCTGGCGCCGAGCCGCTTTTTTGCACCCGGGTCGGGGACGGAAACGTTGCTCCTGCAGACGATCGGGATCCGAGACGTGGTTCTCGGGTCGGGTGGCTTGGCGGCCTGGGTTCGCGGCGACAGCAAGGAATTCCAACGCTGGGCCGCGGTCGGTTTGACAAGCGACAGCGCCGACTTTGTTCTCGGGCTGCGCAGCAAGCCCCTCGTCGGCACGAGGAGCGCCCTGATCGCCGCCTTCGCCCCCGTGCCGTTCATCGGCGCGGCGCTGGCCGGCTTCGTCCGGTCCAGGCGCACCGGCTGACCGACCACGTGTCGCCAGAGCCAGGTCATCGATTGCGTCAACCGATGAGTTGGTTGGCGAGGTCGCGCAGCTCGGCCGCGACGAGCGTGGGCTGCGGCAGGCCGTCGAGCGGCAGTGGCGCGTTGCCCGGCCGGGTGATCAGCGCCGCGTCCAGGCCTGCGCTTTGCGCCCCGATGGTGTCCCAGACATGCGCGGCGACCATCATGCACTCCGCGGGCACGACCTGAAGTTCGCGGCAGACATAGTCGTAGACATCCCGAGCGGGTTTGTAGGTGCGGCATCCGTCGACGCTGAACTGGCGCTCGAAGTAGTCGCCGAGTCCGGCGCTCTCCAGGGGGCTGGGGCCGCCCGGATTGGGCGGTGAGTTCGTCAGGGTCGCCAGCCGAAAGCCGTTGTCGCGCAGCGCAGCGAGGCCGTCGGCGACATCGGGATGCGCGGGCATCGTCAGCATCGCCTGGGTGATGCGTTCCAGGTCCGCGCTGACGATCCGGGTCCGGTGGATCTCCCCGAGCATTTCCAGCACGCCCCGACCGAGCGTGAAGTAGTCGACGTAACAGCCCGACAGCGCAGTGGTCATCGCGTAGGTGACCAGCTGGCCGAACCATTCGCGCATCACTCGCGCATCCCCGAAGATCTGCTCGAAAAGCGTTGACAACGCGTCGATGTCGATGAGTGTTTCGTTCACATCGAACACCAAGACCGACGGCGCCAGTTTCATCGTTTCCGTCCTTCCATCAGTTCCATCAGGGCCATCAGGGTCTACGTCTGCGCCGCGGCGCGAAGGAGCGCACGTAGTCGACGGCGGCCTGAACCGCCACCCGCAGGGGTTCCGGGCTGTCGGTGGCGAAGGTGAGCATGGCCCCGCCCTGATGGGCGGTGACCAACGCGACGGCGAGATGGCGCGGATCGGCTTCCTCGCGTAAATCGCCGCGTTGTCGCATTGCGGTCAGCCCGGCGTCAAACAGGTCGATCCACTGTCATAGCCCGGCGGCCAGATCATCGTGAATCTGCTCGTCGGCTTCGAGCAGCTCACCGGCCAGCGAACCATACACACATCCGCCACGGCGGTACACGTCGTCCACGTCCGCCACACAGGCGGCCGCCCACGCCTGCAGGGATTCGATGCTGTCGAGGGCGCCCAGTTGCGGCTGGGTGTGGAAGCTGCGCACATCGTCACGGCGGGAGGCGATGACCTGGCGGGTCAGGTCGCGCTTGTCGTCGAAATAGTGCCCGATTTGCGATCCGCTCACTCCGGCGGCGCTGCGCACTTCGTCAAGACTCGTGCCGCCGACGCCGTGCTCGAACATCAGCTCGGCGGTTGCGTCAACGATGCGTTTGCGAACCGCAAGCCCTTTGCGGGTGAACCCGCAGAGGTGTCATCGGACACGGTGTGGCCGCCGGCGAATCAACGGCGCGCTCGGCGCCTACGCGGACGACGCGGTGCGCGCGCCGCCCGCTCAGCCGGGTCCTTGGCGAACATGCGCAGATAATTCACCGCGAATCGGACCGCGTCGGCATGCGGCCATTCCTCGCGGTAGGCGAACGCCACGGTGCCACCGCCCTGGTGAGCGGTGACGATGACAGCGCCAGCCGGCGAGGGTCGGCGTCGGCGACCAGGATTCCTTCGTCTTTCATGTGCTGCAAGGCTTGTTCGAGCAGCGCTACCCACTGCCAGTAGCCGGTCGCCAGCGTCTCGCGGGTAGCCGCGTCGGACTTCGCGAGTTGCCCGGCCAGGGCGTGGTAGGTGGGTGTGCCGTCATATCCGATCAGTTTGAGATAGCGCATGTTCAGATCGATCCAGCGCTCGAAGTCGTCGAACGACTGCAGGCCATCGAGCTTGGGTTGACGGTGAAAGTCCAGCACCACCCGGGCCTGGCGACCGATCACGGCGCGAATCAACGCCTGCTTGTCCGCGAAATAGTGGGCCAGCTGGGATCCGCTCACCGCCGCGGCCCTGCGGACGGTCACCATGTTCAACGCCGACAGGCCGTCTGTCAGGATCACCTCGGCGGCCGCCTGCACGATCCGCTCGCGGGTGGCCCGTCCCTTCGGGGTCGACGGCTGGTCGTCGAGCTGATCGGCAAGCGCCACGGCGTCAGGGTACCCGTCGCCCGCTCAATTGTGGGATATCTGGCCCATTCCTGTGGGACTCTGACGCGGCATTGACCCGTTGTCGCGCCTGTGCAATTCTGGGTTGTACATCCCAATTTGACATCGAGGCTCGAGGAGCAGTGCCGATGGGTAATGCGTTGCAGGACAAAACTGTTGTAGTGGTCGGGCGTGGCAGCGGCATTGCCCGCGCCGTAGCGCTGGTCGCACACGACGAAGGTGCACGAGTCATCGTCGCCGGCCGCGACAAAGCCAAGCTGGCCGACGACTACGCCGGCCTCGACATCACCGCCGAGACCGTCGACGTCACCGACGACACATCGATCAGCGCACTCGCGGACCGGGTGGGCGCGGTCGACCATGTCGTGTCGACGGCGTCGGCCCGCGCCAGGGGCAAGCTCGCCGACCTCGACCGCAAGAATTTGCAGTTGTCGTTTGACACCAAGGTCATCGGACCGACCATGCTTGCCAAATACTTTGCGGAACAAATGAATCCCGGTGGTTCATTCGTGTTGTTCTCCGGCGTGAACGCGTTCAAGGTCAATGTCGGCTACCTCGGTGTCGCCATCACCAACGGAGCCGTCGACTTCCTCACCCGCTCGCTCGCGGTCGAACTCGCACCGATCCGGGTCAACACCATCTCCCCGGGTGTCATCGACACTGGAGCGTGGGACGCGTTTGGGGAGGACGGCAAGCGCAACTACTTCGAGCGCGTCAGTTCCAGCAATCCCGCGCGCCGCATCGGGACGAGTGAAGACATCGCGGGCGCCGCGCTTTTCGCGATGACCAACAGTTTCCTGACGGGTGTTACGTTGAAGATCGACGGTGGCGAACCGCTGACCTGAGGAGGCAGCATGACCGCCAGGCTGGTCTCCGTGAATGTCGGTCTGCCCAAGGATGTGTCGTGGCACGGCAAGACGATTCACACAGGGATCTGGAAGTCCCCGGTCGACGGACCGGTGATGGTGCGCCGGCTCAACATCGACGGAGACGGCCAGGGCGACCTCGCCGGGCACGGCGGGGAGCAGCGCGCCGTCATGGTCTATCAGACCGAATCGTATGACTACTGGCGCGACTTCCTGGGCCGCGACGACCTGCGCCCGGGCCACTTCGGGGAGAACTTCACGTCAGCGGCCTCAGCGATCGCGACGTCTGCATCGGCGACCGCTACCGGATCGGCGATGCCGAGTTCGAAGTCACCCAGCCGCGCGTCACCTGCTTCCGCGTCGGCATCCGGCTCGGTGTGCCCGAGATGCCCAACCTGCTTGTCTCCCAACATCGCCCGGGCTTTTATTTCAGGGTCATCACAGAAGGCCAGGTGCGGGCGGGTGACGCCATCGTGCTGACCCGTCGCGGTCGCCACGAGCTCAGCGTCGCCGACGTCGACGCGCTGCTGTACATGCCGGACCGCGACATGGGCCTCTTGCGCAAGACCGTCGACGTGCCCGCGCTGAGCCCCGGGTGGCAGCAGTCGTTCCGCGACATGCTCGTCGCGCACGAGAAGCCGGTCCCCGACGCGTCGCCGGGGTGGAAAGGGTTTCGGCGGTTACGCGTGACGGCCAGGCATCGGGAGAGCCCCACGGTGGTGTCGTTCCGACTGGAGGCCGACGACGGCGGTACTGTGCCGGCGCCGCGACCCGGGCAATACCTCACCGTGAAGATCCCCGGCGCCGGTGATCCACCGCCGATGCGCAGTTACTCGCTGTCAGGAGATCCCGCGGCGGGGTGGTACCGGATCAGCGTGAAACGTGAGGACCACGGACAGGTCAGCCAATGGCTGCACGACCATGCCAGAGCAGGAGGAATCATCGAATCCGCCGCGCCACGCGGCGATTTCTATCTCGTCGACGACAGCAGCGCGGTCATCCTGGTGTCTGCCGGTATCGGCGCTACGCCCGTGATGGCCATGGCGCACGCGTTGGCAACCGCGAAGAGCTCGCGCCCGATCTGGTGGCTGCACACCACGCAAAGGACGGCGACATACGCCTTCGCCGCGGAAGTCACGGCCCTGCTCGATTCTCTGCCCGACGCTCGCCAGCACGTCTTCTACACCGTCGGCGATGACGCCGTCGCACCGAAGCGGCTCGATGCGCAGTCGATCGCCGCTCTTGGCCTGCCTGCCGACGCCACGGCATACCTTTGCGGCCCAGCTGGGTTCATGGACGCCATGCGGGAGGCCCTCACGGCAGCCGGCCTCGATCCCACGCACATTCACAGCGAGCTGTTCGGCGCCCTGCCCCCGATCAACCCCGGCGTCGTCGGCGCGCCAACGCTCACCCGGCCACACCCCCCGAAGGGTGCGCCGGGGTCGGGGCCGCGGATTACCTTCGCCCGCAGCGGGCTCAGCGTCAATTGGTCGCCGGAATTCCATACGCTCCTCGAATTCGCGGAGGCGTGCGACGTACCAACGCGGTATGCATGCCGAAGCGGCGTCTGCCACACGTGCGCGACCCCGGTGATCGAAGGAACGACCGACTACCGGGAGCCCCCGCTGGAAACGCCCGCCGACGGTGCCGTACTGCTCTGCACGGCCACCCCGCACAGCGACCTGGTGCTGGATCTCGAGGCGCCATCACCGGCGTTAGCGTGAGTGCGTGCGTGGTCAGGACTCGTCGGGCGACCAGTAGTCGAGCATCTCCGCGAACGTTTCGAAGGCCGGCGCCGACGCGCCGTATGCCGCCTCCAGATGGATGCTCAGCGGGAAACCGAGGCCGGCGACGCCGTCGACCACACGCTTGTACAGGTCGATCATCAGCTTCCGCTTCTGCGCGGGTTCGGTTTCCGACAGCCTCTTGACGAACGCCTGCTCATCGGCGACGGCGGCGTTGCCAGGATCCTGGATCAGCCAGTTGATCAGGCCGATGCGCGTCTCGACCTTCGGTACGAAGCCGAACGACAGCAGTATCTCGGGGCGATGGTCGGTGCTCTTCGCGAACTCGGTGAGAAAGCCCACGATGGCATCGGAGTACAACAGCTGCGTCATGCCGTACGTCGCACCCTGGTTGCACTTGAAGTTGAACCGGCCATGTTCACCGTCGCGGGTGGGGATCAGGATGGACCCCGCGGTTGGGCACCAGCTGGTCATAGATCGACAGCGCGTCGGTGGGCGCAACGCCGGAACCCTCACCGTCGTTCATGGTTCGCGGTACGCCGACGAAAGCAATGCCATCGAATCCGGCGTCGCACAGATCGGTCAGCCGGTGGACGCAGGGACGGCTCATCCAGGAAGGCGGTGACCTGGGTGCACAGCCCCTTGACGCCTGGCAGCTCCGGCTTGATGATCGTCCAGAAGTCCAACACGTCCAGCCTGGACTTCAGCTCGAGGGGACGATCGTCATCCTCCTCGATCATCCCGGGAATCATGATGTGCCCGATCCGGCCGTCGATACCGGTTTCTTTGGCGAAACGCAGCACCTTATGCGCGTCCTCTAGGGCCTGCCCACGACCGAGGTCCGCGGCTGGCGGTACGAGCTCGAACGCGACGGTGTTGAGGGTCAAGCGATTGCTCCTCATTGCGTGACAGCCTGCTCCGTCCGGAGGGTCGACGATGACCGTTAGGGGAGGGCCAGATCTCATCTCTTGCGATCGAGATTAGCGACCGGCGTGCAGTGGCTTGGCGGGGCCCACGGCCGGCCTGGCAGTTATTGAATTGTCGTTGCTATCCGCCACGCCCGGTAAAGGTCGCCAGCCACTTACGAGAATCTTGGAGGATCCTCGTCGTGGTGGTTAACGAGCCGGTGCGTCACGCGGCGGGGTGCCTGGCCGCGCTGGCCTTGGTGGCGGCATGTGATGCGCACCCGGGTAACCCACAGCGACCGACGACGAGTCCGGTGTCGACGACCTCCGCCGCAGGCCGCCGTCCCCCCACGACGACCGTCGCTGCTCCGCCCACTGCGCAGGTCCTGCGGACGGAGAAGTGGATTGAGCTTCAGGTCGGGGATTGCCTGGCGGACCCGCCGCCGAGCGATCCCAGCGTGGTGACCGTGTCCGTCGTCGACTGTGCGATCGCGCATGCGGCGGAGGTTTACCTGCGCGCGGACCTGGAGGTCAATGACGCCGTCGCCAACGTCGCCGATCGGCAGTGTGACGCAGGATTCACGCGGTACACCGGGCAGTCCGTCGGCGGCAGCCCGTTCGTGGTGACATACCTGATCGACTCGAATCAGGACCGGACGTCAGCCAATCCCCTGCCGAGTACCGTCATCTGCCTGCTTCAGGCGGTCGAACGGTGGGCCGCTGACCGGGTCCGCGCGCCGCTGACGCCGCTACATCGGGACAGACTGCGGCACACCGTCATTCGGGTCGGCGGCGGCGGAGGCGGACCGGTAAGCACAAACCGGTGTGGTCGTAGTCGAAGTATCTGCCCGGCAGGCAGAACGGGGCGCAGCCGTTGGCGACTGCGGTTTCCCCGGGTGCGCACGCGGTGTTGACCGCCGGCGGGGCAATGGTGGCGGGTGCCATCGCGGCTGTCAGCGCTGCCGCGGACAGCGCCGCGATCACGAGCCGTCGCATCGGTTCAGTGTAAGTGTGACGGTCGGCATCCGTAATCTGGGTGAAGTGAGCATTGCACCGGAGGCCGCCGTCGTCCTGGACGACCGGTTCTCCCGCGAACTACCGGAGATGGCGGTGCGCTGGCAGGCCGACGTGCCTCCCGACCCGCGGTTGCTGGTGCTCAACGAACGGTTGGCCGCCGATTTGGGCATGGACGCAGCCTGGCTGCACAGCGCTGACAGGGTTGAAGTTCCTGGTGGGCAACCTGGTGCCCGACGGTGCCACGCCGGTGGCGCAGGCCTACGCCGGCCACCAGTTCGGCGGGTTCGTCCCGCGGCTCGGTGACGGACGCGCGCTGCTGCTCGGCGAAATCGCGACTCCGGCGGGACGCCGTTCGTGACGTTCACCTCAAGGGTTCGGGAGCGACGCCGTTCGCGCGCGGCGGCGATGGCCTGGCCGCGGTCGGCCCGATGCTGCGCGAATACGTCGTCAGCGAGGCGATGCACGCGCTGGGCATCCCCACGACCCGGGCGCTCGCCGTTGTCGCCACGGGCGCCCGGTCCACCGGGAGACGCTGCTGCCGGGAGCGGTGCTCGCGCGGGTGGCGAGCAGCCATCTGCGGGTGGGCAGTTTTCAATACGCCGCCGACCGCGGGCGACATCGAGCTGGTGAGGCGCCTCGCCGACCACGCCATCGCGCGGCACCACCCGCGCGGCCGCCGACGCGGAGAATCCGTACCGCGCGCTGTTCGATGCGGTGGTCACCGCCCAGGCGTCGCTGATGGCGCGGTGGATGCTCGTCGGCTTCGTGCACGGTGTGATGAACACCGACAACATGACGATCTCCGGCGAGACCATCGACTACGGGCCGTGCGCGTTCATGGACGGCCTACGACCCCGCGACGGTGTTCAGCTCGATCGACACGGGGGCCGCTACGCCTACGGCGACCAGCCACCGGCGGCGACGTGGAACCTGGCCCGGTTCGCCGAGACGTTGCTGCCGCTCTTCTCCGACGACCTCGACGACGCGCGTCGCCTTCGCGCAGGAGTCACTGGGTGGTTTCCGCCGGCGGTACGACGCCGCGTGGTTGACCGGCATGCGGGCGAAGCTCGGCCTGCGCGGCATCGCCGACGACGTTGCGACGCCGTTGGTCGGCGAGCTGCTCGAACAGCTTCAGCGTGGCCGCGTCGACCACACGTCGTTCTACCGACTCCTCGGCCGGGCGGTGCGCGGTGACGTCGAGCCGGTGCGCGCACAGTTCGTCGACGTGGCCGCGTTCGACGGTTGGTTGGCGCGTTGGCGGGCACTTACGCCGGACGCGGATGTGATGGACCGGGCCAATCCGGTGTACATCCCGCGAAACCATCTGGTCGAAGAGGCCCTGGAAGCCGGCGACTGCGGGCGATCTCGGTCCGCTCCGGCGGCTGCTTGCGGCGGTGACGGCACCCTATGACGAACGCCCGGGTCTGGAGCGCTACACCCAGCCGGCGCCGGAGGATTTCGGCGCCTATCGAACCTTCTGCGGCACTTGACTCAGTAGTGGTAGGTGTCCGACGGGGCAGGCACGTGAACCTGCTCGTCGTCGAAGTCGGAAACTTCGATTCCGTATGACCGGGCCAGCTCGAGGATCTTGGTGGCCCTGGCGATGCGCGGCAGGTCCGACCCGTTGCGAACCTCGCCGCCGTCGCGCTCGAACTCGACGAAAAATTCTTTCGCCCAGGAGATTTCGTCCTGCGACGGGGACAGCCCATCGTTGACGACGGAACACTGATCGGGACTGAGGCAGATCTTGCCCGTCATCCCGAACTCGGCGGAGACGGCCGTGGCCTCGATGAGCTTCAGCGCGTTGGAGCCGATGGTCGGCCCGTCGATCGCGCTGGGCAGGTGGGCCGCCTTGGCGGCGATGGTGAAGCGGGAGCGCGCGTACGCGAGGGTGGCGGGGTCTTCCCCGAAGCCGGTGTCGCGGCGGAAGTCGCCGATGCCGAAGGCGAGCCGGAAGGTCCCTTTGGCCGCGGCGATCTCGGTGATACGTTCCAGACCCCTCGCCGTTTCGACGAGCGCCACGATCGGGACATTGGGCAGTCGTTTGGCGGTCTCGGTGACGTGATCCACCGATTCGACCATCGCCAGCATCACCCCGCCGATGGATGTGCCGGCCAGTGTCGTCAGGTCGTCGGCCCACCAGGGAGTGCCGAAGCCGTTGATGCGCACCCATTCGGAGTTTCCCGCATCGAGCCAGCGCACGACGTTGTCGCGGGCGGCGGATTTGTCTTTGGGCGCGACCGCGTCCTCGATGTCGAGGACGACGATGTCGGCGCGGGAGCGGGTGGCGGCCTCGAACCGGTCGGCGTGCGCGCCGTTGGCCAACAGCCAGCTCCGGGCGAGGACCGGGTCGATGCGCGAGCCGACGTCGGCCGGATCGGGCGCGTCGCTGGTGACCTGTTCGTACATGGAGTGCTCTGCCGTCTCTTCGTGCTGTCGGTGACGACCTCATGCTGGCCTAAACGATGACGACATGGCAAACGGCTAGCGCAGAGCTGCCGGCGGCGTCGGCACCATTTCCCATTGTGCCCGGGCATGGTAAACCTCCGGCATGGCTGAGCGCGTCACGTTTCCCAGCTCAACGGGGCCGAATCTGGCGGGGATCATCGATCGGCCGGTTGGCAGCCCTCGCGGCTGGGGCGTCTTTTCGCACGGGTTCACGCTCGGTAAGGACTCGCCGGCCGCCGCCCGCATCTGCAAGCAACTCGCCGAGGACGGCATCGGCATGTTGCGCTTCGACGCGCTCGGTTTGGGTGGCTCGGAGGGTGACTGGGGCGACGGCTCGTTCACGGTCAAGGTCAACGATGTCATCCGGGCCTGCGAGTTCATGACCGAGCGAGGGACGCCCGCCGACATCCTCGTCGGACATTCGTTCGGGGGTGCAGCGGTGATCGCCGCGGCCCGGTCAGTCGCCGGGCGTGCGTGCGGTCGCCACGGTCGGGGCGCCGATGGATCCCGCCCACGCCGAGCATCATTACGACGCGGTGGTCGACCGCGTGCTCTCCGAGGGTAGTGCCGAGTGGATGGTCGGCGGTCGCACGCTGACGCTCAAGCGGGCATTCGTCGAGGACGTCCGCGCGGCCGCCCTTCATGAAAAGATCCGCGGCTTGCGGTTGCCGCTACTGATCCTGCACTCACCCACCGATAACACCGTCGGCATCGCGAACGCGAGCGAAATCTTCCGCACCGCGCGTCATCCCCGCAGCTTCGTTTCCCTCGAGGGCTCGGACCACTTGCTCACCGGCCCGGGCCAGGCCCGTCGTGCCGGTCGAATCATCGGTGCCTGGGCCGACGCCTATCTCGTGGCGGAGGAGGCCGCCTCGCCAACACAAGAAATCCGCTGACCGCAGGCCGCTGCGACGGCGGACGGACGCACTTTGCTTTAGGCTAGTTTTGCCGAGCGCGCCGCTGGGTACACATGGCGTCGTCTGTGAAGCGGCACTGGCGCCGGCGTCGCGTGTCAGGAACTACATGGGACGGTTGAGATGAGTGTTATCAGTCGTTTTCTGGGTGCCGCGGCGATGGCAACCGCGGCCCTGCTGGGCCCGGTCGTC
Organism: uncultured Actinomycetota bacterium; assembly: GCA_963733605.1. Taxonomy (GTDB): domain Bacteria; phylum Actinomycetota; class Actinomycetes; order Mycobacteriales; family Mycobacteriaceae; genus Mycobacterium. The sequence goes on from CAVTDY010000041.1 coordinate 229,068, forward strand.
ATTCCTTCCGCGTCTGCTGACCCATGTCCGGACGTCGAGGTGGTATTTGCACGCGGCACCTTCGAACCGCCCGGGGTCGGCGACACCGGGCAGGCCTTCGTTGATGCGCTGCGCTCGAAAGTCGGCGGCAAATCTGTCGACGTGTATCCGGTGAATTATCCGGCGTCTCTCGATTTCTCGACGGCCGCCGCCGGGATCATCGACGCCACCAACAAGGTCCGCGACGTGGCGGCGAACTGCCCCAGCACCAAAATGGTGCTCGGGGGGTACTCGCAGGGGGCGGCTGTGATCGCCTACACCACCGAAGACGCCCTACCGAACGGCTACACCATGCCGCCGGGCATCACCGGGCCAATGGCGCCCGAGGTGGCCAAACACGTCGCCGCGGTGGCGCTGTTCGGAAAACCATCGAGCGGGTTCCTGCAAATGATCTACACCGGAGCGCCACCGATCACCGTCGGTCATCTCTATTCGGGCAAGACCACTGACATGTGCATCCCCGATGACCCCATCTGCTCACCCACCGGCAACGACAACGGCGCGCATACCCTCTACGCGGTGAACGGGATGGCGGGCCAAGCCGCGGACTACGCAGCGCATCGCCTTTCCTCAAGCGGGCCGGCCGCGTAGCGATTTCCTGGCAATATCCGCGGTCGTCCGTGCGTTGTCGGTGACATGGATACCTGGGATGCGATTCGTGCCCGTCGAAACGTCAGGAGCTATCGGCCCGACCCGGTGCCAGACGGCGATCTGCAGCGCATCGCCGAGGCGGGCTGGCGATCGCCGTCTGCGTCGAACCGCCAACCCTGGGATTTCGTGATTGTCACCGATCCGGACCGGCTGCAGGAACTTTCCACGGTGTGGCAGGGCGCGCGCCACATCGCGTCGGCTCCGGCGGCTATCGCACTGGTCGCCCCGGTGCCGCCCGATGAACGACGGAAACTGCTCGACCAGTACGACCTGGGCCAGGCCACGATGGCGATGATGCTCGCGGCCACCGACCTCGGCATCGGCACCGGCCATTCCGCCGTCGGCGACCAAGAGACGGCCCGCGCGATTCTGGGCGTGCCCGACGACCACATCGTCGCCTACCTGCTGGGTGTCGGCTATCCCGCCGACCGCCCACTAACGCCGATCACCAAACCCGATCGCCGGCCCTTCGACGAAGTCGTTCATCGCGGCCGTTGGTGAAGGTTCCCCCGATCAGAGGCCCGGGAACGACAGCGGGCTCGGTGCAGGCGGATTCATCCCTGGCAGCCCGAACGGTGCCGGCGCAGGAGCGGGCATCCCGAACGGCGACGGCGGAGCACCGGGAAGCCCGAACGGCCCGGGTGCAGGATTCGCCCCGGACAGCCCGAAGGGCATGGTCCCGTTGGAGATGGCCGTCATGAACGCCGGGCATTGCGACTGGATCGCCTGACCGGCGATAAAACCGGCGATCGGCGAGGCGAGGCCGCCGTTGCCGCTCATCTGCGTCGCGCTGCTGGCAAGGTTGCTGCCCGGTTGGACCAGCAGTGGACAGATGGACTGCCCGATCTGTGCGATGACCGAGCTGACCGGGCCGTTGTTGCCGATCCCGACGGTGTTCAGCACTGTGGAGACGGAGTCCCCGACGTCAGCGCGCCCAGGCGTCGCCCAGGTCACGGCCGCGACGATGATCCCCACCGACACGACGACCGGACGAAGAACCACGACGGACGCCGCGATGACGTCGACTGTGCCAACTTGTGTACGTCCCGTCCTCGGCCTGGCCTGCCGTTTCGATATCGGTCGGCCGATCGGTCGGCCGATCGGTCGGCTTTGAAACGTCGCTACCGTCATATCCAGACTCCCTTCCCCGGAGCTGTTGTGCTCATCAAGCACAAATTTCACTTTGGTAACGTTCGGGTACAGGGGTCACATTTGCAACACGGTTACATCACTGTTTGGAACCTATGCGTTTCGCTGCCGTTATCTGTGAGTCCGTGGTGACATCCTGCACGGTTCCCCGGCCGCTGGAAAAGCGTTGACGGTCAACATCTTTGACGTTATCGGCCAGTCTCCCAGCTGCGTCGCCGAAGCGGAAGTACTGACGTCGACGTCAGCAAATCGCGCTTGAGCGGGCCTTTGTAAGGCCCCGGGGGCGTTACAGGCCTGGCGTTTTCTACGGGTCGTCGCAACACCGCCTGTTAAGTAGGCAGTAGTAGATCACGTAAACGCTCGGCTGGTGTGTCCCAGCCGAGCGTTTTGCGTGGGCGGGCGTTGAGTTGCTGGGAGACGTGTTCGAGGTCTGCTGGCCCGTAGATGCTGAGGTCGGTGCTTTTGGGGAAGTATTGGCGCAGCAGGCCGTTGGTGTTTTCGTTGGTGCCGCGCTGCCACGGGCTGGCCGGGTCGCAAAAGTAGACCGCCATGTCGGTGGCCATGGAGAACTGTTTGTGGCGTGCCATCTCGGCGCCCTGGTCCCAAGTCAGCGATCCGCGCAAGTGCCCCGGCAGTGTGGCGATGGTCGCTATCAGGCCGTCGCGCACGGCCTCGGCGTGATGGCCGTCGGGCAGGTGCACCAGCATGGTGTAGCGGGTCGCGCGCTCGACGAGGGTGGCGATCGCCGTCTTGTTGCCTTCACCCATGATCAGGTCGCCTTCCCAGTGACCCGGTACGGCGCGGTCGGCGATCTCGGCGGGCCGGTCGCTGATCATGATCATCGGATCGACGAACCGCTGCGTGCGTTGATCCGGGACGCGGTGCGGCTTGCGGCGTGTGCGTCCCGTCCGAAGTGCCTGGGCTACTTCGCGTTTCAAGCCGCCGCGAGCTTGGAAGTACAGCGCTTGGTAGATCGTTTCGTGGCTCACCCGCATGCTCTCGTCGTCCGGGAAGTCCTTGACCAGACGATGCGAGATCTGCTCGGGTGACAACCGCCGCGACAGTCCATCTGCCACCGCATCGCGCAACTTCTGGTTGGTCACCAGTTTGGCCTCCTTCGGGCGGGCCCGATCAGCCTTAGCGGCCCGATCGGCCTGATACGGCAGATACAGCCCGCCGATGCTTCGGGTGCCGATCTCGCGCGAGACCGTGGACTTGTGCTTGCCGATCAGCGCCGCGATCGCGGTTAACGTCAACCCATTGAGCAGCCCGTCGGCGATGACGAGCCGGTCGGGCAACGACAGGTATCGATCACTGAATACCGCCGGCGCCCCAGCAACGGTCGTGTTCACCGGTTGTGTGTAGCGCCCTGAACCGCCGTATTCGATGACCGTGCCATCTGGACGTACCCGCGTGTTGCCGATCTTGCGGATGCCCTCACGCCAATCGCGGGCCGTGCGCACATGAACCCCGACCTCGCGGGCCGCCCGAGCCGCCGACCACCCTGACTCAACGAGTTCCAGGAATCGAACACGGGCCGCCGGCTTGCCATACGGTTGGCGGTCGTTGCTGATCAAACCCTTATCGGCCAGCAGCCGCCGCGCCGAAGCATGGGAGATGCCATTGGCCTTAGCGGCCGCATTGACCGAACCCGTGGCGTCGAATACCGCCACCACCCCCGCAGAATCGGCGCCCCGCCTGGCAGCGCGTGCCGAGCCGCCAGTAGCCCAGTCGCCCGCAGAATCGCATAACACCGCTGGTGTGAGATCCCCAGCTTTGCACCGGCCTCCCGCACAGTGGCGCCGGCATCAACCAGCTTTGCTAACCGATCCCCGAATTGAACACAGTCCTCCGAAAACGACATGGCCGCCGCAACCTCTCAAGATTGAGAGTGTTGCGACGACCATGTGAACTCGCCCCTCTGAGGGCCGTGGCGGTTTTGCCGGTTCGATCGCGCAGGAGTACGCGCAGGGTGTTGGGGTGCTTGTAGCCGACTTCCGGGAGATCGTCATCCCCCAGCTCCGCGGAGCCAGGTCGGCCAAATCGATGTTTCAGCTGGTCATCGATCGGGTACTCCGTCCGTACTGGTTCAGATCCGAGCCGCGTGATTCACATTACAGCGGACGGATAGGGGCTTTAAGGTGTCTGGGCAGTATTCGGAGTATTCAGATGTGACGGACATGTTCCGTCGTCTCAATTCACTTGACGAGGGGTCGGCCGCTTTCTGCCGTCAGCGCGAAGCGATCTTTGAGCGGTCATTGCCGATTGCCGATCACATCGCGCATCGATTCAGGAACCGCGGCGAAGCACTTGATGATCTCGTCCAGGCGGCGCGAGTTGGTTTGGTCAAAGCGGTCAACCGCTTCGATGTCGAGAACGGAGCCGATTTCCTGTCATTCGCCATCCCGACCATGATGGGCGAGGTACGCCGCCACTTCCGCGATCACGGGTGGGCGCTGAAAGTTCCGCGCCGTCTCAAAGACCTTCAGAGACAACTCGCTCAGGCCGGTGGGGAGCTGTCGCAACGGCTCGGTCGCGCGCCGACCGCCTCCGAAATCGCAGAGCACCTCGGCATCGACAGGGAACTCGTTGTCGAAGGGGTGGTCGCCGGCAGCAACTACACGACACGTTCTAGCGACGTTCAGGCCGGGCCGGACGACGACTACCGACCACTCGGCGAGACCCTCGGCGACCTCGACCCCAACCTGGATGCGGTGATCGACGTTGAAACGGTACGTCCGCATATCGCTGCATTACCTGACCGCCAGCGGGCCGTCCTGAGGCTTCGATTCCTGGAGAACTTGACCCAAACCCAAATCGCGGACCGCATCGGCTGTTCGCAAATGCACGTCTCACGTCTACTCGCGCAGGCACTTCACACACTGCGAAGCCGACTTTGTGAACCAGAACTCGCTGCGACCGCCTGACTTTGGATAATTTCCCGATTGTGCAGCGTCGGGCGCGGCTGGAGCGGGCGCAGTGGGGTCGCGAGTTCGCAGCGCAACCACACGTGGTCCACAGATCCTTCTCATCTCGGTCGGCGATTCTCGGCCAGTGGGAGCACCGTTCGCCTCCGTCGTCGTGTCCCTCGGCCTGGTCTGCGCGGTGGCTGCCGGCTGCGGGGGCACGACCCCTGCCGATTCGGGCGGTCCGCTTCGCCTGACTCCACCGATGGGCTGGAATTCCTGGGATTCGGGCATCCCGCTCACCGAGGAGACCGTCGAGGCCACCATCGACGCAATGGTCTCCTCGGGTCTGCGTGACGCCGGCTATCGGTATGTCAACCTCGACGCGGGGTGGGCGGCGCCGGTGCGCGGCGCCGACGGCACGTTGCGCGCCAACCCCGCCGAGTTTCCCGACGGGATCGCAGCGGTGGCCTCCTACGCGCACGACCGCGGGATGTTGCTCGGCATTTACGCCAGTCCCTTCAACGAGACCTGCGGCCAGGATCTGCGGATCGGCAGCAGCGGCCACGAAAGCAGCGACGCGCGCACTTTCGCCGACTGGGGCGTGGACTATCTGAAATACGACTGGTGCCGCGGAGACGCCGATCACGCCGAGCAGGTGAAGGTGTTCCAGGCCATGCGAAATGCGTTGCGGGCCACGGGTCGCCGGATCTTCTACAGCATCAATCCGAACAGTTCCGACGATCACCGGGCCGGCGTGCGCTATGACTGGTCGGGTGTCGCCGACATGGCGCGGACTACCACCGATCTGGTACCGGTATGGCAGAGCACGCTGCCTCCGCTGAACAGTTCGGATGCATTCCTGAGGGGAACCAACCTCGGTGTGCCGGACGAGTTCGCCGCGTCGGCGGCCGCGGCCGGACACGGCCGTCCCGGGTACTTCAACGACCCCGACATGCTCGTGGTCGGCCTGCCGTGGAGCGAGTACTTCATCAATCACCAGGCCGTGGACCGTGCGATCATCGCCGGCTACCAGGTGACCCCCGCTCGGCTGAAGAAACTCAGTGACACGTTCGGCCTGTCCGCCGCCCAACTCGGATGGCGTGCGAGCGCCCAGCCCGCTCTGACGGAATCCGAACAGCGCGCACACTTCTCGCTGTGGGCCATGCTCGCCGCGCCGCTCATCGCGGGCAACGATGTGCGGTCGATGACCGAGGCGACACACACGATACTGACCAATGCCGACGTCATCGCTGTCGACCAGGACCCGTTGGTGGCGCCGGCGGCACCAACGACGCGCGACCCGCGCGTGCTGGTGAAACCGCTCGCGGACGGCAGCGTGGCGGTAGCACTTTTCAATGCTGCCGAACACCCCGCAACCATCACCACCGAGGCGGGGGCGGTGGGACTGCCTCCTGCCCCGTGCTACACGGCCCGGGACTTGTGGTTGCACACCGACACGGCCGGCACCGGCTCGATCAGCGTGGCCCTGCAGCCCCACGACGTGGCGATGCTGCGCATCTCATCCCGGTGCCGGTGACTGCGGAATGTCGAACGCACCCTGACGTTTGCGCGCTCGTGACGCGCGCAGGTAGATGGCATTGCCGCACACCCGGGAGTCGTGGTACACAGCACTGTTGTTGCGGGAGCGGTCGTAGAACGACACGCTGCACAACTCGTTGCGGCAGATTTTCAGTCTGCGCCAGGTATCCAAGCGTTGGGCGGTGAAGGTCTCGATCAGCACGATCGCGCCTACCCGGCGGCTTCCGACTCCACGCGGCTCCAGCACCGCTTTACCGTCGGGACCCACCCGCGCGGAAACCGATGCTGACGGCAACAGTGGCCCGTCATGAGTCTGATCGGCGGAGCGCAGCAAGATTGTCAGGTCAGCGCGCAGGCCACGCAGCTTGTCCAGGTCGTCTCCGCTGAGTAGCACACGGCTTTGCGGCACGCCGGTTTCGTGCGACCAGTTCTGCATAGCCCTGTCGAGCCAAGTTTGAGCGCTGCCAACATCGGCAAGCAGGTCAGCCACGGCTGGACGTTGGGTGGCATGGGTATTGACGACGTCTTGAACGAAACCGAGCCCACCGGGCGCGAGTGACAGTCCGTATCTGTCAGTTGCGGGCCATCCCATGATTTCGATCCTGACCTCGATTCAACCGCGATACGACAGGACTATATGCGTGTTACAACTGCCTGATCGTTATTTCTTACCCCTGAGTACTGACACATGCCCAGTGATGAGCGCGCCTCTCTCGACAGGAGCGTACTTAGTACACTACTGTTGCCTGGATGAGACTGCATCACTCCAGGAAAGAAGGCTCGACATGATCGCTGTTGCGGGCGGTACCGGACTCGTAGGAAACCCGTTGACCCGCACGCTCGTGCGTGAAGGCGAGCAGGTGCGGGTCCTGACCCGCGACCCCAAGGCGGCGCACGCCGCTTTCGGTGATGCCGACATCGAGATCATGGGCGTCGACTTCGATGATCCAGCGACGCTGCGGGCTGGGTTTGCGGGCTCTGACAAGGCCTTCATCAGCTACGGGACGAGCGACCGCCAGGTTCGTGACGAGATCGCGCTCATCGACGCCGCTATCGAGGCCGAGGTGCCGTACCTGGTCAATCTGTCGGTCGGCGGCGCTGGGGGCACGCACCCTGCCGACGTCGTCCGGTGGCACACCGAGATCGACGCCTACCTGGCCGGTACCGGGGTCGCGTCGACAGTGATCCGTCCCACGACCTTCACCGACTCACTGCTGACACTCGCCTCCCCCTTCGTGCGCTCAGGCACATGGGGTGGCCTTGGCGGTGCGGGCCGGGTGGCCCTGATCGACAGCCGCGACGTGGCCACGGTAGCGGCGGTGATCCTCACGGAAGGCCCACAGCGGCACGCCGGCAAGGTTTACGACATCTCCGGACCCGCTGCCGTGACGATGGATGAGGTCGCCGGATACCTCTCCGCGGCGCTCGGGACCCGCGTCGAATATCACGCGCGAACCGAAGCGGCGCAGCGCGCCGTGCTGGAATCTGCCGGGCTGCCCGGACTGCTCGTCGATGTGCTTCTCGGGGTCGACGCCATCACCCGGGACAACGTATACGCGGTGCCCTCGCCCACCGTCTTCGATCTGACCGGCCGCGCCCCGCGTTCGGTCAAGGACTCGGTGGACGAACACGTGTCGCTGTTCGCCAATCCCGCGGCTCGCCCGACGATCGTGATTGCCAAAGGTTCCATATCGCGTCCGGATGCGCTGGCACCACACATCGATGACGAGATGCGGGTGTTGCGGGAGCTCAAGGCAGATGGCGTAGTCAAAACTGCATACCGGCGCGCCGCTGGGCCGGGCTTCTATTTCGTCCTCGAGGGGCCCAGCGTCGACGCTGTCCGGGAACGAATCGACACCACACTGCCCTTTGTGATCGAGAACCTCGCCACGCTCGAATACGACGAGATCTACGAAATCTGAAGCTGGCCAGGGCAACCGGAGCATCGCCCGCATTCCTGGACGGCATTGGTAGGGCCGGCAGGTGATTACCTGATGTGCAGCCCGCGCTAGCTGAGTTGACCGCTGCATACCCAGGGTGGCGCAAGTCACTTCCGCCATCGGGAAGCAAGCCGTTCACAGATTCCTTTGTCTTTAGAGGCCCCGACGAAAGGATCTTAATGACCGCCGAACTCCATGACGACGTCCGCTCAGACCGCGCAGCCACGCTCTACGCCGACGACCCTGAGTTCCGCGCGGCCGAACCGTCGCAGGCCGTGGCCGACGCAGCACGCCTTCCCGGCCTGCGGTTGACCGAGGTGCTCGCGACCCTGATGGAGGGCTACGCGGACCGGCCGGCACTGGGACGTCGGTCGACGTCGGTCGCGCACGACCCGGCGACCCGACGCGCCGAACAACGTCTGCTGCCCGCCTTCGAGACAGTCACCTACGGTGAGGTCTGGTCGAACGTCAAGGCCATCGCGGCCGCGTGGTCGCGCGACGAGGTGCCGGTACGTTCGGGTGAGTTCGTCGCGACCATCGGCTTCGCCAGTGCCGACTACCTGACGGTAGACCTTGTCGCCTGCTACCTCGGCCTGGTCGCCGTTCCGCTGCAACACAATTCGCCCGCTTCCCGGTTGAGGCCCATCTTCGAGGAGACGCAGCCCCAGGTCCTCGCGGTGAGCGCCGCATACCTGGACCTCGCCATCGAGTCCGCGCTCGGTAGCCCGTCGATTCGCCGCTTGGTGGTTTTCGACTACGACGCCGAGGTCGACGACCAGCGAGAAGCGTTGGAACGGGCGCTCGTCCGGCTGGCCGACTCGAGCGTGAAGATCGAGAACCTGGCCGACGTGATCGCACGGGGACGCAACCTGCCCGTCCCGCCCGGTTTCGACGGCGCCGACGACCAGCGGCTCGCCCTGATCCTCTACACGTCGGGCAGCACCGGCCTGCCCAAGGGCGCTATGTGGACCGAGCGCATGGTGTCAAAGCTGTGGACCACCGACTTCACGGGCGGCACCGATATCCCGGTCATCAACGTCAACTTCATGCCGCTGAACCATGTCGGAGGTCGCCTCGCGCTGTCGGCGTCGTTCCAGGCCGGTGGCGCCAGCTACTTCGTTCCCGAGAGCGACCTGTCCACCCTGTTCGACGACTGGAATCTGGTGCGCCCCACCCAGATGGCCCTGGTGCCCCGTGTGGTCGACATGTTGTACCAGCGCTATGAGACCCGCTTCGACCGTTTGGTCGCCGACGGCGAAAGCGTGGCAAGTGCGGACGAGCTTGCGAAGGCTGAGCTGCGCGAAGACCTGCTGGGCGGACGGGTGCTCGGCGGGTTCGTCGGCACCGCGCCGCTGGCCGCCGAGATGCGCGCGTTCATGGAGTCCTGCCTCGATGCGCACCTGATCGACGGCTACGGCCTCACCGAGCTGGGCGGAGTGACCCGCGACGGCGTCATCAGCCGCCCCCCGGTGCTCGACTACAAGCTGATCGACGTGCCCGAACTCGGCTACTTCACCACCGACCGGCCGCACCCCCGCGGTGAGTTGCTGGTCAAGAGTGCGACCGCTACCCCCGGCTACTACAAGCGTCCCGAGGTCACCGCCTCGGTATTCGACGCCGACGGCTACTACCGCACCGGTGACGTCATGGCCGAGATCGCTCCCGACCACTTGGTTTATGTCGACCGCCGCAACAACGTGCTGAAGCTGGCCCAGGGCGAGTTCGTCGCGGTGGCGAATCTGGAAGCCGTGTATGCCGGCGCATCGCTGGTGCGCCAGATCTTCGTGTACGGCAACAGCGAGCGCTCGTCACTGCTGGCGGTGATCGTGCCCACAGATGAGGCGCTGTCACGGTATGCCGACCGGGACGAACTTGCGGCGGCACTACGGGATTCGCTGCAGGCGACGGCGCGCGCCGCCGAACTGCAGTCCTACGAGGTGCCCGCCGACTTCCTCATCGAAACCGACCCCTTCACCGCCGCCAACGGCCTGCTGTCCGGCGTCGGGAAAATCTTGCGGCCCAAACTGAAAGAGCACTACGGCGAGCGGCTCGAGCAGATGTACGCAGACCTGGCGGAAACCCGGTCGGACGAATTGCGGGCGCTGCGCGAAAGCGCGGCCGACCAACCGGTGATCGACACGGTGGTCCATGCCGCGCAGGCGCTGCTGGGCCTTCCCGGTAGCGCCCCCACTCCCGACGTCCACTTCACCGACCTCGGTGGGGACTCGCTGTCGGCCCTGAGTTTCTCCAACCTGCTCGGTGAGGTGTTCGGCGTCGAGGTGCCGGTCGGCGTGATCATCGGCCCGTCGGCCGACCTGGCGGCGCTGGCAGCCTACGTCGAGACCGAGCGCGCGTCCGGAGGCACCCGCCCGACCGCGGCCGGTGTGCACGGCGCAGGGGCCACGTCGCTCGCCGCGGCGGATCTGACGCTGGACAAGTTCATCGACGAGGCAACGTTGAAAGCGGCGCACGGGGGATCCGTTGCGCCCGCAACGGGCCTCGTGCAGACCGTGCTGTTGACTGGAGCCAACGGATACCTGGGCCGGTTCCTGACGCTCGAGTGGCTGCAGCGGCTGTCGCGCACGGGCGGGCGGCTGATCACGCTGGTGCGCGGTGACGACGCGGAGTCGGCCCGGCACCGGCTCGAGCAGGCTTTCGACACCGGCGACGCATCGTTGTTGAGCGAGGTCCGCGACTTGGCTGCGAACCACCTCGAGGTCATCCCCGGTGACATCGGCGAGCCCAACCTGGGGCTCGACGACGGGACGTGGCAGCGGCTGGCGCGCGACGTCGACCTCGTCGTACATCCGGCGGCGCTGGTCAATCACGTGCTGCCCTACGGGCAGCTGTTCGGCCCCAACGTCGTCGGCACGGCTGAGGTGATCCGGCTGGCCATCAGCGAACGCATCAAGCCGGTGACATATCTGTCGACCGTGGCCGTGGCGATGGGGGTCACGGACTTTGTCGAGGACGGCGACATCCGTGAGGTCAGCGCCGAGCGGTCGATCGACGATGGCTACGCCAACGGGTACGGCAACAGCAAGTGGGCCGGCGAGGTTCTGCTGCGCGAGGCGCACGACCTGTGTGGGCTGCCGGTGAGCGTGTTCCGGTCGGATTTGATCCTGGCGCACCGGCGGTTCGCCGGGCAGCTCAACGTCCCAGATGCGTTCACTCGCCTGCTGGTCAGCCTGCTGCTGACCGGGATAGCGCCGCGTAGTTTCTATGCCGATGACGGCTCGGGCGAGCGTCCGCGGGCCCACTACGACGGCCTGCCTGCCGACTTCGTCGCCGAGGCGATCACGACCATCGGTGCCGAGGGTGTCGACGGGTTCCGGTCGTATGACGTGATGAACCCCCACGACGACGGTGTCTCGCTGGACGTGTTCGTGGACTGGCTCATCGCAGACGGTGAGCCGATCACGCGTATCGACGACCATGCGGAGTGGGTGTCCCGGTTCGAGCAGGCGCTGCGGGGTTTACCCGAGCAACAGCGTCAGCGCTCTGCCCTGGCTCTGATCAACGCCTACCGGGTGCCCGAGCAGCCGTTGCGTGGTGCGGTAGCGCCCACCGCGGTGTTCCGGGAGGCGGTGCGGTCTGCCGAAGTCGGCCCGACGCATGACATCCCGCACCTCGACGTCGCCTTGATCCGCAAATATGTTGCGGACATGAAAGCGCTCGGGCTGGTGTGACGCAGCTGGGCGGATTGTCCGGGCCTACTTCCAGGCGAATACCGGCTGCTCGAGTTCGTCGACCCGGTCATGGCGACCCTCCAGGCACAGCCACCGCAGTTGCAAAAGGACAGCACCCGTCGGCGCGTGGATGAGGTCGTTGCCCAGCGGCATTTGCACGACCGGGCGCGGGCTTTCCGGGATGGTGATGAAACGCGGCGAATCGTCGCGTTGCAGTTGGTGTAGCCCGACGCGGTAGACCGCCACCACCTCGTCGGGTGCAGGACGGGGATCGAGCTTGCCGCCGCCCCAGATCACCACCGGCGTGATGACGTATCCCGACCGTGTCGGGTAGTCATCTAGTAGGCCCAGCACGGCCGACTCGGGAAGCCCGATGCCGACCTCTTCATCGAGTTCCCGCAGCGCGGCGCCGACCGCGGTTTCGCCCGGGTCCACGCGACCACCAGGCAGCGCCCACTGCGCGGCATGTGAAGTGAGGCGAGATGCCCGGCGGCACAGAAGGAAAGCGGCACCTCCCGACACATCGACCATGCGGCCGTCGAGGCCGGCGTCGATCGGTCGGCCGGCAATCCAATCGTCTACCGGCGCCGGATCCACCCGGTCCTCACCGACTTCGGAGTCGACCACCACCACCGCGACCGCCGCGTGCCGCTTGGTCGGGTCGGTCACGGCACGGCGGTCGTGACCCGCCAAGCGCGCCCGAAATTGTTCGCGCAGCGTCTCGTCATAGGTGATCGCTCACCGCTCGACCATAGGGCGCCGCCGGGCGGCCGCCACAGCGACGTCGAACCTGTGCGCAAGCCCCCGCACCTGACGTCGGCGGCGGCCACGTCAGCGCGGCAACGGGTAATACCAGGCCCGCCGACGCCGTCGCCGCGAAATGGCCAGCGCCACCGCCCAGCCCAGCCCTAGCGTCGCCGCCACCGCCGACGCCGCGACGATGTAGAGGTCCTTGGTGGGCGTGCCCGGCGACGGCTTGCTCGCCAGGTGCAGCTGGTAGTTGCCCGGCAGCGGTCCTGGCGCAGGAGCATCCAGGCCGGGGAACTGCTGGGTTTTGTGCACGTCGAATTCGCGTTGTCCGTCGGGTGTTTGCGTCCAATCGCCCCACACCGGCGTCACACCGTCGAGCAGCGCCTTGTCCTCACCGTATTGCGGGTCCGGTCCGGCGTCGACGACCTGGTTCGCCACGAATGGGTCATAGCTCTGCGTCGGGATAGTCGACGGCGACCGGGACGTCGTCGTAGGTCGTCAGCGGATACGGCGCTGGCGGCGGCAGACCGTCTCCCGGGTCATAACCGCCACCGAAGAAGCTTCCCACTGCGGCGTCGACGGCCTCCCCCGCAGCGTCCAGCACCAGCGCCGTGAAGTTGTAGGCGCCGTATTCGGCGGCGTCCAATAGCGCACTGCCCAGTGGCGGTATCACCACGATCTCCGGGGCTCCGTCGTAGTCGTACACGATCTGCAGCTGGTCCTGGTACGGGTTGCAGATGATGGGCCGGTAATCCTCGTCGTAGCGCACCCAGTTGCGATCCCACTGCCGCACCTGGTGATCCCACTGGTGTTGGTCGGAATCGGGGCGGTTGGGGTCTCCCGCACCACGATCCCGACCGTCACGGTTCGACCCGTTGGCGTCGGTGGGCGATGACTGGACTTTGTCACGCAAATTAGCGACGTCTGTCGCCGCTGCGGGTTCCGGCTTGTGTTCGACGGGAACCGACGCCTCGGCGGTCGCGACGTCTTGCTGCGGCGCTTTCATCGTCGTGGCCTGATGAACCGTCACCACCTGGCCGCCGGCTGCTTCTGGTTCGCGGCCGCGTTGGGGCCCGCCCCGTTCTGCGCTGCCGACCCCGTTCGCAGCCCGGGTGTTTGACGACCAAATAGCCCGGAGACGGTCGGCGCCGGCTGGTTCGGTGCGGGCTGGTTCGGCACCGGCTCGTTCGGCGCTGCTTGGTTCGGTTGCGGCCCGGTCGGCCGAGGCGATGACGCGTTGGGGCCGGGCTGGTTCGGCGGGTTGACGTTCGCCGGTGCGGAGTCGGTGCCGGGTACGGGGGCATTCGGCCCGTTCAGCGCCGGCTGATGCGGCGCCGCAACGGTGTCGGGTGGCGTCGCGGGCTCATTTCTGGTGACCGGCGGAGCGGCCTCCGAATTCGGCGCGGCGGGCGCTGCATCGTGAACCGGGGGCGGCGGTGCGGTCTCAACCGGCGCAGGCGCTGCCTTCGTGAACCGGAGGCGGCGGTGCGGTCTCAACCGGCGCAGGCGCTGCTTCGTGAACCGGAGCCTGGGGCACCACCCGCGGAGCCGGTGGTGGTGGTTCAACCCGCGGAGCCGGTGGTGGTGGCGGCGGGGGTGGTGGTGCCGGCCGGGGAGCCGGTCGGGGGCGGTGGCGGCGGGGGCGGTGGTGCGGGCCGAGGTGGTGCCGGCGGACACATCATTGGGGGGCAAGGGGCGGCGTGCGCCGGCGCGATCCCCCCCGTGAGCGCTGACAACGAAATGAGCGCCCCGGAAGCCAGCACGACCATTCCCCCGCGACAACGACGAAGCCAAACTGCGCGACTCATCGGGCCCGACTCCTCTCCTCATCGGGATGGCAGAATGTCTGCCACCTGCCCCGCCGACCGGCGCTGCGCTGCGTGCCACTGGCAATCGCGCCCACGCCGCCGTGGGCAGCTGACATCACCGTGCCAGCAAACATTGGGCACGCGGCGGGACGTGGATCCCACGTCCCCTTTTTCTGCCACTAGTGCGATGGAGCTCCTCACTATTCGGGTTGTTTCCCAGTGTTCCCCTGCATCCTGAGGTCTCTGAGCACAGCTAACTGTGAGGTCGCCTAAGAAGTTGGGCGTTCATTCGGTGTGGACAGCAAACTGATTCCAGAGCAGTCACAGCCGGGGATACGCGGAGCAAGCCCACACCGAGGCCCAACCAGTTCCTCACCGCGGCGTTGTAACGGGCTCTCCTATCTAGCGGTGGGTCGGTGCCGATGGCGGTAATGCCGGACTCACAGATCACACGGTGCGGAGCGCACACGATGCAGAGCCCAGATGCCCCGCCCCACACACGAACACAGGAGATCGGTCATGCCCAAGATCGCCATCACTGCCGCTGTCGGCGCGCGGTTCACGCTGCTGTCGCGGCTGCTGCATTGGTCGATGGCAGCGATGGTGATCGCCCAACTTCTTTTGGGCGTCACGATGGTCGCGTCGTTGAGCTACTACCCGGTGCTGCTGGCCATCCACCGGCCGTTGGGCCTGGCGATCCTCGCCTTTGCCGTTGTCCGCCTCGTCAATCGGCTCACCCACCGCCCACCACCGTTCCTGGCGACGATGAGCCGCCTTGAGCGCCGCTTTGCCACCTGGTCGGAATACCTGATGTACGCGTTGCTGCTGGCCCAACCGTTGATCGGATGGGCGATGCTGTCGGCGGCTGGCTCGCCGATCACCGTCTACGGACCGATCCGTCTTCCGGGCATCGCGCCATTTAACATCGCGATGTACGAACTGTTGCGCTCGTGCCATATCGTCGTGGCGCTCTCGCTCTTTTTAGTCTTTACCGCCCACGTCGGCGTGGTGTCGTTCCACGCGTTGGTCTTGCGCGACAGCATCATCGACCGAATGGCACTGTGGCCAGCTAAGCGTGCTGGGCGCCAACACGATCCAGCGCCGAGCCGCAGAGTCGAACACGGTCAGTAGCGCCCGCGCCTGCGCGGCGGTTGTCACGGCGAGTTGAATGGGTGTCGTGGAGTTCAGAAGCAGGCCCACCCACATGGTGGTTCCCGCCGGTGCGGGACTGGCGGTGTGGGTGCGGCACGGCGAGCACGTGCGCATCGTCGACGTCGAGGGAGGACAGGTCGGTGATCTATTTGCCTTCGCTGGCACGGATCCCGCCGAGTACCTGTCGGCGTCGCATACCCGCACGTCGACTAGCAGGTTATTTCCGCGCACCGGTGAGCAGTTCATGACCAACCGTCGTAGGCCGATCCTGACCCTGGTGGCAGACACCTCACCGGGTATCCACGACATGCTGATCGCCGCGTGCGACCCGCAGCGCTACCGGATGTTGGGCGCCCCGGGCCACGCGTCCTGCGCGGACAACCTGCACAACGCGTTGGCGCAGATTGGGTTGGCCGCCGACACCGTCCCCCAGCCGGTGAATGTGTTCATGAACATCCCGGTGGGCACCGAGGGTGACCTGAGCTGGTTGCCCGCGGTGAGCCGGCCAGGGGATGCGGTGACGTTCGCGGCGGCGATGGATTGTGCGGTGGTTGTCTCGGCGTGCCCGATGGATTTGAATGCGATCAATGGCCAGCGGCCGACGTCGCTTGCCGTCGATATCATGTCACCGAATCCTGCTGCTCCCGAAAGGATTCGAGGACGGGAATTCTAGGATCCTGCGCCGTGTGTGAGCGCGGTTGGTGCCGTGCCGTTCGCGCGACAACTGCGCACGTGCAGCTGATCCAGTTCCCGACCGTGTGCGGCGGCTTTACTCTGCGTCGATCTCGACGTAGCGCTTGACCTTAACCTTTGTTGAGAGATTACGTTCGGGTGTGTGGACATCATGGACTTGGGACCTTTCGGTTTCGCCATCGAAAGAGGACCCGACGACGCTCACCTGGTCGCGGCCGCCGATATCGAAAAGCTCGGATTCACAACGCTGTGGATGGCAGGTGGTCAGCTGGACCGCCTCGAACGACTTGACGACCTGATCCGGACAACCGAGCGCGCCATCGTTGCGTCGTCGATCATTCCCCCAGATGTCTACGACGCGGTGGCGGTTCTCGCCCTATACCAGCGTGCGGAGGCCGCCAGTCCGGGCCGGCTATTGGTCGGTCTGGGCGCTCCGCAAAGGCCGCGCGCCCTTGCCGCGCTGTCCGAGTACCTCGATCAACTCGACGCTGCCGAACACCCAGTACCCCAAGAACGCCGAATCCTGGCCGCGATCGGCCCACGCAAACTCGACTTCGCTCGCGACCGACTCGCCGGCGCCGTCCCGATACTTGTGACGCCGGCATACACATCGACGGCGCGTGAACGGCTCGGGCCTAATCGCGTTCTCGTGGTCGGGCAATTCTCGGTGCTTGACGAGAATCCCAGGACAGCGCGTGAAACCGCACGAATCCCTCTGCGATTCTTGATGACGGTCCGCGGGTACGCCGACTCCGCTCGCCGCCTCGGCTTCACCGAAACCGATATCGGCACCCTCAGTGATCAGCTTGTCGACGAACTCGTGACCTGGGGCAGTCCCGCCGACGTCGCCGCAAAAGCACACGAACACCGCGCCGCCGGAGCCGATCACGTCCAACTGACCGTGCTGCACAGCGGCGATCAGCCGGCGTCCACCGAAGCCGCGCGTCAACTCGCACCGCTACTATTCCAAGGAATCTCATGAGTTCGATGACATACGCCGACGCCGTCAACGGCGCACTGGACCGCCTGAAGACGACCGGCTTCTACCTTGGCAACACCTTCGCCAACCACGGACCGATGGCCGCAGAGGCACTGGCCCGACTGGGATACTGCGACGTGGTCGACGGCTGGGTGGACGACAACATCCACCACCGCCAATACGGCCCACTGCCCGAACCATCGCAGCCGATCGACGCCGAGTCTCGCGAGGATTGGCGGCCGGCCTTGGGAGATCGCAAGCGCGGCGGCGATTGGGTCGAACTCTTTCGGCGCGAACTGGCCCAGACGGCTTGGCGGGCAGTCCTTCAAAGCTGGTGGCCCCGACTGCTTCCCGGCTGCGCCGGGTCGCTGACACACGGACTCATCCGCACGGCGCACGCCGTCCGGAGCCTGGGAGCGGTCGACACACCGAGCGGCCTGCAGATCGACGAACTCGCGCGCGGACTCGCCTTCTGGGCAACGGGGTACAGTCCACTGCCAGCCGACATAGGCCAGCCCACCCACATGACAGCCGGTGGCGTCGACCAGGCGCTGAGCGAGCTGACGGCCGAATACGCCGGCCACTTCACCGTCACGATGCCGTCGTTTCCGGTGCCTCTGATCCACACGATCACCGCGCCGGCCGCGATGCGCCTCGTCCTCGCCGAACTGCCCGCGGAGCTACACGGGATTTCGTTGCACACGATTGACGCGGTCAATCGCGGAATCTTCGCCGCATTCGGTGGGCGTCAGTCGGCGACGACGCGCAAGGAGATCCAGTCCGATACCGACCAGGGCTTTGCGGCGCTGGCCGCGGAAGCCGTCGACATCGGCGACGAGCACGCGATCAAGCTGTGCGAGGCGGCCATTCGGGAACACGCGCTCCGCCCCGACCCCCGTTATTTCTCGGCGGCGAGCACTGCGCTCAGGTTGATCCGGAAGCGATCAGCCGACACATAAGCGCTTACGCTGACGTCGATGCTGCACCCGCGTCAGGCGCAGCTTTCTCGTCGAAGCACCCGTGGCAAAGTCAGTCGGTTTCCTTGGTGATATGTTCCCACTCGGCGTATTCGGCGAGTCGGGCGGCCTGGGTATCGCGCACCCAGGCCAGGCCTTCGGTGTTGATAGCGAAATGCTGTGGCGGCTGGTCGATTCCAGTGATGTCGGCGACTGCGCCCATGGACTTGGGGATATTGCCGAAATGTGCGTTGGCGAAGATGGTCTGCATCCTGGCGTAGGTATCGTCGTAGGCGTCGATGCGCTCAGCGTTCTTGACGTTGTCGAAAAATTTTGTCATGTAGCCGGCGGGCTCGACGAGCGTGATTTTGACGCCAAGTGGCTCGCATTCCATTTGGAGGCCTTCGACGAGACTGCGCACGGCCGCCTTCGATGAAGCGTAGACGGTCATGGTCGGGAAGCTCAGGTGCGCGCTCATGGAGCCGACGACGAGGATGTGACCGCCTCGGCGTGCGCGGAATTGCGGTAAGACCGCCTGCACAACGTTCAGCACGCCGACCACGTTCGTCTCGTACTCGGCGCGCAACTGTGCGGGGGTTACCTCTTCTATCGCGCCCACCTGTCCGTATCCGGCGACATTCAGCAGGGCGTCGAGCTGGCCGAACTTCTCGCCGGTCAGCGCCAGCGCGGCGTCGATCGACGCGCGGTCGGTCACGTCTATGCTCGTGACAACGGTGCTTTTCAGTTCTGCGAACCGCGGATTGGCGGCGGCCACGTTGCGCATGGCGGCCACAACGTTCCACCCGCGCTGCGCATACTCGAAGACGGCGGCCTCACCCAGCCCGGAACTGGTACCTGCAATCAACACGGTTTTGCTCACGGGAATAACACCTTCCTCATCGTTGACGGTATGTCTGAGTCTCATGGTGGCGATGACATCGGTCGGCCGTCGATGTGCCGGCGGACACCATTGGTGCGTCGAGGGTGTCCCTGCAGACATGCGTATAGCTGTGGACTCGCGAAGGCGTACCGCTGGGCACTTCACACCAGGCCGTCTACTTCAAGGGCGAACTTCCAGTCGATGCGCGAGGACGATGCCCTCGGACCTTCCAGGCCTATGTGGACAAAGCCCACGCTGCGATAGAGACCAGCCAGTTCGCGCCACACGCGCTCGTTAGCGTCGCTGTCAGAGCAGGATGCGACGATCGACGGACGAGTCGACACAATGCCGGAAGGTCACGTCATGGATGTGCAGTTCATCGCGAGTATCGCAGTGATCGCCCCTGACCCGAGCGTCAGCAGAAGGTTGTACGTGGATGCGCTTGGGCTCCCGCTGATGGGGTCGAAAGATGACTATCTGCACAGTGAAGACATCGACGGAAGCAAGAGTTTCGGCGTCTGGCCCCTGACGCAAGCTGCACAGGCCTGCTTCGGCACTCTCGAATGGCCAGCTGATCGACTAGTGCCGCAAGCGAGCATCGAGTTCGAGGTCGCCGACGCTGACGCCGTCCAAGTCGGTGCTGACGAGTTGAAGGAGAAGGGCTTCACGCTGCTGCACGAGGCACATACCGAGCCCTGGGGACAGACGGTAGCTCGGCTTCAGTCAAGCGAGGGTGCGATTATCGGCCGCTCGTACGTGCCCTCAATGCATTCGTAGCAAAACGGAATGGCCGCCCGACAGCCCGCCCACCCCGTCGGCGCGGCCGCTTGTCACATGACGACCGGCCGGTCCTCATCCTGCGCCCTAACGGGATGACCGTATCCGCGACGGCGTGCCCGCGTTGGCCGCGGACGCCGATTGCGCCAATTCGGTTAACAGCGGCGGGATATCCATCTGGGGCACTACCGCCTCGATGAGCACGAGTCGGTCCTGCGCGGCGGCGGCGGCCTCGAGCGCATCGTCGAGTTCTCCGTAGCTTGCCACCCGGAAGACCAGTGCATCGGAAACGCCGAGCACGCCGGGCAATTCGGTCCATCGCCAGCCGACGATGTCGTTGTAGTAGGCCGATTCACCGTGGATCGCGCGTTCGACGGTGTAACCGTCGTTGTTGACCACGACCACCACCGGTGTCAAGCCCTCACGGCCGAAACTGCCCAGCTCCTGGGCCGTCAGCTGCGCGGCACCATCTCCGATCAGCAACACAATGCGCCGATCACGCTCGGCCAACCCGGCCCCCAGCGCGGCGGGCAGTGTGTAACCGATCGAGCCCCACAACGGCTGCCCGATGAACGTTACCCCGGACGCCAGTCGGTGCCCAGCCATCCCGTAGAACGAGGTGCCCTGATCGGCGAGCACCACGTTGTTAGGTGTCAGCGCCTCAGAAAGCCTGTCCCACAGCGCCTCCTGTGTCAGCGGCGCTGCCCGGCCCGGTAGGGGCGCCGAGTCGGAGGCCGGGCGCGCGGCAAGTGCAGCGGACGTCACGCCCCGTGCCGTGAGAATCGCGGTGAGGGCGTCGAGCGCCGCAGCCATATCCAGCGGGGCATAGACACGGCCGGAGATCATGCTCTGATCGGCCCGATATCAATGGTGCGCGCGGGATCGATGCGCTGGCTGAAAAACCCGCTGACCATATCGGTGAACATCACACCAGCGGTCACCAACACGGGTGCGTCCTCGATGGCCTGACGCACCGGGTCCGCGCTGGCTGCCCCTGCGTAGATACCGAGGAAATTCGGTGAGCTTTCGTCGACAAGGCTCTTGCCCCACATCAGGGTGGCGTGCGGAACGGTATCGGCGGCCAGGAGCGCGTTGAGTGACCCGACACAGTGCAACCGGTGCACGAGAAAATCGGCCAGGACGACCAGCCTGTGGTCTGCGATGAGCTGCGCCGCCGCCTCGCTGAACATTGCCAACGCCCGCGGCGAGGTGCCGCCGGTATACCGGGGCAGCGGTGAGGTCGGTGGTTCGACCGGGAACCGCGCCACATCGGTGGCGATCAGAAGGTAGCCCGGCCGTTTCTGCTCGCGGACTTCGGAGAGCACACGGTCGATCTCCCTGGTAGCCGTAGCCGGGACCAAATTTGCTTGCGCACAGGTGATTTCGCGGCTCATTCGTAGGAAGTGCTCGAAGTCGCCGTCGCCGAGAGTATGGTGCACAATGAGACGGGCGCCCTGGGCGTCCTTCGACGGTGCACCGACGATGTGCACGACCGGGACATGCTCGGCATAGCTGCCGGCGATGGCGTTGGCCGCCGACAGTTCGCCGACGCCGAATGTCGTGACCAGGGCCGCCATCCCCCGGAGCCGGCCATAGGCGTCCGCGGCGTAACCGGCGTTGAGTTCATTCGCGCCGCCGACCCACCGTATGCGCGGATGGGCGATAACGTGGTCCAGGAATTCCAACTGATAGTCGCCGGGCACCCCGAAGATCTCGGTCACCCCGAGTTCAGCAAGTCGTTCCAACAGGTAGTCACCGACGGTGTAGCCAGCTTCGAGGACGGCGTTCACCCAGTCGACGGTAGTACAGCAGGCCGCACACCGGCGCTCCAGCGGCGATGCTCAGTGTGCCAGGTATACGCCCACGCTCCGAGGCCGTCAGCCCTGGACGGGACGCGCCAGGACGAGCCACCTATTACGTTAATCTGCAAAATGATTCAGGCTTGAGGGTGGCGTCGGCCGTGGCCGTATCGGACACAAGTTCACCCCCGACGCAGCGTAAGGACGGCAATTTCGCTGGGGGCGAAAACCCGGAACGGGGGGCCCCAGAAACCGGTGCCGCGACTCGTGTAGAGCTGCGTCCGCTGGCCATGCGTGCTCAATCCGTGTACCACCGGTTGATCGAGTCTGACGAGGAAGTTGAACGGCCAGATCTGCCCGCCGTGGGTGTGTCCGGAAATCTGCAGGTCCACACCCGCGCTGACCGCCCCCGTGACCTGCTTGGGCTGGTGAGCGAGAAGCAGCACCGGCAGCGCGGGATCGGCACCCGCCAGGGCGGCGTCGAAGTTCGCGCCGTGCCCATCGACGCCGGACGCCTGGGCGGTCACGTCGTCGACGCCCGCGACGACGAGCTGGTCACCCCCGCGCTCGACGACGATGTGCCGGTTGTGCAGCACATCCCACCCGATGCTTTCCATGTAGTCGAGCCAACCCTGCGCCTCGCTGAAGTATTCATGGTTGCCAGTGACGTACGCGCGAGCGAACTTGCCCCTCGCCGCTGCGAGCGGAATCACCTGCTCCTCGCGCATGTCCACTGTTCCGTCGGCGAGATCGCCGACATGGCAGACGATATCGGCGTCGAGCTCGTTGATGCGATCTACCACCGCCGCGGACCACCGGGTGCGGTCAATCGGTCCGAAATGGGTGTCGGTGATCATCGCCACGCGCAGGCCATCGAGGCCGCTGCCGAGCCGTGAGATCGTGACATCGACGTGCTTGGTGCGCGGAACTCGCATCGCTTCGGCGTAGCCCCACACGAGCAGTGCAACGACAACGACTACGACCGCACCGGCCACGACACGCGATCGCGTCGGATCCTCGACACCAGTCACGAACAACGCTAGCCGCAATAGTTGGGCCAACACCGACCCGACGAACAATACCCAGACCGCACCCAACAGAGCGTCACCGATAACGGCTACCCGGTCCCGGTGCCTCTTGCCGTGCCCGCACATCATCATCGTCGGCAGCCCAACGAACGCGGACGCGAACATGAGCGTACCCGCGCCAACCACTGCAGTCGGCCACTGCGTACCGCCCGACAGCAGCGTCCACCACGGCACCCCGAGCAGGAGCAGCATGATCGCGAGCACGGGAATCAGGCGAAACCACCGACGCCGCGATCGCGGGTGGTCGGCGACCTGAACGGACTGCAAGTCTGACATCGTGAAGCCCTCGATTTCTGTGCGTGGACTACCGACGACGCTACCTGGGCGCGGCGTGCCGGATCGGGTGTCGAATCAGCGACCTGGTTCGACGCACACCAACTCTCTTCACGCAGTGGTGATGGAGATAACGAAGAGAAGCCGTGCCCTGCGCCAGGGGCAACTGTCGAGATGCACCGAAAATGGACAAGACACGCCTGCCTACTTTGACGACACTTCGGCTTGTCGTGACAGTTCGCTCAACTTCGCTGCAAAACGCCATCCGAAGGTGGAGGCCCGGATGGATGCGGTCGTTGTTTGGTGGAGCCCGCTTCGTCGTAGTTGCGTTTTTGTTCGTCGTCGTTGCGCTGCGCTTAGCGCTGACGCGTGGTGTTGCGGCGCGCGGCCTGCTGTCAGTAGGCGTGGGCCGCCATGGCGTGGGGGAATTCAACTTCTCCCTTGGCGTCAAATTCGGCTGAGCTCGCCGCCGGATCCGGCACGCGGCCCCGTCCCGGTTGACAGGTTTCCGCCTGCGCCGGGCGGTAACGCTGCCGCGGGGATGGCGTTGTCGATGAGGACGACTGCGATGGCGGCGGCGGTGGCGAAGGTTTCGGTGTCGAGGACTCGGTTGCGGGCCGAAGCGCCATCCAAGAGCAGCGCCAGTTGTTCGCCGAGCTGTTCGGGGTTGGTGGCGCCGGCTTCGCGCGCGGTTTCGGTGAGCCGCGCGGCAAAAGCCTTCTTGTAGTCGCGGGCATGTACGCGTGCAGGGTGGCCCGGGTCGTGGATTTCGACGGCCGCCGCGATGAACGGGCACAGCGGCGCGTGAATGTCGAAGGCGGCGAGGAGCCGTTCGCGGGGTGTGAGGTCGGTGCGGTCGAACACCTCGGGCAGGATGTCGGGATCGAATCGGCGTAGGTGTTCGGCGATCAGCTCATCCTTGCCGGTGAAGTGCTGGTAAAACGTGCGCTTGGACACCTGGGCCACCGCGCAGAGCTGGTCCAGGCCGGTGCTGTTGATGCCTTGATCGCGGAACAGTTGTTGTGAAGCGCCGAGGATGCGCTCTCGTGCGCCCCTGCCGCGGCGCAGGCCTCGCGGCCCCTTCTCTAACTCCGTCATACGCCCAGAATAGCTCATTGGGTACGGATCGGTGTACATAGCTTGCATTCCACTTCGCTGTCCGATACGTTAAGCACTCAGATCGGTGTACATAACACCGGTACTCTTCGAATGAATGGAGTGATCGTGGGAAAACTCGATGGCAAGGTCGCGGTGATCACCGGCGCGACAAGTGGCATGGCGCTGGCCGGCGCCAAGTTGTTCGTTGACGAAGGAGCTCACGTCTTCATCACGGGCCGACGGAAGGACGCGCTGGAAGAAGCCGTCGAACAGATCGGCCGGAACGTGACCGGCGTGCAGGGCGACTCGGCCGACCTCGACGATCTGGACCGGTTGTTCGACACGGTCAAGCGTGAAAAGGGGGCGATCGACGTGTTGTGGGCAAGCGCCGGGGCAGGCAAACAGAACAAGCTCGGCGAGATCACCGAAGAGGACTTCCACGACGCCTTCTGGCTGAACGCGCGCGGCACGCTGTTCACCGTCCAGAAGGCGCTGCCGCTGTTCAACGACGGCGGCTCGATCTTCATGACCGGGTCGAACGCCTCACTGCGGGGCTACCCCAATTGGAGCGTGTACGCCGGAAGCAAGGCCGTGCTGCCCGCCTACGCACGGGTATGGGTATCCGAGTTGAGGGACAGGAAGATCCGGGTGAACGTGCTGACCCCCGGCCAGGTCGCCTCGCCGATGTTGGAAGAGGTGATGGACGAGGAGGCGAAGGCGCAGTTCGAGTCCGTGATCCCGCGCCGAGAGATGGGCCGCCCGAGGAGATCGCGTCGGCCGCGTTGTTCCTCGCCTCCGACGACTCCAGCTACGTCAACGGCATGGAACTGGTCGTCGACGGCGGCACCACAGTGATCTGAGCAAGCGACGACCGCACGGACGCCGGCAACGACGTCGCGCACCGAACCGCGGCCACCAGAGCAGCAAGTACCGGCGTTCGAGTTCCGAAAAGCCCTCTGCGTTTGCCTATTCGGGCCATCGCAATGCCGCGCCCTCAGCGCAGTCGTCCACCACGACCAGTCACGACGGCGCTAGTGATGAACTGACGGCAGCTGATCCAGATCGGCGAGTTCATTTCACACCTCTATGACCTGGCGCACCGACTTCGATCGGGCTAGCGCATCGATCAGGTCTCACACACCACGAGTAACAATGACTCAAGGAGTAACCATGACCACGTTCACCCCGCACCGCGACACCGTGGAGGCCTTCGTCGACCACATGCATGGCGGCGCGGACAAAGACGCTCTTTCCGGAATCCTCGCCGAGGACGTGGTGCTGTACAGCCCGCTCGGCGATGAGCCACTCACCGGCCGCGAGGCAGTCCTGGAGGCCATGCAGGGGGTCGGCGCGGTGGCGGCCGACCTCACCTACAAGGAAGTCCTCAGCGGCGAGACGCACCACGCCGCGTACTTCCGGCTGCAGGTCGAAGACACCGTGGTCGACGGGATGGACTACATCCTGCTCGACGCGGACGGCAAGATCGCCGAGGTGACCATATGGTGGCGCCCGCTGCCGTCCGGCGTCCAGATGCAGCGGCGTCTTGCTGGTCTGCTTGGCATGCAGCCATGGGAACTCCTTACGCACAGGGAGTCAACGTTCGCTGAGACTCGGGACTAGTCGGCCGGGGCGGGGCCGCGTGCCGGATCTGGCGACAAGGGGCATGACGCGAATGTCACTACAGGACAAGATGTCTCATGAGAAGCACCAAGTTCGACGAACGTACTCTGAGCGTCGACGTCAGCGACCTCGAGTGTCATCTGTGGAGCGCTTGGCTATGAGCGCTTGTCTGCGGCGGAAGAGTCGTGGTCCTTGGTGAGGTGGTGCAGTATTCGTCGTGGAGGGCGGCAAGCATGTCGAGTTCAGCGGGGGTCATCAGGTCGATGAAGTTCCGGCGGACGTCCTCCACGTGCCCGGGCGCCGCCTTCTCGACGGCAGCGCGGCCGGCCGGCAGCAAGCAGACCATGGTGCTGCGGGCGTCGTCGGGATTGGGTTCACGGCTGATCAGACCGTCGGTCTGCATGCGCCGAACCTGGTGGGAACACGGCTTTTCTCCCAGCCCAGTGCGTTGCCCAGGTCGCGGGCGGGCATGCGATCCCCGTCCAGAGCCGAGAGCAACGCCAGGACCTCGTAGTCGGCACCGGACAGGCCCGATTCCTGCAGGCGTCGGGATGAGGTGGACCTCGAGTCTGTGATGCGCGTCGACGAAAGCCCGCCAGGCGCGGGCTTCACCAGCGTTCAGCCAGTTCGGTTCCATCAGCCTCTACGCCTCCTGGTTTGGTTGACAACTCTACCAAACCCTCTATGGTGGAGGAGTCAACCTTCTCACCTGTGAGTCTAGACGGGATGCGTCATGAGCAGCAGCATCAGCATCATCGGCACCGGCAACATGGCCGGCGCTCTGGCCGGCCGGGCGCTCGCCGGCGGCAACGCAGTCGAGATCATCGGCCGTAACGCGGTCAAGGCCGAGGAGTTGGCGGCCGCGCTCGGGGGTGCCACGGTTGGGACGACGGGTGCCGCCCCGGCCGGGGACATGGTCATCCTCGCCGTGCCGTACGCCAGCGCGGCGGCGGTGATCCGCGATTACGGGAATGCCCTGGGCGGCAAGGCCATCGTCGACATCACCAACCCCATCACCCCGATCTTTCCGGCTTTCTCACCCTGCAGGGCACGTTCGGAGCGCAGGAAATCGCCAAGGACGCCCCCGCGGGCGCGCATGTCGTCAAGGCGTTCAACACCCTGCCCTCCGATGTCGTGGCGGCCGGCTCAGCCAGGGTTGCCCATTGGACGTGTTCATCGCCGGCGACGACGCCGAGGCCAAGGTGGGTGTGTCGCGTTCGTCGAGAGCCTGGGAATGCGCCCGCTGGACACCGGGCCGCTGGCGATGGCGCGGGCCCTGGAGCACGCCACCGTGCTGCATCTGGGCCTCGTCGCCCACTCCGTCAAGAACACCAAGTTCTTTCTCGGCGTCAACATTCTCAGCTGATCGCTACCCACCACCGACTATACCATCACCCCCTATCAAAGGAGAGCACCATGCGCGTTTTCGTTACCGGCGGGACCGGCCACGCCGGCTCGCACATAATCCCCGAACTGATCGCCGCCGGGCACGACGTCACCGGCCTGGCCCGGTCCGACGAATCCGCGGCGGCCCTGTCGGCGCTGGGCGCGACGGTGCGTCGCGGCAGCCTCGAGGATCTCGACGGGCTCAAGGAGGCGGCCGCGGACTCCGACGGTGTCATCCACGTAGCCCACAGGCAGGACCTGCTTCCGTCCGGCGGGATGGACGCCGTGGCCGCCGCCGAGCTCCAGATCATGCTCGCCTACGGCGAGGCACTCGCGGGAACCGGAAAGCCGCTGGTCGCCGCCGGCAGCATCGGCGGCCCCGGGCAGGGACTGGGCCGGCCGGCCACCGAGGAGGACCCGGCCCTTCCCAGCAGGGAGGAGGACAAGGGCACCCTGCGGGCGCGCAATGTCGTGGAAATCACCGTAATCGGCCTTGCCGAGCGAGGAGTGCGGTCATCGATCGTGCGGCTTCCGCTCATCGCGCACGACACGACCGATACTGCCGGCTTCCTCCCGCAGCTGATCGCTCTCGCGAAGGACAACGGCTTCGCCGGATACCCCGGAGACGGCGCGAACCGTGGAGCGCCGTGCACATCCGCGATGTCGCCTCGCTGTTCGAGCTTGGCGCTGGAGGAGGGTCCGGCTGGCAGGTATTGGCACGCGGTCCAGGACGAGGGCATTTCGTTCCGCGAGATCGCCGAGGCCATCGGCAGCCGTCTGGACTTGCCCGTCGTCAGCGTTCCCGTGGACGAACTGATGGTGCCGGGGTACTTCGGGGCCCTCGCGAGCCTCGTCACGAAGAACTACCCGGCCGCCAACCTCATCACCCGCAAGACCCTGGGTTGGGAACCTACTCAGCCCGCACTGATGGCCGACCTGGATAACGGTCACTACTTCGCCGCC
>CAVTDY010000042.1:0-123923 GCA_963733605.1 uncultured Actinomycetota bacterium
AACTCGTCGCGGTCGGTCTCGGCCTTGAGCCTGCGGAAGGTGGGCCGGTGGGTGAACGCGTGATATCCGGGGAAGCCGAACAACATCCCGAACGGTCGCGCCGCGATCTGCGCGTAGACCTCGATGCCGTTCTCCAGCGCCTTGCCGGCCCGCTCCAGCTGGTCGCGCCACAGGTCGGGCAGGCCCGACGACTGGATCATGGCGAACGACACCGGCCGCTCGATGTCGGCCGCCAGCTTGGTCATCCAGTCGAGTCGGCCATCGACGCCGCCGCGGGACTCTCACCGGCCACGCCCTGCGGGGCCACCTCGAAGACCGCCCGGCCGCCGGCGGCCATCGCCCGCCCGAGACCGAACAGTTCCCGCTCGACGGCATACGTTCCCGGCACCGCCTCGCCGTCAACGGCGCGATGCCCCTCGGTGCGTGACGTCGAGAAGCCGAGCGCCCCGGCCTCGACGGCCTCCTGCACGATCCGGGCCATCACCGCGATGCCGCCGTCGTTGCCTCCCCGTTGCGGGCGCCGCGGTCACCCATCGCGTAGCCGCGGACCGCGCCGTGCGCGATCTGGGTACCGAAGTCGACGGCCAGCGGGCGCTTCTCGATCGCGTCGAGGTATTCGGGGAAGCTCTCCCACTGCCAGGTGGATGCCCTCGGCCAGGGCCGAGCCGGAACGTCTTCGACGCCTTCCATCAGTTCGATCAGCCACTGCTCGCGACCGGGAGTGACCGGGGCGAATCCCACCCCGCAGTTCCCCGCCGACCACCGTGGTGACGCCGTGCCAGGCTCGACGGTTCGAGCAGCGGATCCCAGCTGACCTGCCCGTCGTAGTGGGTGTGGATGTCGACGAACCCCGGTGCCACGATGCGACCGGTGGCGTCCAGCGTCTCGGCGGCTTGGTTTCCGGGCCCTCCAGCCCCGCGTCGTCACCGCTGCGCCTGCGCACTTCGACGATCCGGCCGTCCTTGAGCCGATGTCGGCGCGGAACCGGTCGGCACCGGTGCCGTCCACGACGGTCCCGCCGGTGATTTTCAGGTCGTACATCGGGCCTCCTCAGACCAGGCCGGTGGCGTCGAAGAGCCAGGACATGTCGGCGTTGGCGAAGTCTTGCATCCAGGTCGCCGGGGCGTGGTTGGCCAACGCGCCCATGTCCCAATAGTCCTTCCACAGGGATCTTGCCGTTCTCCACGCGGTGCACGGAGACGAACTTCAGCACCGCGGATTCCCCTGTGGCCCAGTGCCATTCCTCGTGGTGCTCGTACATGACGTCGGCACCATTGTCGAGCATCAGGCCGGTGAAGTTCTCATAGGATTCCAGCGGCTCGAGGCCGATCTTGAGCCGCTTGACGATGCTTCCGGGCCCTTGCCGCCGCCGCGGGACTGACGGGGACGTCGAGATAAATGCAGTCGTCGGACAGGTAGGACTTCACCGCGTCCCAGTCCCGCGCCGACAGCGCCTTCCACATGCCGTGGACCGTATCCTCAACCGACACTTGCGAACTCCGTTCCGGAAAGGTCAGCGCGGGCGGGCCGGCGGTGCCGTCGAGGCCGATCGCGTGGTAGCCCACCAACTCATAGAACCGCGCGGGCATCCGGGTGTCAACGATATCGGTGAACAGATTTCGAGAATGTCTATTGTTCGGGTTGAGCTGCGGTGATGGTTACGTCCAACCGTCCGGCTGGCGGCCGTCGATGTCGGTGAAGCCGTACTCGCGGGCCAGTTCGGCGGACGTGACCGAGCACTGGTTCCAGCGCGAGCGCTCCTCGTCGGCGGCGATCGCGACGATGCCGCGGCCGACGTATCGCGGCGACTCGGACCCGACGAATCCCGGGGGAGCGATCGGACCGTCGGGCCGGTTCGGGTTGAGCGCCTTGTGCCAGTTCTCCTCGGTGACGCACCAGTTGTCCAGCATCATCTCCGAGCGCAACCAGCCCGGCGTCACCGTGATAGCGGTCGCGCCGAACTGCTCGAGTTCGTGGCCGAGGCCGTAGCCGAGCCGATTGACCGCCACCTTGGACAGGTCGTAGAACACCGAGATCCGGCAGTTGTGATCGTTGAATTCCTTTGTTCCGTCCGTCACTTCGACGTGCAGACCGCCGGGCCGCGTTACCAGCAGCGGCAGCAGACTGTGGGCGGTGATCAGGTGCGAGTCGACGCCGAGGCGCAGGATGCGCAGACCGTCGTCGAGGTCGTGTTCCCAGATCGGCCGGTTCCACGACGGCGGCTCTCCCTTGAGCAGCTCGGCCCCCCACAGGTCGTTGACGAGGATGTCGATCGCACCGTGCTGCTCGCGGACGCGGTCGGCAAGCGCCCGCACCTGGGCGATGTCGAGGTGATCCACCTGGATCGGGATGCCGACGCCGCCGAGCGCGCTGACCAGTTCGGCGGTCTCCTCGATGGTCTCCCGGCGGTCGTAGTCGGACTGCGCGTTGCCGCAGACACTGCTGCGACCGGTACAGATCACCGTCGCGCCCGCCTCGCCCAGTGCCGCGGCGATGCCCCGCCCGCCCCGCGGGTGGCACCGGCCACCAGCGCGACGCGTCCCCTCAGCGCATCCCCATCCGGCGTCCAGTCCACAAGGGCATACTCGTCGTACGTGACACCCTTACAGCGCTATATCGCCGAAGAAATCGCCACCGATCACGTCGACGGCCTGTTGTCCCGACGCGAGGCCCTGCGCCGGCTGGCCCTGCTCGGGGTCGGCACCGCCGCGGCCAGCGCCCTGATCGCCGCGTGCAGCCAAAACAGCAATCCGACCGCGACCCCGACCGCGAGCGCGCCGGTGACCTCGTCGGGGCCGGTGACCTCGCCCGCCGCCGCCCCGGCCAGCGCCAAGCCGCCGGGGATGGACACCGCGCTGAGCACCGCACCGATCACCTGGGCCGGCCCGCAGGGCGAGCTGCAGGCGGCGTGGGCCGAGGCGCCCAACGCGCGCGGCGCGGTGCTGGTGATCCACGAGAACAAGGGCCTCACCGACTGGGTGCGCTCCGTTGCGGGCCGGTTCGCCGGCATCGGCTACTCGGCGCTGGCGATCGACCTGCTCTCCGCACAGGGCGGCACGGGGACGTTCACCGACCCCGCGCAGGCCACCGCCGAGCTGGGCAAGATTCCCCCCGACGTGTTCACCGCCAACCTGAAGTCCGGCGTCGACGAGCTGGCGCGGCGGGTTCCCGGCAAGAAGATCGCGGTGGTCGGCTTCTGCATGGGCGGTGGCCTGGTCTGGCAGTTGCTCGCCGCCGGCGAACCACAATTGGCCGCCGCCATCCCGTTCTACGGGCCCGCCCCGGAGAACCCCGACTTCTCCGGCTCGAAAAACGCTGCGGTGTTGGCCTTCTACGGTGCGCTGGACCAGCGGGTGACGTCCACCGAGCCGATCGTGAAGGCCGCGCTGGACAAGGCGGGAATGGTCAACAACCTCGTGGTCGAGCCCAACGCGAACCACGCGTTCTTCAATGACACCGGCGACCGGTACAACGCCGCCGCGGCCAACGACGCCTGGGGCCAGGTGGGCGACTGGCTCACCAAATACGTCGGCTGACGTCGCGCGTTCGGGGGGAAATGCCCAGCGTGTCGCGATATCGACACGGTCGCTTTTGGCAATTCACAGTCTGTTCTTCTACTGGTCGGTGTCGCGTTGTTGACCGAACACGCGTGCCAGTTCTGATGCACCTCATGCGGGTTGTGCAGGTGGCGAACTTCTACGGCCCGCGTTCCGGGGGCCTTCGTACCGCGGTGGATCGCCTCGGCGCGGAATACTGCGCCGCCGGCCACGAGGTCTACCTGGTGGTGCCGGGGCCATCTACCGAATGGCATGAGCTGCCCTCCGGCGTCGTCCGTATTTCTTTGCCCGCCAGGCTGATCCCGTTCACCGGCGGCTACCGGGCGGTGCTGCCGCGGCCGGTCACCTCGCTGCTCGGGCAGCTCGCACCCGACGCGCTGGAGGTGTCGGACCGGCTGACCCTGCGATCGCTGGGCGGGTGGGGCCGGCGGCACGACGTGGCCACCGTGATGATCTCCCACGAACGTCTCGATCGCCTTGTCGGACAGGTACTTCCGGCTCAGCTGGCCCGCTCGGTCGCCGACGCCGCCAACCGCAGGACCGCCGCCAGCTACGACGCCATCGTGTGTACGACGGCGTTTGCGCGCGAAGAGTTCGACCGGATCCACGCCTCGAATGTCCTGACCGTGCCGCTGGGCGTCGACCTCGACCAGTTTCATCCCCGCCGCCGGTCCGCGACGGTCCGGTCGCGCTGGGTCGACCCGGGACAGACCCTACTGGTGCACTGCGGCCGGCTCTCGGTGGAGAAACACGCCCATCGCAGCATCGATACCGTTGCCGCACTGCGTGATTCCGGTGTCGACGCCAAGCTGCTGGTCGTCGGGGAGGGCCCGCTGCGGGCGCGGCTGGAACGCCAGGCCACCGGGCTGCCCGTCGACTTCACCGGCTTCATCGGCTGCCGCGACACCGTCGCCACCATCCTGGCGACCGCCGACGTCGCACTGGCACCCGGCCCGCACGAGACGTTCGGGCTGGCGGCGCTGGAGGCGCTGGCGTGCGGCACCCCGGCCGTGGTGTCCCGGACGTCGGCGCTGGCCGAGATCCTCACCACCGACAGCGGCGCCACCGCCGACAACGACCCGAACGCCATCGCCCGCGCGGTCACGTCGATCATCAGCAGACCGGAACGCCTGCGACGCAACGACGCACGGCGACGCGCCGAGCAGTTCCCCTGGCCACGCTCGGCCGCGGGCATGCTCAGTGCGCTTGGCGTGCGCTAGGCACGGTGCGCTCGGCGTGCGCTAGCGCGCTAGGTTGGCCCGGTGGGTGACCCGACGACCGATCCGCATGACACCGAGCGAACCAGAAGCCTCTGGTTCGCCCTGCTGCTGACCCTGGCCAACGGATTCCTGGACGCGCACACCTTCTTGACCCGCGGCGGGGTCTTCGCCAACGTCCAGACGGCGAA
Organism: uncultured Actinomycetota bacterium; assembly: GCA_963733605.1. Classification (GTDB taxonomy): domain Bacteria; phylum Actinomycetota; class Actinomycetes; order Mycobacteriales; family Mycobacteriaceae; genus Mycobacterium. The sequence goes on from CAVTDY010000042.1 coordinate 4,966, forward strand.
CGTCATCTTCTTCGCCATCGACAGTGCGGAGCGCCGGTTCTCGGCGGCGCTGGCCCATGTATGGCCGATACTCGCGTTCATCGTCGGGGTGAGTTTGGCGTCACACATCAAGTCCGGCCGCCTCGACCGCGCCGTGCCACGCCCGCTGATCTGGACCATGGCCGTTCAAGCCATCGCCCTGGCGATCATCGGATTCGTCCCCGCATCGGTGCCGTACAGCTACGTCACCGTGCCGATCAGCTTGCTGGCGGCCATGCAGATCGGCCTGTTCCGCAACGTCGGCGACCTGCTGTACATGCCCGTCGCCACCACCGGCAACCTGATGCGCTGCGTCGAGGCGGGATACGACGGGTTCGTGGAGAAGAATTCGGCATCGCGGCGGGCCTTCGGGGTGTATGTCGCGCTGATCGCCGCCTTCGCGGTGGGCGCCTTCGCCGGCGCGGTCGCGAGCCTGGCCATGGGGGTGCACGCGATCTGGCTGCCTGCGGGATTACTTGCCGTGACGCTGTGTTTGTTCGTCATCGATGAGCGGCATTTGCCGTAGTCGCAGTTGGGGCGACCCGGTAGGCGCGAAATCGGCGGTGTTTGAACCAATTCGGATCGGCAACCGTGTCTCTCGTGGGTTCAATCGAGAGGGGTAAGGATGAAGAGATTCGGTTTGTTCTTGGTCGCCGGGTGTCTCGTCGCGGCGTTTGCCACGGCGTGTGGCGGATCGAGCAGCACTTCGGATCAATACAAGGGCGGGACGGCAGGGATGAGTGCCGGGAGCGCCGGTTCGACCACGGCGGCCACCGGCACACCGGCCGCCGCGACCATCACGATCGCGAACATGGACTACGGGCAGCCCGTCACGGTGCCGCCCGGCGCACAGATCGCCCTCAAGAACAGCGACTCCGTCGAGCACTCGGTGACCTCGGACGCCGCGGGCAAGTTCAGCGTCGATGTCGACGGCAACGAGCAGGGCACGCTGACCGCGCCGACCGAACCGGGCCAGTACGCGTTCCACTGCAAATATCACCCGGCCATGCACGGGACGCTGACCGTCACGTAGCCGAACGTCGCGGAGGACGGCGCCCTAGCGCACCGGCGTCCACGACACCGGCAGCCGCTTGATGCCGTGAATAAACGCCGACTGCAGCCGGTCGGGCTCCTCCGTCGCGGTGATGTCGGGTAGCTGGCGGTGCAGTTCCTCGAACGCGACGGTGATCTCGCGGCGGGCGAGGTTGGCGCCGAGGCAGAAGTGCGCACCGCCACCACCAAAGCCCACGTGCGGGTTGGGATGACGGTGCACGTCGAACGTCCACGGGTCGGTGAACTTCGACTCGTCACGATTTGCCGACCCGTACCACAGCGTGACCTTGTCGCCGGCGGCCATCGTCACGCCGCTCAATTCGATGTCGGTGGTGGCGGTGCGGCGCATGTAGACCACCGGTGAGGCCCACCGCACGATCTCCTCGACCGCCGTCGGCGCCACCTCGTCGTAGTGGTCCCACCAGTCGTTGCGCTGGTCAGGGTAGCGGCTCAACGCCAGCACACCCTGGCTGATCGCGTTGCGCGTGGTCTCGTTGCCCGCCACGACCAGCAGGATGAAGAACGACGCGACCTCAGCGGAGGTCAGCCGCTCGCCGTCGAGTTCGGCCTGGACCAGGCTGGTGGTCAGGTCGTCGCCGGGCGTGCTCCTGCGGTCCTCGGCCAGCGCGGTGGCGTAGCCGCCGATGTCCATCGAGACCCCGACAAACTCGTCGAACTCCGTGGCGATGTCGGGATCGCCGAAACCCAGAATGACGTTCGTCCAGTGGAAGACCCGCTGATGGTCGGTTTCGGGGATGCCCATCATGTCGCAGATGATCTGCAGCGGGAGGGGGCCGGCCAGGTCGGCGACGAGCTCGCCGGTGCCGTCGGGATGGTTCTCGACCATCGCCGCGACCAGCCGCCGGGCCCGGTCGCGCACCGAATCCTCGATCATCTCCAGCACCCGCGGGGTGAATGCGCTACGGACGATGTTGCGCAGCCGGCTGTGCCGCGGGTCATCCATCGCGATCATCGAGCCGAAGTACTCGGAGAGCTCGGGATTCTGGTCGCCGATGGTGATGCCGCCTGCCGAACTGAAGATCTCGGGGTGGCGGCTGGCGTGGAACACGTCGTCGTAGCGGGTGAGGGCCCAGTGGCCGGCCACCGTCGTGACGCCGTCGCCGATGAACGAATCGTGGAACGAGATCGGCGCGTCGCGGCGCAGCGTGGCGAACGTCCCGTCGCGGACGTCGTCGTCGAGACCCCAGAAGTCCCACGAGCCGAGGTCGATGTTGGTCAGCGGGATTTCGGGCGGAGCCGCTCCGTTGACCCGAGTCGCGATGCCCACCTGGGCGAGCCTAGGCGACCCCGGGCCGGGCAGACGCAAACTCGGGCAATCTGGCGGCGATCAGTGCGAGTTTGGCTCTGCCGGCCGACGAAACGTGATAGCACCGACTGGTGCGTAACCCACATGCAGGGCAACCGTTTACGACGTCCGACGAACAGATCGCGGCGGCGTTGGCCGATGTCAGCATCCCGACGTTGATGTTGTCGCTGGTCCACATGTCGGGCGACCCCAGCCTGATTCGCGGCGGGCTGCGGCCCGCCGGGCTGTTCCTCAACGAGGTGCAGGGCTACATGTCCGAGGAGGACAAGGCGGCAGTGCGCAAGATCGCACTGGAGGTGATCGCCGGCTACCGCGACCGCGGCTGCCCGGAGCCCGACCCGATCGGCCCGGAACTGCTGCAGGAGATGATGCAGTGGCTGGTCTGCGAACCGGTTCCGCCCGAATACGTGCCGATGTTGCTCGAAGAGATGGAACTCGACGGCAACGACAGTCGGGCGGTGAGGGGCAGCCCCGCGGTAGGGGACAGCAGGGCCGATGATTTTCCGGTGGTGGTCATCGGCTGCGGGGAATCCGGTCTGCTGGCGGGCATTCGGCTCAAAGAGGCCGGCATCGGGTTCACGATCGTCGAGAAGAACGCCGGCGTCGGCGGAACCTGGTGGCAGAACACGTATCCCGGTGCCCGCGTCGACGTCGGCAATCACTTCTACTGCTACAGCTTCGAGCCGACCGATCAGTGGACCCACTTCTTCGCCGAGCAGCCCGAACTGCAGGCCTACTTCCAGGCCGTGATGGACCGCCACGACATCGGCAGGCACGTGCAGTGGGAAACCGAGGTCATCGAGGCGTCGTGGGATGACGACACCGCGATCTGGTCCGTGCGGGTGCGTGACCGCACCGGAGCGACCACGACACTGTCGGCGCGGGCGGTGATCAGCGCCGTGGGGCAGCTCAACCGGCCGCACCTTCCCGAGATCGACGGCCAGCGGGATTTCGCCGGGCCGGCGTTTCACTCCACCGAGTGGGATCACACCGTCGAGCTGGCCGGCAAGCGGGTCGCCATGATCGGCGCCGGCGCCAGTGGATTCCAGATCGCGCCCGCCATTGCCGCCGACGTGGACCAGCTGACCGTGTTCCAGCGCACCGCGCAGTGGATGTTCCCCAACCCGAACTACCACGCCGAAGTCGGCCCCGGCGTGCAGTGGGCGCTTCGGCATCTGCCGTTCTACGGCCGGTGGTACCGGTTCCTGCTGTTCTGGCCCGGCTGCGACAAGGGCCTTGAGGCCGCCCGCGTCGACGCGGACTATCCCGACCAGCAGAAAGCGGTCAGCGAGATCAACGAGATCACCCGCATCATGTTCACCGAGTGGATCAGCAGCCAGGTCGGCGACGATGCTGAACTGCTGGCCAAGGTGGTGCCCGACTATCCGGCGACCGGCAAGCGCACCCTGCAGGACAACGGCAGCTGGCTGCGCACGCTGACCCGGGAGAACGTCGAGCTGGTCAGGACGGGCATCGACCACATCGAGGCCGGCGCCGTCGTCACCGAGGACGGCCGACGCTATCCGGCCGACGTCATCGTGTACGCCACCGGATTCAAGGCCAACAAGATCCTGTGGCCGATGAAGATCACCGGGCGGGACGGCGAAATCCTCAGCGAGCGTTGGGGTGAGCGCCCGACGGCCTACCTCGGCATCACCATTCCCGGTTACCCCAACTTCTTCTGCATGTATGGTCCGGGCACCAACCTCGCACATGGCGGCAGTCTGATCTTCCATTCTGAATGCCAGATGCGTTACATCACCGAGTGTTTGGAGCTGCTCATCGCGGGCGGGCACAAGTCGATGGAACCCGCCGAGGACAAAGCCGCGGACTGGCACGACCGCAGCCAGGCCGAGATGCGCAAGCTGGTCTGGTCACAACCGTCGGTCAAGCACTCGTTCTACAAGAACAGCTTCGGCGAGGTGTACGTGCTGAGCCCGTGGCGGCTCGTCGACTACTGGCGCTGGACCCGCGAGCCCGATCCGAACGACTTCGTATTCCGCTAGGCCAGTTCCCAATTCATGTTCTTGGCGAACACCCGCGCGTCGTCCGAGAGCGTGCCCAGCTTGTGGCAGGTCTGGATGTACTCGTTGACCATCGGCATGAAGTTCATCGGGTTGTACGCGTCCTCTTCGTTGCTCCACAGGCCGCCGCCCCCGTACCGCAGAATGGTGATGCAGGGCCGTTCGTGGATGCTGCCGTCGCCGGGATCCTTCATGCGGTTCATGATCTCGCTGAACACCCAGCCCTTGTCGACGTCGATCGAGTACCAGGTGACCGGGTAGAACGGCATCTCACTGCCGGGGAAGGTGTTCATCGTCTTGGAGATCCACTCGCGGATCTGGTCGCGGCCCGCCATCTTGCCGTAGAGGTGCTCGACGTAGGTCGCGTCCTCGGCGAACAGGTCGGCATAGCTTGCCCAGTCCCACGACTTCCCGATCTGCTCCACCACCTGCTGGTGATGGGCGAACGTCTCCTCGATCTCCTCGCGTGACCATTTACTCGTAGAAGACCCCATCGGAAGTACCCCTTCGGCTCGCGGCTGGAAAACTAGAACCTGTTCTACCAGCCCCGGCGCCCGCGCGGAGCGGTTTTCCGCACCGCGGCAGGGTTGGCGGTGGTGGCGGGTAGTGGCCGTGCGCCGAATGCGGATGCCAGGCAAGGCAATACGGCTACTGTAGGGACCGTGGCACTCGGTATCGACGCGCAGGTGCTGGCCGAACTGGGTCCGTTGGTGGAGGCGGTCGGGGAAGCCCCGGCACCGGCGATCGGCGACGTCGAGACCCGGCGGATCAACGGTCACCGGATGTTCGACTATGTCGCAAGTACATGGGAGCCGGTCGCAGGCGTGGAACTCGAGAGGCACACGCTGACGACGGGGGACGGCGCGACGTTAAATCTCAGCTGGTACCACGGGACCGGGGCGCCCGGCAGCGCGGTGCTGTACCTGCACGGCGGCGGCATGATCTTCGGGCTCGAGCACCTCGGCCGCGTCTACGACCTGGCGGTGCGCGTGATTACGTCGCCAGCTCCGGCGTGCCCATGCTGATGGTGGACTACCGGATCGCCCCCGAGCATCCGCATCCCACACCGGTCGAGGACTGTTACGCAGCGCTGCGGTGGCTCGCCGACAGCGCCGCGACACTGGGCGTGGATCCGGCCCGCATCGCTGTGATGGGTGACAGTGCCGGCGGCGGCCTGGCGGCGGGGTGTGCCTGCTGGCCCGTGACCGCTGAGCTAATGCCCTTGGCTTCAGTTACCGGCGTTGTACATATCATCATGCCCGCGTCTTGCTCCCGCCGGAGCTGGCCCAACGCTTGGCGATGCGATCCCAGTGTCTTTGCGCTGGCAGCGTCAGGGGGTAGGGCGGTTCAACGTCCAATTTTCTAACTCTTTCGATTTCGGCAAAACCGTTGTTAAGCAACGGATTTAGTCGCGCGAGATTGCTTACGGTACAACAGGTTTGGCGCTGACCAGAATGCATAACGCGCGGCTTGGGCCACAGGGACAAGCACGCGTGCGGTCGCTGGCTCCGCGGGGCTTGGGGATTTTCGAAGGCCGTACCCGTTGCAGCACAAGGGTTTTTGCACTCTCAAACACGTTGAACCACAGCGCATTCGGTTTGTGGTCATTCACCGCCGGGGTATGCGCTATTTGCCGTGATGTCCGGTGCTGACCAATTGTGTTGTGCCCGTGTTGGTGTGGAGCGTTTTGACCGACGCCCCGATGACGTTTTGCAGCGTGTGGGTCGGTTTCACTGCCGGGGTGACCTCGGGCGTAACCGTCGTTGTCACCGCCGGGGTGACCGCCGGGATCACTGCGAGGGTCACGGTGGGTGTCACTGTCGGGGTCACTGCTGCGGTGACCTGGGGCGTAATCGGTGCGGTGACCTTGGGCGTAACTGCCGTGGTAACCAGAGGGGTGTTCGTTGTCAGCGTGATCGTCTTCGTGGTGGTTTTCGGAACGGTGGTCACCTTCTGTGTGGCGCTCACCGTCGCGGTGGCCTTAACGGCGGCTGCGCAGGGCGGGTCGGAGCACGTACCGCCGGGGCCGGTGCCTGGGGAGCTTTCAAACAACTGAAGCAAAGCTCCAAAGAAACCCGAAATGGCTGAGGCCGCCCCAAAACCGAGTGGGAGGAGACTGCGCTCCAATCCGCCCGAGAAGACCAACCCCACCAAAAGCGTGTTGTTTAGGAGGCCGGCGAGGGCGTTGATGTCGATACTGGCGGCGCCGCTGAGGACGGTGGCGATGGTGCCGAGGACGGCACCGGCTTCGGTGACCCCACCAGCCGAGACGGCGAGACCGGTGGGGCCCAAGCCCGCGGCGATTTCGGTGGCGACGTCGATGGCAAGGAGGAACCCAGCGGCGACGCCGGTGGCGGCGGTACCGGCGACTAGCGCGTCGAAGGCGACGACGGTGAGGGCGGCGGTGGCGGTCAGGGTGGCGACGGTGGCCGCGGTGATGAGAAGGGCTCCGGCAATGTCGCCGGCGGAACCGGCCGTGAGATCAACCGGAATGTTGCGGATCGGGGCTGAGATCGCGTAGTCGATCCTGGGGATGGTGGGTGGGTGCTCGCTGATGGCGACGGTTCCGGCTGTGGCTATACAGACTGCCGAGACGAGCGCCAACGGTGGTTGCACGCAAGTTACCCGCATGATGGCTCCTTCTGCCCTGTGTAGGTAGGACATCCGCCTGCGCGCGGGTGTTCTGTTTGATCGTGTCGGTGACCACGCCCGCGAACGCGAGTAGCGCGCTACCTGCTGTGCGAAAACAGACCCCCGACATCGAAATAGCTGGCAAAGAAGTTACTCTCTGCGCAGCAAAAATGACAGCAACCACCGAAAAATTTACGGTCCAGTAAATCGACGCCCTTGCTCCGATGCCCAACGGACGGTGCACACGGCCATAACTGCTGGTAATGCGGCGGTCTGAACCATCACGGGTAGCGTCCCAGGTTGCCTGGTCGGGGGGTCGGGCTAGCGGTGAGCCGGTAAATCAGGTACTTGCCAGAGCAAAGACATCACCTGCCTCATCTTTACGCGATGCATAGTTATTCGTCGCCGGGATAGGCCAGCATCCGCGCTCGGGCCGGCGATGTCGTAATGGGAGGCTTGTCGACGGCGGCGATCAGGCGGCGCAATTCACTGGAGTCGAGCAGTATTCGTGATCGGCCTTGATAGATGCAGACTCCAGATTCATCTTCTCTGTGTGGCTGTAGGACTATGGGCGCTTTACCGGCGCTGTTAATGAGGATCTGTTCGTTCTCGTCCATGCGTTCTTGTTCTTTTCTGCTAGCTGATAGTTTCTGACTCTGCCATTTCAGTGAGAGCCTTGATAAGAAGCGGTACCTCGGGGTGCGACAGCATGATCTTGGATGTCCCCTGTATCAGGTTGATCCCGTTGCCGTGGCGTGGCGTTAGCCAGATCGGTGATCCCTTGGCGGTGTCAATCTTCACGTCGCTGCTGCTACTTTCTTCTCTTCGATGCGGCTTTTATACGGCTTGCTACATGTGCTGCACAGGAATGTGAACTTGCCGAACACAGACTTGATCTTTACCGAGGCCGGCTCCGAATACTTCTCGCACCGCGATGGGCCGATGTAGGAGAAGAGGCCAAGGCAGGTGAAACCACCTTCTCTTTGGTGTTCTAAGTGGTGTTCTGCTTGGTCTTCTGTGATGACCTGATGTAGGTCAGGCCCCTTGACCTCCTGTAGGTCAACCCCATCACCTACATCAGGCGATGCCCGTGACCTTTTCTGCGGTTCGAGCACCACGGTTTCGCCGAACGCCGCTATCTGGTCATCGGTGAAACGTTGGCCAGCGCGGTGGACGTGGTACTTCTCGTAGGCGCGCTGGTCGTTGACCGTTGGTCGCTGAATGATCAGCAGCTTTTGCTCCACCAGGTTCGCGAACGCCTTCCCCGTCTTGGCGCTGTTCCACCCGTACCGGTCCGCGACGCCCTGCTTGGATTCCTCGTACCCATCGACGTGCGACAACATCAGGCACAGCACACGGTAGGCCTCGGCGGTGATGTTCTTGTCCCTGACGAGTTCGTTGGTGATGGGCGCGTATTTCTTCGCCGGAACTTTCCCGTGTTGGACAATCGGGTTTGCGACGTGGTGCCGCTTCGATTCTGCCATTCATTCTCAATCCTTGACCCGTAGGTCATCTTCTAGTACGTCGGAATGGCCCTCAGATCAATTCTGACGGCCTTTAGGGGTGTCGGTGGATAGAGACACCGGGGAGGGGGTCGGCGGTTGCTTATAGGGGCGACCGGGAAATACCGAACCCCGCAATGTGGCGGCCTTGCGACCGGCCATCCACAACTGCAGATCGGCGTACGGGTACAACAGTTGTCGGCCGTACCGGAAACTCGGCGGGCCGGCATTGTCGTTGCGGTAGCCATAGAGGCTTCGCACTGCGAGTCCGGTGATCTCGGATACCTCGCGGATGGTCAATAGACCGGAATTGAGCATAGTTCGCCCTTCCCATTCCGGATACATGTATTCATTCACAGGCGCGGATGTCTGACCTGCGGTTATAGAAATTGACGATAAATGGTGTGATGGAGATCACACAAAGTAATTCTGTGACCTGGGGTTTTGCAATTTCCTTACCGCGGTAAAGAACGTCAAGAACCGTAAATTCAGTAACTATTCCGGCGGGTGTAGGAGCGTTATCTGGACCGATGGGGGCACCGCATACGACAGGCGTTCGGTTCGAATGGGTATCGTGCCAAACCCCGCCTTCAGCATCGTTTCGTCAAGAAAACCCTGGACCTGTGCGAGGGCCTCGGGGCTGTTAGCTTCCAGCACGATCTCGAATAGGTCGACGATCTGACCATCGAGCTGTCGCACGGCGTCTTCAATTTGCCGCTTCAGTTCGGCGACCACGTCGGCGACCACGTCGGGCTTGCGTTGGTACGTCTTCCCGTCCTGCCCCATCACCTTGCGATCAAGATCAGGCGCGCCATTTGGCGCACCTGCTAGGTCACGACGCACCGTCGTCTCACCCGCGCCAACCACCTCAGCGATGGCGCGGTTGGACATGCCTGCGCTGGCGAGATCGGCGACCACCTCGCGGCGCTTGGGGGCGGGCAGCGGGTAGCCGTTCAACTCGCTGTAGCACCAATCGGCCCATCAGGCGCGGTCCATTGCGAGCCAGATCCGGCCCGCGTAGGCGCGCTTCACATCCTCCATGGGGAAGTCCCGCACCCATGAGTAGATCCGGTCGGTGATCGCCCGGGCCTCGTCGGCGGTCAGGTCGGCGATCTCGGCGGCGATGGTGTCGGGCCACTGACGCAGGGAAAGTGCCCGAGTGGAGCCCTGCGTGAGTTCAATCGCTCGGCGGATCACGGACCCTCGGGCGCCTCGACCACGATCTTGATGCGCTCGAGCGTGGTGCGCATGTCACGGATGTTGCGGCGCTGGCGGAGCTGGCCGCCGCACATCCCGAACAGCTTCGTGAACGCGTTGTCGGGCATCCGGAACGACTCGGTCACCTCGGTACCGGCGTCGACCGGGGTCAGCAGGTAGTGCCAGGTGTTCGCGGGCTTGTCGCCGACCAGCACGTCGAAGCCGAATTCGCGCCCCGGCTCGCAGGCGGTGACCCGGCAGGTGGTCCAGTACACCGGGCCGATCTCGTTGCGCCGCACATGTCCGCGGAACAGCGCGCCCAGCGCGGGCCCGGTGGCCCCGTCGAGCCATTCCGACTCGAACACCTCCGGCGAGAAGCGGCCGGTGTTGCGCACGTCGGCGATGACATTCCAGATCTTGTCGGCCGGCGCCGACATGGTCACCGTCGCGGAACCTTGCATCGCTATGCCTCCTTGTGCGGCCGGGCACATCCGCTGCGGTCGACCATATCGGTACCGCTAGCGCTCAGCGGATTCGTCCTCCGGCAGGTCGTGCCTGACGACCCGCACCTCGCCATGCGCCAGGCAGGCGGCGTAACCGTGATCCTTGCCGTAGAGCTCCCACGCCGTGCGCCGCTCGTCGCTGTGCGCGTGGATCTCATGGCCGTCGGAGAACCGCACGTGCAGGCTGCCGTCCTCGTCCCAACTCGCATGGGTGCACGTCGATCCGGCAAAGTCGAACAGGGCACGATGCCCGGCCTCGGCGGCTTTCGGATCGATGAGCACGACCTCTTCGTCGTCTCGGGCGGTCTCCGGCAGGGTGAGGTAGAACGGCACCGAGATGACGAGCTCGTTGTCGTCGAGGTTGAGCACCAGACCGTGGCGGAACATGATGCGCTGGACCACGCATCCGCGGATCCAGGGTTGGTTCATTTTTTCACTCTGGCCCGTCGGGGACCTGCGCACAAGGCCTGCGGAACCGGTTTCCGTAACATCGGCGACGGGGCCTGGAGGTGGACGTGAAGATTCGGTTCGGCATCGGGCTGGGTGCAGATACCGGCCCCGAGCAATTGGCGAGCATCGTCGACCATCTCGAGGAAACGGGTGTCGATTCGCTGTGGTTCTCCGAGTTGGTGTATTCGAAGGCCGTCGATCCGTTCGTCGGGATGGCCTATGCGCTGGCCAGGACGACAAATCTTGAAGGTCGGCACGTCCGTCGCGGTGCTTCCCGGCCGTCATCCGGTGCTGGTGGCCAAGCAGCTGGCGTCGCTGGCCGGGCTGGCCCCCAAACGGGTGCTGCCGGTGTTCGGGCTGCGGTCGGCGATCCCCGCGGAACGCGAAATCTTCGTGGTGCCCGACGGGGAGCGGGCCGCGGTCTTCGATGAATCGCTGCAGCTGCTGAGATCGGTTCTGGAGCAACAAGATGTCGCGTTCGCGGGCGACTATTTCGCGGTCAGCTCCGCCGGTGTCGAACCGCGGCCGGTCAAGCCGCTCGACATCTGGCTCGGCGGATCCGCCCCTGCGGCATTTCGCCGCATCGGCCAACTCGGCGACGGGTGGCTCGGCAGCTTCCTCACCCCGGCGGAAGCTCTCGCCGGTCGCGAGCAGATCCAGCGGGCCGCCGCCGAAGCGGGCCGCGAAATCGAGCCCGATCATTTCGGGATCAACCTCGCGGTCAGCGATGGCGGGTTGACGAGCGGATTGGTTGCCGCGGTCAAGCGGCGCAGGCCCGACGTCGATCCCGCCGACCTCATCGCGGGCGACTGGGCGCACCTTCACCGTCAGCTCGACGGGTATCTGGCGGCGGGTTTGACCAAGTTCGTGATCCGGCCCGCCAACCAGGCGAACATCGACGACTTCATCGATCGGTTCGTGACGGAACTGACGCCGCGGCAGAACTGAGGTCGCCGGTGAACTGAGGTCGCGGCCAGCGGCAACTGGCCCATTCGGGAGGTGAACCTCGACGATCGTGCCATCGTGTGTAGGAGTGATGCGCGGGTCATCCACGCGGTGCGGCTTGAGCGAAGGAGATGGCGGATGAGCACTCGATTTTCGCGACTGACCAGATCGGTGGTATTCGGCGCGGTGGCGGCGGCGCTGGCGTTCGCGCTGGTCAGTCCGCCGGCAGCGGTCGCCGCCGACGATCGGCTGCAGTTCACCGGGACGACGCTGTCCGGTGCGCCGTTCAACGGGGCGAGCCTGGCCGGCAAGCCGGCGGTGCTGTGGTTCTGGACGCCGTGGTGCCCGTTCTGCAACGCCGAGGCGCCCGGTGTGGCCCAGGTGGCGGCGGCCAATCCGAAGGTCACCTTCGTCGGCGTCGCAGCGCACTCCGACGTCGGGGCCATGCAGGGCTTCGTCTCGAAGTACAACCTCAACTTCACCAACCTCAACGACGCCGACGGCTCGATCTGGGCCCGCTACAACGTCCCGTGGCAGCCGGCCTACGTGTTCTACCGTGCCGACGGCTCATCGACGTTCGTGAACAACCCGACCTCGGCCATGCCCGCCCAGGAGCTGTCCGACCGGGTTGCGGCGCTGTCGTAGCTCGCCGCGCCCGGTGGACCAAGACCTGGTGGGCTTGGCCTTCGCCGCCGGACTGGTGGCGGCGCTAAACCCGTGCGGCTTCGCGATGCTGCCCGCATATCTGGCCCTGGTGGTGGCGGGCGACGACGTGGATCAACGGGCCGGCCGACGCGCCGCGATGGGCCGCGCGGTGGCTGCCACCGCGGCGATGGCGGCCGGATTCCTCGCCGTGTTCGGCGGATTCGGCATCCTCACCGTGTCGGCGGCGTCGACGGTGCAGCGTTACCTGCCGTATGTCACCGTGCTGATCGGCGTCGTTCTGTGTGCCCTCGGCGGTTGGCTGCTCGCCGGGCGCGAGATCACCGTGCGGATCGGCGTGGCTCGGGGCGCGCGGTGGGCGCCGACGGCGCGGCTTGGCTCGATGTTCGGCTACGGCATCAGCTACGCGGTCGCGTCGTTGTCATGCACGGTCGGACCGTTCCTCGCGGTCACCGCCGCCGCGCTTCGCGGCTCGGTCCTCGGCAGCGTGGCCGTCAACGTCGCCTACGCCGGCGGTTTCACCCTCATCGTCGGGGTGCTCGCGGTGGCGGCCGCGCTGGCCAGTTCGGCGGCCGTCGACCGGATGCGCCGAATTGTGCCGTACGTCAACCGGATCAGCGGCGGGCTGCTGGTGGTTGTCGGCCTGTACATCGGCTACTACGGCCTCTACGAGATCCGGCTGTTCACGGGCAACGGCAATCCCGAAGACCCGGTGATCGCGGCCGCCGGCCGCGTGCAGGGTGCGATTGCCGGCTGGGTCCATCAGCACGGGGCGTGGCCGTGGCTGGCGGCGCTGGCGGTGCTTACCCTCGTCGCGCTTGGCGCGGCGTGGCGGGCCAGCGCCACCGCGAGATATCGCCGTGCAGATCAGGCCACGGCGGCCGACGAACCATAGCCACGCCGGCCAGCGCCGCCGACACCAGCCCGACGAGAATGCCCATCATGGCGATTCGGGAGACGTCGGGGGACGGCACGAACGCCGCCTTTCCGTCCTTGATCACGAAAATCCCGATCGGTTTGGCGCTCAGCCGAATTGGTGCGTCGTCGGCTCCCGGAGCGCCGCGGCCGCGCAGCTTGGCGGCCGGGATGACCGTGGTGCCGTCGGCGGTTTCGAATGGCTGGCCGAAGACCCGAGACGCGTCGGGGTCCGCCTCCAGCGTGTCGATGACTTCTCGAGCCTCGCGAAGATTCATGCGTCCTGCTTACTACCGTCCGGTGACGGCGGGAAGGGCTTACCCGATAACTTGTGGGCCGACTTGTGGGCCGAACCGGGTCAGTGGGCGCAGTACGACCGCGTCGAGAACGTCAGCGCCTGCTGATACAGCGGATCCAGCGCCCGTGCGCTCGCGACCGCCGTCTTGGCCTCATCGAGCGCGCCGGTGCAGTCGGGGGAGCGCAGATCCGGCAGGTGCAGCACCACCTGATCGACCATCTCGGTGTTCAACCGGTCGATGGTGGCGCGCGACGCTGCCAAGTCGGGAGCGACGCCGGGAGCGGAATTCGGATCGAGCTTCCATTGCGCGAATCGGGTGTATTCGATCGCCTCGGTGGCGGCGATCTGATCGCTGAAGAGCTGTCTGACATAGCCGGCATCGGCGCCCCTGGCGGTTGCGTGGGCGCTCACCGCCGCCAGCACCTGTTCAACCCGCGCAGGATCCTCGATCGAGCCGCCGGTCGACCATTTGGTCGCGGCCACCGGCTCTGCCGTCTGCAGCCGCTGGGTGGCCGCGTCGACCAAGGCGAACAGCGGGTTGGCATCGTCGCCGCGCGCCGGGGCCGGGGGCGGCAGGGCCGGGGGCGGCAGCACCGCGACGGCCGTCACCGTGCACAACCCGACCGCGCACCGCAGGATGAATTTGCCGACCGCGGTTTTCAGCGGTCGAACTCCGCATCGTCCTGCGGAACGGTGATGGCCTGATCGATCAGATCGGCTTCGCTGGCCTGCCAGTCCCGTGCACTGGAAACGCTTGCCGCATCGTGCCAGGTGTCCTCGTCGGTGACATCGATCGCGCTGAGCTGTTCGACCACGTCGGCTTCGGGGGCGTCGGCGCCGAACTCTGTGCCGTCAGGGTGGGTCATGGTCGGTCTCCGTCCTGCGTCGGAGTGGTGAGCATGCACGTCCAGGATAGTGCGGCCCGTCAAATAGTTGACCGGGGCCGTCACCGAGGCCGGTCCCGCCAGCAAAGACCACGCACCGCCGGATTGTGGCCGACCGGGCCGCGATCGACCCAGTGCGATGGTGAGCCCAATCACGATGCCATCGGGGATGCAACGCATGCATCTGTGGCCTGCCTGAATATCCTGCGGTCACGGCGCCAATCCTGTCAGCGTGCGCTCAGCAATCCACTCCGAGGAGGAACCGGTACCCTCTGTTCACGGGAACTGTGCGTAAACTTCCACCGACGGGACGGCTCTCCAGGACCGCGGAGCCTCTCGGACCGGACCCCAACCAACTTCCAGAGGTCGCACCTTGCCAGACACCAGCCATGACACCCGGCACTTGAAGCCGCACTTCGAGAAGGTGCAGTCGCACTACGACCTGTCCGACGACTTCTACCGGCTCTTCCTCGACCCGACCCAGACATACAGTTGCGCGTACTTCGAGCCCGAGAACATCACCCTGGAAGAGGCGCAGATCGGCAAGATCGATCTGTCGCTGGGCAAGCTGGGCCTGGAGCCCGGCATGACGCTTCTCGACGTCGGTTGCGGCTGGGGCGCGACCATGATGCGGGCAATCGAGAAATACGACGTCAACGTGATCGGGCTGACGCTGAGCAAGAACCAGCACGATTTCGTCGAGCAGAGGTTCGCCGAGTCGCCGAGCCCGCGCACCAAGCGGGTACTGCTGGAGGGCTGGGAGCAGTTCAACGAGCCGGTCGACCGGATCGTGTCGATCGGCGCATTCGAGCACTTCGGCGCCGACCGCTACGACGATTTCTTCAAGAAGACCTATCAGGCGCTGCCCGCCGACGGCGGCACGATGTTGCTGCATTCGATCGTGAAGCCCAGTGACGAAGAATTCACCGGGCGTGGGCTGAAGTTGACGATGCGGCTGCTGCGCTACGTGAAATTCATCATGGACGAGATCTTCCCCGGCGGCGAGCTGCCAAAGGTGGCGGTGGTCGAGCAGCACGCGGCGAAGGCCGGTTTCCAGGTGAGCCGGGTCCAGTCGCTGCGGCTGCATTACGCGAAGACGCTGGATATCTGGGGAGCGGCGCTGGAATCCCGCAAGGACGAGGCGATCGCGATCCAGTCCGAAGAGGTCTA
Source organism: uncultured Actinomycetota bacterium (assembly GCA_963733605.1). Taxonomy (GTDB): domain Bacteria; phylum Actinomycetota; class Actinomycetes; order Mycobacteriales; family Mycobacteriaceae; genus Mycobacterium. The sequence goes on from CAVTDY010000042.1 coordinate 20,546, forward strand.
CGAGCGCTACATGAAGTACCTGACCGGCTGCGCCGACCTGTTCCGCGAGGGCTACACCGACGTCTGCCAGTTCACCATGGTGAAGACCTAGGCAGGTCGACTGGCGCCGACCGCGGCGACGGCATCGATCACCACATCCGGGTGGTCCAGCGACACAAACGTTGTCGCGTCCGGGACCTCGATCAACGTGCAGTTCGGGAACAACGCGGCCAGCCGCCTGCCAAGAGCCGGTTTAAAGCAGCGGTCGCGTTGACCCCAGACGATCGTCACCGGCTTGGTGAACCGGCCCAGCCGGGTCGAGACATCGGTCAGATCCATCTTGGCCACATTGCGAAGCAGCGTGGCGAGATCGCCGCGGATGCGGCTGTCCGTGCGGGCCGGCTCCAGCCAGGACGCGGTGAGCTGCGGGTCCGGATGAAGGACCAGCAGGCCGAACCCGAGCGGAGAATGCCGCATGGCCTTGCTTCGCATCTGCCCGAACAACAGCTTGATGGAGATCGGCCCGCGCAGCAGCGCGAAGACGACGGTGAACGGAAACGGCGGGAACTTGTCGAACGCATCGCAGTTGGTCAGCACCAGGCGGCCGACGAGGTCGGGGTAGGCGTCGACGACCAGCTGACTCAGCCCACCGCCGGTGTCGCTGCCGACGAGCGTCACGCCGGAAAGTCCGAGCGCGCCGATGAAATCGCCGATCATTGCGGCAACGCCGCGCGGCGAGAGGGCACCGGAATCGTTGACCGGAATGGTGTGCGAGCCGAGCGGCCAATTCGGCAGGTAGCAGCGGAAACCCTGGCGCGCCAAGCCCTCGGCCACGCGGTCCCACAGGCGGCTGTCGACGAGGATCCCGTGCACGAACAGCACCGGCGGATGCGGCGAATCCTCTGGCCCCAACACGCGGTACTCGATCGTGGCCTGTTGCAGCGCAATCTCCGGCATGTTCGCTATCCTTTCGATGAGACTTACAAACACTTAGTATGGAAGTTACGTGCAGACGGTATGAAAGTCAATGACGGTGTGGTCGCCGAGTCCGGATCCCGGCGCACACAGGCCGAGCGCACTGCCGCGACGCGGGCATTGTTGATCGGTGCCGGGCGGAAGCTGTTCGCCGACAAGGGGTTTGCCGAGGTTTCCACGCAGGCGATCGTCGCCGCAGCCGGGGTGACCCGGGGGGCGCTGTATCACCAGTTCGCCGACAAGGCGGCACTGTTCGCGGCGGTCTACGAGGAGGTCGAGCGTGATCTGGTCGCCGACATCGCGCGGCAGATCATGGCGGACCAACCCGCGGACCCGCTGGCGGCGATGCGGCTGGGGGCGCGGCTGTTCCTCGATCGCTGTTCGGCACCCGACGTGCAGCGGATCGTCCTCATCGACGCACCCGCGGTGCTGGGCTGGGATCGGTGGCGCGCCGTCGGGGTGAAGTACGGGCTGGGGGTGATCGAGGGGATGCTCGCGCATGCGATCGCCGAGGGCGCGATACCCGAGCAGCCGTTGCGGCCGACCGCGCACGTGTTGCTCGGGGCGCTCGACGAGGCGGCGCTGTTCGTCTCCCGGGCAACCAATCGCGATCAGGCACGCGAGGAGATGGACGCCGTGTGCGAGCGGTTGATCAGCGGGATCGCCGGGGGATCGGGGACGGCGTGACTCGCCCGCGATCAGTGGTGGTGCTGCTGCTGGCAGCACTGGTCACGGCGCTCATCGTGGCGGCGGCGGCCATCGTGTTTCTCGGCCATCCCGGCACCGACGCTGTGCGTCTGCAGGGCGAGCCCATGACCGACGCTGCGGCCGCCGCACAGGTGGTGGATTCGGCCAAGCAGATCGTGCGCACGGCCCAGCTGCACGGCGCGACGGGCGGCTACGCGTTCGTCTCGTGCAAGAACACGACCGAGCCACCGTATCAGGTCGCCGTCTACATGAATTTCGCTTTACCACAAAGCAATTCGGTCAAGTATCTGCGCGACATCGGGGCTGCCATGGTCGCGAACGGCTGGACCCGGGCGGCGACCACGGACGAGCACTTCGGCCAGAAACTGACCAAGGACGGCGTCACCGCGATCTTCTATGGCAGCGGCAATGACACAGACGTCACCGACGTCGCCACCATGCGGCTCTACGGAGAGTGCCGGGTCGCAGCCGACCACCGCAACGACAATCCGGTCTGGACGGAGATCAGCGACCAGCTCGGGTGAGGCGGGGGCGCAGGCCTCAGCAGGCGACGGGATGCGATTCGCAGTACGGCGTTTTGCCCGGAAAGCGGTACCGATGGTCGGCGACCCAGCGGTAGACGGCGTTCTGAACGAAGCGGATGCCGGGGATGCGGTAGATGAGCAGCGGCAGGCGGGTGCCCAAGGCGACCGACCACGCGGCGTTCCAGGCCTCGGCGCCGGTGTAGAGCGCACCGGAGGAATCCAGCCACCGCATGGATTCCAAGAGCCGGTCGTGGGGGATCCCCAGGCGCTCGGCCACCCCAGCGCCCTGCAACGGCTCGGTCTCGAGCTTGCCTGTCCGGTCGTGGCTGACCAGGAAATCATGCGCGCGGGTGCACATCCCGCAGGCCCCGTCGAAGAACAAGACTCCGGTCATGACTCCATTAGACACCGGCGCGGCGATGAGTCATGCGCCGCGCGCCGTCAGTGCCGCGCGCAGCGGCTCGGGAATCGGCCGCTTGGACCAGTCGCCGGTCGACACCACGACGTAGACGTTGTGGCCGCGCACCGCGGCAAGCTCATCGGTATCGGTATCGGTATCGGTATTGGCACTGCGCCGCAGCACGGTGAAGCGCAGCGTGAAGCTGGTCGACCCAATCCGGTCGCACTGCACCAGCACCCGGACCGAATCGCGCCATCGGATTGACGCCAGGTAATCGATCTCGCTGTGCACGACTTGGGTGTCGTGGCCGCCGGCGATGAAGCCCAGATACGACACGCCGAGGTGGTCGAGGAACGCCGTGCACGCCTCGTCGAACCAGGTGAGGTAGTGCCCGTTGAACACCACGCCCTGCTGGTCGACCTCCGCGTAGCGCGGCACCACCGGGAATGAAAACTCACTCACCACTGAAAGATTCTGGGAGATTCTGGCCGGCGGAAATCAGGCCGCGAAGACCGGAATCACCAGGGGGAACGAGATAGCGCACTTCTCGTGCATTGAGTGCACCCACGCGTCTTGCTCCGCTGACGCCTTGAGGAAGCGGCGCCGGCCCGTCCACCCGCACGAGCAGGCGGCAGTCGAATGTCCGAACCCGTAGTGCTGCACGGCCACAACCCCGTGCCCGTCGTGGGCCGGCCCCGTTAAATCAACAACGTCTATGGCGTCTATCGTTGGCGCTACCGACATCGGTCAGCCTCCTCCGTCGACCCGATCTCGCTGGTTCCATGCTGAACCTGGTTGTGCGCCATTTCGGTTTCAACCGGATCACGACTTGGCCACGCCGGCAAAGGCGCCCACCTAATGCACGCCCTCCATCAGCCGGCTGATCGACGGCGCGATCACCAACACGGCCGCACCGGCGAAAATCGCGACGGCTCCGATGATCCCGAAGTAGGCCAATTCGTGCCCCGGATCGTAGTAGCGGGCCAACACGCCTGACATCGAGGTGCCAACGCCGACCGAGAAGAAGTACAACGCCATCATCTGGGCCCGAAACGCCTCCGGCGCAAGCTTTGTGGTGACCGACAGCCCGATCGGCGACAGCAGCAGCTCGGAGACGGCGAACACCGCCATGATGCCGGCGACAAGCAGAGCCGGCACCGCCTTGCCCGTCGTGCCCGACATCGGCAGGAACAGCAGGAACGCGAGCCCCATCCCGATCACGCCGAAACCGAACTTGCGCGGCGTGGTCGGTGCGCGATTGCCCAGCCGCGTCCACATGATCGCGAAAAGCGGTGAGAGCACGATGATCCAGACAGGTTCGATCGAGCCGATCCAGCTCGACGGCGCGGTCCAGCCGAAGACGGACCAATTCATCCGATCGTCGGAGTAGACCGCGAGCACAGTGAAGATCTGCTGAAACAGCGACCAGAACACCGCGTTCGCGATGAACAACGGAATGAAGGCGCGCACCCGGGTCCGCTCGACCGCGGTGACTTTCGCGCTGGTCAGCATCACCACGAAATAGGCCGCCGAGGCAACCACGATGACTCCGGTGGTCACCTGCGACACGTTGGCCAGCTTGACCAGCCCGGTGGTGAACGACACCGCGATCACCGCCGCGGCGACGACGACAACGCCGACGGCCCAGCCAATGGCACTGCGCGGCAATGGGTTCGGCACCGTGCGGCCGTGCGTGCCCAGGTTGCGCCGGAAGACCACGTACTGCGTCAGCCCCACCGCCATGCCGACCGCCGCCGCACCGAAGCCGTAGTGGAAACCGGCGCGGGTCTGGAGCAGGCCGGTGATCAGCGGGCCGACGAAGGCGCCGAGATTGATGCCGAGATAAAACAGGGTGAAGCCACCGTCGCAGCGCGGGTCTCCCTTCTCGTACAGGGTGCCCAGCAGCGACGACGCGTTGGCCTTCAAGCGCACCGGAGCCGAGCGCGACGAGCACCAGGCCGACGGCGACACCCGCCAGACCGGGCACGATCGCGAGCGCGATGTGGCCGCACATCACCACCACGCCGCCAAGGAAAACGGTGCGCTCCATGCCGAGCACCCGGTCGGCGATCCAGCCGCCGAGAACGGTCGAGAGGTACACCAGCCCGCCGTAGGCGCCGACGATGCCGGTCGCGGTGGCTTTCGGCAGCGCCAGGCCGCCCTCAGTGACCGAGTAGTAGAGGTAGTACCCGAGGATCGTGAGCATCCCGTAGAAGGAGAATCGCTCCCACAGCTCGACTCCGAAGAGGTTGGCCAGGCCGACCGGATGGCCGAACAGTGTGCGTTCGGCGGACGGTGCCGCCGGCGGTCCCACTGCTGCCATGAGCGTCACCCTGCCATGCGGCAGGTTGGGTTGCGGCCGATAGCGTCGACGTACCGAATGGCAAACCAACTATTGGGGCGCTTGCAGGAGTTTCGTTTGGCACAGCACATTTGATCCTGGCTGCCTGATGCGGTCCCCGGCGCCCGGTGAGCCCAGATGGCCAAGTGCAGGTAGTGTCACCCGGATAGGTGGCCGTCCGAAGGGATGTGAGTGGACGCCGTACTCGGCTTATCGGTAACGCCGTCGGCCGTCGGTCTCGTCCTTGTCGAGGGACAGGACGCCGACGGCGCCACCATGGACCGCGACGCATTCGACGTCCACTCCCGGGGCCATTCGACCGCCCTGCAGACCTCCGAAAAGGCGGCCGCTGCGGTGTTGCGCAGTGAGGCGATCGCCGCGACCCACGGTCACCGTCTGCATTCCATCGGCGTGACCTGGAGCGACGACGCCGACGCCGAGGCCTCGCTGCTGTTGAAGTCGCTGACCGATTCCGGTTACGCCAACGTCGTTGCGGTGCGGCTGCCCGACGCCACCGAAGCGTTGGCGCGGGGGATCGCCGAGGTCATCGGGTTCGGCACCACCGCGGTGTGCGTGCTGGAGCCCGAGACGGTGATCGTGCTGATCGTGCACCTCCGCGACGGCGCCGTGCAGACCGTGGTCAACCACGCGATCGTGACCGAGGAGGACTTGATTCGGTGGCTGAGCGCGGTGTTCACCCGCGCCGACTGGCAACCCGAGGCCCTGGTCATGGTCGGTTCTGGCGGCGACGACGAGATGATGCCGATCCTCGAGGACGCGTTGTGCGTGCCGGTGTTCGCTCCCGCCGAAGCCCAGCTCGCCCTTGCCCGCGGCGCCGCACTGGTGTCCGCGCAGAACGTCGACTTCGCGTTCTTCGATGATGGCAGCGGACTCGACCAGCCCAGGCCCGCCGGGCACCGCCGCAGGCAGCTCGCCCAGACCGGCCCGCTGGCCCTGCTGGTCGCCGGGGTGCTGACCTTCACCGTGTCGGCGTCCGTAGCGGTCAGCCTCGAGCTGGCGCCCAAGAAGAACGTGGCCACGTCCGAGCCGGCGCCCGCCGCCAAAGCCACCCCGGCGGCCGCCGTGGTCACGCACGTTCCGCCGCCGGTCGCGGTCGCCACCGGTCGAGTCGCTGCCGGCACCTGCGCCCGAAGCCCCGCCGGCCGAGGTTGCGCCGCCGCCGGTCTACAGCGAGACGCCGGCCGACATCCCCGAGGCGCCCGAGGCCGTCTCCGACGCACCGCCCGATGCGGGACCGCCGCCCGATGCGCCAGCGCCAACCCCGCCGCCCGACGCTGCGCCGCTACCCACCGACCAGCAAGCCGTTCCACCCGTCGCGCCCGTCGCGCCTGCGCCGGTCGAACGCCCGGGAATCCTGAGCCGGATCAGGGAGCGCTTACACGGCGACGTGCAACCCGCTCCGATGCTCGCGCCGCCGGCGTCGGATGCCGCGGCGCCGGCGACCGACACCCCGGCGCCCCCGCCGCCGTCCTGACCGGCCCCGGTGGCACGCTGGCTTGCGGTTAACCGGGTATTCGGTGGTGAGCAACTAGAGTGGGCGTGTGCCGACCGCCCATCCCGGAGGAATTAAAACAGTGCGTGTAGCCGTTCGTAATCTGCTTGTCGTGGTGGGCATTGCAGCGTTTCTCACCGCGGGAACCGTCACCACCAGCTCGGCCGGTGTCACCACACCGACCGACGTTGCGAGCATCCAACCGGCCGACGGCCAGAAGGTCGGTGTCGCGTACCCAGTGACGGTGACGTTCGCACAGACGATCACCAACCGTGCCGTCGCCGAGAAATCGATCGGGATCAGCTCGCCGGCGACCCCTCTTGGCTCATTCACCTGGCTCAATGATCGTGTGGTGCAATGGAATCCGAAGGGATTCTGGCCCGCTCACTCGAGCATCAAGGTGACGGCTGGCGGCGCGAAGACGACGTTCGAGACAGGCTCTGTCGTGCTCGGGGTCGCCAGCATCAGCGAGCATACCTTTACCGTGAGCATCGACGGCCAGGTGGTGCGCACGATGCCCGCATCGATGGGCAAGCCCAAGCACCCGACACCGATCGGATCGTTCACCGCGCTGGAGAAGCAGTCAAGCGTGGTGATGGATTCGCGGACCATCGGCATTCCGCTCAATGATCCCGAGGGGTACCGGCTCACCGTCTACGATGCCGTGCGCGTTACCTGGGGCGGTGTTTACGTCCATTCCGCCCCCTGGTCGGTCGCGTCGCAGGGCAATGCGAACGTCAGCCACGGTTGCATCAACCTGAGCCCCGATAATGCGTCCTGGTATTACAACACCGTGAACATCGGCGACCCGATCGTCGTTCAGGCATAGTCGATTCGGGCAGCCGGTTCACGCATGGCCGGCATGCAGGTTCTTCGCCGTCGGTGACGTGGCGACGGTCGCCTGATCCGGGTAGGTCCCAAGCACACGGTCGGCGGTACCCGAGCTCGTCACTGTGAACCAGTAGTGCTCGTTCTTGTAGTGATGCTGCCGATGGTTACGCCAAATGGCACGGTAAACGCCAGTTTTGGGTTTGTAGTCGCTGTGGATGAGGTAATGAGTCCACTCGTAGCACAGCGCGAGCGCGGTGCCGAACACCAGGTAGGTCAGGCCCATCGGGAGCCGCGGAAATGCCAGCAGCACAATGGCAACCGACAGCGGCAGCACCCACAGCAGCGCCTTGGTCGGGATGAAGATCAGCGCAATGTTGCGCGGGTCGGTGTGGTGGGCCCGGTGTTCCCTGGCGAGTAGCGGGTCAATGGTCAACCGACCGAGATGCTTTGGGCGCCAATGCAGGATGAACACGTGGATCATCCATTCGACGAACGGAAACAGTGCGATCATCACCAGCGGCACCAGCGCATCGGTGAGCTGCCAGTCGCCGATGATGATGCGCCCGGTCAGTGTGGCGACGAACATCGCGCCAATCATCCACGGGGACGGGTGCTTCCAGAACTCGCGGCCCGCATCGGAGAGCCCGAACCCTTTTCGCGCGGGCCGCTCGATCGAGGTGCGGCCAGCGCCTCGTGCATGAGAGATGGTCATCGTGGCTCCCGCAGGTTTTCGATCGCGGTCAGCAGCCCCGTGGTCGCGGGCTCGAGCAGGTCGTGCGCGGCAGTTCTGGCCCGGTCCGGATCGCCGGCCTTGATCGCGTCGGCCAACTCGCGATAGGCCGCTGGCCTGCCGACTTCAGCGGCCATCAAAGTCGCCAGCGCGGGTAGCGCGGGTTCATAGGTGGCGCGAAGCGTGTTGTACATCAGCCGGAACGCGATCGAGTCGGCGCCGTCGACGACGTGGTCCCAGAACGTCAGGGCGTGGCGCTGCTGCTCGATGGGGTCGTGCTCGTCGGCCAGCTTTCCCACCACGTCATCGAGCAGTGCAGCGAGCTCCGGGCGCCCCCGCCGGGCCGCCAGTTCGGCAACCTTGGGCCCGTTGTGGAGCCTGGTTTCGAGGATGCTGCGCACGACCGTGAGGTCGAGCTCGCCGGCGCGGATGAGCAGGCGGGGGAGCAGGTCGAGTCCGGCGTGGCGGTGGAAGTCTCGAACGGTGGTGGCATCGCCGTGACGGACCTCCACCAGACCCGCCGCGGTGAGCCGCTTGAGGGCTTCACGTACCGCAGGGCGGGAAACGCCGAGCACCTCTGCGAGGCTGCGCTCACTCGGCAAGGCCTCACCGGGCTGCATCTCACCGCTGAGCACCTCGGCGACGATCTGCTCGAAGACGTCCTCGGGTACGGATCGGCGATTCACCGGTTGCAAGGCCATGCGGCCGAGCGTGCCAGGCAGATTGGCCAGAGGTCAAGTGGTATGACCAGTGTCCAAGACCGCGGTGAGCTGCGCGTTCATCGCCTCCGCGAGCGCGACGGCACCCGACATCGGGCGCACCATCACCGTGAACGCACTGATCGCGCCATCCTCGTCGAGCTGGATGAAGTCGCAGCCCTCGAGCTGCTTGTCGCCGACCCGGGCCTCGAACACGAGCGCATGATCGCCTGCGCCGTCTGCGCCGATCTCGCGCACATAGCGAAAGTCTTCGAACACCGCCATGACGGCTTCCAGAATCACGCGCAGCGCTTCGCGGCCGTGATACGGCGTGAACACGACCGGGCTGCGGAAGACCACGTCCTCACGGAGCAGGGCAACGGCGGCGTCGAGATCGCGGGCTTCGATCGCGCGACGGAACGGGTGCACCAAGAGACCACCTCGATGGTCGAATTAGTTGAACAGGCGCTGATGGTAAGCCGTCAGCAGTCGGCGACGATCCTGAACGTCACGGTGACGGCCTTGCTCGGGTTGTCGGCGTAGTTTCCGTCGGCGGACCCGGAGATCGTGTACTTGCCGCCGACGCCGCTCACCTCGGCCTTACCGATGTTGTTCACCGAGTAACTGCCCGAGAACCCGCCGAAGTCGTGGAAGTCGACCGACTTGGCGCTGACCGTGTCCCCGGTGTCGACGACCGCGGTGAAACCCTGGGCCTTGTCGGGCGTTTCGATGGTCCACGCCCACCCCGTTTGGGAGCAGCTCACCGCGTGCGGATTGCCGGTGTCCTTGCCGTCGATGGTCACCTTCGCCGTCGTACTGCCGAGTGCCGGCGGCTGGGATGAGCAGCCGGCCAGTCCCGCGACGAGCACGGCCGCGGCCACCGCAATGTGTCGGGTCTTCATGTCGCCCGACTCTATTGATGTTTTTCCGCGCCCACGGGCGTTTTACCCGCGCAGTGCCGCGGCGGTCGTCTCGTCGGCGGGAAGGAACGCCTCGATGCTCAGCTCCGCAGCCGTCAGGTCCAACGCGGTGCCGAACGTCGTCACCGTGCTCAGGAACGTCAGCAGCTGCCGGTCGGCGGTGTAGAGCTCCAGTGGCACCGCGACGCCGCCGAGATCGCCCACCGGGGCTGACCCGCCCGGGTAGGACTCCAGCTCGGCCAGCAATGCGGACAGCTCGGCCGACCCGCTCACCGCGGCCTCCCGCCGCAGCCGCTCGATGAGGTGATGGCGCCACTGCCCGAGATTGCGGATGCGCGGGGCCAGCCCTTCGGGGTGCACGGCGATGCGCAGCGCGTTCGGTCGCGCGAGCAGGTGTGGCGCGACGCCCTCGAGCAGCACCCCGGCCCCCGCGTTGGCTTGCACGATCTGCCAGCCGCGGTCGACCACGATGCAGGGAAATGGGTGGTAGGCGTCCAGAACCCGGTCAACCCCCGCCCGGACGGCGGCCATGTCGGGGTCGTCAAGGGCGCGCTCCCGGTAAACCGGCGCGAGGCCGGCGGCCATCAGCAGCTGGTTCTGTTCGCGAAGCGGCACGTCGAGCACCCCGGCGAGGTGCAGCACCATCGCGCGGCTCGGCGCCGATCGGCCCGTCTCGATGAAGCTGACGTGGCGGGCCGACACGTCGGCCTCGATCGCGAGGTCGAGTTGGGACAGCCGGCGGCGCTGCCGCCACTGCCGCATCAGGGACCCGAACGGCGGACTCTGTGCTGGGGCGGCTGCGGTCACGCGTTCAGTGTTGGACACGGCGGGGGCCTGCGCCACTACCTCTGAGGTAATTGCTCCGCTTACCCGGGCGGCGGCACGCTGGCAGGTGTCCAAGCGAACGGAGGAGGGCCGAGTGGAGCAGGGCCGTACCGGAGCAGGGCGCGGAGGCAGGGCGCGGAGCGGGCGCGGAGCGGGCCGAGCGGGCGCGCCGGGCGACGCGCCGATTCCGCGGTGGCTGCGGTTCGTGCTGATCTCCGACCGCGCCGGGTCGGCGGCCTACATCGGGACGGGCTTCTTCTTCGCACCCGTGCTCGCCGTGCTGTCGCCGTGGCCGACGGTCACCGCGGTGTGCTGGGTGATCATCGGCCTGGCCGGGCTATGGCTGGGGCTGCTCGGCATCGCGATGGCCACCGGCCTTGCGATCGTGCTGCGGTCGAATACCGAGATACCGGAAGACTATTGGCGCTCGATCTTCGACTTTCCGGCTAGTTCGCGACCGGCTGTTTCGATGCGCCCTGATAGTCGACCTGCCAGTGTTTGATGCCGTTGAGCCAGCCCGACCGTAGCCGCTCCGGTGGCGAGACCGGCGTGAGGTCGGGCATCTGTTCCGCGATCGCGTTGAACATCAGATCGATCGTCATCCTGGCGAGGTTGGCGCCGATGCAGAAGTGCGCGCCCGATCCGCCGAATCCCACGTGCGGGTTGGGATCTCGCAGAATGTTGAAGGTGTACGGGTCGTCGAAGACGTCCTCATCGAAGTTGGCGGAGCGGTAGAACATCACCACCCGCTGACCCTTCTTGATCGGCACACCCGACAGCTCGGTGTCCTCGAGCGCGGTGCGCTGGAACGAGGTGACCGGGGTGGCCCACCGGACGATCTCGTCGGCGGCGGTGGCGGGCCGCTCCCTCTTGAACAGCTCCCACTGCTCGGGGAAGTCGGTGAACGCCATCATGCCCTGGGTGATCGAGTTGCGGGTGGTCTCGTTGCCCGCCACGGCGAGCAGGATGACGAAGAAGCCGAGCTCGTCGTCGGAGAGCTTGTGTCCCTCGACGTCGGCCTGGACCAGTTTGGTGACGAGGTCCTCGCCGGGGTGTTGCGCCCGATCGGCGGCCATCTGCATGCCGTACATGATCAGTTCGACCGACGCGCCGATCGCGTCGTTGCCCGCGAACTCCGGATCCATGTCGCCGACCATCTGGTTGGACCAGTCGAACAGCTTCTTGCGGTCCTCCTGCGGCACCCCCATCAGCCCGGCGATCGCCTGCAGCGGCAGCTCGCACGACACCTGTTCGACAAAGTCGCCGGAGCCCTCCGCCGCGGCGGCCTTCGCGATGTTCTGCGCGCGCTGGTTCAGCTCCTCCCGCAGTCGCTCGACCGCGCGTGGGGTGAACGCGCGCGAAACGATCTTGCGCAGGTGGGTGTGGTGCGGCGCGTCCTGGTTGAGCAGGACGAACTTGCCCCGCTCGATCTGCTCACCGACCGTGCCGTCCTTGTAGCGCGGCAACGCGGTCTTCTTCAGGCTGGAGAAGACGTCGCTGCGCAACGACACGTCCTTGACGTCCTTGTGCTTGGTCACCACCCAGAAGCCGCCGTCGTCGAAGCCGCCGATGCCCATCGGCTGCTCGTTCCACCAGATCGGGGCGACTTTGCGCATGTGCGCCAATTCCTCGATCGGCAGCCGCTCGGCGTAGATGTCGGGGTCGGTGAAATCGAAGCCGGGTGGGAGGTCCGGAGACGGCATAGATGCACTCCTCAGATGACGTTGTCTAGTACCCCTATCGCATTGCTACACCACAGTTGGGGGGTGGTGCGGCGGGTTACATCAAACTTCAAGTGAAACGTGTTCCGACGCGCTTCGGCTAATTTACTGCTGCGTCACAGCAACCACACGTGTAACATTTGCTCACCAGGCTGAAGCACCCAGTAGCACCGCCTCAAAGCGGTAACGGGAAGGGGGCATTGGTGCGGATCGATATCGAGACGATGGCGCTGACCGTGACGTCGGGGGCGCTGGGGATCGTTGCGGCCCTGACCTTGAGCGCGCCGGCGGCATTCGCCGACCCGGCGGTCCCGCCGCCCGCCCCGGCGCCGCGGTCCTGCCGCCCCGCACCACTGGGCCGGCGCCGGCGCGACGCGACGGTGCAGGCGGCCGGCACCGATCCGGTGACCCCGCCCAACGGCATGCCGCACCTGTCGAGCCTGCAGAACCTGCCGCCGGGCACCACCACCGCGCCACCCGACGATGACCGCCCATGGTCTGGGTTATCTCCGTGATCTGTGGAATGCCGTGCAGACACAAAACGTGAGCGGACGCGACGCGCTGCTGCTCCTGACGCAGCGCCCGCTCGACGCGGACGCGGTGCCGCCACCGGGACTTCCCGCCAACCCCACACCGCCGCAGCCGGGGCCGCCGCCCGTCGCCGTAGTTCGGACTCAGGTGCGGAGCCGTTGGCTGGCCTGCTCCAAGATGTCGCGCACGACCCGGACATGCACCGGCTCGACGACGGCCCACACCGCCCGCGCGACCGGATTGCGCTGCGCGACGAACGTCGCGAAAAGCAGTGCGCCGCCGTCCTTCTTCAGCAGCAGCTCGCCGGGCATTCCGATGCGCGAATCGGCACCGAGCAGCACATGCTCCGGCACGGTTCGGCGGACCTCCCAGCCGAGCACCGATCGTTCCGACGACGTGCCCACCTTCAGCCCGATCGCCGACCATCCGGACAGCAGCTGGGTGCGGACGGCGAGCGGAGCGCCCTCCAGGATTTCGCGAATCACGTCCTCGGCGCTCTCGTCGTGGGCCGCACCGGCGTCGAAGAGAAACGCGTCGCAGTAGTCGATGCGGGCCAAGGTGCTCAGCGCGCGCGCCGATGCCGGAAGAGCCACCTGGCGCACCACATTCGTCACCGGGCTGGTCACCGGCCCAGTCACCGGCCTGCTCCGGCAACGGATTGCCGCCAGGCGCGGCCGATGTCTCGCATCATCAGCGGATACACCACGAGGTGGCGGAACGGGGCGATCGCCGCCAGGTAGGCGACCCCCAGTGCGCCGTGCGGCTTCACCAGGACCGCCATTTGGCCGCGATGACCGCCCGTTCCGTCCGGCACCCAGCCGACGTGCATCACGCCATGCACGGTCTGGTTGGCGATCTCGAGCGCAAATTCGTCGTCGGTGACGTACAGCGGGTGTGAACAGATGGGTGCCGAAATCGCTTGGGGTGTCGGCCAAATCGGCAGGCAGCCGATCGCGCAGACTCCGGACCCGGGCGCCGAGGCCGGTTTCGGGGCGGTCGAGGCCGAAGGCGCTGCCGATCTTCCACCGGATCGCGAACAGAGCGCGCACCACCAGCGACGTCTGCGCGGGGTCGAATGTGGCCATCAACCGGACCAGCTGCGGGAAGTCGTCCGGCCCGCCAGGGGTGGGCAACGCCCATACGTCGAGAAGACGAAAGTCCTTGGCGACCTCGTGGATTCGCCACGGGCGTGCGGTGTGTTCGGCGGGTCCGAGCGGTGCTGAACCAAACATACAGTACTGTATACTTGACGACGAACGTGCGTCAAGCCCCCGCCGCGAGAAGGAGAAACGATGGTCGCCGCGACCCGCACACCGCGCAGCGCATGGATCGATGCCGGGCTGGCTGCACTCGCGGCGGGCGGACCCGACGCGGTGCGAGTGGAGCCGCTGGCCCAGGCGCTCGGCGTGACACGCGGCGGCTTCTACTGGCACTTCGCCAGCAGGGCGGCCTTCCTCGACGCGATGCTCGACACCTGGGAACACCGCAGCACCGACGAAACCCGTGACCGCGTCGAACAAGAAGGCGGCGACGCCAGGGACAAGGTCCGCCGGGCCGGCATGCTCACCTTCTCCAGGGAACTGCTTCCGATCGACCTCGCCGTGCGGGACTGGGCCCGGCGCGACCGGGCGGTGGCCAAGCGGCTGCGACGCGTCGACAACCGACGGATGGAGTATCTGCGGTCACTGATCGGGACGTTCAGCGACGACCCCGACGATGTCGAGGCGCGGGGGATGCTCGCGTTCTCACTCGCGATCGGCAGCCAGTTCATCGCCGCCGAGCACGGCGGCCGCCGGCGCAGCCAGGTGTTGGAGCGTGCGACGCAGCGCCTGTTGGCGTAGCGGCTCGATGCGGGCGGGCACGTGCTTGTGCCACGGTGTGCCGGCGTAGGCGTCGCGCCACCCGGTGGAGGTGAGCGAATTGGGCGCCACGCCAGGGACCGTCGCGTTTCCGTCGGCGTCGATGTAGTCGAGGCCGAAACCGTTCGGCAACGATGCGTGCCCCGCCAGCATCGCCTCGCTGATCTCCACACTGGCCTCTGCACTGCCGGCCGCGGTGGTGACCCGAGCGCGGCCACCGTCGGTCAGCCCGAGCGCCTCGGCGTCCTCGACGCTGACGCGCAGCGCCCCGTCGGCGTCGCGTTTGCGCCAGGACGGGTCGCGGAAGATGTCGTTGGCGGTGTATGCCCGCCGCTCGCCGGCCGACAGCACGATCGGGAACTCGGGCGTCGTCAGCCCGGCCGGCGCGTCGGGCAGCCCGCGGATCTCATCGAGCATCTCCGGCATGTCGAGGGCGATCTTGTGATCGGCATGGGTCACCAGCTGCCAGTCGTCCTCGTACTCGTGAACGGTGAACGTCACCCCGGACCGACTCGACAGGATCGCCTCGAACAGCGCGTTGCCGTCGGCGTGACCCGCCCGGCGAACGGCCTCGGGGTAGGTCATGGCGGCCTTCTGCGCCAGGCCCCACAGCGCCGCAGCGCCCGCGAGCCCATCGGGGAGTGTCGGTCCCAGGGTTTCGTACAACACGAACGGCAGCGCCTTGGTCAGCACCGGATTGGCGCCGACCGCGGTCAGGAACGCTTGCGCGTATGCCGCCAGCCCCTGTTCGGCGGCATCGCGCAGCGGCCGCAGCTCGGCCTCGTCGATCACGCCCAGCGCGCGGACCAGCCGCGACCAGATCTCCGGCTCGGGCAGCGTGCCCTCCAGCGGTGCAAGCAGCGGATGGCGCAGGTGAAATGTGTTGTGCGGGAACTCGAGGTTGAAGAACGTCGCCTCCGGCTTCTCGTATTGACTGGCCGCGGGCAACACGTAGGTGGCCAGCCGGGCCGTCTCCGTCATCGCAACGTCGATGACCACCATCAGCTCGAGCGACTCGAAGGCCGCCCGGCACGCCGCGGAATCGGCAAGCGAATGCGCGGGATTGCTGCTCTCCACGATCATCGCGCGGAAGCGGTCGGGGTGGTCGGTCAGGATCTCCTGGGGCACCGCATTGCTCGGGATCAGCCCGCCGACCACGGGGGCACCGGTGACCGGCGTCCGCCCGACCGCGGTGACATGGCGGAACAGCGGTCCGAACGACGAATGCAGGTGCTGGCCACCACGTTTGGCGAAGTTGCCGGTCAGGATCCACAGCAGCTTGTTCAGGTAGGAGCACAGCGTGCTGTTGGGCGCCTGCTGGATGCCGAGGTCCTCGAACACCGCGACACTGTCGGCGCGAGCGATGCGCCGCGCCGCGGTGCGGATCAGTTCTTCGTCGACGCCGCATCGCTGTGCGTAGTCACCGACGGGGATGTCGCGCAAGGCGTCGCGCACCGGCTCGACGCCGTTGACATGCTCGGCGAGAAACGCCTCGTTGCAGAGGTCTTCCTGCACCAGCACCGCGGCAAGCGCCGCCAGGCACCAGGCGTCGGTGCCGGGCCGCACCCGAAGATGGATGTCGGCCATCTTCGCGGTGTCGGTCAGCACCGGGTCGATCACGATCATCGAGCGGCCGGGATCCTTGGCGATCTCGTTGAGGACGACGCGGGCCCGCGGGAAGCTCTGCGACATCCACGGGTTCTTTCCGATGAACACCGACACCTCGGCGTGCTCGAATTCGCCGCGGGTGTGACCGCCGTAGAGGTGGGCGTCGACCCAGGCCTCGCCGGTCTTCTCCTGTGCCAGCGCGTTGGAGCGGTAGTGCGAACCCAGCACCTTCAGGAAGGCGCCGCTGTAGGCGCCGCCGAGATGGTTACCCTGCCCGCCGCCGCCGTAGTAGAAGATCTTGTCCCCGCCGTAGTTGTCGGCGATGCGCTGGAAGCCCGAGGCGATTTCGGAGATTGCGGTGTCCCAGTCGATTTCTTCGTAGCTGCCGTCGGGACGCCTGCGCATGGGGGAGGTCAGCCGGTTGCCGTTGTTCTGGTAGTGATCCAGCCGCAGCGCCTTGTTGCAGGTATAGCCCTGCGAGGCGGGATGGTCCTTGTCGCCGCGGATCTTGGCGAGGTTGCGGCCGTCGAGTTGCACGACGATGCCGCAGTTGCACTCGCAGAGGATGCACGCGGTGGATTGCCAGTCCTGTTGCGCCGCTGCGCCGGGGACATCCTTGCTAGCCATGGCGGGGTTTCCTTTCCGGCAGCTCGGCCTGCAGCAGATCGCGCAGCTGGCCGTGCACGAGGTCGAGAGGTGTGAGGTCGCGGGACGCACGGGCGACGACGATCGCACCCTCGATTGCGGTGGTGATCAGCATCGCGAGCTGTTCGGCACGCGGCAGCGACACGCCGTCGGCGACGATCCGCGCCGCGATGAGCTCGGTCCAGCGCGCGAAGGCCGCCGCCGCGCGGTCGATCACCGGCGTCGCCTGGTCCTGCTTGGCGGGGTCGCCGGCCTCCACCGCCACCGCGACGACGGGACAACCCGCGCGGTAGCCGGAGCGGGTCAGCTGCGTGCGGTAGGACTCGATGAGGTCATCGAGGGCGTCGAGACCGCTGTCGGCGCCGGCGATGCGGGTTGCGACGTATTCGCCCGCATAATCGATTGCCTCGCAGAGCAATTGAGTCCGGCCACCCGGAAAGTAGTGATACGCCGAGCCGCGGGGTGCGCCGCTGTGCTCGAGCACGTCGGCGATTGCCGTCGGGTGTGCGCCGCGTTCCCGGATCAGAAGCGCGGCAGAGATCACCATCCGCTCGCGGGGGCTGGGCATGAGTCTGGATCCCTTCGTCCGACCCGGTTATGTATGTCACCTTACATAACGCGGCCGGGGGTGGCCAAACCCAGGCGCGGGACGGGGATTTGGGGAGTGCCGGTATTGCAGTGGCGCAGAGAAAGTGCGAGTAGCGGCCGGTAAGGCTGCAATCGGATGCGGTTCGCGGAAGTCCCGGGGGCTGTGGGGCGGGGCCTACGGAGTTCCGGGGTGGGCTGTCACCACCCACAGCACCAGAAACGCGGACATGCACCCGAGGCAGACCAGATGGTCTCGGCAGACGGACCGGGCAAGACGGGAGAGTTCGGCCGGGCCCGCGGCACGGTTGCCGAGCTTGACCGCGTTGGGCACGGTTCGGGTCAACGCCAGCAGGATCGGGAGCCCGGCCAATACGGTCGAAGCGGCGAGCAGCCAGCGGGGGTCACCGCCGACGGCCCACCGAAAGCCCAACGCCGCCAACAGGATCACCATCACGAGCGCGATCAGCTGGCTCATCGGACGCGACGTCGTCGTCGCGCGGTGGTAATAAGCCGAGACGGAGTCGAGCACCGACTCGGGCAGCTCGCCGGTGCCACGGTGGCGAAGAACCTGAGTGTCGAAGATCAGGTCCATCCACAGGACGGCGAGCAGGAACGCGCCGCAGGCGGCCGCGATCAGACGCTGGCCGCCTCGTTGAGCTCATTGAGGGTGCTGGTCGCCTCGAGGTACTCCTGGACCCACCGCTCGATGACGGCCGAGGACTTCTCCACCTTGGTCAGCTGGCCAACGACCTGACCGACCGGGTTGAACGCCACGTCGACGCTCTCGTTCGGGTACTTGTGAGTGGCGGCGACGGCCATGCCGGACACCATGTACTGCAACGGCATGCCGAGCGGCTTGGGGTTGTCCGGCTGCTCCCATGCCTCGGTCCAGTCGTTGCGCAACATGCGGGCCGGCTTGCCGGTGAAGGACCGGCTACGGACGGTGTCGCGGCTGCCCGCCTTGGCATAGGCCTGCTGCTGAACCGCGGTGTGTTCGGCTTCCTCGACCATCAGCCACTGCGAGCCGGTCCACGCGCCCTGGGCACCCAGTGCCAACGCCGCGGCGATCTGCCCGCCGCTGCCGATGCCGCCCGCCGCCAGCACCGGTACCGGCGCCACCTCCTTGACGACCTGCGGCCACAGCACGATCGAGCCGACCTCGCCGCAGTGCCCACCGGCCTCTCCGCCCTGGGCGATGATGATGTCGACTCCCGCGTCCGCGTGCTTGCGGGCTTGGGACGGCGAGCCGCACAGCGCAGCCACTTTGCGTCCGGCGTCGTGGATGTGCTTGATCATGGCGGCCGGTGGAGTGCCGAGGGCATTCGCGATCAGCGTCACCTTCGGATGCTGAAGTGCCACCTCGACCTGCGGGGTCGCGGTGGCCTCGGTCCAGCCGAGCAACTGCAGCGCGTCCTCGTCGCTGTGGTCGACCGGGACGCCGTGGTCGGCGAGAATCTTCCTGGCGAAGTCCAGGTGCTCCTGCGGCACCATCGACTGCAGCGTTTTGGTCAGCTCTTCGGCGGACATGTCCGAGTCCATGCCCTCGTATTTGTTCGGGATGACGATGTCGACGCCGTACGGGTGGTCGCCGATGTTGTCGTCGATCCACTTGAGCTCGATCTCGAGCTGTTCAGGCGTGAAGCCGACCGCGCCGAGCACCCCGAAGCCGCCGGCCTTGCTCACGGCCACGACGACGTCACGACAGTGGGTGAACGCGAAGATCGGGAACTCGATGTTGAGCTCATCGCAAATGGGGGTGTGCATGCGTGCTCCTCGGGTGAGCCGGTCGCCGAACTGAAACGTGTTCTAGTTTAGCTTAGGCGCCGCGCTCACATGCAAGAACCTGCGCGGTCAAAACTGCTTCGCCAGCTCCGCTGCTCGCTTCTTCCCCTCGTCGATCATGTCCAAGGCCCGGCCATCCCAGGTGTGCTCAACGGTCATTGCCGTGATGGTGCGCACGCCGATAAAGCGGAGCCAGAATTCTACGTACGTGGTCACATAGTCAAAGCCAGGCGGAGCGACTGTCTGAAAGCCCGCGTCCTCGCTCTGCCCCCGGACATAGACGACGAATGCCTTGTCGATGTCCAACGCTGGTCCATATTCATTCCCGTCAAACGTGAAGAGCATATTGCGCTGACAGGCAAGATCGATGAGTTGCTTGAGTTTATAGGGAAACGAAAAATTCCACATCGGACGGCAAGCGCGATTCGATCCGCATTCTGGAAGCGCGACGCCAGCTCGTTGATCTTTTCCCAGGTAGCGCCTTCCGATGGCGTCATCGCCTCGCCGGAGACTCCCTTGTATTTGGCGCCGATCGCTTCTCTGTCAAATTCGGGAAGCGACTCGTGCCACACGTCCAGCGTATCGACGACAAGGCCGTCGATCTTGTTTTGGTATTCGAGAAGAAAAGAATCGAGGATGGCAGTGGATGCGGATCGCTTTTTTTGGGGAAGGTGACAATGCTCAAGACACGCACTTGCGCCATTATCGCGTTCCGCGAACGGCTGTCGTTACCGCTGGCACCAGTCAAGATTGGCGGCTAGCGGGCGGCGCGGGCACCGGCGGCGAGGGCCCGAAGCATCGCCGAGCCGTAACCGAACAACTGGCGTGGCCGGCTCTTGCGGCCACCGGGTCCGACGACCCGCAGCACCGGCCAGCCCTGCGCAGCGGCCGTTGCGGCCAGACCGGACCGGGGGTTCACCGGCCTGGGATTGCCGACCACGTTCATCAACGCCACATCTTCGTCGCCGTCTGCGTAGAAGTAGCTGTGCGCCAGGTCCACGTCATTGTCCGTGCAAAACCGTTGCACCGCGGCGGCCTTGTTTCGTCCCCAGATGACCGGCCTGGCGATCCGGCCGGTGAGCAGGCCCCGATCGTCGAGCTCGAAATGGTTGCACAGGACGTTGGTGATCTCCAGGTAGCGGGCGACGGGTTCGGCGTGGATGGTGAGCGCCGACGAGCTCAGCACCACCGTGTGGCCCTGCCGCTGATGCGCCCGCACGACCTCGTGCATATAGGGGAAAACGCGCGACGACACCCGCTCGACAAACAACCGCTCGCCGAGTTCGTCGAGGTCG
Organism: uncultured Actinomycetota bacterium; assembly: GCA_963733605.1. Lineage (GTDB taxonomy): Bacteria > Actinomycetota > Actinomycetes > Mycobacteriales > Mycobacteriaceae > Mycobacterium. Next base: position 41,019 of record CAVTDY010000042.1, read on the forward strand.
GCCAGCGACTCACCCTTCAGATAACCGGCGGCCCTGGTCATCAGCCGATCGAACTTCATCCGGCCGAACCGGTATCGCATCGACGCCTCGATGACGCCCGCCATCTCGCCGATCCGCGCCTGCCCGCGCCGAATCCGGTCGCCGGCGTGCGCGGTCGCGGTGAACCCGTCGACGAGGGTGCCGTCCAGATCGAAGAACGCCCCGATGTGCGGGCCCGGCAGGCCGGCGTCGATCTCCGCGATCGGATCCGGCGGCGAACTCATGGGCTCCAGCGTAACTAGCTTGCGTACAAGCCCTTGCCGGTGACCAGCGGCAGGTCCAGCGTGGTCCGGATACCGGGCGGCGCGGCGACGACGTCGGGGATGGCGTTCACGATCCTGGCCGCCGCCGCGAGGATGGCGGCGTAGTTGTGGTCGCCGCGCCGGCTGGTTGGGCAAACATCCATGGTGTAGGACGGCTCGCCGATGATCTCGACGCGGTACGACCCGCCGGGCTGAGCGGGCTGCGCCCAGTCCGGTCGCAGGTCCCCCCGCAGCCGGGTGACGTGCTCGACGACGATCACCGGCTTGCCCTTGACCATGCCCTCGATCTGGAAGCGCAGCGCCGCCACGGTGCCCTTGGCGATGTGACCCGCCGCGATGTCGAAGTCCTCCGGCGCAGGCTCCTGTTCGACGGAGTCTCTGATCTCGTCGACCTCGATCCCGAGGCCGGCCGCCAGCTGCCGGATGGCGGTGCCCCAGGCGATGCTGAGCACGCCCGGCAGGAACAGCATCGGGAAGTCGCCGATCTCCTTGCCGAAGCCCATGACGTCGAACATCACCGTCGCCCCGTCGTAGGTCGCGTAGTCGGCGATCTCCATGGTGCGCACCTGCTCGATGCTCTGGCAGGTACCGGCCAACGCGAACGGCAGGAGATCCGTCGCGAAGCCCGGATCGACACCCGTCATGAAGACACTCGAATCACCAACGCGGGCAGCATCTTCGATCCGTTGAATATATTTCTCAGGAATAACGTGCCACGGGTACTGCAACACGCCTGGCGCCGACCCCACGACGTCGATCCCTGCGGCCAGAAGCCGCCGAATGTCGGCCATCGCCTCGGGCAGCCGGGTGTCACCCATCGCGCAGTACACGACGCAGTCGGGCTTGGCCGCGATGATCGCGTCGAGGTCGTTGGTCGCGGCGACACCGGTCGTGACGTCGAGCCCGGCCAGCTCGCCGGCGTCTCTGCCCACCTTGGCCTGCGTCGACACCCAGACGCCGGTGAGGTCGAAGCGCGCGTCATTCACCAGCTGCTTCAGCGCGAGGCCGCCGCAGTTGCCGGTGCCGATGAGCGCGACACGGATCGCCATGATGGTTTCCCCTTCCGGAAAAACTGGAACAGGTTCTACTTGTAGCACGCGCGCAAGGTAGCGTGACCCGACATGGGACGGGTTGATGGAAAAGTTGCACTGATCAGTGGAGGCGCCCGCGGCATGGGCGCCGAGCACGCGCGGGCGCTGGTGGCCGAGGGCGCCAAGGTGGTGATCGGCGACATCCTCGACGACGAAGGCAAGGCACTGGCCGACGAGATCGGCGACGCCGCGCGCTACGTTCACCTCGACGTGACGTCCGCCGAGGAGTGGGACGCCGCGGTCGCCGTCGCGGTGACCGAGTTCGGCACGCTCAACGTGCTGGTGAACAACGCCGGGATCGTCGCACTCGGTCAGATCGGCAAGTTCGACATGGCGAAGTGGCAGAAGGTCATCGACGTCAACCTGACCGGCACGTTCCTCGGCATGCAGGCTTCGGTCGAGGCGATGAAAGCGGCGGGCAGCGGATCCATCATCAACGTCTCCTCGATCGAGGGCATGCGTGGCGCCGTCATGGTGCACCCGTACGTGGCGTCCAAGTGGGCGGTGCGGGGGCTGACCAAATCCGCGGCGCTGGAACTCGGGCCGCATCAGATCCGGGTGAACTCCATCCACCCGGGCTTCATCCGTACCCCGATGACCAAGCACTTCCCGGACAACATGCTCACGATCCCGCTGGGGCGGCCCGGGGAATCCGAGGAGGTGTCGACGTTCGTGCTCTTCCTCGCCAGCGACGAATCGCGCTACGCCACCGGGGCGGAGTTCGTGATGGACGGCGGCCTGGTCAACGACGTACCCCACAAGGTCTGATCAGCGAGCCAGCCGGTCAGTCGCAGGTGGTGCTGGAGGTGTTGGCGCGCAGGGAGTGACCGACACGAATTCCGTTGCGCTGCTTGACTGAGCCGCTTGCCCGCGGTGCAGGTACGGTGTTCCGGTGGACGGGGTGCAGCGGTCGGTCAAACGGCGTCGCCACATCGTCTTAAGAGTTTTGCTGTCGGTGGCGTTGTTGCTGCTCCTCAGCGCGGCGGACTTCTCCGACTTCGACACACCCGGGCCACCGCCGGGACAGATCGAGCTGGCCACCGGCTGGAGCCTGGTATCGGCCCGCAACGTGGCGGTAGACGGGTCCGTGCTGTCCACACCGGACTACAAGGCGGCCGGCTGGCATGCGATCCCCCGGATGCCGGCGACCGTACTGCAGTCCCTTCAGGCGGACGGCACCTATCCGAACCTCTACTACGGAACCAATCTGCTCGACAGTGTCCCGCAGGACCTCTACAAGCAGGACTGGTGGTACCGCACCACGTTCACCGCACCGGCCGGGCACACGACCTACATGTTGGACTTTCCCGGCATCAACTACCGCGCCGAGGTCTGGTTGAACGGGCACCTGATCGCGGGTAACACGCAGGTCGTCGGGATGTACAACGCCCACGAACTCGATGTCTCGCGATGGGTGAACCAGGGAGCGGCCAACACGCTGGCGGTCAAGGTCACGCCGGAGCGCGCGCTGCAGGATGTCGACGGGGTCGAGCTGGCGGACAGCTGGTATGACTGGATCAACTCGAACTATCTCAGTTACCAAGGGCCAGGAAAGAATCCGGCCAGCGGGAACTCTTCTTTTGTCCCCGACCGCAATGCGGGCATCTGGAAGCCGGTCTACCTCAAGGTGTCCGACGCTGTGGTCCTCGGTCCGTCCACGGTCAACTCCGAACTTCCCCTTCCGCGAACAGATTCCGCGCAGCTGACGATATACAGCAGCCTGCGCAATGCGTCCGCGGCGCAGGTGCGCGGCGTGCTCCGGGCGACGATCACCCGGCCGGGCAAGCCCGACGTATCACTCGAGCAGCCGGTCACGCTCGCCGCCGGCGAGCAGCGCGAGGTCAGCTTCACGCCCGACAAGTTCAGGCAGCTGACCGTGAAGAATCCGGACCTGTGGTGGCCCTATACCCTCGGCCAGCCCAACCTCTACGACCTGCGGTTGGAGTTCCGGCAGTACGACCAGTTGATCGACGCCAGCCAGCTGCGTTTCGGCATCCGCTCCATCGAGCAATTCCGCGACTCCGACCAGCAATTCCCCGAACTCGGCAAGGGCGGGAATTTCTATCTGAAGGTCAACGGTAAGGACTTCCTGGTCCGTGGCGCGGCCTACACGCCCGACCTGCTGTATGCGAACGACCCCAACCGCGACGCCGCCATCCTGGGTTACGTGAAAGACCTCGGGCTCAACATGATTCGCCTCGAAGGCAAGTTCCCCGGCGATCACCTGGTGGAGCTGGCCGACGAGATGGGCATTCCACTGATGTATGGCTGGATGTGCTGCAATCAGTGGGAGAAGTGGAGTCAGTGGAACGCCGAGGACACCCGGGTCGCCCAAGACAGCCTTCGGTCCCAGATCGACGCGCTGCGCAATCACGCGTCGGTGTTCGTGTGGGCCAACGCCAGCGACGGCAAGCCGCCGCCCGACGTGCTGGCCAAATACCACGCCATCCTCTCGGCGCTGCACTGGCCGGACGCGACCGTCGACACCGTCTCGTCGTTGGCGATCGACCCGGACGGCGAACGCGACTGGGACGGCATTCAGATGGCGGGTCCATACAGTTGGCGACCACCGAGCTACTGGTTTTCCGGGCGCTACGCCGCCACTCGCGGCTCGACCGCCGAACAGGGTGACAACGAACAGATCCCGCCGTTCGCGAGCCTGAAGAAATTCATTCCACCCGACAAACTCTGGCCCATCAACGATGCGTGGTTCTTCCACGCCGGCTCGGACCCGAGAAACGCTGCGCTGACCAGTATTCGGCGCGCGATCATCAACCGTTACGGGTCGTCGGATGGCGCCGAGGAGTTCGCACGCAAGGCACAACTCGCGGAATACGAGTCGACCCGGGCCCAGTTCGAGGCGTTCGCAGCGGGCGGCTGGGACAACCACAAGATGACGATCTACTGGATGCTGAACAACCACTGGCCGTCGTTCTTCGGGCACCTCTTCGATTACTACCTGCGCCCGGGCGGGGCGTACTTCGGCGCGAAGAAGGGTCTGCTGCCGCTCTCGGTCGTCTTCGACTCGTACGCCACCGGCGATCACAGCCAGGCCAACATCAGCGTCGTCAACCAAACACCAACCGACCGCTCGCCTTTGCGGGCCCGGGTCCGGGTATACGACCTGCAGGGCCGGCTGCGCGACGATCGCACCGCCGACAACCTCACGGTGGCATCCGGGGGAGCGGTGCAGGCGCTGACACTGCCGCGCGAGGCCAGGGATTCGCGGGTGTTCTTCGTCCGGTGTCAGCTGTTCGACAAGGCCGGCGCCGTGGTCTCGGAGAACGTGTATTGGCAGTCACAGCAACCCGACGACCTCGGCGATCCCGGCAACGATTCCGCTTTCGAGCTCAAGCAGGCCAGTTGGGCCGACATGACCGGGCTCAACAACATGCCACAGGTGCCGCTGGACGTGACCGCGGTGCGAGCAGCTCACTCAGGCGACAATCGCATCACCATCCGGCTGCACAATCCGTCGCAGCAGATCGCTTTCTTCGAGCGCGCCGAACTCACCTCCGAACCCGACAGCGACGAGATTCTGCCGGTCGAATACAGCGACAACTACGTCACCGTGTTCCCCGGCGAGACAGTCGAACTCGCGGGACAGGCCTGGTCCGGCGTGCCCGCCAACTGGGTGAGAGTGTCCGGCTACAACACGCCGCCGCAGCTGGTACCGATCGGGGCGCCCGGCGCGGGCAGCCCGGATCAATCCACCGCGGCGAAGTTGACGGTTGCCGTGGCGCCGATCTCGTCGTCGTTGCCCCGGTAGATGTCGACCTGCACGACGACCGAGCGCTTACCCTTGCGCAGGATCCGCGCGACCGCCCGCGCCGGCCCGACCTTGATGGGGCGCAGGTAGCGGATGAACAGGTCGGTGGTGGCGATGCCCATGCCGAATGACGTGCTCCGCGAGGCCAGTTGGCCGGCCGTCACGTCGGCCATGGTCGCGATCAGGCCGCCCTGAAGCCCACCTGCGGTGTTGACCGTGCGTTCGTCGACGGCCATCTCCATGGTCACGGTGCCGTCGGCAGACGCGACCTCATGCAGGCCGAGCTGGTCGAACAGCTCTCGGAGCGACTTCGGTGCCGTCATGGAGAATGACATTACCGGGCTGCCGTAGTCTCCTAGGACGTGAGCGCACGCGCCGGCATCGTCGTCACCGGGACCGAGGTGCTGACGGGACGGGTCCAGGACCGCAACGGCCCGTGGATCGCCGACCGACTGCTGGAACTGGGCGTCGAACTGGCCCACATCACCATCTGCGGCGACCGCCCCGGCGATATCGAGGCGCAGCTGCGATTCCTCGCCGGCGACGGTGTCGATCTGATCGTCACCAGCGGCGGCCTCGGGCCGACGGCCGACGACATGACGGTGGCGACGGTGGCCGGGTTCGCCGGCCTCGACCTGGTGCTTGACGCCGCCCTCGAAGAGCGCATCGCCGAGATTCTCAAACGGCTGATGGGCCGCTACGACAAACTCGGATTCAACAGTGTCGACTTCGACGCGGTGCGCGCGGCCAACCGCAAGCAGGCGATGGTGCCGACCGGGGCGCACGTCATCGACCCGGTCGGCACCGCTCCGGGTGTCGTCGTCGACGGCACGCCGACGATCGTCGTGTTGCCGGGTCCGCCGCGCGAACTGCAGCCGATGTGGGCGGTCGCCGTGGAAACCGCAGCCGTGCAGCGGGCGATCGCCGGCCGCACCACCTACCGCCAGCAGATGGTGCGGATGTTCGGGCTGCCCGAGTCGGGTCTGGCCGACACGCTGCGCGACGCCGAGCAGAGCATCGACGGCTTCGACCGGCTCGAGATCACCACCTGTCTGCGGCGCGGCGAGATCGAGATGGTCACCCGCTACGAACCCGACGCGGCAAGCAGCTATTCGGATGTGATGGAGCTGCTGCGCGAGCGCCACGGACGGGAGATCTTCTCCGAAGACGGTTCGCTCGTCGACGACCAGGTGGCGCAGCTGCTGGCCGGGCGCCGGATCGCGACGGCCGAATCCTGCACCGGCGGGCTGCTGGCCGCCCGGCTGACCGAGCGGCCGGGTTCGTCGGCCTATGTCGCCGGCGGGGTCGTGGCCTACGCGAACGAGGCGAAGACCGAGCTGCTCGGCGTCGCACCGGACCTGCTCGCGGCACACGGGGCGGTGTCCGAACCCGTGGCCGCCGCGATGGCTGACGGCGCGTTGAACCGGTTCGGAGCGGACACGGCGATCGCGGTCACCGGAATCGCCGGGCCAGCGGGCGGGACGGCGGACAAGCCGGTCGGCACGGTGGTCTTCACCGTGAAACTCGCCGGCGGCGAGACGGTCACCCGCACCGTCCAGTTACCCGGCGGTCGGTCCGATGTTCGGGAGCGGTCGACGACCGTCGCCATGCATCTGTTGCGACGTGCGCTCAGTGGGCAACCTGCATAGTCGGGTATCGTCGCGGGGCGACGCGGGCACGGTAGCGGCGCGAAACGTGGCACCGCCGGCGGCACCACTACGCGACGCGGGCACCACACACGACGCGGGCACCACTACGCGACGCGGGCACCTCAGGAGGGACATCGATGACGGTAACCGAAAAGCGGCAGACGCTTGCCGACCTCGCCGAACTGGGCGGGTGGCAGCGCAGGGACGTCGAGCGCACCGACTACTACGCCAAGGGTGGGGCCCGGGTGCTGGTGTTGTGGCACGGCACCGCCGCGATCAGCGGCGGCTCGCTCTACCACGACGACGTCCTGACCGCGTACACCCGGGAGCTGAGCACGGTCCAGGGCTGGCTGCGACGCTGATCAGCTGAGCGCCGCCTTCGCTTCGGCCAGGTTGTCGGCCGCCAGCACCAGCCGGGTTTTTGTCGCCAGGTATGCGGTGGTCAGGTTGACCTTCGCCACGCCGAGCTTGTGGGCCACCTCGCCGAGCGCGCCCGGCCGGTCTTCCACGTCGAGGACAATGACCTCCTGCTCGGTCGCGATCCTGATTCCGGCGGCGTCCAGGGCCTCGAACGCCGACGTGGCATCCTGCACCAGGATGTGCACCTCAGCCTGCCCTCCGCCGGTGGTGACCGCACACAGGCCTGCGATGTTGGTACCCGCCTTGCCAAGCACGTCGCCGACCCGGGCGAGTGCGCCGGGTTCATCATCGAGATAGAACGTCAGATCGGTCGCCATCGCGTGCGCTCCTTCCGTGCCCTTCAACGGTATCGGCTGGGCACCAGATTCGGATGCGCTCGGACGACGCTACGCGCGGGCGCGGCCGCTATTCGCTCAGGCGCGGCAGGGACGCGCGCGAGGAATATGATGGGTGTGCCGTGGACGGTCGCGTCACAGCAGGCGACGCGGTGACCTCCCTACTTCATAGCCGGCGGGAAACGACATCTCGACGACCCGAAGCTGGTCATGGGCTTTGGATTCCAGTTCCAGGACAACACAGCCGCCGCTGAGGATCTTGGACTCCAGAACCGTGTAATGCTGGCCGCCACCGTTGACGTCGGTGATCGGATCCCCCGAGCGCAGTGCCTCGACGGGCACAAGCTCCGAGGCTTTTGCAAGGTATGGCTCCACCCTGGCAACCGTAGGTGAAGAGACCCGGCCCGGGGGCGGGTTTGGCCCGACACACCTCAGCCGCCGACGGCCACCGCGTAACCGACTCCGCCCAGCACCACCGCGAGCACGCACAACACGAACGTCCCAACGGCAAACGGCCAACCCGGTTTGCGCCGATAGAGCTGGACCACCGTCACGACCAGTCCGACGACCCCGATCGCGAGCGCGGCCAGCAACGCCGTCCAAACGGCGGTGGCGGCGCCGTCGGCGCTGCAGGTCTCCGGCGGGCAGTTATCCAGAAACGCCAGCGAGAACAGCCCCGTGACGGCCGCGACCGCGCCGAACCCCGCCGTGAGGATCAGGGCACCGATCGAGATCGTGAGGTCGGTGGTCGCGATGGGCGGCTTCGCAGGGCGGGGCTGGGATAGCCGGGGTGTGAAGGGGTGGGAGCCGGGTTGCGGAAAGCCGGGTTGCACCATGCGTCTCTCCTGATGCTGTCGGGTACGGCTTGTTTACCGGTTTCCCGCTGATCGCGCCACCGGATGGACGATCATGGCGCCAACTACTGTGGGGGTGGACATGCTGAGCACGATGCAGGACTTTCCGCTGACCCTGACGGGCATTCTGCGGCACGGCACGGGATGGAACTCGAGTCGACGGGTCACGACGGCGACTCCCGGCGGGTACCGCGACATCAGTTACGGAGAGCTCGGGGCGCGGGTGGCCCAGCTCGCCCACGGCCTGCGTGGACTCGGGGTGGCCGACGGCGATCGCGTCGCGACGTTCATGTGGAACAACCAGGAGCACCTGGAGGCGTATTTCGCGGTTCCGTGCATGGGCGCGGTGCTGCACACGCTGAACATCCGGCTGTCCGGTGAGCAGATCGCCTTCATCGCCAACCAGGCCGAGGATCGCGTTGTGCTGGTGGACATGTCGCTGGTGCCGCTGCTTGCCCCGGTGCTGCCGCAGATGGCGTCGGTGCACACGGTGGTGGTCGTCGGCGAGGGCGATGTCGAGCCGCTTACCGCCGCGGGCAGGACCGTGCTCCGCTACGACGAGCTGCTCGACGGTGCGCCACTCGAGTTCGACTGGCCCGATCTCGACGAAAGAAGCGCCGCCGCAATGTGTTACACCAGCGGCACGACCGGAAACCCGAAGGGCGTGGTGTACAGCCACCGCTCGAGCTACCTGCATTCGATGTCGATCTGTGCGGCCAACGGGATTGGCCTCGTCGACGGCGACCGGGTCCTGCCGATCGTGCCGATGTTCCACGCGAATGCCTGGGGTCAGCCGTACGCGGCCATGATGGCCGGCGCCGACCTGCTGATGCCGGACCGTTTCCTGCAGGCCGCCCCGCTGGTGGACATGATCGAACAGCGACGCCCGACGGTCGCCGCCGCCGTCCCGACGATCTGGAACGACGTACTGCAGTTTCTCCACGCCAACCCCGGCCGTGACATCTCGTCGCTTCGAACGGGTGTGCTGCGGCGGCGCCGCCGTCCCGTTGAGCATGATGAAGGAGTACGAGCAGTCCTTCGGCGTGAGCATCCAACAGGGCTGGGGCATGACGGAGACCTCGCCGCTCGCCGCACTTGCCACCCCGCCACCGGAGGTCACCGGGGAGGAGCACTGGACACTGCGCAGCACCGCGGGCCGGGTGTTCTGTGGCGTCGAGGTTCGCGTCGTCGACGACGCGGACGCGGTGCTGCCCAATGACGGTAAGGCCGTTGGCGAGATACAGATTCGCGGGCCTTGGGTCACCGGTTCCTACTATCAGAACGCCGATCCGTCGAAGTTCGACGACGGGTGGCTTCGCACCGGGGACGTCGGCCGCATCGATCCGCAGGGCTTCATCACGCTGACGGACCGATCCAAGGACGTCATCAAGTCCGGCGGCGAATGGATTTCGTCGGTCGAGCTGGAACTGCACATCATGGACCACCCCGCCGTGCTCGAGGCCGCCGTGGTGGCGGTGCCCGACGACCGGTGGGACGAGCGGCCACTGGCGGCGGTCGTGGTCAAGAGCGACGCCGCCGTCACCGCGGATGAGTTACGAAAGCATCTGCGCGACAAGGTCGCCCGATTCTGGCTGCCCGAGCGGTGGACGTTCATCGACGAAGTGCCGAAGACCAGCGTCGGCAAGTTCGACAAGAAAGTGATCAGGTCCCAATACGCCGACGGCGTCTTCGACGTCATCGAGTGCAGGGACTGAGGCGCCGACGTATTTGTCTCAGCGGCCCGCGGTGATCGCCCATCGGATGCCGCCGACGAGCGTGCGACCGGCCACCCGAATGACGGTGGTCTCGACCGGAGGAAAATAGGGCAGCCACAACGGCATTCGCGCCCATGCGGGCAGCATCGACACCGACGTTGCGGCCAGCAGGCCGTACGGTGCCCTGGCCATCATCGGCAGCGGGGGAGTCAACAGCAGGAAACGGGCGGCCTCGCGCGCCGCCGGGGTACCGGACAATTCCGGCCGGAATGCCTCGATCCGCTCGCGCAGTGCTCCCTCGGTCAGTGGTGGGTCGGATACGCCGAGCGCCGTTGCGACACGGGCGGTATCGGCAACGTAGGAATCGCGGCCGTTCTGATCGAGGGGGGCAGCGCCGTAGAGCTGGTGAGCAAGCAGGAAGCTGTCGACTTCGGCGATGTGGACCCATTCCAGCAGGTGCGGATCCGAGGCGTGGTAGCGCCTCCCGTCGGGGGCGATCCCGCGGACCCGCTGGTGAATTCCGCGCACCCGGTCGACCGCGCGCTGGGCGTCGGCGGCAGGGCCGAATGTCGTCACCGCGAGGAACGTGCTGGTCCGCTGCAGCCGTCCCCACGGATCGCCGCGATAGTCGGAGTGCTCGGCGACGCCGGCCATCGCCAGCGGGTGAAGCGACTGCAGCAGCAGCGCCCGCAGGCCGCCGACGAACATCGAGGCATCGGCGTGCACCCGCCGGATCGGACGGTCTTCGCCGAACCAGCGCGGCCCCGGCGTTTGGTGGATCCGCGCCCGGTTGGCCGGTCCATCCGGCCCGGCAACCATGCCGAACAGGCTGCGACCCAGAGTCTGGCGCACGGCGCCGAGGTCGGGCAACACCGTCATATTTTCGACCCTACGCGTATTGATCCGCGGTTTTGCCATCTGACGAGGCGTTAATTATTAGTCTCGGTGGCACGTGGACTACGTATGAATCGCAGGTAGCAACTATGGGTCAACGCGTCCTCAGCACTGTGGCAGCAACGGTTGTGGCGATGTCGGCGGCATTGACCGTCGGGGTCCAGACGGCGTCGGCCGGGCCGGCGGGTAGCGGTGGGGCAACCTTCCTGGCGTTCGCCGCAGATGCTGCGGCGGTGTGATTTCAGCGGCAACATGCACACCGGGCCGACCGGAGTCGCCCACCCGACCGCGCTCGTACACAGCACCGGCTCGGACGTGACCGCGGATGTGCAGATCGTGGGGGCTATCCCGGATACGCCCTATGACGTGCGGCTGATCGAAATGCCCCGGGCCTCCTCGGCAAGTTGCAATGCCGGGGATCCGGGTGTCGCCGCCGCTGTGTTGCAAACAGACGACGGGGGCGCAGGCGGCGTCACCGTCAGCGACCCCATTTCGCCGGGCGCGACCGGCGCGTGGATGTTCATCAGCCGACCGGGGGAGCTCTCGCAGACCCCGGCCGAGTTCTACACCTCTGACTTCGTCGTCCCGCTCTAAAGGCGCTGTCCTGCGGTTGGAAAGCCCTGTCACGCAGACACCACGACCGTCATTTCGTTGCCCCGGCGTTCGACCCGCATGCCTGCCCGCCGGGCGACGGCAGCCACCTGGGCGGCGTCGTCGGGGTCGGACCTTGTCGTGGCCAGGGCGCGAGCCAGCCGACCCTTGTGGGCCTTGTTGAAATGGCTCACCACGGTGCGGCGACCATCGGAATGCTCGGCCAGCACCTCGACCTTGACCGCGCCCGGCAGCCTTGCCAACGCCGCGTAGGAAGCCGAGCGCAGATCGACGACCAGATCACTACGGGCGAGCTGCGCCAGCACCGGTTCGAGCAGAGGCCGCCATCGCGCGGCCAAGGTGGGTTGTCCGGGCAGCTTCGAGGTCGCGGAGAGCCGGTAGGCGGGCACCGGATCGTCGGCGCGCAGCAGCCCGAACAGGGCGGAGCCGACGGCAAGCCGGGCCCTGGCGCGGGCGGCGGTCGCGCCGCGCAGCGATCCGATATCGAGCGCGTCGTACAGCACCCCGGTGTAGCGGTTGATCGCGGGTAGCGTCGCCGCGCTGCGCAGGGCGGCGTTGCGCTCGATCTCGGCGTGCTGTGACGCGGAGATACCCAATGCGCGCCGGCAGGCCGAATGGTCGCCGGCCAGCTCCACGAGCTCGCCGATCAGCGCATCACGCAATGGGCCGAGCTCGGGGGAGCTCAATGCCTCCACGTGCAGAGGCGGCCCGTCGCCGCCGGCGCGCTTGGTCTCCGAAGGCGGCAGCAGCACGATCACGGTCGAGACGCTAGCCGAGGGGCGGAGCGGTTACCGGTCCGCCGGGTGTCAGGCCGGTATCGGCGGCGGAGGGGGATCCGCCGGGCGCAGGGCGGGCGGCGGCGGCGCATCCGGGGGCGGCGGCATCGGCGCATCGCCTGCCATCTGGATCACCGGTGCGTCGGGTGCATCGGGTCCGTCGGGCGCCATCGACGAGTCCGCCGGCATCGGAAGGAACATGTGGTGGTTGAACTGCCTCTGGAAGGCGCCACCGCCACCGATGTGAACCCCACCGCCCTCACCGGAGGAGACAGGGGTGCCATCGGGCAGGGTCGCCGCGGTGTGGCCACCGTTCCAGCCGACGTTGAGGGCGCCGGGTTCCGATCCGTCCACAAAGCCGCGTGCGCGCAGAGCCTGCGCGATATTGCCGGTGTTGAACCGATCGCCATAGATCGGCCGGCCGGTTGCCGCGTTGGTCACCCATGACACCAGCCCCGAGCAGTCCGTGCCCCTCGGGGAATCCCCACCCGAGATGTACGGCGTGCCCGAAACCGAATTCACGAGCGTCAGCAGCGCTACGGTAGCAAACATGCGGCCGGACGTTACTAGAGTGGTTTGTAACGCGCCAAAATCTGTGACGCCGTTCACAACTCGGGTGATGTATTAGCTGCTTCACGCGACAACTGCGGGGCCGCGACGGATTAATCCGACACCGCCGCTTTATATTTCACCGTTTCATGCTGGTAGCCGGGGGTACTGACGTACGCAACAACTCTCTCGCTGAAGGCCAAATAGACATGGAAGCGTTGCCAGTTCGTGTTCAGGGCGGCTCACCTACCGCTCGTTTCGGGCGGCGAATAGTGGCGACCATCACATTTCAAGATCACCGAATGTGACGCACGCCACTGCGATCGTGACGTGAAAACGGCTGGTCATTGCGGCCTATTTCGAGGTCGCCAACATGGTTCTGGTGCAACTGGATTGCGAGAATTCTACGAGATCGTGCGGGCGGGTTGCTCACCTGCCACGCGCTGCGCCGTTGCCGCTGAGGCCTTCTCATCTCGGCATGCGTGAAACACTCTGGGGCAGAACATATTCCATGCTTAAATGGGCCAGGATGACTGAAACATGAGTCAGCCGTAGGCGAGAAGCAATGGGACCCGCTGTTCGGCGGTGCTCATCGACCCGTGGTGTCCGATCAGTGATGACTCCAACGGCTCCACCGTGCGGCGGACCAACGCCGCCGCGCCGCGAGCCGCCGCGACCACGTCACCGATGCGCGGCAACACATCGTCGGCAACCCGGTCGCCGAACCACCCGGCCGCGATCGCCTCGTCGCGCGACACCACCCACGCGCGGTCGGCCAAGGTCTCCCGCCAGGCCGCGAGCACGTCGTCGCGCGCACCGTCGGCGACATAGACATACCGGGCGCGCGCCTCACCGCCGATCGCTTGCACGCCGTCCAGCAACTGGTCGCAGTCGTCGATGTCGACCGTGTCCTCTGCCGCGACGGCGACCATGCCGTGGTCGGCCACCACGGCGAGCATCCCGCCGGGCGGCAGTCCCTCGACGACCGACTCCACCAGCCGGTCGATCTGCCGCAACTGCATGCGCCAGGCCGGCGACCCCGGGCCGTAGAGGTGCCCGAGCAGATCGAGCTCACTGTGGTAGGCGTAGCAGAAGCCGCGGTCGGCCACCGCCGCCCGCACCGACGCGGCCAGATCGCCGAGGGCCTGCACACCGACGTAGCGGCCGCCGCGCAACACCGCTCGGGTCAGCCCCGAGCCGGTGAATTCGGCGCCCGAGATGACACTGACCGCAGCACCCGCCGATGCGGCCCGCTCGAATGTCGTCGGCATGGGTTGCACCTGCTCGGGTGGGAGCTCCTGGCGCAGGTCGGCACCCCACGGGTGCGGCCGCCACCGCAGGGCGTTGATCACCCCCGGGCCTGCCACCCGAAAGGAGTAGCCCACGAGGCCGTGCTCGCCGGAGAGAGCGCCCGTCCCGATCGCGGCGAGTCCCGCCGCGGTGGTGGACGGAAACCCGACCTGCAGTGTCCGGCCGCGGAGTCCGGCCAGCACGGGCGCATCCCCGGCGTAGGTGTCGAGCAGTTCGGCGCCCAGCCCGTCGACGAGCAATACGCACGCCCCGGCGACATCGTGGGCAAGAGGGATGCGACGGTCGAAACCCGCCACGCCCATCGCGGCGAGCACCGACGGGACCACGTCGGCCAGGTGCGGGGTGTCCGGATCCGGCGTCGGCAGGTTCAGGGTCACGCCCCTTCGATGGTTTTCTTGATCGCCGCAATACCCGCGGCCATCATCGCGTCCACAGTAGGGGCCAGTTCGTCGGGCAACAGAAGGAATGGCCGTCGCGCGTGCGAAAGGCCGCCTCAAAGGCCGGAAACCGAACCGCACGGCCAAGCGACGAGGGTGGCAGCCAGTCCTGGACTGTAACGGATAGCCCCTGATCATTGAGATGTCGACGCCGCCGTTGGCAACTCCTTGATGTTGTTGGCATGCTTGCTGAGTTATGGGCGACTTAGGGGAGCTCGGCGCTTGGCTCCTACTGGCCATCGTTGTAGTTGGTGCCGTAGGTATCGCGATCGGCAGCGTGCTCCTGGCCCGCCGTGTCGTCGCCGACACAAGCCCCGAGGACAACTCGATACTGTCGCCGTTCCTTACCGTGGTCGGCCTGGTCTACGGCGCGCTCCTTGGCTTTAGCGTCGTCGTCGGGTGGCAGCAATTCCTCTCAGCCGAGACGAACGTCTCCAACGAGGCATCAACATTGACCACGATGTACCGCCAGACCGTCGCGACGCCGCAGCCCGAGCAATCACAGCTGCGCGAACAGCTACGCAAGTATGCCGCCGCGGTGCAAGGCCCCGAATGGGGCAAGGAAGAATTCGGCAGCATCAGCAACAACGGTCGAACGGCGCTCACACAGATGTATCGCATCCTCGGCAATGAGAAATCCGGCGCCGCATCGAGCCCGGTCGATCAGCAGTTCCTCAGCCAGTTGACCGTCCTGTCCTCGGACCGCAGCGAACGCATCCTGGATGCCAAGCGACCCATCCCGCCGCTACTGTGGTGCGCCTTGATCTTTGGCGGGCTCATATTGATCATGCTGACCAGCTTCATGCGTCTCGAAAGCAACCGTGCTCATATAATCCTGGTCAGTTCCGTCACCGTCCTGTTTGGCTTGTTGCTCTACCTAGTCTTCGTACTCGATCACCCGTTTGGCCCGATAGGCGTTACTCCACAACCCTTTTCCCACGCTGTTGCAGTGTTCGATCTGGTCGACCAGGGAACCTGACCACCATCGCAAACCCATGGTGTCCCGCGCACCATCAGCCCGTCCGCAGCCGCTGCCGCGTCATCGATGGTCACGTGCACGCGTGGTCGTCGCCGCACCAGTGAGCCGATCCGATTATTTACCTACGTATCAATATAATTCATCGATTCAGTGTTGTGTCGGTTTCGCTCCGTCACGTGAACGTTGGCGTTACGATGCGTTCCGTCAGCCTTCCGAGACGGCCCATCGACCGTAGGGACTCCGCGATGACCGACGATGCCGCCCGCTTCGGCAATCCTCGTATACCTGCCGAATTGGGCTACACCACCTCGCACCTCTTCCATCTCAGCGCCGCGGATCCGTTGACTTACGACGGCGGGACATTGCGCCAGGCCCATGAGGACAACTTTCCAATCCTGCGGGGTCAGGAGGCCAGCATCGTGTTGCTGACCCTGCAGCCGGGCGGAATCCGGGAACCCCACTGGCATCCCAGCGCCTGGGAGCTCAATATCGTCACCTCCGGCGTCGCCGCCTGGACAGTGCTCGACGTCATGGGACACAGCGAGACGTTCGACCAGCACACCGGCGATGTCGTCTTCGCGCCGCAGGGCTCATTTCACTACTTCGAGAACAAGGGCGATGTCGACATGGACATCGTCATCATCTTCAACGCGAGCACACCAGAAGCCAAGGACGACATCGGCATTGGCGCCACGCTCAGCAAGGTACCACCGGACGTTCTCAGCGCGATCTTCGGCGTTCCCGCCGATACCTTCACCAAATTCAAGAAGATCGACCACTCACTGCTGGTCCTCAGACGACCCCAGTCGTGATCGCGCAATGACACTCATGAAACTTGCCGCCGCGCAGTAACGACACAGGACCCCGATCATTGGTTCTCGCGGCGTTGGTAGTGGGATTGTCGGGCTCGGTATTGGTGTCGTCGTCGCCAGCGTGACCATGCCAGCAGGCTGGCGAGGGTGTGTTTTGCGGTCAGCAGTAGGGCGTCGAAGAGTCGTCGAAATTCGTTGACCGTCAATGCGGCCAATTCAGTTGTCTTCACAAACACCGAACAATGCCGCGGTCACCGCTCCTACCAGCGCAGACACGCTAGCATCAGTGATCCCGATCTACGGCTGCAGTACTAGGCCGTGCGCACCGCCGGATCGACATCTCGCCCTCGTGTTTGCCATCGACCGGAACACGGTGTGCCATAGACTGCCCAAAGAGGTTTCATTGGAAGGAGACCGGCGCCGTGCACCGGGTTGGCGGATTGTTTGCGGGCGTTACCTTGGTTGCGACCCTAGGTGTAGGGTGCAGCGCGACTCACGAGGGCAGCCCGTCACCGTCGACTTCGGCCGCTACCTCGGCCACTCCGGCGCCGACATCGGTGTCTGCGGCCCCCGCGGCCGGCCCGGTGGTGCTCAACTGCAGTGGCCAGGGCGAGGTCAAACCGGCAGAGATCGTGTTTTTCTGCGCAGACGCCAACGAATTGGTCAAGGACATCTCCTGGACGGCCTGGGAGGCCAACGCCGCAAGCGGAGCTGGCACGTTGGTACACAACACCTGCCAGCCGACGTGTGTCGCCGGATCGGTGGAGAGCACCCCGGTGCAGCTGGGCGTGCGCGCGCCCGAGGGCGACGACCACCATTTCACCGCGGCGACCGTCTCATTCCCCGACGGGCATGCCGAGAACTTCAAGCTGCCGCCGCCCCTGCCTGCTCAATAGCCGCCGCACGCGCGCCTACCACAGCTGGCCGTTGGCGGGGGCGATGGTGAACCCGTGGGCGCCTGCCGTGCAGCTCACCGTCGCCTGATCCATGACGGTGCAGTTGGCCCGTCCGTTGACGAGTTGCTGGCCCACCGGAAGCACATCGAAACCAGACGCATCCGGTGGATTGTCGACCGACTGGTATTGGCCGGGAGTGGAAGTACCGGCGTAGGTCTGGTTCCAGCCTGCTTGCGCTCCGGAGCCGTCGTTGGGCACGAAGTTGCAGCGAGCGTCGTCATCTTTCCACCACGGCTGGTGCTCGATCACGCATGAAATGCCGCTCGGCGTCCGGAAGAAAACCCCCATCCACCCGGGTTTGGAGTAGTGGCCCTGCGCGATTGGGGCGCCGCCGTCTCCGGGCGGTGGTGGCGGCGGGGTGGCGCACAGTCCCAACTGTGCGCAGGAGGGCGGCGGGTCGGCGGCGCTTGTCCCGGCATTAATCCCGGCGGCGGTGCAGCCCAACGCGCAACCCATCACCGCCGCAAGTGCTAGCAGCTTCACCGTCCAACCCCCAATCGTTCCCGCCCCTGATGCGTAAGGCTAACGGCCACAGCACAATCACGCCGCCGCTATCAAGGGATTACCGGGCCGCGAGACGTCCTAGATTTAGGTCAGACGGGTGACCTTGCCGGCATAAGCCAGCGCGGTCTCATACGTCTCGAGGTTGTCGCGCGAGATCGCCGCGTGAACAGGACGCTCGAGAAGGAACCGCAGCACCGGGTTGAACGCGTAGTAGGTCTCGTGGAAGGTGAGCACGGTGGTGCCGTCGGGCTGTTCGTCGAGTTCGTGATAACCCTCGGCGCGAGACCACAGCGGCTTGCCCACCGCCACATACCGCGCAATCTTGTTGATCTTCGCCTCAGTGACCGTCTCCCACGACCGACCCTTGCCGCCCGAGAGCAGATACTTCGGCACCTCGAACACGCACGTTCGGACCAGACCCTCACCGGCTTCGTCACCCTCGTTCAAGATCTCCATGCTGCCCGTCGGCCATTTGAGGACCCGCGGCCTGGGGGAGTTGGGCGGCACCGGCGGATGCAGCACCCGCCATACCTTTCGCGGTGGCGCGTCGACGTGGAATCTCACGGTGTAGGACTGCATCAGTGTTCTCCCCAGGTGTTCCAGAAGGTGATGGTCTCCGCGGGCGGCCGCACGGCCGGCCGGAAGTCGGTGCCGATCGTGTAGGCCACCGGGAACAGCGCCGCCTGTGTCACGGTGGCGGGGATCCCCAGCAGCTCACCCACCTCGCGCTCCTTGGCCAGATGCATCGTGGTCCACACCGATCCCAGACCGCGGGAGCGAAGGGCGAGCAGGAAGCTCCAGCCGGCGGGGATGATCGACGCCCAGGCCGACGCGGCGATCAACGGGTTCGTCGAATCGAAACGGGTTTCCAGACAGGGGATTACGTGAACGGGAACTTTGGCCAGCGTTTCGGTGAGGCCGAGAGCATTCTCATATACCCGCCGGGTCTGCGGATCGGAGGCGGTCGCGGCGGCCTGTGCGAGATATTCGGCGCCGATGCCGCGGTAAATCTCGGCGATGGCAGCACGCTTATCGGCATCGGTGATCACCACCCAGCGCCAGTCCTGGGCATTGCTCGCGGTGGGCGCCTGCATCGCAAGCTGCAGACACTCCAGAATGACGTCACGATCGACGGGCCGCGCCAGGTCAAGGCGTTTGCGCACCGCCCGCGTGGTGCTGAGCAATTCGTCGACCGCGGAGATGTCCACCCTCACACGTCGATCGCGCAGGACTGGTCGACGCCGAGCACCGCCAGCGTCCGCCCCAAGCCGAGGAAGACCGCGACGCACAGGGTGAGGTCGAGGATCTCCTCGTCGCTGAACAGCGCGCGCAGCCGCCCGAAGAACGCGTCGTCCATGGTCTCGGGGGCGTCGGCGAAGCGCTCGGCGAACTCGATGGCGTGGCGCTGGCGCGCCGTATAGCCGGGGAAGGTGGCATACGCGGCGACGTTCTCGTAGAGCTCCGCCGCGATGCCCTTCTCCAGGACCGACGGCGCCCGGAAGTCCGAGCACGCGATGCAGTCGTTGATCTGGGCGATCCGCATCCTGGCCAGCTCACGCTCGTCGGCAGGCAGGATGCTTTCCTGATAGGCGCCACGGATCATCCGTTCGACCATCCCGCCCAGCGCAGGCCGCAACGTCCAGATCATCGCGGCCTCACCGCCGGGGCCGTCGGGCACATCAAGCCTTGCCATGAGCGAACTTTCTGCAGGGGAAGACCGTTACCCTACTGAGGTAACCAGATTCTCGGCATCGCTGTCCAGACACAGCGCCTGGCGTGGGAGGTCTCGGCGTGCTGTTCGTCCATGAGGTGCACCAGGTGCGCGGCCGCGCCGAAGACGAGTTCGAAACCGCGCTGCGAGAGGGCTGGATGCCCACGCTCGGTGCCGGCGACGAAGCTCGGTTGCTGTGGTACGCCAACCAGGCCCACGGCAGCGGCCCCGCCTACACGGTCGTCACCATCACCGCGGTTCGGGACGGACCTGCGTGGGAGCGCCTTGCCCTTCGGGTCCAAAAGGGCGATCTGCAGCAGCCGATGCGCGAGCTGGATCAGCTCCGCCACGATGTCGAGGCCAAGCTGCTCGCGCCGCTTTCGTGGTCGCCGTTGCAGGAAGTCGACTTCCAGGACGTGCCGGTCGACGGGCGCGAGCACGAGCTGACCCTCTATATGGAAGACACCATGTGGCCGTACGAGGACAAGTTCGGCGAATACATCGACCGATGCGGCGAGGTGTACTCCAAGAGCCTTGACCGCCCGAACCCGCTGCTGACGATCGAGGCTGCCTTTGCGCCCGCCCTCGGCAGCCACCTGCGCCGTGAGGTGGCGCTGATGCAGCGCATCCACGACCCCGACGCGCTGCTCAAACTGTTTCAAACCGAGATTCGGCCCGAGTACCGCCGCCCGGGGACCTGGATGCACGACGCGCTTGAGCTGCGCGACCAGTGGACCAGCCGACTGCTACGGACCTCGTCGTGGTCACCCCTGTACTGAGCCTACGAGCACTGAGCCGCGGATGAACATCAGCACGATCATCGATGCCGCCGCGGCAGCCGATCCCGACCGCGCCGCACTGATCACCAACGGGCGCAAGATCACCTACGGCGAGTTGGCGGATGCCGTCGAACGATGCGCCGACGGTCTGTCCGCCCACGGGCTGGCCGGTAACCGCGTCGCGGTCGTGGACGTCGGAAGCCTGCTGTCGGTCGCAACCGTGCTCGGAGCCGCGCGGATCGGCGCTGCGGCGGTGCTGATGAACCCGGCACTGACACCACAGGAGATCGGCGGGCTTCTCGGCAACGCCGAGTGCGCCGACGTCGGGGTGGCGGGGGAGGCGTATGCCGGGCGACTCCTGGAAGCCGGTGCGGCCAAAGCACTGACCGCCACCGATCTGTTGAGCAACGGCCGGGTCACGGCGCCGCCGACGGCCACCGATGTCGACGACCGCGACGGCCTGGTCCTGCTCACCAGCGGCACGACCGGACTGCCCAAGGCGATCGGCATCACCCAGCGACAGCTCAGCGCGCGGATCACGGGCGTCACGACACCGTTTCGGGCCGAGGTGGCGCCAACGGTGAGCATGATGACGGTCCCGTTCTTCCACGTCGGCGGTGCTATCGGCACACTCGGCAGCCTGTATGCGGGCAACACCTACGTGGTGCAGGATCGGTTCGACGCCGGAGAGTGGTTGCGTCTGGTGGCCGAGCACAAAGTGACGTCAACGTTCTTGGTGCCGACGATGCTGCAGCGGATCCTTGACCATCCGGACTTCGGGACCACCGACCTGACGTCCCTTGCCGCCATCGCGTACGGGGCGGCGGCCGCGCCGGTCGCCTTGGTGACCCGGGCGATGGCGGCCATGCCGCACGTGGCGTTTGCGAATGTGTTCGGTCAGACCGAAACCCTGGGCGCCTACACGACTCTGGGGCCCGACGACCATCGCAATCCCGGTCGCGTGGGCTCCGTCGGCCTGCCGCTTCCCGGTGTCGAGGTCCGAGTCGTGGATCCCGACACCGGCGTTGACGTCGAGGCCGGGTCGGTCGGGGAGTTGTGGGTCAACACGAGTTTGCACGTCGGCGAGGGCTGGCTGCATACCGGTGATCTCGCCCGCCTGGACGCCGACGGCTATATCTATCCGAGCGGCCGGCTCAAGGACACGATCAACCGCGGGGGAGAGAAGTTCGGGCCGATCGAGGTCGAGGAAGCGCTGCGGACCCACCCGGCAGTCAGTGATGTCGCGGTCGCCGGAGTCGCCGACGACGAGATGGGTCAGCGGGTGGGCGCCGCGGTGGTGGCCCGCACCCCGGTCACCCTCGAGGATCTGCGGGCGCACTGTCGCGAGCTGATCGCCTACTTCAAACTTCCGGAGCGGCTGGTCATCGTCGACCAGATCCCGTACAGCGTCACCGGGAAGGTCAATCGCCGTACCCTCGCCACGCTGATTGCGGGCGAGACCTGAGCCAGGGATAGGAGCCATCGTGCTGTTCCTTCACGAGACCCACAACGTGGTCGGTGCGCGCGAAGACGACTTCGAGGCGGCCTACCGCGAGGGCTGGATGCCCACGCTGGGCGCCGGCGAGGAGGCTCGATTGCTGTGGTACGCCAACCAGGCGCACGGCTCCGGAATGTCCTACCGCGTGGTGACCATCACGGGCATCGCCGACGGCGCCGCGTGGGAGAGCCTGGCCCGCCGGGCCCAGACCGGGGATCTGCGGCCATGGATGCGGGAGCTGGACAACCTGCGCCACGAGGTGACGGGCAAGATTCTGCTTCCGGTCGAGTGGTCGCCGTTGCAGGAGGTGGATCTCGCGACCGTGCCGACCGACGGTGCGACCCATCCGTTGAGCCTGTTCATGGAGGACACCGGCTGGCCGTCCGCCCCGCTGGACGACTACATCCGGATGTGGGACGAGATCTACTACCGGCCGCTGTCGGTGACATCGCAGATTCTCGACATTCAGGCGTGCTTCCAAGTGGCGCACGGCAGCTACAAGCGGCGCGAGGCGATGCTGTGGCAGAAGATCTCACCGGCCAACGACTACGCGACACTCGTTCACCTGCTGACCGCCGACATCCCGCCGGAACAGCGCGGGCCGGGCAGCTACATGTTCGATGCGCTGAAGTATCGCGACCAGTGGCAGAGCCGGCTGCTGCGGACCTCGGCCTGGTCACCCCTGTACTGACGCGCTGCTGACGAGCTGTTGACATGCAGCCTTTCAGCTGCCTATAGTCGACATGCAGCCAAAAAGCTGCATGTTAGGGAATATGGCTGAGATGGACGAGGTGTTCAAGGCGCTGGCAGATCCGAGCCGGCGGCTGCTGCTCGACAGCCTCAACGTGCGCAACGGACAGAACCTGCAGGAGTTGTGCGCGGGCCTGTCGATGGCGCGGCAGTCGGTCAGCAAGCATCTTGCGGTGCTCGAGGCGGCCAACCTGGTCACGACGAGGTGGCGGGGCCGGGAAAAGCTGCACTACCTCAACGCCGAGCCGATCAACGCCATCGCCGACCGTTGGATCAATCAATACGACCGCGCGCGGGTACAGACGCTCGCGGACTTAAAAACAGCATTGGAGACCGAATCAATGACTACCGGTGCCGAATTCGTCTACACGACCTACATCCGGACCACGCCCGAACGGGTGTGGCAGGCAATCACCGACCCGGCGTTCTCGCGCCGATACATGGGCCACTCGATGGTCTCGGACTGGACCAAGGGCTCGACCTATGTGTGGGATCAGGACGGCCTGATCATCGAGCACCCGGATCAGGTGATCCTGGAGTCCGACCCCTATCGCCGGCTTGGCGTTCACCTTCCACACCTTCGTGCCCGAACTGACCTCGGTGGGCCTGGATCGAGGAATCATCGCCAAGGCCGCGTCGGAACGACGGTCAAGGGTGTCCTTTGACATCGAACCTGAGGGCGACATGGTCAAGCTGACCGTCATCCACGACGACTTCGACCCGGGCAGCATGGTGCTTGGACTGATCTCCGGCGGCTGGCCCTGGAAGCTGTCGAACCTCAAGACCGCCCTCGAACAATCATGAGCGCGGGCGTTGGCGTGCCTGCGGTCGTCGACCGGGCCGCGTTCCAGCGCGAACTCGATGCGTTGCGGGTTCGGGAGAAGGCCCACACGCGGGAAGCAGATGCGATCGCCGCGGCCCGCCGTCGGCTGCCGATGGTCGAGGTGGACGCGACGACGCCGCTGGTGGGCGCCGGGGGCCGCGTCACGTTGCTCGACGTGTTCGAGGGCCGCACCCAACTGATCGGCTATTACTTCATGTGGAACCCCGGGCACCCGGCGGCCGAGCAGTGCGAGGGCTGCACGTGGTGCACCACCCAGGTCGCGGAGCTGTCCTACCTTCATTCACGCGAGATCACCTTCGCGGTGTTGTGTCAGGGGCCGTACGGCGAAAGCGTGCGCTACCGCGACTTCATGGGCTGGGACACGCCGTGGTATTCGGCGCACGACTCGCTCGACACTCTTCTGGTCGGGCGCCAGATCGGCCTCATGCACCTGGTCAGCTACCTACGGCACGACGACCGGGTTTTCGAAACCTACTGGACCACGTATCGCGGTGTCGAGGCGATGGACTACAGCCTGGCGCTCATGGACCTCACCGTGTACGGACGCCAGGAGCCGTGGGAGCAATCGCCCTCCAACTGGCCGCAGCGCTTTGTGGTCGACGGTTCCAACACGCGAATCAACGGACGTCCGACCGCGCAGTGGTCGCGGCTGGAAGCAGGACGATCCGACAGTCTGAGCTGAATACCGGAAATCAAAGGGAGACAGAGAAATGAAGACAAGGACAATGAAGACAAAGACTAAGGCAGGGACGATGAAGACACCGCCGGTGGTCTCGGCACAGGAGTGGGAGGCTGCCTACCAGAAAATGCTCGTCAAGGAAAAGGAAGCCACCCGCGCCCGAGACGCGCTGGCCGCCGAGCGCCGACGGATGCCATGGATGGCCGTGGAGAAGGAGTACGTGTTCGACGGGCCCGGCGGCAAGGGGAGCCTGCTCGATCTCTTCGACGGTCGGCGTCAGCTGATTCTCTACCGGGCGTTCCTCGAACCTGGCGTGCACGGGTGGCCCGACCACGCCTGCATCGGCTGCTCGTTGATGGCCGACCACGTGCCCAACCTCGCCCATCTCAACGCGCGCGACACGACCCTCGTCTACGCCTCGCGCGCGGCACAGCCCGACATCGAGCGGGTGAAGGCCCGGATGGGCTGGCAGCAGATCCCGTGGTACACCATCACTGACGACTTCGACAAGGACTTCGGCGTCGACGAGTGGCACGGCACAATCGCTTTCATCCGCGGGTCCGATCCGGCCGGCGAGCGCGTTTTCCGCACCTACTTCATCAACAACCGCGGCGACGAGGCCTTTGTGACCACGTGGAGTTACCTGGACATGACCGCGCTTGGCCGTCAAGAGGAGTGGGAGGACTCGCCCCAGGGTTACCCGCAGAGCCCGCCGTACCAGTGGTGGAACTGGCACGACGCGTAGCTACTTGGTGCCGAAGATGCGGTCCCCGGCATCCCCAAGGCCGGGCAGGATGTAGCCGTGCTCGTCGAGCTGGCGGTCGATGGCCGCGGTGTAGATCGGCACGTCGGGATGGGCCTTGCCCATGGCGGCGATGCCTTCAGGGCAGGTCAGCAGGCAGACAAACTTGATCGACTTGGGACCGCATTCCTTCAGCCGGTCCACCGCCGCCACGGCCGAATTGCCGGTGGCCAGCATGGGGTCGACCACCACCACGTCGCGCTCGTGCAATTCGCCGGGCATCTTGAAGTAATACTCCACCGCGACAAGCGTTTTAGGGTCGCGGTACAGGCCGATGTGGCCCACGCGCGCACCCGGCACCACGGTGAGCATGCCGTCCAGGATTCCGCTTCCGGCGCGCAGGATCGAGACGAAGACCAGCTTCTTGCCGTCAATGACCTTGCCGGTCGTGCTCTCCAGCGGCGTCTGGATCTCGAGGTCGTGCAGCGGCATGTCCCGTAGCACCTCGTAGGCCATCAGGGCGGAGATCTCATGCAGCAATTGGCGAAAACTATTGGTGGAAGCGTCTTTTCGGCGCATCAGGGTGAGCTTGTGCTGCACCAAGGGGTGATCGATCAGATGGATGGCGGCCATTGCGTCTAGAAGACCGTGCCGTCGCTGACGATCGAAAGCGGCGGCCGCCCACCGCGGCTGCGCTGCGCGAGCGCACGGCCCGCCGCCCAGGAGCCGCCCTCGAGCACACACGCCAGCGGCAGCGGTCCGGCATCCGCGCCCAGTCGGGTGCGAACAAGCGGGGCCAGTTCATCGAGCAGGGCCACCGTGAGGGCGCGCCATTCGACGACAAGCTCGTCGCCGACGTGCCAGCTGCGCGCCGCCCAGTCCGGGTCGCGCAGACGCAAGACGCCGGTGTCCAGCAGCAGGCCCCCGTTGCGGTATTCGGGCAGTCCCGTCAGGGCGTCCACGCCCTCCACGGGCACGCCGGCCCACTCGAAGGGTTCCAGCAGCGAGTAGGTCAGCCACTGCGACAGCTTGTGGAACGGCACCCAACCGCGGGTCAGGCCGGGTCCCCCGACCGCGTTGTGGCGCCAGCAGTCGCCGAGCGCCTCGCCCTCAATATTGTTGGCCGCCAACCAGATTCCCGAGAAGGAGGCGAGGAGCTGGGACAGGATGTCATGTGCGGCGACGGTTTTCGCGGCCATCACGTCGAAGAGGCCGCCCGGCCGGGCCAGGGGGCCGAACACCTCGGGCTGTGAGGCCAGCGCATCGCCGAGTCGGCGCAGCACCCTGCGCCGGCCGTCCAGCCCCACCAGAGGGTTGGCGGGTCCGCACTGGAACGCCTCTGCCAGCCTGTCCACGCTCAGACCGCGCAGGCCCTCGGCGTCGACCTGTAACGGGTGCGCCGCATCGCTGGAGAAGAGCCCGTCACCGAAGGCGTGCCAACTCGCGACGGCCAACCCCTCGGATCGGGTGAAGCGCAGCCCGGTGGCGGCCTCCCGGTAGCCCCAATCGGGGCCCGCGCCGGCGTCGAGGAGCACGCTCACCACGGCAAGGTCGATCATGGCGCGGCCGGACGCCGCTGCATCGGCTGCCGCGAGCCGGGTATCCAACTCGGCCTTGCGGTCCACACCGCCGGCCTCGAAATGACGCCAGCGGCTGTGATACGGGATGTGCAGGTCGGGGTAGCGGGCGCGGGTGACGTCGGCGACTTCGGCCGCGGCCGTGGGCAGCGACTCGTCGTGCACGCTGAACCAGAGCGAGTCGCCCGCGCGAGCGCGGTGCAGCAACTGCTGGGCACGCTCGCGGACGGCCGCCGTGGTGCGCAGCGCCGCGGCCGCGCCGGCAGGCCGGCTGGTGTCGTTGTCAGGACGGATGCCGACAAGGCTCATCGGTGCAGCCTCCGGCCCTTGGCCTTCCTCAACTCCTCGGCGTCGGGCACCGGGCCAGGGGTGAAGTAGCCCGCCGCCATCTTCGCGTCGATCTCCACCCGGGCGTCGGCCGGGATCAGCGCGTCCGGGATGTTCACGCGCTCACCGACTTCGATTCCCGACGCGGTGATCGCGTCGTACTTCATGTTGCTCATCGAGACCAGGCGGTGGATCTTCCTGACGCCCAGCCAGTGCAGCACGTCGGGCATCAACTCCTGGAAGCGCATGTCCTGCACGCCCGCCACGCACTCGGTGCGCGCGAAGTAGGCCTCGGCGGTGTCGCCACCCACTTGGCGCTTGCGCGCGTTGTAGACCAGGAACTTGGTCACCTCGCCCAACGCGCGGCCCTCCTTGCGGGAGTAAGCCACCAGGCCCACCCCGCCACGCTGGGCGCCCTGGATGCATTCCTCGATCGCATGCGCCAGATAGGGGCGACAGGTGCAGATGTCGGAGCCGAACACATCCGAGCCATTGCATTCGTCGTGCACGCGTGCGGTCAACTCGACCGTGGGGTCGCCCAGGTCGCGGCCGTTGCCGAAGATGTAGACGGTTTGCCCACCGATCGGCGGCAGGAAGACCTCGAGATCCGAGCGCGTGACCAGTTCCGGGTACATGCCGCCGGTCTCTTCGAACAGCACCCGGCGCAGGTCGGTCTCGCTGCACCCGAACCGGTGCGCCACCCCGGGCAAATGCCAGACCGGCTCGACCGCCGCCTTGGTCACCAGCGCCGCGCCGTTGGCCAGCAGGATCTGGCCGTCCGGGCGCAGGCGGCCCTTCTCGATGGCGTCCATGATCTCCGGCACGATCACGTGCGCCTTGGTGATCGCGATGGTCGGGCGGATGTCGTAGTCGGCGGCCAGGTCGGCGGCAAAGACGTCGGCCACCATGGCGCCCCACGGGTCAAGGCTGACGATGGTGGCGGGCTCGCTCCACTGCGGGAATGGGCCGATGACGTCGGTGGGCGCGGTGTCGGTGAGGTCGGCTTTGTGCTCACGGGACAACGCACCCGCCGCCACCGCAAGCGCCCGGTACACGCTGTATGAGCCACTGTGCGTGCCGATCACGTTGCGATGGGCGCGGGTGGTGGTGGTGCCGATGACCGGTCCGCGCTCTGCCGCCGTCGGTGCGCCCCAGCGAATCGGCGGCGCGTCGAGGCCACGGCTGTGCGAGGTCAGGCGGATATGGCCGGAGGCGCTATTGGACTTGGCGGGCGATGGCACGGCGGCGCCGGGTTCAGCAGACATGGTTGTCCTCCGTAGAGAAGCGCAAGCATATCGATTCCGCGCGGTCGACGCTTTTTGTCGCCGACGCCCGCACCCGGTGAGACGCTCGAGCAGCAACCTCGACATCGCCCTACCGGTTCGGTGACAACTCGACCCGACGGCAAATGATGCTTGTACGATCGCGAGATGCTGGGGGAGGACATTCCCGGTCGGTTCGACTACTTGTTCGAGCCGCTGGACGTCGCCGAGTCGGCCGGTGACGGCGACGACACAGCACCCCTCGCGCTCGCGCGGCCCGACAACCAGAACCGATGGTCCAACCGGATACTCCTGGCCGGCGTCGTGCTGGCAACGATGGCAGCCACATCGGCGGCGGTCGTCGCGCTGCTACAGCCGGCCCAGCCAGCACAGCAAACGATTATTCCGACCGACGCCACGCCGGTGGCCCCAACGTCGTCGACCGTGATGTCGACCGTGATGCCGACGGTGACGCCGACCACGACCGCGGCGCCCGCTCCGGTCTCGGGAGCCACCGTCAGTACGTCTGCCATCCAGACACCGGCCGCGACACCGACCATCGCCCAGCAACGCCCACCGTTACCGCAGCCGACCACCACCACCGCCAGCAAGCCTGCCGCCACGATGCCCCTGTCACCCACCACACGCGCGCCCATCAGTGTCAGCCCCGAGTCACGCGCACCGTTTCCGAACCAGACCCCGCAGTAGGGCAACGATGGACATCCCGGGCTACTCGGGGGACTTCTGTAGCTGACGGATCGTGACATGCGGGTTGGCAGGAACCGCACAGCATGGCGGTCACGCCAACCGGGCGATCACGCTGATATCCTGCCAACGCCGGCCGATGCGAGACCGCGGGGAGGCGGGTCGTCGCGCCGGCGGTCGCAGTGCCGTGACCCGAACGAAACCGCAGAGTCCCTCACGAAAAGAGTGTTGTGCGCACCGGAGAGATCAAAGCCCTGTCCGGGCTGCGCATCATCGCCGCGGTGTGGGTGGTGCTGTTTCACTTCCGGCCGTTATTGGCGCAGTCGGCGCCCGGTTTCCTGTCCGCTCTCGCGCCGGTGCTCAACTGCGGTGCGCAAGGCGTCGACCTGTTCTTCATGCTCAGTGGGTTCGTGCTGACCTGGAACTACATCGACCGCATGGGCGATTCGTTCTCGATACGGGGCACGCTGCACTTCCTGTGGTTGCGGCTGGCCAGGGTGTGGCCGGTCTATCTCGTCACGCTGCACCTCGCCGCGCTGTGGATCATCTTCACGCTCTATGTCGGTCACGAGCCGTCACAGGTCGCCGACCAGCTCACCGCCATCAGCTACGTGCGCCAGCTCTTGCTGGCGCAGCTGTGGTTCCAGCCGTTCTTCGACGGGACGAGCTGGGACGGACCCGCGTGGTCGATCAGCGCGGAATGGCTGGCGTACCTGTTGTTCGGGCTGTTGGTGCTGGTGATCTTCCGGGTGGCCCGGGCGACGAGGGTGCGGGGCCTGCTGTGGCTGGCTGTCCTCGCCTCGCTTCCACCGACGCTGCTCATGGTCGCGACCGGTCACTTCTACACACCGTGGAGTTGGCTGCCGCGGATCGTCATGCAATTCACCGCGGGTGCGCTGGCCTGCGCAGCGGTCCGCAAGCTACAGCTATCCGACCGTGCGCGCTATCGCGCCGGCTATCTGTCGGCGGTGCTGCTGGCCGCGATCGTCGGAATTCTCTACTTCTTGGACGCGCATCCCATCGCCAAGATCTCCGACTCGAGCGCGTTCGTCGACGTGCTGTTCGTACCGCTGGTCGTGACGTTGGCGATCGGGCTCGGCACCCTGCCGAGGCTGCTGTCCACCCGAGTGATGGTGTATTGCGGGTACATCTCGTTCAGCCTGTACATGGTGCACGAGTTGGTGCACACGGCCTGGAACTGGGCGGTGGTGCAGTTCGACATCGTCCTGGTGCCCGGCTGGGTCGCGAAACTGGTGGTGGCCGGTGTGGTGGCGACCGCGTTCGTGGGTGCCGTGCTGCTGTACCAGTTCGTCGAGGAGCCCGCCCGGCGGTGGATGCGCAGAATGGTCGATGATCGCGCTCGAAGCCGCTCAAGCCGACACCGCCGATGCAGCCGACGAGGCGCACGCCGCCGACCCGGCGCCCGGCAAGCTCCAGTCTCTGCACGGCCCCCGCCACGCGGCCAACGTCACCGCAGCCCGGGCGGGCTGACCGTTGACAGAACGCCGAATCATGGTGCGCGCGACGACAAAGCAACCGTTTTGTAACGCATCGCACACAATCGCGTCGCCACCAGCATTTTCCCCGGTTGGACCATAGGCTGTAGCAGTGAGTCGTCTGATCACAGTCGTCGTCGCGATCGGTCTGCTGGCCGATCTGCTGAGCGTGCGATCAACACCGGTGAGGCACAACGAGATACTGACGCTGGATGCCGTCATCAACCAAGTCGCCGTGATCGGGGACTCCTACACGACCGGCGGTGCAGAAGGCGGTCTGGGCGCCAAGGGCTGGACGGCCCGAACCTGGCAGTTGCTGGCCCATGAAGGGGTACCGGTCACGCCCGACGTCGCGGCCGAGGGCGGCGCCGGGTACGGCACCCGCGGCAATCACGGCAGCGTGTTCGAGGACCTGACGGCCGACGTGGTCAAGCCGGGCGACACGTTGGTGGTGTACTTCGGCTCCCGCAACGATCAAGGGGTCGACCCGACGCAGCTGTCGATTCTGGCGTACGGCACCTTCCAATTGGCCCGTCTCACCGCGCCATCCGCGAGATTCCTGGTCATCGGACCGCCATGGCCAACCGCCGATCCGCCGGACCCCGTGCTCCGGATCCGCGACGCCCTGAAGTACCAGGCCGGGGTAGCAGGCGCGACGTTCATCGATCCGATCGCCGCCGGCTGGTTCGTCGGGCGGCCCGACTTGATCGGCAAGGACGGTGTCCATCCGAACGACGCCGGGCATGCCTACATGGCGCAGAAGATCGCGCCGTTGATCGATGCCCAACTGACACAGGGCATCTGAGCCCGGTCTCGCCGCTCGACCGTAATACGCAACACCCCGCGAGCCGGTGGGCTCGCGGGGTGTTGCACTACGTGGTGATCAGGCAGGTTCTGATCAGGTTAAGTCGAACCTGTCGTTGTTCATCACCTTGACCCACGCGGCGACGAAGTCCTTGACGAACTTCTCCTTGCCGTCGGCCTGCGCGTACACCTCGGCCACCGCGCGCAGCACCGAGTGCGAACCGAACACCAGGTCGTTGGCGGTCGCCGTCCACTTCGGCCTTGCCCGGAGGCGTCGACACCCTCGTAGACGTTCTCCGCCGACTCCGACGGCTTCCACTGCGTGCTCATGTCGAGCAGGTTGACGAAGAAGTCGTTGGTCAGCACCCCTGGCCTGTCGGTGAACACACCGTGCTTGCTGCCGCCGTGGTTGGCATCGAGGGCACGAAGGCCGCCGACCAACACGGTCAATTCCGGCGCGGTAACACCGGTCAGGTAGGCGCGCTCCAGCAGCAGCTGCTCCAGCGGAGCCTTCTCGCCCGCCCGCACGTAGTTGCGGAAGCCGTCGGCCCGCGGTTCGAGCACCGCGAACGACTCCACGTCGGTGTTCTCTTGGGTGGCATCGGTGCGGCCGGGGGCGAACGGCACCGTGATCTCGACGCCGGCGTCCTTGGCTGCCTTCTCGACGGCCGCGGAGCCCGCCAGCACGATCAGGTCGGCCAGCGACACCTTCTTGCCGCCGGAGGCCGAGCCGTTGAAGTCCTGCTGGATCTTCTCCAGGGCGGGCAGCACTTTGGCGAGTTCGAGGCGGTTCGTTGACCTCCCAGTCTTTTCTGTGGCTCAAGGCGTATCCGCGCACCATTCGCGCCGCCACGCTTGTCGGTGCTGCGGAAGCTTGCTGCCGACGACCAGGCCGTCTTGACCAGCTGCGGTACCGAGAGTCCCGACGCAAGCACCGTGGCCTTGAGCGCCGCGATGTCCTGTTCGTCGACCAGCGGGTGATCGACGGCCGGCACCGGGTCCTGCCACAGCTGCGGCTCGGCCACCCACGGGCCGAGATAGCGGCTGATCGGGCCGAGATCGCGGTGCAGCAGCTTGTACCAGGCCTTGGCGAACGCCTCGGACAGCTCCTCGGGGTGATCCAGCCAGCGACGGGTGATCTCGCGGTAGATCGGGTCCTCCCGCAACGAGATGTCGGTGACGAGCATCGTGGGGTTACGGCCAGGACCACCGAACGGATCGGGG
Organism: uncultured Actinomycetota bacterium; assembly: GCA_963733605.1. Classification (GTDB taxonomy): domain Bacteria; phylum Actinomycetota; class Actinomycetes; order Mycobacteriales; family Mycobacteriaceae; genus Mycobacterium. The sequence continues at coordinate 73,382 of CAVTDY010000042.1, forward strand.
ATCGTGCCCGCCCCAGCGCCATCCTTCGCCGTGAACTGCCAGGCCCCGGCCGGGCTCTTGGTCAGCTCCCACTCGTAGCCGTAAAGGTTCTGCAGGAATCCGTTGCCCCATTTGGTCGGGGTCGCCGTCCAGACCACCTCCAGACCGCTGGTGATGGAGTCACCGGCCTTGCCGGAGGCGAAGGCGCACTTCCAGCCCAGACCCTGCTGCTCGATCGGAGCAGCTTCCGGCTCCGGCCCGACCAGGTCGCCGTCGCCGGCGCCGTGGGTCTTGCCGAAGCTGTGGCCGCCGACGATCAACGCCGCGGTCTCCTCGTCGTTCATCGCCATCCGGCCGAACGTCTCGCGGATGTCGATGGCCGCGGCCACGGGATCCGGTTTGCCTTCTGGCCCTTCCGGATTCACGTAGATCAGGCCCATGGTCGTCGCGCCGAAGGGCTGGGCCAGATCCCGCTCGCCCGAGTAGCGCTTGTCGGTGCCGCGCCACTCGTCTTCCTCACCGAAGAAGATCTCCTCGGGCTCCCAGATGTCGGCCCGGCCGAAGCCGAAGCCGAAGGTCTTGAATCCCATCGATTCGAGTGCCACGTTGCCGGCCAGAATGATCAGGTCGGCCCACGAGATCTTGTTGCCGTACTTCTGCTTGACCGGCCACAACAGCCGACGCGCCTTGTCCAGGTTCGCGTTGTCCGGCCAGCTGTTGAGCGGGGCGAAGCGCTGGGCGCCCTGACCGCCGCCGCCGCGGCCGTCGAAGATGCGGTAGGTGCCCGCGGCGTGCCAGCTCATGCGGATCATCAGGCCGCCGTAATGGCCGTAGTCGGCGGGCCACCAGTCCTGCGAGGTGGTCAATACCGAGATCACGTCGGCCTTGAGCGCCTCGACGTCGAGCTTGGCGAATTCCTTGGCGTAGTCGAAGTCCGCACCCAGCGGGTTGGCCTGCGGCGAGTGCGCGTGCAGCTTGGAGACATCGATCTGCTCGGGCCACCAGTCCTGGTTGGTCCGCGGCGCATGCGCTTTGGGCTCGGGAGAGGAAATTACCGGGTTTTCGGTGTCAGACACGAGGTCCTTCCTTTACTACTTGCGGTGGGTGAATCGGGCTGTGATCACGGGTGTGATCGCGAAGCTTGAGACGCCGAGCAGTCGGGGCACAGCCCCCAGTAGATGACCTCGGCCTCGTCGAGGACGAAGCCGTCAAGTGCACCGTCGAGGTCGGACGGCGTGAGACAGGGCGCCTCGCCGACCGCACAATCGGCGTCCGCGATGATCCCGCAGGACCGGCAGACGACGTGGTGGTGGTTGTCACCGACCCGCGACTCGTAGCGGGCAACAGAGCCCGACGGCTGGATCCGGCGAATCAGGCCCGCGGCGGTCAGCGCGGCGAGCACGTCATACACCGCCTGCCGCGACACCTCGGGCAGCTCGGCGCGGACGGCCCCGAAGATGGTTTCGGTGTCGGCGTGCGGATGAGCGTGCACCACCTCCAGCACCGCCAGCCGCGGACGGGTGACGCGCAGGTCAGCTGCACGGAGCTGATCCGCGTAATCCGGTGCTGGGGTCACGGGACCAATATCGTCCCTTTTCTGGAATCAGTCAAGTATTTCCGCAGGCCAGTTTTGGGCGGACGTGCCTCAGCGATGTCGTTGCAGGGGGCGGGGATTGGTCTTGCGGTCGGTCGGACTGTCGGGCCGACGTGTCGGGCCGCCGATTTCGCGTGATCACGCGGCCCGGTCGGCAAAGTAGTGGCCCTGCTCCAGATCTTCGATCAGCGTGACGTGCGTCGGGTGCCAGTCAAACTGCTGTCGGGTCGACGTGCCGGAGGCCGGGATGTCCAGCGAGAAGAAGCCGCCAATCCAGCCGAAATGGTCGAAGGCCTGTTCCGGCGCGATGGCGGTCACCGGCAGTGCGAGGCCGCGGCCAATGACTCCGGCGATATCGCGGACCGGGATGCCGCCGTCCCCGATCGCGTGCAGGCGCGCACCCGCGGGCGCGGCCTCCAGCGCCAACCGAAACAGCCGGGCGGCGTCGAATCTGTGCACGGCGGGCCAGCGGTTGGACCCGTCGCCGGGGTATGCCGAGACGCCTTTTTCCCGGGCGATGTCGATCAGGCGGGGGACGAAGCCGTGATCACCCTCCCCGTGCACCGACGGCGGCAGCCGCAGCACCGAGACTCGCACGCCGCGCCCGGTGAACGCGAGCGCCGCCTGTTCCGAGGCGCGCGGAGAGTTGGGGTCGGCCGCGTCGTCCTCCGTCACTGTGTGGCCAGGGGCGAACCCAGCCAGGCCGGACGTGACCACGAACGGCCGGTCGGACCCGGCGAGCACCTCACCGACTGCGTCGATGGCGCGCCGGTCGGTCTCCGCGGCGCCGGTGTAGTTGGTGAAATCGTGATTGAACGCCAGGTGGATCACCCCGTCGGCGGACTGCGCGCCGGTGCGCAGACTGTCGAGGTCGTCGAGGTCGCCGCGATGGACCTGGGCCCCGGCCGCCTCGAGCGCCTGCGCCGACGAATCGGATCGGGCCAGGCCAACGACCTGGTGACCGGCGTCGATGAGCTCCGAAACAACCGCTGATCCGACGAAACCGGACCCGCCGGTGACAAACACTCGCATTGGAACCTCCCATTATACTGCTGATGTCAGTTGCTGTCATCACAGTAACGCTGATGACAGCCGCTGTCATTCCCCTAAGATCGCGGCATGAGCGAAGCTTGCGAGCGAATCATCGGCGCAGAATGCGGTGGCCGAGCCTGCGAGGTCAGCGCATGAGCGAAGCTTGCGAGCGAATCATCGGCGCAGAATGCGGTGGCCGAGCCTGCGAGGTCGGCGCATGAGCCGGTGGCAACCCAACGCGCGCGGCCGGCTGGAGCAGGCGGCCCTCGAGCTCTACACCGAACGCGGATTCGACCGGACCACCGTCGCGGAGATCGCCGAGCGGGCGGACCTGACGGAGCGAACGTTCTTCCGGTACTTCGCCGACAAACGGGAAGTGCTGTTCTGGGGGCAGGACGCGCTGATGGAATTCGTGACACAAGGCCTTGCGGAGGCACCTGAGGGCGCATCGCCCATCGACACGGTCGGCGCTGCGCTGGCAGCCACGGGGGAGTTGTTCGAGGGCCGCCGCGAGCATGCCCGACGGCGCCAGGCGGTGATCGCGGCCAACGCGGGTCTTCAGGAACGCGAGTTGATCAAGCTGGCGTCGTTGGCAACAGTGATCGCCGAAGGCCTGGAACGCCGCGGCGTCGGCGAACCGGCGGCCACCTTGACCGCCGAGACGGGGGTTGCGGTTTTCAAGGTCGCCTTCGACCGTTGGATCAGCGCCACCGGGGACCCGGCCATCAACACCGGCCTCGCCGATGTCATCGGCGACTCTCTGAATGAACTCAAAGTGCTTGCCGCCGGCGCGACAACATAATCGTCGTCACATTGCGATGCTCGTCGCTCGCTCACACTTACGCCAGCCCTAAGACTGTCTTGGGCACAGCCGTGAGTTTGCGGAGACGGCGGCGCCCGCGCCGTCGAAACCCGTTGGCAACTCGGGCAGTTCGAAGCACTCGCTGACCCCTCCAGAATCGCCGTCGCACAGTATTGTTCTCGGGGATGCAGGGACCACCGTGCTGAGACGCGCCGAGGCGGACGACCTGGCGAGTTCGCATGGCAGCTTCGGCCGAATCGGCCGCGTCGCCGTGCGCTGGCCGCTGGTCGTCATCGGACTGTGGATCGCGCTGGCCGTCACCTTGTTCCTGGTGCTGCCGCCGCTGGCCAAGATCGCGGGCGAGAAGCCGCCCGAGTTCCTGCCGTCCGATGCGCCCGTCCTGGTCGCCAACAACGCGATGATCAAGGAGTTCAACGAATCGGACTCGCAGAACAGCCTGTTGGTCGTGCTGACCAACGACAACGGGCTGGGCCCGCGCAGGAGCAGGTCTACCGCAAGCTCGTCGACAACCTCCGCGCCGACCATGCGGTCGTCATGCTGCAGGACTTCATCAGCACCCCCGCGCTGCGCGACGTGGTGACCAGCAAGGATCACAAGGCGTGGTATCTCCCGGTCGGCCTCGCCGGCGAGCTGGCCACCCCGGCTGCCAGTGAGTCCTACTTGCGGGCCGTCGAGATCGTCAAGGCCTCGACGACCGGCACACCGCTGACCGCGCACCTCACCGGGCCGGCCGCCACGGTCGGCGACATGACAGCGGTCGGTGAGCGTGACGTCCATGTGATCGAAATCGCCACCGCGCTCATGGTTTTGACCATTCTGCTTGTCGTCTATCGAAATCCGATCACCATGGCGTTGCCCTTGGTGACCATCGGGATATCGCTCGTCGTCGCCCAACAGATCATCGCGTGGTTCGCGCAGCAGGGCCTGAGTATTTCGCCGCAGGCCATCGTGCTGGTGAGCGGGATGATGCTCGGAGCAGGAACGGACTACGCGGTCTTCCTGATCTCCCGATACCACGAGTACCTCCGGATGGGCCAGGAATCAGATGCCGCCCTGGTGTCGGCGTTGGCGTCGATCGGCAAGGTCATCGCGGCGTCGGCCGGCACCGTGGCGATCACGTTCTTGGGCATGACCTTCGCGAAGCTCGGCGTGTTCTCGACCATCGGGCCCGCCCTCGCCATCACGATCATCGTCGGGTTTCTCGCGTCGATCACGCTGTTGCCCGCGATGGTCGCCCTCGCCGGCCGGCGCGGTCTGGTCAAGCCCAGAGGGGAACTCACGAGCCGCTTTTGGCGGCGGTCCGGCATCCGGATCGTGTTGCATCCGGTCCGGCATCTGGTGGCCAGCCTCATCGTCCTGGCGATTCTGGCCAGCTGCGTCAGCGTGATCAGGTTCAACTACGACGACCGCAAGAACCTGCCGCCCGACGTCGACAGCAATGTGGGATATGCGGTGATGGCACAGCATTTCCCGGTCAACTCGAGTATCCAGCAGTTCATTCTCGTGCAGTCGCCACGCGACCTGCGAAGTCCCAAGGCCCTCGCCGACCTCGAACAGATGGCCCGCCGCGTCAGCCAGGTGCATGGCATCGCCGCCGTGCGCGGTGTCACCAGGCCCACCGGTGAGACGCTCGAACAGGCCAAGGCCACCTACCAGGCCGGCGCGGTCGGCGACAAACTCTCCCAGGCATCGACCCAGATCTCCAGCCGCGAGGCCGATCTCGATCGGCTCACCGGCGGCGCGCATCAACTCGCCGACGTCCTCGGCGGCGTCCGCGACGGCGTACTCCAGGCGATGGGCGCGGTCAGCGGCCTGACGAACGCTCTGGTCGACATGCAGAACCGCTACGGCGGCAACACGCCGCTGGCCAACATGGACCGCTCCGCACTGCTCGTGACGAACATGCGCGCGCTGGGCGAGTCACTCGGCGTGAACCTCACCCAGGTCGACGATGTATACCAGTGGGCCGCCCCGATGGCGACCGCGTTGAATTTCAGTCCGGTGTGCAGTCTCGATCCGGCATGCCAGAATTCGCGCGCAATCCTGCAACGTCTGGTCACCGCCCACGAGGATGGCTCCTTGCAATCGCTGGCCGACCTCGGCCAACAGCTGGAGGCGACGCAGGACGATCAGTCGCTGAACACGGTTATCGCCGGCCTTCGCGACAAGCTCGACAAGGCGGCCGCGGCAGCGAAGAGCCTTGGGCTGGACGAGCCCAACGGCATCGCCCGAAAGCTGACCGAACTGCAGAACGGAGCCAACACGCTGGCCGACGCCGGGAAGCAGCTCGCCGACGGGGTGCAGCTGCTGGTCGACCAGGTCCACCAGATGGGCCCGGGTCTGGGCGACGCCTCGTCGTTCCTGATGGCCATGCGCGCCAACGCCCGGGAGCCGTCGATGGCCGGCTTCTACATTCCGCCGCAGATCCTGTCCAACAGTGAGTTCAAAACCGCCGCAACCATGTTCGTCTCGCCCAATGGCCACGCCGTGCGGTACCTCGTCCAGACCGACCTCGACCCGTTCGGCACCCAGGCAATGGATCAGGTTTCACAGATCATGAATGCAGCGCGAAGCGCGCAGCCGAACACCGAGCTGGCCGACGCCACGATTTCCATCGCCGGGCTGCCCGCCGTGAACGCCAACGTCCGTGACTACTACAACCAGGACATGCGGTTCATCCTGATCATGACGATTCTGGTGGTGCTGTTGATTCTCATCGTGTTGCTGCGTGCGGTCGTGGCGCCGCTCTATCTCATTGCGTCGGTGGCGATTTCGTTTATGTCGGCGCTCGGCATCGGCGTCGTGGTGTTCCAGTTCATTCTCGGCCAGCACATTGCCTGGAATGTGCCGGGAACCGCGTTCATCGTTCTGGTCGCGGTGGGGGCGGACTACAACCTGCTGTTGATTTCCCGGATCCGAGACGAAGCGTCGCGCGGGATGCGCACGGCGGTGATCCGCACCGTTGGCGCCACGGGCGGCGTGATCACCTCGGCCGGAATCATCTTCGCCGCGTCGATGTTCGGCCTGACCTTCGGCAGCATCGCGGGCATGGTGCAGGTCGGGTTCATCATCGGCGTCGGATTGCTGCTCGACACCTTCCTGGTCCGCACGGTCACCGTGCCTGCATTGGCCGTCTTGGTGGGACGGGCCAACTGGTGGCCGTCGAAGGACCTCAAACCCATTCACGGATCGGCAGCCGTGGCAGGCCGGTCGGCAGGCGCGAAGCGCCTAGATGATCCGCGGCCCGCCGAAGCCGGGGACGGTGCCGATCGGGATCAGCGCCAGTGCGACGACGAGAAAGACGAACAACCGCAACGCTTTTGGCGTCGGCGCCTGCTCGATCTCGTGCCGGCGCGCCGCGAACACCGTAAATACGATCGCGACGTCGAAGGACACGATGATCAGCCACCGAGTCCAATCGAAGCCGGTCAGGAAGACCGGAATGATCAACACCAGCCCGGCGGCGACCCACGCCGCGCTGCCCCGCAACTTGTCGACGAACGCGCGTAGCGGAACGCCCGACACTGCGCTGATTCCGTACATGGTTGCGGCGAACGCCGCGGCACCGAAGACCAACGAGGCGGTGAGGCCGACCACCCCGATGTGCGCGACGATGCGGATGGCATCCAGGATCCCGTAGTCGTAAATCGGCATGACGTTGCGGCACACCCAGTCGTGATAGTCGGTCTGACTCTGATGTGCCCCGAACACGTACTGCACGAGCGTGGGCAGCGACGTGATCGTCGCCAATGGGTTGGGCATCAGGTGATGGGGTATCGCCGAACACAGTTGAGACGCGACGTGGTGACGGCCGAACGCCGCCACTACGACCGCGGTGAAGGCGCCGGGCATGACCGCCAGGAGCACGCCCCGGCGCCGCGCTGTGCCCAGCGCGCCGCCAAGGACGACGATCGCCAGCACGGCTCCCAGCGCGAACTGCAGCCCGATCGCCTCATGAACCAAGGTCAGAGCCGCAATGACCGAAGCCGTAGGCCGGTGCACCACACCAGGCTGACCCCCCGGGAACCCGCGAGTGACAGCGCCACGGTGAACACCGCCAGCGCGGCCGCGCCGAACAGGTCGGGGCGGGCAGAGTAGGCCGCGAACGGGATTCCGAAGGGCAGCAACGGAATCAGCATCGCGACCATCAACCTGCGCTCGGACCGGCGCTGACCGAACAACACCACACCCGCGACCAGGCCAGGGCGCAGAGATAGCTCGCTGTCGACAGCCAGCGCAGTCCGAGCGCGGTCGCGAAGTAATGTCCGGGGACAAGCCCGACCAATTCACCGGCCAGCCCCCGGCGGACGAACCCGAACGTGTAGTCAACGGCGTAGTACGAGATCCAGTACACGTCAAGCGGCACGACGTAGGTCGCGACGAACAGCACGGCCGCGGACCACGTCGCGATCACGACGGCGCCGCCGACATAGAGCAGCGGGCGGGTGCGCTGAATTGTCGCGATGTTCAGGTTCGCCATCGAATACGCCCTAACGGACACTAGTAGCGGACAGGTGGAGGTCGGCCAGTGCGGCACGCGCGAGCGCGCGCGTTGATGCTGGGGTGAGCTGCGTGCCGCCGCCGCTTTGATAGGCGACGACGGTGATGAAGCGACTGTCGTTGACCGTTCCGGTGCCGCAGAACAACTGGCCATGGCTGCGCTCGATGCGGCGACGCGTGACGCCCTGCTCGGCCAACCGCATCGACACCTCGGTCGCATCCGAACCGTCGATGCGGCCGACGACGGAGTCGAAGCGTCCGAGGTTGGAACATCCCACCGGCAGTTGCCCGGACCCCATCGCGATGCCTTCGGTGTGCCGGACCAACCAGCGCGGCGTGAACGGGATGAGCGGGAGCCCTGCGAGCATCTCATTGGGATGTTGCGCCAGCGATGCCAGCCGGCTCTTGACATCTGCGCGCATCCTTCGCATATCGTCGATCACCGCGTCGCTGTCGACGTCGAGGGTGATCGAGGTCAGCGCGTTGGCGCGGTCGTCGTCGGTGCTGCGCTCGCTGACCGGGAGCACGACCGTCACGGTGGTGCCGTCGGGGTGCACCCTGCCGATCCGGCGGGCCAGCCGGGCCGCGAATGCGATGAAAAGCGTGTTGCTGCTTCCGGTCAACTCGCGCGCCCGGGCGTCCCAGGCTGCGGCGTCGGTCTGCATCGTCACGGAGGGGAGCTCGGCGTGGTCATCGTCTCTGGCACGCACCGAGTCTTCGGCACGCACCGAGTCTTCGGCACGCACCGAGTCTCGGCACGCACCGGGGGATACGGCTGCGCAGATGGGGCCTTCGCACCCGCGAATGGGGCCCTGGCGGCCGGCGAGAGCCGCAGCACGATCAGCAGGGTCGCGATCAGGGCGCGGATCACGGCGGGCAGTGCCCGGACGGCGTCGGCGAAGTCCTCCGACACCGCACGCCACCTGCTGCGTGAATTTGCCTGCGGGTAGCCGAAATCGCGGCTCTCACCCTTGACCGCTTCGGCAATCGCCGTCGCCAGCCCGAGTCCGTCGGCGACGCAGTGCGACGCCACCAGGGTGACCGCCGTGCCGCCGTCGGCGAGCGGCAGCACGCCCAGGTGGAACGTGGGCCCCCATTCGGGGTCGACCCGCACCCGCGCCCGCTGCTCGATCCATGCACCGATGTCGTCGCGCGGCCGGCACGCAGCCGTGAGGTCGATGGCGGGTGAGCGGTCGTCGACCACCCAGCGATGACGCCCGAACGGCAAGGGCGAGCGCTCTATCCGGCGCCCGAGGAGTCCGGCGCCGAGATTTCGATTGAAGATGCGCAGTTCGTCGGTGTCGATGTGGCGGTCGTACACCCATGTGCACTGACACACGCTGCCCTGACCGGTGGCCCGCAACCGCAGAAACGCGGCCTGGTCGAGCATCGCCAGCCGGGTCATCGGCAGCCTGCTTCGGCGGCCGCGCGATAGCCGCGCACCGCGGTCGGCGCGAACACCGCGACAAGCCCGCAGGCCCACGCGCCCGTCTGCAGCAGCGGCCACAGCACGGGCCCACCCGCCGCGAGCCCGCGCATCGCCTCGATGGTCGGCGACATCGGCTGAAGCCGCACCGCCTGCTGCAGCCAGGACGGAAACATTTCGACCGGGGCGACCCCGGTGTTGAAGAACAGCAGGACGACGCATCCCGCGCCCAGCCAGGTCACCATGGCCCGCCCGTCCGCGCGAACGGCAATGGTGATCACCGCGGTCGCCACCCCCACCGACATCATCACCGGCACCACAACGAACGCCACTGCCGCGGCCCAGCCATCCGCGAATCGCAATCCCAGCGCGACACCGAATGCGGTGAGTACCACGGCCGAGGCCGCCGTGCGGACGGCTTCGGCAAGCAGTCGACCGGTCAGGGCGCTCGCCCGATGGACCGGTAGCACCCACAACCTGCTCAGTAGGCCCGACTCCCGTTCTGCGGGCAGAGCCAGACCCGCGCCGAGAGTGCCGAAGATGGCGCCGACGACGGCGCACATCGGGACCAGGCCGTAGAGGCTGTCGCTTCCGGTGACGGCGAGCACCGCCTTGCCGATGAGCACCTTGTAGATGACGAGGAGAAAGGTGGGAAACAGCAGCGCCTGGACGGCGACAATCGGATCCCGTCGCCAGCGGCGCAGCAGCCGTCCCGCCTCCAAAGCGCTCTGCCGGGCATACCCGGCGTGGTAGGGAAGTCCTTCGGTCACTGCGGCATTCACGGTCATCGCGTTCGCCTTTGCATACGCAACGCGAGGCCGCCGAACAGCGCCAGCAGCGTGATGCACCAGGTCAGCGTCACGGCCAGACCCGCAGTGGCGACGTGACCGCTCGCGAGCCCCCGCAAGGTCTCGGTGACCTGCGAAACCGGCTGGTAGCGGACAAAGGGACCCAGCCATGCCGGAAACGATTCGGCAGGCGCCATTCCGGTGGACACCAGGACCAGCACCAGCTGGGGGAGCAGCAGCAGCTGGCTGGACGATTCGACGGAGCCGATCCGGGAGCCGAGAGCGTCCGCGCCAAGGCAAACCGCGATCGCAAACGCCAACACGATGACCACGAACAGCGCGGCGTACCCAATGCCGCCGGCCATCCGGAAGCCGAACACCATGGCGACCGCGGTGCCGGCGACCAGCGCGATCACTGCGCGGATCAGGCAGTAGAGCATCCGCGCCGCCAGCGGCACCACCGCCGGAATCGGCAGGGTGCGAAGCCGAACGCCGAATCCGGACAATCGATCACGGGCGGCGCGGTCGGCGGTGGTCATCGCGCCGAACAGCATCGCCTGCAGGATGACGACCGGCAGGACGTACTGCGGGTAGGTCATCGCCCCGGTGTCGATGAGGTGGCCGAACGCCAAGGTGAACCCGAGGAAGCAGCCCACCGGGGCCAGCACCGCGAAGAGCAGGTCGGCATCGCGCAGGGTGCCCGACAGGGTACGCAGGGTAAGTGCCGCAAGGGCACTCATACCGCGACCGCCCGGGCAGGCAAGGGCGCGATCAAGGGGGCACTCGGCGGGGCCGTCACGGGGGCGGTCAAGCCCAGGAATGCCTCGTCCAGTGATGGCTTGCGCAACGAGATGTCGGCGAGTTCGATGCCGAGTCCGTCGAGTCGGCGGAACACCTCGCCGAAGGTCGCCACACCGTCGGGTGCAGGCACCGACACCGCCGCCGCCTGCTGGTCGATCAACGCGCTGCAATCGGTACCGCAACCGGCGAAATCTGCCAACGCGGCAGCGACTTCGGGCAGATCGATCGGGTCGGCCGGGGTGACCTGACAGTAGCTCACGCCGACACGGCGTTTCAGGTCGTCGGCGGTCCCGCTGGCCACCACCCGGCCCGGAGTCCAGGACGATGATCGAATCGCTCAGTACGTCTGCCTCTTCGAGGTACTGCGTGGTCAGCAGGACGGTGACGTTCTGAAGACGCAGCGCGGACACCAGATCCCAGACATCGCGGCGGCTGCGCGGGTCCAGACCGGTCGTCGGTTCGTCGAGGAAGAGCACCCGCGGGGGGACGACCAGCGCGACCGCGATGTCGATGCGCCTGCGCATTCCGCCGGAATAGGTGGACACCCGCCGGTCGGCGGCATGGCCCATGTCGAACCGCTCGATCAGTTCGTCGGCCCGCCGGCGCGCACTGCGGTGACGCAGCCCGCGCAACCGACCGAAGAGCATCAGATTCTCGCGGCCGGTGAGAAATTCGTCGAGCGACGCGTACTGCCCCGTCACCCCGATGCTGGCGCGGACCTCGGCCGACTGGCGCTCGACGTCGAACCCGGCGACCGTTGCGGACCCGGCGGTGGGGCGCACCAGGGTGGACAGGACGTTGATCGTGGTGGTCTTCCCGGCGCCGTTGTGGCCGAGCAGCGCGCACACCGACGCCCGCGCGACGGTGAAGCTCACGCCGTCCAGGGCGGGCGGTAGGCGCCCGATGACCTACCGAAGGACTTTGCGAGGTCGCGGCATTCGATCGCAATGTCAGGCATGGGTGTACTGCTCGGGGTGGGACAGGCAGCCGTCGGCCACCCGGGTGAACTCGGCTCGCACCGCCTCGACATAGCGCATCGACTGACCGGCGGGCGACCTCGGTGCCGGGGTAGGCGACGACCAACTGCGTTCTGTCATGCATCCGGTTGACCCACATGCACACCGCCTCCGACAGCCGGTTATCACCCCAGATGCCGATTCGCAGACCGTCCCAGTAGTCGCTGAACGGCAGCTTGCGGATGTCGATATACGACAGCATCGGGACCGGCCGGTCAGGAACGGCCAGGGGCGCCGACGTTGGATCCGGCATCTCGAGCAGGTGGTAGTAGGGCACCGCGCCGAGCGCGGTGTTCGCGTCGAAGGATGTCTGCGCGCAGCTCACCACGTCATCGAATGACGCACCGGCAGTCGGAATCGCCAACGGCACGAAGCTCGCCAACCAGCCGACCGCGGTGGCATATGCCGAGTCGCGCCGATTGTCGAACGGGGTGAGGCCGAAGTAGGTGGCGGCGCCGGTCAATCGGTGCTCGGCCAGGGCGGCGCAGGCGAACACCCCGCCGCTGAACCGTGCTCCCGCCGCGCGGCAGGCGGATTCGAACCGCCGTCCCTGGTCGTCGTCGATCAGGTCGAACACGTCGATGGCCCCTGGCGTGTCGGCAGACGCCTCGCCCAGTTCCAGCGGAAACTCGGGAAGGGCCCCTCCGTTCGCGGCGAGAAAGGCCCGCCACGAAAGGATCTGGGGCGACTCTTCGTCCAGACTGGCGGCGTATGCGCGCTGGTTCGAGCAGTATTGCCGATGGCTTGCCGCAGCCACCAGCTCGGCCGGGGCGCTCTGCAGGGTGCTGAAGTAGGTGGTCTGGATATCGAGGAAGATCACGCCCGCCGACATACCGTCGGCTCGCAGATGGTCGATCGCGATGTAGACGGTGAACCGGTCTTCGCCCTGGATGATCCCGAACGTGAAGCAGTCCCACTGCAGCGGATCCGGGGTATCCAGAAGCAGCTTGCGGATCTGCGGCGGAGTCATCATGCCGTGGTCGGTAGGCGTCAGCGCGATGGTGTCCGGGTCGGCGATGACGTAGCGGTGGATCTCGTCGTTCTCACCGAAGGCGAACCGGTCATGGTAGGTATCGTGGCGGCGCACATGGGCGTTGACGGCTTGGGTCATGGCTTCGACGTCGCAAACGCCCATGATCTCCCAGACACCAATGCACAACCGCGGGATGTCGCGGCCCAGGCTGGTCTGCCTGCGGTAGTACCGAAGGTGTTGTGCCTGCTGGTAGCTCACGGGGGCCGGATGGGGTGCCGCTTGGGCGGCATGTGCATAGCTGGCCTCGGTGGGATACCAGGAAATGACGGTGCCCTCGGCTGTCCAGTCGTCAACCGTGCCCAGGAACATGCGGTTTCCTTTCGTGTTCGTCAGCTCGCGAGGACAGTCCCGATGACGACGACGTCACCGCAGGGGATCTGCCCAATGGCATTGAGCGCCAGGGACAGTCGTTGTCCGTGAGGAGTGCCTCGCCGCTCGACGCGGGACGCGCTCCACTCGGTGATGCCAACCGGCGACCGCCGGGTCGGGATGATCCCGCAATTGGCATGCGCGAGAAAATAGCAGGAATCGGTCGCGTTTGTGCAACTAAAGATTTCCGGCTAAGTCATCAAAGATGAAGGGCTAATTCAGTGACGTTTGCTGGATATAAGACATTGCAGACGGGGCCTTTCGGCGGCCGAACTCGTCGCAATTCTTGCGGCATTAACACGGGGCCGGCCAGCCCGCAACAGCTGCGCGACTCATGTGTCGGCGGTTGTCAAATCCTTGCTGTCCTAGCGGATTTCGCTACTTTGGCCAAGCTAGTGACGCTTTAGGTCGGTGGACAGGATATTGCCAAGAAACACGGTCGATACACGCCATGGGCTGACAGCATGAGTTGTCACATCCGGCGACGTTTGTAATGCCGGTAATTGACGGTAGAAACAATTTATGGATGGCGCCGAATATTAGGAGAATTGCCGGTCTTCGGCACGCCCCGGGACGGGTGATCAGATGCCAGGCGCGTATCCCAGCAAATCTGAAGAAGATTTGTTCTTGCGCCAGCGAAAACCGTATTTTCGCGCCCGGCGGCCCGACGAAGGACGGGACTCGGTGCGCCTGCCGTCGTCATACCGGCCGAGCGTAGGCCTTGGCGAATCGTCGCAAGATCGTCGGGGGATGCTCGATGCTTCGTTGCTGGGCAGCTGTTTTCAGAGACTGCGCCTTCTCGGGCGGGAAATAGCCGTAGTCCTTGTACACGTCGATGCGGGTGCAGATCCCGTCGAGGTCCAGCTCGGGGTGAAACTGAGTCGCGTAGACGTTGTCGCCCACGCGGAAGGCCTGCACGGGGCAGTCTGCCGAGTAGGCGAGACAGACCAGATCCGAGGGCAGCGTGCTGGCTCCCTCCTTATGGCCGCCGTAGGCATCGAAGACCTCGGGCAGGTCGGCGAACAGCGGATCGCGGCGCCCGTGATCGGTGAGGGTGATGGTCATGGCGCCGACCGGCTCGGGGTAGGTGCGGTCGACGGCGGCACCGACAACCGACCCCAGCGTGCCGACGCCGTAACAGCATCCAAGAAAGGGAAAGTCGCGGTCGACGATGCGACCGATCAGCGGCAACAGCTCGGATTCGACGCGTCGCTGCGTCGGCGATTTCGCGTCTTCAGCGTCGCTGACGTTATACGGACCGCCGCCCAAAATGATGCCGGACCAGTCAGCGAGGTCGATCTGTCCCAGTGAGGAGTGGGTGAGCCGGATACGGTGCAGCCCGGTGGTGTCGAGCCCGGCGAAGCGCGCCACCGCGGCGTACTCGTCGTCGGCCGCTGCGTCCTCGGCGCGGATCGACAGCAGCAGGAACGGGGCCGCGTCTGTTGGCATTGTGGGCTAAATCTAGCGGCGGGCATCGGGACAGGACGGCGAGATGGGCGGGATGGCCCAAGATGCCGCCGCGGCGGTGCGGGTCGATCTAAAGTTGTTACCCGTGACAAGCCCGTCACATCACATGCTGATGCGCGATGGGGTGCTGACCCGCAGGCAGGCGCGGCGGCTGAGCCGACGCTTTGAATGCGTGGGTGTCACGATCCCGCCGACGCGTCTTCGGCAGTTGGCGGCCGGGGCGAATGCGGGGGATGACGAACTGACCGATGTCGGTTTCGCGCTCACCGTGACCGAGATTCAACGCGAGCAGCGCCACGCGAAGCTGAAACGCGGCCAGCGTCGAGTCATCCACTGGCTCATCGTCGCGGGCCTGGTCCTGCTCATCCTGAACTCGCTGTTGTGCATGGCATACCTGTTTTTCAGCGTGGCCCTGCACGCCTCTCCGGCCTGACCTCGACGCCGGCGCTCCGATTGAAGCCACGCTGAGAAAGTGCGAGTAGGGATCTGCGGGAGTGCAATCGGTCCGGTGACCGACGCCGCGGGGCTCCTAGTCCTGCTTGCGGATCAGCCGTTGCAGCGCTTCGCGGTCGGGCGCGAGCAGCTCGTCGATGCGGGGCTGGTTCACATCGGCGACGATGATCTCGCCGACCTCCTGGTAAACGTCGCTGAAGATGCCGTGGGACTTCATCTTCTCGGTCTGGTAGATGTTGTCCTCGGTGGGCGTCACGTAGTACACGATCTCGGCCTTGAAGCGGTGAATCAGCCAGACGTGGATCAAGTCCATCAGGCGCTTCTGGCGCAGTTTCTCGGCGAACGTGTTCTGGTCGCGCACCGTGAGGATGCTGCGGCCGTGCCGATCCTTGATCGGGTCGACGACGACGTTGGCCAACGGTTCGTCGCCGTCGCCGTAGATGCCCAGGTCGAGCACGTCGGACCCAGCGCGCCGCGGCCGTAGCTGCACCCGCAGCTTCTCGCCGAGCTGGTAGTAGTCGCTCCACAGCGCCAGCCATTCCTCCAGCAGTTTCTTCGGCACCTCGGTCTGCACGAGGTGCTGATGCTGGGTGGAGCCCTCGCCCATCGCCTTGGTGGTGGCCGTGCGCCCGGAGGAGGCGGCCAGGGCGGCGTCGCTGCGCGGTCCGCCGACCAGGGTTTGTGGTGTGCGGTAGGGGGATTCGACGAGTCGCATCTTGCGTTGGAGGCGCGCGAGCGCAAGCATGCCTTCCTGGCGCAGCGAGGTGGCGAACTCCTCGCAGGCGACGCCGTCGACCTGGTGCCCGCCGTAGGTGATGAAGTTGAAGACGAACCCCATCTTGCCGAGCTCCTCGGGGAACGCCCGCATCTCGTCGTCGGTCATGCCGGTGGTATCCCAGTTGAACGACGGGGACAGGTTGTAGGCCAGCATCTGGTCGGGAAACTCGGCATGGATCGCGTCGGCGAACTGCCGCGCGTCGGCGAGGTCGGCGGTCTTCGTCTCCATCCAGAGGATGTCGGCGAACGGCGCAGCGGCCAGCGACTTGGCGATCGCGTACGGGATGCCGCCGCGGATCTGGAAGTAGCCTTCCGGCGTCTTCGCCCGCTCGCAGTCCCATGCGACGTCGGCGCCCAACTCCTTGGCCTTCTCCCGCGCGGAGTACAGCGATGCCCGCGCGGCGAACGTCCGCCAATCCGCGGCGCTCATCTCGGCCGGCTCGCCCTCGCTCTCCCGGAAGTCGAGCAGCTCCGCGACGGCCTCGCCATAGGTCTGCAGGCCGGCGTCGACCTGCCAGACGTCGACGAACTGCGATTCGACCTTGTCGAACAGGGCGTCGACCGATTCCTCCGTGCCGTCCCGCCACGCCGCGGCGGCCTCGGCGATCGCGTCCTGGATGCCGTGGCGCTGCAGCCAAGCCTCGGCGGCGGCGTACTCGCCGTCGGGAAGGGCGTAGAGAAGATGCCCGTTCAGCTCCGTGACCCCCGAGTCGTAGAACCGTCGCATCATCGCCAGGAAGCAGGATTTGTACGACGGGATCTTGAGATTGATGGCGCCGAGAAGGAACGGCTGGTCCCGCTCGTCGGCGCGGCTGTCGAGCAGGTTGGCGGCCTCGGCATCCGTGCGCGCCACGATGATGCCCGGCACCCGCATGATGTCGAGCTGGAAGCGGGCGGTGTTGAGGCGCTTGATCTGTTCGTCGGACGGCACCAGCACCTTGCCGCCCTGATGGCCGCACTTCTTCGTGCCGGGGCGTTGGTCCTCGATGTGATATCCCGGCACGCCGGCCTCGACGAAACGCCGAATCAGGTTGCGCACGTGGGGATCACCGCCGTGCCCGGTGTCGGCGTCGGCGATGATGAAAGGCCGGTAGTCGTAGGCCGGCGTCGTGGCCCGTTGTGCGTCGTTCATGCGCAGCCGCAGGTACTGCTGATTGCGGTCGGCGGTGAGCAGCGCGCGCACCAGCCCGGCGGCTTCGTCGGGCACCTGGCTGAGCGGGTAGCTCGCGAGGTCGGGTCCCGGATCCTCGCTGATGGACCCCTTCGCCGAGGTCGCCCAGCCGCCGAGATAAATGCCCTCGATGCCCATGCGCTTCATCACCACGGCCTGCCCCGGCGAATAGGGGCCGAATGTGGTGATGCTCTTCTTCTGCGCGAACAGCTCGCGCAGGCGCGGATAGAACGCCTCCGCCGCCTCGCGGGCCACGGTGTAGTCGTTGGGGATCGTGCCGCGCTGCTCGGCGACCTGGCGGGCCGAATAGAGGCGGATGATCCCCTCGAAGCGCGGACTGTCGATGTATCGCTGCGTCGCGGCGATGTCCCGCTCGAAAGGCGTCTGCGGCGCTGCGTCCGCCTCGATGATGGCCATGGGTTAACCCCCTTGTTCAGCGCTACTCCGTTGAGCTATACCCGCTACGTCACCGACCATACGACGAGGTTTGGCCGACGATGGCGTAATCAGCAAGCTGTCGCGCCCCCGCGTCGGGCAAGATAACAGACATGGACAGTCCCGGGCGGCGAGCACCCTAGTGCACCGCGGCCAACGGCTGAACCTGCTGCTGACGCGGGTACTCTCGCTGCGGATCATCGTGATCGTCGCAGCGCTGTCCGTCGTTGCGCTTGTCATCACACTCGGCGCGTGGGTGTGGTTCGGGGTGACCAACGATCAGTACAGCCAGCTGGACCGCCGGCTTGACTCGGTGAGCAGTCTGGGTGACATCAGCACGCTGCTGCGCACCGCCCAGAACGCCCCCGCCAACCAGCCCGTCCCGAACGGGGGCATGGTCCGCACCGCCCGCGTCAGGAACGCCATCGCCTCCGTGCCGAGCGACATCGTGTTGCCGAAGTTCGACAACGGCTACGCCAACACCACCATCAACGGCGTCGAGTACCGGGTCCGGACCTTCTCCGCGGGGGTGGCGTCGATCGCCGTCGGCGCGCCGCTGGCCGAAACCCAGCATCGCATCGACGACCTTCACCGGCGGGTGCTGCTGATCTGCGGCGGCGTGATAGTCGGCACCGTCCTGGTCGGCTGGGTGATGTGGCTGATCATGATCAACCCGTTCCGGCTGCTGGCCCAGCAGGCCCGCGCCATCAACGCCCAGTCCAAACCCGACGAGGTCCAGGTGCGCGGCGTCCAGGAGGCCGTCGAGATCGCCGAGGCCGTCGAGGGGATGCTCGCCCGCATCGGCGACGAACAACAGCGCACCAGGGCCGCCCTTGAATCGGCCCGCGACTTCGCCGCGGTCGCCTCCCATGAACTGCGCACGCCCTTGACCGCGATGCGCACCAACCTCGAGGTGCTGTCCACCCTTGATCTGCGCGACGAGCAACGAAAAGAAGTGCTCGGCGACGTCATCCGCACCCAGAGCCGGATCGAAGGGACGCTGACCGCACTCGAACGCCTCGCTCAGGGCGAATTGACCACCGTCGACGACTTCGTCCCGGTCGACATCACCGAACTGCTTGATCGCGCCGCGCACGACGCGATGCGCAACTACCCCAATCTGCATGCGTCGCTGGCCTCTTCGACCACCGTGCTGATGGTGGGACTGCCCGCCGGCTTGCGGCTGGTGATCGACAACGCCATCACAAACGCGGTCAAACACGGCGGCGCCACCGAAATCATGCTCAGCGCAGACAGTTCCAGCGACGGCGTGCAGATCACCGTTGACGACAACGGCGACGGGGTCCCCGAAGCAGAACGAGCCGCCGTGTTCGAGCGGTTCTCGCGCGGCTCGACGGCGGCACGGTCGGGTTCGGGCCTCGGGTTGGCGCTCGTCGCGCAGCAGGCCGACCTTCACGGCGGTACCGCCGCCCTTGAGGAAAGTCCCTTATTGGGTGGGGCGCGACTGGTTCTGCGGTTGCCCGGGCCGAAGTAAACGATCACGGGCCGTTAGCGCCGCCGTCACGGTACGACAACGAATCCTGCTCCGACCAGGGGAAGCGGGTTTACTGCGGGCCTTTGCTGTTGCAGAAGTGAATATAGTGACTGTTGTTACTGAAGTGTTGGCTCGGTCGAGGGTGTGCGGAACCCGCACACGAGAAGTTGTGGCGTCGATGACGCCCAGGAAAAGGAAGTTCGAATGAAACGCATCTGCGCCGTGATGATCGCTCTGGCGTTGTTGGTGGCGACGCCCGGTATCGCGATGGCTGATTCGACCCACCAACAAGCGATCAACGCGGTCATCACGCGGGCGCTTTCGCAACGCGGCGTCCCTTACGCGTACGGGGGCGGCAACATTGCAGGCCCCAGCCTGGGCACCGCTACGGTCGACACCCCCGGCGCAACCGACGCCGGCCTTGCCGCCGCACCACTGTCGAGCACCTTCAGCCTCGCGGGACTGAGCCCGCTCGTCAGCCCCGTCGTCCAACCGCGCGTCAGCAGGGTCGGCTTCGACTCGTCTGGTCTGGTGCTGTACGCCTTCGCCGGCGCCGGGATCAAGATGCCGCGATCCTCGGGCGACCAGTACAAGGTCGGACGCAAGATCCTGCCGTCGCAGGCGCTGCCCGGCGACTTGATCTTCTACGGCCCTGACGGCACCCAGAGCGTCGCGTTGTTCGTGGGCAACGGCCAGATGGTGGAGGCCACCGACCCGGCCGTCACGGTCTCGCCGGTGCGCACCAACGGAATGATGCCGTACCTGACACGGATCATCGAGTCCTGATCTGACGCGGCCTCGGCCGGCTCTGTTTCGCATCCCCGGAGGCGAAACAGAGTGCAGTAGTTATGTTTAGCGCCGAAGCGGGATAGCGTGTGGGTGTCGAGAGGGAACGGCAGAGGGTTCTCGATGTCCACGGAGCAGACGGGCCAGGCCAAGCTGTTCGACGCGTTGACGACGAAGGGCACGGCGTTTACCCACGCCGAGCGCCGCACGTTCGGTCTGCTCGGCCTGCTCCCGACCGCCGAGAAGACGCTCGCCGAGCAAGTCGAACATTGTTGGTGCGAGTTCTCGACCCGCCGTGACGATCTCGACAAACACATCTACCTGCGGGCATTGCAGGACCGCAACGAAACCCTGTTCTACCGGGTGCTGCGCGAACACATCCCCGAGACGATGCCGATCGTGTACACCCCGACGGTCGGTGAGGCCTGCCAGCGTTTCAGCGAGATCTATCGGCGGCCGCGGGGGCTGTTCGTGTCCTACCCGGACCGCGAGTGCCTGCGCGAAGTGCTGCGCAACCGCCCTCAGCGCGACGTCGACGTGATCGTGGTGACCGACGGGCAGCGCATCCTCGGCCTCGGCGACCAGGGCATCGGCGGGATGGGGATCCCGATCGGGAAACTGTCGCTCTACACCCTGATCGGCGGCATCGACCCGGCCCGCACCCTGCCGATTGTGCTCGACGTCGGCACCGACAACGTCGAGCTGCTCGAGGACCCGCAGTATCTCGGCTGGCGCCACCGGCGGATCGACGACGACGACTATTACGCGTTCATCGACGAATTCGTCGCCACGGTGCACGAAGAACTGCCCAACGTGCTGCTGCAGTGGGAGGACTTCGCGACCGCCCACGCGCTACCCATTCTCGACCGCTATCGCGACAAGCTGCTCACGTTCAACGACGACATCCAGGGCACCGCCGCGGTCGCCCTCGGGGCACTTCACGGCGCGGCGAAAGTGGCGGGACGCCCGCTGTCGCAGCAACAGGTCGTGATGCTCGGCGCGGGGTCGGCGGGCACGGGCGTGCTCGACATGGTCCAGCGCGAGATGGTGGCGCAGGGACTGTCCGAGCACGACGCGTCGGCGCGGATCTGGGTCGTCGACATCGTGGGCCTGCTCACCGACGACCGCACGGACTTGACCGAAGAACAGCGGAAGTTCGCTCAGCCGGCCAACCGCGTCGCCGACTGGGGGCTGTCCCGGCCGGCGCAGTTGGCCGACGTCGTGCACCACGTCGACGTCGGCGTCCTGCTCGGGCTGTCCACCGCGGCCGGTGCCTTCACCGAGGAGATCGTGCGCGAACTCGCCGGCAAGACCGAGCGGCCCATCATCTTCCCGCTGTCCAACCCGACCAGCCGGGCCGAGGCACATCCCGCCGAACTGGACGAATGGACCGGAGGGCGCGCGCTGATCGCCACCGGCTCGCCGTTCGCCCCGCTGCGGCGCAACGGGGTGGAACGCCCAATCGCCCAGTGCAACAACGTCTACATCTTCCCGGCGATGGGACTTGCCGTCACCGCCGCACAGGCCACCCGCGTCACCGACGACATGATGCGGGTCGCCGCCGCCACCCTCGGCGACGCCTCGCCCGCCCTCACCAGCCCCGACCAGCCGCTGTTGCCGGCATGGTCGGACGTCCCCGACGTTGCCGTCCGCATCGCCTACGCCGTCGCCGTCGCGGCGGTCGCGGGCGGCGTCGCGCCGAAGCGCAGCGACGACGAATTGACCGAACGCATTGCGACGGTGCGCTGGACGCCCGAATACCCGGCTGCGCAGGCGTAACCGAGAATCAGCGAACGCGCAGCAACTTCATCTCGGTCAGAAGTTGCGGCAACGTGTCGATGTATTCGATGAGGGCGTCGCGGGTTTCGGCCTCACCCGACACCGGCCTGCCGTCGCGCTCGACCGGGATGGGGTTCTCGCGGTCGAGGGCCAGAAGGGTCTCGACGAGTGCATCGCGATCGCGGGTCCCGTCCAGCAATGGCAGTAGATGGCGTTGCAGCGGCGACAGCAGGTGCGTCTCGTTCCAGAGGTTGAAGGTCGACGCGCGGCCTTCGCTGCCGGTCAGCTCCACCATGCGCCTGGCCGTCTCGTCGAGCCGCAGCGGCGCGGATGCCGGTTCCGGCAACACCGGATCGAGCCGGTAGTGGGCGTGTCCCTGCAGGACCGCCACCCCGATCAGATTGTCGACGATGTCGGCAACGCTGGCGCTGGGGGTGAGACCCGCGGCGACAAGTCGAGCGTGCACCGAATCGACCAGCTCGTCTCGCGAGAGCGTCCACGGCCAGCGGGCGCTGAGCGCGTCCAATGCGGCCTTGATGCCGGGATCGTTGGTGAACAACGTCGCACCGTCGGCTGCCACGAACTCCTGGCGTGAATTGTCGAGACGAGTGGGCCCGTCGGTCGGCGGCAACCAGGCGGCGATATGCAAACGACGAAACCGGCTGCGGTCCGGGTGGTAGTGGATCTGCGGCGCTCGCTCGGCATGGACCAGCAGTGATTCGCGGAACATCCGGTTGACGGCGAAATCGATGTACTGCTCCACCAGCACCTGGACGCCCCCACATTTCTTGAGCAAATACTCTTCGACCTTGGGACCGAAGTTGCGGGGGAACATCACCTCGGGGCGTGCTTCGGCCAGATAGGCGAGCCCCTGCGCGCCGGTACGGGCCACCATCTCGTAGAAATAGCAGGGCGCGTTGAACGTCTCGAGTTCTTCGTGCAACAGGTAGGAATCTGCGAAACCTTCGGACTGGGCCCGGAAGTCGGCCACGACGCGGGCAAGCACACCGTCGGCCGGTGCGACCTCTTCGAGGAAGTCGATCATGCCGCGCGCCTCGCGGGCCCTGTCCTCAGGGGTTGCGCTGGCGCCGCCGGCCAATTGCATGGCATCGCGAATGACCTGCTTGGACGTCCAGCCCGGATACACGTTGTAGCTCAGGTAGCCCACACCCTCCGGGGCGAGCAGCGTGCGAAAGGCGGACAGCAGCGCGTCCTGCACGTTCGGCGGCACCCAGCTGTACACGCCATGGGCGATGACGAAGTCGAACTGCCCCAACGACGTTAGATCCCGCCGCGCGATGTCACCCGCGACCAACTCCACATTGTCCAGGCCCAATGCCTGCACCCGCGCGCGCCCCAGATCGACCTGCACCTGCGAAAGATCGAGGCCGACGACACGCGCCTGCGGATGCGCAGCCGCAAAGGGAATCAGGTTGCCCCCGGTGGCACAGCCGATCTCGAGCACGCGGGCGCTGGATACCTCGGCGGTTTCCAACCCGAACACGTGGGCGACCGCGGCCAGCTGTCCCGGCGCCGACTGCGGAAACGACAGCGAGTTGTACGGCGTGGCGTCATAGTCGGCGCGCAGCCGGTCCACCGCGTCGTCGAGGTCGCCGGTTGCACGCGCCTGGTCGGCCGGTTTCGTCAATGCCTGCTCCTGGTCGGACCGCACGTCGTCAACATTCGATCACAGCCGTGCCGCCGGCACACCGGCGGACTCAGTAGGCGCGAGCAACATAGGCGAGCACACCCGCGTCGTGATCGGTGTCCGGCAGCGATCCGTCGCCCCGTTGCAGGCACCTCACCGTGATGCCGCCGGCGGCGAGGTCCTGCTCGCCGGCGGTGCCGACAACTTCCCACGGCAGCCGGGCAAGGCCCGTCTGGGCCACCTCGCGGGCCTCGTCGAGCGTGGCGCAGTCGGAGATGGTGGCGTCGCGGCGGGCCGTCGCCGCTTCGAACATGTCGATCTGGATCCGGCTGGTCAGCCGCACCACTTCGGCAACGACGTTGTCGATGCCCACCTTGGCCTTGTCGCGGGTGTCCCGCCGGTAGAGCAGCGCGGCGTTCTCGGCGAGGTCGCGTGGGCCGAGCTCAACCCGGATCGGCACGCCCTGCAAGTCCCAGTCGGTGGCGCGCCAGCCGAAGGCCTGGGAGACGTTGTCGTCCAGCCGTGCTCGCACGCCGCGCGCCGTTAGCTCGTCAGCCAGCATCGAGGCGGCGCGGGTGACCGCACCATCGCCGTCCTTGACGACCACGACGACTGCCTGCAGCGGTGCCAGCGCCGGCGGCACGACGAGGCCGAAGTCATCGCCGTGGCACATGATCAACCCGCCCAGCATGCGTGTCGACGCGCCCCATGAGGTGGTCCAGCACAGCTCCGTCGCGCCCTCGGCGCTGGCGTAGCCGATGTTGAACGCGCGGCTGAACCTCTGGCCAAGCTCGTGGGAGGTGGCCATCTGCAGCGCCTTGCCGTCACGCATGATGCCCTCGCAGGTCATGGTGTTCTCCGCGCCGGCGAACCGTTCCCGTGCGGTCTTGCGGCCGACGATCACGGGCATGGCCAGGACGCTGCGCATGAAATCCTGATACACCTCGCGCAGGATGCGCTGGGCATAGTGCCGCGCGTCGGCCTCGGTGGCGTGCGCGGTGTGGCCTTCCTGCCACAGAAACTCGGTGGTGCGCAGGAAGATTCGCGGCCGAAGTTCCCACCGCACCACGTTGGCCCACTGATTGAGAAGCAGCGGTAGGTCGCGGTAGCTATCGACCCATTTGGCCATGTACTCACCGATGACGGCTTCGCTTGTCGGACGAATGGCAAGCGACTCGGTCAGCTCCTTGCCGCCGCCATGCGTCACCACGGCAAGCTCAGGACTGAACCCCTCGACGTGCTCGGCCTCACGCTCGAAGAAGCTCATCGGGATCAGCAGCGGGAAGTAGGCGTTCTGCGCTCCTGCGGCCTTGATCCGTCCGTCGACCTCGGCCTGCATCCGCTCCCAGATCGCGTAGCCGTTCGGCCGGATAACCATGGTTCCGCGCGCCGGGCCGTTCTCGGCCAGCTTCGCCTTGGTCAGGACGTCCTGGTACCAGCGTGGGAAGTCTTCTCGCTGCGGAGTCAGCACCGCCTTGCTGTTCATTCGCCAGACCGTACCGTCGTCCTGTGCGGTGGATTGTCGATGCGATGAACGTGATCGGAACTCGCCCGGACGGCTGGTGGAAAAACCGCCATCGCGCGATGGTCGGCCTGGTGGGCAAGCTCGACCGGTGGGCCTCGGCGGAAGGCCACGACGTGACGGTGGTGTTCGAGCGGCCGACGTCACCGCCGATTCGCTCGTCGGTGATCGAGATAGGACACGCGCCCGCGGCGGGCGCCAACTCGGCCGACGACGAGATCGTCCGGCTGGTCCTGGCCGACGATCGACCCCAGGAGATCACCGTCGTCACATCGGACGTCACGTTGGCCAGTCGGGTCCGAGATGCCGGCGCTTCCGCGTATCCGGCGGCGAGCTTCCGCAACCTGATCGATCCGCTCGACTGAATCCGTTGCCGCACCTGGGCCCGATGTCAGCACCCACTACCGTCAACACATGCGCCCCCTCGCCGTCCGCGTTTGCGCCATCGCGGCAACTCTCGCGCTGGCCGCGAGCGGGTGCGCCGGCGACCACAACGCAAGCGGGCCCGGAGGATTCCCGAGGCGTGCCGGACGCGGGCCCTGCACGGTCACCAAACAAGCTGACGTGCCTGCCACCATGCGCGACGGCACCGTATTGCGTGCCGACGTGTACCGGCCCAGCACAACAGATCCGTTGCCCGTCATCTTGATGCGCACCCAGTACGGAAAATCGGATGCGCAGGCGGGGCCGCGCTACCAGCCGCCGGACTGGTTCGCGTCGCACTGCTATCTCGTCGTGGTCCAAGACGTCCGCGGCCAGGGCACATCCGGCGGCACCTTCAGCGAGTTCACCCACGACATGGACGACGGCTACGACTCCGTCGAATGGGCCGCCGCGCTACCGGGCTCCAACGGCAAGGTCGGCATGTACGGGTCGTCGTACGTCGGCGCCACCCAATGGCTGGCCGCGGTGACAGCACCGCCGCACCTCGTGACGATCGTCCCGGCCAACACCGCATCGGACTACTACGACGGATGGACCTACGAGGGCGGTGAGTTCCGGCTGGCGTTCGTCCAACCGTGGGCGATCGGCTCCATCGCCTTGACGGCCGCGCAGAACCGCAACGATCAGCCGACGGTTGCCGAATTGAACGCCGCCGCCGCGGATCCGACCCGGTGGATGGACTTCCGCCCGTTCAAAGATCTCCCGCCGCTGCAGCCGCAGAACCCGGCGGTCGCGCCATGGTATTTCGACTGGATCAGGCACGGGCGCCGCGACGACTTCTGGCGGCAGTTCAGTATCAGGGACCGCTACCCGTCGGTGAAGGTGCCGGTGCTCGACGTCGAGGGATGGTATGACGCCTTTCTCGCCGGCGGCATCGAGAATTTCGCCGGCATGGCGGCGCACGGAGCCACCGCCGAGGCCCGCGACAACCAGCGTCTGGTGATCGGCCCGTGGGATCACGTCAACTGGGGGCGGCCCGGTTCGCAGCCGGCACCATTGCTGCGGGACATCGGCCCGGTCGGCGACAGTCCGATCAACGACCTGATGCTGGCCTGGTTCGACCACTTCCTCAAAGGTAAGGACAACGCCGTCGCCGGAAAACCCCGGGTGGACTACTTCGTCATGGGCGCCAACGTCTGGAAGCACGCACCCAGTTGGCCACTGCCGCAGACACACTGGACAACGTTCTATCTGTCCGGGGCGGGTGGCATCGCAGACCGCACGGGACAACTCGTGTCCACCGCACCCGGCAGCGAACCGCCCGACACCTACACCTACGACCCTGCCTTCCCGGCACCGAGCGTGGGCGGCCACTCCTGCTGCGGCGCACAGTCGGGCCCGCAGGGCCCCTACGACCAGACTCCGGTCGAACAACGCTCCGACGTCCTGGTCTACACCAGCGCACCGCTCGAGCACGACACCGAGGTGACGGGCCCAGTATCTGTGCGACTGTGGGCCCAATCCACCGCCAGCGACACAGATTTCACGGCCAAGCTGACGGTGGTCAAACCCGACGGCGCGGTGATCAACCTCAACAACGGCATCCTGCGGACCTCGTTCCGGGACTCGCTGTCCGACCCCACGCCGACCACCCCTGGCCAGCCGTCTCCAGTATGAGATCCACGTCTGGCCAACGAGTTACGAGTTCCAAGCGGGCGACCTCATCCGGCTGGAAATCTCCAGCAGTGACTATCCCCAGTTCGCGCCGAACCCCAACACGGGAGCGCCGTTCGGGCAGGACTCGTCCATCCAGACGGCAACCCAAACCATCCTGCACGACGCCACGCACCCGTCCGCCGTGACGCTGCCGATCATCCCGGGCTGAGGTGCTTGTCGGCGGCCGCCGGGTTGACGTAAGCTACGTTTAGTTTGTACTGAATGAACTAGTGGAGCCTGATGTCGCCGGAAGAGACCGAGTTCGTCGGCCGCATGGGGCTGTTCTTCGAGCTCAGCGGCGGTTCGCGCACCATGGGCCGGGTGTACGGGTGGCTACTGATCTGCGATCCGCCGCCAGCAGTCGTTGACCCAGCTGGCGGATGCGCTGTCGGTGAGCAAGGCCTCGGCGAGCACCGTCGCGCGGCAGCTGCAGGAAGGCGGCATGGTGGAACGGCTGCCGAGCCCGACCCGTCAACACCTCTACCGGGTCACGCCCGGCGGGTTTACCAGCGTTCTGGGCACGCAGGCGTCGCGGATGCATCTGGGCGTCGAAGCCGCGGAGTTCGGTCTGTCTGTGCTGGGTGAGGACCGTGCCGAACAGCGGGAGCGGGTCGAGGACTTCCGCGATTTCTGCGAGTTCTGCACGCGTGCCTACCGCGACGAGTTGATCCGGATGTGGATCGACTATCGGGCGACAAGGAGGCAACCATGACTCAACCGGACAAGGTCGACTTCCGCGACGTGCAGTGGGGGTCGGTGGAATGGACGAACCTGTGCACGCTATACCTTCGGGCATACGAAAGCCGTTCGCCAGCACCGATTCTCGGTGACACGGCGGCCGCCGAGGCGGTGGACCGCATCGAGTACGACTGGGCCCGCATGCACCGCGCCATGCGACCCGAATCCGGCCAGTACGTGGTCGTCATGCGCGCCAAACGGTTCGACGACTGGAGCGCCGATTTCCTGTCCCGCCATCCGAACGCCGTCGTGCTACACCTGGGGTGCGGCATCGACACCCGGGCATTGCGGCTGCATCCACCGGACACCGTGCAGTGGTTCGACGTCGATCAACCGCAGGTGATCGCGTTGCGGCGCAAGCTCTACGACGACCGCGACGGCTACCGGATGATCGGCTCGTCGGTGACCGATGAGGCGTGGCTGAACGAAATTCCCACCGATCGCCCGATGCTGATGGTCGCCGAGGGACTCGTCATGTATCTCACCGGGCCTCAGGTACGGACGCTGCTGCAGCGCCTCACGGATCGGTTCGACAGCGGCGAGATGGTCTTCGACACGACCTCGCCGATAGGGCCGCGGCTGTCCAAGGTGCTCACCAAAGGCATTACCAAGTGGGGCATCCGTGACGCCCGCGAACTCGAGCAATGGAACCCGCGGCTGCGCTTCATTGATCAGTCCGCCCTGGCGGCGCTGTACGAACGCATACCCTCGGCGCCGATCCGGCTGATGTGGCGGCTGATCAACGCCACGCCGGTCCGCAAATTCGACGTGCTGAACCGTTTCGCGATCTGGAGCCGTCAAACGCCGTGAGCGAAGTCTCGGGCGATAACGCAAACCGTATGCAACGATGAAGCCACCCCTGTTCGCAGACAGGTTGACCAGCTGTTACGCGATCCCCCGGGGAGACCAGGCAGCTGAGGATGGTGGTTCGACTGACGGCCGAGCGGTGCGCAGGACGAACGGCATCCGGACCGAATCGTTGGACGAATCTTCCTGGCCAGGAAGCTCACACGTGATAGGACTTGCACATGAATACACGTAGCGTCGATCGCCGCCGAGTTGCGGTGGCGGGTGGGGCCGTCCTCATTGCGGTGGGTGTGTTGACCACCGCGTGCGGCAGCAGCGGTAACCAGGCACCGACGACCACCAGCACGACACCCTCGACCACCGCCACACCGACAACCACGGCGCCCCCGCCACCGGCTTCGCCAACCGAAAAGAGCCTCAACCCGAACGGGCCCAACCTCTTCACACCCCAGATAACGGCGCCCGCCGGCGCCAACGGAACCTCCTGGGGTGCACCACAACCACTAGCGGCGAGCCCGGCGAGCGGACTTCGTTTCCGAAGTACCCACTGGGCCAAGCAGAATCGATAGGAGAGCAGATGCACGCACGAAGCGTTGATCGTCGCCGACTTGCGGTGGCCGGTGGGGCCGTCCTCATTGCGATGGGTGCGTTGACCACGGCCTGCGGCACCAGCGGCAATCAGACGCCGACGACCAGCAGCACGACAACCACGACGACGACCACGACGCCTGCGCCGGCCAGCAGTGCACCGGCGGCGCCGACCGAAAAGAGCATCAACCCGACCGGAGGCAACCTCTTCACACCCCCCGTCCTCGCACCGCCGGCGCCGACAGTTCCCCCCGGCCAACATTCCGGAATCAACGGCATCCCCTAAGCCTGCTGTGCCGGGAACACTGGCGGGAACCGTCGCCCTGGTCACCGGGGCCAGCAGCGGTATCGGTGAGGCGACGGCGCTGGCGCTGGCCAAGGGGGGCGCCGCGGTGGCGTTGGTGGCGCGCCGCCGCGATCGCCTCGACAGCCTTCGAGACCGGATCGTCGCGGACGGCGGCACCGCGATCCCGGTCGATGCCGACATCGCCGAACGTCAGCAGGCCGAAGCGGCGGTGGAACGGGTCGTCGCGGAACTGGGGCGGCTGGACACCGTGGTCAACAATGCGGGTTTGATGCGGATCGGCCCGGCGGCCGAGGCGGATCCCGACGACTGGGACGCCATGCTGTCGGTGAACGTCCAGGGTCTGCTCTACACCACTCGGGCCAGCCTGCCCCATCTGATCCGGGCGGCGGGCGATTCGCCCCGCGGGGTGGCCGATCTGGTGAACATCAGCTCGACGGGGGGCCGCGTCGCCCGACCCGGCACATCGGTGTATGCGCTGACGAAGTTCGGGATCGGCGCATTCTCGGAGTCGGTGCGCCAGGAGGTGCTCGGCAAGCGGGTGCGCGTCAGCCTTGTCGAACCGGGCAGGGTGGACACCGAAATCAGCAGTCATCTGCCGCCGGAATCGCGGGCCGCCGTCGATCGGCAAAGCGCGGACATCGAGATGCTACGGGCGGGCGACATCGCCGATGCGGTGATGTTCGTCGTCACCCGCGACCGTCGGGTGGCCGTCAACGAGATCCTGGTCCGCGCCGCCGAACAGACGTGGTAGCCGCCGAACGCCGTCAATTGCGAGCTATTCACAGCTGGGGGATAGCACGATCAGGGCGTGACACCTAGGAGCTGACGCCACTGTGACGTATGGCAACAGGCGAACGGCCCCCCAACATGTGTGACGCAATTACGGTAGGAGGCGTGAGCCAGTTCTCGCGTGTCCTGCGAGCAGTTTTCGCTGCGGCGGCCATCGTCGCTCTGATCTCGTTTGTTCAGGTGCTGCGGCCCGGCGGAATCGAGATCGCCAGCGCCTCACCGGCGCTGCGGACATTGGATTCTGTTCCCGCTAAACGGATTCCGCCGAACAGTCCGCCGTCTCCGGTCAACCCCCCGCCGCCTGCTCCGGCGGCCCCTGCGCCTGCTGACCCGCCGCCTGCCGCCGGCGACGACGGCAGCGGTGACGTGGCTGCGCCCGACGACGCCGACGACGACGACTCCGACCAGGAGGCCGACGACGAGGCCCAGCAGCAGGACGAGGAGGAGGAACAACAGCAGGAACAAGACGACGAACAGCAGGCCGAGCAGCAGAACGAGCTGGACGAGCAGGAGATGCAGCAGTCCGAGGACGAGGCCGAACAGGAAAACGAAGCAGCCGAGCAGCAGACGGAACAGACCGAGCAGCAATTTGAAGAGCAGGACCCGCAGGTCGTCCAGGACTCACAGCAAGGCGGATAGTCACCGGCTTGCTTGGCGGACGCTATCAGGCCACCCGAAATACCGGATACTGGTCGACGATGCGCTCGAAGTCGCTGAGCGGCGAACGGCGGTCGACGGAGAAGAACGGACGCGCCCCTTGCGCCATCTCGAGGTACCGGCGCAAGATCTCCGCCCGCTTGTCGGAGAGGTCCTCCACCAGGGAGACGTCTTCGCGCTGGCCGCGCTGCAACACCGCACGACCGTCGCCCGCACGCAGGTTACGCACCCAATTCGCGTTCTGGCCGAGCATGGATACCAGGTAGCGCTCACCCTGATAGTCGGTGACAACCACCGGGAACGAAATCGTGCGCCCGGACTTGCGGCCACGTAGTTCCAGTGTGGCAGCTCGATCGGGCCCGATCCCGGCCGCAAAAGCGATGGCGCCCAACCGATTTGTGATGCGCGCCGAGCGCCGCGGACGCCCCCCGCGGTACTGCCACCTTTGGATCGCGCCAAAAACGCCGCCCAGCATGCCTCCACGCTACCGGCCTAGCCATCTCGTCACCGTCGCGGGCATTGGCCGTGCCGCGGTGGCCGATGAACCCCGCGCGGTTCTCCATCGTGTTACTTGGGGGAAACCGTGACGATGGAGTCATACCGCCCATGTTCACCAATCGCTGCGGGGAGGATCACTGTGACCGCACACGTCAAGGACAACCGCGACGCTGTTGTCATCGGCGCGGGTCCGGCCGGTCTGGCGGTGGCCCGTGAGCTCGAGCATCGGCACGGCACCGAGACTCTTGTCATCGACCGAGCGGCGGCGCCGGCGATTTCGTGGCGCACCCGCTATGACAATTTTCGCCTCAACACCACCGGGTTCTTGTCGCATCTTCCAGGACAGCGGATCCCGCTGACCGCAGGCCGGTGGCCAACGCGCGAAGACATGGTGCGTTACTTCGACGACTACGTGCGGAAGCAGAACATCACGCTCGAGCTCGGCTGTGAGGTCACCGCGGTCGATCGCACCGAAGACGGTTGGCGACTCGACACGTCGTCAGGCGAAATCCGAACACGGGCAATCGTTCTCGCAACCGGCAACTACCGCACACCCACCATCCCTCGCTGGCCGGGCCTGAGCCAATTCACCGGCGAGCTCGTTCACTCCGGCAACTTCGTCAACGCCTGGCCCTTCCGCGGCCGCGACGTCCTCGTCGTCGGCGCCGGCAATTCGGCCGCCGACATCGCCGTCCAGCTCGCCAACAACGGCGCGCGCCGGATCTGGCTTGCGGTCCGCACCCCGCCGCATCTGGTGCGGCGTGCCATCGGCCCGTTTCCATCCGACATCCTGCTCGAGCTCTTCGCCCGGGTGCCCGCAGCCGCGGTCGATCCGGTCATCGCGCTCTCCGAGCGGATGATGTGGGGCGACCTGTCGGGCTACGGCTTCAACCGGCCGCCGTTAGGGCTGAAGGCGACGGTGGAACAGACCGGGCGCATCCCCACGCTGGCCGACGAGCTCATCGCCGCCGTGCGGGCCGGCCGCGTCGAGGTCGTCGCTGCGGTGGAGGCGGTCGAGTCCGGCCAGGTGATCCTCGCCGACGGCAACCGTTTACGGCCGACGGTGATCATCGCCGCCACCGGCTTCAGCACGGATCTCGGCGGTTTGGTCGGCCACCTCGGCGTCCTCGACGAGCGCGGCAACCCGCGCGGCGGATTCGCCTCGCACATCGGCGGCGGAATGTTCGCGATCGGCTACGGCATTCCGCCCAATGGCCCACTGCGCGCGCTGCGCCTCGCTGCCACGCCCCTGGCCCGCGAGATCGCCGCCTACCTGGCGATAACGTCCTGCACCAGCACCGAGCCGGTGACGGTGCCCGCAGCGGACTAACAGCGCACCGACAGAATTTGCCGAGGATCGACGCCCGATGTGCCGCCGTGAGCCTGTGACGTCGACCACTTCCGATGAACGGAAGCACCTCGGAAGCCGTGTCACTGGTAGCTGGGGGTCGGGCGCGACGACGCGCCAAGGTCAATCCGGATGCAGCCGACGCCGCTGCCCGAAGCAAGGGGATGCAGTGAGTTTGCTTTCCGTCGAAAAGTATTACTTCCGCGGCGCGGAAGGCTATGAAACAGCCCGTCGTGCCACGGTGTGGAATGGGCTTCTGCCTGACCGTTTTCCCGATGTGATCGTGCAGGCTCACGACACCGACGACGTGGTCGCGGCGATCCGCTATGCGCGCGCGAACGGCCACCAGGTCGGCGTGCGTTCGGGAGGGCACAGCTGGGCGGCGAGTCACCTGCGCGACGGCGGTTTGCTGCTCGACGTCAGCCGTCTCGACCACGGCACCGTTGACACCGGATCGGATGACCGCGGTCGTCGGGCCGGGCAAGATCGCCAACGTCTTTGCGGCCGAACTCGACTCGCAGGGGCTGTTCTTTCCCACCGGCCATTGCGAAGGGATTCGCCTCGGCGGCTATCTGCTGCAGGGCGGGTACGGCTGGAACAGCAAGGTGGTCGGACCGGCATGTGAAAATGTGCTTGGCCTCGAGGTTGTCACTGCCGAGGGGGAACAGATCTACTGCGACCCCGAGAACCACCCCGACCTGTACTGGGCGGCCCGCGGCTCGGGCCCCGGCTTTTTCGGTGTGGTCACCTCGTTCACCCTGCGGATTCTACCCGCGCCCGGCGGTGGTGGGCACCTGCCTGTACATGTACCCGATCGAGCTCGTCGACGAGGTGTTCAGCTGGGGGCGCTCCATCAGTCCAGAAATCGACGACCGCGTCGAACTGCAAATCCTTACCACGCGTTCCTTTCCGGCAGCCGGGATCGACCACCCCGCCATCACCGTCGCCTCGCCGGTCTTCGCCGACTCAGAAGAGGAGGCGGCAAAGGCACTTGCCCTGCTTGGCACCTGCCCGGTCGCCGACAAGGCGATGATCAACGTTCCCTATGCGCCGACAAACCTGGCCAACTGGTACACGGCTGTGATGACCAATTACCCGAAAGGGCACCGGTACATCGCCGACAACATGTGGACGTCGGCGTCAGCCGAAGAGCTGCTGCCAGGCATCCGCAAAATCATCGAAACGATGCCACCGCACCCCTCGCACTTCATCTTCACGGGCTGGAACGTGTCTCCCGACCGCCAGGACATGGCGTTCAGCGTGGAGGACCAGATTTATATGGCGTTGTACACCGTCTGGCAGGATCCGGCCGACGACGAGCGGTACCGCGACTGGTCCACCTCCAACATGGCGGCGATGTCGCACCTGGCGACCGGCGTCGCGCTCGCCGACGAGAACCTCGGCCGGCGCCCCGCGAAATTCATCACCGATCCGAACATGGCGCGCCTCGACGCGGTGCGCTCGGCCTACGACC
The DNA here is from genome assembly GCA_963733605.1 of uncultured Actinomycetota bacterium. Taxonomy (GTDB): domain Bacteria; phylum Actinomycetota; class Actinomycetes; order Mycobacteriales; family Mycobacteriaceae; genus Mycobacterium. Next base: position 107,582 of record CAVTDY010000042.1, read on the forward strand.
CGGAGGGTCGCTTCCACAGCTGGATGGGTCGCGGATGAAAATAGCTGTACGGCACCGCCGTTCGGTCAGAGGCTCCGCGCAGCAGGAGTCAGTGCCGAATGCGCTTCGGATCCTCGTCATCGGTGCCGGCGTCGGCGGCATTTCCATTGCCCGGGGATTGCTGCGGGACGGGCACGACGTCACCGTCTTCGAACAGCGGCCGGACATGCGGCCCGGCGGCGGTGCAGTGACCATCTGGCCCAACGGTTCGACGGTGCTGGAGCAGCTGGGCGTCAATATGGACGGGGCGGGTCAGCTGCTGTCCACCGTGCGGATCGCGACGTCGACCGGTCGCTCGCTGGTCAATATCGACGTACGGGCGATCGTGGACCGGCTGGGCGGGGCCGTCCGGATGGTCCCGCGTCGAGTCCTGCTTGACCGCCTGCTGGACGGCTTTCCGGCCGAGGCCGTCCGATGCAACTCCCGTGCGGTCGGGGCGGTCAGTACCCGCGATGGGGTGCGGATCACGTTCGAAGACGGCAGCTCGGCCGAAGGCGATCTGCTGATCGGTGCGGATGGTCTGCACTCGAAGGTCCGAGACCTCGCCGGTGCGAAACCCGCGAAGCCGACCGGCTGGTGCAGCTGGCAGGGACTGATCACTCTCCCGGACATCGCCGACAAGGAGGTCGCACTGCAGATCATCGGCGAGCACGGAAACCTCGGCTTGTGGCCGGCCGGCGGCACCGATCTGCAGTGGTGGTTCGACTTGCCGTGGTCGCCGGACTTCGTCAGACCGGAACGGCCGATCGAGGTGCTCCGGTCCCACTTCGCGGGCTGGTCCGACATGGTCGATCAGGTACTCGCGACGTTGACCGACGATGATCTCGCGGCGTCGCCGTTCCCGCATTTCCGGCATCCGATTCCCCGCGTCTCCGCGCCTCGGCGCCGTGACGTTGCTTGGCGATGCCGCACACACGATGCCGCCGATCCTCGCGCAGGGCACCAATCAGGCGCTGCTCGACACGATGGTGTTGTGCAAGGCACTTTCGGATCTCCGGAAGGGGCCCAACGGCGGCAACGGTGATCTCACCAGCGCGCTGCGCTGCTACGAGAAGACCAGGCGACGCAGGCTGACCGCCGTGTCCTGGGTGACGTCGCGGCAGATGTCGCAGAGTGAGTCGGTGTTGAAACCGGCCGCCATGATCTCGGACTCGTTCGGCAACTGGGCGATGACGACGTTTCTGCGTTCGATAAGTCACCGCCGGATTTCCGAGGAAGTCAACCGAGACTTGTCTCACCGGATTGTCCGCTGCTGATGATCATCCCTGCGACTGTGAAGGGTCGGGCAATGTCGACGACCGCCAAGGTGCCACCCGCCAAGTTGGCCCGCGTTGTCGAGCGGGTCCGGCACCACCTGTATCGGCTCCATCAACGGCTGACGCCCGCCCCGGCAGCGATGATCGAGATGATCCTTGCCGGTTGGACGTCGCAGGCGATCACGGTGGCCGCCCAACTCGGTGTCGCCGATGCCCTCGCCGACGGGCCGCTGCCGATCGACGAGTTGGCGGTGCGGGTGGACGCGGACCCGGACGCACTGCGCCGACTGCTGCGAGCGTTGATCAGCCGGGGCATCTTCGGCCTGCGCCGCGACGGCCGGTATGAGCTGAATTCCCTTGCCGACACCCTGCGTTCGGACGCACCGGTGTCGATGAAATCGGCGGCCCGGTTTTACGGTTCGCAGGAGCAGCGCGAACGCTGGACCCTGCTGGTGGATGCGGTCCGCACCGGGAACGCGGTCGTTGAGGCATTGCGCGGCAAGGAAAGCTTCGACTACTTCGACGAGAACCCTGAGCTTGCCGAACTTTTCAACCAGACCATGACCAGCATCTCGGAGATGACGGATGCGACCGTCGTCGCGGGCTACGACTTCAGCGCCTACCCGACGATCGTCGACGTCGGAGGCGGGCACGGCCCACTGCTGGCCGCCATCCTCGCGGCGGCGCCGGACTCGCGCGGTGTCCTCTACGACCTGCCGCTGGTCGTCGCGGACGCCCCTGGCCTGTTGCAGGAGCAGGGTGTCGCCGACCGCGTCGTCATCGCCGAGGGGTCGTTTTTCGACAGTGTCCCCGGCATTCCCGGCAATGGCGACGCCTACGTCCTCAAGAACATCATTCACGACTGGCCCGACGAGAAGGCCGGGCAGATCCTGCGTAACGTTCGCGCGGCAGCCGGCCCACGAGCCACCCTGTTGCTCATCGAATTCGTCATCCCCAAGCACAACCGTGACTTCCCGGGGAAATGGGTGGATCTGGAGATGATGCTCAATTTGGGTGCCCGTGAGCGCACCGCGGCCGAGTACCGAAACCTGCTCAGCCAGGCCGGATTCCGGATGACACGGGTGGTGCAGACCGCCTCACCCCTGTCCGTGGTGGAGGCCAGGCCCGTATAACGCCACGATCGGTTACGCCACCGGCACCGTGGTGGGCTCGGCCGACTTCTTCTCACCCTCGCGCAGGCCGATGCGGTCGTGCAGCCACACCAAGTGGTTTCGGTGCCCACCAGTTCCAGCTACCCAGCACGTGCATGAAGGCAGGCAGCAGCACCATCCGCACCAGCGTGGCGTCGACCAGCACGGCCAGCGTCAGGCCGAGCCCGAACATCCGCATGAACTGCACCTGGGCGCCGAACAGCGCCGCGAACGAGATCGACATCACCAGGGCAGCGGCGGTGATCACCCGGCCGGTGCGAGCCACCCCCAGCGCGACGCTTTTGTCGTTGTCGGCCGGTGTCCGGTCCGGACCCCAGCCAGTACTCGCGGATCCGCGACACCAGGAACACCTCGTAGTCCATCGACAGCCCGAACGCGATGCAGAACAACAGCACCGGCATGTTGGCGGCCAGCGTGCCGGTGGGCGTCGTCCCGAGCGCACCCAGGTGCCCGTCCTGGAAGATCCACACCAGCGCGCCGAACGCGGCGGTCAGCGAGAGCACGTTGAGCACCAATGCCTTGACCGGCAGCACGACGCTGCCGGTCAGCAGGAACAGCAGACCGAACGTGATCACCGCGATCAGCCCCAGCACCGACGGGCAGCCGCGAGGTGATGGCGTGGACGCTGTCGCGGTTGGTCTGCGCGATGCCCGTCAGCTCGACCGGGTGGCCGGCCGGGCCCGGCACCGCATGCAGCCGGTCGAGTTGGGTCTGCGAGGTATCGGAGAACAGCGGGGCGGTGCTGTCGATGGTGAGGAATGCGCTGCCGTCGGTGCCAGCGGTCGGCGCCGAGGGTGGTCCGACACGCACCGGCGACGAACGGCCGTCGGCGCCGACACCGACGAAACATCTGGGACACGGGACAACTCAGCGGCGTAGCGCGCCAGATCGGCCGGCGTGAGGCCGTCGGCGTCGGGGATCACCGCGGTGACCGAGGTGGCCGAGTTATCGGCGAAGTCGGTGCGCAACTGGTCGCCGACCTGATGCGCCGACGCCGACGTCGGCAGCACCCGGTCGTCGGGGAATCCCCACTTCACCCCGAAAAACGGCGAGCCGAGCACCAGCAGCAGCGCGACACCGGCCAGGCCGACCGGCACGGCACGGCGCATGACGGACGTCGTCGACCGGTACCAGAATTGCCTGCTCGATCGGACCCCGGACGGGTTCGGGCCGGTGCAGCAGGCGCCGCGCCAGCCGGCGGACATCGAGCGCGTCCAGCCGGTCACCCAGCAGCACGATGGCCGCCGGTGTGACGACGACCGCCGCCAGCGCGGCGAAGGCGACGGTGGCGACGCCGGCGTAGGCGAACGACTTCAGGAATACATCGGGAACAGGATCATCGCCGCCATCGACAGCGCCACGGTCGTCGCCGAGACCAGCACCGTGCGGCCGGCCGTTGTCATCGTGCGCGATCAGGGCGGTCGTTCGGGTCGGCGCCATCGGCCAGTTCGTCGCGATAGCGGCTGATGATCAGCAACGTGTAGTCGATCGCCAGGGCGAGGCCCAGCGCAGTGCTGAGGTTGGGCGCGAGGTTCGACACGTCGGTGCTGAAGGTGATGACGCGCAGGACCGCCATCGAGCCCAGGATCGCCATCAGCCCGACCGCAACGGGCAACGCGGCCGCCAGCAGGCCGCCGAACACCCACACCAGCACCAGGAAGCTCAGCGGCACCGCGATCGACTCCATCAGCAGCAGATCGCGCTGCAACTGGGAGTTGATCTGCGCGTTCACCATGGCGTCCCCGCCCGACCGGACGACGATGCCGGTCGTCCCGACCGGATGGTCGCGCGTTATCTCATCGGACAGCGTCTGGGCGTGCTGTCTGCGCCGCACTCTCCCCGCCGGTGATGCCCGCGACCACGAGCCCGGCCTTGCCGTCGTTGCTGATCAGGCGTTTCGCGGCCGCCGGTGGCGTGGTCCACGCCGACGTCACCTCGGCGACGTTCGGAGATCGCTTCAGCTGATCGACGATGTCCAGACCGACCGCGCGGGCGGCCGGACCGGTGGCGCTGTCGGGAGCGGTGACGGTGATCAGCATCTGCATATCGCCCTGGTGGAACTTGTCGGTCAACAGCTGCTTGGCGCTGGCCGACTCCGAGGTCGGGTCGCCGAATCCGCTCGGAGGACAGGCTCTTGGCGACCGGGACGCCGAAAATCCCCGCCGCCAGCATCACCAGCACGCCCGACCGCGATGACCCACCGCGGCGCTGCGATCGCCAGCAATGCGATTCGGTGCACACAACTACTACGGACCGCGGCGGTGCCGGGTTCATCCGCCACCGTCGGCGGGCAGGGAGCGCGTCTTTGCCGGACAACCAAATCGCCTCGGTACGAACAGGTTTCAGGCGAACCTGAGATGCGCCGTTGCGGTGGCGGCTGTGACATCGGCCACTGACGGCGCGGGTCAGCGGGCGAGCATCAGCACCGGCTGGTCGCGGTAGAGCTCGGGAAACAACCGTTTGAGATCGTTCAGCTTGGGCATGTCGTTGACCGCGATGTACGGATACGTCGGGTTCGAGTTCATGAAATCCTGGTGGTAGGACTCGGCGGGGAAAAACTCGGCCTTCGGTGAAACGGTGGTGACGATCGGGCTGGGAAAGACGGCGTCCCGATTCAGCTGGGCGATGTAGGCCTGCGCAACGAGCTTCTGGGTGTCGTCCTGCGCGAAGATCGCGGATCGGTACTGAGTGCCCGAATCGGGACCCTGACGGTTGAGCTGGGTGGGGTCTTCAACCACCGAGAAGAAGATCCGCAGAAGCTGCCCGTAGGTCACCTGGGCCGGGTCATAGGTGATGCGCACCGACTCCGCGTGCCCGGTGTTACCGGTGCTGACCGTCTCGTAGTTCGCGCTCTGCCGATCGCCGCCGGCGTAACCCGATTCCGCCTGGGTGACCCCTTTGACGTGCTGGAAGACGCCCTGGACGCCCCAGAAACAGCCACCCGCGAGGACCACCGTCTCGCTCGGCGCTGCGGCTGGTGACGGTTCATCGACATCCGGTGCCGGGACGGCAGTCGATCCCGTTGCAGCGCTGACGAACTGCAGCCGGGGCCAGACATTGGTGAACATCGCCGCGGCGATGGCCACCAGTCCGACACCGATCGCCAGGCGTACCCACTTGCGGATTCGTCACAACCCACAGTGTCCTGCAATTCGGGCCGTTTGGCGGCCCACTGCCCGCGGCCGTCACGGATCGGTAACACCGGTTGTTACCGGATGCTGACGAAACGACCCGACGAACCGGCGGCGGCCGCCCGCCAGGCCTACGGTCGACCTATGACCGCCCGAACGCCGAGACTGACCCGACGACACGTACTGCTGGGCACCGCGATGCTCGCAGTGATCGCCGGGTGCGGGTCAACGCGTGGCCTCGCTGCGGCCAGCCCGCCGAGCAGCTCCACCGAGACCTTCGAGGTTTCCCACACCGACGCGGAGTGGCGCCAACTGCTGACCCCGGCGCAGTACGACGTCCTTCGTGCGGCGGGCACCGAGGCACCCTTCAGCAGCCCGCTCAACGACGAGCACCGGGCCGGCATCTTCGGGTGTGCGGGTTGCGGGCTCGACCTGTTCTCGTCCGCCACCAAGTTCGACAGCGGCACCGGCTGGCCGAGCTTCTTCAAACCGCTCGACAACGCCGTCATCGAGCGGCCGGACAACAGTCTGGGCATGGAACGCACCGAGGTGATCTGCCGCCGCTGCGGCAGCCACCTCGGCCACGTCTTCGACGACGGCCCCGCACCGACGGGGCTGCGGTACTGCATGAACGGCGTGGCGCTGCGCTTTCGGGCGACCTAACACAAACCCAGGGGAGTGCGGCGCCACCGACTACGTAGCCCACCTGGCCGACCTCGCGGTAAGTAAGCTCAGCCTTACCGACCGTTGAGGATGGGGTGAGCCATGCGAGTTCTCGTCTCGGGCGCCAGCATCGCCGGACCGGTGCTCGGCTACTGGCTGACCCGCCGCGGCTTCGACGTCACGGTGGTGGAACGCGCGCCGGCGCTGCGCAAGACCGGCGGTCACGCCGTGGATCTGTTCCGGCCCGCCATGGACATCTCCGAACAGATGGGCGTCATCGACCGCGTTCTGGAGCACGCCACCGGGACGAAGCGACTGCTGATGTACCGCTCGGGGGCATCGCGCCCCGCCGACATCGACTACGTGAAGCTGCTCGCGGCCGTGTCCGACCGGCACGTGGAGATCATGCGCGACGACTTGAGCGAGATCTACTACGACGCGGGCCGCAACGACATCGAGTACCTGTTCGGCAACGAGATCACCGCGATCACCGATGACGGGGACGTGACGTTCGCGCACACCTCACCGCGCCGCTACGACATCGTCGTCGGTGCCGACGGCCTGCACTCAGGGGTGCGGCGGCTGGTGTTCAGCGACGTCGAAGCCGACCGAACCGACTTCCTCGGCGCCTTTCTGTCCGTGGTGTCAGTACCGAAAACTCTTGCCCGCGACGGAGAATCAACCGCGTTCGTGGATGCGGATCGGGTCGCGATGATCTACACCGCCGACCACCTCGACGACGCGCGCGCCATATTCCTGTTCCTGCCCCGCGGCACCCGTCGAGTACGACCATCGCGACGTCGCCGCGCAGAAGACGTTGCTCCACAACCGGTTCGCGGGCTTGGCCGCCGACGTCGACCGATGGCTCGACGAACGCGACCGCACCCCCGCCTTCTACTTCGACGCGATCACGCAGTTGCGCCTGACCACGTGGTCGCGCGGACGGGTGACGCTGGTCGGGGACGCCGGCTACTGCCCCGGGCCCGCGGTGGGTGGCAGCACCAGCCTGGCCGTGCTCGGCGCCTACGTGCTGGCCGGCGAGATGGAGCGCGCGGGCGGCGATTACACCGCGGCGTTCGCGGCCTACGAGCAGGTGATGTCCGAGCCGGTCATCGGTAGTCGCGGGCTGGCCAGAACGATGGCAAAGAGCATCATGCCCAAATCGGCACTGGGAGTGCGGGCGCTTGTCGCCGTCGCCCGGCTCGTCACGCTGCTACCCACCCCGATCACCACCGCTGTCGCGCGGCTCAACAACAAGGGCATCCGGTTCTACGACTCGATGCACGTGCCCAACTATCCGATCCCGGTTGGGTAGCGATCCGTCAAGTTGTAACGCACCTCCGTATCTCCTCATTGAAGCCTCGACGTGTGACGAGGCGTGAGATGCCCGGAGATACTGACATGACTTTTGCCAAGCCGATCAAGCCCGCCTTGTCGTCGGCGCTGACGGCTGTTGCGGTCGGGGCCGTGATCGCCGCGGCCTGATGCCCCGCCGTAAAAGTGGAGCCCGGCCACAAGGTCATTGAGCACATAGGGGAGGCCTCCAATGAGCACATTCGTTCGCCGGCTGGTTCCCGTCGGTCATGATGGCTTTTGCGCCGAGTGGCCGCCGTGACCAATCGCGACGCCGGCATGTGCAGCTCCGCGCAATGCGCCGACGGCCAGTGGTGGGATCCGAAGGCTAACGTGTGCCGGGCGCCGGGCGCGCCGCTCGCTCTGCCCTGCGATGCGGGCCAGTGGTGGGACCCGACGGGCGACGTGTGCCGGCCGCTGGGCGTCGGGCCCCAACTTTTGGCATGCGGTGGCGGCCAGGGTGGGACCCGACCGCCAATGTCTGCCGGCCGCTGGGCGTCGGGGCGCAACCGCTCGCCTGCGACAACGGCTGGTGGTGGGATCCGACCGCCAACGTCTGCCGGCCGCCACTGCTGCCGCCCGGCTAACCAGCCGGGGTTGCGGCCGCAGCGGCTTGGACCGCGCGGCGGGCCGGGAACGCACGTGTTGGGGTAACTCGCGCGTGCGGGCAGGACGGGGGAGCAGTCGGCGTGGAACCGTTGCATCCGCCCCAAGTCACAGGAATCACAACTGTCACATACATCCCATTAGCACCACTAATTCATTTTATTCCCAATTAGCACTTGGGAACCGCACGCACCAGAATTACCAACCACCCCATCACAGTTTATGAACGAGGCACTGAGGGCGACCGCGGCGGTGCCCGGGCCCGGCCTTGGCCGCACCACGTTGAACTGCAGTTATAGCGCTGTGGCGCTGTCCACAGCAGCCTCACTGGCCTCATAAAACGCATAACTATTAAATAAACTCATAGAACTTAATTAGACTCACTAGCACTCTGTTTTAACTCCCACCTCGTAGGTAAACTAACTAACGCGACCGGCTGGTTTCTCAGGTTTCTCAGGGGGACTCGCCTCTCGCCCCGGCCTTTACCGGTGTGCGCGATCACCGCGCGACCTGACGAAGGGAGTCGACATGCGTGTACGCAAAGCCGTCACCGTGCTCGCGATAACGGGTGCGATCGCCACGACCCAAATAGTCATGGACATCCCATCCGCCGGCGCCGAGCCCAACTGGGACGCCATGGCGCAATGCGAATCGGGCGGGAACTGGTCGGCCAACACCGGCAACGGCTACTACGGCGGGCTTCAGTTCACCCCGGCCACCTGGGCCGCGAACGGGGGCGTCGGATCGCCCGCGTACGCAAGCCGCGATGAGCAGATCGAGGTGGCGCGCAACGTGCTGCGCACCCAAGGACTTGGCGCGTGGCCGGTCTGCGGCGGTCCGATCGGGATCGCAGGGTCGACGTGCCGCATGCTGGTGGGCTGGATTCCGCTCGGGAATCTGCCCCATCTGTGCACGCTGATACTCAACCCCTTCACGTAGGGGCGCGAACTCAGCTCACCAACAGGAGCGGTGACTATCATTGCGCCACATGACCGCACAGGCGCCGCCCGCGCGCACCCGTCCCGAAAACACTCTTGGTTACGCAGCACTAGGCCTGGGGATACTGGCTCTGATCTCCAGTGTGCTGCTGGTTGGACTTCTGTTCGGCAGTTTGGCCGTGACGTTGGGCCTGGCCGGCTTGGACAGAGTCGCGAACGACGAGGCCACCAACCGCAAGTCGGCGCTCGCCGCGGCGGTGCTGGGCATCGTCGCGATCGTCATCAGCCTCGTTGCCCTCGGGTTCCGGATCTGGCTGATCGTCTGACCGGCGCCATCGTGGTGCGGCGTGACCGGTGGGTGTGGTAACCGGGTGTCGTAACCGGCCACCAACATGATAGATAGGTCACTAATAGATAGTGCCCTAATTATGAGTGTACGATCGGGTCATGACCAAGGGAGTCGCTGCAGAACTCGATCCGCTCGCGCTGGAGCGCCAAGTGTGTTTCGCGCTGGCCATCACCAATCGCGCCGTGCTCGCGGTCTACCGACCGCTGCTGGAACCGCTCGGGCTGACCCACCCGCAATACCTGGTGATGCTGACTTTGTGGGACAACGCGAATGCCAACCGCGAGCCACTGTCCGTCAAGGACATCGCGCGGTGTTTGCAGATGGATTCGGCCACCCTCTCGCCGATGCTCAAACGGCTGCAGGCGCTGGGCCTGATCACGCGGTCGCGCAGCGCGACCGACGAGCGGAGCACCCACGTCGAGCTCACCCCGAAGGGCCGCAATCTGCGCCGGCAGGCGCTCAAGGTTCCTCCGGCGGTGGTTGAGCGGCTCGGCGTCGAGCTCGCCGAGCTCGAGCACCTGCACGAGGTGCTCACCGAAATCAACACCGCCGCGCTGGCGGCCGGTGCGCTCGACGCGGAGCTGGACCGATGACGCCGCTCGACGCGCAGCCGCAAGTCACTCCGGAAGACGTTGGGACAGAGCACGAGACAGAAAATGATCAGCGGCGTCGCCCCGATCCGCTGCGCTGGATCTGGTACGCGTTCGGTGGTTCGCTCGGCCGGCGCTACCGGCAATGGGTGCTGCATGACCTCACCTGTCGCACCCGTTGGGAGCGCCAAATCGCCCGCGCCGTGGTGCAAGTGGCGCCACTCGCCGTCGTGCTTCTCCTGGTGCTGGGATCCGGGTGGATCGCGTGGGTGGGCGTGGGCTGCGGACTGGTGTTGGCGCTGATCTACTCGATCGCCTACTTCGACCCGGCGGTAGAACACCGTCTCGCCAGGCACGGCTTTCCGCCCGGCACCGCGGACCGCATCCGCACTGAACGCGACAAGGCCAAGCACCCGGAACGGATGCGTCGCTATATGGAGACGTACCGCTCCGGCGCGGAGTAGGAGTAAGCCCGTCAGGCCTCGTCGAGCGCCGGAAACAGCAATTCCTGCGCCAGTAGCATCAGCGCCGCCGCCACCGGGATCGCAACCAGCGCCCCGACAATGCCCAACAGCGCCGCGCCGATCAGGACGGCGACCACGGTGACCCCGCCGGGCACCTTGACGGCGCGGCCGATGACTCTGGGTACCAGCAGGTAGTCCTCGAACCATCGGAACATCACGTAGAACGCGACGGTGGCGATGCTGACCGGGATGGACACCGTCAGCGCGACCGCGGCGACGATGAATCCGGCAACGGTGGAACCGTATGGGACGAGGTCTAATACCGCCACGAAGAACCCGAGCAGCAACGGGTAGGGGATGCCGAAAATGATGCACCAGACAAAGGTCGCCGCGCCCGCGATCACCGAGGTCGCCACGTTGCCCAGGACGTAGTAACCGACCTTGGCGAGGATTTCATCGCCCAGCAGAATGGCACGTGGCCTGCGCGAGCCTGGCACCAGCCGGTAGAGGGTGGCGCGGATGCGGCGCATATCGGCCAGGAAGTACACGGTCAAAACGGCCACAATCCCGACATCGGACACCGCGCCCAGCACTGCTGACCCGGCTCGCAGCACTCCGGCCACAGCGGGTCCGCCCGAACCGTTCACCGCGTTGGTGATGTTCTGCTGCAGATGGAAGCGGTCGTTGAGCTTGCCGATCACCGAAGAGTGGTCCTGCGCCTGCTGCAAGTAGTGCGGCGCCTGCTCGATGAACTCGCGTGCCTGTTGCGCCAACGGCGGAATGGCCGCCGCGATAGACCCGGCAATCACGGTGAACATCGCCGCCACCACCACAGTGACCGCGACCCAGCGCGGCAGCCTGTGGTTGACCAGCCACGATGCTGCAGGCTCGAGGCCGAGCGCGAAGAAAAGCGCGACACCGATCAGCACCAGCACCGATGAGATCGACCCGAGCACGCGCACCGCGCCGTAGACGGTGGCGACCCCTGCCGAGGCCACCAGCGCGACGTAGTACGGCGACCTTCGATCGAATCGCCGCCCCCGGGGCCCCAGTGGATGCTCGCCGGAACGCATTCGGGCGGCATTGATTTCAGCGTCAGCGATCGGGCCTTCATCCTCGCCGTGAGGCTGCCCAACCAGGCGGTGGTGACCGCGCCCGGCGAGGTCGCGCTCAGGCCTCTCACCCTGCGTGGCGTCGACCATTGTCGGTGGCCCCTTCATCGGGCGAACGTGACCTCACAAAAACGATAACGGCGGCTGCGCCCCGCGGCGGTGAGCGACGCACCGGGCCGAGCACCTTTCGGGATCACGGCCGGTGGCCGCTCGTCAGTTTCGCCTGCTGCCGCCGAACAGCTGCAGCAAGAACGAGAACACGTTGAGCGCGTCCAAAAAGATCGACGCGGCCAGCAGCGGTGCCGAATCAAGGTCGGTTGACCGCCGCAGTCGCTGAAAGTCGACCATCGTCAAACCCGCGAAGATGACCAAACCCAACACCGAATAGATCACGGCGCCGCCGGGGATGTGCACGAAGACCAACACGATGCCGAACCCGATCAGCGCAACCAGCGCCCAGAAGCTCACCCGCGCGATACCGGACAAATCGGTACGGGTGGCATAGCCGAACGCGCCGCAGCCGGCGATGAACAGCGCCGTCACGCCGCCGGACTCCCACAGGGCCTGCGGGTCGGCACCGGCGTAGTAGACCAGTGTTGGCGACATCGCGAGCCCGAGCAGCAACCCCACTGCGAGCAACAACACCACACTGAGACCCGCCGAGCTGCGCACCGCGAACCGCATGCCGATCAGGCAGACAAAGCGACAGGGCGAAAAACGCCAAGCCCCAGCCGGATCCGAGGCCACGGCCAAGGTAGCTACCCAGCGCAAACATTCCGGCGGTCGCGGCCACGTACCACATGACTTGACCGAACAGGCTGCGGGAGCGGTTGCGGACGCCGAGTTCGCTGTAATCGGCTGCGTTCATCGGGTTCGCTTCGCGGTCATGGCCGAAGTGTGCCTCAGCGCCGAGTCGCCCGCGATGGGCGCGGCGACAAAATGTGGCGGCCAACGATGTATCTGGGAACAATCGTGCTGCGCTTTGCGGTCGTGTTCATAATTGTTCGCCGCGACACATGTTCGCCGCGACACCGTCGTGGCGCCGATGTTGTTTTCGCGCACAACCGTGCCGGTCTATCCCCGGGCAACAATGAGTTACTGGCGAGACCGCCGCGAACCGACTTCATCGAGGAGCCCTCATGACCGACACCCCGCATCCCGTTTCTGATCTGGCGCGCCACCTCTGGACGTCGGCGATCCTGTTCGGCCTGCTGGCCGTGATCCTGGGCGTGGTAATCCTGGCGTGGCCGGGACCTTCGCTTGTGATGGCTGCCGGCTTGTTCGGGGTGTACCTGGTGGTGTCCGGTATCGCGATGGTGGTCCTCGCGTTCAGCCTGCCCGTCTCAGCGGGCAGCAGATTTTTGAACTTCATCAGCGGCGTGTTGTCGATCATCCTCGGGATCTTGGCTTTTCGGCACTTCGGGCAGGGATACGCGCTTCTGCTGCTTGCCATTTGGATTGGGATCGGATTCATCTTCCGCGGCGTGACCGCGCTCGCACTCGCGGTCGGCGATCGAGGGTTCCCCGGCCGCGGATGGGCGATCTTCTTCGGAGCCATCAGCATCATCGCCGGTTTCGTGGTGCTGGCCTACCCGTTCGACTCGATCGTGACGCTGACTCTGGTGGTCGGCATCTGGCTGATCGTCCTCGGCGTGATGGAGGTGATCTCCGGGTTCGGGATGCGCAGCGATGTCAAGAAGGTCGAGAACATCACTGGCACCTCCGGCCGGCAGGCCGTCGCCGGGTGACCCGGTCGGTTACGACGGTCATCGGCCACCAGGCATGAATCCACCACGGGCGCAAGGACGCCGGCGCGAGGCACGCCATGGCTGAGCCTGACAAGCGCCCACCGGCGAATCGCAGGCGGCTGGCCACCACGCTGCGCGAGCAGATCGCCGTTCAGCGGACCATCGCCGACCAGGTGATCTCGCTGGCTCACCTGCTCGGGCGTCCCGTTCGCGACGACGCCGGCACCCGAGTCGGCCGGGTCAGCGACATCGTGGTGCGCTGGGACGCCGGTGTCGCGCATCCGGCGGTCATCGGGGTAGCCGTCCGCGTCGGCAGCAGCGATGTGTTCGTCGAGTGCCAAGACGTGACGCTGCACCAGACCGAGGTGCGGTTGCAGTCGGCTCAGCTCAAGGTGTCGCGTCGCGTCCGGCAACCCGGGGATGTCGCCCTGGCCCGCGACGTCCTGGACCGCCAGCTGGTCGACGTCGCCGGTGTCCAGGTGGTCCGGGCAGCCGATGTCTACCTCGTCAACGGGCCGAACGGCTGGGAACTGGCCGGCGTCGAGGTGAGCGTGCGCTCGTTCATCCGTCGGCTGCTGCTCAAGGCCAGGGTGTGCCCGACACCCGGCCGGGCCATCGATTGGGCCGACCTGCAAGCGTTCGTTCCGCGCTTCACCGATACCGCGCTAGCTGGTGAGCCCGGGCCCGCCGCCGCCGCCGGCGACATAGGCGGCGGTGTGCAATTCGCGCGCCCGGCAGCAGAACTCACCAAGCTGCGGGCAGGCGATGTGGCTGCCATCCTGGCCGGCCTGGGCCGCGGACAACAGGCTCAGGTGGCCGCGCTGGCGGCGCCGTCGGCAGCTGCCGAGGCCCTCCGCGAACTCGATCCCGCACGTCGGGACGCCCTGCTCGCCGAATTGAGTGAAACCGACCGGCTCCGGCTGCAAGCCCTGCTGGACGGCGGACAGGCGCCATGAGCGTGCCGCAGACCGACGCGACCGCGCCGAGCAGCCGCCGGCGCTGGACCAAGCGGGTGCTGGCGCTGCTGGCGGTCCTCGGGCCGGGTCTGATCGCCGCCAACGCGGGCAATGACGCCGGAGGCATCCTGACCTACGCCAGCGCCGGCGCCCAGTTCGGTTACCGGACAATATTTTTGATGGTCCTCGTCACGGTGGCGCTGGTGGTCGTGCAGGAGATGTGTTCACGTCTCGGCGTCTACACCGGCGAGGGTCTCGGCGGGTTGATCCGTGAGCAGTTCTCCGCGCGCAGCACGTTCGTTGCGCTTTCGCTGCTGCTCATCGCCAACGCAGGACTGACCGTCAGTGAGTTCGCCGGCGTCGGCGCCGCGATGCAGATCTTCGGCGTCTCACCGCTGATCTCGGTCCCGATCGCCGCCGCGTTCGTGTGGGCCCTGACGGTTCTGGGGTCCTACTCGCGTGCCGAGCGGCTCTTCCTGGTGCTGACGCTGGCGTTCCTGGCGTACCCGATCGCCGCGTTCCTCGGCCACCCCGACGGCAAACAAGTCCTGTCCAATCTGGTGTGGCCCCACTTCCTCGCCACGCACGCGTTTCTGCTGCTCGCCGTGGCCCTGATCGGCACCACCATCACCCCTTACATGCAGTTCTACGACGCCTCGGCCTGCGTGGACAAGGGCATCAAGCCCGCCGACTACCGCGGCGAGCGTATCGACAGCGTCACCGGCTCCATCTGGAGCAACGTGATCGCCATTTTCATCATCATCGCCACCGCGGCCGCGATCGGCGGCAGCGGGACCGCTGCAGTCGGCGAAGGACGCCGCCGAGGCGCTGCGACCCGCGGTCGGCCCGGCGGCGCCCGGGTTGTTCGCGGCCGGGCTGCTGGGGGCCTCGCTGCTGGCCGCCTCGGTGGTGCCGCTGTCCACCTCCTACGCAATCGCCGACGCGACGGGGGCGCCGCGGTCGGTGTCGGCCAGTTTCCGCCAGGCGCCCTGTTCTACGGCATCTTCACTCTGCAGATCGTGGTCGGCGCGGCCATCGCGCTGGCACCCGGAAACCTCGTCGCACTCGTCGTCAACGCCCAGGTGCTCAACGGCATCATCACCCCGCTGCTGCTCACCTACATACTGATCCTGGCCAACAGGTCGACCGTGCTCGGCAAGGCCAAGAACGGCCCCCTCTTCAAGGCGGTCGCCACGGTGTGCGTCGCCGTGGTGGGAATCCTGGCGTTTATCGTGCTCGTTGAAACCGTGTTCGGCCTGGGCTGAGCCGCCGCGACACGCCGATGGGGGATGGGAGCATAAGTTCGCCACCATCTACATCGGGCTACATCGGGGATTTCATGACGCCGTACGAGGGGGATTCGGGGCGATGAGCGCCAGCAGTGACCCGTTGGCCGTCCGTCGGCGGCTCGAGGAGCGCTACCGCCGGCTGGCGGAAGCACGCCAGGTGCGGCCCGTCGCAGCAATCGTCGCCCGGTTCAACGAGATCGACGGCGGCACGTTGGGCGCGCTCGTCTCAGTCCAGCTGTTTACCACCGTTATCCCCTTGATCATCATGGGATTCAGCTACCTCACCGGGTTCGCCGACAACGCCAGCCCCGGCACCGTCTTCAGCCGGGCGCTCGGCCTGGTATCCCCCTTGACTGAGCATGTCCGCGCCGCGTTCGGCCACGCGTCGCATCTGAGGTCCAGCTGGACGTTCATCGGGGTCGCGGGTTTCCTGGTCTGGGGGATCCCGTTGTCGACCACCATCGCCGGAATCTTCGCCAAGGCCTGGCGCCGTCAGCAGTTCGGGCTGCGCGACAAGCTGTGGCGGGGCGTCGCGTGGTTCGCGCTGTACCTGACGATGATCGCAGTTCGTGAACGGATCGCCTTCGGCGGCGATCACCACGGTGCGGTGACAGTTCTGCGCTTCGTGGCTTCCCTGGTGCCGGTCTGGATCTTTTGGTCGGTCACACCCGCCCTG